>NZ_JADPKR010000048.1 GCF_023074055.1 Bradyrhizobium sp. 141
GCGGTGGGGGCGGCGGTGGGTTTGACGGCGCCTGGATCGTCACCAGCGTCGGCTGCGGCGGCTCGACGAGCGGCGCGGTTGTGGTCACCTCGGGCAGAGTCATTGGCGAGGGCGTGAGCGGAACCGTCAGCCCGAGCGGCTCGGTCAGCACGCGTGGCCAAGGCCAGGGCGTGACCTTCACGGGCTCCGGACGTCTCGGCGCACGCAGCGGGTCCGGCACCTGGCGCCGCTCCGACGGCTGCGGCGGAACCTGGACCTCAGCCAAGCAATAACGCGGGCAAAACACCGATTTCGCGGCGGAACCAACGCCGCGCAGGCCCGATTCAAGCCACATCCTCTCCGGATTTGCGGCTCATTGCCACCCAAGTGTTTGATGACAAAGGGGTGGTTAAGAGTTGCGTCATGCGTAACCGGGAGACCAGGATGGGCAACCGCACCGCAAAATTCGTATCCGCGCTGGTCGGCAGTGTCGTTGCCGGCCTGCCACTGGCCGCCGTGTCGCAGAACGCGCCGGACACACCGAGCACGGCCAACGCGGCTGCCGACTGTCTCGCCTCGCCGAAGGGCGC
Organism: Bradyrhizobium sp. 141; assembly: GCF_023074055.1. Taxonomy (GTDB): domain Bacteria; phylum Pseudomonadota; class Alphaproteobacteria; order Rhizobiales; family Xanthobacteraceae; genus Bradyrhizobium. Next base: position 570 of record NZ_JADPKR010000048.1, read on the forward strand.
CGCGCCGCAGGGGCAGCACTGGTACTATCGCGTCGAACGCACGACCAAGCGGCAGTGCTGGTATCTGCGCGCCGCCGGCGCCAAAGCCTCCCAAACCGCGCAGGCGACGACCGACGCACAAGATACTGATTCAACCGCCCCGCAAGCCGTGCAGAACGCGCGAGCCGAATACGTTGCCCCGCAAGGTGCCGCGCCGGCTGCGCCGAACATGACCGCGCCTGCGCCGGTTGCGGCGGGCGCGCCGCCGGCCGCGCAACAGCCGGCGGCTCCTCTCGCCGAGACGGGGCAGCAGCCTGCCGTCGCCACGCGCTGGCCCGATGCTGCCATGCCGGCCGCCTCCCCCGCACCACAGCCGCAGCCGGCCGCGCCGCCGAGCGCGAAGCCGGCAAAGGCACCCGCCCCGATGGCTCCCGCCGCGGCAGAGAGCAGCGCCGACAAGCCGACCGGCTCGCTGCAGATGCTGCTGCTCGTGATCGGCGGCGCGCTGGCGCTCGCCGGCGTCCTCGCCAGCCTCATCTACCGCTTCGCCGGCGGACGCCGACGCGCCCAAGCCGCCGACCGCCGCGGGCATTGGGACGATTGGACGCCGCAGGACCATGACGCAAGCCGCGCGCCCTGGCTCGGTGCAACGCCGGCCGTCACGCCGCGCGCAGAGCCGCGCCCGGTCGACTTCGATGAAGCTCGGCCGCCGCAGACCGCGCAAATCGCTGCATTCACCAGGGAGATCGGCAGGATCGCGGCCCAATCCACCTCCATTCGCAATGCGGCCGCAGAGCTCGACAAGGCCGACATCTTCAACGCAGAGTTCGAGATCGAGGCATCGCCGCCACGGCTCGCTGCCAAGGACGCCGCCAAGGACGCTGCGAAGCACGCCGATGACCAAAAGCCTGCTGCTCAAGGCCAAACGAAACGCGATGAAGACGGTCAAGTCGAGGAAGCCGTCGACGTCGACGTGATCACCGCGATGCTGGAACGACTGGCGAAGCAAGGACCCCGGCTGCCGCAGCCTAGCCCTGAAGCTGACCTTGCAGACCTCGTACAAAGCCAACGAGCCCAGTCCGCCTCTCGCGCTTGAGGCGCTCGGCCTTCAGGATCGACTGCACCTCGGCGAAGGCTTCGTCAACGTCGTGGTTGATCACGATGTAGTCGTACTCGGCCCAGTGGCTCATCTCGTGGCTGGCGCGGCTCATGCGCTTGCGGATGACCTCGTCGGAATCCTGCGCACGCGAATGCAGGCGCTTTTCGAGATCGCTGACCGAGGGCGGCAGGATGAAGACGCTGACGACATCCTCACGGGCCTTGTGCTTCAATTGCTGCGTGCCCTGCCAGTCGATGTCGAACAGCACGTCCTGCCCGGCTGACAGCGCCGCTTCGACGGGGCCACGCGGAGTGCCGTAGCTGTTGTCGAACACCGTCGCCCATTCCAGCAGCTCGTCGGCCTTCACCATCGCCTCGAACGTGGCCTTGTCGACGAACGTATAATCCTTGCCGTTGACCTCGCCCGGCCGCATCGGCCGCGTGGTCGCGGAGACCGACATTTTCAGGCCGGACATACGGTCGATCAAGAGACGCGACAGCGTCGTCTTGCCCGCGCCCGAGGGCGAGGACAGCACGAACATCAATCCGCGCCGCTCGACACCGTCAGTTCCGTGACCGCCCGTCGTCATCGATCACTCCAGATTCTGGACCTGCTCGCGGAACTGCTCGACCACGTTTTTCATGGCCAGCCCCGTATTGGTCAGCTCGATGTCGTTCGACTTCGAGCAGCAGGTGTTGACCTCGCGGTGAAATTCCTGCGCCAGGAAGTCGAGCTTGCGGCCGATCGGGCCGCCTTTGCCGATCAGCTCGCGCGCCTGCGCGATGTGCGAGGCGATGCGGTCGAGCTCCTCGCGGATGTCGGCCCTGGTGGCGATCAGGATCGCTTCTTGCATCAGGCGGTCGGAATCGAAACGGTCGGAGGTGTCGAGCAGGCTCGCGATCTGTTCAGCGAGCCTGGCCTTGATCGCCTCCGGCTTGCGCCCGGGCGCGGCTTCCGCCTTTTTCGCCAGCTGCTCGACCTCGTCCACCCGCTGGATCAGGATCTGTCCCAGCGAAGTGCCCTCGCGCTTGCGCATCGCGACGAGCTCGTCGAGGGCCTTGTCGAAGGCCTCCGCGGCAGCGATACGCGCGGCCTTGTCCTCTTCCTCGTCGCCGTCGGGCTCGGCGACCTCGACGACGCCCTTGATGGCGAGCAGACCGTCGATGCTCGGGGCCACCGCGTCGACCTTGCCGGCGATCATTGCGGCGGCTTTCAGGACGGCGTTGAGCACGTCCTCGTTGACGCGAACCGTGGCCGCGGCGTTGGCGCGCTTGACGGTGAGATTGGCGTAGACGGTGCCGCGCGAGAGCAGCTCGCCGGCGCGTTTCTTGGCGTGGGCCTCGAGCTCGTCGAACCCCTGCGGCAGCCGCACCCTGAGGTCAAAGCCCTTGGCGTTGACCGACTTCAATTCCCATTCGAACGTGTACGGCCCGCTAGCGCCGTGGCTTCGGGCAAAGCCGGTCATGGACGACAGCGCCATCAGGTCAAATTCTCCAGGAACACAGGATTCGCGAGGCATCAAGCCACGCGAATCTTAAGACTATTTTGCGGGAAAGTGGAATCCGCAAAGTCCCGCAGGCAGGTCTGCAACGCGCCTAGCGCTGGACCACCGGCGGCGAGGGTTGCACCGCGCCTTGCCGCGCCGGTGCGGGATTGGCTGGATTGGCAGGTCGTGACGGCTGCTTTTTCTGCTGGTTGGGCCGCGCCGGCGTCGTCGCTGTCGGCGTATCGGCGGCGCCGGGCGCGGCGGCGGCGGGCGGCGGCGCATCCTCGGCCGGCTCCACCGTGTCGTTCTGGATCTGCTTTTCCATCGCGCGGAGCTTGGCCACGTTCTTCTGATGCGCGTCGTAAGTCTCGGTGAAGGCATGCCCGCCGGTGCCGTCGGCGACGAAATAGAGGTCGCGGGTGCGGGCCGGATTGGCGGCGGCCTCCAGCGAAGCGCGGCCGGGGTTGGAGATCGGGCCCGGCGGCAGGCCCTCGATCACATAGGTATTGTACGGCGAAGGCTGCGTGATCTCGCTGCGCTTGATCGGCCGGCCCAGCGTGCCCTTGCCGCCGACGAGGCCATAGATGATGGTCGGATCGGACTGCAGCTTGATGCGCTGCTTCAGGCGGTTGACGAACACCGCGGCGACGCGGCTGCGCTCGTCGGGCTTGCCGGTCTCCTTTTCGACGATCGAGGCCAGCGTCACCAGCTGCTCCGGCGACTTGACCGGAATGTCCTGATTGCGACGCTCCCAGATCTCGGCGAGCACACGCTTGTGCGCCTGCTGCATGCGCTGGACCACCTGCTCGCGCGGGGTGCCGCGGGGGAACTTGTAGGTCTCCGGCAGCAGCGTGCCCTCGCGGGGCAGCTCGCGCACGCTGCCGGTGAAGATGTCGTTGTCGGAAAGGCGCGCCACGATCTGCTCGGAGGTCAGGCCCTCCGGAATGGTGACCGCATGCTGCACCACCTTGCCCTCGACGATGGTGGCGATGACGTCGCGCAAGGATGCGTTCTTCTGGAACGAATACTCACCCGGCTTGAGGTCCGAGCTCGCCTTCAGCGCGGCGACGCTGGCGATGAACACCCAGGGATTGATGTCGGTGACGCCTTCCCGGTTCAGCGTCTCGGCGATGTCACGCTTGCCGGCGCGCTGCGGGATGTTGACGATCTTGTCGTCCTTGAGCGGCCCGGGCGCCTCAAGCACCTGCCGGCCGTAATAATAGACGCCGCCGGCGCCGAGCATGGCGATCAGCAGAAGGGTGATGATGGCGTTGCCGACGACCACGAAAGGATTGCGCGCACGCTCCGATCGCTTCGGCGGCGGCGGGAGTTGCTCGGGCTCGAGCGCTGCCCGCGGACTCCGGGGCGAAATGGGCGGCCTTTCACTCATCGAAACAACCTGAATCCTGCCGGTTCAATCGCGACCTGACAATCGCTTGCCCTGCCAAATGCACGCGCCCACTTCTATGACTATCGCCGAATACGGCAAAACGGTGGATTCGTCTCAAACGCAAACTAACTGGCCAAACGCCGGACGATTACCGACGCATTGGTACCGCCAAAACCAAACGAGTTCGACAGGGCGACATTGACCTCTCGCTTCTTCGCCGTGTGCGGCACGAGATCAATCGCAGTCTCCACCGACGGATTGTCGAGATTGATGGTCGGCGGCACGACATTATCGCGAATCGCGAGAATGGCGAAGATCGCTTCGATCGCACCGGCGGCGCCGAGGAGATGCCCCGTCGACGACTTGGTCGAGGACATCGCAACCTTGGAGGCGGCGTTGCCGAGCAGACGCTCGACGGCCCCGAGCTCGATCTCGTCGCCGAGCGGCGTCGAGGTACCGTGTGCGTTGATGTAGTCGAGATCGGACGCCGTGAGGCCCGCGCGCTTGAGCGCCGCCGACATGCTGCGGAAGCCGCCATCGCCATCGGGCGACGGCGAGGTGATGTGGTAGGCATCGCCCGACAGGCCGTAGCCGATGACCTCGGCATAGATCTTGGCGCCGCGGCGCCTGGCATGCTCGAGCTCTTCCAGCACGAGGACGCCGGCGCCCTCGCCCATCACGAAGCCGTCGCGGTCCTTGTCATAGGGACGCGAGGCCTTCGCGGGCGTCTCGTTGAAACCGGTCGAGAGCGCGCGCGCGGCGTTGAAGCCGGCAATGCCGATGCGGCTGATCGGCGACTCGGCGCCGCCTGCGACCATGACGTCGGCATCGCCCAGCGCGATCAGGCGGGCGGCATCGCCGACGGCGTGTGCCCCGGTCGAGCAGGCCGTGACCACCGAATGGTTCGGTCCCTTCAGCCCATGTGCGATCGAAACGTAGCCGGACGCGAGATTGATCAGGCGGCCCGGAATGAAGAACGGCGACACCCGGCGCGGTCCGCGCTCCTTCAAGAGGATCGCGGTCTCAGCGATGCCGCTGAGGCCGCCGATGCCGGATCCGATCATGGTTCCGGTCGCACACTTGTCTTCTTCGGACTCGGGGTGCCAGTTGGCGTCGTCGAGCGCCTGGCCGGCTGCGGCCATGCCGAAGATGATGAAGTCATCGACCTTGCGCTGGTCCTTCGGCTCCATCCACTTGTCGGGATTGAAGGTGTCGTTGGTGCCGTCGCCGCGTACGACGGTGCAGGCGTATTTTGTCTGAAGATCGGAGACGTCGAAGCTCTCGATCCGGCGCGCGCCGCTTTCGCCGTTGAGGATGCGTTTCCAGGTCGGTTCGACGCCGCAGCCGAGCGGCGACACCATGCCGAGACCAGTGACGACAACCCGCCTCATATCCGAAAACTCCGCATCGAAAGACTCACGGCCAATAACAAGAAACCGGCTGACCGCTGGGAAGCGGCCCGTCCGGTTTCAATGTTGTCCCCGCGAAATGAAGAGCCTTAGCTCTTCGCGTTCTTCTCGAGAAACTTCGTGGCGTCGCCGACGGTGAGAATCGTTTCCGCAGCGTCGTCCGGAATCTCGCAACCGAATTCCTCTTCGAACGCCATCACCAGCTCGACGGTGTCCAGACTGTCGGCGCCGAGGTCGTCGATGAAGCTCGCAGCGTCGACAACCTTCTCGGGTTCAACACCAAGGTGTTCGACCACGATCTTCTTAACCCGTTCGCCAATGTCACTCATTGCTTAACCTCGTGTTGTTCCCTGTAGACCCGACCCCCCGGGACGATACGAGCCGTCGTGGTCGTTTTACTTGCCTTCGCTTACGAACTTTAGATTTGGCCCCATCCTAACCGATAAAGGGCCCGGCGAACGACGGCCAAGGCTCCGCATCGCCAATATACAGGGTTTCAAAAACCTGCAATGGCGTTCTTTGCCCATCCGTTGAGCGTCCGGTTATCATACTTCAATTGCCTTGACTACAAGCCTCATTTCGCTCCGGAAACGGCCGTTTGCCGCATCTCGCACCGCCCGTATGGGCAGTGCGGAACGTAGCATCAGATCATGGCCATGCCGCCATTGACATGGATAGTTTGCCCGGTGACGTAAGCCGCTTCGTTCGAACTCAGGTAGACGGCGGCCGCTGCGATGTCCTCGGGCGAGCCCAGGCGGTTGGCCGGAACCTTGGTGAGAATCGTTTCGCGCTGCTTGTCGTTGAGCGCATCCGTCATTGGCGTCTTGATGAAGCCGGGCGCGATGCAGTTCGCGGTGACGCCGCGCTTGGCGTATTCGGCACCCAGCGTCTTGATCATGCCGATCAGGCCGGCCTTCGACGCCGTGTAGTTGCCCTGCCCGGGATTTCCGGTGACGCCGACCACGGAGGTGATGGCGATGATGCGGCCGAAGCGCTTGCGCATCATCAATTTGGTCGCGGCGCGCGCCAGGCGGAAGGTCGCGGTCAGATTGACATTGATGACCTCCTCCCAATCCTCGTCACGGAGCTGCACGAAGAGATTGTCGCGGGTGATGCCGGCATTGGCGACGAGGATGTCGACCTGGCCCATCGCCGCTTCCGCAGCAGGCACCAGCGCCTCGACCTCGTCGGCCTTGGAGAGATTGCAGGGTAACACAAAGGCGCGCTCGCCGAGCTTGCCGGCAAGCTCATCCAGCACCTCCTTGCGCGTTCCAGAAATCGCGACGGTGGCGCCCTGGGCGTGCAGCGCCTGCGCAATCGCGCCGCCGATGCCGCCGGTCGCGCCGGTGACGAGCGCCTTTTTGCCTGTCAGATCGAACATCGATAACAACTCCTCTAGGCCTGCTTCGCAGCGGCCAATGCATCCCTGGCGGCGGCAACGTCGTTGGGACCGCCGACCGCGACGCCGACGGCACCGTCCGCAATGCGCTTGACGAGACCCGTCAGCACCTTGCCGGCGCCGATCTCGAAGAAGCGGGTGACACCCTGCCCCGCCATATAGACAACCGACTCGCGCCAGCGCACCGTGCCGGTGACCTGCTCGACCAGTCGGCGGCGGATCTCGTCGGGATCGGTGATGGCGCTCGCCAGCACGTTCGACACCAGCGGGGCGGCCGGCGCCTTGATCGTGACCTTCGAGAGCGCATCCGCCATGGCATCCGCGGCCGGCTGCATCAGCTTGCAATGGAACGGGGCGGACACCGGCAGCAGCATCGCGCGCTTGGCGCCCTTGGTCTTGGCGATCTCGACGGCGCGATCAACCGCAGCCTTGTCGCCCGAGACCACAACCTGTCCGCCGCCATTGTCGTTGGCGGCTTGGCAGACCTGCCCCTGCGCCGCTTCATTGGCGACCTCCATGGCGGCCTCGTAGTCGAGACCAAGCAGCGCGGCCATCGCGCCGGCGCCGACCGGGACTGCCTTTTGCATTGCGAGACCGCGGGTGCGAAGCAGGCGGGCGGTGTCCGAAACCGTCAGGCTGCCGGCCGCAGCCAGCGCCGAATATTCACCGAGCGAGTGGCCGGCGACGAAGGCCGCGTCTCGTCCCACGGAAAAACCGGCCTCAGCCTCCAGCACGCGCAGGGTGGCGACAGACACCGCCATCAGCGCCGGCTGGGCGTTTTCGGTGAGCTGGAGGGTTTCGGCCGGACCATCCCAGATGATGGCCGTCAGCTTCTCGGAAAGCGCGGCATCGACCTCGTCGAACACGGCGCGCGCCACCGGAAAAGCGTCGGCCAGGGCCTTGCCCATGCCAACCGCCTGGGATCCCTGCCCCGGAAATGTGAATGCTGCCGTCATCGGCGCTCCCTGCTTGTCCGGCACGATCCCTCCTAAGAACCGGCAGCCGATTACGCGCGGCCTTGGGCTACGGTTCCTTGAGCCATGGTTCCGGATCATGCTCCAAAGGGGGCCGTAGACACTGTCCGGGGCCGAACTGTCAAGCCGAGATGGGAACTCTGGCCGGCATTCAACTGGGGATACGGCCCCTCAAAACCCGCCGGCGGTCTGGTTGGCGTCGACCTCTGCCCCCGCCTGCGCGCGGCGCGCGCTGTTCACCAACTGACCTGGCCGGTCGTCGCGGTCGGGCTTCGCCGTCGCCAGCCGCAGCACCGCTGCATAGCCCGGCTGCACCTCCATGCGGCCGGCATGCCGGCTCGCGCTCAGCAGCCGATGCACCTTCGGCAGATTGTAGCAAGGCACATAGAACAGCAGATGATGCTCGAGGTGATAGTTCACGTAGTACGGCGCGATGAACAGGCGCTCGAGAACATTGGCATGCGTGGTACGGGTGTTGCGCAAGGGATCGCTGCTGTCGGGGACGACGGCGTGCTCTGCAATATTACGGATGCGGGTGATGACCATCATCCAGGTCAGCAGCGGCAGCAGCCATAGCAGGGGATAGGCCCACCACACGCCGGCGGCCGCAAGCGCGGCGAACATCACGGCATTGACGAGGCATTGCGGGCCGAGCTTGTCCCAGAAATGCGTCAGGCGCCGGCGCCACGGCCAGTCCTTCGAGCCGAGCGCGTTGAGCAGCTGCGCCTTGCGCTGCTGGTAGCCGGTCTGTCCGGTGATATCGCGAATGAACTTGCGGCGGTAGCTCAGCTTCGTGATCGGAAACGGCGCCGACAGCACGAGATCGGGATCATCCTCCTGCTGCGTGCGCGCATGGTGCTGAAGGTGGTAGCGCCGGTAGCTGCGCGTCTCCGCAAACAGCGGATAGGCACAGAACCACTGGCTCAGGGTCAGATTGGTTTTCTCGTCGGCGGACAGGCAGCCATGGGCGCCGTCATGCATCAGGATCGCTAGGCCCAGCTGGCGCGAGCCGATAATCGCGACGGCGAGGACGTAAGTGACCGGATTGGGCCACCATGCGACCAAAGCAATCGCGCCAATGATCAGCGCCCAGGCGTGCGCGATCAACGCAACACCTTTCCAGGTCACACGCTCTCGCACGTCGGCAAGTTGATCGTCGGTCAGGAAATCGCGGGCACGCATGCGAAGCGCGGTCATGGCCTAGCCTTCCTCGTTCGAATTGCCTGATGCGTCGCGCTCCTCGACGAGGCGCAGGCGCGCGGCATCGCCCGTGGATTTCGCCTGCTCGCCGAGCACGCGCAGCATCTCGGCGCACAGCGCCTCGGGCGAACGGCCCATCGCATAGCCTTCGAGGATGACGCCGATGGCGACGGCCCAGAACCGCCGCGAGCTTTCGTCGGGCGCGCGCAGCGAGCGCCAGCCGTGCCGTGCCACCTGGTCGGCGTAAGCGCGCGCGCCTTCGCCGTGCAGGCGCTCGATGGTGCGCTCGACGAGCGGTGCAAGATCCTGGCGGCGCCGCGTCAATGTCAGCGCTTCGGCGAAGAAAGCGACTGAATCGCTCGCCGTCACGGTCTGTGCCAGCGCCTGCGTGTAGTCCCACGGCGTGCGCGCCTTCAAGGCCGCCTGCTCGGTGGCGCGCGCCAGATACAGCAGCTCGCGGCAGGCGCATTCGACGAACAGCGCCTCCTTGGTGCGGAAGTAATAGGTGATCTGGCTTGGGAACGCATCCGCGGCGGCGGCGATGTCGGTGATCGCCGTGCCAGACAGCCCCCGCTCCCGAAATAGCGGGCTCGCAGCATCCAGCAGCAGCGAGCGCATCTTGCGGCCGGCCGATCGTGTGGCGCGCACGGCGTGCTTGGGGTCGCCTGCCGACGCGTCAAACGGAGCCTGGACCGAATCACCCGTCATCAGCACCTCCCGATCCTTTGTTTGTATGGCATACAAACAAAGAGGTCAAGCTGATACGGGAGGATGGGCTTCGGCCGCCCCATGTCGGCATCATCGGGCCGAAAACGGGGCGCTCCAACCTTGCCAAGTCAGCCAAAATCCGTATAAGGCGCGCATCCGCAGACCCCGGCCGGGAGCTGAACGGACGGTCTCAGCAAATCATTCGTGATTTTGGTGTGGCAGGGCCAGTCGGCCCGTCGTCCCGTGTTTCCGCCTTCTGAGCTTAATCCCAGAGTCCTTTCCGAAGGCCTCTTAAGGGCTTGACGCCGGGCGATGCGCCAACATGAGGAAAGGACCACCATGGCTCTTTATGAGCATGTTTTTCTCGCGCGTCAGGACGCGAGCACGCAGCAGGTCGAAGAGCTGACTGCGCAGATGACCGGCATCGTCGAGGGTCTCGGCGGCAAGGTCACCAAGACCGAGAATTGGGGCGTGCGCTCCCTCACCTATCGCATGAACAAGAACCGCAAGGCGCACTTCGTGCTGCTCAACATCGACGCGCCGTCCGCGGCGATCGCCGAGATCGAGCGCCAGGAGCGTATCAGCGAAGACGTGATCCGCTATCTCAGCGTCCGCGTCGAGGAACTCGAGGAAGGCCCGTCCGCGATGATGCGCAAGGCCGACCGTGATCGCGAACGTGACGATCGTGGCGGCGGCTTCCGCGGCGAGCGTGAAGGCGGCTTCCGTGGCGACCGCGAGGGCGGTTTCCGTGGTGGCGATCGTGACGGTGGTGGCTTCCGCGGCGACCGCGGCCCGCGCCGCCCGCGCGAAGAAGCTGAAACCACGACGACGGATGGGGAGTAAGAACAATGGCTGAAGCTGGTGCACGCCGCCCGTTTTTCCGTCGTCGCAAGAGCTGCCCGTTCACGGGCGCCAATGCTCCCAAGATCGACTACAAGGACTCCAAGCTGCTGATGCGTTACGTCTCCGAGCGCGGCAAGATCGTGCCGAGCCGCATCACCGCGGTGTCCGCGAAGAAGCAGCGTGAGCTCGCCCGCGCCATCAAGCGCGCGCGGTTCCTGGGCCTGTTGCCCTACGTCATTCGCTAAGACGACCAATTCGACCGGCGGCCGTTGAGCCGCCGGTCGCCACTTTTTCGAACTCATAAGGCTTCCGGGTCGTCCGGTCGCCGATGGTTGGGGCAAGCCGCCTCTAACCGCTCGAAGGGAGCGGGACAGCTGATGATGGCCTTTGTGCTGATAGCTCTGATCGCCGGCGCTGCGTCGGCCCTGATGTTCGCCTCGATTATTTCGGGCGCGCTGATTTCGCTCGTCCTGTTCTATCTCGCACCGCTGCCGCTGATGGTCGCCGCGATCGGCTGGGGACCGCTATGCGCGAGCCTCGGCGGCATCGCTGCTGCGATCGGCCTCGGCGCCCTGTTCGGCCTGCCCTATTGCATCGCGTTCGCCGTCACCGTCGCGCTGCCGGCGTGGTGGCTCGGCCATCTCGTCCTGCTCAGCCGGCCGGCGGAACATGTCGCGCCAGACGCCTCCACCGAACCGCCCGCCGAGCTCGAGTGGTATCCGGTCGGCCGCATCCTGTTGTGGCTCGCGGGCTTCGCCACACTGACCACGATCGCCGCGCTGCTCACACTCGGAACCGACGCCGAAACCATCCTCGGCACGCTGCGGCGCGGCCTGATGCGTCTCCTCCGGGCCACCGACCCGCAAACCTCCGGCGAAGCCAGTCAGTTCGTCGACGCGCTGGTGCGCATCGCACCGGCCGGAGCCACCATCATCGCGATGATGACGCTGACCCTCAACCTCTGGCTCAGCGCCAAGGTCACGGCGACGTCGGGCCGGCTGCGGCGCCCGTGGCCGGACATGATGACGGCGGAGCTGCCGCCTATGACGCTGGTGGCGCTCTGCATCGCGCTCGCCTTCTGCTTCACCAGCGGGCTGCTTGCGATCGTCGCACAGATCACCGCGGCGGCGCTGATGATGGGTTATGCGCTGACCGGCTTTGCCGTGCTGCATACGCTCACACTGGCGCTGAAGAGCCGCACGTTCTGGCTCGGCTCGACCTACGTCGTCGTGGTCGTGTTCGGATGGCCCGTGATCGCGATGGTGATCCTCGGCCTTGCGGATGCCGTGTTCGGCTTCCGCGAGCGTTTCCTGCGCAGCCGGCAGCCGCCGCCACTGCCGACCCCTTAAGTCAACCCCCGGAACTGAAACCTACAAACCACTTCAAAAGGAGAACGAATATGGAAGTCATTTTGCTGGAACGCGTCAACAAGCTCGGCCAGATGGGCGAAGTCGTAAAGGTTCGCGACGGCTATGCCCGCAATTTCCTGCTCAAGCGCGGCAAGGCATTGCGCGCCACCGCCGACAACCGTTCCAAGTATGACGGCATGAAGGCCGAGCTCGAGGCCCGCAACCTCCAGGCCAAGGGCGAGGCGTCCAAGGTTGCCGAGAAGATCGCAGGCAAGAACATCATCGTGATCCGCCAGGCTTCCGAAGCTGGCCAGCTGTTCGGCTCGGTCACGGTGCGTGACATCGTCATGGCGTTCGAGGCCGACGGCATCCACCTCGACCGTCCGCAGGTGCAGCTCGACGCGCCGATCAAGACCATCGGCAAGCACACGGTCACGGTTGCCGTTCACCCCGAGGTCGAAGTCGAGATCACCGTCACGGTCGCGCGCAGCCAGGACGAGGCCGAGCGCATCAACCGCGGCGAGGACATCTCGACCCGTAACGAGGACCGCGACGCGGCCGCCGAGGCGATCGCCGCCGCCGGCGAGTTCTTCGATCCGGAAGCCGAGCACGACGAAGCCGAGCCGGCGCCGGCCGCGGAAGAGAAATAAGCCTCGCATTCGCGCGAGACCACGAAGCCCGGCTGCCTCAGGCAGCCGGGTTTTTCGTTTTCATGGCCACGTCCTCGCTCAACATCGCGATCGAGGCCAGCGCCGTTGCGGTGTGCTTCTCGACACCGTCGCTGACGCAGAACACGTCGGCCGCAACCACCGACACCTGACGGCCCGGCTTGATCACACGGGCACGGCAGATCAGCTTCTCGCCGACCGCGGGCGACAACAGATTGAGCTTGTATTCCGCCGTCAGCGCCGGCTGGCCGCGCGAGGTGGCGGCAGCGATCGTGGTGGCGTTGTCGACCAGAAAGGCGGTGACGCCGCCGTGGAAGAAGCCGTGCTGCTGTAGCAGCTCCGGCCGGCGATCCACGGCAATCGTGCAGGTGCCGCGCGACAATTCGGACAGCTCGGCGCCGACCAGGTTCATGAAGCCCTGCCGGCCGACATTGGCATGGATGTGCTCGGCGACGGCCGCGAATTCGGGATCTGCTTCGGCACGCATGCAGTCTCTCCTTATTGCTTGTTGATGCGATCGAGTGGCCGTAGCGCACGGATGGCGCAGGCGATCAGCGTGTCGGCCTCGCTGCGCGGATCGGTGCGGTCGCGTCCCGACAAAAAGGCGCGGCAGAAAATCTGCGCCGGGCCGATCAGCTGGCTGACGAACATCACTGGTTTCATCGGCAAGAGTTCGCCGCCAGCAACCAATGGCGCCCGCCAGCGCTCGATACCCTCCGCAAGGCGCGCATTCTGCGCGCGCTGGGCGTCGCGCAAATCCGCACCCCACTCGCTCCGGGAAATCTCGAAGAGGTAGCGCGCCTCACACCGGCTTGTCACGACCCAGTCGAGATGCGCCCGGATCAAGCGATCGATGCCCTGCTCCGCATCGGGCACGGGATCGAGCGCAGCCAGCACCGCGACGTGATAGTGCTGCAAGACCTCCAGGAACAGCGCACCAGCGAGCTCCTTCTTCGAGCCGAAGGCGTGAAAGAAACTGCCATTGGAGGCGCGCGCCCGGGTGCGGATCGCCGCGACCGTCGCAGCTTCGAATCCGACGCGGTCGAACACGATCAGCCCGGCTTCCAACAGGTCGTCTCGCACGCTCGCCGTCATCGACATCTCCTAGAGTATTACTCTAGAGCAATACTCTAACCGTGGTCAATGCGATGCGGGGGCCGCGATGAACGCAGCCCCCGCCTGTCGATCAAAAATAGCGGCTTAGCGCGAGATCGGCGGTGCCGGCGGACCGGACGACCCGGCTGGCGCTGCAGGCGGGGCTGCAGCGGTTGCGGGCGGCGCCGGCTCCTGTGGTTTGGCCGCCGGTTCGGAGCTGGCCGCAGGCGCGGCCGGCTTGGGAGCAGCCTCTTCCGCCGCCTTGGGTGCGGCCGGCTCGGCAGGCTTCGCGGCGGTTGGGGCAGCCGGTGTTACCGGCGGGACCGGATCAGGCCGCAGTGCCGGAGCTTCGCTGCCGCGGGGCTCAACCTTGGCGCTGTCCGGCTTGGCCTCAACGGGCTTCTCGGACGCCTTGCTGCTGTCCGGCTTGGCCTCATCGCGGCCGGGCTCGACCTTGGCCGCGTCGGGCCTTGGCTCGCTCTTCTTCTCTTCAGTGACTGGCGCGGTGGCGTCCACCTTCGGCGCCTCCTCGGTACCGGGCTTGCCGCGGCGCTTGCCTTTGCGACCCTCGGGCGATGCCTGTCCCTCGGGCTTGGCGCTATCCTTCGCTCCCTCCTCGGCCGGCCGCGCAGCACGCTTCTGGCGCGCGCCCTCTGCCGCGGGAGCAGCCTCGCCGTCCGGCCTGGCGGCGTCCTGAGCGCGCGGGCGGCGGCCCTGATGCTCGCCCGCCTGTCCCGGAGCGGTGTTCGCTTCCTTCTCCTTGGCGCCGTCCTTCTTGTCCTTCCCGTCCTTGGCCTGGTAGCGGGTGTCGGTGGCCCCGTTGGAGACGAGATAGGAGGCGAGGATCCCCGCCATGTCCGAGCTCGTGGTGTAGTGCTGGCGCAGGAAGCCCGGCAGCGAACCCGGCGCGACGGACTTCAGAAGTCCGCGCGGGCTCTTGTGGCAGGCATTGCAGGTCTGCGCGAAAAGCTGAGACGGGGTCTTGCCGGCCTCGAGGTTGGTCGCCTGCGCAAAAACGGTATCGGCGGCGCCAAAGCCGATCAGAAGCAATACCGTCGCGAGGCTGAGCGCTCGGCTCGACATTCCCATCATCTCCATTGAATTCCGAGGGGTGCAGCCGGCCTCCGGCGCAGCGGCGGGTCACCTTTTATCCGATTGAGCCGCGAATGGAAGCAGCCTCCATGCGCAAGGATGTGATTAAGCGCTTTTCGAATATCGGCTGTGAACTCAGCGCAATAGCGCAGCCGCCCCTCCCTCCCCAGATTGGATGCAAACGCATAGGAACCGCTGCGCCGCCTGGGCGTCAGATCTGAAGGCCGGGTTAGTCGCATCTTTCGGGTTCGCTCGAGAGGAAATGTCGATGGACCGTTTGTTGCGTAGATTCCTGTCCCAATTCATCCGCCGCGGGTCGATGACGGTGACCGGCGCAAGCGGGGTGAAATTCGCCGTCGGCGACGGCGCCGGCGTTCCGGTTGCGGTGCGCTTCGTTACCCCGGACGCCGAGCGGAAGATCCTCGTCAATCCCGAGCTCGGGCTTGGCGAGGCCTACATGGACGGCGAGTTCGTGGTCGAACGCGGCACCATAGCTGATGCCCTCGCGGTCCTGCTCGATCAACCCGACCTGTTGCCGCAGTGGGCAAAACCCTGGTGGCATCTGCGCTATCTGACGCGGCACCTGAAGCAGTTCAATCCGCGCTCGCGCGCCCGCGACAACGTCGCGCATCACTACGATCTCGACGCCCGGCTCTATTCGCTCTTCCTAGACGCCGACAAGCAGTACAGCTGCGCCTATTTCCAGACGCCAGCGACGACGCTCGACGATGCGCAGCTCGCCAAGAAACGGCACATTGCCGCCAAGCTGCTCATCAAGCCCGGCCAGCGCGTGCTCGACATCGGCTCGGGCTGGGGCGGGCTCGGGCTCTATCTCGCCGAGATGGCCCGCGCCGACGTCACCGGCATCACGCTCTCGACCGAACAGTTGCAGATCGCCAATGCACGCGCCTCCGAAAAAGGCTTGACGGGCTCGGCCAGATTCCTGCTCCAGGACTATCGCGACATCGCCGGCCCGTTCGACCGCATCGTTTCGGTCGGCATGTTCGAGCATGTCGGCGCCCGCTTCTACGACACCTACTTCCAGCGCTGCGCCGAGCTGTTGAGCGAGGACGGCGTCATGCTGCTGCATTCGATCGGCCGTTCGCAGGGCCCGGATTCGACCAATCCCTGGATCGCCAAATACATCTTCCCCGGCGGCTACATCCCCGCTTTGTCGGAGGTGCTGCCGGCGATCGAGCGCGCGGGCCTGCTGATCTGCGATATCGAGATCCTGCGCCTGCACTATGCCGAGACGCTGAAGGCCTGGCGGGAGCGCTTCATGGCGCGGCGCGAGGAGGCCGTGCAGCTCTACGACGAGCGGTTCGCCTTGATGTGGGAATTTTATCTCGCGGCCTGCGAGATGACGTTCCGCAAGCAGAACATGATGAACTTCCAGATCCAGGTCACCCGCCGCCAGGGCGTGGTGCCGACGACCCGCGACTACATGCCGCGTGAGGAAGCCCGGCTGCGGGCTCGCGAAGGCGCGACCAGGCCGAGGCTGAAATTGGCTGGTGAATAGGTCCTAGTGACGCAGGGTCGAAATCTCGGAGGAGCGGAAAAGCGCCGTTAACGCCAATTGCGCCCGCAGTTCGGCCAGGATTTCGGGTGCGACAGGCTGGCGACGCACTTCGGGCCGTTCAGCGTGCTCCATGGCCGCAATCAACCCCGACAGCCAAAGCCGGCTAGCTGCCTCGCTTCGCCCGATCTGGTGCTGCCGTTCTGGCCGCATCGCTTGCCTCGTTCCCTGTTGGCGGACCGCGGGAGACAATTCCCTGCCCGTCCACCTGTTCCGGTCATACCCCCGAAAGAATCCGGGAAGATGTGATCCACTTCACATAAGTCTGGTCGGCCCTGGCTTAGACCGTCGCCATGAGCAAAGAGACCCAAACCTCATTCGACGTGCAGGACGACCTCCGCACCGATTACGCCCTGATCGTTACCGGCGTCGGGGCGGCTCTGGTTGCGCTGGTCTACCTCCTGCTGGTCTGAACCGAGCCGAAAGCTCCCAGGGTTGCGTCAATTCGCGCGCTATCCGGTACGTCTGCGCGCCAATCCATTAGGTTCACGGCTTCAGGAATTTTCCATGGCGCGGTCGCGGCTGCTTCCAGGCCGCACCGGTTCCGCGAAAATCCGTCAAGCGCGGTGCGTGCTGCGACCGCCAATCATCCACCATTTTAACTGAGCGGTTGATAGCGGTCAGCTTTCGCTTCCGCTTTGCACCGAGGCGGCGCTTTATCCCGGCCCCGCATCCGCCCAAGAAAATTGCTAAGCACGTCCGACCATGGCCCTGACTGATTCGAACGTTCTCAAACTCGCGCCCGACGCAGGAACTCCCGCCTATCGGAGCGCGCCGCACAATATCGAGGCGGAACAGAGCCTTCTGGGCGCGATCCTGGTCAACAACGACGCCTTCTACCGCGTCTCCGACTTCCTGGAGGCGAAGCATTTCTTCGAGCCGCTGCACCAGACCATCTTCGAGACCGCCGGCAGCCTGATCCGGATGGGCAAGATCGCGACGCCCGTCACGCTGAAGACGTTCCTGCCCGCCGATACCGATATCGGCGGCATGACCATCGGGCAGTATCTTGCGCGGCTCGCCGCCGAAGCGACCACCATCATCAACGCGCAGGACTACGGCCGCACGGTCTACGACCTGTCGCTGAGGCGCGACCTGATCGGCATCGGCGAGGACATGGTCAACGTCGCCTATGACGCGCCGGTCGATTTCCAGCCGCGGGCGCAGATCGAGGACGCCGAGCGCAAGCTTTACGAGCTCGCCGAATCCGGCCGCTATGACGGCGGCTTCCAGAAATTCTCGCAGGCACTGGCGGTCGCGGTCGATCTCGCCGCAAAAGCGTTCCAGCGCGACGGCAAGCTGTCCGGCATCTCGACGGGCATGCGCGACCTCGACACCAAGATGGGCGGCCTGCAGAGCTCCGACCTCATCATCGTCGCGGGACGTCCCGGCATGGGCAAGACGTCGCTGGCGACCAACATCGCCTACAACGTCGCCCAGGCCTATGTTCCGGAGCTCCAGGCCGACGGCACCATGAAGGCTGCCAATGGTGGCGTGATCGGCTTCTTCTCCTGCGAAATGTCGGCCGACCAGCTCGCCACGCGTATCGTGGCCGAGCGCACCGGTGTTCCCTCCTCCCACATCCGCCGCGGCGGCATCTCGGAAGCCGATTTCGAGAAGATCCGCGAGGTCTCGATCGAGCTGCAGTCGCTGCCCTTCTACGTGGACGCCACCGGCGGCCTGTCGATCGCGCAGCTGATGGCGCGGGCGCGCCGGCTGAAGCGCCAGAAGGGCCTCGACCTGCTCGTGATCGACTACATCCAGCTGCTCTCGGGCTCGGGCAAGCGGAGCGATAATCGCGTGCAGGAAATCACTGAGATCACGACCAGCCTGAAGGCACTGGCCAAGGAGCTCAACGTTCCCGTCATCGCGCTGTCGCAGCTCTCGCGTCAGGTCGAATCGCGTGACGACAAGCGGCCGCAGCTCTCGGATCTGCGTGAATCCGGCTCGATCGAGCAGGACGCCGACGTCGTGCTGTTCGTCTACCGCGAGGAATATTACCTCGCGATGAAGGAGCCCCGCCCAGGCACGCCTGAACACGAGAAGTGGCAGCTTGACATGAGTCTTGCGCACGGAAAAGCCGAGGTCATCATCGGCAAGCAGCGCCACGGTCCGACCGGCACCGTCGATTTGGCGTTCGAAGCCTCGGTCACGCGGTTCGGCGACCTCGCGCCTGACAGTCAGGTGCCGGCCCGCAGCGGCAGCGACTACTGAGTTCCTTGAACCAGAACGGCCTCTTGCGTAAAACGGCGCCATGACAATGGCGTCCGACCCGAAAATGAACCCGCAATCCGGCCTTCTCTCCGCGGAGGCCAATCAGGCCGCCGCGCTCGCAGCCTATGGCGGCGTGCTGACCGTCGATCTCGACGCCATCATCGCCAACTGGCGCAAGCTCGAGAAGACGGCGGTGCCGGCCGAGTGCTCGGCGGTGATCAAGGCCGACGCCTATGGCTGCGGCGCCGCCGAGGTCGCGCGTGCGCTGAGCAAGGCCGGCTGCAGGACCTTTTTCGTCGCCACGATCGACGAGGCGCGCAAGGTGCGCGCGGCCGTCCCGGAGCCCACGATCTACGTGCTCGGCGGCTATTTCCAGAACACCGGCGAGCACTACGCCAAGATCAATTGCCGGCCGGTAATCGGCGATCTCAACGAGCTCGCGGAGTGGGACGTGTTCTGCCGCCGCACCGGCTGGACCGGGGGCGCAGCGGTGCACATCGACACCGGCATGAACCGGCTTGGCCTTACACTATCGGAAGCGCAGGCCATCATCCCCCGCATCAACGCTGGCGATCACGGCATCACGCTGGTGATGAGCCATCTGGTCTCCGCCGAGCAGCTCAACAGCCCGGTGAACGCCAAGCAGCTCGCGGCCTTCCGCGCTATCGCCAGCGAATTCTCCGGCGTGCCGGCGGCGCTCGCCAATTCCTCCGGCATCTTCCTCGGCGCGCCGTTCCAGTTCGACCTGGTGCGGCCGGGGGCTGCGCTCTACGGCGTCAACCCGACGCCGGAGGCCGACAATCCGATGCAGCCGGTGGTCGATCTCAAGGCGCGCATCGTGCAGACCCGCACCATCGAGCGCGGCGAGAGCGTCGGCTATGGCGGCACCTGGACTGCGCGGCGGCCGACGAAACTGGCGATCATCGCAGTCGGTTATGCCGACGGCTATTTCCGCGCCGCCAGCTCCAATGACGGCACCCGCGGCGCCGAGGTCATCGTCGCCGGCAAGCGCTGCCCCGTCGCCGGCCGCGTCTCCATGGATCTCATCGCGATCGACATCACCGATCTGCCGCCGAATGCGGCGCGGCGCGGCCATATGGTGACGCTGCTCGGCGAGGGCATCACCGTCGATGAGCTCGCGCATCATTTCGGCACCATCGGCTACGAGGTGCTGACCAGCCTCGGGCACCGCTATGCCCGGCTCTACAAGGGCGGCAATGTGGAAGAGCCGCTGGTCAAGCCGGCTGCCGCGACCGGAGCCGAGCAGCCGCCCTCACCGCCGCCGGTCGAGCAGCCGCCGGCCCCGCCGCCGCTGCCGGGCTAGTCCCGATGAAGACTCTCGTCCCCCGCACGCAGCGCAGTGCGCCGTGCGTCGCGGCGTAGTGCGCTGCAGAGCCGGGACCCATTTCTCTACATTGCGTCGTGCCGCCTTCTGGGTCCCGGCTCGCGCTTCGCGCGTCCGGGACACGAGACTTACTTCTTCTTCCTGCTGTCCAGCGTCGTCTTGCAGGTCGCGCTGAGCTGGTCGCGCTTGTCGTTGAGGCAGGCAATGACCTTGCCGCCGCCGGGCGCGATGCCGGCGCAGAATTTGTCGTAATCTGCCTTGCACGCACCGCGCGGGTCCGGCGATTGTGCCGACGCGAGCCCGGAGAACGCGACAGCGACGACGATAGCGGCAAAGTTCAACTTGGACATTGTATCTCCGGGTACGGAAGGCAGGAGCCGGTAGCTCTACATGAAGATCGCGACATTCAACATCAACAACATCAACCGCCGCCTGCCCAATCTCTTGGCATGGCTGCGCGCGTCGAAGCCCGATGTCGTCGCGCTTCAGGAATTGAAGGCAAGTGATGGCGAATTTCCGGCGGCCGCGATCGAAAAGGCCGGCTATGGCGCGGTATGGTGTGGACAGAAAACCTGGAACGGGGTCGCCATCCTCGCCCGCAAGGCCGAGCCCATTCTCACCCGCGACCGCTTGCCTGGACGAACTGGCGATCACGAAGCGCGCTACATCGAGGCCGCCGTGCGCGGCATCATCGTCACCAGCATCTATCTGCCCAACGGCAATCCGCAGCCGGGACCGAAATTCGACTACAAGCTCGACTGGTTCGCACGTCTCAGGCGCCACGCCAGGACCTTCATCAAGCAGGATCTGCCAGTGGTGCTCGCCGGCGACTACAACGTCGCGCCTGATGAGATCGACATCTATCCGACGCGCTCATGGGACAAGGATGCGCTGATCCAGCCGAAGAGCCGCGCGGCTTTTGCCTCATTGGTCGAACAAGGCTGGTGCGATGCGATCCGCGAGCTGCATCCGGAGCAGCGCATCTACACGTTCTGGGACTACAAGCGAAACCGCTGGCCGCGCGATGCGGGCCTGCGGCTCGATCATCTCCTGCTCAGCCCTGCCCTTGCCTCACGGTTGGCCAAGGCGGGTGTCGATAAGCAGGTCCGCGGCGAGGATGGCGCCAGCGATCACGCGCCGACGTGGGTGGTGTTGAAATAGCGGCGATTTCCTAAGTTCATCGCCCGTAATATTCCTGCACCGTATCCCATGCCGCCTTCTGCAGCAGCTGTGTCGTCTCGGCATCCAGCCCCATGACGTAGGCATTGCCGACCGGAGAACGTCCCGTCAGCGCGGCGAACGTCACGCATGCCGCCAGATAGGTGCCCGCCGGACTGGGATGTCGCTTGTCCGGCGCGTAGAGATTGAGCTCCGGCTGGAGCTTGCGCACGCGCGCGAAGGCAAGGCCAGCAGGAATGACCAGCGCATCATTGGCATTGCCGGCCGTCGTATAGGCCTCGGCCAATGTCTCCGTCATCTCGGGCTTATCGGCATAGGCCCAAGACATGAACAGCACCGGCCGCATGCCGTGAGCGCGGACGATCTCGCTGTCCTTCCCGGCGAAGGTCGTGAACGCATCCTTCAATTGCGGATGGATCGGACATTGGCTGCAATCCATCATCACGACGGCGTCATACTGCCGGCCAGGCTTGTTGAAGATAACGTTGTTCTGCTCGTCGAAGGAATAGGCGCCGAGGCCGCCCGGCCGCAGCAGATTGTCCATATCGTGCCAGTCGAGGCCGGAGCCGCCGATAGTCACCATGGTGTTGCGATAGGCCGCCTTGTTGGCGGGATCGGCAGCCCGCTCCATGAAGGTGAGATGCCCGGGCATGCCGTTGTTATAGTAAAAGAAGCTGTTACCGACGAACAGCGCGGCCTTGGGAAAATCCGGTCCGAGCGAAGTCACCTTCGGCTTCGTCTGCGCGTGGACATTGAAGCAGGCTGCAACGACGAGACACATTGCGAGCATCACTCGCGCAAAGAGACGCATCATGGTTTCCTCCCCATTTCCAGGGCCGGAACCAAATCAGTTTTTCAAAATGGCCTCAAGAGCACGAACGTGCAGCGGTCATGCGCCTAGCTCACCCCAAGTTCTTGCCGTCGATGAGGTGCAGCGTATCACGCTGGAAAGCGCCTCCGTCACTTCGAAAACCGTCTCACCGCCATGACAAGCTTGCCGCTTGCGGGACAGTCCAAACAAAAACATGAAAAACAACCCCATGCACAGTAGCCGACCACTGCCGGATCAATAAGTTGCGTATATTCCGAAATTGAGTTTGACTCGTCGGGCAAAACACTTGCAGGATGTCACCATCGAAGAATTTCAGTGCGCCGCCGGCAGTACATCGACGGGAGGTCCTGTCGGTGCCTCAAGTCCAATAAAATCGCGCCGTTGAGATGCACGCTTCCCCCTCCTCTTTCTGGCTTCATGCCGCGTGATTTCGCGAATGCATTTTTGCATGCTGGCGCGCGCGACTTTAGTGGCGAGCCCAGCACTGCCCGCAAGACCTGTTCGTGACTGTTCGGCGCGGCCATCCAACCGTGGCGGCAGCTATCCGGAAGTCGCGAAAACGAGAGACTGGAGCCCGGAGGCCTGCTACAAGGTTGAGCCGCGGTGGTCCGGCAACCAGATGAACCGCGAAAGGGGCTGGGAATGCGCGAACCGACCGGAGGCCTTCTCAGCCGCTACGAAATATTTGCCAGCAAGAACCTGGACGAGACGTACGCTTTCATGGAGCGCGGGGCGCATTTCTTCGAAATGTCACCGCGCGATTCCGGCACACTCGACCTCGTTTCGCGTATGGTTTTTTTGCCCAACACCAACATGGGTCGCATCTACTATGGGTCTGCGGTTTTGGCGGGGGCCCGAGATCTTGGGCGGCCGGAGCGTTTCCTGATCAGCATTCCTCTGCGCGGCAGTTCCGAGTTTGCTAACAAAGCACGCAGTCTTGAATGCAGCCCGGCCCGCTCATTCGTCGTCTCCTCGACCGAAGAATATACCATGCGGTCAGCGGCCGAAAGCGACCGGTTAACGCTCCACATCACCAAAGCCGCCGTGATGACGCAGCTGGCAGCGTTGCTTGGCGACCAACCGGGACGAAGGCTGGAGTTTCTGCCAGAGCTCGACTTCGGCACGACGCATGGGCGCAGCCTGCGCCGCCAAGTGCATCTGGCCATCGCCGACCTGGACGAGGCGGGACCGGAGGGGGCCAGTCCCCTTATGCTGAATATGTACGAGCAACTCATTATCACGGGATTGCTGCTCAATCAGGCCAGCAACTACACTGCCGCCCTGAACCGCCTGGAAAACAAGAATGGGCCGGGGGATGTGAAGCGCGCCATCGATTTCATGGAGGCGCATTTGCATTTGCCGATTACGTTGGTGGATATTGCCAAGGCATCTGGCGTCCCTGGACGAACATTGCTCGAGCATTTCAAGGATCATCGCAGCGTCTCGCCGATGCGCTACTTGCGCAACGCCCGGCTTGCCAAAGCTCGCCAGGCACTTTTGGGCACAGACTGCGCTGCAAGCGTTACCCAAATTGCAATGGAGTGGGGCTTCAGTCATTTGGGACGTTTCGCGATCGAGTATCGCAACCAATTTGGTGAAAGCCCGTCGAATACTTTGACACGCAGCCGGGCCGGCCGCCCGATCCCGCCCAAAAAACCCGCCAAGGGTCGATAGCGCCGCTTTAGAAGTCGGCCAGTCGCGTCCTGGTCTAATCCGCCAGGCAGAAAGGTTCAGCCCCCACTCCGCAGCCGCGCCACGAACGGGCTGCCCAGGCCAATTGAATCATCTGCTTGCGTCCTTACGCCGACGTGAACCGGGGGGCTTTCCATGCAGTCCGTGTTTAACGCTCCGCACAAAAGCCCCGCTAAAGGGCCTGTATCGGGGATTGGGTGGGCCGCGCTCGGGCGAGATCAGCGAAGAACAGTGGCGCGAAAAGCACAGGAGCGACGGACAAAACAGCCCGCGCGCCAGGGACAGCAAGGGGTGAAGAGCGTTCATTGTCCGGGATCTTACGTATACACACTTTTCAACTGGGATCTCTTCAGGAGACGTAGGATGTTTCGGATTTCGCGCAGGAAACGTCTCGCCATCACATTGAGTACCCTCCTGTCGGTCCTTGCATGCTCGCCACCGCTTAGTCTCGCGGCGTTCGCCGCCGGTAAGACCATCACGGCCGTGATGCATTCGGATCTGCGCATCCTCGATCCGATCTTCACCCCTGCCTACATCACGCGTGACCACGGCTACATGGTCTACGATACCCTTCTCGCAACCGACGCTAATTTCGATGTCCAGCCTCAGATGGCAGACTGGAAAATCTCCGACGACCGGCTCACCTACACCTTCACTCTGCGCGACGGGCTGAATTGGCACGACGGTACGCCAGTGACCGCAGAAGATTGCGTGGCGTCGCTCAAACGGTGGAGCAAGAGTGACGGGATGGGCCAGAGGCTGATGGATTCCGCCGCGAGCCTCGAGGCTACCGACGCGAAGACAATCACGCTGAAGCTTAGGGAACCCTACGGGCTCGTGCTGCAATCGATCGCAAAGCAGTCGACGCTAGTGCCATTCATGATGCCCAAGCGGCTTGCCGAGACGCCACCGGACAAGCAGATTTCCGAGCAGATCGGGTCAGGCCCTTTCAAGTTCGTGCAAACCGAGTTTCGGCCAGGTGTAAAAGTCGCTTACGAAAAAAACGCCGCCTACGTGCCGCGCAAGGAGCCGCCGAGCGGGACCTCTGGCGGCAAGATAGTGAAGGTCGATCGCGTCGAGTGGATCACGATGCCTGACGCGCAGACTGCCATCTACGCCCTGCAGTCCAACGAAATCGATTTTGTAGAAAGTGCGCCCGTTGACCTGCTGCCAAGCCTTCAAAAGAACAACGATATAGAGATCAGAACTCTGAACAAGGACGGCTTTCAGACATACGGACGTATGAACTTCCTGCTGCCGCCCTTTGACAAGGTCGAGATACGCCGTGCCGCGCTTCTGGCAATCAATCAGAAGGACGTGCTGGACGCGCTGGTCGGAGATCCCAAAAACTATAAGATCTGTGGTGCAATCTTCATCTGCGATACGCCGCTCGCATCCGATGTCGGTTCAGCGAGTTTGGTCAAGGGCGATGGCATTTCGGAGGCGAAGAGCCGCTTGGCAGCAACCGGGTATGACGGCACACCGGTCGTCATCCTGGCACCCAATGAATGGATGCTGAAGCCGCAGCCAACCGTCGTTGCTCAACTGTTGCGCAAGGCAGGGTTCAACGTAGACTTGCAGGCGACTGACTGGCAAACAGTTGTGAGCCGTCGAAACAGCCAGAAGCCCGTCAATGAGGGCGGCTGGAACATGTTCTTCACGACCACGGCCGCTTCCGACATGATGAACCCCCTGGTCAACAATGCAGTCAATACAAGGGGCAAGATAGGCGGTTGGTTTGGCTGGCCCGAGGACGCCAAGATCGAGCAACTCCGCGATGCGTATGCGCGCTCGTCATTGCCCAGCGAGCAGAAGAAGATCGCCGAGGAGATCCAGAAGGAAGTCTACGATCAAGTGATCTATATCCCGCTTGGGCAATATGTGAGACCGAGCGCTTGGCGGAAATCGCTTTCCGGTGTGCTCGATGGCCCCGCTACCCCGCTATTTTGGAATGTCGATAAGTCGAAGTGATGAATGATCGCGCGTCTGTAGGAGTATGCATCCCTGTGGCTTCGGCTCCTGCGACGCATCCGTGAAAACGGGTACGCGCGCCTCTTCTGCCTCCTACTCAGGCGTCCGCTCTTCCGCAAAAGCGACAAGGAATTTAGCTAGACCGATCGCAAGGCTATGCTTCGCAAGCCAGAGTAGGAAGGCTGTTGTGGTACTTCGAGCCCTACCCCTTCCCTCAGCTTCAGCTGCTCAATCGCACAACAAGCATACCGTCTCAGGCCGGGAATTCGCGGTCTCAACTGCTGAAGCGCGTCCCCAGATTGCCAAGGCGACGATGTGAACGATGAGAAATGCGGCTGCTACGGCCAACAGCCAACCCATTTCGCCTCGGGCCTGGGGGCGGCGGACCATCAATCTTCCTTGACCCGTCGAGCTGCCAACGGTCATTCCCGTTCTCCGGAATCCTGTTTGAGTTCGTGTGTGAGCAGGTGCGCATACTGGCGCACGACGCGACTTGCGTGCCGCCGCCGCGACAAGTGTAACGCCGACATGATGAAAGCGAAGATGCGACGCTTGTCCGGTTCGACCAGGCGACCATGAACCTTGGGGGCAGCTTCAGGTGGATAGGAGATGGTGCTCATTGTCCAAACCGATCGGCTAGAAGAATCCGGCGCTGAGATCGAGCCCGTAAGTCGTCGACAAAAGCCAAACGAAGAGGACCGCTCCGCAGAACAACACGAGCTGTTTGAGCGCATAGGCCTGTAATGAAGATGCAGGAAATGCCCGGACAAGAGCGTTCGTAACGGCGGTGGTTGTAAGAGCTCGCATGATAATCTCCAGGCTAGTGACCGGGCTTCAGCGAGCGTCGCGCCTCGTCGACGAGCTCGCAGTGCCGTTGCCGACGCCGGCGAATTTCTTTTTCCCAAAAGGCCCAGGTAAAACAGGCGCCAAGGCAAACTGAAATCAGATGAGCAGAAATGCAGATCCCCCGCGGTCTGGATCATGAATGCCCTATGCAAATAGACTCTCAGCTCCGTGCGAATGGGCGCAACGCAGAATCGATCAGGGAATATTGATCCCCGGCAACGGCCCCGTGGGGTCGATTGATGCTTTTGCGGGTGGCTGCTGCGAGAAAGCCGCGATTGCAATCAATACAAAGCATGGCAGGGCGATGAAAAATCCGAGACGCCATCGGTTGGGCTCCGCCCGGTCGTCGGGCGTCGCGAGGCGGCGCGTGCCAGTTGCGGTAGGCATGGTGGATCTCCGAATGTTGTGACGATGAGAAGGCAGCCCTCCAGACGCATCTCCGGCTCCGCTCCTCTGAGCTCCTGCTTGAAGAATCTCGAACTTGCCAAGATCTAAGTATGCCGTCGCATGCGCGGCTATCCGGTTGTGGCGGCCTTTATCCGGATTTCGCGGAAAACGAGAGACTGTGAAGCCATTCATGCCATGAAGTTCGGACGAACTGGCGTTGGCCAACACAAAACTCAGCTTCGAATGCAGCCCGACGCGCTCTGACGACGGAGCCTACGTCCCTGCGGCATCTCGAGGTCGAGTGAGAACTCCAGCCTCTGTTGCGGTTCATCACCGAGTAGATGCGACTGAGCCTGTTGCTGGCCAGGTTGGCGATGCGTGAAACAATGTGGCGGGCTG
This sequence comes from Bradyrhizobium sp. 141, assembly GCF_023074055.1. Taxonomy (GTDB): domain Bacteria; phylum Pseudomonadota; class Alphaproteobacteria; order Rhizobiales; family Xanthobacteraceae; genus Bradyrhizobium. Next base: position 27,702 of record NZ_JADPKR010000048.1, read on the forward strand.
CATCTTACGGTCGATTGCAAGAATTGCGCTCAGATCGCACGTTTTCCGCGAATTTCGGATAGTTGGCGCCGAAATCGGATCGCAACATGGGATTCACAGGACTAATTCTTGCGAGCGAGGCGCTCGCTGTTCGCCTCATTGCAAGCCGAGAGAATGCACAAGAGCCTGAACCTGCGGCAGGCGCCACGCTCCGCCCCGAGAGGAATGAACCGGATTGCCGCGCCTTCGGCTTGTTGCGCGGCGACCACGAACGAGTTTTGGGAGTTCTGAGACATGCGATCGCAAGCTTTGCCGATCTCGACGCCCCGATTGGCGCAAACCCCGGTTCTCGAACGGCCAGCCGTCGTACCGGCAACGGGATTGACCTTCGAGGATGACGGCCTTCGCATCCGCGCGATCTTCAGTCTACCCGCCACATGGTGGCGGCGGTCTCGTTTCAGGGCAGAGCTGCGCGCGGATCTCAGAGACAAGCCCGAGTTTCTCCGCGACATCGGCATCGGCGTGTACGAAGCGCAAGCCGAGGTGGCGCGGTATTTCTGGGAAGCATTGATAGTTGAGCGCCGATAGAACACGGATTAGAGAACCGGCTCACCGCATTGACAGCTTGCCTCGATCGGCGTGACCCCTCCCCGTTTGTCAGGAGAGGGTCATAGCCAGCCCCTGCTGGAACATGCTGTCAGCAGCGACGTCCACCTGCGTCGCCGGCCCGAGAGCTCCTCAGGTGGCGCCCTCGTCAGGAATATTGAGAACGGTGCCACAGGCCTTGCAATGCACGGCGTCGGCATCGTGCCTCTGGAGCCCGCAAGCCGGGCAAGAAAATCGCACCTTGTGCGGACTGAGCAGCGCGCGGGCGAGATTGAAGAACAGAGTTACGCCGAAAATCATGATCACGACGGTGATCAAACGACCGACCGTGCCCGGCAAGGTAATGTCGCCAAAGCCTGTCGTTGTCAGCGCCGTGACGGTGAAATACAGGGCATCGGCGTAGTTCCGGATCTGATCGTTGCGAAACTTCTGGGTCTCGTAAACGATCCCAGTCATGACGAATATGAACACCGCCAGGTTCGTCACGGCGAAGATGACGTCTTCGTTGCGCCGAAAGAACGGAGAATCGATACGCAACCTCACCAGCATCTGGTAGTCGCGCAGCAGTCCCAACGTTCGCAGGATCCGGAGAAAGCCTCCCGCCTCTCCGGCTAGCGGTGCCAGGAAGGACACGATCGCAACCATGTCAGCCCAGGTCGCGAGTTGAGTAAATTTTCGAAACGGATGCCGATCGACGAGGAGCCGTGCCGAGAAGTCGGCAAGTAACGTTACGCCGAACAAGACATCGAGCGTCTCAACAATCTCGCTGGGCTGCAGGAAGGAGGTTGCGATGATGAACAGCACCGTCACGATATCGAAAGCGAGCAGAGCGTAGCGGAAGCGGACGCCGCTCGGCGTGGCGCCCTCGTAAAGGCGGCGGACGTTGCTTCTGAGAGACGTGAAGGTCACTGAATCATGATCGCGGTTTGCATGGATGATTGCAACTCGGACAGCGCGCCGCAAGATCCGACCAAGTCCTGGCCTCTCTGGCTGGACTCGTCCGTTGGACAGACGATCTAGGAACGAGGATCGCCACGTGGCGTTCAGTTCTCTTTCTTTGGGGGCTGAAATGCTCAAAGCCGAGGAATGCCGGGAGTTCGCCGAGCAATATCGAGCGCGCGCCAACGATGGAAGATCGGCGACTCGCCTCGCCAATGTTCTTCTGAGCGTTTCCAATGCCCCTCTCGCTCTGGCGAGACAATTGGACCTCCTCGCGTCGGTCGAAAGCCAGGAGAGCGCGAGGATTGCCAACCAGGCCATGCCGGGCTGAGCCGTGTCCTGAACAAGAGTGCCTGTCGGGCGCGCGACGCCGACATCGCCCCACGCGGAGCTGAACCGAGAGCGAAGCTCAGCGGCGACATTCGCGCGACCGGCGTCCTGTCATGCAGCCATAGAGCCGTTTGGGATCTTGTCCAAACTGTCCGATCCAAGCCTCTTGACGTCCGCGCATTGGTCATCATACTGGTCTGACCACGATCAGACCAAAGAGACAGGGATGGAACTCAAGCGGGCCACCGACGGCGAAAAAGGGTTCGAGAAGGTGTTTGCCTTCTTGCGCGAGCGCCTGCTTGCGGGCTCGCTCAAGCCTGGCGATCGCCTGATCTCCGAGCGCGAGCTCGCTACCCTGCTCGGCGTCAGCCGACCCATCGTCCGCGAGGCGCTGCGCGCCCTCACCGTGCTCGGCATCGTCGAGATCCGCGACCGCATCGGCACCGTGGTGACGCGGCCGGACGTGTCGGTGCTGAACGACTTCTTCACCTTCGCGCTGGCCCAGCACGCGGACATGCTCGACGACGTCATGCAGGCGCGCGTCGCGATCGAATGCCAGGCGGTCCGCCTCGCCTGCGAGCGCGCCAACATCGCCGATTTCGAACGGCTGCAGCGCGCGCTCGCGAAGATCGGGGAGACGATCGACGAGGCAGATGCGGGCGGCATGGCCGACTTCGACTTCCATCGTGCCATCGTCGTCGCCTCGCATTCGGAGACGCTGACGGTCCTGCACGCTTCGTTGGCGGGCCTGTTGACGCATTCGCACCGCAGCCGCCGCGAGCTGGTGCAGGCCTTCCCGTCGGTGAAGACCTATCTGATGGACGATCACCGCCGAATCTTCGAAGCGGTCATTGCGCGCGATCCGGAGCGCGCGGATGCGACGCTACGCAAGCATTTTGCGATCGGCGACGAATACCGCAGACGCGCCGTCGTCGGCGATATCGACAAGACCAGCGCTTCGGGCTGATCGCGGACTTCCAATCGATCAAGAAGCCGATCAAACAAGAAACGGACTGATGACATGGGACGGAACGACAAGGGCAATGTCGGCTTCATCGGCATCGGCACGATGGGCCGGGAGATGGTGCGCAATCTGCTGGTGGCCGGACACGCGGTCCGCGTCTTCGATCTGAACGAAGCCGCGCTGGCCGACAGTATCAAGGAAGGCGCGACGCGCGCCGAGAGTCCCGCCGATGCCGCGCAAGGCACCGATATCGTCATCACCATGCTGCCCGACACGCCCCATGTCGAGGCGACCATTTACGGTGGGCACGGCCTGCTGAAATCCCCGCCTCCCGGCAAGCTCATCGTCGACATGAGCACGATCTCGCCGGTTGCCGTTCGCCGCATCCATGCCGATCTGCAAAAAGCCGGCGTCGGCTTCATCGACGCGCCGGTCTCCGGCGGCCCCGTGGGCGCCCAGAACGCTGCGCTCTCGATCATGGCCGGCGGCGATGCTGAAGCCTTTGCCAAAGCAGAGCCGTTCTTCCGTGCGATGGGTACGACCATCACGCATGTCGGCGCATCCGGCGCCGGCCAGACCGTCAAGCTCTGCAATCAGCTGATCTGCGGCATCAACATTCAGGCGATCTGCGAGGCGCTGGCGCTCGGCCGTGCCTCCGGCCTTGATCTCAATCTGCTGCGCCGCGTGCTGCTCGGTGGCTCCGCGGCCTCCTGGATGCTCGACAAGCTCGGCTCCGCGATGATCGCGGGCGACGTCTCGGCCGGCTTCCGCATCGATCTGCAGCTCAAGGACCTCCGCCTGGTGCAGGAGCACGCGCAGGCGCTGAGCGTGCCGCTCCCCGGCACCGCGCTTGTCACCAGCCAATATGTCGATGCGCGTGCCCACGGCGAAGGCAGCAACGGCAATCAGGCGCTGTTCCGCGTCTATGACCGCATGACCAACCAGGTAACCGGCTGAATCTAACACGATGAGCCTCCAACTCGACTTTCCCGCGGTGCTGGAGCGTTGGCCGAGTTTTCTCGCCGGCGCCGCTCTCACGCTGGAGCTTGCGGCCTTCGCGACGGTGCTCGGAGCCCTGTTCGGCACGCTCGCGGCGGTCGGACGCGGCACGCACAACGCGCTGATTGCAGGCGCCTGCAAGGTCTATGTCGAGACCATCCGCAACACGCCCCTCTTGGTCCAGATATTCCTGGTCTATTTCGGCCTCGCCAGCCTCGGCCTGAAGTTCTCCGCCTTCACCGTGGCCGTGGCCGCGCTGACGATCAATGTCGGCGCCTACACCGCCGAGATCATGCGTGCCGGCTTCGAGGCGATCCCGCGCGGGCAGATCGAGGCGGCCGAAGGCCTGGCGCTGTCGCGTCTGCAGATCTACTGGCACATCATCCTGCTACCGGCGATCGAGAAGGTCTATCCGGCGCTGACCAGCCAGTTCGTGCTGCTGATGCTGGCCTCCTCGGTCTGCTCGCAAATCTCGGCCGAGGAGCTCACGGCCGTTGCCAACTACATCCAGTCGGACACCTATCGCGCCTTCGAGACCTACATCATCGTCGCCGTGCTCTACGTGATCCTGTCGCTGGTGATGCGCGCCGGCTTCTGGGGCCTCGGCCTCGTGCTGTTTCCGCGCCGGCGCCGGCTCGGCACGCCATTGTGAGATGATCATGGGCGGACATCTCAACATCAATCATCTGATGTTTTTGGGCCAGGGCGCGCTGTGGACCATTGGCCTGTCGGCGATCGCGCTGATCGGCGGCGGCATCGTCGGCTTCGTGATCGCGCTGGCGCGGATCTCGCCGCTCAAATCCGTGCGGATCGCCAGTGCCCTCTATGTCCAGCTCATCCAGGGCACGCCGCTGCTCGTCATCCTGTTCCTCGGCTATTTCGGCCTTGCCGCCATCGGTTTGCAGGTCTCGCCGTTAGCTGCCGCCGGCGCCTCGCTCACGCTCTACGTCGCCGCCTATCTCGGCGAGATCTGGCGCGGCTGCATCCAGTCGGTACCGAAGCCGCAATGGGAGGCCGCGGAGGGCCTCGCGCTGAGCCGGACCCAGCGCATGATGAAAGTGATCCTGCCGCAGGCGATCCGCATCGCGACGCCGCCGACCGTCGGCTTCATGGTGCAGATCATCAAGAACACCTCGCTCGCCTCCGTCGTCGGCTTCGTCGAGCTGATGCGCTCTGGCCAGATCGTCAACAACTCGCTGTTCGAGCCGTTCGCCATCTACGCGATCATCGCCGTCACCTATTTCGCCATGTGCTATCCGCTGTCGCTGTTCAGTCAAAGATTGGAACGGCGGATGGGGCGTGGCCGATCCAACCTGGCGCCAGCCTGACATGCAGCAGAACGCACCCTCCTCCGAACCGATCGTATCGCTCCGCAACGTGCAGAAGAGCTTCGGCCCGCTCCGTGTGCTCGACGGCGTCTCGTTTGCCGTCGAACGCGGCGAGGTGCTGGCGCTGATCGGCCGCTCCGGTTCCGGCAAGAGCACGGCGCTGCGCTGCATCGACCGCTTCGAGAAGGTCGACGCCGGCGAGATCGTCGTCTGCGGGCACCGTGTCGACCGTCCGGATGTGAACTTGCGCGCGCTGCGCCAGGATGTCGGCATCGTGTTCCAGAGCTACAATCTGTTTCCGCACCTCACGATCGAGCAGAACATCACGCTGGCCCCCTGCGCCGTGAAGGGCTTGTCCGGCTCGCAGGCCAAGGATCTCGCACAAAAAGTGCTGGCGCAGGTCGGACTTGAGGAGAAGCTGCATGCCTATCCCGAACAGCTGTCTGGCGGCCAGCAGCAGCGCGCCGCGATCGCCCGTTCGCTGGCGATGCAGCCGAAAGTGATGTTGTTCGACGAGGTCACTTCCGCGCTCGATCCCGAACTCACCGGCGAAGTGCTGAAGGTGATCGAGCAATTGGCGGCCGATGGAATGACCATGGTGATGGTCACCCACGAGATGGGCTTTGCCAAGGGGATCGCCGACCGGATCGTCTTCATGCATCGCGGAAAGGTCCACGAGACCGGCGCCGCTTCGATCCTGACGTCGCCGACGACGCCAGAGCTCACGCAATTCGTGGGCACTGGAAACTTAAAATCATAACAGGAGAGGAGAACTAGGGATGACCAACAAGACATTGCTGGGGACAGCGGCCGCGCTGTGCTGTTTCCTCATGATGGCCGCCACGCCGGCATCGGCGGACCTGCTCGACGACATCATGAAGGCGAAGAAGATCCGCATCTCGACCGACCTCGCCATCCCGCCCTCCGGCATGATGGATAGCACCATGAAAGCCACCGGGTCCGACGTCGAAGTGGCGCAGCTGCTCGCCAAGGACTGGGGGCTCGAGCTCGAGTTCATCCAGACCACCGGCGCGACCCGCATCCCGAACGTCCTGACCGGCAAGGCCGACATCATCATTTCGACCCTGTCAGTGACGCCGGACCGCGCCAAGGTGATTGACTTCACCAAGCGTTACGCAACACTGCAATCCGATGTCGGCTGCCTGAAATCATCGACCGTCAAGGACTGGCCCGACCTGAAGGACAAGTCGATCGGCGTCTCCCGCGGCACCACGCAGGACACGACCCTGTCCAACATGAAGGACAAGGACCTCAAGATCGCCCGTTACGACGACGATGCCACGATGGTGACCGCGGCCGTCTCCGGTCAGGTCGACTGTGTCGCCTCGTCCGCGACGATCATCAACCAGATCGGCGTGAAGAACCCCTCGCGCGTGTTCGAGTCCAGGATTCCGCTGGCGACGTTCGACCTCGCCATCGGTCTCAAGAAGGGCGAGCAGCACCTGATGGACAAGCTCAACGCCTGGATCACCGAGAACGTCAAGAACGGCAAGCTCAACGCAATCTACAAGAAATTCCACGGGGTCGAGCTGCCGCCCGACATGCGCAGCTGAACCAAGAGCCGTGACAGCCGCACGCGGCTGTCACGGTCCATGCAAGATCAAGAAGGACATTACATGCGTCTCGTCATCGGATCCGACCACGCCGGTTGGCCGCTCAAGCAGACCGTCATCGACCACATCCGCAAGCTCGGCCACGACATCATCGACGTCGGCTCCTATGACGACAGGCCGGTGGATTTCCCCGACATCGCGCGGGCCGTGGCGCAGAAGGTAACATCCGGCGAAGCCGCACGCGGCATCATGGTGTGCGGCACCGGCGTCGGCGCCTCGATCGCCGCCAACAAGATGAAGGGCATCCGCGCCGCCGTCTGCCACGACGTCCATTCCGCCCATCAGAGCGTCGAGCATGACGACGTCAACGTCATGTGCATCGGTGCTCAGATCGTAGGCGCCTGGCTCGCGGTAGATCTGGTCTCGTCCTACCTCTCCGCCGAATTTTCCACCGACGAGGATTTCCGCCGCCGCGTTGAGAAGCTGCGCGTCATGGACGAGCAAGGCTGACGCCTGCCCGCCATGATCCTGGTATTCGGATCACTCAACATCGACCTGGTCGCGCAGGTGCCGGTCATTCCCGGCCCTGGCCGGACGGTGCTCGCGCCGTCCTACCGGACGCATTTCGGCGGCAAGGGCGCCAATCAGGCCGTCGCCGCCGCGCGGATCACGGGACCTGGACGCGTGCGCATGGCGGGCCGCGTCGGCCGGGACGGATTTGGTGACAGCGCGGTCGAGAACCTGCGGGCGCACGGCGTCGACACCGGTCTCGTCGTCAGGACCGACGAGCCGACCGGCTGTGCGTTCATCACGGTCGATCAAGCCGGAGAGAACGCAATCACGGTGGCGAGCGGTGCCAACATGACTGCGAGCGCCGGAGATCTTGCTGCCGCGCTGCCCCATTCCGGCATCGTGCTGGTGCTTCAGATGGAAGTGCCCTTTGCGCAGGCGCTGGAAGCTGCGCGCGGAGCCGCATCGGCCTCCGGCACCGTGATCTGGAATCTCGCGCCCGTGCCGGACAAGATGACCCGGGAGATGGTGACGGCGCTTCTCGCCGTCACCGATTATCTCCTGGTCAACGAGCACGAGGCGCTCGACGCGGCCGCCGCCATCGGCCTCGCCTTCGCCGACTACGAAGCTGCAGCCGCCGGGCTCGCCAGAGCCGGCAACCTCACCTGCATCGTCACTGCCGGCGCGCAAGGCGCGCTGGCCGTGACGGCCGACGGGACCCGCCAGCGCGCCCCCGCTCCGCGCATCACGCCGGTGGATACGACCGGAGCTGGCGATACCTTTGTCGGCGCGTTTGCGGCCATGCTCAGCGAAGGCATGTCGCTGCACCGCGCGCTCGAGGTGAGCTGCGAAGCCGCCGCATTGAAATGCCTCAAAGCCGGCGCCCAGACCGGCATGCCGATGCGCAGTGCGATAGGTTCCCTCGCCTAGCACGGATCGCCCGCATCGCTGGCCACGGCTAAACTCTCCCGATTCGTGGAGACTGCCTTGGCCTTCCTCTTCGTCCTCGCCGTCGGCCTCGTCGCCGGCACCATCTCAGGCATCGTCGGCACGGGATCGTCGATCATGCTGATGCCGGTGCTGGTCTATGCTTATGGGCCGAAGGAAGCCGTGCCGATCATGGCGGTCGCCTCCGTGATGGCGAATTTTTCGCGCATTCTCGCCTGGTGGCGCGAGGTCGACTGGCGGGCCTGCGCGGCCTATTCGGTGACGGGGATTCCGGCCGCGGTGCTGGGCGCGCGCACGCTGTTGGCGCTGCCTGCGCATACCGTCGATCTCACCATCGGCATCTTCCTGATCGCGATGGTGCCGGTGCGGCACTGGCTGGCGCGGCACGACCTCAAGGCCAATCTCTGGCACCTCGCCGTCGGCGGCGCCATCATCGGCTATCTCACCGGCATCGTGGTCTCGACCGGCCCGCTTAGCGTGCCGCTGTTCCTGTTCTACGGGCTCAGCAAGGGCGCGTTCCTCGCAACCGAAGCTGCCTCGTCGCTCGGTCTCTACTTCGCGAAGTCCGTGACCTTCGAACGTTTCGGCGCCCTGACGGGCGATGTCTTCATCAAGGGCCTGGTCGCGGGTTCCTCGCTAATGTCGGGCGCCTTCATCGCAAAGCGCTTCGTGCTGCACCTCAAGCCGGAAACCTTCCGGCTGGTGATGGACGCGATCATGGTCGCGGCGGGACTCTCCATGCTATGGAACGCGACACACTCCCCCTGAGCACGATTGACGCCCGATGGCCAAGAACACCCTCTCCTTCGTCTGCCAGAACTGCGGCGCGGCCTATAACCGCTGGCAGGGCAAGTGCGAGTCCTGCGGCGAGTGGAATACGCTCGCCGAGGAGGACACCAGCGGCAGCGTGCCGGTGTCGATCCGCTCCAAGCGCAAGGGGCGAACGTTCGCGCTGGAGAGCCTCGCCGGCAAGAGCCCGGACGCCCCGCGCCTGTCCTCGGGAATGAGCGAGCTCGACCGCGTCACCGGCGGCGGCTTCGTCCGCGGCTCGGTGCTGCTGGTCGGCGGCGATCCCGGCATCGGCAAATCGACGCTGCTGACGCAGGCGACCAGCCTGCTGGCGCGCGCCGGCCACCGCGTCGTCTACATCTCCGGCGAAGAGGCAGTCGCGCAGGTGCGCTTGCGCGCCGAACGGCTCGGGCTGTCGGACGCGCCAGTGCAGCTCGCCGCCGAAACCTCTGTCGAGGACATCGTCTCGACGCTGTCGGAGGGCGCGGTGCCCCGGCTGATCGTGATCGATTCGATCCAGACCATGTGGACCGACACGGTGGAATCGGCGCCCGGAACGGTGACCCAGGTGCGCGCCTCGGCGCAGGCGCTGATCCGTTTCGCCAAGAGGACGGGCGCGGCCATCATCCTGGTCGGCCACGTCACCAAGGACGGCCAGATCGCCGGTCCCCGCGTCGTCGAGCACATGGTCGACGCGGTGATGTCGTTCGAGGGCGAAGGCTCGCAGCAATTCCGCATCCTGCGCGCCGTGAAGAACCGGTTCGGGCCGACCGACGAGATCGGCGTGTTCGAGATGACGGGCCTGGGCCTGCGCGAGGTCACCAACCCCTCGGAGCTGTTCCTGTCCGAGCGCGATCTCGGCACGCCCGGCACCGCAGTCTTCGCGGGTATCGAGGGTACGCGGCCCGTTCTGGTCGAATTGCAGGCACTGGTGGCCCCAACCTCACTCGGCACGCCGCGGCGCGCGGTGGTCGGTTGGGATCCGAGCCGGCTGTCGATGGTGCTGGCGGTGCTGGAGGCCCATTGCGGGGTCAAGCTGTCCGGACACGATGTCTATCTGAACGTCGCCGGTGGCCTGCGCATCCACGAGCCGGCGGCCGATCTCGCCGCCGCGGCGGCGCTGGTGTCCTCTCTGGTTAATGCGCAGTTGCCGACCGATGCGGTCTATTTCGGCGAGATCTCGCTCTCCGGCGTGGTACGCCCGGTGGCGCAGACCCCGGCCCGGCTGAAGGAAGCCGCGAAACTCGGCTTTCAGCGCGCCGTGCTGCCCGAATCAGCCCGCGGTGAGGCCGGCGGCGATGCCGGATTGACGCTGAATGCGGTCAACAGCCTGACGACATTGGTGGCCGAGATCGCCGCCCGCGGCTCCCGCCGGGGCGAATCGAACGCGCCGGCCGAGAAAAATGCCACACCGGCAAGATTCCGCCGTGGAGAGGGTTAGGTGGAGGTGACGCCGGAGGCCCCCGCCGCTATACAGCCGTCACAAAAGCAGCATGGGATTGCGTGGTTGCGGCCTTGCCGGGAACGCCGTCTGCCCCTCTTTTAAGGCAGCGGCCAAACACCGATTCGCTGAGCACCTTTGAAGTACGAGCGGACCAGACCAGCCGATGCCAGTTACCATCCTCGACCTGATCCTGCTCGGTGTGATGCTGATTTCGGGCCTGCTTGCCTTGGTCCGCGGCTTCATGCGCGAAATCCTGTCGATCGCAGCCTGGGGCGCCGCGGCGATCGTGACGCTGTATTCGTTCTCGAAGCTGCTGCCGACCGCAAAGACCTACTTCAATAACGACACCGTCGCGACCGTGGTCGTGATCGCCGGCGTGTTCGTCGGTACCTTGGTTGTGGTCTCCGTGATCACGGTCCGGATCTCCGACATGATCCTGGATTCGCGCATCGGCGCGCTGGACCGAACCCTGGGTTTCCTGTTTGGCCTCGCTCGCGGCCTTTTGATCGTGGTCGTCGCCTACCAGTTCTTCATCTGGCTGGTTCCCGACAAGCAGCAGCCGGATTGGGTCCGCGGCGCAAAGTCCCGAACGGTGCTTGATTCGACGGGAGATTGGCTGAAGTCGCTCTTGCCGGATGACCCCGAGAACACCATCTTGAAGAGATTCAAGAAAAACAAACCAGATGATGATCAAGCTGATTCCGAGCAGCAGCCTTCGGGCAGTGGCGACGGATACAGTAAACCTGCTCGTGACAGTTTGAAGAAACTGATCGAGAAACCTGCGGCGCGTTGATTGCCCCTAAAGAGAGGCGTGGACGAGATGCGACACCCTGACCAGGACGCCCAACTTGATCTCGCCTTGAACCGGCCCTCCGGGCCTGCCGCGATCGAGCTACAGGACGACCTGGAGGGGGATACGCTGCGCGAGGAATGCGGCGTCTTCGGCGTCTACGGTCACCCCGACGCCGCCGCCATCACCGCGCTCGGCCTGCACGCCCTTCAACACCGCGGCCAGGAAGCCGCCGGCATCGTCTCCTACGACGGCAGCCGTTTTCACTCAGAACGCCGGCTCGGCCTCGTCGGCGACACCTTCTCCCGCCGCGAGGTGATCGACCGCCTGCCCGGCAACATGGCCGTCGGCCATGTCCGCTACTCCACCACCGGCGCCACCATCCTGCGCAACGTGCAGCCGTTGTTCGCCGAGCTCAATGCCGGCGGCCTCGCGGTCGCCCACAACGGCAACCTCACCAACGGCCTGACGCTGCGCCGCGAGCTCGTGAGGCACGGCGCGATGATGCAGTCGACCACCGACACCGAAGTGATCCTGCACCTGGTTGCGCGCTCCCGGCGCGGCCGCTTCATCGAACGCTATGTCGACGCGCTGCGCGAGATCGAAGGCGCCTATGCGCTGGTGTCGCTGACCAACAAGAAGCTGGTCGGCGCGCGCGATCCGCGCGGCATCCGTCCGCTGGTGCTCGGCGACCTCGACGGCTGTCCGATCCTGACGTCCGAGACCTGCGCGCTCGACATCATCGGCGCGCGCTTCGTCCGTGACATCGAGCCCGGCGAAGTCATCGTGTTCGACGAGAACGGCCAGGACATCCACAAACCATTCCCCCCGATGGCGCCGCGCCCCTGCATCTTCGAATACATCTACTTCTCGCGTCCGGATTCCATCGTCCACGGCCGCTCGGTGTATGAAGTGCGCAAGGCCTTCGGCGCGCAGCTCGCGCGGGAGAGCCATGTGCCGATCGACGTCGTGGTGCCGGTGCCGGATTCCGGCGTGCCCGCCGCGGTCGGCTACAGCCAGCATTCCGGCGTGCCGTTCGAGCTCGGCATCATCCGCAACCACTATGTCGGCCGCACCTTCATCCAGCCGACGCAGGCGATCCGCGAATCCGGCGTGCGCATGAAGCATTCGGCCAACCGCGCCGCGATCGAAGGCAAGCGCATCATCCTGATCGACGACTCGCTGGTGCGCGGCACCACCTCGAAGAAGATCGTGCGCATGATGCGCGATGCCGGCGCCAAGGAGGTGCACTTCCGCCTCGCCTCGCCGCCGATCCTCTATCCCGATTATTACGGCATCGACCTGCCCGACCGCGGCGGTCTTCTGGCGGCGACGCATTCGCTGGAGGAGATGCGCGAGATCATCGGCGCCGACTCGCTCGCCTTCCTGTCGATCGACGGCATGTACCGCGCCATGGGCGAGCCCGGCCGCGACCCCGCCAATCCGAAATTCTCGGATCATTGCTTTACCGGCGCCTATCCGACCCACCTCACCGACCAGACCCAGACCGAGCAGCAGCCGCGGCAATTGTCGCTGCTGGCGGAAGCGAGCTGACGCGAGGGCGCGACGATGCAAGCCATCTTCGCAATCGTTGGCGGTCTGATGTTGGTCGGATTTATCTGGTTTGCCTTTCGCCAAGGCAGCAAGGTCACCCCGGACGATCGCCCGGATCGAAGCGGGCAAACCAACTATGGCGGCGGTGGCGGAGATAGCTAGCGCGGCCTTCGATCGAGACAGTTCCGGAAAATGCCGACTCTCGCCAGCGCTGGATTGAGAGAGCCTAAATTCCGTCATGGCCGGGCTTGTCTCGGTCATCCACGCCTGTAAAACCCCGCCATGACAAAACCCCTCTCCGACCGCATCGCTCTCGTCACCGGCGCCTCGCGCGGCATCGGCTATGCCACCGCGCGTGCGCTGGCCAAGGCCGGGGCGCATATCGTGGCGGTGGCGCGCACACAGGGCGGGTTGGAGGAGCTCGACGACGAGATCCGGAAGGACGGCGGCAGCGCCACCTTGGTGCCGCTCAACCTCACCGATTCCGACGGCATCGCGCGTCTCGGCGCCGGCCTGCACGAGCGCTACGGCAAGCTCGACATTCTCGTCGGCAATGCCGGCGTGCTCGGGCCCTCCTCGCCGGTCGGCCATATCGAGCTGAAAGCCTTCACCGACGTGATGGCGATCAACGTCTCCGCGAACTTCCAGCTGATCCGCTGCATGGAGCCGCTGCTCAAGCAGTCCGACGCCGGCCGCGCCGTGTTCATCACCTCGGGCGCCGCCAACAAGGCCACCGCCTATGTCAGCCCCTACGCGGCGTCCAAGGCCGCGCTGGAGACGCTGGCGCGCGCCTGGGCGCAGGAGACCGCGAACACGAAGCTGCGCGTCAATCTGTTCAACCCCGGCCCGGTCCGCACCCGCATGCGCGCCACGCTGATGCCGGGCGAAGACCCGGCGACGCTCGATCTGCCCGAGCAGGTCGCCGAATTCATCGTGCCGATGTGCGCGCCCGATTGGACCGAGACCGGCAAGTTCTACGACTACAAGACCCGCAGCCTGATGAGCTTCCGTTCGCCGGCCTGATTGACTCGACTGCCTCCCCGCGATTGACTGCCCGCGCTTAGGCGGCAGCAAGCCGTAAAGCCAAAAATGGGAGGTCGCCATGGCTCCGTGGCACGATCGCGCAGACCTTGCGCGTGCGCTCGCAACTGTCTCTCACGCCGCCTCCATCCTGATCGCAGCCATCGCGTTTGTGCTTCCTGGCACGGCGAGCGCGGGTGACGTGCCGACATTTGCGGTCGATGCCGCCTGGCCAAAGCCGCTGCCCAACAACTGGATCCTCGGCCAGGTCGGCGGCATCACCGTCGACTGGCAGGGCCACATCTGGGTGATCCATCGCCCGCGCTCGCTCACCGACGACGAGAAAGGCGCAAGCCTCACCCCGCCACGCTCGAAATGCTGCGTGTCGGCGCCGCCCGTACTCGAATTTGACGTCGACGGCAACCTGCTGCGGTCCTGGGGCGGTCCAGGCCAGGGTTACGAATGGGTCGGCCGCGAGCACGGCATCGAGGTCGACGAACGCGGCTTCGTCTGGGTCGGCGGCAACGCCGACAACGACAATGCGATCCTGAAATTCACGCTCGACGGCAAGTTCGTCGCCCAGATCGGCAAGATCGCGCCGAGCCTCGGCAGCAACGATACGACACAGCTCGGCAAGCCCGCCGAAACCGCGATCGACAAGGAGGCCAACGAAATCTACGTCGCCGACGGCTATGGCAACCGCCGCGTCATCGTGTTCGATGCGACCACGCTGGCGTACAAGCGGCACTGGGGCGCATATGGCAACAAGCCCGAGGACACCAAGCAGGCGCCTTACGACCCTAAGGCGCCGGTGTCGCAGCAATTCGGCAATCCCGTCCACTGCGTGAAGCTCGCCAATGACGGGCTCGTCTATGTCTGCGACCGCATCAACAACCGCATCCAGGTGTTCAAAAAGGATGGCAGCTTCGTGAAGGAGTTCTTCTTCGAGAAGAACACGCTTGGCAACGGCGCGGTATGGGACATCGCGATCTGGCCCGATCCGAAGCAGACCTATTTGCTCAGCGCCGACGGCGAGAACAACGAGATCAGGGTCATCAAGCGGGAGGACGGCAGCGTGGTCGGCAGCTTTGGGCACAGCGGCCGCAACGCCGGTCAATTCCACTGGGTGCACGCCATGGCGATCGACGCCAAGGGTAATGTCTATACCGCCGAGGTCGACACCGGAAAGCGCATCCAGAAGTTCAAGCTGACGTCCGACGCGCTCAAATAGCGTCTGGACGCATTTTGCCCAAAAGTTAACCGAAGGATGACGCTTCGACGCAGCGTCATCCGGCTTTAGGCGCATTGCCGCCTGCCGTGGGACAGGCTAGAGCCATCGGAAGGACCAAGGCTCCGCAAGAGAGCCGTCCGCATATTTGACAATGGAGGAAACCTTTGATGACGACGACGTTCGCACGCCGCTCCGCGGCCCTTCTGGCCTGTGCCGCTTTCAGTTTTGCCACATCCGCCTTTGCCCAGGACAAGACCGTCAAGATCGGCGTGCTCAACGACATGTCGAGCCTCTATGCCGACATCGGCGGCCCGAACTCCGTGGTCGCAATCAAGATGGCGGTCGAGGATTCCGGCCTGCTCAAGAAGGGCTGGAAGATCGACGTGCTCAGCGGCGATCACCAGAACAAGCCCGACGTCGGCGTCAACATCGCCCGGCAGTGGATCGACAACGATAAGGTCGATGCGATCGCGGACACGCCGAGCTCCGGCGTCGCGCTGGCAGTCAGCAACCTCGTCAAGGAAAAGAATGCGGTGCTGCTCAATTCGGGCGCGGCCACCGCGGACCTCACCGGCAAGGCCTGCACGCCGAACACGGTCTCCTATACCTACGATACCTACATGCTCGCCAACGGCACCGGCAAGGCGCTGACCAAGGCGGGCGGCGACAGCTGGTTCTTCCTTACCGCCGACTATGCGTTCGGTCACGCGCTGGAACGCGATACCAGCGCCGTCGTCACCGCCAATGGCGGCAAGGTGCTCGGCGGCGTCAAGCACCCGCTCAACACGGCGGACTTCTCGTCCTTCCTGCTCCAGGCGCAATCGTCGAAGTCCAAGATCATCGGTCTCGCCAATGCGGGCGGCGACACCACCAACGCCATCAAGCAGGCGGCCGAGTTCGGCATCGTCCAGGGCGGCCAGAAGCTCGCCGCGCTGCTGCTGTTCATCAATGACGTGCACTCGCTGGGCCTCAAGACCGCGCAGGGCCTGACCTTCACCGAATCCTTCTACTGGGACCTGAACGACAAGACCCGCGAATGGTCCAAGCGCTTCTCGGCGCTGGCCAGCAAGAACGCGATGCCGTCAATGACCCAGGCCGGCAATTACGCGATGGTGCTGCACTATCTCAAGGCAATGGAAGCGCTCGGCGGCAATCCCCATGACGGCGCCAAGGTCGTCGCCAAGATGAAGGAGCTGCCGACCGACGATCCGCTGTTCGGCAACGGCCCGCTGCGCCAGGACGGACGGCGCCTCATCCCGGCTTATTTGTTCGAGGTGAAGAAGCCCGAGGAGTCGAAGGGACCGTGGGACTATTACAAGCAGATCGCCACGATCTCCGCGGAAGACGCCGCCAAGCCGCTCAAGGATAGCGATTGCCCGCTGGTGAAGAAGTGACCGCATAGCGGTCGCGCGCTATCTCCGTAACATCATGCCCGGGGCTCGCCCCGGGCATTTGCGTTTTTGCAACGGAAAACGCTGCCGTAGGGTGGGCAAAGCGAAGCGTGCCCACGATCCCTTTGAATGCGGAACGAGATGGTGGGCACGGCGCAAGGGCGCCTTTGCCCACCCTACGAGACTACGAGACTGTCCTTATCCCACCCAGCGACCGCACCGCGATCGCCACGCAGACCACCATCAACGCCGCCGCAAGCAGGAACGGCGCGCCGGGCAGATGCAGCGGCGCGCTCGCGCCGATGAAATAGGAAAAAGTCAGCGTGAACAGGAACGGGCCGACGAGCTGTGACACGCTCTGCACGCTCGCGGTCGCGCCCTGCAGCTGACCCTGCTGATCGGGCGCAACCAGCCGCGTCATCAGCGCTTGCGACGCGGCACCCGAGATGCCCCACAGCGCCAAAATGGGAATCCCGATCCAGGATAGCGGTCCGGTCGGCGCCGCGCCGAGGACCACGAAGCCGAGCGCGCCACAGCACAGGCCCAGCAGCAGCGCGTTCCGCTCGCCGAGCACGCGCACGATCGGGCCGATGGCGAGCCCCTGCACCACCATGGCGCAGATACCGACCATCGCCAGTGTCAATCCCACGGTCTTGGAATCCCAGCCGTAGCGGTAGGTCGCATAGAGCACGAAGGTCGAGGGCAGCACGACATGCGCAACCTGCGCGATGAAGTTGACGACCGACAAAGCGGCCAGCAGCGCGTTGGATCGCAACAGACGCAGCGCCCCGACCGGACTGGCGCTTCGCCAGCGGAACGGCGCGCGCTTGTCGGGCGCGAGCGATTCCGGCAGGACGAAGAGCCCGTAAAGCGCATTGGCGAAGCTGAGGGCTGCCGAGGCCCAGAACGGCAGGCGCGGATCGATGTCGCCGAGCAGGCCGCCGAGCGCCGGCCCCAAGATGAAGCCCGCGCCGAAGGCCGCGCCAATCCTGCCGAAGACCGCCGCGCGCCGCTCCGGCGGCGTGATATCCGAGATGTAGGCGAATGCGGTCGAGATGCTCGCCGAGGTGATGCCCGAGATCACCCGGCCGATGAACAGCCAGACCAGCGACGGCGCTAGCGCCATCAGCACGTAGTCGGCAGCAAGCCCGAAATTCGACAGCAGCACCACCGGCCGCCGTCCGAAACGGTCCGACAGCGCGCCGAGCAAGGGCGAGAACACGAACTGCATCAGCGCCCAGGCGGTGCCGAACAGGCCGAAGATGCGGGCTGCATGCGCGGTGTCGTTGTCGACGAAGCTCTCGATCAGCTTGGGCAGGATCGGCATGATCACGCCGAGCGCGAGCATGTCCAGCAGGATGGTGACGAAGATGAAGGCCACCGCGCCGCGCCGGACCGGCGGCGCGCCTTGCGCTGTCGCCTCGCCGGCCTCGTTGCTCACGACGGCCGCTTGCGCTTGTGCGCGAAGGGATTGGCCTTCTCGCGCAAGGTGATGCGCACCGGCGTGCCCGGCAACTCGAACGTCTCGCGCATGGAATTGATCAGGTAGCGCAAATAGGACTGCGGCACCGCGTCCGCGCGCGAGCAGAACAGCACGAAGCTCGGCGGGCGCGCCTTGGTCTGCGTGATGTAGTTCAGCTTCAGCCTGCGGCCGGACACGGCGGGCGGCGGATTGGCCTGCACCGCCTGCTCGAACCAGCGGTTGAGCGCCGAGGTCGACACGCGCCTGTTCCAGAGCGCATAGGCATCCTGGATCGCCTGCATCAGGCGATCGATGCCCTCGCCCATCAGGCCGGAGACCGCCACGATCGGCACGCCCTTGACCTGCGGCAGCAAGTGATCGGCATCGCGGCGCAGGCCCGAGATCGCGCCGCCCCCCTTGCTCTCCATCAGGTCCCATTTGTTGACGGCGAGCACGACAGCGCGGCCCTCGCGCTCGATCAAATCGGCGATGCGAAGATCCTGCTCCTCGAAGCGGTTCTGCGCATCCATCATCATCACGACGACTTCGGCAAAGCGCACCGCGCGCAACGCGTCGGCGACCGAGAGCTTCTCCAGCTTCTCCTCGATGCGCGAACGCCGGCGCAGGCCGGCCGTGTCGAATACGCGAAAATCGCGGCCCTTCCAGTTGATCTCGACCGCGATGGAATCGCGCGTGGTGCCGGCCTCCGGGCTCGTCAGCAGACGCTCCTCGCCCAGCAGATGGTTGATCAGCGTCGACTTGCCAGCGTTGGGACGGCCGACAATGGCAACCCGGATCGGGCGCGTCGCGGCCTCTTCCTCCGAGAGCGGCTCGTCGTCCTCGGTCTCGTCTTCGTGGACGGGCTCCGGCATCAGCTTGGCCAGTTCATCGTAGAGCTCGCCCATGCCCTCGCCGTGCTCGGCCGAGATCTGAATGGGATCGCCGAGGCCCAGCGCAAACGCCTCCATCGCGCCGGCATCGCCGTGCTTGCCCTCGCTCTTGTTTGCGACCAGCAGCACCGGCTTGTTGGCCTTACGGGCGAAATCGGCAAAGGCGCGATCGGAGGGCGTGAGGCCGACGCGGGCATCGATGACGAAGAACAGCGCGTCCGCCTGCGCGATCGCGGTCTCGGTCTGCTCCTGCATGCGCGCGGTCAGCGAGCCCTTGGCGCCCTCGTCGAGGCCGGCGGTGTCGATGATGGTGAATTCGAGATCGCCGAGCCTGGCCTCACCCTCGCGGCGGTCGCGGGTAACGCCCGGCAGGTCATCGACGAGCGCGAGCTTCTGTCCGACCAGGCGGTTGAACAGCGTCGATTTGCCGACATTGGGCCGGCCGATGATGGCGATCGTGAAGGACATCGGTCATTCGTGCGCTGCCGGGGCGGCGCCTGTCAACGTAAGGGAAAAATCAGCGCGAGAAGCTGCCGCTCGGCAGCGGCGCCGGGAAACCACCCTGCGACTGCTGCTGGGTGGTCTGGGTGGGTTGCGCCTGCTGGACCGGCTGGTCCGGCGGCGGCGCAGTGGTGCGCTTGCGGACGATCTTGTGCTTGGGCGGCGGAGCGGCCGTGGCCGGCGCCGCCTCCGGCTGGGCCTCGCCGTCAACTTCGCCCGCAGGCGCCTCAGCCGGCGCGACTGCTGCGGCAGCGGGCTGCCTGGTCTTCTTGGCATGGGCCCCCTTCGCCGGCTTGGCCGGCTCGGGCGGCGGCTCCGCAGGCAAAGCCGCGACCGCAGGCGCGTTCGGATCGGGCTGCTGCTGCGCGCCCTTGTACATGTCCTTCGGGACGCCCTGCTCGAGGCCGGGCACCCCCTCCGGGAAGACCGGCTTGCGGTCGCCCGGCAGCTTCTTCTTGGTGTCGAGGAAGTCGAGCATGTCGCTTGGATCGAAGCTGGAGCAACCGCCCAGGACGCCCGTGAAGGCGATCAGGACGGCGGCTGCGATCAAGCGTGGCGTGCGGCGCATCTTGTGTCTCGTTCTAGAGGGCCGTCGTCAGCTCTTGGCGACGGGCGGCAGCAGGGCCTGGAGAGCCTCGGCGCGCGAGCGCAGGCCGGGCGGCGTTTCGCCGTCTTCGCCAATCGCGTCGAGCCATTTGCGGGCCGCCGTCATGTCGTTGTTACGCCAGGCGGACAGCGCGAGCATCTCGCGGGCGCTGTGGCGGAAGGTCGACTTGGGCGCGGCGGATGACTCCAGCCGCTGCTGCATGTCGGCATAGCTGGCGCTGTCGAGCAGCAGGCCGGCGGCGCGGATCTTCGCCAGATCCTGCCACTCACCGCCCACGCCACGGTCGGCAGCAAGGTCGTCATACATCTTGGCGGCGGCTTTGGGATCGCGGTTAGCGGCCTCGGCGGCGGCGCGCAGCCGCGCCAGGGTGCGATAGCCCGACGGCGCCTTGGCGGCGAGCTCGGTGAAGGCGGCCTCGGCCTCCGCGTGCTTGTCCTGCTCGGACAGCTCGGAGGCCTTCTCGAAGGCGGCGCCGGCCTCGGCGGCCTTCCTGGCCTCCAGGTACCTATAACCCTGCCAGCCAGCGGCGGCGGCTACGACCAGCACCATCAGGGCGATGAAGACAATCGAATACTTGTCCCACAGCTTCTTGAACTGTTCGCGACGTACTTCCTCGTCGACTTCGTCAAATAATTCAGACACTTATGCTAATCCCATGCCCATCCGGGTGCGCGCGCCGAAGCGTCCGCGTCAGGAATCCCGTCCCCGCGTGGCGGCGAGGTACCCTAACGATATGGCGCTGGCAAGGCAAAGCGAGCCCGATCAAGGCGTTAACTACCCGGGAGAGCCCGGGTGCGCCTGCCCGGTTCAGGCTTCCAGGAGCTCCCGCAGTTGCCGTTTCAGCACCTTGCCGTTGGCATTGCGCGGCAGTGGGTCCGCCGTGATCGCCATGGTCTCGGGAACCTTGTAGTCGGACAGGCGCTCCGCGCACCAGGCACGCAGTGCCTCGCCGGCGACCGGCGCGCGCGTCACCACCACGGCGTGAACGCGCTCGCCCAGCACCGGGCAGGCCTTGGCGATGATCGCGCTCTCGACCACGGCGGGGTGGCTGGCCAACACGGATTCGACCTCGGCCGAATAGATCTTGAGGCCGCCGCGATTGATCATGTCTTTCTGCCGGTCGAACACGCGGACGAACCCTTCCGCATCGACCGAACCGAGATCGCCGGAGTGCCAGAAGCCGGCGGTAAAGCTCTCGGCGGTCGCCTTCGGGTTGCTCCAATAGCCCTTGATGATGGAGGCGCTCTGGATCCAGAGTTCGCCGATCTCGCCGTGAGGCAGTTCGCGCCCATTCGGATCCACCGCCACGATGCGCGCGCCTGGACACGGCAGGCCGACGCTGTCGATGTGGCTCTCGGTCAACTCGCCGGGCATGATCGTCGAGGGCGACGTCGTCTCGGTCGCGCCGTAGCAATTCATCAGCTTCAGGCCGGGAATCTTCGCCTTGAGCTTCTCAATGGTCGCGACCGGCATCGGCGCGCCGCCAAAACCGCCGATGCGCCAGCTCGACAGATCGTAGCTGTCGAAATCAGGCTGCAGCAGGCAGAGATTGTACATCGCCGGCACCATCACCGTGTAGGTGACGCGCTCGCGCGCGGCGAGCTTGAGGTAATCGACCGCCCTAAACTCGGGCATGATGATCAGCGCGCCACTGCTGCGGATCATGGTCGTGATGTTGGCGACGACACCGGTGACATGGCCGAGCGGCACGGCCGCGATCGAGCGGTCGGCCGCCGTCAATTGCAGGCAGGACACGAACACCATCGAGGAATGGACGATGTTGCAATGGGCCAGCATCGCCCCCTTCGGCTTGCCGGTCGTACCCGAAGTGTAGAGGATCATCGCGGTGTCCTCCTCGCTCACATCGACCGGTGCCGGTGCCGGAGCGTTGTCGGCGAGCGCGGCGAAGCGCGCGCGGGCCGGATCGTCGTCGATGGCGATGCGGTGGATCAGATCGGGCACGTCCTGCGCACCGGGCAGCCGCTCGGCGAGCGCCCCCTCATGGATCAGGATCTTCGCGCCGCAATCGGCGAGGACATAGGCGATCTCCGGCTTCTGCTGGCGCGTGCTGAGCAGCACGGTCACCAGCCCCTCATGCGCGGCGGCGAACAGGAGTAGCGGAAATTCGATGCGGTTGCCGAGCAGGATCGCGACGCGATCGCCGCGCTGCAATCCCAGCTTGCGAAAACCCGATGCGATCCGCGTCGCCTGCTCCACCGCCTGCCGCCAGCTCAGCCGGGCATTGCCCGCGATCAGCGCCTCGCCATCGGCGTTGCGGGCGCAGGCGTCCGCAATCATCGCCCACAGGTTCGCCGGCCGGTCGCAAAAGGCCGGCACCATCCGATCGCCAAAGCGCGCCTCGAGCCGCAGCGGCGGGATCTGAGATTGCGACCAGTCCATCGGAACGTCCTCGGCTTGTCGTTTTGTCACCTTCCGCGCACGGATAGCTGGATCACGTCTTGTGCTGACCGGCTAAACGCCGATGACGGGAACGCCGATCACGACCGGATGGAACGCGAAGGCCAGCGCGAGATAGGCGACCAGACCGACTGCGACGGCGATCAGATCGTTGGTGGCGCCGCCCACCGGAATCGGCGGGCCGCCGGCGTCGGTGCGATGCTTCAGCGAGATGCGATCGAACACCGCCCAGCCCAGGAACGAGCCGAACAGGATGATAGATCCGAGATCGCCATTGGCGAGCAGATGCGCCGCCGCCCACAGTTTGACGCCGGCCAACATCGGATGCTTCAGCGTCGCATAGATGCGGCCGCGCAAATAAGAGGCGACCACCAGGATCACCGCGGGCAGCATCAGCGCGACCGCGATGTGCTTCATCGCCTTCGGCGGATACCAGACATCGATCCAGCCGGAGCTGCGGTAATGGGCGAAGCCCCAGATGATCAGCGCGAGCCCCGCGAACGAGACCAGGGTGTAGAGGATCTTGTAGGTCCCCTCGCCCAGCCTCGCGATTGCCTGCGCGCGCGCTTCACGCTTGGTCGTGAAAATATGGGCCGCAAAGAACAGCACCAGCCCCAGGACCATCACCAGCAGACCCATGACATCCCCTTGCGTCAGACCGTACTCAATCAGCTATCATCTTCACCCCGCGAAACGCAATGCATCAGTCCTTCTCGGCCAGCTTGCCGCTTCGCGCTTCGATCCAGTCTCGTCCCATCGAGATGCTGAACTTCACCAGAGGCGCGGCAATTGTGGAGAAGAGCAGCTTGATCAGATACTGACCAACGATTGTCGGCATGACGACGCCGGTACCGTAGAATGCAATCGACACAAATATGACGGTGTCCAGCAGCTGAGCCAACATCAGGCTGAGCCATGCCGACAGCACCACGGACCTCTTGCCGAATGCCGTCTGGCGCAACCGGAGGAAGAACGACAGGTCGAAGTGCTGGCTCACCATGTAGGCGATCCAGCCTCCGATCCAGATTCGAACGGACGAGCTGACGACCGCTTCGAAATCCTGCTGGTGGTGCCAGCCTGGAGCTGGCGGGAGATAGGCGGCAAACTCGAAATAGACGGCAGACAAGGCCATGCTGAGCAGGCCGAGATTGATCACCCGCCTGGAATACTCCCTGCCGAACAGCTCAGCGATCGTGTCGACAATGATGAATGTCAGCAGATAGCTGAAGACCGTCGCACTGGCGTCCAGGCCAAAAGGCAGCGCGAACAGTTTCGAGCCGGCGACCGTGCTGGTGATCAGCAGCGACGAATGGAGTGTGAGCAGAAATAGGAAATAGCTGGTCCTGGCGTCCATTGAATAACGGCCCCGGGGCAATCAGGCGTTGATAGGTCAAAGCTACGAGCCACAACCCCGAAAGACAACTTCTTGTTGAATTCGGCGTCCGGCGGAATATGATCTCGACATTGCAGATAGATTGGGCGGTTTATTATGGCCGACAAAATCAGTTTCGACGCCAGAATACTGGATTTTCTTCGAGCCTCCCACGGCCGTTCGCAGGAGGCCATTGTCGTCAATTTCCTGGAGACGGCAATCGCCATCAGCCCAGCAGCCGATGCGGGATCGGTCCTGATCGACCATCCCAAAATGGAGAGGCTGGTGCTCTTCAACGAGGACGATTTCCTGTTCGACAAGGAGCTGCTGGATCCCCGGCAGCGGAACAGCTTTCCACCGACGCTGGGCTACCGCGGCACCATCGCCGGCAGTTGCTTCCGCACGGGCACGCCGACTGTCTTTTCGCGCGCGCAAGGCGGAGAGTTCTTCGGCGACAGCCCCATCCAGAACATGGTCTGCTTTCCGATCAAACTAGGAAAAGGCCGCGAACCGTTTGGTGTCGCTTGCTTCCATAACAATATCCAGGAAAAGGTGTTCTCCTCGGAAGATATGCGCGTTCTGGAAGCCTATACCGACATTCTTGCTCTGGCCCTGCATACGCCGCACCCGGAGCTTCAGCTCGATCGTAACGTCTTCATCGTGCATGGACGGGACGAGAGGAGCCGGCAGAAACTGGAATCGATCTTGCGGCAGAACAAGGTCAATCCGAAGGTACTGCTGCGGGAAGACAAGAATGCAACGACGATCCTGTCAGCCCTGGAAGAGCTGATCCGAACATGCAAGGCAGGCTTCATCCTTGCCACGCCCGACGACGAAGGACGCCTGGGAAAACCCAACGAGCAACTCGCGGCGCGCGCGCGAGAGAATGTCATCTTCGAGATGGGGATGCTCTTCGCCAAATTCCGCGCGTTCGATCGGGTCGCCGTCCTGCTGAAGAAACCGCTGAGACTGCCATCCGATCTCAACGGGCTGACCTACGATGAATTCGACAGAATGGAAGAACTCGAATCCACCATCGTGCGCAAGCTGGACAACTGGAAATTGCTGAACTGACAAACCTGCCACGGTGGCCATGCCGCTGGGGCTGAACTTGATGGCGGGTCAGTTCGGGAATTGCCTGTTGTCGACATAGCGGATCGCAATCGGCCGGCCCGCCAGCGCGCCGCCAAGGCCGCTGGTGAACTTCAGCGGCAGACATGCGTTCAACGATGCGTTGATGGCGTTGAGATAGGTCGTGCGGGTCTCAGAGGGCACGCCTGCGGTCGCGTATGTGAGGCGCGGCGGGCCGATCAGGCCACCCGCCTTGTTGAAGCTGAAGCGCACCGACATCTGCATGCCCGCGCGAGCCTTGTCAGATGGCGGCGACCAGCAGCTTCGCAGCTCGGCGAAGAGATCGCCGATCGTGTCGAGATCGTGACCTGGCTTGCGGTATTTGGCGCGGTCGGCATCGGACGGCACGCTCTCGATCGTAAGCTGGAGGTTCTGGCCGTAGGGGTAGTCGATCTCGGGAATGCAGGGGCCGGGCTCGAGCGGGCTGCAATAAGACGGCGTGCAGGGCCGGCCGTCGAGCACGCTGCACGGCTCGTGCGAGAATGGAATCGGATTGATCTGGCGGGGCCGCGCGTCGGCGGCAACCGGGACCGCCAGCAGGAGAAGGACGAAGATGCCGCGCGACATTGAGTGAGCTCATAACGCCCCAGGAAAAGGTGGCGTTGTCCATGAACGCGTCAAGCCCACGCGTGTTCACATGCCCGCCTTCAACTCCGGTGTCGTCGTCCGGCTTGACCGGACGACCCAGTATTCCAGAGACGACATTGATTGAGCCGAGAGGCCGCGGCGTACTGGATGCCCCGCCTGCGCGGGGCATGACAGCGGGGAGTGTGGCTGTAGGCGCCCTACCCCTTCTTCTTGACGTCCTTGACGTTGGTGAACTCGATGCCCTCGGCGCGCTCCCTGGTGTAGCCGAGATAGAACTCGTTCCTCGCCAGATAAACGGGATCGCCGTCGACGTCGTCGGCGATGCTGGAGGTGTTGGCGGCGATGAAAGTATCGAGCTTCTTGCGGTCCTCCGAGGAGACCCAGCGCGCCAGCTGGAATTCGCTGACCTCGAACTCGACCGGCAGGGAATATTCCGCTTCCAGCCGCGCCTTCAGCACGTCGAGCTGCAGCGCGCCGACCACGCCGACCAGCGCCGGTGCACCGTCGCGCGGGCGGAACACCTGCACCACGCCCTCTTCCGACATCTGCTGAAGCGCTTCCTTCAGCTTCTTCGCCTTCATCGCGTCGGTGAGACGGACGCGACGGACGATTTCCGGCGCGAAGCTCGGCACGCCGACGAAGTTGAAATCCTCGCCCTCGGTCAGCGTGTCGCCGATGCGCAGCGTGCCGTGATTGGGAATGCCGACGACGTCGCCGGCGAAGGCTTCATCCGCGACCGAGCGATCCTGCGCGAAGAAGAATTGCGGACTCGACAGTGGCATGCTCTTGCCGGTGCGCACCAGCTTGGCCTTCATGCCGCGGCTGAGCTTGCCCGAGCACAGGCGCGCGAAGGCGATGCGGTCGCGGTGGTTCGGATCCATGTTGGCCTGGATCTTGAACACGAAGGCGCTCATGCGCGGATCGGTGGCCTCGACCTTGCGCTGGTCGCTGTCCTGCGCGCGCGGCTCGGGCGCGAACTTGCCAAGGCCTTCCAGGAGGTCGCCGACGCCGAAATTGCGCAGCGCGCTGCCGAAATAGACCGGCGTCAGATGGCCCTCGCGAAACGCTTCCAGCTCGAACGGTTTCGAGGCCTCGGTGACGAGCTCGAGCTCGTCCTTGACCGCGGAGACATCGAGATTGGCGTTGAGCTTGGCGAGCTCGGCGATCTCGATCTGCTGCGCCGCGCCGGTCTTGGCGCCGCCGCCTTCGAGCAGGCGCACACCGCCATTGGCGACGTCGTAGGTGCCGAGGAAGTCACGGCCGCGGCCGACCGGCCAGGTCATCGGCGTGGTGTCGAGCGCCAACGTCTTCTCGATCTCGTCGAGCAGCTCGAACACGTCGCGGCTCTCGCGGTCCATCTTGTTGATGAAGGTGATGATCGGAATATCCCGAAGACGACACACCTCGAACAGCTTTCGGGTGCGCGCCTCGATGCCCTTGGCGGCGTCGATCACCATCACGGCGGAATCGACCGCCGTCAGCGTGCGATAGGTGTCTTCCGAAAAGTCCTCGTGGCCCGGCGTGTCCAGCAGGTTGAACACGAGGCCCTCGAATTCGAAGGTCATCACCGAGGTCACGACCGAGATGCCGCGCTCGCGCTCGATCTTCATCCAGTCCGACCGCGTGTTGCGCCGCTCGCCCTTGGCCTTGACCTGGCCGGCGAGATTGATGGCGCCGCCGAACAGCAGCAGCTTTTCGGTCAGCGTGGTCTTGCCGGCGTCGGGATGGGAGATGATCGCAAAGGTGCGCCGCCGCGCCACTTCAGCGGCAAGCGGGGAACGGGCCGGCGATTCGGCGGTGCTGGTGGCGATGTCGGACATGGCGGGAGCGTGTGGCAGGGAAACTGGGCCTGATCAAGCCTCATTTGGTGATTGCGGAGCTCCCCGGCCAGCCCCATATCGGGCCCTGACAAGATAGTCTGGGGAGGGACGGCCCTCCCGCTCATCAGCCTATAGCCGCGGGGACGACCCTGCCTTGAACGGAGGGTCGTCATGGCCTGGAGCATCCTGTTTGTCGCCGGTCTTCTCGAGATTATCTGGGCAATCGGCCTGAAATATACCGAAGGCTTCACCAGGCTTGTTCCGTCCGTCGTCACGCTCGCGGCCATGGCCGGCAGCGTCATCCTGCTCGGACTTGCTCTCAAGTCACTGCCCGTCGGAACCGCCTATGCAGTCTGGACCGGCATCGGCGCCGTCGGCACCGCGACGCTGGGCATCGTCCTGCTTGGCGAGCCGGCCACGGCCCTCCGTCTTGCCAGCATCGCCCTGATCGTCGCCGGGATTGTCGGGCTGAAGCTCGTTACTTGACAAAGATCTTGACCACCCACCAGGTCAGCGCCGCGACGATGGCCGAGGCCGGGATCGTGATCACCCAGGCGTAGACGATCGAGCTTGCGACGTTCCAGCGGACCGCCGAGACGCGGCGGGCGGCGCCGACGCCGACGATGGCACCAGTGATAGTGTGGGTGGTCGAGACGGGAACCCCGAGATAGGTCGCCATGAACAGGGTCACGGCGCCCCCCGTCTCGGCGCAAAAGCCCTGCATCGGCGTCAATTTCGTGATGCGCAGGCCCATGGTGCGGACGATGCGCCAGCCGCCCATCAGCGTGCCCAGCGCCATCGCCGCCTGGCAGGATAGCACCACCCAGAACGGCACCGAGAACTCGCTGCCGAGATGGCCCTGCGAGTACAGCAGCACCGCGATGATGCCCATGGTCTTCTGCGCGTCGTTGCCGCCATGGCCGAGCGAATAAAGCGAGGCGGAGGCGAATTGCAGGATGCGGAAGGCGCGATCGACCGCGAATGGCGTCGAGCGCACCGAGGCCCAGGACACGATCGCCACCAGCATCATCGCGAGCAAAAAGCCGACCAGCGGCGACAGCACGATCGCCAGCACCGTCTTGGTCAATCCGCTCCATACCGCGGCCGAGATCCCCGCCTTGGCCATGCCGCCGCCGACCAGCCCGCCGATCAATGCGTGCGACGACGAGGACGGGATGCCGAGCGCCCAGGTCACGAGGTTCCAGACGATAGCGCCGACGAGCGCCGCAAAGATCACCTGGGCATCGACGATCGAGGGATCGATGATGCCGGTGCCGATGGTCTGGGCAACGTGCAGCCCGAACACCATGAAGGCGATGAAATTGAAGAACGCGGCCCAGAATACCGCGAATTGCGGCCGCAGCACGCGGGTCGAGACGATGGTCGCGATCGAATTGGCCGCGTCATGCAGGCCGTTCAGGAAGTCGAACAGCAGCGCGACGGCGATCAAGCCGACCAGGACGGGAAGACCCAACGCAGCATCCACGGCGCGGCCCCTGCCCTAAAGTTGGCGCATGATCGGAACGGAAAACCGCTGCACACTTTTCCGGATCATGCGCTAAACCTGCTCGATGACGATGCTGTTGATCTCGTTGGCAACGTCGTCGAAGCGATCGGCTACCTTCTCGAGGTGGTCGTAGATCTCGGCGCCGACGATGAAGTCCATCGCGTTGCCGTCGCGATGCTTGAGAAACAGCTCCTTCAGCCCGATGTCGTGGAGATCGTCGACGCGGCCCTCCAGCTTGCCCAGCTCTTCCGTGATGGCGGTCAGCATGGCCACGTTCGGGCCGATCGATTGCATGAGGGGCAGCGCACGGCCGACCAGATTGGCGCATTCGATCAGAAGCCCGCCGATCTCGCGCATCGGCGGCTCGAAGCTGCGGACCTCGAACAGCATCACGGCCTTGGCGGTCTGCTGCATCTGGTCGATGGCGTCGTCCAGCGACGTGATCAGGTTCTTGATGTCGCCGCGGTCGAACGGGGTGATGAAGGTGCGACGCACCGCCGTCAGCACCTCACGGGTGATATTGTCGGCGTCGTTCTCGAACTGGTTGACGCGCTGGCAATAGACCGGCGTCTCCTCACCCCCGTTCAGCATGCCCTGAAGCGCGATCGAACCCTGGATCACGGTCTGGGCATGCCGGTCGAACAGGTCGAAGAACCGTTCTTCCTTGGGCAGGAAAGCGCGAAAGAGCCGAAGCAACGAAATTCTCCTTTAGATCAAGGGACTAAGACATGACAGATTCTGAACAAGGTGCAAGCGAATGCATGAACGACTCGCGAACATGCACCGAAAGTGGTGCAAAACTGACGCACGGTTGTTCAGGGGATGTTCTCGATTATGCCGAGCTCATCGCGTGGCAGCCCTTCCCGCCCTATCCCCTCTACCTGCAAGATCTTCCGCCGGCGATCCAGCCCTTCCCGGCTGACACCTTGGGCTGGCTCATCGAGCAATATCAGACGCACCCCATGTCCTCGTTCCACGAGTGCCGCTACCACACGCGGCAGGGCCGGCTGGGGCTCATGAAGCGCCTTCAAGGGCAGTACGGCTGGTTCCTGCTGAGCGAGATCGGCGGCCCTGAGTTCAAGCGCTGGCACGCCCGCTGGCGCGGCGACGGCAAGGTCTCGATCGCCCACGCCTTCATCAGCCAACTCCGCACGGTAGCGGGGTTTGGTATCGCCATGCTGGCCAACCGCGAATGTGAGCGCTTGGCGTTGGTGCTGAGCAAGCTGAAGTTCGAGCAGGGCTCGCCTCGGACGGAGATCCTGACTGCGGAGATGGCCGAGGCCCACCGGGCAAAGGCCCATGAATTTGGCTGGGAGGCAATGGCAATGGCCCAGGCCTTTCAGTTCGAGCTGATGCTCAGGCAGCGCGATGTATTGGGCGAGTGGGTGCCGTTCTCGGAGCCCGGCATCTCCGATGTCGTCTACCCGAAGCTCGGGAAATGGGGCCGCGGGCTACGCTGGGAAGAAATCGACGACAACATGATCCTCCGGCACATCACCAGCAAGAAGCAGAAGAAGATCGAGGTCGATCTCCGCAATGCTCCGATGGTGATGGCAGAGTTTTCCATCTACTGCGAAGGCAAGCCGGCCGACCAGATCACGCGCGCCGATCTACCCCGCACGGGGCCTTGTATTTTGAACGAGCAGACCGCTTTTCCATTCAGCGCCAACGAGTTCAGGCGAAAATGGCGGATCGTGGCCAACGCCTGCGGCATCCCGAAGACCGTCCGCAACCAGGACAGCCGAGCTGGCGCGATCACCGAGGCGACGGAAGCCGGGGCGGACATCGAGCACGTGAAGCACGCGGCGACGCACAGCGACATTTCGCAGACGCAACGCTACAGCCGCGGCGCCGCGAACAAGATCGCAGGAGTCCAACAGAAGCGCCTGGCACACCGCTTCCGGACGGCCGGCTAGTCCGATGTGAGGAATGAGGAACCCACCATGAAGAAGCATTTCGTTACGTTCTACAGCCCCGGCACCTTCGTGTCTGAGGAGTCGAGTAAGCCGATCGAATCCTGGGACGTGAATAAGGCCATGGAGATGGCCCACGATGTCGTGGAGCGCTACGGCGCCACCCCTTACGGCTTCCGGTTCACCACCCGCGGACGCGGTGACGCCGACATGGACAGCAATCGGATTGGCGAAAGCCAGTTCTATCATCTCGGCGGGAAGGTCGAGACCTTGGCCCAGGTCGAGGCGCGGAACGACCCGAAGGAAGAAACCCTTCGCTGGAACATGCGCACCAATGGCTATGACAAGATCGTGGTCAACGACAACTCGTACCGATCGGTCCACCCTCTCGGTAAGGACGACGTAGTGCTGGATTGGAAGCCACGCCGCAAGAAGAAGACGGCCTGATGTTCCGACGAGGAGAACGATGATGCCCAATCTAGACCTTATCGAGCACCAGCCTCACTGGCGCATTTGGCTGGTGGCCAAATTTTCACGACTGATGGGAGTGACAGTCCATGTCGAAGGTATCCCGTTCGGTTCAGGGCGGCTTCGCAAGGAACGAGAGAAAGCTGAGGGATTGGTGGGATCGTCAATCGGGGAGACCATCCCACGCGACCGCCTCGCCATCGAAACTGCGCGCGCCGACGACAACGGTAGAAGCTGCGCTGAGTTCTGCCGGGCACTCCAACGGATCGCCCAAACCACGAGCGAAGACCAAACCCGCGAAATCGCGCTGACTGCGCTGCGCATGCCATGGCTCTGGATGGGGCCTGGAGAACGCATTGGTGAAAGGAACTTGGAGTGGATAAAGGCCAACAAGGGCGCCCATCCCGAGAACATCGCCAAGGTCGCAGACGAGGCGTTGGCGACAATTAGGGGTTAATCGTTCTGGCGGGGAGAGAGAGACGATGACGCTGACAACATCGGACCAAACCGAACAGGATCGGCTGTTCAAAATTAATCTTGAGAAGGCAATCGACAAGCTGGATCTCGGCATTGTCCGACGAGCCCGCATGCCGCCTCTCACGCTCGACGAGATGAAGGCGCTGCGGCAATTTTACCGCCAGCACGGGTAAATGGTGCGGCAAGGAGAATCAAAGTGACGAAGAAAGACGCGCCGTTGCCGTGGACTGTCACGGCGAACAGTTGGCAGTACACGACGATCTACGACGGCAATGGCGATGTAGTTTGCCGGCTGGATCTGGAGGATTGGGGCGTTACCGAGGACAATCAAGACGAGCTCGAAGCGCTTCAAGCTCAAGTCGCGGCCCTGATCGTCGCCGCCGCGAACCAATCTGGGGGTGTTTCCGTGCCGAATGGGGAACATCGTGGCGGTTGATTGCGGCCCCGTAAAGCGATGGCAGGAAGGCAATATCCTTTGGGCATCCAACGACTTTATCACGATGGCTTACGTTGAGGCGGACGATCCGCGCAAGGTAGGCCATCTGGGATGGGAGGGGCCGGATGAGATTTGCGTTCAATACATCGGCCCGAAAGAAGCCGCGCTTTGGCGCAGATGACCGACAACCACCGGAGCCCCCCATGAGCAACTGGCCTATTGGATGTCATTCGCCGAACTCCTGTGCCCGGCATAGGCAGTGCATGTACGTTCGTTGCAGACACGAGGCGGATGAAAATCTAAAGTCAGACATCGACAAGGCCGTAGCAACTGAAGAAGCACTGCGGGCCATTGAGCGGCGGCTTCAGAGTTCTTGAGCAGGGACCGACTATGCGCTTCCGATTATGGCTTGCACGGCAGATCGCACCAGACGGCTACGTTGTGGTGCCGCAAGAGGCTACCAAGGCAATGATCAAGGCCGCCTGCGCGTCCATGTCGCCAGGGAAGCGGCCGACGCAGGAATGGGTGCCGGTAACGATGAAGCACCAGATCCGGTACAAAGCCATGATTGCTGCTGGGCAAGGAGGGAAAGTGCCATGACGGACGAGCAGACACGGCAGCTCGCGGACGAACTGTTCAAGCACGTGGCGGCAAAGGCCGAATGCATGATGTGCGGCAAGACGCAGCCTGCGCTCGGATGGTTTTGGATCGGTCACGGCGAGGAAGATATCGAATTCCTGTGCTCGGAGGAGTGCTACGAACAGCACACCTTCGACTCGTGCGAGGACGACCCACTTCCACGCTCCCCCTGAGCCACTACCGATCCGATCCCTTGAAGGGAGTGGACGGGCTTTAACCGTACTGCCCGCCAGTCGCCGTAGACCCGGCAGTGCTACCCGGCAGATAGGACGTGTTGCCCGTATAGGTCTCGATAATCCCGCCCATCGTCGCGGAATACCTTGAACCTGTGACGGTCCCCGTGAAGGTGCCGTTGACCTCGATCTGTCCTGCGTCGGACGCCTGGAACGTCGTCGTATAGGTGCGCGTACCGAAAGCCAGGGTACAGAAGAACGAGATGTACCCGCCGAAAGAGGCAATTGCGAACTGCGTGGCGTTCCCCGTCACTGTGATGGTCTGTCCGCTGCAATCGATGAACCCGCCCGCATTGGCAAAAAGCTGACAGCCGTTAGCGACGGCGCCGAGCGTAAGACCCGAGCCAATGACAACGCGGCCACCACGCACCGAGATGCCACGAGCGGCAGTCGCCCCGGTATTGGTGGTCGTGATGTTCTGGATCGTGAACTGCGTGCCCTTCGGACACTCGATCGTGCCGCCGGAGGAAGTTGCGGACGTAATGGTGGCGGTGCCGCCGCCGTCGAGGACCAGCTTTGCCGCGCTCGTCTGCCCCGTCGTGACAGGAATCGTCACCTGCTCCGAGAACGACCCGCTGCAACTGACGGTGATGCCAAAGCCGTTGAAGTCGAGCGTGCCGATAACCGACATGGCCTTTGCGATCGTCAGGAACGCAGAACCGGAAGTCAGGCCATTGTTGCTGTTCGAGCCGGTCGAGGAATTGACGTAGTAGGTCCGATCCGCAGCGAGCACTTCCCGCGCCTGCCCGGTCATCACCGTGCCAGAGCCGGCGGTTCCTATCGTCAGATACGGGCCGATGACATAAAGCTTGGACTGCCACGCCGCCGGCAGGCTGATCCATGTCGTGTTGACAAGGGTCGGGAACTGGCTCGCCGAGGCCGTGTAGTTCGCACCAAACACGATGTCAGTCGCAACGCTTTGCGTGCCGGCCGAGTCAATCCACGGGCTCGTGAAGGTGCATCCCTGAAACTTGCCGTTCAGATAGAAACCGTTATTCCCTGTCGCCCCGCTCTGATTGTAGAATCCGCCGCAGCTAATGAAGACGCTATTGGTGTGCGCCCCCTCAAGGTTGAACAGTTTGGCGTTGTTGACCGTACCGTTGCCGGTCAGCATCTCATACTGACACCCGAGGAACGAACTCGCCGCAACTGCCGTATTCGTCTTACAATACAGGCCGTTCAGGCATGCGTAGAAATTAATGTTCGATAGCAAGCCAAACTCGCACCAAGTGGACTGGTTAGTGGTGGAGATGAAAAGCTGGAGTCCATCGCCGGCGTTATACCCAACGAAATTGAGGTCGCGGGCAACGAAGCGCACGCAATCAGAGAAACGGACGCCGCCAGATGCCGCACTGTTCGATGTCTGGATCATCGCCCCGCCGCCATTGATGATCACCGGCTTGGTATTGCCGGAGTTATTGGCGCCGAAGAAGTTGGTGGCAACATCGAAGCACCAACCGGCATGGCTCGGCGCGATCTTGTTGCCGTTCAGTTCGATAGTGATCCCGCCGTTGCCGGAGAACTGCCCAACATCGACCGAAACGGCGGTCCCGAGCTTATAGCCCGCAGTCTTGTACGGGAAGACGAGCGTGCCGCCCTTGTTGGTGTAGATGTCGGCGAGAGCCGCGGCGACCGCTGCGTAATCATCGGTCGTACCGTCACCGACCGCTCCGTAGTCGAGGACGTTGAACCAACGCTTGATCGTGTTGTTGAGAAGCGTGCGGACGGATGAGCCGAGCTGTCCGTTACTGATTGAAGGCTGCGTCATTGATGATTACCCGTTCCAAGTTGCTGTGTTGACCCACGCGCCCGCGTCGTTCCACAACGAAGCCGCCAATATCCAATTACTGACAATCACTCCCATGCCATAAAGGAGCACAGGCTTGAGAAGCCCAGCGCGCCATGCTTGACCGGCGATGGTGTAGTGGACGAAATCCGATGCGCGCGTGTAGCCGGCGGTGTCTGATGCTGTCTTGCTGCCGAGCGCCTGTCTGGTCTTGAAGATGGCACATCCCTTCGCGAGGCAGGATGCATTTACTGCATCGACATATTGCTGCTGGTTCGCCGTGTTCCCGGCCGAGCCGCTGTCAAAGGGTGGCTCTGTAAAGATGAAATCCCCGCCGGCCGCATGAACGGCATCAATCAGGGCCTCGCATTGCGTTTTGACGGTCGCAACGGCTATGTTATTCCGCCAACTGTTCACAAGCCCCAGATCACCAATCACACAATCGACGGGGTAAAGAGAGAGTTGGTTGAGGCGGCCAGCGCTGGGAGAACCAGTGTTATCGATCATCTGGGATGCAGTGCCGCCGGATTGCGCCCACTGCCTGATGGTTACTTCCTTGCGCGTACTGTCGTAGCAATCGATGCCAAACAGCGCGTTCGAGCCGGACACCCAATTGATGGTGATCGTGTGGGCTCCGACAGAGCCAAGCGAAACCGTCGTTTTGCGAATGGTGTTGGTGGCATTCTGCGTGATGGTCGCCGTCGATACGCCATCGACCAAGACAGCGAGTTGCGCGCCGTTGAAAGCCGAGTTCTGAAGAGTGTAAATGTCCGCCGTATTGCAATTCTGCTGCGGCGTGAACGTCATGGTTGCCGTCGCGCTCGACATGGACAGGCCGGCGCCGCCCTGCACCACGGACGAGCCCATAGCCGAGGTTCCTCCGACCGTAATGCGGCTGTCACGGATCACGTAGTCGTTCAGCGATGTTCCGGAAATGCCGTACCAATTGTTGGCGCCAGAGGCGATGCCGTCGCTGCGGAACACGGCGGCGAGTTGTTCGGCCAGCGATAGCGGATACTGCGTATTGTAGGGCGAGGCGCCTTCATCAACACCGCGATCGGTGCTGTTGCCCATGATGGCGATGTTCATATTGCGGGTGCCGGCCTGCATGGCTTGGAAGCCGGCGAGGAGCTTGGTCGTGGTCGCGGCGGTCAGGTTCTGGGTAAATGGAATCCCCCCCGCCACTCCCCCAAGGACACCGCCGAGGTGGCTGAAACCTGCGCCTTGCTTGCCGACGGCCATGGCTACGGCCTCAGAATGAAAGCGGCCTTCTGGCCCGGAATCACGTTGAAATATTCAGGCACGCCGGCTGACAGGGGCATGTTGTTCGTGGTCGCCGTCGGGTTCGATCCAAACGCCACCGCCGACTGCGTGTCGCACCATGCGCGGATCATCTTGGTGTCGCCGCTAAAGGCTGCGGACTGCGCCGATGTGCCAGACGTCGTCACCGGGCTCTGGTCGACGAGAGGCGGCACCTGCGCGACCTGCACGCCGCTCGGCGCGTTCAGCGAGAACTCGGTGACATTGCAGGAGGACGCGAGAGCCTGCGCGGGCAGCAGCAGGATGGCAACAGCAAGCAGGAAGCGCTTCATGGCAAGATCCCCGTGGGTTTGGAGTATCCTGCCGCCGGACGACACTGCCGCAACGCACTAGGTCATCTGGCGATTAGCACCCATCCGAGGGTGGCCACCAGCAGGAGGGCTAGGACCATCCAAGCAATGAACCAGCGGCCAACCCGCTGCATCTGCTTCACTCCGGTCTAGTCCCGCTTGTACATGCCATCAACGTTCGCCCGACGCGGCCCCTGGATGAACCCCTCGCCGTGCCGGAGCTCGTCGTACCACTTCATCAGGAGCTCAATCTTGGTTTCCTGCACAGCGATCTTCTGCAGCGTCTCGCTGAACGCCTTGAACTCGGTTTGCATTTTGCCGAATTCCTTGGAGAGGGCTCGTAGGGTCATCTGATCACCGGCCTCTTTGCCGCCTCTGTTGTAGAGGAAGGCAGCGGCAACCATAATCGCCCCTCCCATCGTGAGGATGTCACCAAGTTTGACCGTCCACTCGAAAGTCAGTCCCATTCCATTAAGCCCCTAGCTACCATTCTTCGCTAGGACGGAGCCCAGCCTGTGCCTGGTTTGCGCCAGGCGCGGGTTAGGGACGTCGGCATGTTCGCGCATGCCGGCGATCCCGCTTATCGTCTAACGACGGTCGGCGGCTTCGCCGGCGCCGCTGCTGCGATCGCCGCGAGTTTATCGTCCTTGTTCGCGGATCCAGCCGACGAGCCGAGCCAGTAATTCAGAACGCTCGTGAACGCCGCACTCCACACGCCCAGCAGATACATCAGGATGTCGCGGTCAGCTCCGCTGGGACGCACGATCACGATGTAGGAGAAGATGCAGAAGCCCGAAACGGCGATGACAGAGACGATCGACGCCGCCCAGCGGATCGAGGAGCCCTGCTTGTCGTACTCCAGGCTCGTGCGGCGTGCGTCCTGAACGTCGGCCACAGACGCCTTGAACGTCTCGACCTCGGCTTGCATTTTGGCCTCAGCCTCGCTCAGCTTCGCCTGGATCACGGCCGGGTCGCCGGATTGGATGGCGCTCGCGACCGCGGTCGGCGTCGGCGGAACGCCCAAGGCCTCGGCCAGGACCTTGCCAGCCACCTGACCAAGAATAGCACCGCCAGGCACCGGAATGAGACCGCCAAGAATGCCGCCAATGGTCGGGGCAGCCTGGCCGACGAGCTGTCCAACGGTTGACCAGTCCATCAGATTTTGCTCCGGATCTTGGCCTCGAGCTCCTCGGCCCGCGCGCGCAGCCGACGGGCTTCAGTCAGCGCGCCGTTGAAATGTTCCTTGATCCACTGCCAGCTGTAGATCGAGGCGGCATAGCCGGCGGCGAAGGTGACGATCAGGATGAGAATGAGGTGCCAGACTTGCATGGTCACATGACCTTTCGGGTGAGGAATTCGACGACTTCGTCCCAGAAGCCGTGATCCGGCTCGGGCTTGGGCTCAGCGGCCGGGGGCGCGCCGTGAGGCGCTTCCGGCAGGCCGAACTTGATGGTGGGGTCGAGCGCCATCATGCGCGCGAGCAACGGCGCACAGCCGAGCTGCACGTCGACCTCGTCGGGATCGTAGACGTGATCGCGGACATATTTTCCCGAGACGTATTGATCTGACCCGGACCAGACATAGGCCGATGGCTGTGGCGGCTTCATCGCGGCATAGCCCAGGCCGTTGTACATCTCGAACAGCGTCATGGTGCCGCCCGGCGACCAGTCCGACCATTTGGCGGCATGCGGCGCGCAGTCGATCAGCGCGTCGAGGCAGCCGCGTGTCCAAGCGTCGTTGCCCGGCTTGACGTCGCCAGGCCGCGGAGTGAAGTCGCCGGGATGTGACAGGAACGGTCCACGGCCGGCTGGAACGATGGTCGACACTTGGTCGAGGCGCTGGCCCTGCGCGAGCTGCTTGTTCCACGTCGGCGGGCCGCCGTACTCGCGCACCGAGACGACCGCGATGAACCACCATGGCACGGGCTTATAGCCCTCTTGGCGCAGCCGCTCCTGCACGCCGATAAATCGAGCCCTGGCGCCTAGATCGAGCAGCCTGCGGGCCGTGACGTCGAACGCCGGCACACGCTTGGGATCCACGTGCATCGCGGCCCAGCGGCTTCCGTTCTTCAGTTTCAGGGCATCGAGATTGACTGCCACGACCGGCCTCCGTTCGAATGCGGAGACATTCGCCTCAGGTGTGGCATAGCCGCAACGCACCCGGTCTTTACTCGGATCGGTTGCAGGGGTAACAAATCGCAGATTTTAATCCGAGCGCGATATGTGGAACGAAATACTTGCGCCTGTCGTCATTCTGGCTCTGATTGTCGCCCTAAGCGTCAAGCTTCGGCTATGGTATGCGAACCGCCTCGCAAACATGACGCCCGCCGAACGACGCGCCGAAGAGAAATCCCAAGACTCGGAGCAGTGGTGGTAAAAGCTGGAACGAAGTTCCAGGGTGGCTGGGGCAGGAAATGACATTAAGCATTTTGATAGCTCCCCTTTTCTTCGGGGTGCCATTGGGTTGCGGAATTTTGCTCTTGTGGCGGTGGCGCCCAGAGCCGTCCGGCGTTGCATTGGTAACCGCGCTCCTCCTCGGCGTTGTTGTTATAACGAGAACATTCGAGGTCGCTGAGCGGTTGTATGTGCTCGATCAGATCTACAGGGCGCTCGTTCGCGCGACTGTATTGCTTGGGGTCCTGGGCAGCCTTGTCGGCCTGATAGCCCTGCGGGTATGTCCCCCGCCGCGGATCGCCATTCTATTGGCGGCTCTCGTTGCCGCACCTTCCTATGTCTATGTCTTCTTCTGGCTTTCAGCTTTTCCGTTCACCGACCTGTTCGCTGAGATTCATTCAATGAAGCTCGCCGAAGAACTCGCGCGGTGGCATGTTTTCAATAACATTGATGCGGCGTCCTACATCCAGATGAAGCCGGTCCTTAGCGCCATCCTGATCAGCGCATTCGGATACGATATATTACAAGGTGCGTGGACGATTGCGCTGTGGGCTGCAGCATTTAAACTTCTGGTGGCCTGGCAGGCTTCGCGACTCGTCTCCATCCATGAAAACAGCATGCTTGCGTTCGCTCTTTTGAGTAGCGTTTTGCTAAGTTTCGAGATCGGGAACAGTACGTTTTGTGCTTTCGGCGCCATCACACTGATGATTTCGCTTGGCGACTTCAGCGCTAAGATCGAAAACTCTTGGGCTTCTGCCGCAGCGGTTCTTGTTTTAAGCGCTTGTTCTCTCCTATTTTGGCGGGCTCTGAATCAAGATGCGTTAGCAGCCTTACTCGACCTGGTCGGAGTTGGGCTGGGCGCGACTATCATTGCGGCGGTGGCCAGAACAAACGCTGAAAAGTCGCTGTTGCTTTTCGCCCTCTTCATTTTTGTGCTGATCGGCTGCTTGGTCCCGCTGCACCGCGGCAGCGTTCTCTACATTCCCATCGCGACCGGGGCTGCTGCAATCTGGCGGCTTCGTAACGTGCCGAGCTTTCTCACGGCCATGGCATGGCTAGGACGTGCTGGGACAATTGCGGCGGCGGCAATTCCTTTGCTAGCTATAGGTCTGTCGGTCCTTAGTACCAGAACTTCGCTCTCTCTTGATGATGCGTTCTTCGCAATTGTAAAACTTCTCGGTGGCAACATAAGCCCTGAGTTGTTGCTTGGTCTCGGAGTTAAGAACGCGGTGATTGAGTGGGGCGCCGCCACTGGGATCATATTCGCCGCACTCGTTGCCTGCGTTTTCCTATTTTCTGTTTTGTCGCAGGACGGGCGGACACTCTGGAAAGAGCCACTGTTCACTCTGTATTGGGCGCCAGCCGCCATCCTGACATGCTTTATCGTGACGGGGTTCCCCTTCGCTTATCGCGCAATGCCGTTCGTTTGTGTGTTCTTCGCTCTCGCATTGAGCGTGGCGTTGCCGCGGCTCTGGCTGCAGCTTCGGCACCCGAACTACATCGCAGCAGCGGTTCCGATCGTACTAGGTCTCGCCTATGCAGCTATTATGATGCTGCCACAGTTCGGTGCCTACACCCGGTTCTATCCACCACTTGCATGCGCCCTCGCCATCGCGGGAATTGCCACTTTCGTAGGATCTCGCAGATCAATGTGGACGGCAGGTAGCGTCGCTGTATTGCTGGCGTTCACGCTCGTAGCTGACCGGCTGAGCATCAAGCTGCTTTTATCAACTCATTCCTACGGCAAACCGAGTAGCGAAATCTCGGCCATATCGCACTACAGCAAGGATGAAATCTATATCGCAAATCAAATGAGGATGTTGCCGCCGAGCGTAATGGTCGTATCAGACCCCTTCACAACAAGCATCATTCGCGCGCGAACTGGTCTCAACGCCCCGTATCCATATTCGAACCTAGACACCTTGAACACAGCGGCAGAGCAAAACCTCCGATCGGCCTTGAAAGCAGCATCAGCTGGCGACCAAGACGGATTCTGCTATTCCCTTGCAAAAATGACGCTTACTGCTGGCGAATTCGACTATTTGTCAAAGCGCCTTCATCAGAACACAGGTGAGGTCACCGCAGTGGTCGTCTATTCAGCGCGCACTAAAGCCTGGCAAGAAGCCGCGCCAGGACAGCGTGGAAGTTACTTCCCACAAGAGAATGCGCTGGATGTTCCTTCAAAGCGTCGAATCGACAGCATGGATAATGTCTTTTGGAGCAATGAAACGGCAATCGTACCATTAACATGCGGCATCAATGGGAATAGAGATGGACTGTATCTCTCGCGAAGCTCAGTACAGCCGCTCACGGATTGAAGACCCTTTGGGCAAGGATGTGTCCGGTCACGTTGGAGCCGGAGGCGTGGCCGTTCAAGACCGTGGCAGT
Source organism: Bradyrhizobium sp. 141 (assembly GCF_023074055.1). GTDB lineage: Bacteria > Pseudomonadota > Alphaproteobacteria > Rhizobiales > Xanthobacteraceae > Bradyrhizobium. The sequence goes on from NZ_JADPKR010000048.1 coordinate 68,737, forward strand.
TGAGCAGCTGCTCTCGATATTCTCCACCAGCACGGTGTTGTTAGGGTTGGTGTTCTGCAACGTGATGCCATTGACGCACCCGCTTACGATCGTTCCGTTCCTGATAGAGGACAGGCTTGAGGCGCCGGTTGTCGCAACATTGATCCCGTTCACGTGCTGCTCGATGTGGAAGTTCTCGACGATGAAATTCCCGTTAGCCATGTTGATCGCGTAGCTGCTTGCCCCGCAGCTGCTCGGAGCGCAGCCGAAGACCCAATTCCGAAGCACAATCTGAGTGCTGGAACTATTGCCGTAGAAGGCGGGATTGATAGCCGAGTCTGACTGCTCGCAGTCGACATTCTCAAATATCGCGTTCGAGGCCCCGCCTTTTCCGATCTCATAGAAGATGCAGCCGCGAGTCGTCGGCTGGATGTAAACGTTGTTGACCAACGGAAATTGCTGCCCGGAATTGGAATAGATCGCAGCAATGAGGCTGTTCGACGAGCCGGTCATGACCAACGCGAGGCTGTCCAACTTGCATCCGAACTGTCCGAACTGAACGTTGGGATCGCATAGCGATACGAAATGCTCGGTGGCTGCCGCCGACGTGCATTGCTTGAAGGTGGTGCCGCCGAGCACGCCAACGCCCTTGATGGCGACGCCGTTCGGAACTTGAAGTGTGGCGAATTGCGACGGCGACGCGCAGAAGTAATACGCTCCCTTCGGGAACACGATGGTCCCGCCGTTGACATAAGCGGTGGCCGAGCCATAAGCGGTCGACATGAATGCCATGGCCGACTTGAAGCCGGCAAGGTCGTTAGTCGCCGAGGCATCCACACCGTTCCAGTCGCCCTTCATTCCAAACTGACGAGCATTCGCAACCCCACCTTCGGACACCACGTACTGCCACAACGTGCCGGCGCTATCGGTGAACGAAGCCGTCGGTGAGCTGATCGTGCTGACGGTATAGGCGGCGCCCGACCCGGTGCCACCAATATCGCTAACCGTTGGCGTCAGGACGTTTCCCACGGCGTAACCGTTGCAGAAATTGCCGGAGAGATCGACGGCAGTAACGACTCCACCTGCCACGGTGACTTTCGCCATGCAGCCCTGCCCGACACCGCCAGTCATGCGAACGCCGAGATATGTGCCGTTGGTATAGCCAGACCCTACGCCAGTGAGTGATCCGGCTGTGATGTACGTGTCCTTGAACGGAGCGCCGACGACTTTTGTGAACGTAGCCTCTCCGCCGTCGCCGGCCGTGGCGTAGCCTCCGGTCTTTACGACGCTGTAGCTGCTGAGGTCCAAAGTAGCTGCCGTCGCTCTCGACGCGACAAAGATGGCGGACGTTGCTGAAGCCGGCGACGTGTTACAGGTCGGGCAGCCTATGATTAGCGGGTTAGTCCCGGTAATTGTGATAGGACCGCCGGCTTGAATGTTGTTGGTGATAGTCTTCGGATTGGTGCCGGTGATGGCGATGCCGTTGCCAGCAGTGAATGTGGTGCTCGGGATCGAGACGCAGGAGACGAGATTGCCGCCTGCGTCGAAGCAGGCTCCGGAATTGGCGCGCGAGGAAGATGCCGACAAGACCGCCAACGTTTCACCGGGAGGCGCAAGCACTGCCCGACCGGTGACGTCATTCAGCTTGTCCCAGGTCTCGCGCTGTGTCGCGACAATGTCGCTGATGTCCTGGTTCAGGTTGCGAGCTGGCACGCCTCGGTTTTCGGCGTATTGGGAGACGCGCCGGGGGCGGCGAGCTCCGACGATTTGCACCGTTCCGGTTTGCGCCTGCGTAAAGGTGAGGACAGCGTCGGTGATCGGCCGGGCTGCGATGCTCAGCGATCCCGCTGACGGGCTCGAGATCGTCCAATTGCCGGACTGGGAAATTTGGGTACCGTTGACCCACACCTCGATCCAGTTCGCATAATCACTCCCGTCTCCATACAGCGCGAAGCCGACGGCGCAGCTGCACGTGCTGTTGCTGATCGTGTAGCTCGTTCGCCGTTCGGTGTCGGGTAGCGGCGGGACCGGCGTGGGGGACTGGGCGACGGCCGGGGCAATCCCGGCCATCAGGGCGAGCGCGATGATGAGACGGCGAATGATATGGGTCATGGCTGCGAGGGTGGCGCAGCACCCCGCAGCCGCAACGCACTACCGATTTTCCGGCTTCGCCTTCATCTGGATGCCGAAGCTGTTGTTGCTGGCGGACTCGACCTGGTTGAACAGCCCACGCAGATAGAACACGTTCTGACCGGCGATGAGCCGGCGCACCGCCTTGCTGTCACCTTCATTCCATTCCGACGGCTTAGACACCGCCGCGGCCGTGCCGATGATGCTGCCGATCTTGCCGGCGGTCGGCCCGAGGATCTGATCCATGGCCGATCGCGAGGCGTAACGGGTCAGAGGTTTGTCGGCGCCGATCAGGCGATAGATGTCGACTCCGCCGCGGGTCATCTTGGAGGCCATTGCGTTGCCCTCCTCGAACCAGCCGAGCATACCGCCGCGGCTGATCGCTTCCTTCACCCAGTCCTGGGGCTTGTCGCTGGTTGCGGTGCCGCCGGTAAGGCTGTTCAGCTTGTAGGACAGCATGCCCATGCCGAGCGAGAAGATCAGGCCCTGCAGCACCTGCGCGTCGCGGCGCTGGATGTTGGAGATGAGCACGCGCTCGGTCGCGGCCGCGGTGAACGACTTGAACTGGCCGATGACCGACAGGATCGGATGCGACATCCACAGCGGCTTCTCCTGGCCGGGCGTGATGACGGAGATGTCGGCATCGCGCGCGACCGCCCCCTCGAACACCCGGCGGGCCTCGGCGTCGGCCCAGTCGGCCGTGTTCGGCAGGTGCACGCCATCCCGCACCTCCCCGCCCTCCTCGAACGCCTTGGTGATCCGGGCGGCCATGTGTGGCTCGATGCCGCTTTCGCCCAGCGTGCGCAGCTGGCGCGCGGTCGCCTTGCCTTCAGCGGCCGCCTTGGTTGCGCGCAGGATCTCCGATCCGGCCACCATCGAGGCATTGATCTTGGCGAAGTCGGTCCACGGGGCCAGCATGTTGACAAACTGGAACTTGCCCGTGGCCCACTGCATGGTGCGCTCGACCCGGGATTGCGGATGGTAGGTGTCGAGCGTGTCGGTGATCCCGTGATGGCGGCTCGCGGTCACCATTTCCGTCGCGATGCCCATGGCGCGGTACTCGCGCGCAGCTGCCGTCCATGCGTCCGACTGCCGGGTCAGGAAGGAGAAGAACGGCGTCCAAGCGTCGCGGAAGGTCGTGGTCAGGCCGTGCCGCAGAACCACGCCGGCCATGTCAGGCAGCGACGACAGGGCTGCCGAGCCCATGGAGGTCAGGACGTTGTACTGCTTGAAGACGTTCGCGGCCCGCGCGACATTGCGCAGGGGCGCCTCGGGCGAGATGGCATAGGTGCCGCGGATGCGGTCGCGAATCGAGGAGAGGTCGCTGATTACGCCCTGCCGCTCCTTCTCAAGCCGGGTCCGCTCCTTCTCCGACTTCGCGGCGTCGATCAGCCCGGCATACTCGTCGTTGACCTTCCGGAAGGCCTCCGTCATCCGGGTGTCGCCGAACTTCTCGGTCAGCAGGATGTCGGGCACGATGGTCCGCAGGTGGGCGCCGACCAGGTGCTCGACGTCGTTCTCAAGGTAATCCCGGATCATGGCGTCGGGGATGTTGAACTCGCGCGAGGCCAGCGCGCCGCGGGGCTGCTCGCCGCCGCCGCCGTGGGCCGTGCCGTGCTCCATGCCGAGGTCATAGGGCAGCCGGCCGTCGGGAGAGCCAAGGATGCGGTCGGTGATCTCCTGGGCTCGCGAGCGGAGCTCGGCCCGGGGTAGGTCCCTATCCGATTTCAGGATGCGGGCCACAGCGCGGTCCACAGCCTTGTCAGCGCTGCCGAGCCGCTCGCCCTTGGTCTTGGACTCCCCGGCCGCGACAGCCGCCTCACGGGCCCGCTCTGCCTCGCTGCGGGCCTTCAGGGCGGCTTTGGCTTCGGAGGCAGACTTACCCTCCCATCGGCCGATCTCCTCCTCGATCTTGGCGCGCATGCTGTCCCGGTTGGCGGTCTCGCGGGCGAGCTTCTGCTCGAGCGCCTCGATCTCGGCCAGCTTTGCTGATGCGCGGTCGGCCAGCAGGTTGCCGCGGTTGCGCGCCAGGGTCTCAAAGACGGCGCCTCCGCGGGCGTTCTCCAACGGTAACGTGTCCTGGTCGGCACCGGTGCGCAGCTTCTCGGCGCGACGGTTGGCGGCCTTGTTGAACCTGGTGGTCTCCTCCTGCCGCGCAGCGATGACGTCGGCGTCCCGCTCGAGCGTCGCGATCCGGCCCTGGATCTTATCGATCTGGTCGAGGGCGACCTGCATGGAGCCGTGATAGGCGCCAAGCCGCTGCTGAGCCTCGGCCTTGGCTTGCTGGTCGGAGGTCAGCCAGTCGGTCACCCGGTCGACGAACTCCGGTCGCTTCGCCGCGATCGCTTGCTTGTTGTAGAGCCGCTGCAGGTAACTATCGGCCGTCTTGACGTCCACGTCCTCGCCGAAGATGCCAGCGTCGATCGCCCGTTTCTTCCAAGGCTCGAAGACGCGGCTGCGGATGGCCTGGGCCGCCATCTGCACTTGGGGCACGTCGTGAGCGTCCCCGTTGCGCAGGGCGTCCGAGACGGCCTCCTTGTACTCGTCGAAGGTCATCTTGCCGTCGGGCCGCCGGCCGGTCAGGTCCTGCGCAACTGCCCGCGCGCGCGGCGCGGTGACCTGATCGCCAAACCGGTATTCCGAGAATAGGCGGGACAGCTCGTCACCGACGCCCACTTGCCCTTGGTTGATCAGCAGACGTGCCTCGCGGTCGAGTGCCGGGCCCGCCGTAGTGACGCCACCCTCCAGGTTCTCCTTGAACAGGAGGGACGTCTCGGCCAGGTCGGCGCCCACACGTCGCGCCGTCGGGCTGTCGGCACCGAACACCCGCTGCATGGGGGAGGTCTTCTCGACCACCGTGCGCACGCCAGGGATCTGGTTCAGACCGAAGTCGACGAGCTCGAGCTGTCGGGTATCTGAGGCGGCGGCGCCGGCGGCGACAGGATAGGCCACGCCGGTCGGGTTGCCAGCGTGCGCGTTCATCTCCGCGCGGTCGACATGCAGCCGCGCCTCCATGGCCGCGCGCTCGGCCGGCGCCAGCAGCGAGACCGCGCCGCCGCCGAGCAGCGCCGTCAGGAGCGTGCCGGTCGCTACGTTCACAGCGGATTCGGAAAGCTCCCGGGTGTCCTGCGTCGCCTGCAGGATGGCCTCCTGGCTGACCGTCGCCATGAAGCCGGCCTTGCCCATCGCGGTGGCTGCCTTGGTGAAGGTCAGGCCGCCGCGCGCCGCGTCGATGCCGACACCGCCGGGCAGCAGCATGGTGGGGTCGAGCATGCCGGCCATGGTCTGGGCGATGAAGCCGATCTTGCCGTTAGCGGACAGCAGCCGCTTGTCGGCCTCCTCCTGGTCGATCTGGTCCTTGATCGCGCTGGTCTCGGTCGGCGACTGGGCGCCGACGAACCTGTCGCCGTGCTCGAGGAAGTAGCGCGGATCGCCCCAGCCCTTGATCTCGCCGATCGGATTGTAGCCCGGCACCGGCGCGAACTGGCCGGAGTTGCGCAGATACTGCATTGCAGAAACGAAGCTGTTCGTCTGGCGGAAGGCGGCGCCGAAAACGTCGCCCTCCGGCGGCGCCGGCGCGGGGCCGCCCTGCTCGGTGCGGAGGCCGAAGTCGGGACTGGCGGGGACGTCGATCGCGGTCATGGCAAGGGCATCGCGTTGGAGAACTGGCCCGCACGCAGGAAGTCGGTGGCCTGCTGCCGATGGTCGAGGCGGGCGCCGTGCTCGGCAACATGGTTCGTCGGGTCGAACGCCACGCGGCTGTCGAGGATCTGCGACGTGCCGTCGGCCTTCTTGATAGAGACCATGTAGGACGGCGGCCGCCCCGCGGAGACCTCGGCGGCGGTTTGGCCGTCGGCGATCAGACCCTCGACCGTCCAGTTCTCAGTGCCGCCGGCGCCGGCAAAGCCAGCCTCCAGCGTGCGGTTGCCGGAGCGCTGCGGCCCGAACCGGCCCGCGATCCAGGCGCTCAGGTCCTGCGCGATCCAGTCCTGCGAGCCGCCGATCGCCGGGTAGTATTTTTCGGGCGGCATCTTCATGACCTGGTTGCCGCCAGCTGCCGACACGCCCCATGTCGACTGCAGGCGCTGCACGGCGAGGTCCAACGCCTTGTCGGCATCCACCCCATAGGCCCGCAGCGCAGCATAGGTGGTCCGATAGTCGGCCACGAGCTCGCCGCCCTTGATGCCGTCGAATGGTGCCGCCGGGGTCGAGCCGGTCAAACGGCCGATGCCGGGCCAGCCGGAGCCAATCTTGTAGGCCATGTCAGCCGGCGACATCGCCTTGGTTTCTGTCTCGGCGCTCTCCCGCGCTTCCTCGAGGGCCTTGCGGGTCGAGGGGTCATCGGAGGCGTTCAGCCGCTCCGCGATCTCGGCGGCGTTGAAGGTGCCGCGCAGGCCCTGCCAAGCCTGCAGTTTGGTCAGCGCGGCTTTGCCGAACGTCGCCTCGGCATCGGCCGGGCTGTCCCGCCACAGTTTGTCCACAGCCTGCATGGCGGCGGACATGCGCACCGGATCCTTGCTGCCCATCATGCCGGTCACGGCCGTAGCGACAGGCTTCTGCGCCAGGGTCGCCTGGTAGATGTCAGTCGGCAGGCTGGACAGGCCGCCCAGCGCCTGCGCCGCCGCCGGTCCCTCGCCGTTGTCGAGGACGTTGGCGAAGGCGTCGGCTTCCTTCCCCTCGAACACAGACATCGGACCCGTGCGGTCGTTTGAGGCGATCGTGGCCTGCGTGCCCGCGCGGGCGCGCGCGACGGCGCCGACGGTGTCCGGCCGCTCGAAGTCATAGGCGACCGGGGGCTTGCCGCTGGTGCGCGCCGCCCAGGTCGAGTAGGGCTGCTCCTGCATCGCCTTGGCGGTCGCCTCGATCTGGTTCGACATGGCCTCGTGCACTTGGAACGCGACGACGTTGTCGCGGGCCTGCGGCGCGCTCTGGGTGACCCATGACCGCCGCACCGACTCCGGCAGCTTGTCGAGCTCCTGCACGCCGTAATGCGCCATCAGCGCGGTGTCGACCTTCCGCCGCAAGTCGTCGCGACCAGTCTCCCGCAGCACGTCTGCGACGTTCTGCAACACCTCGTCCGGAACGTCTCCGGCGCGGTTCAGCATCTTGACGGTGGTGTCGACATACTCTCCGGCCTGGCCCTTCAGGTGCTCGCGAAACCGATTGACCTGCTCGGAGCGAGCCTCCTCGAACCAGGCGCGGCCAGCACCAGTGCTGCCGCCGGCGAGCGCGACCGCATTGGCGACCCGGTTGGCGTAGCCGTGGCCCGCCTCAGGGGTTGCTGCTGTCCATCCCTGCGGCCGCTCGAAATTGACGAAGGCAGCGGCCGCTTCCTGCGGCGTGCGGGCAGCGCGCAGCTTGGCTCCTGCCGAGCCTTCACTGCTCTGGAGCTCGTGGTTCACGAACTCCAATTGAGTCTGAAAATCGGTCGGAGACTTGCCGCGGGCCTGTGCAAAACTGATCAGCGCGGCGCGGCGGCCGGACGCCGGATTGTTCGGATCATCCCGCCAGCCCGCGATCCCGAGGCCGGTCGGCTGCCCTGTCCTGGGATTGATGTCGTGTGTCGCGGACGGGTTCAGTCCGCTCTCGTGCACGAGGTTGCCGACGATGCCGGCGGCCTGCTCGCGCGTGTAGCCCTTGGACTGGAAGAACTCCATCGCCTGCTGCGATGAACCGGTATAGACGCGCGCGGTGTCGAGCGCCCGGCCGGCCGCGATCTGCTGCGGCATCGGCAGCGCCCGAACCGTCGCATCCCAGTCATGCATGCCCTTGGCGAAGGTCAGTTTGTAGTAGCTCTCGGCGTCCCCGATCCGAACCGCGGTCTGAAGCGCATCGTTGACCGTGATTTCGTTGTAGGGCTGGCTGCTCCGGAGGTTAGTCAGCAGCGCGTTCACCTGCCCCTTGTTCGCGTCGATCAGCGCCTTGTTCTCGGACGAGCGCGCCTCCATCAGGCCCATCGCCGTGGTCACAGCCTGGTGCCGCTGCGCCATCGACAGGTTCAGATCCTTGTCGCCGTAGATCTTCTCGATCAAAAACTTCCGCGCATCGGCGCGCGCAGTGAGGCTGTCGCTGTCCAGCAGTTTCATCGATTGGCCTGTCAGGGCCATGATCTTGTGCTGCGACGCCATCTGCGACAGTTCGGAATCGACCCGCGCCTTGGGATAGCCCATGCGTGGATCGCTGCTGAGCTCGCCATACATCGCGGCGACGTTGCCCTGCAGCGTCTTGTATTCCTCGGTGTCGACGCCGCCCTGAAACGCCAGGTCAGCGAGCTTGTTCGAGGCATCACCGATCCGCGACTTCAACGCGGTCTGCGTGTTCGAAACGTTGGTCTGGTCTGCCTGAGCGAGAAGGCCACGGTAATGCTGTCCGCTGGTCTGCGAGATGACCTTGTCGACTGGGCCGCGCAGCGTCGGATCGCCGAGATTGCTGAGATATTGCTCGCGGTAGGCCTTTGCCGCGCTCTGGAACATGGCCGGATTATTGGCATGTTCAATCCGCAGCTCCGTCAGCTTGTTCTCGATCTCGGGCTCGGCCTGGGCGAGGTACGCCATACGCGAGGCGCGCGCATAGACCGGTGCCGCGGGTCCGATGATCGGCTGCTTGTCGACAACGATCGAGCCGTCGGGCCCGCGGGTGACGGAATTCGCGCCGGCCTCCTCGGCCATGTTGACGGCGGCCGTGTCAGTAACCTCGCCAACCTTGTCGAGGTTGCGCGCCAGCTGCATGTAGGGCGATGCGATGTCCTGCGCCGTAACGGCGCTCTGCGGCGCCTTCGACGTGGCGATGCGTTCATTGGTGGGAACGAGGCTCACCGGCGCCATTATGCCCTCACTTCATCTGGGCGAACTTGCCCGCCGCGCCGGAGATGCCGCTCATGTAGCCCATCTTCAGCGCGAAATCGCCCGCCTCATGGAAATACTGCGCATCGGCTTCATCCTGCGCCGCCTGCGCCATGATGTTGCCGACCTGGATATTCCGAGATCGATCGCCGATCATGCTGGTACGATCCTTGATCGCGATCGACGTCGGCGAGTTCGGGTCAGCGTGGCTTGCCGCCCGGATCGCATCAATGTTCTCCAGCTGCACGTTCAAGTTTTCGCGCATCTGCGCATCGGTCTGCGTCGCTGCCGTGCGTGCATATTCCGCGGCCTTCTTGGCTTTCGCGGACTTGTACTCGTCGGCGGCCTGCTCGCCTTCGCCCTGCATGATGCCTGACGCAAGCGAGGTGACGGCAGATACGCCGGACATCGCTGTTGCTGCTGCGCCCATCAGATGGTGACCTCCACTGCAATTTCCGCCACGAGCAGAGGCCCAGGCGAATCCTTGATGACTGCGACACGGGGGTCGAACGTTCGGCCCGATGGCCTCCACCGTTCGACCGTCTCTCGCGATGGCGGCGGCTTGGTTGCATCGTCATCGATGTTGTAGGCCGGGACTGTCCTCTGATTGACAACGTCGCCGAGGTCGGGGGACGTCGTCGTGATGCGGCCAGAGAACAGGCGCGCCATCACGAACCCGGTCGAATGAATCACATAGATGGCAAACCGCGCGATCTTGCGCCGCTTCATACGCTGACCGACGTCCGCACCTGGAGCGGCGTCCGGCGCAAATGGCTCGAGCACAGAGGTCCACGGCTGCCCAGCGACAAGCGTTTCCGCCGTCAGATCCTCCCCGCCCTGGTTCTGGGGAATGATGAAGCCGTCGGCGTCGATGTTATAGGTGCCCATCGGCCGCGTGCCCTGATCCATGAGCGTCACGGTCGAGCCGGGGATCCACCACAGTGGGCCCTTGCCGACCGGTGCAGCCATCGCAGCAGGAAGGTTATTCACGTACAAGGCTGCATCGAGATATTGGCTGTCATCAAGCAATTCACAGAGGGTCACGCCAGAATATGCCGTCGTGAAAATAACGTCGGCTCCAAGCGCGCAAACCCATTTGAGCGACCCCTCACCGGACCACGGGCCCCATCCAACCTTCGTATTCCCCGACACAATGTCCCCGAGATTATACTTCCCGACGACAAGGCTCCCATCTTCGTTGAGGACGTAGGCATAGCGTTCATCGAACGTCCCGTCGGCGGTCGGAACGGCTATTGCCCTGATGTCCTGAAACAGATGCGAATGCAGCTCTGAGAGGTTTTTCGTGTTGAACGGCCGATAATAGGCGCCACTCGCCACGATCGCCATCATGCTGCTGCGGCCCGCGTTCGCGTAGAGAATTAGCTCCTGAGAGGCACGCGGCTGCACCTGCGCGCAACCATCGCTCGACAGGACCTGAAAACCCACGCTGCCAGGCGTCAGGGGCGTATTGGCATCGATCTTTATGTAATAGAGTTTGCTGTCGCAGAAGACGAACTCAGAGCTTTCAGGACCTGGAACGACGTAATAGACCTGAACTTTGTCTGGCGTTACTTCGAAGATGGCGTTCGATGGATTGGCCCCGACATAGAGGTCAGTCGGGCTATTGATCGCAGACCACGAGATGCCACCAGGCACGGATGGAAAGTCGCAAAAGCCGAGACGAAACTGATCAACGAAAACGGATGCAGGATAGCCTTGATGATCGTTCATCACCTCCTCGTCCCAGATCGTGACAGGGCTCGGCGTGCCAACGGCACTGACGCCACTGTTCACAAGAGAACCACCTGGGCCAACGACAGTCTCGCTGAGAACGAAAGCAAATATGCTCGTAGACAAGCCTTCGAAACTGAATGTCGTTTGTGTCGTTGTAGTCGTCGACAAAAGCTGAATACCGATATTCTTTGCGACGGCGTCCCTGGTTACAACGATTCCTTTTGCTCCGGTCTGTGATCCGATCACTACGTCGCCAATGCCAAACGTGGCGCTCGGATCGACACTAAATGACAGGATCTGAGAACCGGGTAGCGGCTCTTGCACCGTGCCAGTCACATGCAAAGCGTCGGTGTATCCCGTGATCAGGATCTGACGCTCGACAAATCGCATGCGCGTGCCAACCCAAGCCGGCGTAAAAAGCGGAGAGACCGCCGTGACAGTAACGGTGCCGGTCTGAGCGCTAATGCCTATAGCGATGTTCTGTGGGCTGATGCGATAGAAAGGCGTTTTCTTCTGGCCGCCCGAGACGAGCTCGGTGTAGTCGGCGATCGACCACGCGGAGACCCCATCCCATGTAAGGACCTGCGGTCGCATCGCATGCCCGAACGTAATGTAGATCGACAGATTAAGCTGGGCAAAAACGATCTGATCGAGATTGCTCGCATTCCATGGGAGCAGAGTGCCGCTACCCTGCGTGGCGAAGTACGCGACCTGCGCCCCAGCGCTGTCGAAAATCCTGATCTCGCCGAAAGCAACAGATGCGCCGAATGCGATCTTGAACACGTTGCCAGGAGACATCGCGACTTCTTCGATGCGTTCAGTGTTCTCGGCAACGAACAGCGCCGAGCGGCCCGGCCTGTTCTGGACCGGACCGCTGTTCAGAATACGCATGTTCGACATCTGACGCAGCCCGGCTTTGCGTGCCGGGTGTTCGTCCAGCCGCTTCAGGGCGACGTCGACCTCTCCGAAGGAAAAGTCACGCTGCGCTCCGAGGATCTTCTGAGCCATGGCGCATCAGTTCGGGACATCAGTGCCGGACCACCCGGCGGGGGAATTGACGAACGGCCTGCGCACGCGCCGCGCCGCGATCGCGCGCGAGTTGAACAGGGCGCGCTTTGGCTGCTCCTGGTCATTGCGTGCGCGTGCGTCGTCAAGCGCCTGCTGAGCAGCGCGCTCGTACAGCAAGCCGCTCTGGATGTCCTCGTGCAAACCGGAATAGATCGCAGCGCGAACGTGGAGACGGATGACCTTGGTGAACAGCGCGGGCCAGTTTGCCATGCCGGGGTCGACGACATACTTTGCCGTCACCGTACCGCCGCTGGCGGTCAGGCAAATCTGGTTGTTGATGATCTTGTAGTCGACGGTCTGGTCGTTCAGGCGGACCCAGATCAGGTGCAGCGCCGAGTTTGGGCGCGCGAAGGCGTCCTCGTAGAGGTCGTCGGGGGAGTCCCCCTGCCTCACCAGCGTGGCGACGTTCGTGCTAAAATTCCAGCTGTGCGCTTCGTAGGTCTCCTGCACCGCAGCGTCGAACGCCGGCGAGCAGACGTTCCATTCGTCCGACCCGTCGTCGGCGGTCGCCGGCGCGTCGTTGCCGGTGCGGGCGAGTTCGTCAGCAATGATGGAAAGTTTTGAAACGGTCACGGGGCCCTCCGTCGATGTCGGAACCGTAGGCCCGCGTTATGCCTGCGCAACGCACCACAGCCGCGGCTTGGGTCCGCGGCCGTGTAAGTCTTGGGAGGTCTCTGAAGTATCCCTAGTCCGTCTTCTTGTCGCCGTCGGGTTCGGAAGACGGCTTGGGATTGCGTTGAGGCGGGTTCTCGATCTCGTCCTGGCGGCGGTCGACCTCGGCCTGGATGACCTCGTCGGCCTTGGCTGCGATCAGACCCTTGCGATCGGCGCCGAGCTTGGCGGCAAGGTTGATGCGCTGGAGCGCCGGCAGGTTCTGCCAGTTGTCGGGAATGACAATCGCCGTCTCCGGACGGGGTCGGGGCTGTTCGGTAAAGTTCTTCAGCCGGCGCTCGTTGCGACGCTTGACCTCGACCGCGCGGCGCTTGTCCTGCGGATCGCCCGTGATCTCAGCGGTCTGCTCAGCGTCCTCGATCTCCTTGCGGAGATAGGCGTCGGCCTCCTCCTCGGTGAAATCGGGCTGCGTGCGCCACTGGTCCCGAAACTGCAGGGCGTGACGCGCGTCGATGTGGTACATCTTCCTGGGCCCGTCGACGACGTGATAGATGGTCGTCATCGCGTTGCCCGTCTTCAAATCAGCCATCGCTGTCTCCTACCTTTGGCGCGGTCGCGCGGTCAGACCTTCATCTCGATCGGCGTGATCCACGCCGTCATCGTGATGCTGGGTGAGGTGCCGCCGAGCACGCCGTAGAGCTTGGCGTACTTGTAGACGAAGCCCTGCATCACATTGGTGAACGGGATTGCGATGATCGACCCGGCTCGGCCGGTCGGCGGAATGGTCGGCGACGGAGCCAGAATAGTTGCGACCTGGCGACCCGCGCTCGCCGCGGCGAAGTCGTGGAACGCCAGCATGTCGACGTTACCGTTGCCGAAGGCGTTGTCGTTCGAGCCGAACAAGCAGATCTTGTAGGTCTCGTCACCGCTCGCCACGTCGAGCGCGGTGATGTCGAGGGCCAGCATGCCGGTGAACCGACCCTCGCCCAGTGTGACGACCGCGTTCTCGTCGTTGAAGTAGCCCGTCGCCGTGATCGTCTGCGCCGAGCAGAACTGCGTGAGATTGTCGAGCGGCAGCGTGAACTCCGGCACGATCGACGGAAGCGTGTTGTTCGTAAGAGCCATTGAAATCTCCTCTCAGGCGGTTGCTTCCGTCAGGCGACGATGGTCGCCGCGGCGATGGAGTCGAGACGGGCGACAGCGCGCGGATGCTCGCGGGCGACACCCCAGTCCCATTTGACGTGGGTCGACCAGAAGGGCTGACCGGTGATCAGGCCTTCGTCGATGACCGAAAGCGGCGTCTGCTCGATGGCGTAGATGCCACCTTCGCGCAGCGACACGCAGTAGATGGAGCCGGTGACCGCCGAGCCGCCGCCGGAGGCGACTTCGTTCATCGGCAGGAGGTCCGGCGTGTCGTCCGGCTCATAGCCGAACAGGATCGGAAGGCCCTTGTACTTCACGAGGCGCTTGCCGATGCCGACGTTCACGTCCTCGCCGTAGACGAAGCTCTGGTTGGTCAGCGTCGAGCTGCGGGCGGCCACGTCTGCGTAGGGCATCAGCGCGCGGGGGAAGATCCAGTGGGTCGGCTTGTTGACGGCCCAGTACAGCGCGTCGAGTTGCGCCAGGGACAGCGCGGCGCCACCGGAAGCTGCCGAGTTATGGAACCAGTTCGTTCCGACGTTGAGGCAGCGCACCTGGAAGCCATCCGGTCCGCTCGGGTTCGAGGAGCGGTCGCCCTTGATCAGCTGCTGGCTGAACATCTGCGACAGCGCGGTGCTCATCAGCTGTTCCTGCCGGGCCCGGTGCTCCATGCCCAGCCGATCGACCACGGCGCGGTCGACCTTGATGTATTCGTCGATGAAGAACGTGTCTTCCTCGCGGAGGTTGAAGGTGCCGCTCGCCTCGGGGGCTGCGGTGTTGATCGCCCGGAAGCCGACGCTCGGCAGCGATGCGATGTCCATGAAGGCCCGCTTGCCCATCTGCGCCGGCAGGATCGGGATTGCTGCCATCAGGTCGGACTGAGCGACCATGTTCTCGACGAACGTCCGGCTGGGATCGTTCTGCGGCAGAGTCTGCGCGTACTGCGCAAGCGTGATCGGCGAAGTGATGGAGACGTTAATCGTAGCCATAGTGGGTAGCTCCCCTCGTCAGGTCAGCGGCTGCCGCCGTATTGCCGGTTCATCTGCGCCGCTCGGCGCTGTGCGAAACTCATGCCCTCGTAGCCTGGGATTTCTCCCTTCTCGTCCGCTCCTTCACGGTGCGACTGCGAGAACTGCGTACCTCCCTGCGAAGAAAACAGCCGGATCACGGTCTCGAGCGCCTCGACATTGGCGGCGACCGGATAGGCCTTGAGCGTGGAAACCAGCACGTTCGCCTTGTCGCCGACCTTGGCCTTGAACCAGGTCTCGATGGCGTCGAGCCGCTGCGCGCCGGTGGCACCGAGCTTGCCCATCTCGGCCTCACGCGCGGTGTTCGTCGCCTGCAGCTCCGCGACCTTGGTCGATGCGAAGATGCCGAGCGCCTCGGAGAAATCCTGCTGCGACCAGCCCTTCTGGTGCGCGAGGTTGCGAGCCTGCGCCAGCGCCGGATCGTCCGCGTTGAATTCGAAGGCCATGCCCTCCGGCGGCTTGAAACCTTCCGGCAGCTTGATCTCGTACTTGTCGGGCGACGGCGGCAGGGCCTGCTTGCGAACGTCGGACTCGGCCTTGAACGCGGAGAGGTCGTTGAAGTCCCGCGTGAAGTCGTCGCCACGGACTTCGCCCTTCTCGGGATTCCAGTATTTCTCGGGAATGTAGGCCGGGCGCTGCGGTGCCTGCTGCTGACCGCCGCTATTCTGCGTCTGCTGCTGGCCCTGGTCCGACGCGCCGCCTTGCGCCCCGCTGGCCTGAGACTGCTGCTGGCCGCTGGAGCTGGAAGACGATTGGCCGCTCGCCTGACCCGATTCCGTCGTCACTCGTGTTCTCCGTCATCACTTCGGCCATCACGGCCATCAGTTCCGACGCGAACCTGCGGCGACCCAAATTCTCTCGCAACGCACCTTCCGACGTGTCGGACGGCACGCCCATCAAAACCTTCTGCAAACTGACGTAAAAATTGCGGCCGTCCGGCGTGCGCGCGAAGCGCTGCAGGCCTTCATTGACGAGGTCCTGATCGATCATCCGAGCCCCGCTGCGGCGCTCTGATCACCCTGCGGAGCGGCCTTGTTCAGCAGTTGCGCAATCATACCGACGGCCTGCTTCACGTCCTCCTCAGGGCGGAATTTGAGCAGCGTCACGCGCATCTTCTCGATGAAGGCTGTCATGGTCGCCTTGCCGTCGATGTAGGCCTTGAACTCTTCGGGGAACGCCTGGCCGAGGATCTGGATCGCGCGCACGGCTGTGGCGACCTCCTGCTGCTCGGCCGCCCGCTGCGCCGGATTGCTCGGCACCAGCGCGATGGCTTTGCCGTTCACCTTGACCGGTTGGATCACGCCGCGCGCCTCGAGCAGATACTTGAAGCGCAGGAAAATCTTGGCCGGGCCCTCCCACCAGAACGTCAGGCCGGGGGTGCCGATGCGGCGCTGCGCGCGCGCGAGCTCGTCCATCCATTGGCCCAGCGTCGGAGGCGTGTCGCCGCGCTGCTCGGGGTAATCGACGTAGAACAGCTTGCGCAGGTGGCGGACCTTGTCCTCGACCGCATAGATGCCCGCCTCCGGCGATCCCGGGTCGTACAGCTTCTTGATAGCGCCTTCCGATCCGGGGCGGATCGGGTAGGCCATGCCGGGCTCGAGCCCTTGCTCGACCGCGGCAAAGCTGTCGTCCGGGATGCCCATCGGCGGGGTCAGGTTGAGCTCGATGTGGCTGATCTTCTGGCCTTCGAGCTCGTCGACCTGGCGCAACTCGGGCAGCGCCTGCAACAGCACGCCGAGGCCATAGGCCCAGTCCGCCGTCGCGTTGAAGCGGATCACCAGCAGCGGGCAGCTGCCCTCGCCCTTGATCTCCGCCGACTTCACGACGCGGTTCTTGACCATGACTACGTGCTGCCAGTGCTCATCGCCGAGCCGGTCCCATTGCCGCCACCAACCCCAGCGAATTTCAGTCTTCTTGTCGGGACCGGCGTCGATCTCCTTCGCCATGTCCTCCGGAAGCGGGATGCCCTTGAGCAGCGCGCGCACATGCCGGTTGCGGGTGTGGCGCACGATGAAGCGATCATCGATCTCGCCGTAGGGCCCGAGGTTGATCTCTAGCTCGCGTAGCGGCACGGCCTGCACGCAGATGTTCTCGCCGGGCCGCTCGTCGTCGACCCACAGTCCCATCGTGCCAATGCCGAGATCGGGATAGGCCGCCTTGGCAAACTCTGAATAGAAGTTGCAGCCCTTGATCGCGGAGAAAATCGTGACGTCGTCTTCCTTCACCCGCGCCTTGATCGAGTCCCAGTCCGCCTTGCTGACGAAAATGCCCTTCGTCCGCTCGCACCACTGCTCGGCCTGCGGCATGAAGGTGTTGAGGATCTCGGTGACGTAGTCGCCGGCGAGCTCGAAGCCGGCGCTGGTCTGCAGATAGCCGTCGTCGTGGATCGGGGTCGATGACGGCGCCGACTGCGAATTGATCTGGCGCGAGCGCAGCGGCGCGGTGAAGAAATAGCACTCGCGCATGTCGAGCTCGAACGGCTGCTTCTGCCGACGAGCATCGCTGACGCGGCGGTTTGCTTCCTCGTCCAGCGGGTGCTTTTCTGGTTCGTTCTTCGGCTTCTTCGCCATGCTCAGCCCTTCGCGGCCTGGGCCAGCGCAGCTAGCGAGCCGAACCGGGCCATTAGGCTCGCGGTATCGGCCTGCGCCGTCGTCTTGATCGCGTCGACCTTGTCAAGCTCCGCCTGCTGCTTCAGCTGGGCTTGCATCGGATCGTCCTGGATGACGGGCGGGCTCGGTCCATTCATGGCTGATAACTTCGGCTCCTTGGCGGATGCAGTCTCGCCACAGAGCATCCGGACGCAACGCACCACCGCGCACGCCGACCAGATGCTTGATCATCGGCACGCACCACCAGCCGACCCGGAAGCCGGAAACGATCTGCCGCGGCTCCATGCCCAGCACGTCGGCATTCGCGGTGTAATAGCCCATCAGCCGGTCGGCCTCGCTGCCGCGTGCCACGATCACGTCGATCGTCGCAAAGCGCCAATCGAGGAAAACCCAGTGGTCGACCTCGCGGATGTAGGCGATGGCGGTGACGTGCTTGTAGGTCCCGCAGGCGAGCAGTCGCACCAGCCACGAATCCGTCGTGCGGTGAAATGCCAGGATCCAGCGCGTCGGCTGTCCGGCCGCGCCGCTGGCAACCAGGCGGATCATCCCGCCACCCGTCGCATCGACCGGCGGCCGCGGTGCACTCGCACCGGTCCCGTTCCGACGCCCGCGCGTGCACGGCCGACCATCGCGTCGCCCTCGCCCATGCCAATCACCAGATACTGCAGCGCATCAGCCGGGTTCGAATAGCGGTCCTTCTTCGGCCGGAGCTCGCCGTCCTCCTCGCGGGTCAGGTGGTAGCGGCCCTTCATGCCGACGTTCAGCGTCCGGCACAGCGGCGAGAACACGCCGCGCGGTCGCCCTTCCCGGTCGAGGCTGGTCAGCACCGACGTCACCGCCGACACCCGCGTCGTGATGTTGTTCTGCAAGAGGCCCGGCGGCGGCCGCACCTTCATGCTGTTCGCCTCGAAAATCTCGTAGCTCGTCCGCTCCGACTGCTGGCCTTTGTCCCGCCCCTTCGGGTCGCCCCAGAACAGCACCTCCGATAGCTCATGATCGGGATAATGCTCGGCGATGAACCGCTTGACCTTCGGCGCAAACGTCACCGAGCTCTCGTTCAACCCGAGCAGCTCGAACTGGAAATAGTCACGGTTGCCGATGTTCTGGCCGAAGATCGCCGCCGGCTGCCGGCCGAAGTCGAGCCCGACATGCAGCGCCGCCCCCGCCACCGGCCGCAGCACCTCGCGCGAGACGTGAAGCTCCTTCCGGAACATCGGGAACACCGGCGAGCCGTCCGTCACCAGCACGCACACGTTCCGCAGGCGCGAGTCGATCCAGGCCTTCGACTTGCCCGGGATCATCTTCTGGTAATAGCCCTCCGGCAGGTTCGCGAGGTTCTCCGCGGCCGGGTTGACCTTGTAGCCGAGGATCCGCCCCGTGTTGTCGAGGTTCTCGAGCACCGCCGCCGGCTGCATGTAGAAGCCCCACCCCTCCGGCCACGCGAACTCGAGCTTCTCTTCCTCGGTCAGGTTCGGTGGCAGATCGACCTGACCGGTCATCAACGCCAGCCAGTGCTCCTCATCCGGCGCGTTCGTGTCCGCGATGACCCCATGCCACGCCGACCCGCCATGCTCCTTGCCCGGATAGCGCAATCGCGAATGGCTCTCGTCGAACAGCTCCTTCTCGAAGATGAACGACAACTCGTTCCACGCGATCCCGGTGTACTCGGTCGAGCGCAGCTTGCCGACATCGTCCGCCTTGTCGAGCGCGAAGAAGTCCACCTGCAGGTCAACCATCGTCCCGTCGCCCGACGGATGCGGAAACTTCAGGTGATGAAACGGCGGCTGGCCCCAGTTCAGCCGGCCATAGATGTCCTCGGGGAACATCTCGACCCAGGTCCGGATCGTCGTGCGCTTTAGGTCCGGGTACGTGTTGCGGATCAGCGCCCAGCGCGACAGCCGCGTCCCCGTGATTTTCGAAACCCGCTGCTCCTGCGCGTGCCGCATGATCCGCGCGCACAGCGCCCGCGTCTTCCCAGACCCCAGCGGCCCCTCGATGACATCGACCTCTTGGCTCGAAAGGACGAACTTCGCCACCTCCGTCCCGCCAACCAGCCGAAACTGCCGGACCCCGCTCATGAGAGGTGGCGGCCTTTCTTCCCGCGGTGGCCGCCATACCGCGCTTCGGGCCGGAAGGCGTGCCCTGGAAGCTCAATCCTCACCAAAACGCCGCAACCACAATCGCCATCACCAGCGCAACACCCACGCTGCCCCAGATCACCAGCAACTGCCCCCGCGTCGCATCCCGCTCCCGAGCCATCCACCACTCCCGAAATTTTCCGAGACAAAACCTTTTCCAGCATGACCGAATGTCTGAGAGGGGAAATGCGTGTGGGGATTACCAGCGACAGGTTCGGCCGCCGATTTTTCCCCCCGGGGGTCGCCTGGGCGCGCGCGCGAAACGCAGGCCCCCACCCCCTCCCTCGACTCGTGCAGCCGGACGCGCTATGAAGGTGCAGCGCCGACGCCCATTCCGGTGCACATCTCACCCGCACATCACACAACGCATAACTGTCATTATGGAATATTCCGCTCTTACATGAGCAATTCCAATGACTTACGCGGTTCCACGAGTGTGACGACGCGCGCTCAATCAACATCTGGTAGGTCCTGAGCCGGCGTTACGTCGATAACGGGCGGATTTGGACCGTTGGTCTGGATGACGATCTGCAGGCCTGGCATCGACGCGGCACGGCCAACAGCTGCTTCATCGCTCGGTGCAAGCCGCTCCAGGGCGAGGATGGCATTCACCGCGGCCTGCTTGTTGTCGTCCTGCTCGGACATCTGCTCGAGCCTGTGAAGTCGGCGAGCTCGTCCGCTGGTACGCAACACCTCGCACTCACTCAGATAGAACGCGCGCACATCAGGCTTTCTGAGTGCGACGTAAAGTGAATTGTCTTTCATGCCAACGCGTTGCGCTGCATCATCGCGTTTCAGGCCTTCCCAGACCATGAGGCTGATAGCGTCGCGGACCTTGCGCGTAATCTTGAGGATTCGCGCCTGTTTGCGAGGCTGATCGGGGATAGACGCGGTTGCAACGGCAGGGACTGTCATGGATGAGAACATGCCGCGCCGGCTGGGCGAGGCAACGCACCGCGTCAACAGCATATATCTCAGTCTATATGGTGTTGACGCTGGCGGCCTTGCGGCGGGCTCGGAGGGCGCGTTGTAGCTCGGCTTGGCGGGCCTTGCGGCGTGCTGCTCGCTGTTCCCTGGTAAGGTCGATGGCGCCGATGGTGGTGATCTTGAGGCGGGTGCGCTGCTCGTCGGTGAGGCGGATGCGCCAGGCGAGCTTGTCGGCTGACCAGTGGATCGGCTTACCCATGGCGTTGGCGATGAGGCGCTCCTGCTCTCGTGGAGGGATGCTGGGGACGTAGAAGGCAAGCCATTGGCTTATGCGGCGCTCGGGGTTGGCGAGGCCGGCGAGGTGATGGGCGAAGACCTCGGCGATCCTGATGGTGTCAGGGCCCGGCTCGAGCTCGACACCCGCGCCGTGCGTGTCTTCGAGCCATCGGGTGAGCTCGGCTAGGCGGATGGCGGCCATGGACTTGGTGCGCTTTCCGACCTTCGTCTTGCGCTCGTAGCGGCGCTTTATCTCCCACCTTTTGGCGGCGATCTGCTGGGGTGTTGGCCGGTGCGGTCTCATGCCTCGACCATGCAGTGGTTCGCGCTAGCGCGCGACGCACTCACTGGCCTGCTTGGCGGCCTCGTTTGCCGCGCGATGGGCTGCGGCCCTGGCCTTGGCGTTCGAGGCCTTCCGAGCGCGTCGCTTCTTCTCGCGCGCCATGACCATCAGCTTGCCGTGTGCGGCGCGCTCAGCCTTCGATTTGCCGGCCCATCGCGCCTTTCCACCGAGCCGCCCGACAGGCTTCAAAATACGGGTCAGAACAGCTGAACTAGGCAGGCTAGATGCGTGCTTCGGGCGGGACTGGCTGGCCTGCCTTGGATTGTAGTTTTGAGCGATCCGGGATCGCATCTTGGCCTCTTGATCTGGGTCGACTTCGAGCCGCATTCGGAGCCCGGCCGCGCGCAGTGCGTCGAACAGCTTCTCCGGCCCGAGCCGCTTGACCTGCAGCATGCCGAACACCTTGCCGCTGAGCCCCGACGGGAAGCCGGCCAGGTCGTCGAAGTCGGTGAGCTTGAGCCCGAGCGCCTCGACCTGCGCCTGGATACCGGCCATCATCTCGGTGTAGCTCGTGACGATGTGCTCGGTCATCGCAGCATCTCCTCGACCATGATCTGCCACATCCCGACCAGCCTAGTGACGTCGGAAGGAGCGACGCCCAGGCGATCGGCCGTGCGCGCGATGACGGCTGGGTCCGGCTCGCTGATAGCTTCCAGGACGCTTCTAGCCGTCGTCTGATAGTCCTTGCCCTCGCCGTCGATCATCGCCTTGGCGATGCGCTCCACTGTGATGCTCATTCCTCGACGCTCCCCTGCCCTTGTGCGCACTGCTGCACTAGCTTCCAGATGCGCTCCTGCTCCGTGAACCTGGCGATGCAATCCAAGTCGATCGCCGGCGGCTCAGGCGGTGATGGCGGCCGCGCGCCGATTTCAATACGCTTCAGAGGCGTGCGGTGCTCGACGACAATCATGACCGGCACCAGCTGATGAAACATACCGCGGCGATAAGCACCACAGCCCCAGCAACTGATGTCACCGCCTCGCCTGCCCTCTCGAATGCCAGCAGTCCCACCCCATAAGCCCCATTCATGCTGCGGTGTCCTTCGCGTGCGCAGCCAGCTTGCGCTCGATGCGGTTGAGGATGTCCATCGCCTCCATCCGGTCTTCGTCATCGATCTCTGCATCGCCGAGTACGGCGCGGCGGTGATTGATCTCAGCCAAGGTCGCCGAGATCGAACTGCGCACTTGGTCGAGATCAGCCTGCGACATCGAAATCGCTCCCGTATTGAGGGGTGAACTGCCCGGTGGATGGATCGACGGTGAAGCTGCAAGAGCCGATCTTGCCGGCTCCGATCTCGCGCACCTTGGCGCTGATGACCTTGGACGTGTTGCCGGCCTCGCGCACAACGATCAGGCCGTTGTCGCACTTGTTGTACCAGTTCATGGAGCCTTCGATGTCGGCGAGGCTGACGACCTTGTTGCCGGTGTTGACGATGGCCTTGGTCGGGTGAGCGGCGATCACCACGATCGCGTTCATGGTGCGGCAGAAGTCCTTGATCAGCATCAGGCAGCGGCCGATGTAGTCAGTCATCATCTCGTCGCGTTTTCGGGCGCGGTCGAGCTCATTCCAGGGATCGATGAACACGACCTCGACATTGCGGTGCTGCACGGCCCAGGCGGCACGATCGAGCACCCAGTCGATCGTATGAGCCGGTTCATACTGTGCGTGCGGCACCGCGGACTGAATCGTGCACTGCGAGCGGCAGAAGTGCTCAAACTGCTTCTCGGAGCCGCGCCAGATCAGCCGCAGTTTCTCGCGCAGATGGCCCTCGTTCTCGGGAACGTAGAGGAACGATCCAACGCCCTTCTCGAGCGCCATCTTCAGCAGCACGTTCAGCATGAACGTCGACTTGCCGTGGCTCGCGATGCCGGTGAGCACAACGAACTGGCCAAGGTAGAACTTGAAGATGGCATCGAGCTCGGCCCAGCCGGACCCAAATGCCTGCTTCGCGACGGATCCCCGCTGCGGCAGATCGGACAGCGAATACAGCCCAGGCGGGACAGACTGGTCAGGCAGTTCAAGAATCTCCGCGCTCTGCATCACACCACCCCCGGAATGCCAGACCAGCTGGTCAGCTCAGGCTGGGCCGGCTTCTCGCGCACGGCCTTGACCTCGCGATTACGCTTCGCGAGCGCGCCCTTCACAGCATGGAACCAGTTCTTTCCCTCACTCTCAGCCCACTTGCTGAGGGACATCAGCTCTGCGGCGAGGTCGAGATTGCTGAAAGCTTTCGCCCAGGCGTCGAAGTCGCGCTGGTTGAGCTTGATAACGCCGTCCTCGAAAGCGTACGGCTTCGTCGTCGTCGACACGGCGCCAGCCGTCTCTTCTCTCTCTCTCTCTTTCTCTCTCTCCGTCGCTACCATTCGGCTAACGTTCGGTGAGTCCTCCGGTGGAGGTGCTGGATGACGAGGCTTCTGTGGCTTGTCGATCTTCTGGTGGTGCCAGCCTGTAATCAGCAAATACTCTTTCCCATCAACAGTGTATGGTCGGACAAGACCATTCTCCGACAATTCGCCGACCATTCCGCGAATGGCTTCGGTGGTGATGTCGTCGCCCGGGAAAACCTGGGCTTTGATTGTCTTCGGCGAATAGGAGTAGCGGCCGGCGTCATCGGCGAAATTCCAGAGCCCAATGAACATGAGCCGAGCGATCGGCGAGCACTCCATGACCTGCTCGCTCGACCAGAACTCGGGCTTGATTGTGCGGTAGCGGGCCATCTATTGCGCCTCCATTGCGCGCTGGTCCTGACGGCGGGCGAGCTCGCTGGCGAGGTCGTCGGTGCGCTGGCTTGCCTTCAGGCGCTCGGCGCGTAGAGCTGCCTGCAGCAGCACCTCATGCAGCCCGGCCCTTGCTTCGATTGAGAGTGGTCTTGCCATCAGAATTCCTCGACCTCCCGCCCGCCGCCGTTCTTCTGCGCGCGCGGCTTGAGCCCTAGAAAGCGGAACGGGTACAGCGACGCTGCAACCTTGATCTTCACGCGCGCGTCGTCCTCCCAGAACCCCTTGGTCTCGTGCATCTCCATGGTGCCGTCGGCGAGCATCACGGCGAAGTCCGGCGTGTAGAACGTGTTATCGGCCAGCCGCAGCTTCACGCCCTCGAACTTGTGCCAGAGCACGTCACCAGTGCGCCGAAGATCCCAAAGGTGGGAATCGTACTTCGCCTCGGTCTTGTTCATCTCACCGGTCTTGAGCCGCCCCAGCGCCAACCGTCCGCCGCTAGGCTTGTCCGGCGGGACGGCGAACGGTGGCTGGCTGGTATCGACATGACGGGCGTTGGACGGCACGCCATGACGAGCCAGATGCTGGGCAAGCTGTTCTTCGGACCAGCGCATCAGTGAGTGGTGTTCTGCTCGAGGTCGGTGCGCTCGCTGAGATCCATCTGGTCCGGATCGACCGCGGGCGGTTGTTCAGCTTCGGAGGCCGGCTTGCGCTTCTTGGTGAAGGCTCTCATGAGAACGGTCTGGCCCTCGTGCCAGCCCGCGATCCACATCTGGAACTGGTCCTGGGGCAGCGACAGCGGCGGCTCGCACTTCTCGCCCTGCATGCCGGCGACCTTGCCGTTCTCGAAGTGATCCGGAGCGGGCTCAAAGAGCTGAGGCTGTGAGCCGATCGGCAGACCAGCCCACCGTGCGAGGCGCTGGACGCGCTCGACTACGGCCTTCATCTTCGCCGGCGTGTTGGCGGTAAGTAGGTCGATGATGTCAGCCTTGGCGCCGCGGCCGAGGTCAGCCTTGGCGAGGTCGACCACCGCCGCGCGATCCTTCTTAGCCTTCTCGACCAAGGCATCGGCGATCTCATACGCCTTCGCGTGGTGGAAGGTCAGTGCGCGCTTCTCTTCGTCTGTGAGTGTGGAATTGTGCCCGGGGCCCGGAGCTCCGCCGTTCTTCTTTGCCATATTGGCCTCTGCTTGACGCGCCGGACGCTCTCCGGCCAGAGACGCACGGAGTTACTGACGTTCGTTGATCCAAGGGGCGATCCACTCAGCGAGGTCCGCGCAGCGCGAGCTCAGACGAATGAGACGCTCAGCGACGAACGTTCGGATTGCCCTGCAGAACGAGCGCGCTTTCGAGTTTTGCGAGGCGGGCCCGGAGGTCGTGGTATTCATTTGCGACGGCTTTCTCTCGCTTGAGGCGCAGGGCTTCGTTGATTTGGGCGGCTTCGTGCGCGTCGATGCGGCGAGCTTTGCGGTACCAGATGTCGAACGCGCGCCAGTAGCTCAGGCCTGCCGCGCGCGCCGCTCGCTCAATGCGACGCTTCAGCTTGTCGCCTTCGGGCCATGGTCTGGCGAGCTCTTGAAGCGCTTCGGAAAACTGGCTCCCAACAGAATTGGGAGAACTCCCAACGCTACCGGCAAATAAAAAATCCATCGCTCAGGCCTCACTCGCTACTGGATGGGACAATGAAAATGTCGATCGAACTCGAAGCTCTGCTGAGGAACGTCTCGTGGCTCATGACGCAGCGACATCCTGGTCAGCGCACGGATACAGATCAGGACGGAGCCGGTGCCGCGGGATCCCCGTGGCCTTTTCAACTTTCAAGACACGCTCGGCCGGGACTTGCTTCCACTGGGCGATTGCCTGGGGCGTGATTTCACCGGCCAAAGCCCGGGAAAGGCCAGTGTTGCCCTTCACGGCGCGTTTTGCCTCATCCAAGGCGGCTGCTTTCAATTCGGCTATACTGGCTGCGTCGCTCATCCCAAATTGAAAGCATGGCTTTCATACAATTGCAAGTATCTCTTTCGATGAAAGATGCGGAAAGTCCGGCCATGTTCTTCCCCATGGGGAAATTGGCCAACAGAATCAAATTCGTCCGGAAGCGTGCGAAGCTTTCGCAGGAGAAATTCGCGGAGGCACTGGGCACCGTTGAGGGCGTCAAGGTGTCACGCGGAGCTGTCGGAAACTGGGAACTCGGCAAAGGTATCAGCCGAGCGAACATCGCCGCGATCGCAGACAAGTTTGGCGTGTCGCTCGACTGGCTTGAATCAGGTCGTGGAGATTTGCCTCAAAGTGTCGAAACATCTGCTGATGAGTTTCACTTGACGACCGGGCAAAAGCCCCACAACCTCGGAGGACAAATTAAAGCGAACGCGCGTGTGGGCGACGCTGTCAAAGGGTTCGTTAGAATCCCGATACGGGGGACCGGCATGGGCGGTCGGGAAGGTTATTTAATACTGGGAGACCAGTACTTGGGTGATGTTTTGGCCCCGCCGGCTTTGGTCGATGTTCCCGATGCATATGCGGTGTACGTCATCGGCGACTCCATGCTTGAACGTTATCAGCATGGTGAAATTGTCTACGTCCATCCTTACGCACCTGTACGAAAGGATGATGACTGCGTTGTGCAGATCAGCATGGGCGATGGCGAGCCGCCGCATGGGTTCGTTAAGCGCTTCGTCTCAATGGACGATCATCAATTGAAGGTCCGCCAGCTCAATCCAAAGAAGGTTTTGACCTGGCCGCGCAGCCGAGTGATCGCCGTACACCGCGTCATTATGGGCGGCCCTGCCTAACCGCCCTCACCTGACAGCAATGTTCCTCAACTAGGAACCGGGAATCGCTAGATTCGCTCCGGAAAGCGCCCCTTGCAATATTTCTGAAAGTCGCGCTTTCTTTTCACTTGCTTTCAATTGAAAGTGGTGCTTTCATTTGCTCCATCACTGGAGCGAACCGATGTCCTCATTCGACCGCCGCTACACTCCCGAATATCACGACCACCAGCGCGACCTGCGCAAGCATGACAGCTTGCCGCACCGCCTCGACCGCAAGATCAGCTGTGCGATCGATATCGTCCTGCTTGTCCGCGCCATGGACAACATCGAGGACGCGGCAGCCCTCATCGACATCTATGCAGCCAACAGGGCATCCGAAGCCCGCATGGAAGCCGTGCGCGCGGGAGCTGGCGCATGAACAACGTCCCGCAAGATGCCGCCGAAATGGCGCGGCTGGTCCGCCAGGCTGACGAGCTCACTGCCGTCCGACTCCTGCAGGCGTGGGGATCCAAGCAGCGCCTGATTGGTGGCCGCGATGAGCTCGTCCGCCGGATGGAGGCCAGCCATGCGGAAGCCTGATCCCGTCGAAATCAAAGCCGTCGCCATTCCGGTGCTCGCCGAGGCGGTTGCCGTGCTTCTGTTCATCGGAATGCTCGCAGTCTGGTCCGGCATCGCCGTGGAGTGGAGAAATGAGCATTTATCAGTGCGTGATGGCGTGGCTCATTTTCAACGAACTGATGCTGCTGGCGCTGCTGTGGTGCGCCGATGAGTGAGCCCATCGTCATGGGTGCCATCTGCAAGCGCTGCGAGAACGCATTCCGCTTCATCAAGCGATCCGCAGGTCGGCCCCGCCTCTACTGCGAGCCGTGCCGCGAGCTCGAGGCGATCGATAGCAGCAAGGTCTACTACCTGCTCAAGACCAAGCCGGACAGGGAGCGCGCAGCATGAGAGTCCGTGGCAAGCGCCAGCGCGTCATCTCTGCCCTCCTGTCTGGCTACTGCAACACGTCGCAGGACGTGGCGGAGGAGACCGGCCTCACAGTCCATGAGAGTTCCAAGGTTGTGTCCGCGCTACTCGCCGACGGCGTCCTGCGCGACACCGGCCGGCGCCTCCCTGCCAACCGCCCAAACCGCTTTTTCAGAGTTTTCGAGGTGGCCACATGAAGATTGAGCAACCCGGCATCTATCGCGACTTCCCGACGGCTGCGTACTTCGGCGACCCCACGCCAACCCCATCATTTACGCAGTCACTCGCGAAGGTCCTCATCGAGCAGAGCCCGTTACACGCGTTCCAGGCGCATCCGCGGCTGAATGTGAAGCCTGCCGATGAGGACGACGGCGAGGCCTACAGCAAGGCCAAGGCGATCGGCAACGCGGCTCACAAGCTCATGCTCGACCGCGGCAAGGAGATGTCGGTCGGAGAGTTCGAGGACTGGCGCTCCGGCGCCGCCAAGGCGTTCAAGGTGGCATCCATCAACGAGGGCAAAGAGCCGATCCTGCGCAAGCACTATGACACCGCCGGCGAGATGGTCGAGGCCGCGCTCGAGCAGCTCAGCCGTATCCACGGCACCCAGAACGCTTTCACGAACGGCGACGCCGAGGTGGTGATCGCGAACTGCGAGGACGGCATTTGGCTGCGATCCATGCTCGACTGGATCACGCCCGACCTGCGCGAGATCTGGGACTACAAGACGTCGGGACAATCAGCTTCGCCTTACGCGGTGGGGAAGCTGATGGCGTCGGCGGGCTGGCACATCCAGGCGGCTATGCATGAGCGCATATTGGATGCACTGGACCCCGCCGGCGCCGGCCGCCGCCGCTTCTACTACGTCGCGCAGGAGAACGAGGCGCCCTACGCGCTGACCGTCAATCAGATCGGCGAGGCAGCGCTGACGATCGGCCGCAAGCAGATCGACTATGCGGTGAAGACGTGGGCCTTCTGCATGCGCCGAAAGACCTGGCCGGCATACCCGAACAAGATCATCCGTCCCGAACTCCCGACCTGGGCCGAAAGCTCGTGGCTCGGTCGCGAGATCGAAGAAGCGTCCGAGAACGACCCCTCTCTCATCTTTGCAGGCTGACCATGACCGACGAAATCACCTTCACGGTTGAGCACAGCGAGCCCGGATACAACCACGTTCGCCTTACCGGCACGTACACAGGCCCCGCGACAGTCGAAGACGTGAAGAAGCGGTTCTATCACGAATATTTCGGCGGCCGAGAAGCATGGTGCCGCGATGGCCGGTTCGGCTGCGTCTACCACATAGATTGAGGCTAAAATGACCTTCCAATTCGCTCCCGCAAAGCGGGAACAGGTTTCGCTTCTGATCGCGCTCGCTGGCGCCTCCGGCAGCGGCAAGACTTACAGCGCACTGCGCCTAGCGCGCGGCATGTCTCCCGACGGCAAGATCATGTTCATCGACACCGAGGCCCGCCGCGGTCTGCATTACGCCGAACACTTCAAATTCATGCACGCCGACATGCGGCCGCCGTTCACGCCAGCGCGGTTTGTCGAAGGCATCCAGGCTGCGGAGGCTGCCGGCGCCGAGGTGGTCATCATCGACAGTTTCAGCCACGAATACGACGGCGTCGGCGGCATCATGGACTGGGCCGATCGGCTTGCGTCGGAAGGCGTGAAGTCGCCCGGCAACTGGAAGGAGCCAAAGGGCGCTCACAAGAAGCTGATGAACGCCCTGCTGCAGTGCCGCGCCTCGATCATCTTCTGCCTGCGCGCCGACGAGAAGATCGAGATCCTGCGCGAGAACGGCAAGACGGTCGTGCGCCCGCTCGGTTGGATGCCGATCTGCGAAAAGCGCTTCATGTTCGAGATGACCGCCAGCTTCACGCTGACGCCGGATCGTCCTGGCGTCCCTCATTTCGACCTGCCGCACAAACTGCAGCAGCAACACCGCTCCATGTTCTCCGATCGAGATCCGATTGGAGAGGATTCCGGCCGCCTCCTCGCTGAGTGGGCCGCCGGTGGATCAGCCGCCCCGACGACCAGCCCCGGCGGGGCGGCTGATGAGAAAACCGCAGCCGAGTGGGACCTCGAGCTCGGCGAGGCCGCGAAGCAAGGCAACGTCGCCCTGGTCGAGATGTGGGCCAAGGTCCCGCGCGAGCACAAGTCCACGCTGAAGGCCGCGCTCGATCGGCGCCACAAGGTCACAGCAGCCGAGGCCGACCAAGCGAAGGAAACAGCATGAGCCTCGTATTCGCAGCAATGATCGAGTGTCAATCGGCTTGCAAATTTGACCCCTCATCGGCGTCCAATTTTGACCCCTTAGCACGGCGGGCTTTGCTGGTAGCGCTCGTCTCGTCGGAGCTGGCC
>NZ_JADPKR010000036.1 GCF_023074055.1 Bradyrhizobium sp. 141
CCGACGGATGAATTCGTCAGCGCCAAGCGTCATCGTCTTTTGACGGTGGCCATTGCGATAATCTTTCCAGCGAAACTGAACCTTGCCGTCGTCGATATCGAGGAGGCGATTGTTGGAGATGGCGATGCGGTGCGTGTATCGTGCGACGTACTTGAGGACTTGTTCAGGTCCGGCGAAGGGGCGCTTCGCGTAAACCACCCAATCCTTCTTCTGGATAGGCGCGATGTGACGCAAGAAGGCGTCGCGCGTCCGAAGGGATTCCAGCGAGGAAAAGAACTGCAAGTCTCCGGCGTCGAAGGCCTTCCGGAGATAATCGAGAAACAGTCGACGAAACAGACGCGCCAACACGAGAACGGGCAAAAAGAACTTGCGCCGGCAGGAAATCCATCGTGTGCCATCCGGAGAAATGCCCCCACCCGGAACCACGCAATGCAGATGCGGATGGTGAAAAAGAGCCTGACCCCAAGTATGAAGCACCGCGAAGAATCCGATTTGTGCGCCCAAATGCTTGGGGTCAGCTGCGATGGTGCGCAACGTCTCGCTGGCGGCCCGGAACAGAATGCCGTAGACGATCTCCTTGTTTTGAAGGGCAATAGCTGCAATGGACTGCGGTATGGTGAAGACCACATGAAAATACTGGGTGTCGAGAAGTTCTGATCGACGGTTGTCCAACCACTGGGCACGAGCCAGTGATTGGCATTTTGGGCAGTGGCGATCACGACAACTATTGTAGCAGATGCGCTGGTGGTCACAGTGATCGCAGCGCTCGACATGACCACCAAGTGCCGCAGTTCGACACAATTCGATCGCGCTCATGACGCGACGCTGTGCAATGCATAGCGAGGCGCCATGGCTCTCACGATAGGCTGCACCGTAGCGGCGGAATATGTCCGCCACTTCCGGCCCCGAGCGGGCCATCGGTCTGAAACTCAGAAGTGTTTTGGCGGCGCCGGCTGTGGTTCGGCTGGAACTGGATGCGGCAAGAGGTCCAGAGGGCTGGACGTCGCGCAGACCTTGTTGGTCGCGATGCGCAAGTACTTGGCCGTGGTGGCGAGGCTGCGATGAC
>NZ_JADPKR010000005.1 GCF_023074055.1 Bradyrhizobium sp. 141
CGCCCTGCCCGCCCCATCTCGTGCCGACGCTGCCGCGTCCACCGCAGACCCGGCTCGCGACAGTGACGACACAAGATCGCCCCTCTTGGATGAGCCGGGATGGACGACACATACGACAAAACCGAATTTCGGTAAAGTGGAATATTTTTGCGCGGCTGGATTGACAGCGGAGCGACACAGGCACGCTCCGTAGCCCGGATGAGCCAACGGGTCGGCGCGACGCGCCGCCCGATGACAGGCTCCGCGACATCCGGGATCGTTGCGACTGAGGTCCCGGATATCGCTGCGCTCACCCTGGCTAGGGGCGTCGGACATCACTTAAAACGCGCACAAAAAAACACCCGGCGGTTTCCCGCCGGGTGCTCGTCGAAGTGCTTCGACTGATCTTACCAGTTGCGCTGAGCGCGGAGCAGCAGGGTGACGCTGTCCTGATCCTTCAGCTCGTACAGGGCGGCCGGCTTGGCCGTCGTGCCGGCACCAGCGTAACCAACCGTGCCCGAGTACTTCTGGTCGAGACGGGTCCAGTTGAGGTCGCCCGAGAACGTCAGGTTCTTGACCGGGGTCCAGCGGGTGATGATGCCGACCTGGCCGACGGCGAAGTCAGGGTTACAACCCGTGACACCGGCGAGACCGCCGAAGACGCCGCCTGCACCGCCAGCGCCGCAGAGCGCGGTCTTGGCGACCGAGCCGTACTGCGCCTGAGCGTAGGCACCGTAGAGCGCGGTGTTCCAGTAGGGATCCCAGTTGTGGGTGTAAGCACCACGGAAGCCCCAGGTCTTGACGGTTTCCTGCTGGCCGCCCGTGACGAACACGGTGTCCGGAGCATAGGCGAAGCCAACGCTCTGGTAAGCAATGCCCGAGCTGCCGAACATCGAGTAGGAGCTGCCGGCCAGGTTCTGGAAGTTGTAGCGGGTCGCACCGTCGGTGTAGACGCCCGAAATGTTGATCACGTCACCCGCACCAGTCGGGATGTTCTTGATCGACAGAGCGAGCTGAACCGCCCAGCCCCACTTGTCGTCGGGGTGGCCGGTGGCTTCGGTGGCGCCGTAGTAGGCGACGTGGTTGTCATGCGCAGCGACCGACGCCTGGAACATACCCCAAGCCTGGTCGACGCGGACCATACCGACGAGGTTCGGCGAACGCGAGCCGCCGATGGCGTTGGAGCCATACGAGCCGCCGACCATGCCGCCTGCGGTCGCGCCGGTCAGGTTCACGTTGCCCGCCTGATAGTAGGCCGTCGCATCTTCAGCCGAGAACGCCGCCGTCACGCCCTGACCGAAGTCAGCGGTGTAGGTGAACTGGTTGACGCCGGTGACCGTGCCGGAACCGCCGACGAGGCTGTCGATGTTGTTGCCGGGATAGTTGGTCCAGGGCGCGTCGAACTGCGACACGGCCTTACCCATGGTGAAGCCAGCGAACTGGATGAAGGCGTAGTACACGCCGAGCGAACCGCCCGAAGTGTTGCCGTCGGTGCCGTTGATCGACGAACCAACGAGCGCCGGCGTCGCACCGGAGGTGTTGAGGCCGAGGTTGCCGGTATAAACCGTGCTGCCCGTCGCGGAGCCGGAGCCCTGATAGCCGCCGGTCGTCCAGGTGAAGACGCCGTCGAAGAAGGTACGGACGACGCCGTATTCGGTCGCGGTGCGCGTGTCGATGTTGAGATCCTGACGAGCGCGCATCTGGTAGTAGTTGCTGAGACGGTTGTGCGCACCGCCCGGAGAGCCGTTCGAAATGCCGTAATTGCTGTTGGTGTTGAACGCGACTTCGGCGCGCAGATAACCACCCAGCTTGATGCAGGTGTCGGTGCCCGGGATGTAGTAGAAACCGGCGCCGTACAGCGAGCAGATCTTCACGTATTCGACCGCCTTGGCCTTCACGGGAAGATCGGCTGCGAACGCCCCGGAGGCGGCCATCAGGCCGGCAGCCGAGCCGAGCAAAAGCGTCTTCGTCAACTTCATTAGGTAAACCTCCAGGTCGATTCAGGGGGCTCGGCTTCCTCGGAGGACACCGCTTCACCCTCATAATTTCCGTTCAATTCAGATCCGCACTGAAGGTCCGGACTGAAACGACAGTGAGGTGCCCCCCCTCCGTCGTGCCTCACGTATAGTTTATAAAAACAACAGCCTCAATTTATTGATTTGGTGAATTGTCAGTTCAACGAGAGATGTTGCCGGGGAGCAACAGAGCCGATGTGAAGGCTAACTAACGTACTGAATAAAAAGTAAAAAGCCCTCAGGGGGCATCCCGAGGGCTTTCTTGGAGGTCTCACATCGCTGTCCGCCGACGCGGTCAAGAGCAGCAAAGATTGAGTGGGCCGAGACGTAATTGAATTAATTGATTTTTGCAAGCATCGAATCTTTAGACCATTTCCACAATGACGTGTCTGCGGCCCTTGCACGGGCGCAACATAGGAGACGTCCTCGCGATATCCCGATAGAACACTGGTCCAAGAACAATAAAAAAGGATCAACGCCAAACGGGAGGGGCAGCGTGGCATGATCGAGAAGAAGCTCGACAGGGCGATTAGGGACTTCATCTGGAATGTCGTCGAAATTCACTCTCAGCTGGAGGACATCCATACCAGCTGGGCCGGACTGCTGGGCATTACCCAGCCGCAATGGCTGATCTTGATGGCAATCACTGAACTGGACGAAGGGCGTGGCGTCGCCGGCATCGAGATCGCGAACAAGCTGCGGGTCCACCCGGCCTTCGTGACCAACCAGACCAAGACCCTGGAAAAGGGCGGCTTTCTATCGCGGCGGCCGGCAGCGGACGATGCCCGCTTCATTCTGATGTCGCTGACGGCGAAGGCGACGACGGAGATCGAGAAGCTGTCCAAGAGAAAGCTCGCCTTGAATTCGACCATGTTCAACGAGCTCGACGAGAAGAGCCTGGCTGAGCTGAATGCCGCGCTCGCAACGATCGCCAGGAACGCCCGGCTGGCGGCACGATTGCTGGCCATCGACGCGTCGTGATGCGCTGATGCCTGGCTTGGAATCTGCCTGGCCTGGAATCAGCGTCCGAGCCGGGCACCGATGCCGCCGGGCCGCCACGATTGACCTGCACGCGATTCGGGACCGGGCTAAAGGTAGGTCACGGGTTGATGCTGGCGGGCCGTTCCGAGCTTGCTGTCGAGCCAGTCGAAAACGAAGTCGTCGACAGCGATGAAGTTCTCGACCTCGCCGAGCGGATGCAGGACGTTGTTGGGTACGACGACTGAGCAATCAGCTCCACTCTGCCGATAGCCGGCTTGCAGATCGAGAGCATCCTGCTCCCACACCAGGGAACGACTCCCGACGACCATGAGCAGCGGACACGGGAGCCGGCGCGACGGCAGCGACGAACGGGTCGAAGCCGCGTCAGGGACGGCCTGCCCGGAGCCGCTCATCCAGCGAAGCGATGCGCGACGCATGAGCGGGCTCAAAAGGCCGCCGTCACACACCGCGGCCGCGATCCTGCGATCCGAGAGGGCAAGGCGGGATGCATAGCAGGCGCTCGTCCCTTCGCCATAGATCGCGATCCGCCGCGAGTCGACATCGGAGCGAGCTTCCAGATAGTCCAACCAGCACTGGAGCCTGTGCTCCGGCTTGAAGGAGCGATGAACGGTCGAATTGCCGGCATCGACGAGCAGCAGCGACATGCTCCCGCAGAGTGACGCCGGCAACAGCCTGCTCATCATCGAGCCCAAAGTGATGTCCTCGTCACTGACGCAGATGACCGCCGGCGCGGAAGGTCCACGGCGGAGCGCCGGCAGAAAGAAGCCAGCCAACGCTCCCTGATCGAAGCAATCGATCTTGACGCGCTCGATCGCGAGGCCCGCCTCCGCCTCGAAGCCTCTCAGGCTGATGCCGACCTCGCCTGCGAGGTCGGCACTTGCGACATCTTCCGGACAAGACAAGCTTCTGACGACTTCGAGGGCCGTCAGCGAACATAGCCACGCTTCCCGCGCAGTCTGAGCGGAACCAGCGTCGCGCGCAGATTGGGCCAATGTCCGGTAGTCGTCTGCGACCCTCAGCCAGTCCGAAATCCACAGATGCCGATGTGTCTCACGCACGAGCTCTGCGACGGACAGGCTTTCGAAAAATTGAGACGCGCGAGCCCGCAAGCGTGCCAGGCTTTGCCCGGCGCCGTCGCACGATCCGCAAGGCCAATGATCACCTTCCATGTCAGTCGGCTCGGGCACAAAGTCGAGGTCGGCTCAACTCAATCGTCACGTCCAGCTCCATCGCTGATAAACATTAGTTTGCCCGCGCATGCCGCCACGATCAGGGCCTTGTCGTTTCTTGTTGCGATCGGCGAATAGAAATGACTTCACCTTGCCGATGGAAGAGACATGCCTGCCTAGGCCGTCATTGTGAAGCCACGATATGGTGAGCGATGCGGCGGATTGCCGCTTCATCCATGCGCGCTGGCGACGTGACAACATGATGACAGCGATACCGACGTGCTGATCATCAGCGCGCGTAGTGTGACGACGTACGATCGCACCTCACGATGAGCCGGGACGAGCAAGACGGATCGGAATTCGGTAAAGCCGTATGGCGTTGGGCGAGCGGATTGTCAGCGGCACGTGCCGAAGCGAGGGGCCTTGACTCGTCGGGCCACAAACGAAGGCCGGTAGGAGGCGCGCTGCGCAAGCCGGGGGTCCTTGCCGGCCGGCCCTGCCCTTGTATGCATTATCCCAGTTGCCATCCCCGCGCACTTCGCTTTACATGCCGGCAACTCGCCCGCGGATGACGGCCGGGGCTCAAAAATCACACACATTGTCAAAGGGACGGAGCATGGCGCGCAACATATTGATTCTCGGGGCTTCTTACGGCTCGCTGCTGGGCACGAAGCTGTTGATGGCGGGGCACAACGTGACCCTGGTCTGCCGCGCCAAGACCGCGGAGCTGATCAACCGTGAAGGTACCGAGGTGCGCATCAAATTGCGCGACGAGGCGGTGCACCGGGCGATCTTCTCGCGCAACCTGCCCGGCAAGCTCGACGCCGTGACCCCGGCCAATGTCGACCTCTCCCGCTACGATCTTGTCGGCCTTGCGATGCAGGAGCCGCAATACACCAACCACACGGTGCGCGTTCTCATGGTCAAGATCGCCGCGGCGAAGCTGCCGTGCCTGTCGATCATGAACATGCCGCCGCTGCCCTATCTGAAGCGTATCCCGGCGCTCGCCGACATGGATCTGGAAGAGGCCTACACCAATGCGCAGGTGTGGGAGCGGTTCGAGCCCGGGCTGGTGACGCTGTGCTCACCCGACCCGCAGGCGTTCCGTCCGCCGGAAGAAGCCGCGAACGTGCTGCATGTCGGCCTGCCCACCAACTTCAAGGCGTCGATTTTCGCCGACGAGAAACACAACAAGGTGCTGCGCGAATTAGAGGCCGACATCGACGCGGTGACGCTCGACGGCCACGACGTGCCGGTGAAGCTGAAAGTGTTCGACTCGCTGTTCGTGCCGCTGGCGAAATGGTCGATGCTGCTGACCGGCAACTACCGCTGCATCACGCCGAACGAGCCGCAGTCGATCCGCGACGCCGTGCACGGCGACCTCCAGCGCTCGCAGACGATCTACGACCATGTCGACGCCATCGCGCGCCGCCTCGGCGCCGATCCGCAGGACCAGGTGCCGTTCGCGAAATACGCCAAGGCCGCCGAAAGCCTGCTCAAGCCGTCATCGGCCGCGCGCGCGGTCGCGAGCGGCGCGCCCTTCATCGAGCGCGTCGACCTCCTGGTGAAGCTGATCTCGCATCAGCTCGGCGTGCCCAATTCCGAGATCGACCGCACGGTCGAGACCGTGGACCAGAAGCTGAACGAGAAGATCGTGCAGGGCGGATCCGGCGCGCAATAAGCGCGCCGGATCCAGCGAGGCGTGGCTTCAAGCCGTCAGGAAGGATTGAAGCCAGATCAGGCCGGTCACGGCAACCAGCGTGACCGCGCCGACGCGCGTGACCAGGTCGGGATGCCCGAGGCGACGGGCACCACGGCCGAGCGTTGCGCCCAGAGTGATCCACGCAGCGCCAGCCGTAAGAATCTGCAACGCGATCACGCCGAGCCACGGCAGCAAATCAAGCGGCCCGGCCTCGAGCGGCAGGAGCAGGAAGGCGAAGACGATCGCTTTCGGGTTTAGCAGCGTGGCAAGCAGCACCTGGCCAAACCTCACCGGTGCACCGTCACGCCGCTCGCGTGTGTTGACGCGCCAGAGCATGAAGGCGAGGCACAGGATGTAGACGGTGACCGCGACGCGAAGCGCGAGCGCCGCGAGCGGGATGTCGCTGACGATGGGGCCGAGCGCGAGCCGCAGCAAGGCAATTGCCAGCAGATAGCCGCACAGCTCCGCCACCAGCAGATGAAGCGAGCGCGCAATGCCGATCCCCGCGCCCGATGTCGCGAGCAAGGTGTTGGTCGGGCCGGGCACTGCCAGCAGGACATAGGTCGCCGTGAAGAAGGTCAGGAGGGTCATGCGCCTGAGCTAGCAGGCCCCGGGCCAGGTTGATTTGATCTTCATCATCGAATCCGGTCCGCAAGGCCCGGAATCGGCGCGTCTGGTCCGAAACCGACCGTCCCCATGGTCGCCGATTTGCGAAAAATTTGCATCCATGCGAGGTCTGGCCTTACGTAACGGCAGCTGCCGAGATGCCTCGGCAGATACTCCAGATGCCGGTTCCGGGCAGCAGGTTCCGGGTGCCGGCCATGCCGGATGATGGGCGAAAGAACAAGTCATCGAAGATGGATCAATCGACGTTGCAGGTCGTTCGCGCGGTGGAGGCCGGCGCGACAACCATGAAGGGTGTGATCGACGCGACCGGATTGTCCCGTCTCAAGGTCGAGCGCGCGTTGAACACACTGGAGAAGCAGAAGCTGCTCGTTCGCGACGGCCAAGGCTTCAAGGCTGGACAAGGCTTCAAGGCAGCCGGCGTGCCGAAGGCGGCGCCGCTGACCCGACAATGCGGATCGTGCAACGCCTGCTGCGACGTTCTCGAAGTGGCCGCCGTCGACAAGCCGGTGAACCATCTCTGCAAGCACTGGCAGACCGGCACCGGCTGCACCATCTACGACCGCCGCCCCCAGATGTGCCGCTCCTTCGTCTGCGCCTGGCTGCAAGGCCATCTCGACGACGAATGGTTTCCCGCGAAGTCGGGCATCATCGTCCATTTCAGCCAGGATGCCGTGAACGTCACGGTCGACGACCATTGTCCCGATCGCTGGCGTGAGGAGCCGTATTTCAGCAAGCTCGCCGAATGGTCGCTGAACGGGATCAGGCGGATCGGAAACCGGGGCTATGCCACCCTCGTCGTCTCCGGCGAGAACCGGTTCCTGCTGCTCGGGCGCACCGTCGTTCCCGAGCCGACGCTATCAGGCACGGCATTCCTGCCGCTCACGGCCGACACGTTCCGGTTCTGGCGGGCGACATCGCCGGAGCATTTGCAGCGATTGCATGAGCGGATCGCCGAGATCGAGCGGATCAGGCAGGAATTCGGCTCCTGCGCGATCCCCGAGAACGAGGACGACGATCCGCAGGCCCCCTATCGTCCCGCACTTCTACGGCAATCCAATCACGCCTGAACGCCGCCGTGGGCAACGCGGCATGATCAGGGCCCTCCCGCTCGACGCGCCGCGACGGGATTGATAAGCCCCTGTCCGCGAATGACGGGGACTTGAGTCGGGCATGACAGTTGCGATCGAGATGGGGCAGACCACGGCGGGCGCCGCGGCCGCCATGGACCTCGAGGAACTCTTGGCGACCCGCCTCCTCGTGCAGGGCAATTCGGGCTCCGGCAAATCGCATCTGCTGCGGCGGCTGCTGGAGCAGAGCGCGCCCTGGGTGCAGCAGGCCATCATCGACCCCGAAGGCGATTTCGTCACGCTGGCCGAGCGCTTCGGCCATCTCGTGATCGAGGCCGAGGATCACACCGAGCGCGGCCTTCAGGTCGCCGGCGAGCGGGCGCGGCTGCATCGAGTCTCCACCGTGCTCAATCTCGAAGGTCTCGACGCCGAGAATCAGATGCGCCGTGCGGCCGCGTTTCTCGGCGGGCTGTTCGACGTCAACCGCGACCATTGGTATCCGATGCTCGTCGTCGTCGACGAGGCGCAGCTGTTCGCGCCGGCGGTCGCGGGCGAAGTCTCCGACGAAGCGCGAAAACTTTCGCTCGGCGCGATGACCAATTTGATGTGCCGCGGCCGCAAGCGTGGCCTCGCCGGCATCATCGCGACCCAGCGGCTGGCGAAGCTCGCCAAGAACGTCGCGGCGGAAGCCTCCAATTTCCTGATGGGCCGGACCTTCCTCGACATCGACATGGCGCGCGCCGCCGATCTGCTCGGCATGGAACGGCGGCAGGCCGAAGCCTTTCGCGACCTCGAGCGCGGACAGTTCATGGCGCTGGGACCTGCGCTGTCGCGCCGTCCGCTGCGTTTGAACATCGGCCCGACCGCGACCAGCCCGCGCAATTCCACACCGCGGCTGATGCCGCTGCCGGAGGCCGCGCTCGAGGATATGCGCGCCGTGATCCTGGCCGCACCGCCGCCCGATGCCAGCCGGCCGCAGCGACGGCCCGCGCCGGATCTGCTCGAGCAGCTCCGCGCCGCGAAGGCCGCAACGCCGGAGATTCGGCCGGACGTGGTGGAGGTGATGGTCAGCGCCGAGGAGCTCGCCGAGCGGCGCGAGCGCGTGGATCGTACGCTGCGCGCCGTGCTCGCCGAACCCGACGCCGGCTTCCGCGCCATCGGCGTGCTCTATCAGGAGTTCGTGGTCCGCTGCCGCATCGAGGGCCTCGGCTCGGCGGTGCCCGATCTCAACGAATTCCGCCGCATGCTGACGCATGCCCGCGCCGGGCTTGGTGCTGACATCGCCGGGGACGATGCCTGGCAGGACGTGTCGCTGCGCGCCTCGATCCTGCCCGACGACATGCAGGGCGTGTTCATGATGATCGCGCGTGCAGCGAAGGAAGGCTGGCCGTGTCCCGGCGACGCCGCGATCGCGCGGGCCTATGGCTCGCATTCGCTGCGAAGGGCGCAGCGGCTGCTCGGCTATATGGAGGAGCAGGGCCTGATCGTGGTCCAGCTCGACGGTGGCGGGCGCCGGATCGTGACGCTGGTCGAGCTGGCCTGGGCCACGGCCCCCGGCGATCCCAATGGGGACGATCTGCCGGCCGAGCCGGCGCGTAGCGCGGCTTCGGCGTGATAGGAGATGGAGGTCGTCATGCCCGGGCTTGTCCCGGGCATCCACGTTCTTCGTGCCGTGAAGCAAGACGTGGATGGCCGGGTCAAGCCCGGCCATGACGTGGAGAGGTCAGCGCACTGCGTCAGGCAGCCTCGGAGCCGCCGAGATAGGCGTCGCGGATTCGAGGATCGTCCTTCAGCGCCCGCGCCGGGCCTGACAGCACGATCTTGCCGGTCTGGAGCACATAGGCCTCATGCGCGATCTCGAGCGCGAGGCTGGCGTTCTGCTCGACCATGAACACCGAGACGCCTTCCTGGTTGATGGTGCGGATCAGCTCCAGCACGCGGTCGACATAGAGTGGCGACAGGCCCATGGTTGGCTCGTCCATCACGATCATGCGCGGCCGGCTCATCAGCGCCCGCGCCATTGCCACCATCTGCTGCTCACCGCCGGAGAGCGAGCCGGCGCGCTGCGATAGCCGCTGGCCGAGCTTCGGAAACAATGTGAGCATCTTGTCGAGATCCTGCGCGATCGCCTCGCGGTCGTTGCGGACAAAGGCGCCCATCAGGATGTTCTCGCGCACGCTCATGTCCGCGAACAGTCGCCGTGCCTCCGGCACCGAGGCGATGCCGCGGCGCACGATCTGCGGCGTGGAGAGGCCGAGCAGCGAGGCGCCGTCGAAGCTCACCTCGCCGGAGCGCGGCTTCACGAGACCCAAGATAATCTTCATCGTCGTCGACTTGCCGCTGGCATTGCCGCCGAGCAGGCAGACGATATGGCCGCGTGTGACCGATATCGACAGGTCGAAATGGACCTGGGCCTGGCCGTAGAAGGTGTTGACGCCCGTGAGCGCGAGCAGCGGTTCGGCAGAAGCGTTGGTCATGCCGCGCTCTCCTGCTCCGTCGCCAAGCCGTGGCCGAGATAGGCCTCGATCACCTTGGGATCGCCCCGCACCTCCTCGCCCGGCCCTTCCGCGATCTTTTTGCCCTCATCCATGACGACGACGCGGTCGGACAGGCGCATCACCATTTCCAGCTTGTGCTCGATCAGGAGGATGGTCAGCCCTTCCGCCTTGAGTTCGGCGACGAGACCCTGCATCTCCGCGGTCTCGGTCGGATTCATGCCGGCGGTCGGCTCGTCGAGCAGGAGCAGGCGCGGCTTCAGCGCGAGCGCGCGTGCGATCTCGACACGGCGGCGGTTGGCGTAGGAGAGGCTGTAGGCCGGCTGGTCGATCCGCGGCAGCAGCCGCTCGCCGAAGCGGGCGAGAATGGCTTTCATCTCTTCCCGCAGTTTCTCCTCTTCGGCCTTGACGCTTGAGGGGCGCAGCAGCGCGAGACCCAGCTCCAGCAGCGGGCCGATCACCGGCACGGCCGGCTTCACCGCGCGCAGCCGCGTGTGGGCGCCGATCAGGACGTTATCCATGACACTGAGATTGCCGAAGACGCGGCCGAGCTGAAAGGTACGCGCGATGCCTTCGGCAGCGAGCCGCTCCGGCGACAGGCCCGTGACGTCCTGCCCTTCGAAGCTGACAGTACCGGCATCGGGTCGGTCGAGTCCGGTCACGAGATTGAACAGCGTGGTCTTGCCGGCGCCGTTCGGGCCGATGATGCTGATGAGCTCGCCCTTGGCGAGATCGAGATCGATCGCGTCGACCGCGGTGAGGCCGCCGAAGCGCCGCGTCAGCCCGCGCAGCGACAACAGGGATTTCAGTTGCTCCCCCATCAGATCGTCCCCAACAGACCCTGCGGCCTGAACCGCACGAGCAGCAGCAGCACGATGCCGTAGATCAGGATGCGGTACTCGGCCGCGATCCTGAAGAGCTCGGGCAGGCCGACCAGCGCGACCGATCCGACAATCGCGCCGACCACATTGCCGAGGCCGCCCAGGATCACGACGGTCAGCGCCAGGATCGATTGCTGGGTGTTGAAGGTCTCGTGGTTGATGTAGGAATACAGATGCGCCGCAATGCCGCCGCTGATTCCGGCGGCGA
Organism: Bradyrhizobium sp. 141; assembly: GCF_023074055.1. Taxonomy (GTDB): domain Bacteria; phylum Pseudomonadota; class Alphaproteobacteria; order Rhizobiales; family Xanthobacteraceae; genus Bradyrhizobium. The sequence continues at coordinate 11,146 of NZ_JADPKR010000005.1, forward strand.
ACCCGCCGAAGATGAAGGCGAGCGATTTGTAGCGGTTCAGGCTGAGTCCATAGGCGCGCGCGGCGATGTCGTCGTCGCGGATGGCGCGAAAGCTGCGGCCGAGATGCGAGGTGAGCAACCGCCCCTGCAGCAGCGCCAGCACCACCATCACCGCGAAACTGAACCAGTAGATCGAGGTTGGGCTGATCAAATCGTAGCCGAACAGCGACAGCGGCGGGATGCCGGAGATGCCGATCGGCCCGCGCGTGACGCTCTCCCAGTTCAGGATCACCAGCGAGACGATCTCGCCGATGGCGAGCGTCGCGATCGACACATAATGCCCGCGCAGGCGGAACGACGGCGAGATCAGCGCGGTGCCGAGCGCAGCGCTCATCAGGCCACCGCCGATGATGGCGAGGCCGACCGGCACCGAGAACGTCAGCGACAGCAATGCCGAGCTATAGGCGCCGATCGCGAGCAGCGCGGCGTGGCCGAGCGAGACCTGGCCGATCGTGCCCGCAACCAGCGTCAGGCTAAGCGCGAGCATGCCGAGCAGCCAGGCGTTGATCAGGGTCTGGAGCACGTAGAACGAGACCGGGAACAACGGCAGAACCGCGAAACCGCCGGCCGCAACGGCCAGGGCCCAGCGCGGAATGCGCACGGGGCGGCTCGGCGCGATGAACGTGCCGGTGAGCGGCTCGGGCGGCGCCTGCCGCGCGCTGGCGAACAGGCCGTTCGGGCGCAGCACGAGCACGACGACCAGCAGCAGGAACGCGAACAGATTGCGGTAGCTGGTGCCGAACACGGCAACGCCGTAGCTTTCCACCAATCCGAGCAGCAGGCTGCCGATCACCGCGCCAGGCACGTTGCCGGCGCCCCCGACGACTTCCGCGACGACGCCCTTGAGCGTCGCCTGAAGGCTCATCGCGGTGTCGATCTGGTTGTAGTACATGCCGACCAGCATGCCGGAGACGCCGCCGAGCGCGGCCGCGATGCCGAACACCGCCTGATTGACGCGGTTGACGTCGACGCCCATCTGCATCGCGGCGTCGCGATCCTGCGCGGTGGCGCGCACCGCCCAGCCGAGCTTGGAGTAACGCAGGAACACGAACAGCAGCAGCGCGCTGGTGAGGCCGACGCCGGCGATCAGCAGGTCGAGCGGACCGATGGTGCCGCCGCCGACCTGGAAGCGGACGTCCGGCAACTGGCTCGGCAGTGCGCGCGGATTGGGCGAGAAGGTCAGCATCACCAGCTGGTCTAGCACGAAGCTGATGCCGATCGTCGCCAGCAGCGGCGCGATGCGCACCGAGTTCTGCAGCGGACGAAGCCCGAACCGCTCGATGATCAATCCGACGATCGCGGCAGCCACGGCGACCACGATGATGGTGAGCGGCAGCGGCGTATGAAGCTGCACCACCGCCACCCAGCCGATATAGGCGCCGACGAGATAGATCGAGCCCTGCGCAAAGTTGATCAGCCGGCTGACGCCGAAGATCAGCGCGAGCCCGACCGCAACGAGGGCGTAGACATTGCCGACGATCAGCCCGTTGATCGTGTAATCGAGCCAGGAAGACACGCAGCGTTCCTACTGAAGGGAGAACGGGCTGGAGCGATCGCTCCAGCCATGAAGTCAAGTCGGCTTGCCGTCCCAGAGCGCGAACTGGCCCTTGCGGACGACCAGCTCGGCATTCATCGCGCCCTTGACGCGGCGGCTCTCGACGTCGAACGTCGCGGCGCCGAAGATGACGCTGGAGACGTCCTTCACCTTGGCGAAAGCGTCGCGGATGGCGCGGCGATCGGTGCCACCGATCTTCACCACAGCGGCCGCCATGTTCATCGCGTCATAAGAATAGGCATTGAAGGCGTCGGGCTCCTGCCCGCCATACTTTGCCTTGAAGCCGGCGATGAACTTCTTCACCTCCGGCCTGGGATCCTCTGGGAAGTAGCGGGTGCCGAGATGGACGTCCTCGACCGCCTCGCCGCCGAGCTCGATGAATTTCGGTGAGTAGACCGAGCTTGCGGCGCAGATCAGCTGCTTGAGTCCGACCTGCCGCGCCTGGCGCGCGATCAGCGCACCGTCGGAATAATAGGAGATCAGGATCAGGCCGTCCGGACTGGCGTCGCGCACGCGCACCAGCGTGGAGCGGAAGTCGCGCTCCTCCGCGATGTAGCCCTCAGTCACCGCGATCTCGGCGCCGTATTCCTTCGCCGCCTTGACGAAATAGTCGCGGCTGGTGCGGCCCCAATCGGTGTTGAGGTGCAGCACGGCGAGCTTCTTGAGACCGAGACGCTTCACGGCATAGGCCGCCAGCAGCGGCTGCTCGTCGGCCTGACTGACGGACGTGCTCCACATGAAGTCACCGCCCTTGGTGAAGTCGGGATGCGAGTTGGTGAAGCCGAACTGCACGAGGCCGCCGCGCTGGTAGATCGGCGAGGCTGCCATCGAGGCGGGACTCGAGAAATCGCCAAGCTCCATGACGATGCGGGGATCGGAAACGAACTTCTGGGCGATCGCCACCGACTGGCGCGGATCGCTCTGGCTGTCCTCGAATTGGTAGGCAAGCTTGCGGCCGTTGATTCCGCCGGCAGCCGTGATCTCGTCGAGTGCGAGATCAAAACCCTGCTTCCACTGCGTGCCGTATTGCGCGTTCGGTCCCGTGAGCGGACCGCTGACGCCGAGCAGGATCGGTTCGGACGATTGCGCAAAGGCGGCGCGCGAGAAGGTTGCGCCCGCCATCAAGGCGGCGAGCGAGCCCTTGACCAGGGTACGACGATCGATGTTGCTCATGCACGGCTCCATCCACTCAGGTGTTGAAACAAGCAGCAATTCCCATGCCGGCGAGATTGCCTATTTCGAAGGCTCGCCGAGCGACAGCATCAGCCGGTTCGCCCAGTTGAAGAACGAGGCACCATTGATGACGTCGACGATCTCGGCATCGTCGAGCCCAGCGTGGCGCAGCTCGGCGATATTGTCAGGACCGAACGCGATCGGCGTCGCGGCCAGTGCCACCGACGCCTTGACGATGGCGTTCCAGCGCTCACCAAGATCGGCCTCGACGCCTTCGTCGAGCAGGCGCTGCACGTCCTCGCGGCGCTTGGAATAGGTGCTGGCAAAGCGCGCATGCACCGAAGCGCAATAGATGCAACCATTGTAGCGCGAGGTCGCGGCAGCGGCGAGCTCGCGCTCGGCGCGCGGCAGGCCGTCGACGACATTGTAAAAGATGTCCTTGTCGGTCTTGGTGCGGGCTTCCAGCACTTCGGGATCGCGCACCAGGAGGCGGAAATACTCCGACTTGGCGCGGGCGCGATCGACGAGGCCGGCGTAATGCCGTTCGGTCAGCTCGGCCTCGGGCAGCGGATCGATCCACGACACCCAGCCCAGTTCATCCTGGGTAAAGACGACGGGGGGATTAACGGTGGCGCTCATGATTGCGGCCTCCTCTTATGCGTTCGCTGCGGCGAGCGTGCGCAGCCCGCTGACGACGCGCAGCTGAAACGACAGGAACGCGACGAGCTGGGAGAAGGTGACGATGCCGGTGTTCGACCAGCCGGCGTCCAGCAGCGCTTTCATGTCGGCGGACGCGGCATCGCGCGGCCGGAACACCAGGAGATGCGCATGCTCGAGCGCTGCGACGAGCCTGGCGCCAAGCGCCGGCTTGCTCGCCGCGCTCACGCGATAAATCAGGCCGGCGGTGTTCTCGGCCGACAGCGGACCGGCAGGATACGAGCCATACGGCCCCGAGGTCCTGCCTCGCGTAATCTCTGCCTCGATCGCTTCCAGCAGGAGCGCACCATCCTCGTTCGCTGCAAGTTTCTCGCGATAGAAGGCGGCAACGGGGGATTCGCCATGAAGTCCGGTCACGAAGGCTGCGACCGCGGCGCGCTCGGCAAGCGAGAAATCGCTCACGTCGATCGGCTCGAACAGTGAGAGATAGCTCTTCTGCGCATTCTCGCGCGCCTGCAGGCGGCGGGTGCGGATGACGTCCAGACCTGAGCCTGGTTCGATCCCGGCGATCGTGTCGATGATATCCTGCGTACTCATCATTCAGCCTCGTGCAACGCGATGCTCTTCATGTCCGATCAACCCGCCAGCGCCACATCGGGCGCGGTCCGAATCCAGCCCAGCGCGGGCGCAACCTTCTCCGCGACCAGCTCGATCGAGCGCAGGATGTAGGGATGCGGCGCATCGACCGAATGCGCCTGGAAGACGAGGTCGGTCACCCGCTCCAGCGTGGCATCCGCGCGGAGCGAGGCGATGACGTCGTCGGCCGCGCCGACATGGGTGTCGAACGCCGTGATCATCTCCTCCAGCGTCTCGCCCGGCTTGGCGTGGCCGCCCTTGAGAAACTGAGGGAGCGCGCGCCGCAGCCCGATATCGGCAAGGCGCATCGCTTCAGTCCGGTCGTCGGCGACGAAGACGCTGCGCGAGGCCATGATGCGGGGCTCGCATCCCGGCGGCAGCGCTTCCAGATAGGCGTCGATCACCGGATTCTGGATCTCCGCCAGCGTGGCCTTCGGCGCCTCCTTGGTTCGCGGCTGGGTGCGCGACAGCAACAGGCCGTCGCCCGCCTTGCCGGCGCGGGCGCCGCCCGCGACCGAGAACGTGGCCTGCCAGATGCGCTTGTCCAGTTGCGGCCGTTGCGGATAGATCGTATCGCCGCCATCGAGCGGCTTGCCGACCAGGGCGGTGCGGACGACCTCCAGATTGCGCGCAAAAATTTCGTTGCGCTGGGCGCTGTCGAGGCCGAAGGCGGCGAAGGCCGACGGATTGCCGCCGGTGCCGACGCCGAGCTCGAAGCGGCCGTTGCAGAGCAGATCCAGCACCGCCGCATCCTCCGCCACCCGCACCGCGTTCTCCAGCGGCAGCGTGACGATGCCGGTGCCGAGGCGGATGCGCGAGGTTTGGGCTGCGACGTAGCCGAGGAAGGTGAAGGGCGACGGCAGGCCGCCCTCGCGCTCGTGGAAATGATGCTGCGCGATCCACGCGGAATCGAGGCCCGCCTTTTCGGCGCGCACGATCTGCTCGGCCGCGAAGCGGTATCGCTCGGCGGGCGGGGCCTCGTCGAGAAGCCGCGTGAAGAACCCCAGGCGTTTCAGATTTGCAAAGCGTTTCATGCGACCCCTGTCGGGCGAGGATGGCCAGACTGGCGATGATGTCGGTTACTGCTGCTCCAGACAAGCGGGCATTGCGCAAGGCTCATACGCAAGGCACATACGCAAGGCTCATGCGCAACGCTGCGGGATCGCCCCTGCGCTGGAGCAGGGCAGATTGCCTACCAGCTCGGCAGCACTGCGCCCTTGAACTTGGTCAGGACGAACTCCTTGACCTCCGGCGTGTGATAGCTGTCGACGAGGATCTTGACCCAGGGCTTGTCCTTGTCGGCGGCGCGCACGGCGATCAGGTTGACGTAGGGCCCTTTCGGATCCTCGCGCAGGATCGGATCCTTGACCGGATCGAGGCCGGCCTGGGTTGCATAATTGGTGTTGATCGCGGCGGCATCGACATCGTCGAGCGCGCGCGGCGCCTGCGCCGCATCGACCTCGATGAATTTCAGCTTCTTGGGATTCTCGGTGATGTCGAGCACCGTCGGCTTGAAGCCGGTGCCGTCCTTCAACTTGATCACGCCCTTGTCGCGCAGCAGCAGCAGCACGCGGCCGCCATTGGTCGGATCGTTCGGGATCGAGACCTTGCCGCCCTCGGGGATGTCGGCGAAGGCCTTGTGCTTCTTCGAATAGACGCCGATCGGGAAGTTCACGGTCAGGCCGACGGCCTCGATCTTGTAGCCGCGGTCGGCCTTCTGGTTGTCCAGGTAGGGCTGGTTCTGGAACGAATTGGCCTGGATATCGCCGGCATCGAGCGCGGCGTTCGGGACGACATAGTCCGAGAACTCGATGAGCTGGATGTCGAGCCCCTGCTTGGCGGCGATCGGCTTCACCGCCTCGAAGATCTGCGCATGCGGCCCCGGTGTCACGCCGACCTTGATGGTCTCAGCGGCAGCGCCCGCCGACCACGCGGCCAGGATGGTTGCAAGGATCAGGGGAAGGCGAAACGACATCTTGGTCTCCGAAGGTATGCGGCAACGATTGGAACCGTATTCGCTTCTCCGTAGGCCGAAATCAATGAAATGGATATCCATATTGAGTGTCGGGGGCGGGCGCGCTTTCTCCATTCGGCAGCAAACGCGAAATGAATTCGCGGCGGCGGCGACGCCTGCGAAGGGTGAGGCGCATCATGGCCCCCTTTGGCTCGCGCCAAGGCTTCCGCGCTTCTTCAGGCACAATAGCGCGCCGATGTTCGGCGATGCCACGCTGCCTTTTGCCGAAAAAGTCTCGCGTTGGCTGGCGGAGCCGAAGACGGCGGTGGAGCTGCTGACGAACGTGCGCTGATGTCGGTGCTGGTGATCGGTGTTGCCAGCATCAGGTGAGACGGGCGAGCGGACGACGTGCCCGCCGCCTCTATTTCGCCGTCCCGCTTTTGCTCGCGGCGGCATCCGAGCGTCGATCGCCGGCAAGACCAAGCACCATGTCCGAGAATCGCTCGCCCTGCACCAGAACGTGGTCGTGAAGCCGCGTTGCAGCGAGCTGGTCATCCCCGGCACGGATCGCTTCGAGAATCCCGGCGTGCTCCTGGAGCGATTGCAGCAGACGATTGCGCGCCCGAAGCTGAATGCGGCGATAGGCGCTCAAGCGTTTGTGCAGAGCGAACGCCTGATCGGCCAGGAAGCTGTTGCGGCTGGCGCGATAGATCGCTTCGTGAAAATTGCGGTTGTCCGCGTAGTACTGCTCGCTGTCGCCTTCACGCGCGGCGATCTCGCAGGCGCGGTGAGCGGTCTCCATCGCGGCGTCATTGTCCGGAGTCAGCCGACGCGCAGCCAACCGTCCGCAGGCACTTTCGATCTCGGCCATGGTCTCGAACATCTCGAACAGCCGGGTCGGTGTCGGGACGCTGACGATTGCGCCCCGGCGCGGGCGGACATCGATGAAGCCTTCGGCGCCGAGCTGAAGCAGCGCCTCCCGGATGGGGGTACGGGACACCCCGAATCGTTCCGCAAGCGAAGCCTCGTCCAGGCGATCCCCCGGCAGGAATTCCCCTGCAATTACAGCGTCTTCGATCGATTGCTTCAGTCTGAAGGCCTGGCTCATTGTATACATCCGATCCTCCAGTTCCATACCACAGGCTTGACAAAACATACAGCATGCAGTTCATATGTTAATTGTATGCAATATTAGAAATAAAAAATGCAATCTAGCAACGGGAGGTATGGAATGAGGATTTCAAGACGCCAAGCCCTGGCCTTGGGAATCGCGGCCCCGGCGCTGCTCCGCTTCGGAGAGGCGCGCGCGGCCACGGCCCTGAAGATCTCGCACCAGTTTCCGGGAGGGACCGCGACCGAGGGCGACTTCCGCGACCGGCTCTGCCGCCGCTTCGCGGCCCTGATCCAGGAGCGCAGCAAGGGCGGGATGACCGCCGAGATCTATCCGGGGTCGTCGCTGATGAAGACCAACGCCCAGGTCTCGGCGATGCGCAAAGGCGCGCTCGACATGAGCCTCATCCCGATCTCCTACGCCGGCGGCGATCTTCCGGAACTGAACATCGGCCTGATGCCGGGCCTCGTCACCGGTTACGACGAAGGCCTCGGCTGGAAGAACAAGCCGATCGGCCAGGAGTTCAGTAAGTTTCTCGCCGCCAAAGGTCTCGTCATCATCACCTGGATCTGGCAGGCCGGCGGCGTCGCCAGCCGCGCGCGCCCGCTGGTCGAGGTCGGCGATGCCAAGGGCATGAAGGTCCGCGGCGGCTCGCGCGAGATGGATCTCGTGCTCCAGGCTGCCGGCGCCTCGGTGCTGTCGCTGCCCTCCAATGAACTCTATGCGGCGATGCAGACCGGGGCCTGCGATGCAGCCCTCACCTCCTCCACCAGCCTGACCTCGTTTCGCCTGGAGGAGCTCGCCAAGCATCTGACGACGGGCCGGGCCAAGAGCTATTGGTTCATGCTCGAGCCGCTCGTGATGTCAAAGGCCGTGTTCGACCGGCTTTCGAGCGAGGAGCGCGACATCATCATCTCGGTCGGCGCCGAGCTCGAAGGCTTCGGCCGCGCCGCGGCGGTGGAGGACGACGTCCGCGTCGCCAAGGTCTATCAGGCCGCCGGCGCGACGGTGCACGATCTCAGCGACAAGACGGTTCAGGCGTGGCGGGAGCTTGCGCGCGACACCGCCTGGAAGGACTACGCCAACAAGAACGAGAACTGCGCCCGCCTGATCAAGCTTGCCATGGAGGCGGGCTCATGAGCGCGCACGGCATCGACCTCGGCCATTCCGCCGCCGTGACGACGTCGCGACCCGGCTCCCCGGTGGGACGGATCGCCCGCGCGATGACATGGCTCAACAGGGCTATCGTCGTCCTCTGCTCGATCGCGCTCATCGTCGCGAGTTCGATCTTGAGCTACAGCGTGGCCGCGCGCTACTTCTTCAACGCGGCAACCTACTGGCAGGATGAGGCCGCGGTGTTCCTGCTGGTCGGCGCCACGTTCCTGTCCACCGCATTCGTGCAGGCCGGCCGCGGCCATATCGGCATCGAGGCCCTCACCGGCTATCTGTCGAAGCGCGGCAATGCGATCCGGATGCTCGTGGTCGACGCCACGAGCCTGCTGTTCTGCTGCTTCTTCGCCTGGAAATCCTGGACGCTGTTCCACGAAGCCTGGGTCGACGGGCAGGTGTCCGGATCGACGTGGGCCCCGCCGCTATGGATTCCCTACAGCATGATGTCGCTGGGCATGACGCTGATGACGTTGCAGATCGCGCTGCAGCTCGCCACGAGCGTCGACGGATGGAGGAGCAAATGAGCACGTTTGCCGTTGGATTGATGTATGGCGGCGCGACGCTCGCCGTCATGGCCTCGGGCATGCCGATCGCGCTGGCGCTCGGCGCGGTCGCCGTCATCTTCATGTACTTCTTCATGCCCGCCGCATCGCTCGACACGGTGACGCAGAACGTCTACGAGGAGATGGCCTCGATCACACTGCTGGCGATCCCGCTCTTCATCCTGAAGGGCGCTGCGATCGGCAAGTCGAAGGCGGGACAGGACCTCTACAGCGCGCTGCATGTCTGGATGGGCCGCATTCCCGGCGGTCTCGGCATCGCCAACGTCTTTGCCTGCGCGCTGTTCGCCGCGATGGCCGGATCGTCTCCGGCCACCTGCTCGGCGATCGGCTCGGCCGGCATTCCCGAGATGCGCAAGCGCGGCTATTCCGGCGGCTTTGCCGCGGGCGTGATCGCCGCCGGCGGCACGCTCGGCATCCTGCTGCCGCCCTCGATCACCATGATCCTGTACGCAGTCGCCGCCGAACAGTCGCTCGGACGCCTGTTCCTCGCCGGCATCGGGCCGGGCCTGCTGCTGGTGCTGCTGTTTGCGACCTATGCGGTGCTGAGGTTCAAGACTGAATACGCCGCGGCGCAGCGGGCCTATGCGGCCGATCCGGCGCAGCATCCGATCCTGTCGAACGAGCGCTTCACCATGGCGATGCGGTTCGGCGCGCTGCCGCGCGTGCTGCCCTTCGTCGTGCTGCTCAGCGGTGTCATGATCGCGCTCTATGGAGGCTATGCCACGCCGTCGGAAACCGCCGGCCTCGGCGGCATCCTGGCGCTGGTCCTGATCGCTTCGATCTACGGCGTGTGGCGCCCGCGGGATCTCGGCCCGATCCTCGAATCGACCCTGAAGGAATCGACCATGCTGATGCTGATCATCGGCATGTCGCTGCTCTACTCCTACGTGATGAGCTATCTGCACATCAGCCAGGGCGCGGCGCAGGCGATCGTCGCGATGCAGCTGTCGCGATGGGTGCTGCTGGGCGCGATCCTGGTGCTGGTGGTCGTGCTCGGCTTCTTTCTGCCGCCGCTCTCGATCATCCTGATGACCGCGCCGATCATCCTGCCACCGCTCAAGGACGCAGGCTTCGACCTGATCTGGTTCGGCGTCGTGATGACGATCGTGATGGAGATGGGCCTCATTCATCCGCCGGTGGGCCTCAACATCTTCGTCATCAGGAACATCGCGCCCGACATTCCGCTCCGCGACGTGATCTGGGGAACGCTGCCGTTCGTCCTGCTGATGGCGTTCGCGGTCGTCCTGCTCTGCCTGATGCCGTCGATTTCCACCTTTCTGCCCAACCTGGTGATGGGTCCACCATCGCGATAACAGAGGAGGCACGACCCATGCTGAACGACATCCGATCCGGCCGCATCGCCACGCCCGAATTCCTGCACGGGCTGATCGACACGTTGACGCAACGTGGCCGCGCAGTCCTGGGCATGAAGGCGGAGCGCGACGCGAGCGAGAACCGCGATCTCGCGCTGCTGGGCGAAGCGCTGCTGTCCCGGCGCGGCGAAGCCTCCGGCGTCGCGATTGCGCAATCGCTGCTTGCGGCCTTCGAGCAGGCGGCCGAGCCGGAGCGGCTGAAATTCCTCGCCTCACTCGCCGATCGGTTCGGGCCCGACCGTCGTGCGATCGAGCTTGCGATCGCCGCCTACCAGCGCAAGGAGGGCGGCGACGGCGCCAAGCTCGAGGCACTGCACGCCGCCGCGGAGCCACGCCGGCAGGAACTGATCCGGCGCCTCAATCTCGCCCCCGGCGGAACGGCATCGCTGGTGCGGATGCGCGAGGTGCTGCTCTCGCTGCTGCGCGAGCATCCCGAGCTCCAGGCGGTCGACGACGATTTCGTCCACCTGTTCTCGTCCTGGTTCAACCGGGGTTTTCTGGTGCTGCGGCCGATCGACTGGACCACCTCGGCGAACATTTTGGAGAAGATCATCCGCTATGAGGCGGTTCACGCCATCCAGGACTGGGATGACCTGCGCAACCGGCTCGAGCCGCCGGACCGCCGCTGCTATGCATTCTTTCATCCGCAGCTGGTCGACGAGCCGCTGATCTTCGTCGAGGTCGCGCTCACCAGGGAGATTCCGGGCGCGATCGGCCCGCTGCTAGACAAGCCGCGCCAGGCGATCGCCGCACGCGAGGCGACGACCGCCGTGTTCTACTCGATCTCGAACACGCAGAAGGGCCTCGCCGGCGTCTCGTTCGGCAATTTCCTGATCAAGCAGGTGGTGCAGGACCTCGCCCGCGAGCTGCCGAACCTGAAGACCTTCGTCACCCTGTCGCCGGTACCCGGCTTTGCCGGCTGGGTCCGGCGCGAGCTCAAGGCCGAGGCCTCCGACGCGATCGACGAGGACACGCGCCGTGCGCTGGCCGCGCTCGACGAGGGCGGCGACATCGCGAAGGCGAAAGACGCCATCACCGCGCTCGCCGCCTATTACTTCCTCAAGGCGAAGCTGCCGTCGGGCAAGCCGGTCGATCCGGTCGCCCGCTTCCACCTCGGCAACGGCGCCCGGCTGGAGCGGCTGAATTTCCTCGGCGATGCCTCCGCCAAGGGCATGAAGCAGTCTCACGGCCTGATGGTCAATTACCTCTACGCGCTCGATCACATCGAAGCGAACCACGAAGCCTTCGCGGAAGGCGGCTCCGTGGTGGCGTCCGACAAGGTGAAGAAGGCGCTGCGCGCCAGATTGGCCTCGCGCGACCTCGTTCCCAGTCCTCACACCACCTCGCAACGGAAGATCTCGCCATGACCTCGAACCTGTTTGACCATCTGCTCGCCGGCGCGGAGTCCGACCTTTCCATCTGCATCGAGAAAGACGACGGCACGGCGTTGAGCTATGCCGATCTCACGGCCCTCAGCGGAAGGTTTGCGAATTTCCTCAGCCGAAACGGCATCGGCCCGGACCACCGCGTCGCGGCAAAGGTCGAGAAATCGGTCGAGGCTGTGGCGCTCTATCTGGCAACGCTGCGTGCTGGCGCGGTCTACCTGCCGCTCAACACCGCCTATACGCCGACCGAGACCGAATATTTCATTCGCGACGCGCAGCCGACATTGATCGTGTGCGATCCGAGGGAGGAAGCCGAGCTGCGCTCCATCGCCGCCAAGGCGGGCGGCCGGGTCGAGACGCTCGACCACCACGGCAAAGGCTCGCTCGCCGACGCCGCGGCAAGCTTCCCGGCCGGCTTCGATACCGTGCCGAGGGGGGCCGACGATCTCGCAGCCATTCTCTACACCTCGGGCACGACCGGCCGCTCCAAGGGAGCCATGCTGACGCACGGCAATCTGGCCTCGAACGCCCTGACGCTGGTCGACAAATGGCGCTATTCGCGCAAGGACGTGCTGATCCATGCCCTGCCGATCTACCACGTTCACGGCCTCTTCGTGGCCTGCAATGTCACCTTCGCCGCGCGCGGGCGCATCCTGTTCATGCAGAAGTTCGACGTCGAACGCATCCTGGCGACGATGGCGCGCAGCACGGTGCTGATGGGCGTGCCGACCTTCTATGTCCGCCTGCTCGAGAGCGCGAATTTGAACGAGCGCACGACGGGCAATATGAGGCTGTTCGTCGCCGGCTCCGCGCCTCTTTTGGCCGAGACCCACCGCGCCTGGAAGGCACGGACCGGACACGCGATCCTGGAGCGCTACGGCATGACCGAAACCGGGATGATCGCCTCCAATCCCTACGAGGGCGCGCGCATCGCGGGCTCGGTCGGCCGGCCGCTTCCCGCGGTCGAGGTTCGCGTCGCCGATCCCGAGACGGGCGCCATCCTGCCGGTTGGTGACGTCGGCATGATCGAGGTGAAGGGGCCCAACGTGTTCGCCGGCTACTGGAACATGCCGGACAAGACCGCCGCCGAATTCCGCAGCGACGGCTTCTTCATCACCGGCGACCTCGGCAAGCTCGATGCGGACGGCTACCTCCACATCGTCGGCCGCGGCAAGGATCTCATCATCACCGGCGGCTTCAACGTCTACCCGAAGGAGATCGAGACCGAGATCGACGCCATCCCCGGCGTGTCGGAAAGCGCCGTCGTCGGCGTGCCGCACGCCGATTTCGGCGAAGGCGTCACCGCCGCCGTGGTCCGCTCGCCCGACTCCTCAGTGGACGAGCGCGCCATTCTCGACGCGCTGGCCGGGCGCCTTGCGAAATTCAAGCAGCCCAAGCGCATCATCTTCGTCGAGACCTTGCCGCGCAACACCATGGGCAAGGTGCAGAAGAATCTGCTGCGCGAGCGCTTCGCCGCCATCTACACGACCAAGGCGGGTTAGATCGCGCGCCTGGTGTGCGGCCGGAGAACCTGCTTCCGGTCAGCGAGGTCGCATTGAAGTGGGGCTTTACCCACATGGGCCGTTTTGCTGCATTGTGCCGTGCCCCTTTCGGCCTGTACCCTTCCGTTACGGTCCGGCGGGCGCGAGGTCCGGTCTCCTGAACGCGCGCGCATGTCAGTTCCGGCCGATGTCGACGTATCTTCGCAAGGGTGGAGGGTCTTCTGATGAACGAGAACGAAATCCGGAATCTGGTCGCGGAGGTGAAGCAAGGCACGCTGTCGCGACGCTCGTTCATCCAGAAGGTCGCTGCGATCGGAATTGCGGCCCCGATCGCGAGCCAGATCCTGGTCTGGCACGACGTGGCGATGGCGGATGCCACGCTGCCGTACAAGCCGACCAAGGCCGGCGGCGGCGGCCCGCTGAAAATGCTGCTCTGGCAGGCCCCGACGCTGCTCAATCCGCACTTCGCGATCGGCACAAAGGACCAGATCGCCTCGCGCGTCTTCTTCGAGCCGCTCGCCGGCTGGGACAAGGAGGGCAATCTGATCCCCTGCCTCGCCGCCGAAGTTCCGACCAAGCAGAACGGCGGCCTCGCCGCCGACGGCATGAGCGTGGTCTGGAAGCTGAAGCAGGGCGTCAAGTGGCATGACGGCAAGCCCTTCACCGCCGACGACGTCGTCTTCACCTGGGTCTATGCCGCCGATCTCGCCACGGCCGCCTACAGCACGGGATCCTACAAGGACATCAAGGTCGAGAAGATCGACGACCATACGGTCAAGGTGTTCTTCAAGGCGCCGACGCCGTTCTGGGCCGATCCCTTCGTCGGCTCGGTCGGCCAGATCCTGCCAAAACATCATTTCGGCGACTATGCCGGCGCCAAGTCGCGCGAGGCGCCCGGCAATCTGAAGCCGGTCGGCACCGGCCCGTACAAATTCGTCGAGTTCAAGCCCGGCGACCTGATCCGCGCCGAACGCAACCCCGATTATCACATCAAGAACCAGCCGCATTTCGACACGCTCGAGATCAAGGGCGGCGGCGATGCGGTGTCCGCGGCGCGCGCCGTGCTGCAGACCGGCGAATACGACTTTGCCTGGAACATGCAGGTCGAGGAGGAGGTGCTCAAGCGCATGGAGGCGAGCGGCAAGGGCAAGCTCGACGTCACGCCGTCCGGCAATGTCGAGTTCATCATCCTCAACACCACGGATCCCTGGACCGAGGTCGACGGCGAGCGTTCGAACGCCAAGACCAAGCACCCGACGCTGTCCGATCCGGCCGTCCGCAGCGCGATCAACCTCCTGATCGACCGCGATTCGATCCAGAAGTTCATCTACGGCCGCGGCGGCGTCGCCACCGCGAGCTTCGTCAACGCGCCCAAGCAGTTCAAGTCGCCCAGGCTCAAATACGAGTTCAGCATCGACAAGGCCAACAAGATCCTCGACGAGGCCGGCTGGAAGAAAGGCGCGGACGGCATCCGCGAGAAGGACGGCAAGAAGCTCAAATACGTCTTCCAGACCTCGACCAACGCGCCGCGCCAGAAGACGCAGGCCATCATCAAGCAGGCCTGCGAGAAGGCCGGCATCGACATCGAGATCAAATCGGTCACCGCATCGGTGTTCTTCTCCTCCGATGTCGGCAACCCCGACACCTATTCGAAATTCTATGCCGACATGGAGATGTACAACACGACGCAGCCGCAGCCCGATCCGGAGCGCTTCCTGAACCAGTGCGTGTCCTGGGAGGTCGCCACCAAGGACAACAAATGGCTGGGCCGCAACATCTCGCGCTGGTCCACCCCCGAAGCCGACAAGGCCTACAAGGCCGCGCAGAACGAGCTCGATCCCGTCAAGCGCGCCGCGCTGCTGATCACGGTCGACGAGACCTTCTGCGACGCCCATGTCTTCCTGCCGCTGCTCTCCCGCAACATCGTCAACGCCGAGGTCAACAGCCTCATGGTCGACATCTCGGGCTGGGACACCATCACGTGGAATCTGGCGGCGTGGCATCGGGCCTGAGGCAGCCCGAGCAGACGCTCGGGTCCCGGCTCAGCAGTCGCTTTGCTCGCAATAACGGTGCTGTTGGTCCCGTCATCCCCGCGCAACCGCGAAGCGGTTGTCGCTGGAGGTGCGAGGCATGGGACGCAACGCGTCCCATGGGGAGCCTCGAAGGATGAACGGCCGAGAAGCAGTCGGGCCGTCGCCCTTCGAGGCTTGCCCTGCCGCGCGATGCGCAGCAGGGCGCGCACCTCCAGCGACAACGGCTTCGCCGTTGCGCGGGGGTGACGGTCATAGGGTTTTGCCACGCTTTGAATCGCAGACACACCTTCGCGTTCTCGCGGCGCATTTCGCCCGAGCTTTGCTTCATCTCTCACCCTCTAAAAGCCAAGAGGGCGCAGGGAAGGCCGGGTGCCGGCTGGCACCCGCGGTCCGCTGCGCGAATAATGCGCAAAGGAGACCGCACAGCAGCATACAGGTGTCGCCGATCACTCGGCCTTCCCTGCGCGATGGTCGGACGGCTTATGCCGTGCTCTCCCGGGAGCCGAACTTTCCTTCTGGCCTCCCTCGCCCCGCGAATTGGATGATGCAGTCTGCCCGGTTGGGCTCGCTCGCATCTCCGCGAAAGGCTTGACCGTAGCAACGACGGCCAGGACCACACGGTTTTGCCGTACGCACGGCCCGCCATTTCGCCCGCAGTTTTTCCAGCCCTGTCGACGGAGCCGGAAACTTACAGGCGAGACGAACCTAGCAGCGCCGCTCGTCCGCACACGGCCGCGAGCTCACAGGGACTACCCGCCCTGCCCGCACCTCTCATGCCGACGCTGCCGCGTCCACCGCAAGCCCGGCTCGCGACAGTGACGACACAAGATCGCCCCTCTTGGATGAGCCGGGATGGACGACACATACGACAAAACCGAATTTCGGTAAAGTGGAATATTTTTGCGGAGAGGGGTTGACGGGGTGTCGACACAGGACATCACCCCTCAAAAAGGCACTATCGTTTAATGCCGGCATTCAACCCATTCCTCATTTTCAAACGTCTCACGCCAAGACTGCTCCAAGCGCGCGACACACTATTAAGAGCTTATCTGGCGAGGATGCGCGACGTTTTTCGCAAGCTCGTAGAACTCGTAGGGTGGGTAACCCATCAACATTTGTCTGACGAAAAACATGATGGGTTTCGCAATGTTCTGTCCATCCCACGCGCTGTCCTGGACAGCCCCTCCATTCCACGAAACAAACATAGAACATTGTGAAGGGGACTACGCACCTCTGGACGGCTTTCGCACAATGTACGATTGTAGCCGGTGCTACCAGTGGGGGAATTATTGGCTGAGAGCGAACAGAACCGGGAGTGGTTTCAGGTCGCCTATATCGGCGACGATGAAAATGACCACAGCATGGATGTGGAGGCGCTAGGTCCGGCGCTGCTAGCATTCGGGCAACTCCTCCGCGCCGCAAATGCCGAACTCAATCAGAGCCGCGCAATCATGAAGGTGCTTGTTGATTCAAATTTCGAACACAAGTGCTTCCTCATCAACTTTGAGACACTGCAAACGGTCCTAGATACCGTCAAGGACTTCCTCAATGATGAAGGCGTGAAACACGCGGCCGACGTCCTGCAAAAAGTCGGCGTCACCGCTGGTACGGCAGCAGCGGGTCTGTTTGGCTATTTGAAGTGGCGCAACGGTCGAAAGATTGAGTCGGCGCAGGAGGTGATGAATTCGCCTGGCGCGGTCCTCATCAAGGTCGAGGGCAACAACAATACGGTTCAAATCGGCAGAGATGTTTTCCGGCTCTCTCAGAATCCGCAGGTCCTAGAAGCGGTCGAGGGGACGTTAACGCCGATAGTGCATAAAGAAGCCAAAGCGATCGAGTTTCGCAAAAACGACAAGCCGCTTGCGTCTTTCGAAGCGAATGACATTAGGGCGATTGTCGCGTCTTGCGAGGGCCCAGGCGATATGGAGATGGTCGATGATGAGGAAGAGAAGCCAAAAGTCATCACCGCTACCTTGTACTCTCATGGCCCCGTATTTGAACCGAAGGCTCCTAACTGGCGGTTCCTGTATCGGAAGAAACCTATCTATGCTGACATCAAGGGCACCAGCATTGCCAAGGACGCGGTAAAGCGCGGCGGGTCATTCATGAATGACCGCTATAGAGTGAAGATGGAAGTTACACCACCGAACGATGAGCACGCTGAGACGCGCTATAAAATCGTCGAGGTTTTGGAGTTTACGCCCGCGGAGCAACAGATCAGCATGAAGCTTCGCGCCGCTAAGAAGCCTGTGAGGAAGCGGGCGAGCAAATGAAAAGGCTTCCCGTTCGGGGAGGCCCAATCAACAACCCGTAGGATGGGTAGAGCGAAGCGAAACCCATCAGCGGCTTGATTGCAACGAACCATGATGGGTTTCGCGAGTGCTCAACCCATCCTACGCACCTGACGCCCCCCTCACCCCAACTCAAACGCCCCCCGCGCCGCCTTCACTGTCGACGCAATGAACCGGTGCACTTCCTGCACCCGCCGCGTGCCGTGGGTGTCGGGATGTGACGTCAGCCAGTAGTTTCGGACGAAGCGCACGTCCGGCAGCAGGCGGCGCAGTTCGGGATAACGGCTTGCCGCGTAGTCGTGCAGGATGCCGATGCCGTGTCCGGCGCGGACCGCCTCGATCTGCGCGACGATGCTGCCGCATTCGTAGCGGCGGGACATCAGGCGGCCGAGGGCGGCGGCATAGTCGAGCGCGCGGCTGTAGGCGAAATCCTCGATGTGGGTGACGAACAGGCGGCCGGCGAGATCGGCCTGGGCCTCGATCGGCCCCTCACGCTTCAGATAGGCCTGCGAGGCGTAGACGCTGAGGCTGTAGTCGGTGAGCTTGGACAGGATGAGCCGGCCCTGCTTCGGCCGGTCCAGCGTGATCGCGATATCCGCCTCGCGCCGCGACAGCGAGAACGTGCGCGGCAGCGGCACGAGCTGGATGACCAGTCCCGGATGGCGCGCGGCCAATGCGCCGAGATGCCCGGCGAGGAAGAAATTGCCAAGGCCATCAGGCGCGCCGACGCGCACCGTGCCGCTGATGGTGTCCGCGCTGCCGCCGATGCTGGCGCCGACCTTGAGAAACTCGCTTTCGGCGCGCTCGGCGGCCTGGACCAGCGCCTCGCCGGCGGCGGTCAGCGTGCAGCCGGCGGTGTGCCGCTCGAGCAGCTTTGCCTTCAGGCTCTTCTCCAGCGCGGTCACCTGACGCGCCACCGTGGTGTGGTTGAGGCGCAGGTTCTTCGACGCCTTGAGGATCTGCCCGGCGCGCGCGACCTCCAGAAATATCCTCACCCGCTCCCAATCCATTGACGACACCCTCTCGAACCACTCGCTAGAACGACACTTTTTGCACAATGTAGGCGTATTATCGTTCATTGATGTGCAATTTTATGCGCCGTAGATCATGCGGGTCAAGCCTTCAATGCAAGAGGCAAAACGCCCTGCTCAACCCGCCGAGGTGAACCATGCGCAAGTCCTCCCGTCTCGCCCTGATCCTGATCTCCAGCGTCATTGCCGCCACCCCGGTGCTTGCGGCGGAGCCACCGGCGCCCGACCAGCTGGTCGATGCGCTCAATGGCGTGTTCGGCCAGCATCACGCGCGTGCCGTGCACGCCAAGGGCATCATCCTCGAAGGCAGCTTCACGCCATCAGCGACGGCGTCCCGCATCAGCAAGGCGCCGCATCTGCAAACGACCGCGGTACCCGTGGTCGTCCGCTTCTCGAACTTCGCCGGCGTGCCCGGCATTGCCGACAACGATCCGCTCGCGAGCCCGCACGGCATGGCGATCAAGTTCAAATTGCCTGATGGCAGCGAGACCGATCTCGTCACGCATTCCTTCAACGGCTTCCCGTCGGCGAGCCCGGCAGACTTCCGCGATCTCCTCGTTGCGCTCGGCCATTCCGGGCCGAACGCCGCAAAGCCGACGCCGCTCGACACTTATCTCGCGAGCCATCCCACGGCCAAGGCGTTCCTGACGGCGCCGAAGCCGGCGCCCGAGAGCTTTGCGACGCTGCCCTATTTCGGCGTCAACACATTCAAGTTCACCAGCGCCGCGGGCCAGACGATTTTCGGACGCTATCAGCTGCAGCCGGTCGCCGGCGCGAGATATCTCTCTGACGACAGTGCGGCCAGGATGCAGCCGGATTATCTGATCGCGGAGATCAGGCAGCGCGCGGCAAAGCAGGCCGTCGCGTTTCGTCTCCTGCTGCAGCTCGCAGGCGCCGGCGACAAGCTCGACGATCCCTCGATCGCCTGGCCCGACAGTCGCGAGACCGCCGAGCTCGGCACGCTCTCGCTCACGCGCATCGTCGCGGATGACGCCGCCGACAAGTCGCTGCTGTTCCTGCCGAACGCGCTGCCAACAGGCATTGAGGCCGCCGATCCGACGATCGAGGCGCGCGGAGAGGCCTACCCGGTGTCGTTCGGCCGCCGTCAGTGACGCAGATCCCTCGAAAACCAGAGAAAGGACAACCAGATGCCGCTGCTCCGATTCAACATGCACGAAGGCCGGACCGATGCCGAGATCAAGACGCTGCTCGACGCGGCGCATACGGCGGTCGTCGCCGCGTTTCACGTGCCCGAGGGCGACCGCTATCAGTTGGTCTCGGAATACCGTCCGGGCCGGATGATCGCCCTGGACACCGGCCTCGGCATCGCGCGAACCGACAAGGTCGTGCTGGTCGAGGTGCGATCCCGAACCAGAACCGAGGACGAGAAGCTGCGGTTCTACGAGCTGCTGTGCCGGATGCTGAAGGATGCCTGCGGCCTCGACAGCTCGGATATCATCGTGTCCTTTGTCGAGAACGGCGATGCCGACTGGTCGTTTGGCCTCGGCCGCGCGCAGTTTGTGACCGGCGAGCTGGCGTGAGGCTGG
This sequence comes from Bradyrhizobium sp. 141, assembly GCF_023074055.1. GTDB lineage: Bacteria > Pseudomonadota > Alphaproteobacteria > Rhizobiales > Xanthobacteraceae > Bradyrhizobium. The sequence continues at coordinate 31,166 of NZ_JADPKR010000005.1, forward strand.
ACGCCCCGCCATCCTCTTTTCCACTGTGTGCTTCAGATCACAGCAGAATCACGCGCCTCCGCCTACAATGACAGCGCATGGCCGCAAACAAGGTAACGGCGGTACGCTCGAGGCTGCGGAGGCGATCAACAGCTACGGACTTTTCGAGGCCGCCAGGGTGAAGAGCCCGGCGGCTTTTTTTTCATTGCAATGCGGCACTGAGAACGGGGAGTCCCGGGCATGACGACCCCTTGCAGAGCTCGCCTCTATCGTTTCGGGGACGCGTCGGACGACTTCCGCTCCTCGCGTTCCTCCTCCAGCTGCCGTTCCGCTTCGAGCCAGAACTCCAGCTCGCGACCCGTTGGCCGGCCAGCCTGCTCCCAGAGCTCGTACGCACGCGCGCGCACTTGGCCGCGCCGCATCATGCGACGGAGCGTTCGCTTCAGCTCCTCGGCGAAACTCCTGAAGCGCTGGCCGGTGGTTTCGTCCTTGACGAGCGCGGCCGCTCGCGTTGCGAGTTCGATTTGGTGCTCGATCTTTTTCTGTTCGTCCACCGCCGACACTGCCGTGGGATAAGGATTGTCTTCAGAGCCCGTACTGGTCAAACACTGAATTCCTTTCGGGGATGGTCTGTTCCCTCAGGTGCAGCTCGCAGCGCCGACGCACCATCACATCGGGTCGACGCCGTCAGTGCCACGTCGTGTCGGCTTCGACGATCACCACGCGTATCTCGGGATCTTCGGTCGTGTTGCAGGTGCAGGGCATGCCCTCACCGCAGCGGCAGCCCCCGAGTTGTTCGCTCCAGACCCGGAGCGGATGGTTTTCGCAGACCCATCCCAGACCCTGGCAGAATGGGCAATTCTTGTCGGTCACAACGTATCCGGCGTCCGCAACGTGTTCGACTTGTCCTCGTTGCGCAGCTCCTGCTCGGCCGCGTGCCAAAATTCTTCCTCGCGGCCTTCGGGCTTGCCGGCTTGCTCCCACAAGCGGTGCGCGCGGTCTCTGATCTCTTGCTCGGTCGGCTCGGACAATTGCATCTCCTGCTTGTGAAGCGCGGCCCCACCCTGGGGGGTATGGGGGGCTGAAGGCGGGGTCGCGCAGGCCAGCGATCGGCGGCGAGGCTGGCCCGCGGATTCAAGCGTTGATCGTGCGCGGGAGTTCCTAGTCGCGGATGCGCCAGGCGACGACGCGACGGACAATGTGCTCCGTGCGGCTTGGCGCCCAAACCGTGCCTGACATATCGGACGTGAGCAGATTGAATTGGTAGCGGGAGAGGGATCCGCCACCACCTTCCAAAAAAGGAAAATCCTTAGTGGTTCCAAAATCTTGCTGGATTGGAGGTGCGAGTCGGGGCGTGATGCCCCGGATCTGGAGGCCTTGGGCGGGATTCTCCATCACCGGCTGGGCGTCCATGTCGGCAACGGCTCGCCCACGGGCGAGAGGAGGTTGGCCGAACGCCTAGCCTTTGGGCATCGGCGGACTAGCATCCCGTTCCGGATGGAATCCGCTGGTCGGCTACGCATTCGACAACCATCTCATCAATGGAGGTGCCGGAGATCCGTGTCACGGAGCAATGCCCGATTGAGAGCGCAGCACGGCTCTCCAGCCCGAGCGCGTGCCGGAGCAGCACCTTGATTGGCGTGCCATGGCTGAAAACGGCGATGGCGCTCGCATCGGACGCGAACAACCCAGCGAATGCTCCGAGGACGGTCGAGCGGAACCCTTCCTCGCTCAATCCGAAGTACGCGATGGGTGACGCCAGGAATTCATGCCAGCGTTCCGGCGTCTCGCCTCTGATCGTCTCGGGGGATCGATAGCGGTCAGTGCCGCGATCCACTTCGGCAAGCCCCTCCAGAACTTCAATAGGCAGGCCGAGCCCGTCCGCCAACGGTTGCGCTGTCTCGTAGGCGCGCCGCTGCGGGCTCGACACAATCTGATCGATGCCTTCGGCAGCAAGCTGCGCGGCCAGCCGGACCGCTTGCTGGCGACCTTCCATTGTGAGGGGCGGATCGCCGGGCTCGTGCGGGTGATCCTCGTGGGGAGCGCCATGCCTGACAATGATCAGCTTCGTTCCGCCTGTGCGCCTACTCGTCACCGTCGTGCTCTCCGCCGCAAAACTCTCCGGTCATTGGGCCTGCGCCATCGCTCCGCTGACCTCGAGCGCCGCGATCTCGTGCTCGGCAAGCCCCCAATCGGCCAGCGTATTGCGGCTGTCACGGCCCGGCACCGGGGGCGGCCGACGGAGCTCGGAGGGCGTACGGGAGAAGCGCGGCGCCGGGCTTGGGTGCCGCACTCCGTCGAATGTTGCATAAGCATTTCGCGCTTTCATCTGCTGATGCGACGGTGCCTCGTCGATTGTCAGCACCGGCGCAAGACAGGCATCGTGACCCATCGCGGCAGCGACCCACTCATCGCGCGTTCGCCCAGCGAAAATGCGGGAAAAACGCGCGCGCAACTGTGGCCACGCCGAACGATCGTTCTGATCGGGCAGCTCTTCGCTACCGAGACCCATGACATTCAACAGATTGGCGTAGAAATGCGGCTCGATCGCTCCGACCGCGACGAACTTTCCGTCGCTGGTTCCGTAGGTACGATAAAACGGCGCTCCGCCGTCGACGATATTGTCCATCCGCCGCTCGGTCCAGCTTCCCTGCTGGCGGAACGCCTGAAGCGCAGACATGAGATGCGTCACGCCATCGATCATGGCGACGTCGACGGTCTGCCCCTGCCCCGATCTCCTCACCTCCATCGCTGCCGAGAGCAGCCCGACGACGAGATAGAGCGCACCACCACCGAGGTCGGCGACGAGATTAAGCGGAGGCAACGGCGGCCGGTCAGCATCACCGAGACAATGCAGCGCACCGGTCAGCGCGAGGTAATTGATGTCGTGTCCCGCCTCCTGCGCCAGCGGCCCGTCCTGCCCCCACCCCGTCATGCGCGCATACACCAGCCGGGGGTTGGCCGCGCGGCAGACGTCCGGGCCAAGCCCCAGCCGCTCCATCACCGTCGGACGAAACCCCTCGATCAGGGCGTCCGCCTGCGCCACGAGTTTCAGCACCGTCGCAATCGCCTCTGGCTTCTTGAGATCGAGCGCAACCGAGCGCTTGTTGCGATTGTAGAAGTCAAACCGCGCGGGCAGATCCGGTTCAATGCCCGGTTTCGCGATGCGATCGATGCGAACGACATCTGCCCCGAGGTCGCCGAGCAGCGCGCCCGCGAAGGGCGCTGGTCCGATGCCCCCCATCTCGACGACGCGAAAGCCTTGCAAAGGTCCGGTCAAGACGAACTCCTTTCAGCGGTGAAAGTGCACGACGTCGACAATCCCGGCCCGATCGACTCGCGCGGCGTTGGCCTTGACGTCGCGATCCTCATAGCCAAACGAGATTCCGAACAGCAGCTTGTGGCTGGCGGCGACCCCAAGCTGCTCACGGACGATGTCGGGAAACAGACCGAGTGCGCCCTGTGCGCAGGAGCCAATTCCTCGTGCCGTCAGCGCCAGCATGAGCGTCTGCGCATACATGCCAATGTCGGTTGCCTCGCGGGTGTCGAACGGCTCCGGCATGAAGATGAACACGGCATGTGGCGCATCAAAGAACGCATGATTGCGGATATAAGCGAGCTTGCGTCCCACCGTATCGCTCCGCGCAACGCCCATGGCGCCGTAGAGCGCCCGCGCCGCGCCGACCCGCCGCTCGCGATAGATGCCGGCGAATTTTCCGTCGGCCGGCCAGTCCGGCTTGATCGGCTCGTCGCGCATCCCGGCGGCGACCAGCGCCTCACGAAGGCGTCCAAGCTTCTCTCCTGATACGACGTGCGGCGTCCACGGCTGTACGTTGCAGTTCGACGGAGCGTGTTGCGCGAGCGTGAAAACCTCCCGCAGCGTCGCGTCCGGCACTTCGCGCGGCAGGAATCCGCGCACGGACCGCCTCAGCCGGATCGCCTCGTCGATCGTCATGATCGGTCGCTCCGGCAGGCTCATGGCTCACCCTCGATCAGCGCCATCCCGCGTGTCGCATAGGCGCGCGCGAGACGGCGTCCCACCTTCGCTGCATCGGGCAGGACGTTGTTGCCGAGATCGCCCCGGGCCGCTACGCCGGCACTGCCGACCGCGCCGCGGAACATGGCAAAGACCTGATGGAAGACTGTCAGTCGCTCGGTTGCCGCAGCGCATTCGTAGTAGTGATCCAGGTACTGCTGCTCGTCCGGAATACCCATCTCGTCGAGCCGCAGCCCGAGCAGTCCTCCGTTCTCGTCCGGCGCCATGCGCCAGGCCTGGCTGTTGAAGGCAAGGTCCACGAGTGGATGGCCGAGTGTCGACAATTCCCAGTCAAGCACACCAATCACGCGAGGCTCGGTCGGATGGAAGACCACATTCGCCATCCGGAAATCCCCATGACACAATGCAAGGGTCTCGCTCGCCGGCACGCGTTCGCCCAGCCAGAGCACCATCCTGTCGAGTGCCGGATTATCGTCATCGCCCCGGCGATATTCGCTCCATAGCCTGGACCAGCGATTGAGCTGGCGCGCAAAATAGTTTCCAGGCCTGCCGTAGTCGCCGAGACCGAGCCCTGCGAAATCGAGCCTGTGAATCTCCGCCAGGGTCATGCACATCGAGCGATAGCAGGCGGTACGCTCCTCGCGCGAAAATCCCGGCAACGCATAGTCGTAGACGACACGCCCCTCCAGCCATTCCATCAGGTAGAAGGGCGTACCAAGCACCTCCCGGTCTTCGCAGTACCGGAACGGTTTGGGGGTCGGGACTGCGCTATCCTGAAGGGCCGTGAGCACCCGATATTCGCGGTCAATGGCATGAGCCGACGGCATCAGGACGCTGTTGGGCTGCTTACGCAGCACGGCCCGCCAATCGCCATGCGTCACGAAGTAGGTCGGGTTCGACATTCCGCCGCTGGTACGGGTCACATGCGTGATGGCAGATCCGCCGAGCCATTCCCTCAAATAGGAATCGAGCCGCCGCAGGTCGAAATCCGGACCGTCGTTGCTCGCATGCGCACTCATCACGCTCAGCTCGCGCTTTTGCCGCTGAAGCCGAACAGATATTGCGCCACCCGGCGCATCTGCACCTCCTCGGTTCCTTCCGTAATGCGATAGCGGCGATGATGGCGGTAAATGTGCTCGAAAGGCAGTGCGCGGCTGTAGCCCATGCCGCCATGGACCTGCATCGCGCGGTCAGCCGCCTCACAACACAGCCGGTTGGCACGGAAATTACAGATCGAGACCATGTCGCTGATCGTGAGCGGATTCTGCCGATCCATCTGCCACGCGGTCCGGAAGATGAAATTCCGCAGCATCTGGTATTCCGCCCAAAGCTCGACGAGCGGAAACTGCACGGCCTGCTTCTTCGCGAGCGGCTCGCCGAACACGACGCGCGACCTCGCATATTTGACGGCCTCCTGGATACAGTAGCGCGCGGCGCCCGCGCTGGCCGCCGCCTGGCGGATGCGGTTCTCATGCACGAAGCGTTGCGCGACGACGAGGCCCTCGCCTTCCCTATGCAGGATCGCGCTGTCGGGCACGCGCACGTTGACGAGCTCCGTCTCCGCGTGGTCGCTCGGCATGTTGAAGGTCCAGTGATTGTACAGCACGTTGTGGCCTGACGTATCCGTCGGCACGACGAAAGCGGTGATGCCCTTGGCCTCTCCCGGCCTGCCCGAGGTGCGCGCGAATATCAGATTGGCGTGTGCGCGCGCGACCTGGCTGTTCCAGCGCTTGCGGCCGTTGATGACCCAATGATTGCCGTTGCGCACGCCCGTGGTCTCGAGCCAGGTCGCGTCGCTGCCATGCCCCGGTTCGGTCAAGCCAAAGGAGAGATGCTTCGTCCCGGTGATGATGCCTTCGATATAGGTTTTCTGCTCGTCGGTCCCATAGTCAGCCAGTGCCGGGATGATCGGAAAGTTGCCGACGATCGACGATTCATCCTGCAGATCGTTGTGCAGGCCAAGGCCCTTGGCCGCGAGATGCTCACGGATCGCGGCGATCGCGAGATTCGACGCACCCTGGCCGCCGCATGATTTCGGCAGGCCGTAACGCAGATGCCCGGCCTTGTCGGCACGACGCTCCATCTCGCTGATCACTGCCCGCCACTCATCGCGAGGACGGCCGTCATTGTCCCAATCGGTCCGGGCATTCTCACGGCGGTGATCGAAGAACTTGATGTTGTCGCGTTCGAGCGGCTTGATCTCGGTCTCGATGAACGCATCGAGCTCCGCGAGCTTGTCGGTGATCTCCTTCGGGAGTTCGAAATCCACGGGCGCCTCTCCTGTCTCTATTCTTGTTGAGCTGCACTGGCTGCTAGAGCGCGATCCGGCCGTAAGGATGAGTGCTGCTGACGCCGCCGTCGACCGACAGCAGCTGCCCATCCACGTAGGAGGAATCGTCACTCGCCAGAAATGCGGCCGCCGCCGCGATCTCCTCGGAACGTCCCGGGCGCTTCAGCGGTGTGACGTGACCGAGCTTGGATTCGACGCCGCGCGCACGCGCGTCCTCGAACACCTTACGCGTCAGCTGGGTCTCGACGAGACCGGGCAGAACGGCGTTGACGCGGACGCCGGTGCCGGCAAAGGCATTGGCCGCCGTCTGCGCCAGATTGTTCACTGCGGCCTTGCTCGCGCTGTAGGAGACGGCACCCGCGTTGGCGCGTAGCGATGCGGCCGACGAGGTCAGGATGATCGAGCCGTAGCCCTGCGCCGTCATGTGGCGGCCGGCATATTTGATGGCGAGAAAGCAACTGATCGTGTTGATGCGATAGACCTCGGACCATTCCTCCACCGTCTGCTCCAGCAGCGGCGTATTGGTTCCGGTCACGCCGATATTGGCGAAGAAAACCTCCAGACCACCAAACTCCGAGACGCAGCGTGACACGATCGCAGCCACGTTTTCCTCGACCGCCGCGTCGGTGATCATCGCGGACGCGATCCCGCCCTCGGCCCGGATCGCGGCAGCCGTTTCCTCGGCGTTGCCGGCGCGGCCGACCACCAGGACCGACGCCCCCTCGCGCGCGAAGCGGATGGCACTGGCGCGGCCGATGCCGCTCCCGCCGCCGGTGACGACCGCGCGCTTGCCTTCGAGCCGCTTCATGGGCCTTCTCCTATTTTGCAGGAACGGTCCAACCACCGTCGGCGGTGATGACCGCACCCTGGATGTAGCTTGCATCGTCGCTGGCCAGGAACGCCGCCAGCGCCGCGATCTCCTCTGGCGCACCAAAGCGCCCGGCCGGCATCTCGGCCTGGCGCGTCGCGATCGTGGCCTCGTCGAACTGCGCGATCGAGGCGGGCGTTCCGATCATGCCGGGCGCAATCACATTGACCCGGATCTTCTTCGCAGCCAGTTCGACGGCCGAGGCGCGCGACAGCCCAACCACGCCGGCTTTCAGCGCGGAATAGGCGATGGAGTCCTTGGCTGGATGAAACGCCGACACCGAGCTTAGATTGACGATCGCGCCGCCGCCGCGCCGCTCCATCTGCGGTACCACGGCCTGCATGGCCCAGATCAAGCCATGCACGCCGACAGCAAACATCCGCTCCATTGTCTCGACCGCGATCTCCGACAACGGCTCAAACCGCGCGAACACGGCATTGTTGACGAGCACGGCAACCGCCGCATCGAACTCACTCTCGACGCGGGCAAACAGCGCGTGAACGGCCTCGCGCTGCCCGATATCGACTTCGTAACCCCGCGCATCGAACCCCATGTCCTTCAGTCGGCCGACTGCAGGCTCGAGGCGGCGCGCACTGATATCGACGCAGGCCAGCCGGCCGCCCTCCTGACCGAACCGCTCGGCGATGGAAAAGCCGATGCCGCGCGCCGCGCCCGTGACGACGCAGACACGGTCCTTCAGACGTGCGTTCATGCGCTCGCCTTCTGGGCCGGCTCGGCGAACGCCTTGGCGATTTCGCGAAGATGATACTTCTGCACCTTGCCGGCCGGCGTCTTCGGCAGGTCGGCAACGAGTTCAATGCGCTCCGGCCAATACTGCTTGGCGACCTTGTGCTCGGCCATGTGCGCCTGCACGGTGGCCAGGTCGAGCGTCGTGCCAGGACGCAGAACGACGAAGGCACAGGCCCGCTCCCCGAGCCTCGGATCCGGATAGCCGACGATCGCGACGGAGAGCACGGACGGCAGCTTGAACATCAGGTTTTCGATATCGAAGACGGGAACGTTTTCTCCGCCGCGGATGATGATGTCCTTGATGCGGCCATCAATCCGGATGTAGCCCTCGTCGTCCATATAGGCCATGTCGCCGGTATCGAACCAGCCGTCGGCGTCGAACGGCTCCATGTCCTCCCGCTTGTAGTAGCCGAGGAACATCTGCGCGCCGCGGACTTTGAGCAGCCCGCGCTCTCCGACCGCAGCCGGCGAGCCATCCATGCGCAACACCTTGACCGCGACGCCCTCAACGGGACGCCCATCGGTTTTCGAGGATTTCTCCAGCGCGCGCTCGGGCTCGGTCAGCGTGCTCGCCAGCGACTCCGTCATGCCCCAGAGCGAGCAGACCTTGAGATCGAGCTCCCGATAGGCGCGATCGATCAGTGCGGGCGGGATGGGGGCCCCCGCGCAGAGAAACTTGCGCAGCTCGGCGGGCTTCGCGGCGCCCGCCGCAACGGCCTCGCACATATCGGCCAGGAACGTAGCGGCGCCGGCCGAATAGGTGACACCCTCCCTGGCCATGATCGAGACGCCGCGCTTAGGCTCCCAGATGTCCTGGAAGATCACGGTCGCACCGATCTTCAGTCCGAGCAGCATGCCGGCGGCAAAGCCGGTCATGTGTCCGAGCGGCGAGCAGACCAGCATCGTATCGCTGGCATCGAGGCGGAAGCGTCCGCCAAGTCCGATGCAGCAGCCCATCAGGGTGTTGAGGCAATGCACGACGCCCTTGGGCGATCCGGTGGTTCCCGAGGTGAACATCAGCACGGCCATCTTGTCGGCCGACAACGCGCCGATCTCGCCGGCCGGTGGCGGCCCAAGACGCTCGCTGCCGGACAGCAGAGCCTGTTCGAAGCCACTTGCGCCCTCGCCGTCGACCACGATGACGTGTGCGAGCTTCGGCAGTCCCGGCTGCAGCGAGCGCGCCATCGCCTCGTGATCGAAGCCGCGGAACAGCCTGGGCACGACCAGCAGCTTCGTCTCGGCAAAACCGAGCATGTAGTTGAGCTCGTGCTCGCGGAAGATCGGCATCAGGGGATTGACGACGGCGCCGACCCGGAACGCTGCCAGAGCAATGACGGCAAACTCCCACCAGTTCGGCAGCTGAACCGATACGACGTCGCCTGGACCGACACCCAGGCGCCGCATTGATGCGGCTGCGCAGGAGACCAGATCGCCGAGCTCGGCATAGCTCAGGCGCTTCGGCGTATCGCGATCGGCGCGATCCGCCATCAAGGCGAGCTTGTCGGGCGTGGCGGCTATTGTCTGCTGCAGGAACTCGTCGAAACTCTTGTCGACCCAGAATCCGCTGGCACGCATCGCGCGCGCATGGGCCACGGGATCGAAACGATGCTCGCTCATGACGTTGCCTCCATGACGTTTGATCAATGCGCTTGACGGCATATTAGTGCGCTAGTGTATGATATTTGACGCCGACTGCAACAGCAATTTGGCTGGTTCCGACTTGGTGCTGGATCTATTGATTCTCGTTTCGTGATCTAGTGCATCAGTTTTGTGACCTGCGAAGGCAAGAGGGAGGCAAGCATGAAAGCGGCAGTCCTGGAACGACGCGGCCCGGACGGCGTGGTCTGGCGCGATTTCTCCGATCCCGTGCCGGCAGCGGGCGAGTCCGTGCTCAAAGTTGCCGCTGCGTCCGTCAATCGCGTCGATCTCTACATGCGCGACAACGGCAGCGGCATCAGCCATGTGTTGCCGCAGGTGATGGGAGTCGAAGCCGCCGGCGAGATCGTGGAAGCTGCGCCGGGCAGCGGGCTGAAGGTGGGGGCGAAGGCTGTGCTTTTCTCCGAGGCCTTTTGCGGCAAATGCCGTTACTGCCTGGCCGGCGACCAGCCGCTCTGCGAAAACGTCAAGATCATGGGCGAGCACCGCCATGGCGGTTTTGCCGACTACATCGCAATGCCCAGCCCTTGCTTCTTTTCTCTTCCCGACGATGCGGATCTGACGGCGGCGGGCGCCTTGATGACCGGCCATCTCACCGCCTGGCGCATGCTGTTCGGCAAGCGCGCGCTGCAACCCGGCGAAAGCGTCATGATCGTCGGCGTCGGCGGGGGTGTCGCTGTCGCCTGCCTGCAGCTCGCAAAGCTGGTCGGCGCCCGCGTCTTCGTCACCTCCTCCAGCGACGAGAAGATCGCCAGAGCCGTCGCAATGGGCGCAGATGGCGGCGTCAACTATCGGCGCGACAAGGTATCGGCCGCCATCCAGCAGATGAGCGGAGGTGGTGTCGACATGGTGATCGACAGTGTCGGCGAAGCAAGCTGGGGGGTATCGCTGCGTTCGTTGCGCCGCGGTGGCCGCCTCGTCACCTGCGGCGCCACGACGGGATCCAATCCACCAGCTGACCTGCAGCGGGTGTTCATCCGCCAACTCGAAATCTATGGCTCGACGGGTGGCAGCGTCGGAGAGTTCCGTCAACTGCTCGACGTATTCAATCGTGGCCTGGTTAGGCCAGTGATCGATTCCTCGTTCAAGATGGCCGACGTTCCGTCGGCGCTCGCGCGTCTTGCCTCCGGAGGGCAGTTCGGCAAAGTGTCGCTCGTGGCGTAGCCTCAAACGCCACGAGCAAGACGAGATCGGCGTCACATCTTGCAGGCGGGATCGACCGGCGGAATGATGTCGGCTCCCGGCTCGATCTTCTTGATCTGGTAGGCCGGCTTGCCTTCCGGTCCCATCACGATCTGGCTGATCGCCATCCGCCGTGCCGTCTGATGATCGCCCGCGCGTACCTCCACATCACCAAGCACCGTCTCTGTCTTGAGGCCGGACAGCGCCGCGCGTACCGCGTTGATGTCGGTCGAGTTCGCCTTCTGAAGCCCGGCGGCGATGAGCTGGATCGCCGCATACTGGTCGGCACTGGTGTAGGGCGGAAGCTCGCCGTTATACTTGTCCTTGTAGGCCTTCACAAAGGCTTCAGCCTGCGCGCCGGGAAAGCCGGCCACGAAGCCGATATTCTGGTAGACGCCAAGAACGGTCTCGCCTTGCGCCGGCAGCGTCTGAGGAATCACGAAAGAATTGCCGAGCACCATCTTGTACTTCTTGAACAGGCCGAATTGTTGCTGCTGTTTGGCGAGATTGATCGCGTCGCTTCCGAAGATCGTGACGAACAGGCCATCGGCCGGATCGGCACCGAGCTCCGAAATCTTGGTGCCGAAATCCGGTGTCCCGTTTGGCGAAAACAGGGTCTTGCCGATGGTTCCGCCCTGAGAGGTCACCAGCGCCTTGAACTTGTCCGCGGAGTCGCGGCCGGCGGCGTAGTCGACCGCAATGATATCCCACTTCTTGATGCCTTGATCCTTCAAGAATTCCCTGAAGGTCCCCATGATCATGGAATCGTTGGCATTGACCCGGAAATAGTTCGGCGAGCAGTTCTTTCCGGTGAGACCGTCGGCATTGGCCATCACCTCCAGCATCAGGGCTTTCAGCGCCGGAAGCTTGGCCTGCAGCGCCGGCGTCACCGCCGAGGTGTCCATGCCGGTGATGAACATTGCGCCGTCCTTCTGAACCGCGCGGGTGGCGCCGTCCACAGCCGTGTCGGGCGTCCCGGGATAGGAGATGAAGGTCGCTTCCAGCTTCTTGCCCGCCGCGCCTCCAGCCGCGTTGATCTGCTCGATCGCGAGATTGACGGCCTTGACCTGGGTGTCTTTCAGGCCGGCGAGCGGTCCACTGTCGATCAGGAGCACGCCGATTTTGACCGTATCCTCGGCCAGGACCGCGGTGCTGACGGCCAAAGCCATTGCGGTACCGATGGTCGCAGCGCGCAGCGCCCCGAAAGCCGAACCCATGGATGATGTCATTTCCGCCCTCCTCCGTTTTTCTGCTAAAGCGCCATCAGCGCCTGGTTTTCCGATGCGCCAATGGCCGCGATCGCGCCCGACCCGACGACCTCGCCCTTCGCCAGGATGACGAACCGATCGGTGGCTCGTTTGACAAGGCTCAGATGCTGCTCGACCACGAGCACGCCGGTTCCGGCGCTACGGATTGCGTTGAGCGTGTCGACCAGCCCATCGATCAGCACGGGTGAAAGACCTTCCGACGGTTCATCGAGCAGAATGAGGCTCGGATTGGCCATCAAGGCGCGGCCGATCGCCAGCATCTGCTGCTGGCCGCCGCTCAGCATCGTACCCAGCCGATCGGCGCGTTCTTCGAGCACCGGAAACAGCTCGTAGATCGTCTTCAAGGTCCAATGGCCCGCTCTGCCGGTCGACCGGCCCAGCAGCAGGTTCTCCCTGACGGTGAGGTTCGGCAGGATGCGCCGTCCCTGCGGCGCGATCGACACGCCGAGCTTGGCGGCCGTGTAGCCCGGCAGGCCGTCAATCCGGCGGTCGCGAACCCAGATCTCGCCGGACAGGATGTTGGTCTCGCGAAACACGGAGAGCAGCAGCGTCGACTTGCCGGCGCCGTTGCGGCCAACCAGCGCGACCGACTCGCCCTCTTCGACCGTCAGGTCGATGCCGCGCAGCACGGTCGAGGCGCCATAGCCGGCAAACAGCGACTGGATTTTGAGCGCGCTCATGCTGCGGTCCCCAGATACGCCGCGATGACGCGATGGTCGGCGCGGATGGCTTCGGGCGTTCCTGTCGCAAGATGCCTTCCGAGATCCAGCACAGTGACCATGCCGCAGCAAGCGAACACCGCATCGACGTCGTGCTCGACCACGACAGCCGCGATCCCGCGCTCGCGGACGAGGTCGCGCACATGCCCGAACAGACGCAGCGTCTCCGTAGCCGACAGACCGGCTCCCGGCTCATCCATCAACAAAAGACGGGGGCGCCCGATCAGTGCCAGTGCGACGTCGACCCGGCGCTGCACGCCGTAAGCGATACGCCCGGCCTTCTGCTCGAGATAGCCACCGAGATCCATGACCTCAATGACGTCATCGAGCTGGTCGTCGCCGAGATGCTGGGCGACGAGCTTGAGCTGGTCGAGCACGGTCAGATTCTGGAAGACGCTCGTACGTTGAAACGATCGTGCCATGCCTTGTCGGCGACGCCAGCTGATCGAACGCTGCGTGATATCCTCGCCGCAATAGCGGACGCGTCCCGACGTCGGGCGCCGCCGGCCGCAGATCGCATCGAGCAACGTGGATTTTCCGGCGCCATTCGGGCCGATGATCCCGTGGAGCAGGCCGTCGCCGCGCACCTCGAGATCGACGTCGCTCAGCGCCCGCACCGAGCCATAGCTGACCGACAATTTCTCGATCGCGAGCATGTCAGGACCCCTCCCGCCGCCAGCCGAGCCGCCTCGACAGACCTGACAGCCCGCCGACAACACCCTGCGGGAACACAACGATGAAGACGACGATGGCGACGCCGGTGAGAAGCTGCGTGAGCCCGCGCGCGCCGAACTCATCCTGTGCAAAGGAGAAGAGCAGTCCACCGAAAATCGGGCCGAGCGAGCCGGAGATGCCGCCAATCAGTGCAGCGACCAGCGTATTGGTGCTGACCGACAATCCCAGGCTCTCGGGCGACACGAAGCCGGCATTGAGCACATGGAGGAAGCCGGCGATCGCCGCCACGAGGTTGACGAGCACATAGCCGGTCAGCCGGGGCAGGAAGGTGTTGAAACCCGAGAAGCGCATGCGCTCCTCGTTCTCCCTGATGGCGCGGAGCACCGCGCCGAGACGGGACCGTCCGACGCCCCATAGCGCCAACCCGACCAGGACGGCCACGGTCCAAGCGAGCGACCAGAACTTCGCCGGATCGGCAAAATGGATCGCGTCGATGCCGAGAACCGTTCCGTTGATCCGTACGACCAGTCCATCCGCGCCGCCGGTATAGTCGCGCAATCCCTCGAGCAGAACGGCATGGCTGATCATCTCGCCGGCGGCGAGCGTCAACATCATGAAGGCAAGCGGGTTGGTTCGGACGATCAATGCGCCGAGCATGGCCACATAGCCGAGAAGAATCAGGAATGCGACGCCCAATGCCGCCGTCGGCGTCAGGCCCCAATCGCTCATGCCGATCGCGAACAGATATCCGGCGCCCCCATAAACGCTGGCAGCCCCAAGCGCCACGAGTCCAGCCTGGTTCATCAGGAAGGCGACACTCAGCGCCAACAAGCCCAACAGCAGACCTTCGCTGCCCAGACGGAGCACGAAATCGCTGGCGAGATAGGTCGGAACGACAGCGCCGGCACCGAGCCCGATCAGTCCAGCGACGATTGCGAGCGATCGCCGCGGGAGCGGACCGGTGAGCGTTGTCGTCACAGGTGCATGCAAGTCGTCGGTCATCGTGCCGTTGCTCAACTCAGCACCCTCCCGCGTCCGATGCCGCCCGGCGCGATCAGCAGTACGACCATCAGCAGGATGTAGGGTACGAGTGCCGCGAGATTGGGCAGGAACACCGACCCCGCGACCTGAACGAAGCCGAACAGCAGAGCCGCAACGATTGCGCCGCCGATGCTGCCGGTGCCGCCGATCACCACGATGATCAGGCAGTTCACGATCATGACGACATCCATTCCGGGATCGACCGACAAATAGGGCCCGGCCAGCACTCCGGCGATACCGGCAAAGGCGGTGCTGAGGCTCGTCACCAGCAGGCTGAGGCGATCGGCATTGATGCCCATCATGCGCGCGACCGAAGGATCCTGGCTGACCGCGCGCACATACAGCCCCGACGGTGTCGCGCGGAGCCACAACGCGAGCAGCGCACAGGAGCCGAGTCCCATCACGATCAGGAAGAGGCGGTAGACGGGGTAAGACAGGTGGAGGATGGTGACCGATCCCGAAAGGATCTTCGGGGCGTCGACGCTGCGCGCCTCGCCGCCGTAGAGGTAGATGATGATCTGGCCGACGATGATGCCGAGGCCGAGCGTGACCAAAGCCACTTCGATGTGCGAACGCCGCTGCAACGGCCGCAGTGCCAGATACTCGAATGCGATCCCGAGCAGCGCCAGCATGATCGGAACGAGCAGCAGCGCCAGCCAGAATCCGCCGACGGTGGCGATAGTATAGCCCAGATAGGCGCCGAGCATGTAGATCGCGCCGTGACCGAAATTGATGACGTCGCGCAGACCGTAGATCAGGGCAAGCCCGCTCGACAGCATGATCAGCAGCGAGGCGAGCGCGAGCGAGTTCGCGATCAGAAGCGCGATCACGACGGTATTGCCCTGTCATGATGCATCGCCGAGCCGCACACGCCCGTCCGATGCGCCACCAGCCTGCGCGCTTGACCTCGCAAAGGGCCCTCCTGCCATCGTTCGGCATCCGCAGCGGATATTCGATCTCGCTCCGTGCCGGCCTTCAGCGTTTCCCTGTCCTGTCGGACAATCTCGAGTTCGATGCTCGATTAGTACACTGGCTTATCATACACTGGTGTCTCCCGCAAATCCAAATCGGGATCGTGCGCTGCGGCATCTCGTACTGGCCGGCGCCTTGTCCGAGGAGCGCTTGCCAATATTCGTACGCAGCACAACGGTTTTTGAATCTTGCGTCGCGACCGCCACGTCCAGCTTGCATTGCCAGGAGCCCCGATGAACCTTGACCATGTTGTCGCGCGGCGTTTCGCGCCGATCCATCAATCCTACGATTGGCGCGATTGCGCGCTCTACGCGCTCGGCCTGGGCATGGGCGATGATCCCCTCGACGAGGACGAATTGCCCTACGTCTACGAGGGCCGCGATCAACGCGCCGTACCCAGCATGGGCGTGACGCTCGGCTGGCCGCCGCTATGGATCGCCGAACCTGAAACCGGAATTGCCTGGACCAAGGTCTTGCATGGCGAGCAGCGCCTCACGCTGCACCGCCCGCTGCCCGTCGGCGGATCCATTCGTGCCAACCATCGGATCAGCGCCGTCGAGGACAAGGGACCGATGCGCGGCGCCCTGCTTTACTTCGATACCGAATTGTTCGACGCCATCAGCGGCGAGCGACTTGCCACCCTGTGTGCGACGGACTTCCTCCGCGGCGACGGCGGCTGCGGAAACCATGGCTTGCCGCCCGTCGCGATCGCGCCAATTGATGGCAACTCAAAGCCCAGCACCAGCGTCACGTACCGGACGCCGCCGCAGGCGGCCTTGTTGTACCGCCTTGTCAGCCGCGACTACATGCCCATCCACGCAGACCCCGCGATCGCTCGCGAAGCCGGCTTCGATCGACCGATCTCGCACGGCTTGAACACGCTGGGCCTTGCCTGCCGCGCCATCCTGAAGCGCTATGCGCCGGGGCGCCCGGAGCGGATCAGCACGCTGGCGGCGCGATTTATCGCACCTGCCTTTCCCGGCGACACGATCCGGATCGACTTGTTCGAAACAGACGAGGCAATTCGGTTTCGGGCGTGGGCGCTCGACCGACAGGTGATGTTGCTCGATCGAGGTGAATGTCGGCTTTTCGATCGTTAACGCGTCTAGTCCAAGCATCATCGTCCTTGCCCCACTCCCACGATCCGAGCGACCGCAGCAGCCGAACGGCCGCCTTCCTCGTCAACTGGTGATCGCGGGAATGCGGTCGGTCCAACGGCGCCCGCGCAAGCGGGCATCGACGGCAAGCGAATGGTTTTCCTGTGCGGAGCCGTGACCTATCCGACCGTCGAGCTCCCACCTGATCAAGCCGATCCAGCAGATCGCATTGCCGTAGGCGCGCCAGGGCGCGCCTGCAAGAGGAACGCCGCGCAACTGATGTTTCCGGCCGCGCTGGTCAGTGACCAGGGCATCGATGACAATCGGGGTAATGCCCAGCCGCGTCATCGTCATCTCGACATTCATGATCGCCATGACCTCGCCATTCTCGAGCAGATAGCCATGGGCGAAGCGTTGATCCTCGCCAGAGGGTTTCTCGGGATCGAGGTGCATGTGGAAGCGAAATCCCAGGGCTTCGCCAAACTGCGCCCAAAGCGAGTTCATCGGCGGGATCTCCAGTTCCGGCCGCGGACCCCAGCTGTGGTTCATTCTGTCGACGATATCGATCCCGTACTCCTTGCCTCGCAATTTCAGGGTGCCCTTGAAGCGGCCGTGCATGTCGTAATGACCTTTGTAGCCGCTGCCCATTGACGTCCGCGCCAGGCGTTCCTGCTCGGTTTTGCCGGCGAGTGGATTTTGGTCAGGATCGTGGATATCAAAGGGATCCATGATCCCGATGATGTCCATGTGCAACTCGGTGCCCTCGCGTCCGACATAATCAATGCGATAGTCGCGGGGCGGCTTGATAGCTTTTATGCTCAGTCCGTTCGGACCGTGAATATGCGAAAATCGTTCCGGTGCCGGAAGGTGGAAGCGAGTGTCGACATACAACGCTTCGAATTCGGTCTCACTGACGGCTCCGATGAAACGGACGTCATTCTGCATGCACCCGAGGACAGGGCGAACGCAGACGTAAATGTGGCCAAAGACGCGCTCCTCGGGAATGGACACGGGCAGGTAGTAGGTCTCTCCCCAGGTGTAGTCATCCTTGTCTGTGAAGTGATATTCGAGATCTTGCGCAGTGATCATTGGACTCGTCCTTCGCTTTCAGCCCGTTAAGTCATCCGGACCAGGATTTACGCATCGGATTTTTTGAAGCAGACCGACATGAGTACACCAGAGATCGCGACACTGGCCGCGATGGCGTACATGCCAAGGACGGTCGAACCGGTCGCGTCAGTTATCAGGCCAAGCATGTAAGGACTGACGAAACCTCCGAGATTTCCGATCGAGTTGATAGTTGCGAAGCCAACTGCGGCCGCCCCACCGATGTAGATGCGCGCGAGGTTGGCCCAGAACACCGTCGAAGCGGACAGGATACCGACTGCCGCCATCGTCAGGCCGAACAGCGATAACGGAATGCTGGCGCTGAAATAAGCGCTCATCCCGAACCCGATCCCGGTCACCAGAATGGCAATCGTCCGCACCGCACCTCTTCGTCCTGGGCCATCCGAAAACGGGCCGACAAAAACGACCGAGAGGCCCGCGGCGAACCAGGGCAGCGCGGACAGCCAGCCGATCGTCATCGTGTCCGAAATCCCGGCCTGCTTGATCAACTGCGGCAGCCAGAATGCGATGCCATAATAGCCGATCAGGAGGAAGAAATAGGCCAGGCAGGCCAGCAGCGTCTCCGGCTTCCGCAGCGCATCCCTATAGGTGTGCGCATCGGCCGTCCTCGCGAGCGTAGTGACGGCATCCTGTGCCACCCGCTTTTCATCGTCGGTCAACCACTTGGCATCCTTGATATCGTTGGCCAGGCCGAAGAGAATGAGTGGCGCGACAAGCACTGTCAGACCGCCTTCGATCGCAAACAGCCATTGCCAGCCGGAGTATCCGGCCGCGCCGTGGAACTGCGTCATGATCAGACCCGAAAGCGGCCCCGCCGCGACGAAGGCGATCGGCACCGAGACCCAATAAAGAGAGTTGAAGCGGCCGCGCTGGCTATCCGGCACCCATTGCGACAGGTAGAGCATGACCCCCGGCGCGGTCCCGGCTTCAGCCGCGCCGATGACGAAGCGCAGAACATAGAACCAGGTCGTATCCGTCACGAAGGCCAATCCGATTGTAGCAATGCCCCAAGTTAGAACAATGCGGGCAAACCAGATCTTGGCGCCCACTTTCTGCAGCGCAACGTTGCTTGGAATCTCGAACAGGAAATAGCCGAGGAAGAAAATGCCGGCGCCGAGGCCGTAGGCAGCATTGCTGAAACCCAGCTCCTGCCGCATTTGCAGGGCCGCAAATCCAACGTTGGCCCGGTCCAGATTGGCGAAGAAGAAGATCAGAATGAGGATCGGGACGATCCGCCATGCGATTTTGGTATAGAGGCGGTCTACGGCTACGATTGGACTTACGCCAGTTATCGTCGTCATTGTCTCTCCCGCGACGCTTTGTTGGTTGGCAGTTCACCACGCTCGTCTCGCCGGTTGCCGAGGCCAACCGGAATGCAGGCGCTTCGCCTTCAGCTCCGAGGCTTCGCATTCATCGGAATTCCGGGAGCAGATCGAGCACGTTCCAATCCAGCATGGCGGTGACGGCACGGTTCATTAACGCGTGCTTGCGCCTCAATGCTCGCTCATGGGTGTTGATGTTGATGCCAACGATGTACAGAACCGTGCAGAAGTCGAACAGCATCGCCTTACGATAGTCTTCGCGCGCGTTCTCAAAGGAATATCGTATCCCGAACGTTCCGATACGTTCGACGTAACGTCGTAGCAGCTCATGCTCGTTGGCGCGCCTGTCGTCCACGTTCATGCTGTGGCTGACCAGATACGCGAAATCTCTCATCCCCTTGGACGGACGCACGGCTTGCCAATCGACCGCGACGATCGGGTCTTTGCCGTCCTGCCCGAACAACAGGTTGTCGAGGCGAAGATCGCCGTGCCCCAGCGTCGACGGCTGGGAGGTAAGCCATTCCTGAAGCGGGACGACGGCGTCGAGATAGGCCTCGCGCGCCGTACGGAAACAATCCGGCACATGCTCCCCGAACCGCGCCTCCATCTCATTCCAGGCGGTGACATACCTGTCGCGCGACGGCATCACTAGCGGCGCGAGATCCACCTTCGCCATCTTGCCCCAATATGGGCCGTGCAATTGAGCCATGAGATCGATCGCAAGGCGAGCCTCATCAACCTTGAGGCCCACCGTTTCGTCACCCGGGCGGTGGTTGGGAAAATCCTCGAGAAGCAGCGCAAAGAATCCGCCGTCGCACGTCGTCTCGGCGAAGTAGCACCCTGGCGCACGAACGCTCGCGGCCTTCAACAGGACATTGTAAAAATCAACTTCTCGCTGGTAGAGACCGATCGCCTTCGACGCCTTCCGCCTCACCGCGTCGGTCGTGGCGAATTTCACGAACAGGCTGGCCGGTCCCGTCGTCGGTGCTCCCGATTGTGCATAGCGCAACGTCAATCGAGCAGATTCGCCCGTTTGCCCGAAACCAAGTCCAATCGGGGTAGCCTCGAAGCCATCGACCCTTTCGCTTGGCGCTATCAGCCGGTTTTCTCGCAAGACGTCCGTCAACCACGCAGGATCGACTTCCCCTAGCGACACAGGAAAGGCAGCGCTCATCGTTCCTCCCGCAGGCGACGTTGCTGCATGTCGTCCTGCAAATTGTTTTCTTGTCGTCAGGGGTAGCACGCCGCTCAAGTTGACGCGTTCGAATCTGCGGTGATAGACTTATCGGTCAATCCGATAAGACGTTTGCAAGGTGAGGATGCCACCCATCGAGTTACGTCAACTCCGCTATTTCATGTATCTGGCGGACGAGCTGAGCTTCAGTCGAGCAGCTCGGAGGGCGAGCATTTCGCAATCGTCGATGACCGACCAATTGCAGCGGCTCGAGGATGTCCTGGGCGTGCGCCTTGTCGATCGGAACAGGCGCAACGTTTGCCTGACGCCCGCTGGAAGCGTTTTGAGGCGGGAAGGCCAGGATTTGCTCGAGCGGATCGAAGCATTGGCCGACAAGACGCGTGCGGCCGGCGGCATTTCCAGGGAGCGGTTGCGTATCGGCTACTCTGAGATGGCTCTCAGTTCGCCCATGCCGCGGATCATCCAGAACTTTCGGCATCGCTACCCCGACACGGACACCATTCTGCTTGAGCAGTCGTCCAATGGCTCTGAACGCGCGTTGCTGCACGGCACCTTTGACTGCTTGTTCGTGCCAGACTTGCAAGCGCACCCAAGGATTTCGAGCCTGGGCATTGGCGATGACGCGGTACTTGCATGCATGCCAGACTCCTCCCGCCTGCTCGATAGCCCCTCGGTCTACCCTGAACAGTTCCGAGAGGAGCCCATCATTCTACCCGAGGAAGGGAGCCGCTTCGGCGATCGAATTATGGCCGCATTTGCGCGCGCGGACGTCCGGCCAAAGATCGCCGCCCGAATGTCCCGCGCATCTGCGATCCTGACGCTCGTCGCTGCCGAGGCGGGAATTGGCTTCATCCCGCTGTCCCTTGTCGGCCTGGTACCGAGCGGCGTGGGGGTTCGACCGTTTGCCAACCCGCCCTTGACCATCCCCTTTGCGTTGGTGTGGCGGAACGATCCGGTCAATTGCGTCGTCGAACGCTTCGTCGCGATTGCGCGCGAAACTGTCGGGCAAGCCGATAAACCAGTGGGCGAAAGGACGACGGCAATCTCGTCTGCGTGAAGAACTTCGCCGCGCGTTCATTGCCTCGGGAACGTTGGATCCTCCACCGCGAGATCGATCACCCGAGCGAGTCCAGATCGGCCATTGCCGTGGCAATACGCTCGATCATCGCCAGTGCCGTCTCCTCGGACTGCATGGCCGGCAACAAAGGCGAATGGCACAAGGTGATCGTCCACATCAGGAGCGCATGCACCATCTGCTGGCGATAGTGCAGGAAACTCCGGTCGAAATCAGGCCTGGTCCCCGTCAACTCTGCGAACCGATCGATATAGCGACGGAGCAGATCCTTTTCCCAATTGCGGCGGTCGTCGGGCGTCAGCCCGGCCGTGACGGCATACGAAAAGTCCCGCGACCAGTGACCGCGCGCAAGGCACTGCCAGTCGCACAACCCCATCTTCCCCGCCCCCGTGCGATACCAATTGCCGATATGCACGTCGGAATGGATCAGTCCCTGCGGCTCGTTGTCGTGGACCGCAAGCGCCTGCACGGCGGCCGGCCATACCGCGTCTCGCCGCGCCAGCACGCTCTTCGGGATGACGTGCGCGGCAGCGTCGAACGCCTTTCGGGTGTAGTGCTCGAGGCTCATCTTTTCCGCGCCGATGGTGAACCAGCGCGGATAGCTGGCGACCCAGGGATAGCGCGCCGCGAGTTCGCCATTGCCGTAAAAACGCGCGTGCAGGGCAGCCAGGACATCCACCATGTCCTCCGCCGTCGCACGATCGACGTAAGTCTTGGAGTTGCAAAACGTCGCAGATTTCGTCGCGACCATGTCCTCAAGGAGCAGAATCGAGGCGTAGGTCTGGCGATCGAACGCGGCGTGATAGCCGATCGGCGCCTCGATCTCGAGCTGCGGCCGCAGTTGCATATAGAACCGGCCCTCGACCCGCGCGGTGCCGTTGAAGCCGCCGATCATACGCGTAACAACACTGGGCAGCGACTTCGTGAACATCGACTTCGGCAGATCCGCGCGTTCGCCGGCCTCGTTGTAACTGACGATCAACTGGTGGCGTTCGTGGGTCCCCGCGCTTGCGGCCTTTACAGCAACGCCTGACACGGCGGCGCCCGGAACGCTTTGACAAAGCACGGCCGTCAACCATTCGGGCGTGATGGCGTCGGGTGAGCACGGAACATCTTCAGGCCGTCGCGCCTTGGGTCGAACCAGTCGTTCGAAGGCAACGCGCCCGCCAATCTTCAGTGCGGCCAGTGCCGTTGCGCCTGAGGCAGCCATGATCCCTCTCCCTGCACCGGCGGCAATCGTCGCGCGCCGCCCGGCGGAATGTTAGTACGCTTTCGTACTATTTGACCCCACAATCCCGGCGACGTCAAGGAAAGACGGCATAGAAAAGGCGCAGGCGAACGGCAGCGCCCGCGATAACAATAGTGAAATTGTAGGCTCATGAGTCCGCATGCGCCATATTTCCATTTCCTTATATTTAGTATAGTAGTGTACTTATTTAGTGCGTCGGCCGCGCCGGCGCCTGCAAGAAACCAATATGGGAGAAAGCATGAGATTTCCGATTCTGGTCGGCGCTTCGGCTCTTTTCACACTAGGCGCCCTCCTCGAAGCCGGCGCAGCCGACAAGCAATATGGCCCGGGCGTTACCGACACCGGGATCAAGATTGGCCAGACCGTCCCCTATAGCGGGCCGGCGTCCACCTTCTCGAGCTATGGCCGGGTCATGACCGGCTATTTCCAGATGCTGAACGAAGCAGGTGGAATTAACGGCAGGAAGATCAACCTGATCTCCCTCGACAACGCCTTCAGCCCGCCCAAAGCCATCGAACAGACCCGAAAGCTGGTCGACGACGATGGTGTCCTGGCCGAGGTCGGGACCGTAGGCACGGTGCCGAACATCGCCGTTCAGAAGTATCTCAATCAGAACAAGGTTCCCCAGGTCTTCATTTCGGCCGGCGGGCGCCGCTTCAACGACCCGAAAGCCTTCCCGTGGACTGTCCCGTTCTACCCTCCCTTCGAAATGGAGGGCGCCACGTTCGGCAAGTTCATTCTCAAGAAGTTTCCAAACGCAAAGATCGCGGTGCTCTATCAAAATGACGACTACGGCAAGGACTACCTTACGGGCCTCAAGGCAGGTCTGGGGTCCGACGGCACGGCGAAAATCGTGGCTGACGCAAGCTACGAGTTGAGCTATCCGACCGTCGACTCTGAAGTCCTCAAGCTTAAGGCCTCGGGCGCCGATACGCTGGTCTATTTTACGACGCCCAAGTTTGCGGCGCAGGCGATCAAGAAGGCCAATGAGCTGAACTGGAAACCGGTCCAGTTCCTCGCCAGTCCGGTCAACTCGATCCAGGGCGTGCTGACACCTGCCGGGCTCGACAACGCCCAGGGCGCCTATACGACTCAATTCGCCAAGCAGGCCAGCGATCCCGCCTGGGCGGAGGACGGCGAGGTGAAGGACTACGTCGCCTTCATGAAGAAATGGGCACCGAACGACAGTCCGAACGACTTCATCGCACTGTCCGGCTACATCAATGCGCAAGCCATCGCGAAGGGTTTGCAGCGCTGCGGTGACAATTTGACACGCGAAAACCTACTGGCGCAGGCAACCAGCTTCAACAAGGAGCGGGTCGGTATGCTTCTTCCCGGGATCGAGCTCACCAATTCCAAGGACAATTACGCCCCCTACCGCTCCTTGCGCATGGCCATCTTCGACAAGGCGTCCTGGAAGCTACTCGACGAATAGCCCCTTGAGGCCCACCGAGCATCGCCTCGGTGGGCCTCAAACCAAAGAACACACGAACGGAGACCTTCGTTGACCATCAAGGGCAAGGCCTACATTGCCGGAATCTACGAACACCCGACCCGGCATGCGCCGGACAAATCCACCGCGCAGCTCCACGCCGAGGTCGCCAAGGGCGCGATCGAAGATGCGGGGCTGACCAAGGATGACATCGACGGCTACTTCCTGTCAGGCGACGCGCCCGGAGGCGCCTGGCCGATGGTCGATTATCTCGGCCTGAAGGTACGCCATGTCGACAGCACCGACACGGGCGGTTGTTCCTACATTATCCAGCTCGGCCATGCCGCCGAAGCGATCGCCGCCGGCAAATGCTCGATCGCGCTGATTACACTGGCAGGCAAGCCGCGCACCGGCCCGCCGCAGCTGCGCGCGCCGGGCCCCGAGGCCGACTTCGAGACTGCCTATGGCGCGACGACGCACAATGCGTATGGCATGTGCGCCATGCGCCATATGCACGATTATGGCACCACGAGCGAGCAGCTTGCCTGGATCAAGGTCGCGGCCTCGCATCACGCGCAATATAATCCGCATGCGATGCTCAAGGAGGTCGTGACCGTCGAAGACGTCTTGAACTCGCCGATGATCTCCGACCCACTGCGCAGGCTCGACTGCTGCGTCGTGACTGACGGTGGCGGTGCGCTGATCGTGACCTCTCCCGAGATCGCCAGGAGCCTGAGGAAGCCGCTGGTGCGCCTGATCGGCCACGGCGAGGCGATGAAGGGGCCGGGCGGCGGCAAGGATCTCGACCTCACTCACTCTGCCGGAATCTGGTCCGGCCCGCGTGCGTTCGAGGAAGCCGGCATCACGCCGAAGGACATCAAATACGCCTCGATCTACGACAGCTTCACCATCACCGTGCTGATGCAGCTCGAAGACCTCGGCTTTTGCAAGAAGGGCGAGGGCGGCAAGTTCGTCGCCGACGGCAATCTGATCTCGGGCGTTGGCAAGCTGCCGTTCAACACCGACGGCGGCGGCCTCTGCAGCAACCATCCCGTCAATCGCGGCGGCATGACCAAGATCATCGAGGCCGTGCGGCAACTGCGCGGCGAGGCGCATCCGGAGGTGCAGGTTTCGAATTGCGATCTCGCCATCGCTCACGGCACCGGCGGCCTTTTGGGTGTTCGCCATGCCGCTTCGACCGCCATTCTGGAGCGCGTGTGATGAGCGAAGCAAAGAAGTATCCGGCACCGGTCACGAACCCCGAGACCGCGGCGTTCTGGGACGCGGCCAAGCAGGGCAAGTTCATGATCAAGCGCTGCACCGCCTGTGGCGAGGCGCATTACTTCCCGCGCTCGATCTGCCCGTTCTGCTTCTCCGACAAAACCGTGTGGGAGGAGGCTTCGGGCGAGGGCACGATCTACACCTGGAGCCTGATGCGGAAGTCGCCGACCGGTCCTTACGCGATCGGCTATGTCACGCTGAAGGAGGGGCCGTCGGTGCAAACCAACTTCGTCGACTGCGATCTCACGACGCTGAAGATCGGCCAGACGGTGAAGGTGGTTTTCAAGCCGACCGACGGTGCACCGCTGCCGTTCTTCACACCCATCTGATGTGGATCGCTATCGCTTCGTGCGTCGCAGCCCGGACACCGGTCAACTCACGACCTCATCGCGGCGCAGCTCGGCGATGCTGGCAGCAGATAGTCCGAGCTCGGTCAGGACGTCGTCGGTGTGTTGCCCGATCGTCGGCGGAGGAAGGCCGGGATCGCGCTCTTCCCCAACGAACGTGACGGGATGGCCCACGCAGTTCAAGGAGCCGACCGCTGGATGGTCGTACTGCATGATGAGCTTGTCCGCCTTCGTATGGGGATGATCCAGAAGCTGGGCGAGCGTGTTGATGGGTGAACAGGGGATGCCGACCTCGTTCAGGGCCGCATTCCAATGCTCGACAGACCTGGTGGCGATCACGGACTGAACGTGGCGCAACGTCTCGGCACGATGCTTCACCCGCTCCGCGTTGGTCCGGAATCTCGGATCATCCACGATTGCATTCAGGCCGGCGACGCCGCAGAACTTGCGCCAAAGGTTGTCGTTGGCCACTCCGATCATGATCGGTCCGTCCGCGGCTTCGAATGCCTGGTACGGGCATAATGATTCGTGGCTGGATCCGCACTTGGCCGGCTGCGTCCCCCGCTCCCAGAAGGTCTGCAGATTGTAGCCGAGGAGTCCAAGCGCCGTGTCGAACAGCGATACCTGGATCGCGGCGCCCTTGCCCGACTTCTCGCGTGCAAAGAGGCAAGCGAGGATGCCGCTAAAGGCATGGACACCGGTCATCTGGTCGATCGGCGAGATCGGGCTGCGGATGTAGCCGCCGCCCTCGTCGCCCGTCATCGACATGATGCCGCTGAAGGCTTGCAGGATCACGTCATAGCCTGGGGAATTCTTGAGCGGCCCCGTCCTGCCGAAGCCCGAGATGCTGCAATGAACCAGACGATCGTTAAGCGCGCAGAGGCTTGCGGCATCGATGCCCAGCCGCTCGGCAACGCCAGTGCCAAAACTCTCGATCGCGACGTCGGCGGATCTTGCGAGCTCGTGCACAAGCTTCCGCCCCTTGTCGGATTTCATGTTGATGGCAATGCTTCGCTTGTTCCGGTTGGCGCTCAGAAACACCGTGCCAAGGCCGGGCGCAGGGAACGGCGGCCATCCCCGCGTCTCATCTCCCTGCCCTACCGCTTCGACCTTGATCACCTCGGCGCCGAGATCTCCAAGATATTGCGCGCAGAGCGGGCCGGCGAGCACCTTCGAGAGATCGAGAACCTTGATACCTTCAAGAGGTCTGGACACGATTCTTCTCCTTCATGGAGCACTGACTAGCCGAGCCCGGCGGCGAACAAGCCACCGAGATAAGCGGGAAAACCGGCCTGCGTGACCAGAACATAGTCGGCAGCTCGACGTTCGGACTCATCCAGTTGGGATCGCCAGCCCGCGGCAGCGCCTTCTGCTTCCGCCAACCTGGCGCGCAGCAACTCCTTGCCCCAGGTCCGCGGCTCATCGTCATGCCAGTAGACCGCGCCAGCGATACGCCCGTCGAACTCGATCTTACAGGGCTGTTCGACGCGAAAGCCCGCCCGGGCAAACGCCTCGGAAAGCTCCTTGCCACGGTCCGACTGAACACCGAGAACCTTCGAGACGTCGGCTACTGCCGCGGTGATCTTGGGATTCAAGCCGGCCTTTTTTTGCCGTTCGTGATCGAGCCGACCGAGGAACAATGTCCTGATCATGTTACGCGGCTCCCGCCTCTGGATCAGCTTCGCGAAGATCTGCATCTCCGTTCGGATGGCCGTATCGAAATCCAGCGGGAGGCCCTGTTCGACGCAGTCGAGAATGGCTGACAGAGCCGGATAGTGGCCGAGCGTTTCGGCCAGCATTTTGTTCCGTTTCTCTCCGATTTCTGCCTTCACGCGCGGCGCATCCGACGTGTGCCAATCTGGTCGATCCCAGGGCTGCACCGCGGATGGTCGCGACAGCACCCAGCGCTCAGCCGCCGCAACTTCTTCGCCTGGCACCGTCAGTTCATGCGCAAGTCCGGCTGCAATGGCCTCTTGTCCTTTAAGTCGCGCGCCATCGAGCAGTACGGGCAGCGCCGCCTCGATGCCCATCAGGCGCGGTAGGCGCTGAGTTCCGCCGCCACCCGGCAACAATCCGACAAGCGATTCCGGCAAACCAAATGTCGCCTGGGGATGATCGGCAAGCACTCGATGATGCGCCGCAAGGGCAAACTCGCAGCCGCCGCCCAAAGCAAGGCCAGCGATCGCCACCGCGACCGGCTTGCCAGCCGTCTCCAGCTTCCGCAACCCATGGCTCAATCGAAAAAAATGATCGAAAGCAAGACGGTCGCGCTCGGCGGACGGCGCCGCCATAATCATGTCGTAGGCAGTCTCCAGCTCGGCCAAGTCCGCGCCGGCGCAGAAGGCGGTCGACTTGCCGGAACGAATGACGACCCCCGCCACGTCGCTTTGCCTGAGCCAGTCCGCAAACAACCCAAGCTCCTCGATCGCAGCATTCGAGAACACGTTCATCGATCGTCCCGGCATGTCGAAGATGAGGTGCACGACGCGTTGCTCGGTCAATTCGAGGCGAAACTGCTTGAGCACCGGCCCGACTGTCATTGCTCGCTCTCCTCGCTACCGTTCATTGGTGTACGATCGCTCTTGCCTGCGTGTCGTTTCGGGTTGTATACCCCGATCAAATACTGTACACTAGCTAACTAAATCAGACGAGGCGATATTTGACAATGATCGAACGCACGATCTTTCGCGAGGAACACGAGATTTTCCGGCAGACGGTCCGTCGCTTCGTCGAGAGCGAAATCGTGCCCTTTCATGCCCAGTGGGAAGAAGAGGGCATCGTTCCACGAGACTTGTGGCTGAAAGCCGGCGCGGCTGGCCTCCTCTGCTGCACCGTGCCAGAGGAATATGGCGGCATGGGCCTCGATTATCTCTTCGACGTTGTTGTGTTCGAAGAGCTCTGGCGAGCGGGAGCCAGCGGTCCCGGCTTTTTGATCCATACCGACCTGGTCGCCACCTATCTTCTGTCCTTCGGGAGCGAGGCCCAGAAACGCAAATGGCTGCCCAAGATGGTATCCGGCGAAGCGATCGGCTCGCTGGGTATGACGGAACCTCACGCCGGGAGCGACCTCAAAGCGATCCGCACGCGAGCCGCGCGCGACGGTGACGACTTCGTCATCAACGGCCAGAAAGTCTTCATCTCAAACGGGCAGCTTTGCGACTTCATCGTGCTCGCGACCAAGACCGACAGCAAGGCCGGCGCCAAGGGCGTGACTCTTTTCATCGTCGAGAGCAATCGGCCCGGCTTCAAACGTGGCCGGAATCTAGAGAAGCTCGGCATGAGGGCCCAGGATACGTCCGAGCTGTTCTTCGACAATGTCCGGATTCCCGCGAGCAACATGCTCGGCGCGGAGGGGCGCGGCTTCGCCCAGATGATGACCAAACTCGCGCAGGAACGGCTGGCGCAGGCGATCCGATCGGCGACGGTCACCGAGACGGTGATCGACTGGACGCTGCAATACACCTCCGAACGAAGCGCATTCGGCCAGAAGCTTGCCGACTTCCAGAACACGCAGTTCAAGCTGGCCGATCTCAGGACCAAGGCAACCGTCGCGCGCGTCTTCACGGACAAGTGCATCGCCCTGTTCATGGAAGGTAGGCTCGATCCGGTCGACGCTGCCATGGCGAAGATGTTTACGTCAGAGCTGCACTGCGAGACCGTCGACGAATGCCTCCAGCTCTTTGGCGGCTGGGGCTATATGTGGGAATATCCGATCGCGCGGGCCTATGCCGACGCTCGCGTGGTGAAGATCGCCGGCGGCTCGATCGAAATCATGAAGACGATCATCGCGCGCCAGATGTACTCGCAACGCGGATACGACATCCAGAAGAACGGGTCGGCCTCATAGCCCCCTTGCCTTCGTCCCATCGAAGGCTGCCAAAGAAACGACAAACGACAAGGGAGATCGACGTTGAAGGGCCTATCGGGAAAAGTTGCCGTCGTGACCGGCGGCGGACAGGGCATCGGAAGAGGATTGACGCTGCGGCTGGCTGAAGAAGGCTGCAAGATCGCGATCTTCGACATCAATCCGCAAGGCGGCGAAGAAACTGCAAAACTCGCGCCGCAGGCCGTCATCAAGACCTATGCGGTCGACGTCGGTGATGCCGCCTCCGTCGATGCCGCGGTGGGCAGGGTCGAGGCCGAACTCGGCCCGATCTGGCTTCTGGTCAACAATGCCGGCTGGGACCGTCCGATGCCGTTCCTGAAGACCGATCGGGAGCTCTGGGACAAGATCATCCGCATCAATCTCTACGGACCGCTCAATACCCACAAGGCGATTGCGCCGCTGATGGCCGAGCGCGGTGGCGGCCGCATCGTCAATATTGCTTCCGACGCCGCCCGCGTCGGCACCAGCGATGAGGCCGTCTACTCGGCCTGCAAGGGTGGCCTGATCTCGTTCACGAAGTCGCTGGCGCGCGAGCTGGCACGCAAGAACGTCCTGCTCAATGCCGTCTGCCCCGGCCCGACCAACACGCCGATGATGGCGTCCGTGCTTGGCGAGGGTGAGCACGCCGTGAAGTGGAAGGACGCGATGGTTCGTGGCATCCCGCTCAAGCGGATGGGCGAACCCGACGATTACGGCGGGATCGTTGCGATGCTCGCTTCCGACGACGGCAAATTCATCACCGGACAAACCATCTCCGTCTCCGGCGGAATGAACATGATCTAACGTGCGAGGACCCACCATGACCGATCCCAAGCAATTCACCGACGTCATCTATGAAGTGCGCGACCGCGCCGCGTGGATCATCATCAACCGGCCAAAGGTGTACAACGCCTTCCGTGCGCGCACGCTGGACGAGCTGATCCAGGCCTTTCAGATTGCCGGCAACGACCGCAATGTCTCCAGCATCGTACTCACGGGTGCCGGCGAGAAAGCCTTCTGCACCGGCGGCGATCAATCCGCCCATGAGGGCCAGTATGACGGTCGCGGCGTGGTCGGACTACCGATCGACGAGATCCAGGGCCTGATCCGCGATGTTCCGAAGCCGGTCATCGCCCGGGTCAACGGATTTGCGATAGGCGGCGGCAACGTGCTCGCCACGCTCTGCGACCTCACGATCGCGGCCGATACGGCCCAGTTCGGCCAGGTCGGCCCCAAGGTCGGCTCTGTCGATGCCGGCTGGGGCACGGCATTCCTGGCCCGTCACGTCGGCGACAAGAAAGCCCGCGAAATCTGGTACCTCAATGAACGCTACACCGCGGAGCAGGCCCGCGAGATGGGCCTGGTCAACAAGGTCGTGCCGATGGCGCAGCTGGATGCGGCCGTGAAGGACTGGACCGACAAGCTCGCGCAGCGCTCGCCGACCGCCATTGCACTCGCCAAGCGGTCCTTCAACGCCGATTCCGATAATATCCGCGGCATCAGCAATTTCGCGCTGCACGCGGTGAAATTGTTCTACGACACCGCGGAATCGAAGGAAGGCGTCGCAGCCTTCAACGAGAAGCGCGATCCGGACTTTCACAAGTTCACGCGCTGAACGGCGCAGGCCAGGAAGACCAAGCCATCAGGAAGACCAAGCCATGGCGTCGCACAAGGTGATCATCTCCTGCGCGGTCACGGGATCGATCCACACGCCCTCGATGTCGCCGCACTTGCCGGTGACACCGGCGGAGATCGCCGAATCCGCGCTCGGCGCCGCGGCCGCCGGCGCTGCGATCGTGCATCTGCACGCGCGGAATCCGGTCGACGGGAGGCCGGATCAATCGCCGGAGGCCTTTGAACCTTTCCTCCGGGTGATCAAGCAGAGCTCCAACGTCGTCGTGAACCTGACGACGGGCGGGTCGCCCTACATGACCGTGGAGGAGCGCGTCCGTCCGGCAGCGAGTTGGAAGCCGGAGGTCGCGAGCCTCAACATGGGATCGATGAATTTCGGCCTGTTCCCGATGCTGAAGCGTTACAAGACCTTCAAGCATGACTGGGAGCCTCAGATGCTCGAGGGCTCCCACGATCTCGTCTTCCGCAACTCGTTCAAGGATATTCGCTACGCGCTGGAGACGCTGAACAGCTCTGGCGCGCGATACGAGTTCGAGTGCTACGACACCAGCCATCTCTATAATTTGCACTATTTCTGGACCGAAGGACTGGTGAAGGCGCCCCTCTTCATCCAGACCTGTTTCGGACTGCTCGGCGGCATCGGCTCGCATCCCGATGACGTCATGCACATGAAGCGGACGGCCGATCGCCTGTTCGGCGACAACTATCGCTGGTCGGTGCTCGGCGCCGGCCGCGCGCAAATGCAGGTCGCCGCAATGGCGGCGGCAATGGGCGGCCACGTCAGGGTTGGACTAGAGGACAGCCTGTGGATCGGCTCGGGCCGCCTTGCCGAAACCAATGCGGCGCAGGTGACGCAGGTCCGCAAGATCATCGAGGGCCTCGGGCTCGAAATCGCAAGCCCCGATGACGCTCGCGACATCCTCCAGCTCAAGGGCGGCGACAAGGTCGCCTTTTGACGCTCAGCTTACGGTTGACAGACATGCTGCCAGATCGCCCGATCTACGACGAAGAGCACAGCCTCCTGCGTGAAAGCGTCCGGCGCTTTGCCGCTGCGAAGATAGCGCCACACTTCCAGGAGTGGGAGAAGGCGGGGATCATCGACCGCGCGCTGTGGCCGGCGGCCGGCGATGCCGGCCTGCTCTGCCCGCAGGTGCCGGAACAATATGGCGGCATCGGCGGTGACTTTCGCCACAACGCCGTCGTGATCGAAGAGCTCGCCTATTCGGGATTCGCGGGTCCGGCGACCGATTTCTCGGTTCACAACGACGTCTGTTGTGGCTATCTGCTGAGCTACGGCACGGAAGAGCAGAAGCTGAAATGGCTGCCGGGGATGGTCTCCGGCGAGACCGTGTGTGCGATAGCCATGACCGAGCCCGGAACCGGCAGCGACCTGCAGGGCATCCGCACCCGCGCCGTTCGCGAAGGAGATGAGTACGTTATCTCCGGTCAGAAGACCTTCATCTCCAACGGCCAGATGTGTGATCTCGTTATCGCGGTCACTCGAACCAATCCCGAGGGCGGATCACGCGGGATGAGCCTGATCCTTGTTGAGACCGATCGTCCGGGCTTTCGGCATGGTCGCAATCTCGACAAGCTCGGCCATCTCTCCTCCGATACGTCGGAGCTGTTCTTCGACCAGGTTCGCGTTCCCGTCAGCAACCTCTTGGGCTCGGAAGGCGGCGCGATGGGTGCGCTGATGAGTGAGCTGCCGCAGGAGCGGTTGACGATCGCCCTTCACTCGATTGCGTCGGCACAGAAGGCATTCGACATCACCAAGACCTACGTTCAGGAGCGCAAGGCCTTCGGACAAGCGATCGGAACCTATCAGAACACGCGCTTCAAGCTGGCGGACCTGAAATCGGATCTCCAGGTCGGGTGGGCCTATGTCGATCAGTGCCTGAGCCAGCATGTCCGTGGCGAGCTGACCACCTACGGCGCCTCGACAGCCAAGCTCTGGGTTACCGAGATGCACGGCAGGCTTGTCGATCAGTGCCTGCAGTTCTTCGGCGGCTACGGCTTTATGCGCGAGTACGAGATCTGCCGGCTGTTCGCGGATGCACGGGTGCTGCGCATCTATGGCGGCACGTCGGAGATCATGCGCGAGCTGATCTCGCGCAACCTCTGAGGCAAAGAGCGGCTCAGTAGCTCTTCGGCAGGTCGAGCACCTTCTCGGCGATGAAGCTCAGGATGAGCTGCTCGGTGATCGGCGCGAGCCGGGTGATCGAGACCTCCCGGAACAACCGCTCGACATGATACTCCTTGGCATAGCCGAACCCGCCATGGGTCATGATCGCCTGCCAGGCGGCGTCGTGACCGGCACGTGCGCCGAGCAGCTTGGCACTGTTGGCTTCCGCACCGCACGGCCTGTTGAAGTCGTAGAGCCACGCGGCGCGCATCGCCATCAGCCATGCCGCCTCCAGATACATCCAGTTCTCTGCCAGCGGATGCTGGATCGCCTGATTTTGGCCGATCGGGCGATCGAACACGACGCGCTCCTTGGCGTATTGTGTTGCCCGGCGCAGCGCATCCTGACCAATTCCAATCGCTTCGACAGCGATCAGGATTCTTTCCGGGTTGAGGCTATGAAGGATGTAGGAGAATCCCTTGCCTTCTTCACCGATCCGGTCGGACTCGGGAATGAAGAGACCGTCGATGAAGATCGCATTGGAATCGACCGCCTTTCGGCCCATCTTCGGGATTCGCCGCACCTCGATCTTGGAGCGATCGAGGTCGGTGTAGAAGATGGTGATGCCGTCGGTCGGCCGCTTGCAGTCTTCAAACTTGGTCGTCCGGGTCAGCAGCATGATCTTGTTGGCGACCTGCGCGGTCGACGTCCACACCTTCTGGCCGTGGACGCGATAGCCGCCCGGCACTTTCTCGGCAAATGTCTTGATGCGTGTGGTGTTCAAGCCGGCGTCCGGCTCGGTGAAGCCGAAACAACATTGATCCTCACCCGAGACGAGCCGCGGCACCCAGCGCCGCTTCTGGTCGTCCGATCCCTTCACCACGATCGGATGCGGTCCGAACAGGTTGATGTGAACGGCGGATGCCGACGTCATGCCGCCGCCATGGCTGGCGACCTCATGCATCATGATCGCGGCCTCAGTGACACCGAGACCGGAGCCGCCATATTCCTCGGGCATGGTAATGCCGAGCCAGCCCGCATCTGCCATCGCACGATGGAATTCGCGCGGAAACGCGCCGTCGTCGTCGCGCGCCAACCAATATTCGTCGTCGAAACGCGTGACGACCGCGCGCACGCCCTCGCGGATCGCAGCGTGATCTTCGGGCACGTCGAGTTGGTTGGAGAACGATCTATTGTCCATTCGAATGTCCCTCCCCGACCGATGCCAAGGTCCGTCGCGCCGCGACCAGGTGCGGAATGTCGTACATCTTCCCATCGATCCCGACGGTGCCGACATCCGGCGCCGCAGCGAACGCCTCGACAACGCGGCGCGCATGCGCCAAATCGGACTCCGATGGCGTGAAGCACGAATTGATGGTTGCAACCTGATCCGGGTGGATCGCGACGCGCCCCACGAAGCCGTCGCGCCGCGCAAGGCGGCAGCTTTCCGCAAGACCGTCCTGATCCCTAAAGTCGGCATAGAGCGTATCCAGTGCCGCGACCCCGGCTGCGCCCGCTGCAAACAGGCATTGGGCGCGTGCCACCTGATATGGAAAGGTCCACGCCCCATCCGCCTCCTTGTTGGTGAGCGCACCCAGGGCCGCGCTCAGGTCTTCCGCACCCCAAGTCATCGCCACCAGTCGCTCGTTCTTGCGCGCGTAGCCGTTGAATCCGATCATGGCGGCCGGTGTCTCGGTCGCAACGACCAGTAGCTTGACATGCCCCGGCGAAACGCCGGTCGCGACCTCCAGCACATCGACATAGTGCGAAACCAGGTCGACATCCTCGATGCCGTTGACCTTCGGGATCAGAATGCCGTCGAGGCCTGGACGCACCACAGCCGCCAGATCCTCCAGCGTGAGCCCCGTGCCGAATGGATTGATGCGGACCAGGAACGACCAGTCGCGCGCCCCGCCGCCCAACAACCCCTTCACGGCATCCCGGGCAAAGGCCTTGCGCCCCGGGGCGACCGAATCCTCGAGATCGAGGATCAGTGCATCGGCGCCGATACCGGAGGCCTTGGCAAACTTGCGTTCGCTGTCGGCCGGCACAAAGAGAAGCGAGCGCAACTTCATGCTGGCCTCCGCATCATCAGTCCGCTCCGGCGGCAATAGACCACCTCCTCGTCCCGCTGATTGAAACCGCGATGTTCGAACGTCACGATGCCCTGCGTCGGACGCGACTTGCTTTCTCTCACGGCGATCACCTTGGTCTCGGCGCGCAGCGTGTCCCCGGCGAACACCGGGCGCGGAAATTTGGTATCTTCCATGCCGAGATTGCCGACCGTGGTTCCCAGCGTCGTGTCCTGGACCGACAGGCCGATGATCAGCCCGAGCGTGAAGATCGAGTTCATCAAGGGCTTCCCGAACTCGGTGCCCTTGGCATATTCGTGGTCGATGTGAACCGCCGCCGGATTGTAGGTCAGCGACGAGAACAGGATGTTGTCCATGTCCGTGACCGTGCGCCGGATCTCATGGACGAACGTCTGTCCGACCGAAAACTGCTCAAAATAGAGCCCCGCCATTGTTTGCCTCTTGCCATATCTTGCAGGGTGGAGCGGCGGCCGCGGCCGCCGAGATGTCCTTGTCTCCCGATCGATTTCTACCGTATACTCATATCGTACACAAGCGTACTAATTATGAGGATCGCTCATGTCCCCTCGCGAAAATCGACAGGTCCGGCTCACGGCGCGGCCGCGCGGGATACCGCAGACGGAACATTTCTCGCTGGTGACGGAGCCGGTGTCCGCGCCCGGCAAGGGCGAGATTCTGATCCAGAACCACTTTCTCTCCGTGGACCCCGCCCAGCGCGGCTGGGCCAATGACGAGGGGAACTATAGCGCACCCGTTCCTCTCGATTCGCCGATGCGAGCGCTTGCGGTCGGCGAGATCCTCGAGAGCAACGTTCAGGAGTATCGACCCGGCGACCATGTCTACGGATGGTTTGGCTGGCAGCGCTATTGCATTGCCAAACCGGAATCGATCCTCCGCCGCGTCACCCCATCGCGCCTGCCGCTGAGTGCAAATCTCAGCGTGCTCGGAATGAACGGCATCACGGCCTATCTCGCCTTTCACGGTCTCGGCGATCCAAAGCCAAGCGAGCATGTCCTGGTATCGACGGCGGCCGGCAGCGTCGGAAGCTTCGTCGGCCAGCTCGCGCAAATTGCCGGGTGCCGCGCGGTCGGGCTGACCAGCGCCGCCGACAAGGCTGCGTTGGCGAAGGCGCGCTATGGCTATCAGGACATGATCAACTATCGGGAGGCCTCCGACCTCGGCGCAGCCATCCGCACCGCGTGTCCCGACGGCAACGACATTTTCTTCGACAACACCGGCGGCTCCATCGCCGATGCCGCCATCCGGACCATGCGCTTGCGCGGACGCATCATTCAGTGCGGCACGGCCGCGAACGCGTCCTGGACCCCGGTCCCGACGGGACCGCGACCCGAACGTGAAATTCTCACGCGGCGCCTGCGATGGTCCGGCTTCATCATCTTCGATCATCTCGCCGAATTCGACGAGGCCGCGGCGCGCCTGGCCGAGCTCGCGCTTGCCGGGAAGATCGTCCATGACGAGGAGATCCTGCCGGGCCTCGAGCACGCCCCTGGCGCAATTGCCCGGCTTTATCGGGGCGACAACCACGGCAAGCTGATCATCGCGGTCGACTAGGCAGACTCGCTAGGCGCGGGCCTTGCGCTTCATCACTTCGGGCAGCTTGACCCGGTGGAATCCTTCGAACGGCATGCTGCGGCTGTGCTGCTCGAGCTGCCAGGTTGTGCGCGCATTCGGCGTTCCGCCATCGACGCGGATACATGAGCCGGTGATGTAAGCGGCGGCCGGCGAAAGCAGGTAAGTGATCGCGGCCGAGATCTCCGCTTCCGTTCCAAAGCGCTGCAATGGAACCCGCTCGGTGAAGTCGTGGAGCTTCTTCTGCATTTCCGGCGTGTAGGTATCGAAACCACTTGACACGATGCCGCCGGGAGCAACCGCGTTGACGCGGACAGCCGACGCCGACCATTCGCAGGCGGCGGTCTCGGTCAGGGTCAGCATGCCGCCACGCGCCGCCGCGGAATGGCCGAACTCCGGCCAGCCATGCCAGATGTCGGCGATGATGTTGACGATCGCCCCTCCATTGGCTTCCATCCAGCGGTTGTAGACCTCGCGCATGAAAATGAAGCCGCCGGTCAGGTTGTTGCGCACGACGGCATCGAACCCCTTGGTCGAGATCGCCTTCAAGGGAGCGCGAAATTGCCCGCCGGCATTGTTGACCAGTCCGTCGATACGACCAAATCTCGCGAGCACCGCGTCGATTGCGCCAATCACCATCGCATCATCGCGGATGTCACAGGCATGACTCATCGCCTGCCCGCCATCCTCTTCGATTTCACGCTGAACCTCGGTCAGCTTCTCCATCGTCCTGCCGAGGATGGCCACATTTGCGCCAAGGGCCGCAAGCTCGTGAGCGGTGCAGCGCCCGATCCCGCTGCCACCACCGGTCACGATGATCGTCTGGCCTTTGAACAGATCCGGCCTGAACACGGACTGATATGGCATCTCCCGGCTCCCTGAAGGTCTTGTTGCCCGTGCGGCTGCCTGGCTTATTCGCGTGGGCAGCAACGAGCATTGCTTCAGGAGATCGTACACTTTATTACTATCTGCAATCAAGGACAAATGAACTGATGGGAGCGCGCCTGTGAACCAGCCCAACACCATCGTCGTGGAAACCCGCGGCGCGATCGAGATCCTGACGTTGAACCGCCCTGCCCAGCTCAACGCCGTGTCGCCCGACATGATCGCGGAATTGACCGAATACTTCGCCGGGCTTTGCGACCGGCCGACAACGCGAGTCGTGATCCTGCGCGGCGACGGGCCTCAGTTCTCGGCCGGTGCAGAACTTGGATCGGATGCCTTTGCCGCACCCGGCAAGGGCCGACCGCAGCGCCAGCTCAGGATGCAGCAGAATTACTCCGGCGTGATCCGGTTGATGCGGTCGTGCCCGCAACCGATCATCGGGCTCGTCCACGGCGCGGCTTGCGGTGCGGGCTTCTCCTTCCTGCTCGCCTGCGATGTCCGGTTCGCAGCGCCCGACGCGCGAATGAACGCGGCCTATATCCGCATCGGCGTCGGAGGCTGTGACATGGGATCGGGCTACCTGTTGCCGCGTTTGGTTGGCCTCTCCGTGACCTCCGAACTGCTGCTGACGGGACGGTTTCTCAAGGCTGAGCGCGCGAAAGCGATCGGGCTTGTCAGCGACATCGCACCGCTCGACGAGCTGCTCGCAAAGGGTTTGGCGTTCGCCGAAGAGATGCTGCGGGTCTCCCCCATGGGCTTGCGCATGACCAAGCAGGCGCTCAACACGCTGATCGACGCACCCAGCCTCGATGCCGCCCTCATGATGGAGGACCGGCAGCAGGTCATTCTGCTGGAGACGCATGACCACGCGGAAGCCGTCGCCGCATTTCGCGAGCGACGGGATCCCACCTATTCCGACCAGTGAGCTACTTTGCGTTTTGAAACGCGGTTGCGAGCTCGCGCAGCTTGAACTTCTGGATTTTGCCGCTGGCGGTACGTGGGAGTTCGGCCACGACTTGGACACGTTCAGGCCAGAACTGCTTCGCCATTTTGGCTTCGCCCAGATAGGCCTGTACCGCGGCCAGGTCGATCGTAGCTCCAGCGCGAGGAACGATGAACGCGCAGCCCCGTTCCCCGAGCCGCGCATCGGGAAAGCCGACCACCGCTACGGCCGAGACGGACGGGTGCTTGTAAAGCATGTTTTCGATCTCGACGACCGGCACGTTCTCGCCACCCCGGATCAGGATGTCCTTCACACGACCCGAGATGCGGATGTACCCATCCTTGTCCACATAGGCGAGATCGCCGGAGTCGAACCAACCGTCGCTGTCGAACGTCGGAAGCTCCGGCCGTTTGTAGTAGCCCTTGAACATCTGCGCGCCGCGAACCAGCAGCCGCCCCGACTCTCCCGTCGGCGCGGGCTGTCCATCGGTATCGACGATTTTGACCTCCATCCCGTCCAGCGCCCGGCCGTCCGTGTGCGCCGATTTCTCGGCCGCTCGCGCCGGCTCGGTCAGCGTGCCGGACAGCACCTCGGTCATGCCCCAGAGCGAGCATACTTTGAGGCCGAGCTCTGCGGCGGCGCGCTCGATCAACATCGAGGGGATCGGCGCGCCGCCGCACAGGAAGGAGCGCAGACTCTTCGGATGTGGCGCTCCGTCCTTCACGGCGTCGCAGATATCGCTAAGGAACGGCGTCGAGGCTGCGGTATAGGTCACGCCTTCGCCAGCCATCAGGTTGACGCCACGCCTGGCTTCCCAGATGTCCTGAAGGATCATCGTGCCGCCGAGATAGACCGAAAGCAGCACGATCGCGGCATAGCCCGTCATGTGCCCGACGGGCGAAGCCACCAGCAAGACGTCGGTGGAGTCGAGACCGAACCGTCCCGTCAGCGCCTTGCAGCAGGCAACCAGCGAATTCGACGTGTGCATGACCCCCTTGGGCTCGCCGGTCGTGCCTGATGTGAACATCAGGACGGCCGTGTCGTCCGGGCGCAAACCCGAAGGAAGCTTGTCGGGGTCGGCCGACAGCAGCATCCGGTCGAAGGTCGTTTCGCCCTCGCCGTCGACGACGATCACGTGCTTGAGATGCGACAGGTCCGCACGCATGCCTCGTGCCATCGCGGCGTAGTCGAAGCCACGATAGCTCTTCGGAACGATGAAGACCTTGGCCTGACAGAAATTGAGGATATAGCCGAGCTCACGTTCCCTCAGGATCGGCATCACGGGATTCATCACGGCGCCGATCTTGCTGCACGCAAACGCGGTGACGACGAACTCCCACCAGTTCGGCAATTGTACGGTCACGACGTCGCCAGGGCCGACACCCAGCCGCAGGAGCGAGCTCGCGGCGCGATCCGCAAGCCTCATCAGTTCACCATATGTGAAGCGACGCGCATGCTCGCGATCCGCCCGGTCGGCGACGATGGCGACCTTGTCTGGCGCCCTTGCAGCGGCTTCGCTCAGTAACTGATCGACGGTCTTGTCGAGCCAATAGCCGGCTTCGCGAAAGCCGGCGTGAGATGCTTGAAGGGCGGAGGCCACGGTGATTACTCCCTCTTGCAGCGCTGTGTCCTTCCGGCTTCGCGGCCGGATTGTGTAGTTAATGTGTGTACGTTATGGCAGAGTACGATCTTGGGCCAATGGTCCAGATTGTCGCTTCCAACCACCGAGCCGGCGCTCATTTCCCTTCGAACACCGGCTTCCGCTTCTCGGTAAAGGCCTTGACGCCCTCACGGGCGTCCGCCGTTCGCGAAATCGCGGCGAGCGTCTGAGCCTCCTCCTCGAGCTGGCTTTCGAACGATCGATCGCTGGTCTGAGAGAACAGTCGCTTGATCGCACCAAACGCTTCCGTCGGCCCCGCGGCGAGCTCCCTTGCGATCCGGAGAGCCTCGGACTGCACGGCGTCATCAGGCACAACGAAATCCACGAGGCCCAGCGACAGCGCCGTTCCGGCATCGAGCGTCTCGCCAAGCAGGAAGAACCGTCTTGCGCGGGCAACGCCGATCCGGCGTGTCACGGTGGTCGTCGACCCGCTATCCGGGCTGAACCCGATCTTGGAGAACGCCGCGGAAATGCGAGCCGATTCCGCCATCACCACCAGATCCGCAGCAGCCATGAGCGACACGCTCCCGCCCGCGACATTGCCGTGAACGGACGCAACGACGGGCGCCCGCATCCGGACCATTCTCGCGATCGCCGCATGCAGATCGGCGGTCCAGGCCTTGATCGTCGCGGGTAGCGCCTCTCCCTGGCTCACCAGCGACGTCAGATCGCCACCGACGCTGAACAGGCGTCCTCGCGCCGAAAGTAGTACCGCCCGTACGTCGGCGCGCTCGCTCAGCTCCGAAATGCCAAGACCGAACTCACGACAAAACTCCCCGTCGATCGGATTGCCGCGCGTGGGCTGGGCCAGCTCGATATGAGCAAGCCCATTCTCGATGGTGCACGCGAAGCTCTTTGTCGGTATGGCCAGTCCCATAGAAGCCTCTTTGTTGTTGCTCCAGGATCAGATCGAGCGCGCCTGCTTTTCTTTTTGCACGGAGCTTTGAATGGCTTCGCGTGCGCGCTGCCAATCCGCCGCGGACAGCTTCGAAAGCCCCGCGAAGGTGCTGGGTGCCGCGAGATGGTGGCCGCCATCGATGCTGATCGTGTCGCCCGTGATGTAGCTGCAACCATCCGACATCAGGAAGATCAGGAGATTGCGCAGCTCATCCATCTTGCCGAAGCGGCGGAGCGGAACCTCGTCCGCCTGGGTCGCGCCGACGCCGGTTTCTGCCAGCGGATTCAGTTTGTCCCAGGCCCCCTCGGTCGGGAACGGCCCGGGCGCGATCGCATTGACGCGAATGTTCCTGGGGCCCCACTCGACAGCGAGCGACATCGTCATGGCGTGCACGGCCGCCTTCGCCATCGCCGCCGGCACCACGTAGGCCGATCCGGTCCATACCCAGGTGACGAGATTGCTGATGATCACGCCGGGCACACCGGCAGCAATCCAGCGCTTGCCGCAGGCCAGCGAGGTATAGAACGAGCCGTCCATCACCGTCGAGCGGACCGCCTCGTAACCACGCGGCGACAGGCTTTCGGTCGGTGCCAGGAAGTTGGCGGCGGCATTGTTGACGAGGCCCGTTAGCGGACCGTCCGTCCAAATGGTGTTCATCATCGCGTCGATGCTGTCGGGATCGCGGACATTGGCGAGCAGCGCAGACGCCTGCCCTCCAGACCGCGTACGGATTTCCTGTGCCGCCTCCTCGAGGACCTCTTTCCTCCGCCCGCAGATGTAGACATGGGCGCCATGCGCGGCGAACCCCACCGACATCTCCTTGCCGAGCCCGGTCCCACCGCCCGTAACCAGGATGCGCTTTTCCTTGAGCACGGCCGTGTCGAACATGTGCGACTTCCTTGCTGTGGCTGAACGCCTCGGCGGACGGCTGCTTCAGCAACCAATCGGACGGGGCCTCTACGGAAACTAATACACTAGCGTACTTCTTTTGTAAATCCGCTCCTCCGGCAGCAAATCGAGGGATTCGCGCCCGTTCTGTGCCCTTTCCTTTAAAATACGCTGGTGTATGGTATTAGTTGAACCTCTGAACCCCGACTCGACTTTCATGGGAAACATCAATGGCTGATCAGCCCGATTGGGATCTCCGGCTTGGATATCTCATTCACGACGTGTCGCGGCTCAGGAGGATGATGTTCGATCGCGCACTGGCGCCGCTCGGAATCACCCGTTCGCAATGGTGGGTCCTCGCTTTCATTTCGCGCAAGGATGGCCTTCCTCAGGTGCAGCTCGCCAACGAGCTCGACGTCGGGAAGGTCGCCGTCGGGGCCCTGATTGACCGTCTCGAAACATCCGGATTCGTGATACGCCAGGCCGATCCGGTGGACCGCCGCATCAAGCGCGTTTATGTCACTAAGCAGGCGCGCGGCTTTCTCGAGAAGCTCAGGAAAGAAACCGACAAATTCAACGCGAGAATCGTCAACGGGATTGATCGGAAGCAGCTTGAAGGCGCTGCGGAAGCGCTCCTTGCCATGAAGCACAATCTCCTCGCCATGTCGGACGGCACCGAGGCCCAGAGCGGAG
Source organism: Bradyrhizobium sp. 141 (assembly GCF_023074055.1). GTDB lineage: Bacteria > Pseudomonadota > Alphaproteobacteria > Rhizobiales > Xanthobacteraceae > Bradyrhizobium. The sequence continues at coordinate 73,961 of NZ_JADPKR010000005.1, forward strand.
AGGGCGAGGAAGATGCGCCGCCGTCCAAAACCCGGAAAAAGCGGCGGGCGGCGGCTTGACGCCAGCCACCCGCCTCAGGTGCTCCGGGAGGAGTTCCTCGGAAATTCATGAGGCGATGTCGCGTCCCCAGATATCGGCGTTGGGTCGCGCCTTCTGCATCAATTCCGCCACCTGAGGGCCGAGTTCGTTGGGATCCTCGACCGGGTCAATTCCCGGACCGGCGTGCCATCCTTCGGCGACCTTGAGAATTCCGTCGCCAGCCTCGAACACCCGGCCGGTCACATCGGCAGACTGCTCGCTTGCCAGCCAGACCACGATCGGCGCGACCCAGCGCGGATTTCGGCGCCTGATATCTTCCTCGCTGCGCTCTCTCAGACCCTCGGTCATCCGGGTTTGCGCCCTCGGAGCGATCGCATTCACCGTGATTCCATACTGCCGAAGCTCCATGGCGCTGATGACGGTGAAGGCGGCGATGCCCGCCTTGGCGGCTCCGTAGTTGCTCTGGCCGACATTGCCGAAAAGCCCTGAAGCCGATGACGTATTGATCAGGCGCGCGCTCACCGGAGCTCCGCGCTTCTTGGCCTCCTGGCGCCAATATTGCGCGGCGTGATGAGACGGCGCGAAGGTGCCCTTCAGATGCACCTTGATGACAGCGTCCCATTCCGCCTCGGTCATGTTGACCATCATGCGGTCCCGCAGGATGCCGGCATTGTTGATGAGAACGTCGAGCCGTCCGAACGTGTTGATCGCGTCATCGATCAGGGCCTTGGCGCCGGCCCAATCGCTGACGTCGTTGCCGTTGACGATGGCCTCGCCGCCGGCGCGTTTGATTTCATCGACGACTTCCCGTGCGGGCGAAATATCCGTTCCCTCACCGGCTGCCGAGGCACCGAGATCGTTGACCACCACCTTGGCCCCCTGCTCGGCCAACATGAGGGCATACTCGCGCCCCAGCCCGCGGCCACCTCCGGTCACGATCGCGACCCGCCCGGCACAAAGCTGTCCCATAAACCGTCCCTTTCCTCAATTCTTCGCGTCGCCGCTCATGACGTCGCCAAACAGTCGCCAATTCGTCCCCTCGAACCGCATCAACTGCCATTGCTTGATCGGCGCGAAATCGGCAGGCGAGGTGTTCAGCCGAATACCGGGCAGCAGCATGCCGAGTTCGACCTGCTTGAGATTGGAAGCATGGCGCATGATGTTCTCGCGCGTGAGCTCGTCGCCACACTGCTTCAGGAGATAAACGAGCGCCTGCGCCGTGTTGTAGCCATTCACGATCAGTGTATCGCTGCGATCGGCGCCGGCGAAATAGCCGTCAAGAAATCCGTTGAGCTCCTTCAAGCCGGCGTCGTCCTTCCACATCGGATCGCCGGGATCCTTGAAGTAAGCTGCCGAGATCAACCCTTGCGCATTCTCAAACCCGGCCGGCTTGATCACACTACCGGTCGAGGCCGACACATAGCTGAGAATATGGAGCGGCTTCCAGCCGAGCTCCGACACCTTCTTGATGGCCTGGGCTGCGAACTTTGGCGTGGCGATATCGAACAGCACGTCAGCCCCGGTGGCCTTGAGCTTGACGAGATGGGAGTCGATGGTCGGTTCGGACACATCGAACGCCTCTTCGGCGACAATCATGGATGCGGCTTTGTCGCCGAGCGCCAGTTTGATTCCCTTCAGGTAATCCTTTCCGAAGTCATCGTTCTGGAAGAAGATCGCAATTTTCGCGGCGGGTCGCTCGCGCAGAACGTACTTCGCGTAGATATAGCCCTCGGTCTCGTAGCTCGGGGTAAATCCCATCGTCCATGGGAAGTTCTTCGGATCGTTCCATTTGGCGGCACCGCTCGACACGAAGAGCTGAGGCACCTTCTTGGCGTTCAGATATTTCTGGACGGCTGAATTCGAAGCCGTGCCAAGAGCATTGAAGACGAGCAGAACTTCCTCGCTTTCGACCAGACGTCTTGTCTGCTCGACGGTCTTGGGTGGCGAGTAAGCGTCGTCATAGGATAGGAACACGATGCGTCGACCGTTGATGCCTCCCTCCGCATTGACCTTGCGGAAATACGCGTCCTCGGTCTTGGCGACCATGCTGAAGGCAGATGCCGGGCCACTATAGGGCGATGTGTTGCCAATCCTGATTTCCGTGTCGCTGACGCCGGGGCCATATTTCTTTTCGCCGGCATCGGCCCGACCGGACATCAAGCCGGCCAACGCCAGCGTCGCCGCCAGGACTATCGCAGTGCGAGAGCCGGCCGCTCGGAGCCCAGTCCGTCCGGACAATTCCCCGACGCTGGCCCTATGGCTCGACCGTCTGTCGCTCGAAATCACGGCGCAACTCCCTGCCCGGCATATCCCGCGATCGGGCGGCTTCTATTTCGTACACTTGTGTACTATATGACAGAGCACGATTGCAACAGCCATTGGCTCGATCGTGAACGGCCTGCGGTGAGCATGGACACCGAAGGGTCTTGGCGAACGGAGGACACATTGAACCTCGAAGCTCTACAGAATTTCCGTTTTGAGCCGGTCTCGCAAACGTGCACCCGGCGCGACACGATGCTTTACGCGCTCGGCCTTGGCTATGGATCCGATCCGCTCGACCCGTCACAGCTCAATTTCGTCTACGAGCCCGACCTTCGCGCGGTACCCTCAATCTGCTGTGTGCTCGCCCATCCAGGTTTCTGGGCGAAACGGCCGGAGCTCGGCATTGATTGGGTCCGATTGCTGCACGGTGAACAAAGCTTCGAGATCCACAATCCGATTCCGGCGGAGGGCACGGTCACGGCGAACTACGAGATTTCTGCTGTAGCGGACAAGGGCGCGGGCAAAGGTGCCATTCTGCATCTCGTCAAGACGCTGAACGATGCAAGCGCAAAGCTGGCGACCGTCCGCAGCGTGCTCTTTCTGCGCGGCGATGGCGGCTGCGGCAGTTTCGGCACGGTCCCGGCAGAGATCCCTCCCCTGTCCGAAGACAATCCCTCGCGAACCACCGATATCACGACCTTGCCGCAGAGCGCCCTGCTTTACCGGCTGAGCGGCGACTACAATCCGATTCATGCAGATCCCGGAGCCGCTGCCAAGGCCGGCTTCGAACGGCCTATCCTGCACGGCCTGTGCACGCTCGGAATTGCGACGCGAGCGGCGCTCGCGAGCTTTGCGGACGGCATGCCCGAACGTCTGAGGTCGCTTTCCGCCCGCTTCAGCAAGCCGGTTTTTCCCGGCGAGACCATCCGAACCGAGTTCTTCGCCACGGGTGATCAAATTCGCTTCCGCGCAAGGGCGGTCGAGCGAGATGTCGTCGTGCTCGACCGTGGTGCGGTCACTCTGCGCCGTTGAACTACTTCTTTTCGATCTTCGCGATCTCGACGATTTCGGCCCAGCGGCGCGTATCCGCAGCCTGGAACGACCCGAGCTCGTCCGGCCCCGCCGGGAACGGCTTCGCGCCCACGGATTCCAGATATGTATCCGTCTCCTTGCTGCTGACGAAGGCCAGCACGACCTGACTGAGCTTCGCGACGATGTCGGGCGGCGTGCCCGCACGCACGAAGACGCCGACCCAGGCGGTCAGCTCGGCTCCCGGCAATCCGGCTTGCGCGAGCGTGGGAACATCAGGCAGTCCCTTGAGCCGTTCGCTGCTCGTCACCGCAAGGACCCGCAACCGACCATCCTGGATCAAGCCTTGCGCGCTGGCGGGATCGGCGAAAACGCAATCGATTTCGCCACCTAGGACGTCGGTCAAGGCCTGCGGCATGCCGCGATAAGGCACGTGCTGCATCTCGATTCCGGCTCTGGAGCGAAACAGTTCCGCAGCACCGCGGCTGGAGGTGTTGCCGCTCCCGAAAGACACCGGCTTCGGCCGCGACTTGGCGAGAGCGATGAACTCCTTGATGTCCTTCGCGGGAAAGTCCGGCTTGACGCTCAGCATCATCGGAATGGTCATGATGCCGGCGACCGGTGCAAAATCCGCCTTCGGATCATAAGGCATGGCATTGAACAGGCTGACGTTGGCCGCCTGTGTCGAGTTGGTCGTGACAAAGACCGTGTAGCCATCGGCGTCGGCTTTGAGGACAGCAAGCGCGGCAAGGTTGCCGTCGGCACCGGGCTTGTTCTCGACCAGCACCGTCGCGCCGGTCTGGATACGAATGCTTTCCGCAAGATGCCGCGTCACTCCATCGGTCGCACTGCCGGCCGGGAACGGCACGATGAGATTGATCCTCCGCGACGGGTAAGGCTCAGCCGAAGCCTGCTGCCAGCCCATCATTCCGGCCGACGCGGTTGCGAGCCACAGCACGATTGCAATGCGAAACCGCATGAATTCTCCTGAATTGCGAGGCTGTTGACGCTGACGCGCCCGAATTCGGCTCACATCAAAGTCCTGCTTTGTTCTGATCGTACTCTACCTTACGATATATGAGAACATTCGTTTACAGGCAGGACGTCCGGTTTTCCGCACTCGTCCGCTCAACCTCCCACTCGCGGACATTCCTGCCTCATACAGCGATTTCCAGGATCTCCCATCGAATTTGATGCTACCGCTGCTATTCGCACGGCCGCGATTGGCCGCCGGTCTTCTGGAGTTCGATCCGGTCGATGAGGCCGAACAGTGCGTCGTCGATCTCGAGGTCAGCCGCGAAATGCATGGGATCGGCATGGCCGCAGATCACGTCGGCAAAATGCCAATTTGCGCTTCCGAGCACCCGGTCCCCGGCAAGAACCGCGATCTTCAGCGGATGATCCGCGCCGACGCCACGGGCGCTCTGGTAGCCGTCTGCAACGCAGTACAGCTCGACCCGCACCGTGCTCTGCGAGATTTGTTGAACCGATAGCTCTATGTCGCAGAAGCCGAATGCCGGATCGTCATCCGACCCGTCGGCATAGAAATAGAACGCGCCGATCACGCCATGCGCGCATTTGCCGAGCTTGCGGTCTTTCGGCACCTGAGCGTCCGCGCGCGCCGGTGTCCGCGGAGGTAACGGACCGAGCGAGCAGAACTGGGGATAAGAATAGCAATTCGTCATCTCTTTCCTCACCCATCAAGCCCAAGCCAGCGCCTGGCATTTGCCGTGAGGTCCTGTCTCGGCATAGCCAGCGAGCGCTCGGCAAATTCCGCCGGCCGATCCTGCTTGATCGTGAACGGATAGTCCGATCCGACAAGGACCCGCTCCCGGCCCACCTTGTTCGCCAGGAACTCCAAAGCCGGCTTATCGTAGAGGATGCTGTCGAAGTAGAACGCCTTCACGGTCTCCTCGGGATCGCGCGAAAACAGGCTGTCCAATGGCGGTCCGATGCCGCGAGCGTGCCTCAAGCGCGGCAATATCCAGGGCAATGCGCCGCCGCCATGGCTCAGCATGATCCGGAGCCGAGGAAAGCGCTCCATCACGCCGTTCGTCATCAGCGAGACCGCGGCGAAAGCCGTCTCGAGCGGAAATGCGGCGACGGCCGCGAGCTCCGGCCGACCTCCCATGCGATCAAGCCCCGCCGGATGGAGGGGATGAACCATGACCGCAAGGTTCGCCTGTTCGGCCGCCGCATAGACGTCATGCAGCCGCTCGTCACCGAGCGCAACGCCGTTGATATGGGTGCCGATCTCGAAACCACGCAGTCCCCAAGATTTCAACTCGTCCAGTCGCTTCACCGCCAGCCCGGTGTCCTGCATCGGCAACATGCCGATACCGATGAAACGCCCGCGCTGGCTCCCGCAAAGCTCCGCAATTCCTTGATTGATATGACGGCCCAAGGCGTCGGCATCGTCCGCAGGAAACCAGTGCGACAGCAATTCGGGCATCGGCGAGACGACCTGGACGTCAACATCGTCCGCCGCCATGTCATCGATGCGGCGAGCCGCATCCCAACTCCGGGAATCGATCACACGAAACACTTTTCCGCCGACCATCACTGCCGCTGCGCCGTCGTCGCCCCTCAGCTCGACCGAGGGCCACAGCGGATTGCGCCCGACCGCCGCTGGAACGTTTCGCGGGACAAAATGCGTATGGGTGTCGATCGCCTCAGCCAAGGCTCGTTTCCTCTGATTTGTTATGCACTGCAGCGCGCCTTTCCCGACTGCGAGCGGTCGCATCTGTAATTCACTTTACAAGCAGGTTGGACTGTTTTTATTATGAACGCAATCGAAGAATGATTGCGGACCGGCTTTTGCGATCTCGCAGGGCTCCGCAACGGGAGCGAAACTGAATTGCTGGCCGCATCAGCACATATCGTGATTGCAGGCGCCGGACAGGCCGGCGGACGCGCGGCCGAGGCACTGCGGGCGCGCGGCTTTCAGGGCGCGATCACGATGCTGGGCGAGGAACCGCACCCACCCTATGAGCGACCGCAGCTCTCAAAGGACATGCTGGCGGCCGCTGACACGCCGGTTACCTACATCAAGCGGGCCCAGGATTGGAGCGACGTTCTGGATGTTCGGCTCGAGACCCGCTCGCCAGTCACCGATTGCGATGCGGATCGCCGCACGGTGACGACGGCCGACGGCCGCATCTTCGCGTTCGACCGTTTGCTGATCGCGACCGGGACCCGGCCTCGCCGCCTCGACCGGCTCGAAGGCCTCGGGCCCGAGGTGCAATATCTTCGCAATGTCGAGGACGCGCTCCGCTTCCGCAGATCGATCCGCGACAAATCACGCATCGTCATCGTGGGCGGCGGCGTGATCGGGCTCGAGGCGGCCTGCGCCGCGGCAAAGCATGGATGCAGCACGACCGTGATCGAGAGCGAGCCGCGGCTTCTTGCCCGCGCGCTTCCCTCCCTGGTCAGTGACATCGTCGCCGCCAAGCACCGCAGCCACGGTGTCGAATTCTTCTTTGGATCGACCGTAATTAGCGCGACGCCAAGCGGCGTCCGGCTCAGCAATGGCGCGGAAATCCGTGCCGATCTCGTCCTCGTCGGCATTGGCGTCGAACCGGTCGCGACCGTTGCCGAACGGATCGGCCTTCCCGTCGCCGCGGGCATTGCGGTCGATGCGTGCGGACGCACAGCCGCGCCGGGCGTCTTCTGCGCGGGAGATGCCGCCCTGCAATGGAGCCGTTGCCACGGCCGCGACATCCGCGTCGAGACCTGGGCCAACGCTCAGAACCAGGCCATCGCGGTCGCCGGCAACATGCTCGGCGAGCAGAAGGACTATGTCGATCCGCCGTGGTTCTGGACCGACCAGCACGACCTCAACATCCAGGTTGCCGGCGACATGCTCGACAGCGACCACATTATCCGCGGCGACCCGGCATCCGGCCGTTTCTCCGTCATCGCGATGCGCGGCGCCGACCTGGTCGGAGCCCTGTCGGTGAATGCCGCCAAGGACATGGCGATGCTGCGCCGGCTGCTCGCGGCAAACAAGCGCCCTGTCCGCGCTGATCTGGAGTCGCCCGCCTTCGATCTGCGGGCTGCATTGAAATGAAGAACAGAACCTTTTGAGGGAGATGCCCGCAATGAATGCGTTCGAGCGGATGAACACGGCGCTCATGGTCGACGAGGCCAAACAGATTTTCAAGGTTTCGCGCCAGGCTTTCGTCGATCCCGACATCCTAGCGGCCGAGCGAAGCCGGATCTTCGACAAGTGCTGGCTCTATCTCGGCCACAGCTCGGAGGTTCCCAAGCCGGGCGACTTCGTCACGCGCCAGGTCGGCGGCCGCAACATCCTGTTTGCGCGGGATGCCAAAGGTGCGCTGCGCGCCATGTTGAATACCTGCCCGCATCGCGGCGCGCAGGTGTGCCGGGAGAAGCACGGCAACGCAAAATCATTCCAGTGCTTTTACCATGGTTGGGTATTCGGTCTCGATGGAGCTCTGCGGAGCCAGCCGGGCGAGGCATCCTACGCACCTGATTTCAAGGAGCGCAGCACCTCGAACCTGCAACAGGTGGCGCGGTTCGAAGGTTATCGCGACTTCAACTTCGTCTGCTTCGACAAAAATGCCGAGAGCCTGGACAACTATCTCGGCGCCGTGAAGGAATATCTCGACGTCATCGCCGATCAGGCCGAGGCCGGCATGACCATCGTCGGCGGCACGCAGGAATATTCCATGCGCGCCAACTGGAAGCTGCTGACCGAGAATTCAATCGACGGCTACCACGCACTGACGACGCACGCGACCTACTTCGATTATCTGAAAGCCACCAACGGCGGCCTCGCGCCCGTCCCGCTCGAGGGAGCAGCACGCGATCTCGGCAACGGCCATGCCGTGCTGGAGTACAAGGCGCCATGGGGACGCCCGGTGGCGCAATGGATCCCGATGTGGGGCGAAGACGGCAAGAAGGAAATCGACCGTCTCTATCAGGACCTCGTCAAGCGGCATGGCGAAGAGCGGGCCAAGCGCATCGCACTGTTCAACCGCAACCTGTTCGTCTTTCCCAATCTCGTCGTGAACGACATCATGGCCGTGACCGTGCGAACCTACTACCCCGTCGCGCCCGACTTCATGAACATCAGCGCGTGGGCGCTGGCACCGAAGGAAGAGACCGACTGGGCCCGCAAATATCGTCTCTACAATTTCCTTGAATTCCTGGGCCCCGGCGGCTTCGCCACGCCAGATGACGTCGAAGCGCTTGAGCAGTGCCAGCGCGGCTTCCGCAACTCGGCAGAAGCCCAGTGGAACGACATCTCCAAGGGCATGGGCAAGCCCGTTCCGGCCTACGACGACGAGCTGCAGATGCGCGCGTTCTGGTCGAACTGGAACAGGCACGTCTTCCAGACGTCAATCTGAGGGGGCAGGATATGCAGAACATTTCCCGTGCCGACATCGAGGACTTCCTGTTCGCCGAAGCAGACCTGCTCGATGAGTGGCGACTGCCCGAGTGGCTCGAACTTTTCACCGAAGACGCGATCTACTACGTCCCGTCGACCGATGTTGCGCCGGACTCGTCGCCCGACAAGACTCTCTTCTACGTGGCAGATGACCGCTTTCGCCTCTCAGAACGTGTCAAGCGGCTGATGAAGCGAACGGCGCACGCCGAATTCCCGCACTCCCGCACCCGGCACCTGGTGAGCAACGTCCGCATTCGCAATCGCAGCGAGGCCGAGCTTGAGGTCGGCTCCTCCTTCATCACCTACCGCACCAAGGACGGCATCACCGACACTTATTTCGGCAGCAACCGTTACCGGATCGTCGTCGAGAACGGCCGTCTGAGGATCAAGGAAAAGCGCTGCCTTCTCGACAGCGACGGCCTTCGCACGCAAGGCCGCGTCAGCATCATTCTCTAGCGAATTCGGATCAATGGACAAGAAGCTTCACAACAATGTCGCCATCGTGACGGGCGCGGCCAAAGGCATCGGCCTGGCAATCGCCGAACGGCTCGCCCGCGACGGGGCCAAACTCGTTATCGCCGATCTGGATGAAGGCGGCTTGAGGCAGGCATCGAGCCATCTGAGGGTGGAATACGGCGCCGAGGTCGCGAGCTGCGCCGGTGATCTGTCCGAGCAAGGCACGGCTGAAAAGACCATCAACCTCGCCAGCGAGGCCTTCGGGCGGCTCGATATCCTCGTCAACAACGCAGGCGGCGGCATCATCAAGCCCTTTGCCGAGCAGACCCCCGAGACACTCAAGACCACGATCGACCGCAATCTGTGGACCGTGCTGTGGTGCTCCTGGTACGCCGTTCCGAAAATGCGAGCCCGGCGCTACGGGCGCATCGTCAATCTCGGCGCAGATTCCGTACGCAACGGCCTCTGGGATCATGCAGCTTACAACGCGGCCAAGGGCGGCGTGCACGGGCTCACCACCGGCATGGCACGCGAGTTTGCCAAAGACGGCATCACTATCAACACTGTGGCGCCCTGCGCCGTCAACACACCTCAGATGGTCGCGATCACCAAGAGCGACCCGAAGCTCGCCGCAAAATTCGTCAGCGTCATTCCCATGGGCCGCCCGGCGGAGATGGAGGAAGTCGCTTCCATGGTTTCCTATCTTGCCTCCGCCGAGGCTTCGTTCGTGACCGGTCAGGTCATCAGCGTCAACGGCGGCAGCACGATGCTCTAGGTTCATGCAATGGGTCAGACAGTCATTCTGTGCGCCGCTGACGATGTCGCCGAAGGCGAAATCAAGCAAGCGCCACTGCCCGACGGCTCGAACGTTGCCCTCTATCGTGTCGAGGGAGCTATCTATGCGACGGCGGACATGTGCACGCATGGCGAAGCCTCACTGTCCCTCGAAGGGCTCCTGAACGGAAAAACCGTGGAGTGCACATTCCATTTCGGGACCTTCGACGTGACCACCGGCGAGCCGACCGGTATGCCTTGTGAGATTCCGCTGAAGACCTATCCGGTGACAATCGTCGACGGAAAGATCCAGATCGAGGTTTGATATGGTAACACGCCCCGACCGTCTCACTTCGCCGCGAAAATCCGCTCGCCGGTCGCTCGGCGGCACGCGGCGACGAACGCAGGCCGAACGCACCGAAGCCACGCGCACGCAGATCCTAAAGGCGGCCGCCAATCTCATTCGAAAGCGGGGATATGCCAGGTTCCGGACCGCGGACGTTGCCGAGGAAGCGGGCATGTCGCGCGGGGCGCAGCTGCATCATTTCCCGACCAAGGACTCGCTCGTCGTCGCCACGCTCGAATATGTGTTCGAACAGGCGCAGATCATGAGCCGCCGGCGCGCAGCGGCCGTCAACCGCCCGCGAGATCTGATCGAAGCCGTGATCGAAGACGCGCGCGAGTTCTTCTTCAGCGAACACTTTATGGTGGCCATCGACATTGTTTTGTCTACCTCCACAGACGAGGCCGTTCGCAAGCAGATCCTGGAGATATCCCGGAAAGCCCGCCGCCCTGTCGAAACGGCCTGGACGGAGGCCCTCACAGCCAGCGGGGTTCCTGCCTCGCTGGCGGCGGACATCGTGGCCCTGACACTCAGCCTCGTTCGTGGCATGGCGCTGCGCACGCTCTGGGACAACGACCCAAAGTGGTTCGACCAGCTATTTTCGGTGTGGCGGCGCATGATCAAGATTTTCCTTGAATCGCAACCTGCGAAAGCGCGGACGAGATGAATAACGGCCACGCCACTCCCCTCATCACTTCTGTCTGTTACGTCCGCCTCGCGGTCAGTGAATTGCACGCCAGCGCCCGCTTCGTCGCAGACATCTTCGGCCTGCAGCGCGTCGTGGCTCAGGATGGCGAGATCGCTTTCCGGTCGGACGACCGCTATCGCACGGTAAGCCTCGCAAGCAATTCGAGCGAGGCCGCCAGCGTCGGGATCGAGGTGTGGGACGACAAGGCGCTGGATACCATTGGCGGACGTCTCACCGATCTCGGGTTTGCGGTGAAGCGCGCCGAGCTGGCCGAATGCCAGCGACGTTATGTCCAATCCGCACTGCTAACCGAGGACGAATCGAAGAACCGGATCGATCTCGTCGTGCGCCCCTCCCGCAGTGGCCGGCGCTATTTTCCGACGCGCGACGCCGGGATCGTGCAGTTTCATAGCGTCGGACTTCGCACGACGGATCCCGTCCGCGACCTCGCATTCTGGAAGGCGATCGGGGCCGAGATCAGCGACTGGGTCGGCGACATCGCATATCTGCGGACAGACGGCATGCATCACCGCATCGCGCTGTATCCTTCGAAGCGCAGCGGGCTTCTCTATTCTGCGTTCGAAGTGGAAGAGATCGATCAGATCATGCAGAACAGCTACTTCATGCAGGAAAATCAGATCAAGATCGTGCAGGGCCCCGGCCGCCAGGCCGCTTCGCAGCAGATCTTTCTTCACGTCGCAGGACCGGATGGCCTGATCTTTTCCTACGTCAACGGCATGACGGAATACGGCGAGAAGCCACGGCTGGCACGACAATTCCCGCTGGCGACAACGTCACTGTGTGCCTGGGGCAGCGAAAGCAAGGACGTGCCGGAACTGAGCGCGTCCGTATAGACAGCAGAGAGAAGCAGCATGATCCAGCTCAAGGATGTCAGCTACGTCCGTCTTGGCTCGCCTGACCTTGAATCCGCCGAGACTTTCGCGACCACCTGCCTTGGCTTGCAGATCGCGGAACGGGGCAAGAAGGAACTGTATTTGCGCTCTGACGACCGGGCGCACACCTTATGTTATTCGGAAGGTGATGCGCGAAGCCAGACTGTCGGCTTCGAGGTCGAAGATGAAGCGAGCCTGCAGGATGCCGCCTCCACGCTCGAATCGCTCGGTCACGCCGTTCATGCCGGGACCTCCGAAGAAGCCGAGCAGCGCAAGGTGAAAGCCTTCATCGGCTTTCGTGACCCGACTGGAAATCACATCGAGCTCGTGGCGCGCCCGGAGCGCAGCGGACGGCGCTATTTTGCCGGCCGCGACGCAGGAATCACCGGCTTCAGTCATATCGGGCTGAACTCCACCGATCCGGCGCGCGACGAGCGGTTCTGGACGCAGGTCTGCAACGCCCGTGTCAGCGACCGCATCGGCGATATCCCCCTGATGCGCGTCAACGCCATCCATCACACCATCGCGCTGGTCCGGGCGCCGAGCGCCGGAATCCAGCACATCAACCATCAAGTGGAGAGCAGCGACGACGTGTTGCGCTCCTACTACTTCCTCAATGAGAAGCGCGTGGCCATCGTGTTCGGACCCGGCCGGCATCCGACCTCCGGCGCGCGGTTCCTCTATTTCAAGGGACCGGACGGTATGATCTTCGAATACTCCGTCGGCGTCGACGAAATCGAAGATGAAGCAACGCACCGGCCGCGGCAATTCGGCTTTGAGCCGACCAGCTTCTGCATGTGGGGCGCAAAGCCCGCCGGGATGACGCTGCCAAACAAGTAAAAACAACACGGCGCTACGAACAGTGCGAAGCAATCGCGCGAGGAAACATGGATCTGGGGTTAAAGGGCCGGAAGGCTATCGTATGCGCGGCGAGCCAGGGGCTTGGTCGGGCAAGTGCCGTCGCACTGGCCCGGGAAGGGGTTGAGCTTTTCATTGCTGCCCGGCGACGCGAGCTGCTGGAAGCGACTGCCGACGAAATCGGCAAGCTCACGGGAAACCGGCCGATCCCGGTCGTCGCCGACGTGACGACGAAGGACGGAAGGGACGCGCTATTGTCGGCGTGCCCGTCGCCGGACATCCTGGTCAACAATGCCGGCGGCCCTCCTCCTGGCGACTTCCGCAAGTTCGAGCGCGACGACTGGATCAAGGCGCTCGACGGCAACATGCTGGCGCCGATCGCCCTGATCAAGGCGACGCTGGATGGCATGATCGAGCGCAAGTTCGGCCGCATCGTCAACGTGACGTCGCACGCCGTGAAGGCGCCCGTCGCTATGCTCGCATTGTCCAACGGCGCGCGTACCGGACTCACCGGCTTCGTCGCCGGACTGGCCCGCTCTGTGGCCGAGCACAATGTGACCATCAACAATCTGCTGCCCGGCACTTTCGATACCGACCGGCTGAAATCAAACCTGGCCGCACTCGCGAAAAACTCGTCGCGAGGCGTCGCGGAAGTCACCGAGGACGTCAGGGCCGCCAATCCCACTAAGCGGTTCGGTCACCCCGACGAGTTCGGGGCAACCTGCGCCTTTCTGTGCTCGGCGCAGGCCGGCTACATCACAGGGCAAAATATCCTCATCGACGGCGGAGCTTACCCCGGCACGTTCTAGGTCAAAGTGCGGACGTGCGGCGTCTATGATGGGGACAGCATGACCGACGTATTGATCGTTGGCGGCGGTCCGGTGGGACAGACGGCGCTCGGCCTTGCGCAATACAGGGCGTAACCGTGAAGTTGCTGGAGACCGAGAATGGCGATCTGCATAGTCTCGGTTTACGCTGGATTTGGTAGCGGGAGACCGCTACAGCCCGAGACCCACTTTTGAGGATAGTGGCTCACGCTTGGTAGCGGGGGTCCGCTACATCGCGAAACCCACTATTTCGGAAGCCCTGTTTTCTTATCGGCGGGCAGCGTCAGCGACCCGGTCGAAGCCTACCCCGAGGCGACGAGGCCGACCGATACGTTCGGCAGCGCGGGGCTGAGCACAACTGACGGAGGTCGTCGCGCCGAGGCTTGACCTGTGGTGCGGCGCGTATGATTCTGAGCGCTGTTCGATCCTGCACCTATCTAGCTCAATTGTTCGACGATTCCCCGCCTGGTTGATGCCCCCCGTCAAGAACCACAGCCCGACATCTTTCTCCGATCCGCATCCACCCAGCGAAGTGCTCACGCGCGCTACGTGTGAGGCCGCGCCAACACTCGACTGGGCCTACCACAGTGCACTGCTGCTGCTGGAGCAGCCCATGGAGGCGGCGATCTCCGCCATCATGAAGCTGGTCGGCGAGGCGGCGGCCGCCGATCGCGCATGGATGTTCGAATACGACGAGGCACTCCTGCGCTTCCGCAACACCCATGAGTGGAGCAGACCCGAGATACCCTGCTTCGTCGAGGATCTGCAGGATGCGCCGGTCGCGATGATCGGATGGCTGCAGCGGTTTCTGGTGGCGGGCAAGGCGGTGATGATCAATTGCGTCGAGGCCCTGCCGCGAACGGCGCAGGCCCTGCGCGCCGAGATGCTCCGGCAGGACGACAAGAGCGTGCTCTGCGTGCCTGTGTTCCATGCAGGGCAGCTGCGCGCCTGCATCGGGCTCGATGCCGTGCGGACGACGCATCGCTGGTCCAAGGCGGAGATGAAGGGCCTATTCCACTGCGCCGACCTGATCGCGGCCGCGCGCTATGGCCAGCGCGCCGACACGCGCCTCGACCGACAGGGCCGGTTCGCCAAGCTGGTCTACCTGCGCAAGCAGGGCGGCGTGCTGGGAACGCCGATAGACCAGATCATCGGCCTGCGCTCGTCGGGCGACTACAGCGAGGTCTGGCTCGCCGACGGCTCGAAGGTGTTGGACCAGCGGCCGCTGGTGCAATGGACGGCGATGACGCCTCGAGCGCTGTTCCTCCGTATCCATCGCACCGCCATCATCAACCTGAAACACGTGCGCGACATCGATCGCCGCGCCACAGGGGCGTGGCAGTTGCGGCTGCAGCACCGGCCCGAGAACTGGCCGGTGTCACGCGCCGGCCGAGCGGAACTGCGCATGCGCCTCGGCATCTGACTCCGCATCCCTGCGGTGCCGCTGAAGCCAGCTTCGCTCCGCTGCACGGGATCGGTGCACGGGATGCGTCCCGTCCCGGGCGATACCCGAAAGTTAACAACATCTTACGATTGGCCCGCGCGCCGCCGTGCCGTGACGTTGGTCGGAAATGCATGTCGGTTCGGCGATCTGCCCTTGCCCACCGGTTCGGTGCGACAGATGGTCGCCTGTAGGAGAGAGCGCACCGTCATCGGCACGGCGATGCGATGTTGGACATGGGGTTGTTGATGCGGGTGCGCGGACGAGCGGGCATGGGCGTCGCCATGCTCGCAATGTTGATCTATGGGCCCGCGCGAGCGCCGGCGGAAGACCTCGCCCTGCAGGATGCGGTGACGATGACGGGCACCGCCATGTTCCTCAATTCCAGCGCCCCCGGACTGATCCTCGCCGTCGTGCACGGCGACGACAGCGTCGTTCAGGGCTACGGCGAAACCGCTCCTGGCAGCAAGGTCGAGCCTGACGGGCGGTCGATCATCCGCCTGGGATCGATTTCCAAGGTGTTCGCCACCGACCTGCTGGCGACGCTCGCCGCGGAAGGACGCGTCGGCCTCACCGATCCGCTGTCGCGCTATGCGCCGGCGGGCGTGACAGTGCGCTCGTTCGGCAATCAGCCGTTCAGCCTGCTCGACCTCGCCAGCCATGCCGCGGGCCTGCCGCGCGAGGTGCGCAATCCCTCGGTCAAGGGGGGTGACGGCAATCCGTTTCTCGCCTTCAGGGCAGACTATTACTGGAAATGGATCTCTGAACATCCTCCGGCCTACGCGCCCGGCACCACGGCGATGTATTCGAACTACGGTTACGGTCTGCTCGGCGAGGCGCTGAGTAAGGCGGCAGGCAAGCCGTATCGTGACCTCCTGCAGGAACAGCTCATCGCGCCGCTTGCGCTCACCGACACCACCACCCGCCTTTCCGACGAGCAGAAGATGCGCCTCATGGTGGGGTTGGACCCGTTCAACCAGCCTGATCCCAATTGGGAAGTGCCCGATATCATGCTTGCGAGCGCCGGCGTCTATTCGACGGCGAACGATGTGGTGCGCTGGATGCGCTGGCATCTGAATGGTGACGACAAGTCGGCAACAGCGCTCTCGCTGGTGCATGCGTTGTGGCGGCCGCATGACGGACTGCAGCGTGTGGTCGGCGCGGAAGTGACAGGCTCGATCGGCATGGGTCTCGGTTGGATCATATCGCCGCCGAAGGATGGCGTGCCTCTACTGCTCGGCAAGAGCGGCGGCATTGGTGGCTTCATGACCTATGTGGTGCTCTCGCCCAATCGCAAGCTGGGCATCTTCGTGGTGGCCAGCCGCGTCAACTTCGCGATGTTCGAGGGCTTGCGCACGGCGGTTCGCGAACTCGCTGCTGAACTCGCGCCAGCAGGACCGTCATGACGCGCGCACGCATGATGACGGGAGATATGCAGCGCAATCCGCATCGTGATGAAAGACACATCTCGCATCGCGCGCCCATTTCTTCCTCGATTGCCTTCAGATCATCCACCGCGATGGCGCGGGTGTTGCTGGCGCTGACCGGCTCCATGGCCTTTGCTGTTGCGACATCTGCAGGTGGATCTGCACTGGCGCAGACGGCCGGAGCATCACTGGCGTCCGGCAAAGGCGGCAATGGTGGAGCACACGGATACAGCAGCCCCACCGCGGGCGGCGCAGGTTCCACCGATGGCTATTGGAGCGGCGGTGGCGGTGGAGGCGGCGGCGGAAAAAACCGCACCGATGGGCAGAATGGTTCGGGCGGCGATGGCGGTAGCGGCCCACATGCGGAGGGAGGCGGCGCCGGTGGCCTGCCCGGGAATCGTTCGACCTGTTTGGGTGCATTCAGCATCGATGGTTGCCCGGGAGATGTTGGAGAAAACGGCGCCAACGGCATTCCGGTCGTGCCTTATGCGGGCGGCGGTCACGATGGCGGCAGTGTTTCGGCGGCCGCTTCCAGCTTCGTCACCGGCGGAAATGGCGGCGACGGCGGCAACGGCAGTTACGGTGGATCGGGCGTCGGCGTTGGTGCTTCCAAGCTTCCAGCCATTCCCCGATGGGACGGAATGGGTGGCAGCGGCGGCGATGGCGGTTCCGCAGGGGCCGGGATTTTCCTCTCTGCTGGTGGAGCCGTATCGGTTGCCGCGAGTGCCGTGATCGCAGGCGGCAACGGTGGAAACGGCGGTCATGGCGGAAGTGGTGGGACCGGAGGCGTCTTCAGCAGTGAAGGCGCCTTCGGCGGAAATGGCGGAGCCGGTGGCGCCGGCGGCGTTGGCATCGTGACCAATGGCGGTGTCGTCACCACAGACAGCACCGTTCGCGGGGGCAATGGCGGCAATGGCGGCAACGCGGGTGCTGCCGGTAATGCCTGGGCGCAAGGTGGCAACGGCGGAAACGGCGGTGATGGCGGCGCCGGCATCGCTTTGGTCGGTGGCGGTACGATCATCAACACCGCCACGGGTATCATTACTGGCGGAACGGGAGGCAATGGCGGCGCCGCTTCGTCCGGTACGCCTTCAGGTACAGCGGGTAAAGCCGGCAACGGTGGCGTTGGCATTCTGAGCCTCGCGCCGGGCGCGAACATCATCAACGCGGGCACCATTATGGGAGGCAGCAGTCCCGGCGGATCGACCGCAGCGGCGATCATC
The DNA here is from genome assembly GCF_023074055.1 of Bradyrhizobium sp. 141. Taxonomy (GTDB): domain Bacteria; phylum Pseudomonadota; class Alphaproteobacteria; order Rhizobiales; family Xanthobacteraceae; genus Bradyrhizobium. The sequence goes on from NZ_JADPKR010000005.1 coordinate 91,634, forward strand.
TTCACCGGCAACGGCAACCGACTCGAGATGCAAGGCGGCTCGAACATCGCGGGCAATGTGCTCGCCAACGGCGGGTCCAATACGCTGGCTCTTGGTGGCAGCCTGAATGACAGCTTCGATCTGTCGTCGCTCGGTGCCCAGTATCAGGGCTTCAACCAGTTCGAAAAAACAGGAACGAGCACATGGACGATCACAGGGAGCAACGCGACCACGCTCGACAGTGTGCGAGTTGAGGGCGGCACACTGGCGCTGACGGACAGCAGTACCGTGCTGAAGAGCACCGACGCCGTGATTGGTGGCGCCACGGGATCGAATGGCGCGGTCATCATCGATGGCGCTCGTTGGTACAATTCGGAGCCGCTCAAGATCGGCGATCAGGGCACCGGCTCGCTGACTATCTCGAATGGCGGCACCTTCGCCGGCATGGTCGATTTCGTTCCCGCCTTCGGCTCGATGATCGGCAACGCGCCGGGCTCTCACGGCAGCGTCGTCGTCACCGATCCTGGCTCGTCATGGAGCAACTACTCCGCGCTGATGATCGGCAACAAGGGAACGGGCAGCCTGACCATCTCCAATGGCGGCCGGCTCGACTCTTACGGCCTGGTGGGTATCGGAGGTGCGCAATCCGGGGCCAGCGGCTCGGTCACTGTGACTGGCGCCGGGTCATACTGGAACACGCATCTCATTCCGGAGAATTCGCCGGACAACACGCTGAGTGTAGGTGGACCGGGCGGAGGAGGCCTGACCATCTCCGCCAGCGGCAAGATCGATAGCGGCGCGACATCGTTCGCCAATGCCGACGCATTGGTGACTGGAAACCATTCGGTCCTGAACACATCAAGCTACGGCGACACGCCGTCCCTTGTCCTTTACTCAGATGCCAATCTTCCCAGCACGAGATTAACCATCGCCGGTGGCGCGATGGTCCACACCGGTGGCGATCCGACACAGATTCAGGGGACAGGATCGAACCTGAATATTGGTGCGGGTGTGGGCGATGCCGCAACCGCGCCGGGCACACTGTCTACCAATTCCATTCTGTTCAGCGAGGGTGGCAGACTCAACTTCAACCACACCGCGACGGACTACGCTTTCAGCGCAGCCATGTCCGGCGCCGGTGCGATCAACTTTCTGGCCGGAACGACCATTCTGACCGGCAATAGCTCCGGCTTCAACGGTTCGACCATTGTCTCGGGCAGCACATTGAAAATGGCCAATAGCGGTTCGCTTGGTGGCACACTCGACGTCAACAATGGCGGACGAGTGGAAGGTTACGGAGCTGTTGGCACGACGAAAGTCAATAATGGTGGCACGCTCGCGCCCAATGGCGCACTGCCATTGATCGTGAGTGGCAATTTGATCGTCAATGGCGGCGGCACCGTCGTATCGGACAAGGGCGCTCTCAAGGTTGGCGCCGACATGGCGCTGAATGCAGCGTCAGCTTTCGACTACACGTTCGCGGCATCGGCGATCAAGGTCGGCGGCGATCTCACTTTGAACGGCGCGAAGCTTAATATCGCCAACAACGGCACGATGCTATTCGGCACCTACAGCCTGATGACCTACAGCGGCGCGCTGACCAACGACGATCTGTCGCTTGGCACGACACCATCAACGAGCCCGCTGGCCTATGTTTACACGATCGACACGTTGACGCCGCACTCGATAAATCTCGTTGCGATTCCAAATGGCATCAGCATCTTCCAGACTTGGGGCGGTGGCACCGACGGCACCGGCAAGGGCAGCGGTACCTGGAATAGCGCCAACGCGAACTGGCTCGATCCGATCGGCGGCTTCGTTCCGACCACCTGGGGTTCGGGTTACGGCACGTTCGGTGGCCCCGGCGGCACGGTGACCATCGAAGGTCAGCAATCGTCGGTCGGCCTCGAATTCACCAACGGGAATTACACACTGGCTGCGGGCGCCGGCGGATCACTGCTGCTGCATCGCTATGACAGCCCGGACTTCACGATTGCGGTGCCGGAGCTGCGAGTTCTGCCGAATATCACGGCCACGATCAGCGCCACGATCGAAGGTACGGATGGTTTGCGCAAATCCGGCGATGGCACACTGATCCTGTCGGGCGCTAACACCTATTCCGGCGACACCATCATCAGTGGCGGCGCGCTGCAGATATCGTCCGATACCAATCTCGGTAGCGCTAGCGGCGCGCTGACTTTCGATACCAGCATCGGTACGTTGCGCACCACCCAGACCATGAGTTCTGCACGTACCATCAACCTTCTCGACAGCGCGACCTTCGATACAGCGGCCGGCACGACTTTCAATGCATCGGGCGACATCACCGGCGCGGGCGCCTTGATCAAAACCGGAGAGGGCACCCTCGCCCTGTCGGGCAACAATAGTTGGCTTGGTGGAACGCTGCTGATGGCGGGCACGCTGCGCAGCGATGCGACGGGAGCTCTGCCTTTTAACACCGATTACGTAATCACCGGTGGCACACTGCATCTCAATAGCATCAACCTGACGATGCGCTCGCTCTGGGGTATCGGTGGCGCCATCGCCCTTGGCTCCGCGCAGCTCACCGTCGATCAGGCGATCGACTCGTTCTTCGCCGGAACGATTTCCGGAACAGGCTCCCTGACCAAGGATGGCGCGGGCACGTTGCTGCTTAGCGGCAATAGCACCTACGGCGGCGGCACAACGATCCTGAATGGCACGCTGGCGATCACATCCGATGCCAATCTTGGCAACGCTGGCGGTGCAATCAACTTCTTTGGCGGCGCGCTGACGGCTTTCGGCAATATCACCACTGGCCGTTGGATCGATGTCAGCGGTTCGGGAACGATCGATGTCTGGTCGGGTAACAAGCTGACGGTGACAAACGCAATCACCGGATCGGGCACGCTGGTCAAGGACGGTGGCGGCACATTGGTGCTGGCCGGCAACAACAGTTTATCAGGTGCGACCAACGTGACCAACGGCACGTTGACGGTGAACGGCTCGCTGGCTTCGTCATCGCTCACCACGGTCAGCGCCGGCGCGTGGCTCACCGGCACCGGCGCGGTTGGTTCGACGGCGATCAACGGCGGCGTACTTGCTCCGGGTGATCCGGTCGGGCGGCTGACGGTGCAAGGCAGCCTGACCATGACAGTGGCATCGACCTACATGATGCAGGTCTCGCAGGCCAACGATCTGGTGCGTGTTACGGGCACCGCTGACCTGGGAGGTTCCGCAGTCAATGCGACCTTCCTCGCAGGTTCCTATGTCAAGCAGCGCTATACGATTCTTACGGCGGATGGCGGGCTTGGCGGCAACACGTTTGGCCATTCAGTGGTCGCAGGCCTGCCGGCCAATTTCACGTCGCGCCTGAGCTACGATGCCAACAATGTCTATCTTCAACTCGCGATGACGACCCCCAGCGGGGTCAACGTCAATCAGCGAAATGTTTCGAATGCGCTGGTCAACGCCTTCAACAGCGATGGCGGCATTCCGCAGGCTTTTGTAGGCTTGAGCCCAGCCGGGTTGACGCAGGTTTCCGGTGAACTCGCGACTGGTGCACAGCAGACGTCGGTCAAGGCCGCCAATCTTTTCCTCGGCATGATGAGCGATCCATTCCTCATCGGTCGCGGCAGTGGGACGCCGCAACCGCCCGTCGGTAATGTCAATGCCTATGCGTCGACCACGAACCAGCCTGCTATAGCACGCGATGCCTTTGCAGCGATGGATCGCAAGTCCGCGCCGGTGTCATTTGATCAACGCTGGAGCGTTTGGGCATCGGGGTTTGGCGGCACGCAGACCACCAGCGGCAATGCCGCGGTGGGGTCGGGCACGGCAACTAGCAGCATCTATGGTGCGGTCGTTGGCGCCGACTATCATGTCTCACCTGACACACTGGTCGGTTTCGCGATGGCAGGCGGCGGCACCAGCTTCGAGGTGGCGGACGCGCTCGGCAGCGGACGCTCGGACCTGTTCCAGACTGGCATGTTTCTTCGTCATTCGATTGGGGCGGCCTATCTGTCCGGTGCGTTGGCCTATGGCTGGCAAGACGTCACCAGCGACCGCACACTCACCCTCGCAGGTACCGATCATCTGCGCGCGAACTTCAACGCCAATACCTTCTCCGGACGCGTCGAGGGTGGCTACCGCATCGCCACGCCGACGACGGGAATTACGCCCTATGCTGCGAGCCAGATCGTCCAGGTCGCATTGCCGTCCTATGCCGAGCAGGCGATCTCGGGATCGAATACATTTGCCCTGACGTACGACGCCAGGCGTGCCACCACGGCTCGCGCCGAACTTGGTGCCCGCGCCGATAGATCTTTCGCGCTCGACGATTCCATTCTCACACTGCGCGGGCGCGCCGCATGGGCGCACGACTTCAATTCCGATCGCAGCATTGCCGCGACGTTCCAGACGCTGCCCGGTGCCAGCTTCGTCGTCAACGGCGCGTCCCAGGCGCCTGACGTCCTGCTCACCACCGCGTCCGCCGAGATGAAGTGGATGAACGGCTGGTCCGGGGCGACGACCTTCGAAGGTGAGTTCTCAAACGTGACGCAGAGCTACTCCGGCAAGGGCGTGGTGCGCTATCAATGGTGAAAGCTCGGCGTGCCGCGATCGAGATCTGCCAAGCTTTCGGGAAGGCGCCAACGCGAGCAACGAACGAGGAACAGATGCTGTCCTACGGGACGGACCACCTCGAATGGGATGCAGATAGCCGCGCAACGCAGCCATCGTACCGCCGACGCGGCTCAATCGTCATTGAAGCCGTCGAAAAAGCCAAGATCGAACTGGACGACATAGACCTCGATGAAACGGCCGGCCTCCCCCGGCAAGGTCCACCGGTCGGATCTGAAGGCCCCCTGAAGCCGGGGAAGCTATCGGTGTCATCTTGATGAAATGGTTCGACCTGCATTCTCGCTGGTAGTGCTTGGCCCATCGCCCTGCAGGGAAATCAACAGCGAAGACAGCAGCGAGGGATGCTGTATCTTAGATACGTCAATCGTGCTCATGAGCGCAAAAGGCAAAGCCCAAGCAACCCAGTGGAGGTTGCCCAGCTAGCGTCATGAAGATTCATTCCGAGCGAAGCGCAGTTTTCGCAGCGAAAGCGGGCCACTCTCTGGCGCAGCACAAAGACGTAGGAGCTAACCGCTCCCATCCGGCGTGCCCCATCGCAGATAATCGTAGTTTGGCGTAGAACATCGTGAGTGGCCCTTGGTAGCGGGAGAGGGACTCGAACCCCCGACCCCAGGATTATGATTCCCGTGCTCTAACCAGCTGAGCTACCCCGCCACAGGGCCCGCGAACCGCCTGATACGGCCGATCTCGCGAACGCGCGGCATATAAGGAAGGGGCCGGCGGGAAGTCAAGCAAAGTGGTCCGCCTTTTTCCGCCTTCGCCAAGGCTACGGCGGGACAAGCCGCTTTGTGAATACGGCCTCTTTTTCAAAGAGTTCGTCATGGCCGGGCTTGTCCGGACAAGCCCGGCCATGACGAGATCTGGGGCGGAACAAGGCCCTATTTCGGCCTTACATTCGGGTCGCCGCCGGGGCTACCGGGGGGCGGGATCACCGGGGTGTTGCCGCCGGTGTCGGGATC
>NZ_JADPKR010000057.1 GCF_023074055.1 Bradyrhizobium sp. 141
ATCGACGGCCATCCCCATAGCCGCATCGAAGACCTCATGCCGTGGCGATTCCGCAAAACGTCAAGCCAGCCTCAATAGGGTTGCGGCTAAGCGCTTACTGTGAATCCGTCGCGCGAAGCGCGCCTCTTTCAAAGCACTCGACCCGGACATCCGGCCAAAGTGGGTCATGCGCCGTCATAGTAATGGCGACGCTCGAATGCTACGAACTCCTCGCTAGCTCGCGATAGCATTCAACCACAGTGCCAGCCTCACTCGCGTCTCACATGATAGCCCCAACATGAACCGCCGTTCGGACGGACGACCGGCGTACCTGCTAAATAGCTTCGAAGTACCGCTGGCGTTCACAGTCGGAGACTCGATGTTGAACGGCTTCCCACTCCCATCGCCGGGAACGGGAGAACGCTTCAACAAACCTTTCGCCAAAAACGTCCATCGCCTTTGGAGATTGTTCAAACCGGGATGTGGCCTCAGATAAGTTTTGGGGAAGCCGTTCGAACGGAGGATGTTTTTCCTCGCTTGCATCACCAACAATTGGAGCTGCCAACACAGCATTCTCTTCAATCCCCAGAATACCGGAGCCGATAGCACATGCGAGAGCGAGATAGGGGTTCACATCTGCGCCACTCAATCTGTACTCGAGGCGGTGTGCAGACTTGTCTCCCGGAATGACCCGCACCGCACACGAACGATTGTCAACTCCCCAGCTAGGACAGGTTGGAGCCCAGTAGCCTGGCCGCAGCCTCTTATAGCTGTTCACGTTGGGCGCAGCGAGTACACAAAAGTCGTTCATATATTTCAGCTGTCCGCCGAGGAATTGGCTCATAGTTCTTGAGATGTTGCGGCTTGCCTCGCCTTCGTAAAATGCATTTTGACCATTTGACGACATTGAAATGTGAATATGTCCCGACTGTCCCGGCCAATTCTCCGAAACCTTTGCCATAAACGTTGCCATCATACCCCGCTTCTGAGCCCAGGATTTCAACATCGACTTGAATACGACTGCTCGATCCGAAGCCTCCAGGGCATCACAATGACGAAGCGATGCCTCAATCGCCCCAGGGCCGGTTTCAAAGTGGAGCCCGCTGAGCGGCAACCTAGCATTCTCACAAAGCGCCAGAATCTCTTCGAATAGCTCATTACTGGCAAGGGTGCGCGCTGCTGAATAGCCAAAAGGGCCCCTCGTCAGGGGGACCCATTGATCATAAGGCTTTTTCTCAATTGTCTCCGCGCTCTCATTAAACAGCATAAACTCGAACTCAAATCCAGCAGCGCAACTGTATCCATGGTCAGCAGCTCTTCGTAAGACCTTCCGCAAAACACCACGCGGGCAGATGCTCTCATGGCCACCTGCAAACTCTGCGAGGTAAAGATACCGATCATGACGGTTAGACACCGGACGCGCTGTGCCTGACAGAACACGCAGGTTGGCGTCTCCGAATATCGATGGCGGCTCTTGCCCGAAATTGGCAGGTATCACTCGGTCCGAACAATCCCAGCCGAGCACGGCTTCGGAGAACTTTATTATCCAGCCTTCGTCCGAGACATCGTCAGCCAATACGTGCTTGCCGCGAAGAATGCCGTCAAAGTCGCATACTCCGATCAATGCCTTACGCGCCTCGTTCGCGCCTGCAACCTGTATTTCGCTTGCCATCACTTCTGACCCTGCGCCGTCAATCCGAATACCTCGTCCATACGCATTGCTCGCAGATTGCGATAATCCTCATCAAGCTCAGTCAAGTTGTTGCTCACGAGATACACAATACCCGGCGTCGAAGCTAAGTCGGTCGTCGGGACCAGGTTTTGACCTATCGGAACAAAAGCTATCGAATCTGCGAAGCTGGGCAGCTTGCGGATTGCGTCCAGTCCGGGATAACCGCCAACAACACCGTCCATATTGGAGATGAGTGAGACGCACAATGCGTGCGCCAGCCGCGTGTAAGGCCCGCGTCGTCTCATATGATCAGTAAAACCGATGGGATCTGCGTAGCGCCACGCCGTCAGTGTTATATGATTGTGACCCAAAGCCATAGTCCGGGCTTTTGCCGACATTGTCCCCTGAAGCCTCGCTCCAAGATCCACCAGAACCGGCCCCTTATGATCGACGATAATTTCGGCATGAGCAGGTCCGTTGACGATCTCAAGCGCCCTTAGCGCCGGCACCAAGTAGTCGGACAGCTCTTGAACAACTGGTTCCTCACCACCCAGCAACTGCTCGAGCGCGCAGACCGATGCCGCGCCCTTGATGGCAACGGTGTCATAAGTCCACACCTCCGTGACGAAGGTTTCTCCGTTGATCGAGACCGCGTTTACGGTGTATTGTTTGCCGTTTATCTTCTCCTGGCCAAGAACAAAACGATTCATCGCTCCGAGGCAATTCGCCTTGCCGACAATAACATGCACAGCTCTGCGAACATCAGCCTCGGTCGCGCAAAAGAACACGTCCTCCGTACCTGCGCTGTTCAAGGGCTTGATCACGATTTCGTCGTAGCGCTGTTGACGCATCCAATTTATGACGTCCTCCGCATCGTCGGATACAACTTGTCTGATCGATCGCACTCCGGCAGAGGTCAAAGCGTCAGCCAAGCGCGATTTGTCACGTCTTGCAGCGGACAACGCGGTTCCATTTGAAGGTAGTCCGAGCCGCTCGGACAAGGAATCGGCCAGTTCAACTCCTGACTCGCAACCCGCTATGATGAATTCCAACTCCCTACCTTGGAGAGCCTCCAAATGAAATTCAACGATCTCCTCCTTAGTCATGCGCTCGTCCGGCCGAATGACTTCATCATAGATGTCGATGTTAAAGTGCGATTGGAAGATTGGTGGGATCCGTGCATTCGACATCGCATGCACGGTCCTAATTCCGTAGCGCTTGAACTCTTCCGGGAGGTATCGGCCTGTCGAGTATGCGTCGACAATGACACAATTCCGTTCCTTCATGCCGATCTCCGATACTGCAAGTAGACGTTAGCCACGGCGACAGCCGTGATGAGAACGTTTCCAACAAACGTATATAAAGAAGGCACGATACGAGAATCGAAATACTGGAAAAGAAACGTAATGACAGGTGCCGTGGACAAGACCATGTTTGCCGTAAATGGCTCTACGCGGCGAATGCCCTCCTGCACAAGGAGCAAGGGAACAATGATCGTCGAGAGTGCAATCATTATGATCGCGAGCCAATGCTGTGAGATCTCTGGTAAGATGGAGGAAGGATCGCTCAGTGCCAGCAGCAAGAGGATTGCTCCATAGAAGCGATGGGCCAGCACTTGTCGACCAGATAATCCACGGTCGAACAGCAGTTTCACAAGGATATTGGTAAGCGAAAGCGACAGCCCAGCTGCGATTGCCAGGAAGATACCAAAGGATGATCGAGACCCCCATTCGATCCCAGCGTTGCCGCTTGCCGCGATCCAGACCATGTAAATACCAACAGCCGCAATTAGAACGCTCACTGCGATATCTGATTTCGGAGGACGCCCCTGTCTCCTGATCAGTGCGTTCAACCATGCTGTCGCTGTAGGTCCCAATGCGACCATAAACGTGACAACGATAGCAGGCTCGGCGTACTTCAGTCCGATAAACAAGCCGACCCAGCTTATCGCAGTAACGCAATTGAGCGACACAAAAGCCAGAAACGACGACTTCGTAACCTTCGCTCCAATGCTTTCGCGGCGAGCCAAAATGTTGAACGTCAAACTTACGATACCAAAGGAGAACAGGAGAGTGACCCACACGTTTGCTTGCTGAAAATATGATGCCGCAAAGACTTCACCTGCCGCGCTAACGACAACGTAGAGGGCAATAAAGAGCACTCCTGCCGCGAATTCTCTGCTCGGCCTGTCAAGAGGCTCTCCTTCTTTCAATCCCAAAGGGCCGCATTTCGATCGAAACTTCACAGTATGCCCCTATCACTTCTTAGGCGATACGTGACACACGCCTCTCCAAATGCATTGAAAAGTTGCTTGCTCAGGGTATCAGTTTCGACGTGCCATTCGGGGTGCCACTGCACGCCGATCTGCAGCGTCGGCGCGCCTATTACAGAAGCCGCTTCGATCAGACCGTCGGACGCCCAGGCTTCCGGTTTCAGCGCAGCCGCAAGCCGTTCTATGCCTTGATTGTGCAAGGAGTTAACGTGCGCTTCGATCGCGCCCGCGATAGGAAGGAGAACGCCGTCAGGACATAATTTCACGCTGTGCGCTATATCGTACTGGCGATCCCTCGGCAGCCCCGCCTTCTCAGCGTGCATCTGTCCGCTTTCCAGCCTCCATTCGGACAACGACGGGTGAAGCGTGCCGCCAAAATAGACGTTAAGCTCCTGAAGCCCACGGCAGATGCCAAGTATCGGCATCCCAAGGGCAACCGCCTTCTCGACGGCGCCCGCGGACAGCCTGTCACGAGGACGATCCCTCACGCCAGCTTGAACGTCCGCGTGGCCTGTCGGTTTCAGTCTGCGCGAAGCGGACCAACTGAAGATGGCAGGATCGATATTCGATTCATCGCCCGTCAAAATCAGACCGTCGAGCCTGCCCATGATCGACAGATCACTGTCGCCTTCCGCATCGTCAGCATCGATCGTTGGCAATATCGCGCAAGCCACGCCCGCATAGCGAACGAGGGCTTGAACATATTTGCGCCGCAACCAGTCGCGGTGCACGCCATCGGCCAAAAGGCGGTTTGAGGTCACGCCCACCACGGCTCGGACCGACTCTGTTCGCCGCGATATCAAGCCAACTGCTCCTTCGCCTCGGGACTGGCCAGAGACTGCTCATACAAGCATCGATTTCGCTCCTTCAACTGGGCAATTACGCTGGGTTGACCTTGAGGGCCCTTGACGAAGAGCCCTCCCCAGGTTGCGGCAACACTTGCGTAATGAGGATCCTGCATTCGAATTTTCTGAGCTTTGCGCAAGAGCCAGAAAGGAATGCCGGGCGACAGATGGTGCTCAAGGTGGTATTCATCCAGATTCTGACCGAGAATGGCTCGCTCGATAAAATTCCCCTTTCTATTCCGAGTCAGGTAGACATTCTTTGTCTCCGTCTCGCACATAGGTGAGTGCTCGGCGAGCTCGATAAACCAGCCGAGAGCTTGAAACGTGGTGAGATAGGGCACGATCCAAAACAGGACGACGACGTGGAGCAGTCCAAGAAGGTATGACCCACCGAATATGAGCGTCCAAAAGAGATAGAAGCCATACTTGTCGATGAGGATTCCCGACCGGCTCTGGTCCTCGACATCCGTGATCGAAAACCGATTAGTCCAAAGGTACTTCAGATACGCGACTGTCGCGCCACCCAGTATCGGCTTCCAGATGATGTTGAAGGCGTACTGCTTAGGAGGCACAACTTCGTAAACGCCGCTGGCCAAGAAGAACTTCAAGTCGGGATCCTTCTCCGGATCGCCGAGATTCGGGTGATGCAGGTAGACGTGTGAAATCCGGTATGCCCAGTGGCGCTGGAACAAAGGATAGGACGCGAACAAAATGCCCAGAATATAGTTCCAGGTCGTGTTGCTCGCGAGGGTGCGGTGAGCTGCATCGTGAGCGATTGTCGTCAATCCACGCTGGTAGGCGCCAATCAACAGAACTGCGAGGGGATAGAACCACCATGAGACATGGACCGTCGCCAGCACGCAAGCTGCGATCACAGCGTAATCTTTCGCGATGTAAGCAGCTCCCGTCACGTTGTCAGGCCTCAGCGCGGAGAGCTGCTGATTGATCTCGCGGCCAAATTGAACCGCCTCAAAACGTGACGACCTCAACTTCCAAGTATCTGCGTGTTTCATGAGAACCCCTTGCTTAATCGGCTTTCAGGTTGTCAGATTGCGGAAAGCGCTTTTTCCAAGTCCTTGATGATGTCGCTAACATCTTCGATGCCGACGCAAAGCCGAATGGAGCCACCAAATATGCCGGCGGCTTCGCGCTTTTCCCGTGGGACGGTGGTGTGAGTCGTAGATACAGGATGGGTTACCAGCGTGCGGGCGTCCCCCACATTCGACACGTGATACATCAGCTCGACGTTCTGGATGAACTTGCGGCCGGCTTGCTCGTTCTCCACCTCAAACATGACCATCGCCCCGTGCCCGTACCCGGTATTAAGTGTCTGATCGATGATTTCTCGGTCAGCTCCCTCAAAGAGGCTCGGGTAGAAGACACGGCACACTTTCGGATGTTCCTTCAGAACGTTGGCTACAATCCTGGCATTTTCACAGTGCTGCTTCATGCGAAGAGGTAGCGTTTCAAGTCCCTGAATCAGTTGAAAGCTCGCAAAGGGGGCGATGGCCGCGCCAGTATCGCGCAACCACGTCATACGCGCCTTGAGAAGAAATTCGCTCTTTCCGAGGTCGTCGAGCTCCGCCAACGCGTTGCGCCAGATGATCCCGCCGTGCGCATCGTCCGGACTATTGAACAGTGGGAAGCGAGATCGTCCCCGGTAGTCGAACCCACAGTTGTCGACGATCAGTCCGCCGAGCGTCGTCCCATGACCGCAAATGTATTTCGTGGCAGAGTACGTCGTAATCGCGGCGCCGAGAGCTGACGGCTGGCAAACCAAGGGGGTTGTCGTATTGTCCACAACCAAGGGGACGCCGTGCCTTCTGCCGATCTCCGCCAGCTGCTGGACAGGAAGCGGAATCAGACAGGGATTCGAGATGACCTCCCCGAACAGACATATCGTGCGATCATCAATGGCGCGTTCGAACGTCTCGGGGTTTCGAGGGTCTGCCGTCCTTACGTTGATACCAAGACGCTTCAACGTGTTGTGCAGCAGATTCCAGGTGTTGCCGTATAGATACGGAGAAGCGACGACGTTATCTCCCACCTCACCGCTTGATAAGTTTACGATCGCAAGAAACGTCGCCGCTTGACCTGATGCAACAGCCAGCGAGTCGCTTCCCATGTCGACGGCGGCGTACCTTTTTTCCAGCGCCCGGGTCGTCGGATTGATGATGCGGGTGTATGTGAAACCATCAGCCTTTACGTTATAGACGTCAGCAATATGGCTCAAATCACCGTCGAGCTCATAGGCCGTATTCTGATAGATCGGCACTGCCACAGCTTTCGTCACCGGATCACGGCGGTATCCTGCGTGCAGAACAGCAGTTTCGATCGAATATGAATGCCGCGCATTGCTCGCCATTGGGCGCGATATCTCTGTGCGGCTCTCCCGTGTTTCCTGGGCTGACACTCGTCCCACGGTCAGAGTCTCACCGGAGCGGAAGTATGTGCGAAAGGCACAGCCCAACTGCTCGATCCAATTGGATTGAATCTCGCCAATACAGCCGATCCGAAAACTGCGCGTAGGAAGATGCAGTTTAGAGTAGACGTAGAGGTTATGGGCTGCCAGGTGCCGATATAGGCAGTCAAACGCTACCTGGTCGGAGATTCCAGCTGGCGCGGTGAACGCCACGCAAACCGGCGACTGGAGGTTCGCTGGAAGCAGTGGGGACGCCACTCCTTTCAGCTCTTTTATGACGCTCTCTCTTATCTTCTCATACCTGCGGCGCCTGGCATCAATGCCTTCGATGCTCAGGACCTCCAATGCCTTTGTGACTGCCTGAACGATATGCGTTGGTGGGGTTGATCGCCATTCACCAGTGCGCTCAAGCGCGCGCCATTGATCTCTCACGTCGAGCACAAACGATCTTGGCTCTTGAACTGCATTCTCAAGAAGCTCGCAAGAAGCAATGACGAAAGCCAGCCCTGGCGGACCTTCGACGCACTTGTTGCTCGACGTAACCAAGACGTCTGGTCCGCCCCGGCTTAGGTCGATGTCGACGCCGCCGAAAGAACTCATCGCGTCGACGATAGTCTTTACACCACGCCGCCTTGCTCCTTCTGTGATCGGCTCGAGCGGATTCACAATCCCGGTCGTAGTCTCGCAATGGACCAAGCATACGTGCGTGATACCTGGATCTCGGCTCAAGCGCTCGATGACTTCCTCAGGGTCCAACGGTTCGGTGGCCCGCTTGATAAGCTTCACCGCTTGGACGCCCCACAGCCGCAGAATTCTGAGAATGCGCTCGCCATAGATGCCGTTTATGCAAACAAGCGGCCGGTCGGCCTGGGTGACAAATGAAGAGAGAGCAGCTTCCATTCCAAAGGAGCCACCTCCCTGTATAGGAACGACCGAATAGCCCTCCGCATTGCCCGACACATTGAGCATCAGCTGCCTCATGCGAGCGGTCACTTCCTTGAACTCGCAATCACGCGATGCGAGGTCGAGCTGCATCTCGGCCTTCACTGCCGACGATAACGACATTGGCCCAGGCGTCAGCAAAGAACGTTGTCTCGTCACGCTATCCCCGTTTATCTAGTGTCCATCGCAGTTCGGCAGAGTCACACGATGTGCTTCACCCTGACGAAGGCCCAAACCCCAGTGAACGACACCCTTGACCCTAGTCGCAGATTCAGAACGATCTGCGTAAAGCCCGCAGCTCTCCCGGTGCGCACCGTGTTGCCGATCGCACTTGCCGCGAAGCATCAGCTTCCTTCTGGCATTGAGATGCAGGTTTGCGGGCCACCATCTCGCGTCGCTAACAGGCTCTGCTTACGTGTGAGCGGCGTCCTACGATCCGACGGTGAGCCAAGCGTGGTCTGTCGGAGTTGCTATGACCCAGACACAGCGAGCTTCACGACAGTCGTTGATGACCGGGCTCGTCTTGCGTGAGCCTAGGATTTGGGACATTCGCACTCTATGTCACTCGTTCGGACGGCTTCGGGTGCCGAAGCCTGTCACCGCCTATTTCGATACGTTACATCTTGACGTAAGGTGCGATTCAAGCCCCTCAGATAGCCTGTCGTGCGAAATTTTTCGGACAACGCGGCTGTGTCGCATTGTAATCCGAGGCGCCACAGTATGTGTACGATGTCCAAGATGAATCCCATCAAAGCTAAAGACGCGCCCAAAGCACAAGGCAGGCAAATGACCGCTGTGGCTTTGAAGGAGGACGCTTGTCGCGAACGCAGGTATAAGAGGCCGCATTATCATGTCCACTTCACGCCGACCAAGTCCGCAGACCAGACCGTTCTGCCACAAGGCCTAGCGGACCTGGGGCGAACTTAGATTCACCTGACTAGTTTCGGAGCCCGTATCCCTCCGGCGGCGCCCGGCGGCGGCCGGCGGCGGCCGGCTTGTGTGGTTTGAGAGGCGGCCGGGGATTTGATCTTAAGTCTAGCTTTAAGGTCACGTGGCGAATGCAGGCCAATGTGTTCGGCGCCGAACGTCGGCGGCGATGGAGTTGCGACGAGAAGGTTCGTTATGTCGGAGAGACCTTGCAGGCTGGCGAGACGGTCTGCGGCGTCGCGCGCCGGTACGGGTGGCTCACAGCCTGCTGTTCACCAGGCGTCGACAAGCGCACCAGGGGCGACCGGGCGGAGATTCCGTGCCAGCTCTTGTTCCTGTCGAGATCACACCGACGCTGGCTCCGGTATTGATCAGCACGCCGCCACCGGCGTCTTCGCAGCTCGCAAATCGCTTCAGGATTTAGTTGAACGCCTTGCCAGGTCATGGCCGCGGGACAGTTTGGCAAGCTGTTCGCGCATATAGACCTGTCGCGATGCGGGCAGAGGCCCTTTCGCGCAAACCGGGGACATCGGCGCGCTCGCTGTCTGGAGCACGGGCGTCCGTCCAGCAGCGACTTCGGCGCGCAAAGGTGATCTGAAACTGGACGAGGTGCCGAACGATCTGAGCACGTTCTTGCGCTAGCTCTCGCAGCCAGCGTTGCCTAGCTTCGACTTGCTGAGCGCTATCGGATCATCGATCAAGCGGAGCGATACCTCCAATTCCCGACCTCTGCGTTAGGTTCTAAACGCATCGCAATCTTAGAACGAAGTCAGCCGACGATTCGCATTTGAACCGGCACCAGATCGGCGGGCCTTTACCATCACGAATTTAGGGCGGAGGAATTGAACTGGTAGTGACATTAGGTCGAGAGACAGAGCCGTACGGTCACTCAGAAGAAGGTCGACGCTCGGCGGCAAACTCGAAGAGGTCTGGGTAAGCTCCCACAGAGATCCCGCGCGCCCGGCCGATTTTCCTCCTACAAACACTTGTTCCCCAAAAAATCGGTCCTATTTCAGCTGCGCCTGCGTTGGCACTCGCGGGCAGCGATTGCTAGCAATCGTGAAATCTTCAACTGATGTAAATGCTTAGGAGATCTGCATGGAATTCCGTCCGCTTCACGACCGCGTCGTGGTCAAGCGCATCGACGCAGAAGAAAAGACCGCTGGCGGCATCATCATTCCGGACACTGCCAAGGAAAAGCCTTCGCAAGGTGAAGTCATCGCCGTCGGCCCCGGCGGCCGCGACGAGAGCGGCAAGCTGATCCCGATCGACGTCCTGGTCGGCGACCGCGTCCTGTTCGGCAAGTGGTCAGGCACCGAGGTCAAGATCGACGGCCAGGAGCTGTTGATCATGAAGGAGAGCGACATCCTGGGCGTTCTCACGGACGCGTCCGCCAAGAAGAAGGCGGCCTAAACCATCGCTCGCACCGCTCATCCTGAGGAGCGCCTGCTGGGCGTCGCCAAGGGTGAGACCAAGTAAAACATTCAGGAAAACCCACATGTCAGCCAAAGAAGTCAAGTTCGGCGTAGACGCCCGCGACCGCATGTTGCGCGGCGTCGAAATTCTCAACAACGCGGTAAAGGTCACCCTCGGTCCAAAGGGCCGCAACGTGGTGCTCGAGAAGTCATTCGGCGCTCCCCGCATCACCAAGGACGGCGTCACCGTCGCCAAGGAGATCGAGCTCGACGACAAGTTCGAGAACATGGGCGCGCAGATGGTGCGCGAAGTCGCCTCCAAGTCGGCTGACGCGGCCGGCGACGGCACCACCACTGCAACCGTGCTCGCGGCTGCGATCGTTCGTGAAGGCGCCAAGTCGGTTGCTGCCGGCATGAACCCGATGGACCTGAAGCGTGGTATCGACCTGGCCGTGGAAGCCGTGGTCGCCGACCTCGTCAAGAACTCCAAGAAGGTCACCTCGAACGACGAGATCGCCCAGGTCGGCACCATCTCCGCCAACGGCGATGCCGAAATCGGCAAGTTCCTCTCCGACGCCATGAAGAAGGTCGGCAACGAGGGCGTCATCACCGTCGAGGAAGCCAAGTCGCTCGAAACCGAACTCGACGTCGTCGAGGGCATGCAGTTCGACCGTGGGTACATCTCGCCCTACTTCGTCACCAACGCCGACAAGATGCGCGTTGAAATGGACGACGCCTACATCCTCATCAACGAGAAGAAGCTCTCCTCGCTGAACGAGCTGCTGCCGCTGCTCGAGGCTGTGGTGCAGACCGGCAAGCCGCTGATCATCGTCGCCGAAGACGTCGAAGGTGAAGCCCTCGCCACCCTGGTCGTGAACCGTCTCCGTGGCGGCCTGAAGGTCGCGGCCGTCAAGGCTCCGGGCTTCGGCGATCGCCGCAAGGCCATGCTCCAGGACATCGCAGTTCTGACCGGCGGCCAGGCGATCTCGGAAGATCTCGGCATCAAGCTCGAGAACGTCACGCTCAACATGCTCGGTCGCGCCAAGAAGGTGATGATCGACAAGGAGAACACCACGATCGTCAACGGCGCCGGCAAGAAGGCCGACATCGAGGCGCGTGTGGCCCAGATCAAGGCGCAGATCGAGGAGACCACCTCGGACTACGACCGTGAGAAGCTCCAGGAGCGTCTCGCCAAGCTCGCAGGCGGCGTCGCGGTGATCCGCGTCGGCGGCGCGACCGAGGTCGAGGTGAAGGAGCGCAAGGATCGCGTTGATGACGCGATGCATGCGACCCGCGCGGCGGTCGAGGAAGGCATCGTCCCGGGCGGCGGCGTCGCCCTGCTCCGTGCTTCCGAGCAGCTCAAGGGTCTGCGCACCAAGAACGACGACCAGAAGACCGGCGTCGAGATCGTGCGCAAGGCGCTCTCCGCGCCCGCTCGCCAGATCGCGATCAACGCCGGTGAAGACGGTTCGGTGATCGTCGGCAAGATCCTGGAGAAGGAGCAATACGCCTACGGCTTCGACTCGCAGACGGGCGAGTATGGCAACCTGGTCACCAAGGGCATCATCGACCCGACCAAGGTCGTGCGCACCGCGATTCAGAACGCTGCCTCGGTTGCGGCTCTGCTGATCACTACCGAGGCCATGGTCGCCGAGCTGCCGAAGAAGAACACCGGCGCGCCCGCGATGCCTCCGGGCGGCGGCATGGGCGGCATGGACTTCTGAGCCAACTCTCTCTGAAAATGCGATCCCCGGCAGAAAAATGCCGGGGTCATTTTTGCTCGCGACTTTTCCAGTTCATTGTTCTGAACTCGCGCTATGCGCTCTGCGGAAATGACGATCAGCAGTTGCTAGACGTTCCGCTTGGGATTTCGCGAGTCTGCTGGTAGGCATGTCACCGGGAGGACGAGCGGGTGATCGCTTTTGCAAAGTCTTTCCCTGCTGCCTCAACGTCGGCGGCTGGTCAAGGCGAAAACCTGAGAACGCGCGGTCGAGGTAGCCCACCCATTGGCGCTACTGACTTAAATAGCATCGGCTCCCGCGCTTATCCATCACTGTAAACGGATGCGCGAGCTAGGTGGTGGTCCCCGGGAAGGGGCGATCCTCATCTCTCCTAATTTGGGCCGATCTGTTGCACCGTCCAGAATCAGAAGAAGAACATCGCCAACTCAATCGAGACGGAAGATCTTTCGCCCAACCGCTACAATTTCCCGGTCGGTCGGAGGATTACTTGTCGCGACGTGCAGGGTGAGATCCGGCCTGTTCGCTCTCAGGAAGTTCATCAGCTCGGTCTTCTCGGTCCCCGGCCCGATGATCAGCAAATCGGTGCAGCTACTCAGGGCCCAACCTACCCTGACGACAAACGTCGGATCGTCATTCACGTCGGCAGAGCCAGTATTCGCTTTGCAATCAAGACGCTGGGGCGCCAAATGCGCGCGTACGGCCATCGCGCTGACGCCCGTTGAACCTATGGAGAATATCTTAGCAATGAGGTGGTCGATCCACACGACCGCGTGCGAATGAATCTGAGTTGTCATCTCGCTCATGAATGGGTTCCATTGCCTTTCGTGAGTCACCTGTCCGTCGGAGCGCAAGCCCGCACGCAAATTCCCTGCGGCTGACGATGCAATCATGGGTCAAGTGATCAGCCGTAAACTGACTCGCTATGTTGATGCAGCCGGGAACAGATCGCGTTGACCGTGAGCGCTTTGCAGCTGGAAAGCGTCCACAACCTCATGGCGCACGTCACCTCTTCACGACCGAAGTCTTGTGCATTCTCCGCTCCGTGTCGCCGCCTCCTCCGAGATGGATTTAACGCACCATTGCGAATGCTCGACCGCAACTAAGGAGAGCTCTTGTGGTTGTGAGAGGTCTGGATATTCAGGTTTGCGAAGCCGAAGCCATCCCGCGGGACGTTGGGGATGGCTGGAGTGAAGCCATAGAGCACAACGACATCCCCCAATGGCGGGTCATGACACACGGATGCGGCCTGGTCACTGATCTCTCCGACCAAACGCGCTGATGTTGACAGGTCGCCATTTGCACTGGCGACCTTAACGAACTCACTCGTCAACCGCACTCAATCCACAAGCCGCCTGGATGCATAGGTGTATTCGAGTGCCAGCCAAGTGCCCTGGTCGTACCTGTAGATGAAAGCCTTGCTCTGAACATGTGTCAGGGATCACCAGGATCAACAAGTTCTTGGTGACCGCGAACCGCTGAGCGCTTGTCGAGGCTCGGGCTGGAAGACGAGCGATGGCATCGCGCGCAGCGGATCTTGCTTCCATTTGCCCAAGCCATACGAGATCATCGAGCCGGCCGCAAAGCGGGTGCTGCCGGGCAGTATCCAGTCTTCATCGAGCGTCACGAGCAGGCGGCCACTGACGATGCCGCTGATGTTCGCTTTCTTTGGCAGATTTAGCTTGATCGGTCCGTTGGGCCCAAAGAGCACATACTCCTGCTCGAAGAAGCTTATGGCGCGCATGGCGCCGGCCGCATGAACTTTGCCTTCATTATCCCGCAGCACGAAGGGCGCCGCCACGGCATCGGTCGGCTCCCCACGGAAGACCTCGCGCGCTCGAACGATCGGCTGAGCGCGCTTGAGCTCCTTCAAGACAAAAGGGTAGCCAACCTGCGTCAGGGTCCCTTCTCCCCAATCTCGTGCGATGAGGACCGTGTGGCGGTCGACCCAGCTGACGGCTTGCTTTCCCTCCGGAAGAGCGAAACCGGTCGTGACGAAGGCCTTGGTATCCCGGTCGAACTCTCGGACGAGCATAGCGTCCTTACCGCCATCAGAAAATTGGACGAGGCACAGGCGCTCTTCGGGGGGCAGGCAGCTAGCGCCCTTAAAGACCCAGTTTTTCTTATCCGCGACCGCCAGCGCGTCAATATCGAGAATGGTCTCCCAGTGCGGGTCCTGGCCGCGATAGTTGTCGAGCGTGGTACGCCGCCAGATGCCGCGCACGTGGTTCTGGTCGTGCGAGAAATTGCTGAGACCCCGCCGTTCCAACGAAACATACGAAATCCGGTCTTTGGCCTGAAGGATGCTGAGCGCCTCCTCATAGAAGCGGCGATTGCGGGGATCTGATTGGAGCACGCCGAGCGTCTTGTCATTCTCGGCGCGGTCCCAAGCCAGTGCGCGCGGCTCTTCGATTTCCTCGAGGCAAAGGAAGGGATCGTCCACCCGGGCCGCAGCGGCCGACTTCTGGGGCACCGCCGTGAAGGACAAACACGTCAGCGAGAGCAACACGGCGGCGAGGAGCGAGTGTTTCATGGGAATGATCCTGGACTGGGTGGGCCGCCCGGCTCGCGCGACTTGCGAGCTGGCCGGAAGCAGACAGAAGACGTACATTCGGTCTCGACAGCGGACATGCGCGGGACCGTGCCCGCCGGTCCGAACGAAGCAAGCAGCGTGCCGCCTGAAAATTGGAGGTTCTCCAGTCGCTCGGTCGCGCCCGTTGGCTCAAACCTGACAATGTGGTGTTAGCTTCGAAAGTATTGTGATGAGCTTTACGCTTCTCACCGATGGAGCAGAGGTGCCCTGCTCTGGCATTTCACAGACCGGTCCGTAATCGCGCTAGAAGCATTTATGGCGCGCCTAGCTTGTAACGGCACGTGCTCAAGAAAGGCCCTCGCGCGGAAAATTTGCCGCGGCTTGGTGCAGCGAGCGTGAGCACATAACAGCACGGCGCGTCATAATGCGGAGGATCCAGTGACGAGCCCGCCGAGACGGCAGTCGTTCTCGCAATTCGCAGGCATTGCACGAAGTGACTCGCACTCCGCGGGATCGATCATAATTATTTGCAAGCGCAACGCGCCCTTAGGCCCACATACCCAATCACCTGCGCAGGTTCCCGTGAGAACAAGAACTGGCTCGACGGAATCAAGCACAGGCTCTCGGCTTTCGTCAAAATCGTCAGGGCAACGTCCCTTGGTTGTTCATTAAGAGCGGCCACCAATGGTGGTTCGCTACTCACCGACCTCCGAGATCGATGCGGCGTGCCAGGGAGAGGTTGGTCTTACCGGCGGGCAACAGCGGTCGTGATCTCTCCCGAGTCTCTGGTGGTCCGACGCTGACAGCGTGCCAAGGTCGACAAGCGTCCATAATCAAAGGTCTCGAGCATGGCGCGATTTGTCTTTCGACACGCGCTTGATCTCGGCATCGGTGCGTTGGCGCACGGAAGGATTTCGTTTGCGCCGGCTACAGCCGAAGGCCCGGTGTTCGGCACCTGCAATTATCCGGCGGACCGCCAATCTTGCGCAGTCTTACATACGAGTTTGTGACGTTAGATTACCTTCGAAGCACTTGAGAACGGTTAGGGCACATGCTTGCATGGCATCGAGCAACTCGACGTCTTCGCGCCTACTCCGTGGAGGAAGAAGAGAATATGCTGTGCAATGGCAGACGCCGCCAATCTTCTTGTCCTTACTGTTGGCTGTCATCGTCAGCACGATCGTCAAGGCCGAGGAGCCCTCACCGAAGTTTGCTCAGTGCCTTGCAGACTGGCAATACTGTGAAGGTCATACTGGACCTAAACCGCTGCACCACTGTCGATGGCAAACCCGGCCCGGCCACAGGGCGGGTTGATTATCAATGCCTTCAGGGTGACTGCCCAGAATGGCATCAGCTTCTCCAATGCTCATCAAACCGTGGACAGTTCCGGGTACCCGGTGACGGAATACATCCGCCACAGCCTCAGCCGCGAAGGCAAGCTCACGGTGCGGGCCTCAAAGCTGGTGGCAGGGCCGGCCAAGGTCATGAACCTGGGCGAATTCGTCTGCGAACTGCGGGACGGCGCAAAGTTCGTCTAGAAATTGGAATGAGGCTTGAGCCGTTCTTAGCCGCGTCGCAATGTGATAGGTATCCCATTCGGCACGCGCGATGACAACTTCGATCGGGCTACACTCACCTGAGGAGCGCTAGCGACCAAGATGCCCAGTTCGTTCGTGCTCACCGCCGCCTGCGCACATCGATGGATTCCGGCGCCCGTTCGCGCGGCTCCGCGTTCGCTCCATTCATCCTAATCTAGTGGAGCGCATGCGCCCTGAAGAACGGCTGTTGGGGGACGGTGACGTTGTCTCGAAATCCTGATCATGTTGCCGCAACGACACTTTAGAACTCCTTCTCGGAGCCATTTTGGACAACGCTAATCGCGGTGTCATCAAGCGCAGCGAGAGGCGCAAGGGCGAACACATCTCTGCAACTGAGTTGGTGCAACTCCATATGGTAAGGCGTTGAGTTAGCGCTGGTTCCGCAGCGGGGCTGAGGCCGAAGCCACGGGACGGCGTAGAGCAACATACGAGGAGGGAAAACATGTGTGAAGACTGCCCCCCGATCCTGCCTCATCCGATGACGCTGTCTCGCCGTTCGCTAATGCTGTTCACGGCTTCGGCGGCGGGCATGCTGCTGGGCGGTAGGATTGCGGGCGCCATGGAGGCAACAGCGCCGCCAAAACCGGACAACCTTCTCACGCCGGACGCTTCGCTAAAGCGCCTAATGGAAAGCAATGCGCGCTACGTCCAGGGCCTATCACGACGCGACGATTTCAGGCAGGAGCGCGAAGCTTTAATCGGCGGGCAAAATCCATATGCGGCGGTCTTAACCTGCGCCGATTCACGTATCGCACCCGAACATGTTTTCAATAGCGGACTTGGCGATCTGTTCGTCTGCCGTGTCGCTGGTAATTTCGCCAACGATGAGATGCTCGCCAGCATTGAATATGCGGTGGCCGTGCTAAATACCCCGCTGGCCCTGGTACTTGGCCACGATCGCTGCGGCGCCGTCGGTGCTACGATCGAGTCCTTAAGAGAGGGCAAGTCTTTGCCTGGGCACATTCCATCTCTCGCCGCCGCACTTGCGCCCGCGGTAAACGCGTCTTCCCAGGAAAGCGGGGATGCACTCGCAAATGCGATCCGGAAAAATGTAATCGACAACGTCAATAAGCTCAAATCGGCGGCTCCGATTTTAAATATAGCAATCGAGCAGAATAGGCTGAAAGTCGTCGGGGGTCTTTATCGGCTCGACACCGGCCGAGTCGAATTGGTGAGCTGAGCGTCATCAGAGCGCTAATTTCTGAGCAGTGCCGTTTGAAGCGACAAGGTCGAAAGGTTGTTGTCTCTGCCGCCGAGTCGACCAGATCCTGGTGATCGGAGGGACAGATCTTACGCAGCGCGCCGGCGCGGCGCCTTGACCGCAATTGTTATTTAGATCATCTGATGCGAATTCCTAACGTGAAAGCGAAGAACGGCAACCTGAACGAGCGCTCGGGAGCGACATCAGTAACTTGCCGAGGCCGACTGCTTTGACAAGAGCGAATTCCGGACGGCAGGCCACCACCCACTGCATGCTCATCATCGGCTACGACGACGAACAGCAAGCCATTGTGATCCAGGACAGTGGGCCATGGCCACCAGCGCAACGGAAGCCGTAGCTATATCCGAATAACTAAAAGCTCTGGCAGAGGCCCGCGAGGTATATCACGGTTGGGGCTTGGACCAACCTGAGCGCGAAACGCTCGCCGGCATATCAGTACAATAGCTTCTCAAAGCGGTGATACCTCGCACGTCAGCTCGTCGTCAGTTTGCCTGAGTCCTGAGTATCACTTGCGGTGGGCCTGAGCAGCCCGCGCACGCTGACGAAACGTACGTCTAAGGAGACGCAAATCGCTATGCATAATCGAACCGGAGGCTCTCCCGCACGCGCTAGCCATGCTGATGAACTGACTCAGTCCGCTGATACCGCCAGCTTTGGCGACACATTTGCAACTCTCGCTCTGCGTGGGAACCTGCCGCCCGCGGAGTTGCCCGACAAGATGGAATGCTGCGCCAGCACACAAGCCTACGATCCAACTTTTCACCCCAGCACATCCACCCCAGCAAGGCCGAGCACATCCTGTTCGAATACAGAACCGTCGAATTGGCCGACGCGATTGTAGATGGCATTTGCGTGGGGCTGACTGCGGAGTTGGCTCCGCAATCTTAACGAGAGTCCGTCAGGCCGAATGAATGCCCTAATACCCGGATCGCAAAGGCACGCCTCAGCGGCTGTGCTCCAACGGGATTATCAGCGACTCAAAGATCGGTTGCAAAGCGAAGGGGCAGGCACTTCTCAGGCCGACCTTAAGGCACAAAACACCGTACTGACGGGCGCAGATTTGACACCATCCGGAGAAGAGAAAGCGTGCAACTTCGGCGACGAGTCGAGCGTCTCGCGCATGGTGGGCACAATCATCGACGACAGATCGAATTATTTGCTCAGCTGTATTTCGTCGAAGGCGGCGCCCACACAGTTGCAACGTCGGCGTCGGACGGAAGGACTACGCTTTTCGATCCGAACTATGGAGACATTTCTGTTCCATCAGACCAGATGGCTGGCTTGTTGCAAAGCCTTGCCAATCGCTACAGGAATCCAAGTTTACAGGTCGTTGGCGATTTGGCCTTTAGGTAAGGCAAGAGTACGTCCTCGCGTGAACTTATCTAACAGCGGGGCAAATCGAGCCATCACAATTCGGGTGAAATGCGACGTCCGGATTAAGGCCCACAAAATTGCTTCAGGCGAGAATGCTATCGAAGCGGACGGCTTCTTCCTGGAACACGCTTGCCGCGAGTCGTTCGCGACGCGCGCCCTCCACAGTGCCCGAGCGAGTGGATATTTGGGCGATGACAGTTATCCGGATGCTTGATCTGGTCTTCGTCCTGCTTACCAGCTGTCGAGCGGCTCGAACGAAGGCTGTAGGAACAGATGCGCAGCTTTTGCCGATGCAAAAGGCGGAGCCAGCAAGCGAGCGGCATCGGCGCCTTCGGACCATGTGTCGCCCACATCGGCGAACGATCGCTCCGTCGTTCGGAATGCCTGAGCGTTGTCATAACCTTGGATCCGATAATCTAGGCGTCATTACGATCGGCGCCACGACACGACCGTCGTTCTGAAAGCGCTGGTCGATGCGGGCACGCGAGTGGCGCCGCAGCTATTTTCCCTGAGCTCGTCCACGCGCGTTCGGCGTCATCGTGGGACGTCGCGAAGAGCACCTGCAAGCACCCGAACATCTGCATCGAAGGTTGACGGGCGCTCGGCCACATCAGCACGGCTCTCCATGTATTCGAGCACGGCGCGGCCCCTCTCTGCGATGTGCCAGCCGAATGAGTAGCGCTTGACCACCCACATCGTAACAATGATCAGATCAGGGACCTTAGCGGCAAGTCGGCTGGTGCGCTCGGACCAATCCTTGCCACTTCTGGACAGAATGGCCTCGCTTGAGATCGTCGAGTTTGGCTATGCCATTCGGATAGGTAACGAGGAGCTTCAAAATGGTGACCTGAAGATTCATGTCCACTAAGCTAAAACGCGAGCTACTGAAGAAGACCGAACGCATGGTGACATCGCACAAAGTATGACGTGCAAGCTGACTGAAGCGCTCACACGGGGCAAGCCCCCACCCGTGGACAGAATGGATAGTACGTTACGTACGGACCTGGCTACTTCCGGGAAGCCAGGAGCTTGGACAAATTTGTGCGATCATTTCGTTGAAAGGCCTTGAATCGCACGTAACGTCACATTGTACGATCTTGAAATGAGATCGCGACCTCTAACAAACGAACGTAAGCTACTCCTAGCGTGTGGGGCGATGGCATAACTTGACTGTGGAATTTGCACCTCTTTTGCGGCATAGGCTTACGGTTTTGCCGACCTACCACGTCCCGCTTCCGCATGACCGACTCTTACCAATGACAAGCGAAAAAACTGACGACGTTACCAACTTAGTTGCAAACATCGCCCGGCCGCGTTCCGTGATCTCATCTTCAAAAGACAAGGAGGCGACACCAGATTTCGCTCGGATGTCGATCTTGTCGTGTTTCGAATTTGCGGCGAACGCTCGCCGTAAATGAGCCGGCGGCAACTCTCCCTTGCCGACGGTCGGCGCGATGTGTAGCAGCGTCGCTCCTCCTAGACTGACTTCGCCCGGCTTCCAAAATGAGGCCGGGCCTTTTTTGCCGTCGGGACGACGTTAGTGCCTTGTCGACGCGCAACTGCTCGATCATCTCGTCCGGAGCCAGGCAAACTTGCGAGGTCGAGTCCGGCAAGACAACACGCGTTACGACGACATCGGCATGCTGATTGTAAATCGTCAACACATCGCAGCCTTCGGTTCAACCATACAAAGCAACGCTTCCGCAGCCATCAACGACTTGAACGGTTCCGGTCTGTTTTTCCTGTAGAAAGGCCATACTGTGCCTTGCGCACGAACACCAATACCGCAACGTACCGACCTGAAGAGGATTTGGTGACGCGCACACAACGAACGCATTGGTTTTTGCGTCCCAAAGCCAACCGCTGTGCAGTAGTTCTTATTGTGCAACGGCATCTCTGTGCCTCGAGTCGGCGGGTGCGCGAGATCAGCCGCCGACCGACGCGGAGAAAGACGGTTGCATACAGGACGTGTTTCGCCTGTGTAGCACCCACATCCCGGATCGCACCGCCATCACTGCGTGTCTCAGAGCCAAGCAGGCGAGCTTGAGTCATCAATGTCGCGATGTGATTTCCATTGGCGATACCGCCAAAGAAAAGAACAGGCTCGAAGTGAGGTACTACGAACCATCCTGCACCCTCGATCGCCGCCGCGCGGCGCTCCCCAAACCGAGCCGCAAGGTAATAATTGCGCGGTGGATGGCCGACTCAATGTCAACAGATAAGCGAGCGGAGCTATCGAAAGCGGACCAACCCGCTCGCAAGTAACGTAAGATCTCGTTTGAGTTGTTTGTTTGGATAGCGAATGCACACACTGCCTTTCGATACAGTCCTTATCGCCAACAGAGGCGAGATCGCCGCCCGCATCATCAAGACATTACGGAAGCTGGGCCTTCGTTCTGCAGTTGTCTACCACGAGGTCGATGCGCGAAGCCCGGCAGTCTCCATGGCCGACACAGCGATTCCTATCAGCGGTCACACGCCGATCGCGGCCTATCTGGACATCGCACAAATTATCGCCGCCGCTCACAAGGCGGGCGCCGGCGCTGTTCATCCAGGTTATGGATTTCTTTCCGAACAGGCTCAATTCGCCACGGCCGTGATAAAGGCCGGCGTTGCGTTCATCGGCCCCGCACCTGAAACTATTGAACTGATGGGTGATAAGATTCGGGCCCGCAACTTCGTCCAGTCGAACGGCTTTCCAGTGGCCCCATCTGCAATTGAGGAGGACGATCCAGCGACGTTCGTCTCCAGGGCGCGTGCCATTGGAACCCCTTTGCTGGTAAAACCGTCAGGGGGCGCGGGCGGCAAGGGCATGCGGATTGTACGCGACGTCCATGCCCTGGAAGGCGCGATTGAGCAGGCTCGCTCTGAGGGGCAACGGTATTTTGGGGATCACCGGCTTTACGTCGAAAGATACATTGAGAACCCGCGGCATATCGAAGTGCAGGTGCTCGGCGACTCCTTTGGGAACATTGTACACCTGTTTGAGCGGGAGTGCTCGGTGCAACGCCGCTTCCAGAAGATCATCGAGGAAGCGCCCTCGCCAGCCCTGTCGCCAGAACTACGGAAACGCGTCTGCGAGACCGCGGTCGGTATCGCACGCGCCGCGAATTATCAAAACGCAGGAACCGTCGAATTCATTTTCTGTGCAGGAGAATTCTACTTTCTCGAGATGAATACGCGCCTACAGGTCGAACATCCCGTGACTGAGATGATCACCGGCATCGATCTTGTCGCCGAACAGGTCTATGCCACCGCGGGCCGAGAACTTGGTTTTGCTCAGTCAGATATCGTTTCGAACGGCCACGCTATCGAAGTAAGGCTGTACGCTGAAGCCCCCGAACGAGGCTATGTTCCGACGTCCGGCAAAGTACTTCTTCTCGAGTATCCGAGTGGGGTACGGATTGACAGCGGCATCACGCAGGGTCAGCAAATCACCACTGCGTTTGATCCCATGCTCGCAAAGATCATCGCGCATTCGCCGACGCGCACATTGGCCACCGCGACGGCCAATCACGCGATTCAGGGGATCATTCTTCTCGGCTGCGAGACAAACGCTAGCTTCCTCGCCCGCATCCTTTCCGACGAGTCGTTTATCCGCGGACAGTTTCATACGGGATATCTGGAGGAAAACCCGCACATTGCCGCCGGTAACTCTGCTACCGGCCTACCGGCATTCCTGGCATCAGCTGCTCTCCTGATCCGACAAGTCCGCGAATCGGCCGATGCCGTGCCCGCGCTTCACGCTTCGCTGGGCCATTGGAGAAATTGACGTGTATCACTCCGTCGAGGTTGATGGCGTCGACCATCAGTTATGGCTTTCACCCTGCCAATCCGGCTCCTATCATCTTCACTTGCGCGACCAAGTCATTTCCCCGGTCGCGTTCGCCCAATACGGCGAGAATTCAGGTGTCCTGACCATTGCCGGCGAGACCGAACGGGTCCGCTTCGTCATCGAAGGCGACCTGATTCACGTCCACATCCGTGGCATGACGCGCGTTTTGCGCTACAGCGACCCGTTGCGAACGCTCGCTTGCGTGAACCAAGAAGAAAGTTCGCTCATGACCCGCGCACCGATGCCGGGAGTAGTCGTTACGATCGCGGTTTCGCCTGGTCAACCGGTATCCGCAGGCGCGGCGCTGATGATGATTGAGAGCATGAAGCTGGAAACTATTATTCGCTCTTCACAGGATGGCGTAGTCGATCGAATCCATTTCAAAGAAGGGGAGAGCTTCGAGCGGGATGCTGTGCTGATTACGCTATCGAAAGAAGGGCGCTGAAATGCTACGAATCGCTTCTGGGGCGAATGTCAATTCGCAAGACTTTCGTCAAAACGAGCTCCACAACAGGCGGCTTGCTGACGAGTTGAAGGAGCGGCAACGAGCTGTCCGCTTCCAGCGGCCCGAGCGTCAGCTCGAGCGCCTTCGACGTCAAAATAAGCTGTTTGTACGAGATCGCATCGACGCCTTGCTCGATCCAAAAACTCCGTTCCTCGAGCTTTCAACGCTGGCCGCTAACAAGGCCTATAACGGCGAAGTGCCCGGCGCGGCACAGGTCGTCGGCATCGGGATCGTCGCGGGTCGCGAGGTGATGGTTCATGCAGACGACGCAAGCGTAAAGGGCGGCGCATGGTATCCGTTGTCTGTCAAGAAGATAGTGCGAGCCTTGGACATCGCAATCGAGAATCGTCTGTCAGTGATTCATTTGTGCGACGGCGCCGGAGGATTCCTACCTTTTCAGGCAGAGTTCTTCGCCGATCGCTACTTCGCGGGCCGGATCCTCCGTAACCAATCCATTCTCTCCAAGATGGGAGTACCGCAGGTCGCGATCGCAATGGGTCATTGCACAGCGGGAGCGGCCTACGTCCCGGCGCTTAGCGAATTCAACATTATGGTCGAGGATACGGGAGCTATATTTCTCGGTGGCCCTCCAGTCGTGAAAGCTGCTACCGGTGAAGACGTATCGGCACAGGAGCTTGGGGGCGCCCACATGCATACGAGCGTGTCGGGCACGAGCGATTATTCCGCAAGCTCCGAGATGCACGCTATTGCGATCGCACGTGATATCGTTGCCCGATTCCATCGTCCCGCGAAGACTCCGATTGATCAAGCCGCCCCGGAGCCCCCTGCCTACGACGCATCGGAACTATACGGCATTATTCCAAAGGACCCTCGAGTGCAGTTTGACATGCGGGAGATCATCGCCCGCATGATCGATGGTAGCCGATTTCACGAATACCAGCCGCGTTTCGGCACGTCCCTGCTGTGCGGTTTCGCGCGGCTTCATGGATATCAAATAGGGATTCTTGCAAATAATGGCGTGCTGCTCAGCGAAAGTGCGCTGAAGGGCGCTCACTTCATCCAACTATGCGATAAGAACCGGACGCCCCTGCTCTTCCTGCAGAATACAACGGGTTTCATGGTCGGCCGCGAATACGAGCGCCGTGGCATAACCAAGGATGGTGCCAAGCTGATCATGGCCGTCTCGGGAGCGTCGGTCCCAAAATTCACGGTCGTTTGCAACAGCTCGCACGGAGCAGGTACCTACGCTATGGCGGGACGTGCTTTCGATCCTCGGTTCGTCTTCACCTGGCCGCAGTCTCAGATCTCTGCGATGGGCGCCGAGCAAGCGGCATGTGTGCTGACCCACGTTAAGACCCGACAACTGGCCCGTGTCGGTGGGCGGCTCGCAGAGCAGGAGCTGGCAGCCATTCGAGGTCCCCTTCTCGACGAGTATCGGGAACGATCCAGCGCCTACTATGCAACCTCCGAAATCTGGGACGACGGAATTCTTGATCCAGTCGATACCCGAAGTGCACTCGCGATCGCCCTGAGCGCTTCGCTGAATGCTTCCATCGAAGCGCCCCATTATGGCGTATTCCGAATGTAGCCGGCGGGAGTCGAACGTCCGTGTCTGTAGATTCTACTCTCTAACTGGAGTCCACATCGACGGATCGTCCTGTCCCCGGCATGAGCCAGATTGGTGTCGCCCACGTTCCGTGGCAGAACTCGAATTCGCGACCTGGTCACTTAGACCAACCCGGTTCTAAGTGGTGCGTTGAATTCGGTGACCACGTTGTCGATCAGGACAACGGCGTTGCGTCGAAGCAGGCGGAGCTGGGTCGCATAGGCCTGATTGGCCGCGCATCGAACCTCGCGTGGGGATTACGCAAATTGCGTAACACTCGAGATGATCTGCTCGTTACACTTCTAGCATTGCGTAGTGTAACTGCGAGGCCCCTGCGGGTCGAAGCCATCGACATCTGGAGTTCGCGATTGATGCAAGCGCGGGCCGCCCTGCTGACTCTGATCCACCAACGGACGCGTCAGTCACATTAGATCTAAGGTGCGCCCTCCTGATGGATTGTTGGTCCATTCATCACCGACGATAACAATCCTTGGGAGGAGACATGCAAGCCATCATACCGATCGCAGTCAACGATTCCACGACGGGCTGGGCGCACAAGAAGTCGTCCCGCCATGCTCGACTATGGAACCACCCACCGTCTTGTCGTCCAATCGTCTGATCTGATCTCGAGCAAAGAACACTTGCTCCTTTGCAGGTGAACGCCATGGATAGCTTGATTCTTACGTAGCGTCAGGTTGTAAAGATTGCAGAGCGGACTGACGTTCAAGCTGACACCGCGCATGCCTCGACACGCATACGCGGTCCGAGCCGGACCGGTTGCCGAGCTGCATGACCCACTAACGCCCGTTTCGAATGACGCCTCGCTGTTGAACGCAGAAAACGAAAACGGGTGAGATTGATTCATGGAGCGCGCAAGTATGATAACGAGTGACTTAGGATCACTACAAACATCCTCTAAGCCAACAGACGCTGCCGGTAACGAGCGCCAATGATGCCGGCCGAGACGCTCGAAAGTTGCGCAACGCGCTCGAAGGTCAAGTATCTCAAAGAGGAGGAGTAACATTTGTGATCGAGACCGCGCGACATAATGCCATATCAGGAGCAACATGCAGTGTATTTGGTCAGGATTTCGAGCTATGCGCAGCGCCAGCTGGGAACATCAACGGCGAGTAGTCGTGTGTGGCATCGACGTCATCCTGCAACCGTCGAGTTCGGCTCGATCCCACAAAACCGCAACGTTTGTCCGATCATATATCAGCAAAGAACAGCGTGGGTATCGACAACATGGAAGATGGAATCAACTAGCGGATTGAGGTCGCGCTCGCACGCGCGACTGTCCAATTGGAACGACTAAGCACGTGTAGACCAATGAACGCCCTCAAATCGATCATTAGCAAAGTTGCTACAGGTGCCACGCTGACCCGCGAGGAGACCGCAACAGCCTTTGAAATCATGATGTCGGGCCAGGCGACATCCTCCCAGATCGGGGGATTATTAATGGGGATGCGGGTACGTGGCGAAACCGTAGAAGAAGTCACCGGCGCAGCCTCGGCCATGAGGAGCAAAATGCTCCGGGTCAGTGCGCCCCCAGATCCTGTCGACATCGTTGGTACGGGCGGTGACGCTTCGGGCTCAGTCAACGTGTCGACATGCGCCTCATTCATCGTCGCCGGGGCGGGCGTTCCTGTGGCCAAGCATGGCAACCGCGCCGTGTCCTCACTATCAGGCGCTGCTGACGTCTTGGCCCGCCTCGGCGTGAAGGTCGACCTCCCGCCTGTAGGCGTTGCTCGTTGTGTGCACGAAGCTGGCATCGGCTTCATGCTTGCGCCCATCCGTCATCCGGCTATGCACCATGTTGCTCAGATCCGAGCGGCACTTGGGACCCGCACGATCTTCAATCTAGTCGGCCCGCTCGCAAATCCGGCCGGAGTCAAGCGGCAGATCGTCGGAGTATTTTCGCGGCGATGGGTGCAGCCCTTGGCGCAGGTGTTAAAGAACCTTGGTGCTGAGTCGGTGTGGGTGGTGCATGGCTCAGATGGACTCGATGAGATCACCCTCACCGGGCCGACGTTTGTTGCCGCGCTAGAGAGAGATGCGATCCGCACCTTCGAAGTCACCCCGGAAGAAGCGGGCCTCGCCCGCTGCCACAACGAGGCGCTGAGGGGCGGCAACGCCGATGCCAATGCAATCGCGCTGCAAAGCGTGCTCGACGGCATGCCAAGTCCGTACCGCGATGTTGCTCTTCTCAACGCCGCCGCGGCAATGATCGTGGCCGGCCACGCAAGCAGCTTGAAGGAGGGCGTCGCCCTTGGGCAAGCATCCCTTAATAGCGGTGCGGCAGCCGCGCGATTGAAACACCTGATCGCGATCTCCAATGCTTGACACGGCCGATGTACGACATTTTGAACACCAACATCGAAGCCTACGAGCGCGAAGAGATTGCAGGCGCAAAGCGCGAGTTGCCTCTGCCACACGTCGAGGCGCTTACCGCGGTTGCCGGGTCACAGACGCAGCAGCCCCGCTTTCGAAGCGACGGGAGCAGGATGCGCGGAAGGCCTCAGATCGCGAAGACCAGTGCGAAGCCGCCTGCCGAGACAATCAGCAAAGGCCGCGCCGAAGCTTAGGTTCTCAATTTTGAGTGCACGCAACGCGTCAAAGGATAAGCAATGACGTCTCCACGAACGGTAGAAGCGCTCGCATCTATGGCAAAGATAGAACACATCATTCGGAAATTTCGGGAGGTCATCGATACAGACAGCTCCATCCCCTCAAATTTGCGGGGTACGCTGCACACAACACTCGATAAGCATCTTCTCGCTGCAAAAAAGCAGATTGTCGACGATTCCGGAATCCACTAGGTGCTCTCATGCCGCTACGCGCTGAGAGCTGCCGACGCTCCCAAACCTCGGAGGCGGCGTCATCTTGCGGGCCCGGGGTGCCGATGGTTCACCCGTACTTATACCGATGGCGACGACGAGTTCGTGAGCCACGGCTTACGCTTTTTGGCTCAGTCCTGCGCGAAGGCCCTGATGCCCGGAGTGCCTCAGGATCGTAGGGACAACGTCCCTGGAATACGGTCGGTTTCTGACGGCTGAAGTGCGCAACTACTATCTGGATGATATCGCCACAACGAAAACGCGGAAAACCGAACACCTTCCGAGGCAGATTATGAGGGGCCAGTTTTCTTCCGAGATGCGCAATGTTCCGTCAATTCAAGCGACAGAGTTCAGGCAAGCCATGCAAAATCTGCCGAGTGGCGTCGCCATCGTAACGACGGGAACGGCCGTCGGGCGGCGTGGTCTGACGCTCAGTTCTGTGACTTCGATCTGCATGGAGCCGCCCTGCGTGGTGGTCGGTATTAATGCCAGTTCCGAAACGCATGACGCGATATTCGCCAGACGCAGCTTTGGAGTGAGTCTTCTCGGCGGCGCCAGGAGGACCTCGCGTTGCGCTTTGGCGGCCGGGAAGGTGTGAAAGGTCACCAGCGTTTCGATATCGCGCCATGGAGTCAGGGGCTCCTCGACGTACCGCTTCTGCGAAGCGCACCTTGCGCGCTCGAGTGCGTTTTGCACGATCACAAGGTGATTGGCACGCATACCATCTTTGTCGGACGAATTATCGCGACTCGGCTAGCTCATGGCAGTCCATTGATCAACTTTCGGGGCGCGCTTCGAACCTTACCGCATGATTGAGTGCCGCTTGCGCACGTTACCGCTGCTCGAGACGAACAGCGGCTAGATGCGTTCGTGGGGAATCCGAGACATGATCATAGAATATGCCTGAAAGGGGCTTTCAACTGCTCGACCCCTAGACTTTGGCGGGTTCAAGCTCGTATTGAAGGGCCCACTGTCCCCCACACCTGCAGCCTTAAGAGGGAGCACTTTCGTTGACCAAGACCACGCGCTGATTCCTATTGGCTTGGTGCCTACGCTACCCGGACGTCCCAAAGACCGCGAAAACTGTGAAGCAGCCTACAACACGATGGTTGCAAGCGCCCGCAAGCGCGGCTGGATCGACGTTAGTTCACATGCAATACGCGCGACGCACAAAGACACTTCTGACATGAAAAGCTACAACTCACATGGGAAATGGCGCACTTGACCATGTCGTGCAATTGTCTTTGCGTGATTTTGGATCAACACCTACCAGCCTTAATAGCACCGTTACCATCGACTGGCGTGTAGCATCGTTGCCGCGAAATGAGATCACACTTCACAGACACCTACGACCGACAAGTTGGCGAGCCTGATGATTACCGCGCTAGATCATGATCTGATTGAGTGGAACCGCACCACGAACTCGTGCGCGCGATAAAGGCTGAAACCTACAGGCGTCGATGACAGCCATTCCCAAAACCCCATTTTAAGCAGCCTCAATCCTCGACGGCATTCGCCGCTTGGTCGAAATCGGTCGCCGGTCTGGGCGCATCGGATATCGCGCCCGCCGGGCAGCTTGGACCGGAGACGGTTGCAGCGATCGTTTGCTGGCGCGCTCCTCCGGGGAACAGGAGGCGCCTGGCATCGTGGTGCCGAGCCATTTCGACACAGTCCATCCGATCGGCTTCGTCGAGCGGCTGCCATTCAAGATCGAGGGGGAGAGCGCGTTTGGGCAGGAATCTACGACATGAAGTGCGGCGGCTATCTCTCCTATCATGCCTTTCCGGCAAGTTCGCACCAACGGCGCGCGCTCACCGTTCGGCGGTGCTCCAGTTCTACTTATCTTACGAAGAGATCGGCAGCCCGACCTCGGGCGCGCAGATAAAGCCGAGGGCGCAACGCCAATTATGTGCTAGTGACAGAGTTGGCGCGCGATGGCGGCAAGATCGTCACCGGATGCAAGATCTCGCGCGTTTCGAGCCGTTCATCACGAACGTGCCGTGGCATGCCGGCCATTTCGGTCGCGAAGGAGCTCGTGCCAAGGATCCTCGGGCTGACATCGCGCACCCAGGCCGTCAGTGTCAAGGCGGACGCAGAACTTAACCGCCCCCCTATGAGAAGTGAAACGCCGGAGCTGCGCTCTTCTATCATGCCAAACCCTTGCCGCCGGGCTCGGCTTCGATTTGGTCGACGTCCGGCCGCGTTTCCGACGGCGATTTTATCGCCTCGCATCGCAAGACTCGACGGCCTCGGTGTGATGGCAAGGGCGCGCATATCCACCATGAGCAGCTCTACATTTCGTTAGTTGAACCGCGTGGGCGGCTATAGCATCGGCTTTACCAGACGCTGCGATGATTGCTGCGCGACGCGATATCTGCCATCGCCATTTGCCGCCGTACGGCGGCGCGCTCGCGCATTCGCGCGGCTCGTTCTTCACGGCAGGCGCCGCTAGCTGGGGTGCATCTCGTGAATTGCGTTGGCGGACAAAGGCACGCCATGGCGTGAGGGTCGAGTGCGGAAGACGTGGTACTGTGTATTTCTCGGTTGCGGCCACTAACTAAGCTTGGCATCGCGAGCTCTTCCACTTTTCCTATCGGCGTTGCCCGGTGAGCCTCGGAAAAATTTGATCCAGCGACAAGTCCAAGGGGCTTGAATCGCACGTAACGTTAAATTGTATGATCTCAAGGTACACCAGTCTCGGGCTGATCGAGATAAGGATTGCGAATGTTCGAGCATGTCAGAATCGCACCGCACCGTCTTACCTCGATCATCGCGACAGTGCGGCTTGCGGGTGGTCCTGATGGGCTCGACAATCTACGGGCGGCACCATACGCCTTCTTTGATTCACATCGCTGGAGAGCTGGTCAATTCAGAGGACGTCAACGTCACCCCTACCGCACTGTGCGGCTCCCATTGCAGATTGGAAACCGAGTTCCTCCGCGGGCCGGGACACCCGTGGAGATCAGTTGAACCAAGGAGTTTTTGGTTGTGTTCGTTCAGCCCGCTTGGAGCTCGCACGGCACCATCATCTCGGAAATGCACGACGGTCGATCCGACCTCCGATGGTTCCAATCGGCTTAGGCGGCTAATGTCGGTCGGCATGACCGGCGCGACAATCGCGAAAGATTGCTTCGCATTTCGGGGCAGCACGATGAAAAACCCCGACGGTGTCAAGAACGTTCTGTTGGTCGACCACACTGAAGGTCAATGCCGAGCCATAGTCGGCTTCAAAGATGGAAATTCCAGATCTCCCTATATGTGCGGTGAGCTTGTAAGTCGGAACCCTGAAGAAGATAACGTCATGGTGCGCTTATCACTACGCGCAGATGCACGCCAGCGCTGTCGGACAAAACGGAGCCCGTGACGACGCGCCTACGCCTTTACGCTTTAAGAGATTTACATCGAGCCCGGGCTGATGACGTCGTCAAGACCGTATGCTTCCGACTGAGATCGCTTGACTGCTCGCGTGCCTGAAGGCCATCCGATGTGATCTGATCGCGATCGAGAGCTTCCAAACGGCTCAGGAGGTCAGGGGTTTAAGCAGTTTTGCAAGTACGTAGCGAACCTGAGCGAAAAGGGGACAAAGGTGGATCTTTGCACACTGATTGAGCGTAACGCGTCGTTTGCTCCCGACAAACCCGCGATCCACTTCGACGGGGGCACCCTAAGCTACGCCGCCTTCACTCAAAGGATCGAGCAAATCGTTCGTGCTCTAAAACACCAGCTCGGCATCGAGAGAGGCGACCGCGTTGCGATCCTTGGCCTCAACCGGCCCGACTACCTGGCCCTGCTCTATGCCTGCGCGCGACTCGGCGCGATGCTCGTTCCATTAAATTGGCGGCTTACGGTCGCGGAACAGTTGTTCATCCTCTCCGACGCCCGTCCCAAAGTGCTAGCTCTAGAACAGGCCTTTGATGCGCTGCTACCAGCTCTGGCGGGGCAATTGCCCGATACCTTTGTTGCCGGGTTGGACTTTTCGCCTCTCGGCGGAAGTAAGTGGGACTGCCTGGTAGACCAGGGCCGAGGCGACGATCGCAATCAGCACACGGACCTGTCTTGCCCGCTTCTGATTGTCTATACTTCGGGTACCACAGGGCGGCCGAAAGGCGCTGTGCTGCGTCAAGAAGCGTTGCTGTGGAATGGAGTTATGAGTCAGCACATGCATAACCTCGGCTCGACCGATCATGTCCTGACGGTCTTGCCGCTGTTTCACGTTGGCGGCCTGAATATCCAGACCACGCCCGCGTTGCATCACGGCGCGACCGTCACCATTCACACGCGATTTACGCCCGAGGCGACGCTTGCTGCGATCGAACGCGACAGACCTACGCTAGCAGCGTTGGTGCCTGCCATGATGCAAGTCCTAACCGACCATCCTCAGTGGCGGACGACGGACCTCTCCTCACTGAAGGCAATTTGCACCGGTTCAACGATGGTCCCGCAGCACCTTATCGAACGCTTTGTCGCGCGTGGGGTGCCAGTGCTGCAGGTTTACGGTTCGACCGAGACCTGCCCTATTGCTGTGTATACGAGGCTCGGCGGCGATCTTACGCGTAAGGGCTCGAGCGGCTTGCCCGGCCTATGCTGCGAAGCGGCTATTCTCGATGATACCGGCAACAAGTTGCAGGCAGGCAGCCCGGGCGAGATCGCCGTACGGGGCCCCAATGTCTTCAGCGGGTATTGGGGCGCTCAACAAGCAACGCGCGAGCCTTTGCACAACGGCTGGTATCTCACCGGTGACATCGGCCGCCGCGATGCCGATGGATACTTTTGGGTTCATGATCGCAAAAGGAACCTGATCATTTCCGGTGGAGAAAATATCTACCCGGCGGAAGTAGAGCGCGCGCTCAGGGAGCATCCCGATGTCGCAGACTGCGCCGTTGTCGGTCGACCCGATCCGCGCTGGGATGAGGTGCCGATCGCTTATGTGATCAGGCGGCCGGGGGTTCGGCTTGACGCGGAAGCACTAACGGCGCATGCAGGCTCGCAGCTCGCCCGCTTTAAGGTGCCGCGCGAAATTATTTTCACGGAAGAATTGCCACGAACGGCGTTGGGCAAGATCCAACATTTCGCGCTGAAGGGGCTTACACGATCAAGCCAGCACAACGACGGCGACTGAAGATTTCGATCGGGTTTGGCATTTCCTTTACCCCGCAGGCGTGGCCGCTGAGGGCCGCGAAAACCCCACGGGTCACCGCGTCTATGCGAACACGGCAGCTGTCATGGTCGGCGCCTTTCCGTCGAATAACGTTGACCCGAAGTCGCTGATGCCGCGGATCCTCATTATGAATGCCGGTACCGCGCAAATGTCGGGCTCTGATCTGGCGACAACCCAACTTTCGCTTGCCTCCAAGTCGGCTTGGTCTCCGTGTGGTTTGCACAGGAGGGAGATAGGGGGCCCGACCACAGTCCGGGTTTGGTAAGTCAAGGATTCGCCGACTGATATCTCTGGATGCTCGCGCAGTTTGGAAGGAGAAGCACTAGAACGCGTCATTTGAACCTCAGAAACGGGAGAGAACGCTGCATGGACGAGAAGGCAAGAGAGCTCAACAGAGCGGCACTCACAGGCGCTTCTCGGCCCATGCGCCTCCTTCTCGGTCTGCAGAGCAGACCGCCGAGCTGCACGACGCCAGAGTTGGCATGGTTCGGAATGTCTGTTGAAATGCTGCTGGCGGCATACATTGCCATCCTCTCACCGAATATCGCGATTTACATCTCCTGCGCTTTGAACTTGCCAATTAGATCGCAAATGCCGTTGCTGTCGACGGTTCGCACGAGACGTCGTCCATGCCTTCACAGGTGCCGCACTCTTCCAGAAAGTTAATATAGAGGTGCTGAGCCGGAGCGACGTCGCCAGTTGGGGTACCCGTCCTCACTCAGCCGATATTCCGATCGTCCATCCCATCTCCGTTTTTGGCTCCTCGACGCCGCCGGCGCCCGCGTCAGTTAGAGCTTTGCCCGTGTTGCTGCCGGCGTATTTTGGGACGTGATCGAACTGCCCCTGCCGTCTTTGGGAGCACGATTTGTATCAATCTTCCTTTAAACCGATGAGTAGCGCGCCATTCGAGCCCGTCCGGGTTCAAAAGGAGATCGCTCTTGCGAGCCTGCGTGGACGCTCGCCCTTGACGAGTGCTTGCAGCAATCCCCGTACCAGCGCCTTGCTGAATAAAGCTTCTGATTATGCCCGGAAAAATTAGCGACCTGTCGATCGCGCAAGGCGTCTTGAACCTGGCCTGATTTGTTCGGCAGTCCGAAACCGCACAACAAGCGCCGGCCTCATAGTGTTAGCCTCGGACATTGCTGTTGAGGAGCATGCGCCGAAGCTGGAACGCGGCCTCATTTTAATCGGACCGCATCGACCCGGGCCGAGAGTGCGAGATGGTCGTTACCGCTCTCACAGCACGGAAAGCGATTATGCTTGATCCAAGATCAGGGCGTTAAGGGTCACGGCGAGATTGGTCACCAGCATGCCAACGATCCCATTGGTAAAATGAAACCGGCTTTGACTCGGTCCAAAACAACTACAGTCTCGAGGCGCTTCATATCTGGATTTTCCTTTATCAAGCGTCGGGTGAAATGCTCGTACTCTTCCATATTATTTGCAGTCACCAACAGGATGAAATCAGTTTGGCCAGTGACGTAAAATCCGCTCATCACCTCCGTCATAGTGCGGATCCCCCGCTTAAAGCGATCAATGATGTCGGCGCGATCGCGCTCAAAGAAAGTGAGGACCAGCATAGTCAAGCTTCGGCCGATCGCCCTTGGCGAAATGATTGAAACGTCTGATTCTATCACGCCCTCCTTTCGTAGGCGCTTTAGTCGGCGCTGAACTCCGGATGCAGATAGGCCAACTTTCGCGCCGAGTTCTTCACTGCTTAGGCGATTGTTGCGTTGAACGAGATCAAGAAGACGAGCATCGATTGTGTCGATTTCTATGGCTGCATTGCGGACTGTCGAGCGCGACCGCCTCGTCCAAGCATGCGACATAGTCCCATTGAGCGTCCCGGTCATCTCCAAACCTCCTCCCTAGCACCTCTACGAATGTACGTCTTCAGCTGACAATGCGCGCACTGACGAGTTGAAAGCTCAAACCTTATCGGGGACAGCTAACCACCGGTTCGGGGCTTGTGCGCGCCCGGTCGGCTTGCGTCGCCTCTCCTAATTCCAATAAGCCGCTAAAGCTCTTTTCCTCACGGCGCTGTTTGTGGGGGTGAATTTCCTTCAGCTATGTCACATCGCGCCCGTGGCGGCGCGCAGGCCACACTGGCGGTTCTCGAAACCGATTAATGACAGCACTCTTCCATAGGCAGGACGGCTTCCCGCCGGCGTCCCGTCGTGTGATGATCGATCACTGGACGCAATAGATCAGGAAGCAGCGCGCCCGGTATCGTCCCGCTCGCACCAGCATCGAGATCTGGCATCATTGTAATGGCTTCCTCTCCGTCGAAGGGGCCTAGGATTGCCTCTCCTCCGGCGTCAGTCAACGTCCGCGGCTTCGCCGCGGCAAACGGCACCTCGATATTGAAATAACTAAAGCGCGGCATCTCCCGGGCAAGGCGCACCAGAAACGACATTGTTAACGTCACGCCACTGAGCAGCGCATTCAGGACCAGGATCGAAATCTTGGCCGCATCTGCGACACGGCCGAAACGATCGAACATCGAGGGCGCGTCTGCGTTGAGGCTCACGCCGAGATAGGGCGGCATCAGCATCAGAAGGCTTGCGCCACGCGCGGCCGCATAGCGGGCGCGCTCGATTGCAAATTGCGTGCTGAAATGTTTGCATGTGATCATGACCGCCTTGCGACTACCCACATGAGCCAGGACAAATCAACCAATATATCGCACTCCTGCTCCGATAACAGGAACTGCTCGGAACAATGAGCCAGAATGCAGATCCCATCGACGCGCTCGTCGATCATGCATTCGAGCACGCGGCGCTGCCCTCAAGGGCAAGAACTCCGGTTTCCGTGAAAGCCGGTGCGACTGGGAAGAGTCGGCTATAGGCGTATTTCCATGCATTTGGCATGAGCAGGCGTCCAACAAGCAGATGTCCTTGACGGTCAGATGTCTTTGGGCTCGCTCAGGTCATCAAGAACATTCGATGCCTCGAACGGATAATAGGATTCGAGAATGGTCCTCGCAGTGTTCGCCGCCTGCAACCGAAAGGCCGAACTGATCATCGGGCGTCCAGCCATCTGCTGCGAAGACTTCGTAGTTATTATTCCAGAGGGTCCACCAGAAACTAAAGGCTGCGTCGGTGTAGCTCATGCCATAACCCGCTTCACTTTTCTCTTCCGATGCAGGGCATGAGCAATCCCCACGAGATCATTCCGGCTCTGCGGCAGCCTTCCGATGAGATCGGAGCGATAGAACTTTATCCCAGCGGTTGTCCGTGGATACGCGGTGTTTTTCGGTCAGCATTTTGGAGATGACTCGAACTGTCCTGCTTCGGCCTTATGAGGCGCGGCCCTGCCCCGATCGTGATTATTCCAGATGAGGTCGCATTGGTTGCTGGCGTCCGAACTCAGCATCTGGGTAATTTTGGGAAATATCCCTTGTAAGACGCAACCGTCTAATTCAGCTGCCAACTCAGACTTGTCGGTTTATCGCGTATCGCCGACGTGAACGGGATGATTCACCTAACATATGCTGAGCGGTGTCTTCCGCTTGTACAGCTTTGGAAAAGCAGACGGCCTAAAGGCTCCGCGGAAAGGAAACGCTAGCGAGCTTTTGTCTCAATCCCACGGGCTCCTCCTGCGGCCAAGGCATGCTTCTGAGCGAAGCTTGTTCTTGTTCAGGTGAGCGAAGGACACGACGCCCTATTATAGAGATCTTCAAATTGCCGGCCGTTTCAAGGATTCGAGCGCGCTGGCGTCCGCCAGTATCAGTCCCGTGTAAATCCTTGTCCACTGGACTCCGGCTGGACACTTTCGGAATGAAGCTGAGGCATCGGCGATGGTCAGGCGCATCAGGGACAAGACGCTCGAAAGCCGCAGTGCGCGGCTGGACAAGCCGGTGCGCAAAACGCCCGTCTTTGTATCAATCGGACAAGGCCTGTCGATCGGTTATCGGAGGAACGAGACCGCCGGCACGTGGGTGTTTCGCAAAGCCGACGGATCGCGACTATACGGCCCCCCGGACACTCGGACCCCATTGTCGACTACAGCGCGGAGTGCAACCGATCTAAGCGCGTGCCATTACGAGGCCCCGATGCAAAACCACTGTCGACCTCCAAGGTCGCACCGTGCCTTTGTATCTGAATCATGACCGATCCGGGGAGAACAACCCGCAGTAAGCGATCTTAAGCCAAACTCCGTCGTGCCAGCAACGATTGACATAATTGAAATAGTCATTACCGAAAGTCAGGATCACAAGAATTGTAACCGGCAGGCCCTCGCCGATGTCTTCGATCTGCGACAGACTGTACGCCCTGGCGCCACCCGCTCGATCGCATCGGCTGGACAGCCTGCGACCACCTCAATCTCGTGGCTAGCCACGATATCGATGATCTCTTCGCTCATGCCGGCGTCACAGTTTCTTGCTTGAAGGTATCAACTGCGGCCCGGGTCAGCCGAAAAACGCCACGACCACGGGACAGTGGGCGATAGGCAGAGCCGGCTCGGGCCTTGAGAACATTAAACCATTGGTCGGGCGTGAGCCTCGCCGGGCGCTCGCTGATCTGGATCACCCTGCCATTCGGGGCGAAGCGGACGTGAATGATGATCTGCGGATTCATATCGTTCCCGTTTTTTTGCCAGGTTTAGAGACCGGTGGGCTGCTCGATTGTGACGTGTTCAGTTTCGCCCCCTTTGGGGTGGACCTCGCGCCGCGACTTGAACTTCGCACCTGCATTGGTGCCGGGTGGCCCGTTCGGGTTGACGGCGATAATCGCCCGTGTGTTAGGCCTCATACGTACTTCGGCATTGCCTTGAGCCACGTTTCGGACCAACAGTCGATGTCGGCAAACTCCGCCCGTGCGTCCGCGAGATTGATGGCGTGGACGGCCTGAGAAACGAATAGGAGGAGGCGATTACCTCTTGCTCCCGCTCGATACTGACCGCCTTCAGGCCAAGCAGGAGCCCAATCGTGCGCTTGGAACCGCAACGTTATACTTGCGGCCAACATAGACCGCGAAAGCTCGTTCGAGCCTCTCAGTCGTCCACCGACTGGAAATTCGCTGCG
Source organism: Bradyrhizobium sp. 141 (assembly GCF_023074055.1). Taxonomy (GTDB): domain Bacteria; phylum Pseudomonadota; class Alphaproteobacteria; order Rhizobiales; family Xanthobacteraceae; genus Bradyrhizobium. Next base: position 37,869 of record NZ_JADPKR010000057.1, read on the forward strand.
AACACAATTGCGCTTCGACGGCAGAGAGTCGGCAACAATGATATCAGGATCCGAGAGCGGAATTGCATTCACCGCCTCCGCGTCATCGAGGCGATTCTCTGCAGGTCCAGTTCTGATCATCGCCCAACATGCCTTCTAGCCAGCACCAATCCAGTCGCTCGCGCCTGGTCGGCCGTAATCTGCATGCAGTGGTCCGATCCATCGATTAGATGCAGGTCAAACTGTGGAAGACGCCGGAATGGCTGCTCCGTCACATCCGACGCAGCACATCGAACCAAGGTGAGCTGCGGAAAGCGGCTCCTTAGGTCAGCAACGGCGCTAGTGTCTGTGTTAGCTGTCGCAAGCAGGCGTTCGATTTCGATCAATTGTTCTGTGGCGAGCGCCATTGTGGCTCCTATATGACTGCTGCTAAATGAGCATCACTGCCAGAACAGCCGCTCGGGATCCGTGTTCAATTCGTCGATCGCAGAGGCCAGCCGGTGGAAAATGCTGTAAAATTTCCAGTTTCCTCGCGCATGGTTCTTGAAGAACAGTTTCCAGATCCCGCTCTCGACATCGTAATGAAATAGCGCGACATCGATCTGACCGCCATCGTTCTCGATATTGCGCGAGCAGCAGGGACTCTCAATGAGATAGCCAGCCTTTACCGGCGTCACACTAGGCGAGACATAGCGATAGTGCTTGCGCGAGATCAAAGCACGTTCGATCCGCTTGCGATCTAGCTCGTTCGGATGCGGGATCAGCCCGACCGGTACCTCTCTCGACACTCTCATTGCGAGAACATCCCCTCAAAGGATTGTGATCTCTTCTTCAAGACAACCAACGACCAGCCGCTCACCAAAACCTACAAGATAAATCGGCACGCGCGCTTCGGTATGCATCGCGACCCGGACAATCTCGCCGATAGCACCGGCGCCGACCAGGATCCCATCAGGCGGCGCGGTGGCAACTGACTCGTCATTGATGAGATTGACTGCGGTTTTCACGCGCTGGCCCGATCGATATTTTGAACGGCTCTGTCATGACACAGCCATTTCCGGCAATGGCAGATCATCTACGCCCTCGTCGACCGGGTCGAGCTCTTTGCGCCCCATGCCGACGCGGTAGCCGCTTTCAAGAAATTCGACACCGTAGATATGGAATTTCTGCAGGAACGTGCCGATGGAAACGACATAACCCACGTCGCCCTTCCTGGCCAGAATGTCGCCGATCTCCTTGCCGCGAAAGGTGTCGTCATTGCGGATGGTACTGCTGGCCCGCACCTTTTCGCCGAGGCTGAACGCGGGCGGCCCGCTTTGCTGGACCACATCACTGTCGCGAACGATCATGTTCATGCACCGCCCCCTCGCGAACCTGCAGGGCGCACGGAGACGCGAGCAGAGGTGCTCTTCTGCAGCATATTGCCCTCGTCTGCGATGAGACATGCCGACTCGTCATCCGCGATGCGAATCGCCACTTCGTAGCGGGCATGCCGTTCAGGTTCGCCAGCGAGTTCCGGAAACTCCTCCTGCCTGGTCGTGATCCTCGCCGCAGGCTCATCCTCAATCTTGGCCTGATAAGCCTTGCGCGTCTCGAGGTCATATTGAACGTCCATGACCATGACCTTCTCTATGGTGAACTCGCTGCTGCGATCATCTCCGAGCAGGCCGACGGCGTCAGCGCGGCACTGGCGGCGATGCCGCATCATCTTTATCTGACCTTCACAAGCATCCTGAAGCGCCGCCAATTCCTGCGCTGTCGGGCCTCGCTGGCCTTTGAGCCCGAATGCTGTGCCGTGTTCGGGCGCGGAGATCTGTGGCATGATAAGTCGTTTTCGGATTGGCCAAGGCATCGCCGGGGCCGGCGATACCGAGCACAGTCAGCTGTGGAATTCTGGTGGCGACCGCGAGCAGCTTTCTCACCGCCTGCTCAGGAGTGAGCTTCTCACTAACAACCCCCGGACGCGATTCATTGGCGCAGTCGTACTTACGATTGGAGTAGTTGCATTGAATATTGCAAGCCGGCGCGACCGCGACATGGATGCGAGCGTAATGATGATGAGCTTCTTCGCTATAGCAGGGATGAGTCCTAACTTTGTCCCAGATTTCGGACGGCAGATCGCCTGGGGCAGCCTGTGACCCATAGCTCCCTTTGCCATTCTTCGAAGAGCTCCGGGAACCCTTATAATCGGTGATGACCCGCATCCCGCCGCTATCCTCAGCATCTTTGACATGTTTTCCGCGTCCGGCCTGAGCGGCCACAGAACGAGAGTTAGCAACTCGCGTGCCATCTCGGATGGCGATGGCATTCCCGCCCTGTGAATGAGTTAGCTAGACGTGATCCGCACAGTTGCGCGCGCTTCAGCGACAGTTCACACGTCGCAAATGCGACAGGCGTCGCGATTGTGACGGAGATGGCCGTTGGGTTCTCATTGAGCTCTCGCGTGAAATCTCCCAACCCGCACCGGTCGTTTGCGATGCGACCTCTTCCTACTAGCGGACCGGGGCGAGCAGCCCACTTTGCGTCGCTACTTGGCGCTCAACATCTCTATCGCGTGCGGGAGCCATATCGCGATCGGTGTCAGGTGTTGCTCGACCAGAAAGCAGAGTTCGTTGCGCGAGAGTGCTTGCGGATCGACGATCGCGTAATGGACGTCAGCCGAGCGTTTGGTGATCTGCCGCGCATAAATAGCAAAAGCCGATCTGAAGCGACAGCCGATGAAGAGGAAGCTCCGTCCGTTCCGCCTTTCCTTGATGATGTCGGGAACTGGTGTCTGGATGTCGATTTCAGTCAGAACCTCAACATAATCAGCGTCAGTAATCAGAAAGCTCTTGACCGGCAGCACGCCGCCATGCGGCTTGCGCAGCACAGTAGGCCAATGGGCCCCGCAGCGGGACTTATACTCCTATGTTCCAGCCTATTCGCCTTTATCTTATAGAGCTTAAGTAATTTAAGGCATCGTATCGCCTCTGAGATCAAAGACAATAATTCTCTTTTCGACTGCCGACTTGCCACCTTGGCCAGCTTGATGTGCCGGGCCATCCACCGGCGGAGATCGTGACAGTCCAGGTTGGTTGCGCCGGCCTCGTTAGCCAGCAGTTACTCTGCGGACCAGCCGGTTGAGCCCTTCGATGGCTGCACGCAGCAGCTTGCCGTCGGTCGGGAAGGTGACGGCTTTGGGCTGCACCGTGGTATCCACGGTGACCCGCTTGAGATCGCGCCTGCGCAGTGCCCCGGCGTCGTGCGCCACCCTCAGGCTCTCGGCCAGCAGAAGCTCGAGCTTGTCACCAAAGCGCTTGCACCAATGGCTGAGATCCGAGCGCTCATGCGGAAACTCGTGCTGGAAAAACGCCTCGCCGGTGAAGTGCTGGGAATACGGATCACGGACCCAGCGATCGCACACGCCTTCGTCGGAGAGACCATAAATGTGCTTGAGCAGCAGCAGCCCAACCACGAAGCGGGTCTCGATCCCAGGGCGGCCCTTGTCGCTGTACAGCGGTGCAATCTGCGCATCGACCCAAGCCCAGTCGACCTTGCCGGCGAGCTGCACCGGCTCGTGCTTCATGTTGATGATCTGATCGAGCCTGGCACGAAACAGATCGCCTTCTTCCGTCGCTTTCGGCTTCTTCGGTCGCATCGGCTCCTCCGATACGGCCATCGAATCAGGCTTTGCGATTCGACGGAATCTCAAACTGCAAATTGCAGGCTTCCGATGCTCAAACCTATCAACGCCTGCAATCCGAAACGCACCAACGTCCGGAAACCCGATTCCTGATCAGCACCTTAGGCGTTGTTCACGGACGACGGCCTAAGAGGGATGTTTCAAGAACGAGGCGGGAGCGAATTGACGTGAGTCAATGCGAACCAAGCGTGCCATCGATCGCTTTATGCCGAGCGGCATCAGCGCTCAGATACTGTTGCCGTTGAGAGGCGGCGAGACTCCCAGGCACTCCGTCCCACTTGGCCGCGCCTGCGCCGTGGCCTCAGCCAACGGCTCAGGCGCCGAGAATCGAGGTCCATACATGAATGGTGCACTGCGCATCGCGGGATCTTGGATCTGATCGAAGCAACAGCACCTTTCCCCGATATATGCTGAGATATCAGCACTTCTCGTTCCAGCTCTCCAATAAAACGTTCGAAGCCCACAACGGCATCGAAAATTCTCCTTCGGCAACCCGATCGTCGGGCGCGGCCTTGATCGCCTAGATTGTCCGGTCTAAGAGTGCGGTGCGCACGTTCGGCTCTTAGAGGACCGGCGCCGCCCCAGTCGTTCAGGCTCGCGCCGACGTAGTTCGACAGAATGGGATCGTGCCGGCACTGGCGATGCCAGCTCACGAGCTCTCGTGTCCTCTGGCTGGACTTGGGGCGTGCCAGGGCGCGGCTCCATCAGTTCGAGCACCGCTCGTCCCTCGTCCGTGATGCGCCACCCTCCATTCACACGCTCGACGAGTCGTTGCGAAAAAAGGTCGAGCTCGGGCACGCGGGCGCCCATTCTCTTGGTGCGCGCCGCCCAATCGGGACCGCTCGTGGCCAAAATGGCCATGTCTCGCTTGAGGTCCGGCATGGATGCGAACCCGTCCGGGTAGCTCACAAGGATCTTCAACACCGTGACCTGGAAATTCACATGAGCACTATCAGTGTTGTCCGCACCTACCGCCACATTGTTGGCGCAGAGCGAAGAGCTTCCATGCCGACCTGCCTAAGGCGGTCCGCCGTGATCTCACCTCTGTTGGCGGCGTCCAAGATCTTGGAAGCGACATGGGCCCGAGTGCCGGTTTCGCTGCGAGGCAGACCCTCGCAAACCTCCTCAAGAACAGCACGCAAAAGCGCAGTGGTCGTTGCGTCGAACACTTGGCGACTCCGGAAGGCGCAAAAGAATGGTAGCACGAGGAAGCACGCTGAAACTTTCAAATGAACTACTAGCTGATTCCAAGACTATGAACTTCACCACAGTTGCCGTTGTTCGTTGATTGCCTGAGACGTCGCGGCCGTGTCCTCCTCACGGAGGATAGTTATGATGCTCTTGCTCCGCCACGCCAGTGCCGAGGAACCACCTCCGTGATGGAATTTCAGCCCCGGAGAGACTCTTTTTGACGATTTTCATCGCGATGGCTGTCCTCACCGCGCAACATGAACTCATTCTCGTGGCGGCGCATCTTCAGCATCAATATCGCGCGCTGAGGCTGATTGAGCTCGCTCACCCGATGCTCAACTGCGCGCACGGCCATTCGTAACTTGCCTTGAAATCCTTAATTCTCGTTGAAGCCAAGGTTTCGTTGGGCCGAGACCACGTTCTGGAATCGTGTTGCATAAAGATTGATGACAGACCGCAGGGAGGGTCATCGTCGCGCAAATCGGTCACGAATCCCTCAACACGACTGGATGCTGCGAGCTGGCGCTCATGATTATCGGCATGCTTCTTGATCGATTCTTCACTGGGCTTGCGCTCGAATTCGGTTGCAATTTGCCCGGATTCCAAGAAGGTTTGTGACAACGATACGACATGATCTTTGAATTCGTTGCTGGCATTCGACTCATGTTGCGCCACGCTCCCGTAGAGCATGGCGACAGTGCAGAGTGCGCCTGTGACAATGACCCCTGAAATCCCCGGCAGTGCCAGCTGTTCGCGTAGCCCAACGCGGAATCCGCGACGCGGTGATGATGTCCAATTCCGATCGCGACTTTGCGCATTTTGCCCCTCAAATGACTTGTTCGTACGCGCCCGATGCTGGTTCGCACTGTCGCGACGCGCAGCTATCCTGCCAAATCGCCGAGCTCAATGTTTCTCTGCCTCTCGTTGACGAGCGCTGACTAATTTAGATTGATTTGCTAAATCCTGAAACCGAGCTATCGAGGGTACGGACGCGTACAACGAGCGAGTGTTCGATGGCCTCAATGAACAGTACGCAAGTTCGAATATTCTCGCGAGAAACGCTTCAAGATAGCAGTTGCTGCGAACTTGGCGAAATCTGCGCACGAAAACTGCAAGATATCGCTGCGAACGCCTCCAATCCTCCCAGGTAAATGAGTATCCGATATCCGCTTGCACGATCTGACGACGTTTCGTGCAAGATTGGAGTTCCCAGTGAGTTCATTTACTTGCCGAGCTCCTATTCAGTGCCCTTCGGGGCTTTTCCTCCCTGACTCGGCCGCGCGGTATCTCGCGCGGCCTTTTTTCGCGATCGACGAAGACCTGATTGCTCGGATTTGAAAACCTCCAGGAGCAACGCGACGACCCCGACCGCCGCCGCACAACCCACGCAAGGCTCGTCCTTCCTGCGCTAGCGTCTGAAGAACCCGTCACATCTGCGGGAGGCCTGCTACACTGATGGCGCCTGAGTCGGCTCACCTCGCCTTTCGGTAAAAACAATCTGGCGATCGGCATTGAGCTCGCCAAACTGCCGCAGCTCTCGGCCGACGGCTGCACGAGAGCCGTGGAGGCTGCTGAACGAGCGCTCCCTGCATGGGCTAAGCTCACAGCCAAGCAACGTTCCAACATCCTGCGCAAATGGTACGAATTGATCGTTGCCAATCGCGAGGATCTCGCGCTAATCCTGACCTCCGAGCAGGGCAAGCCGCTCTCCGAGGCGCTAGGCGAAGTCGATATCGTTGGCGCCTATGTCGAGTTCTACACCGAAGAGGCGCGCCGCATCTATGGCGAAACGATTCCCTCGCCGCGCCCGGATGCAAGGCTGCTTGCGATCAAGCCACCGATTGGCGTCTGCGGCGCCATCACGCCGTGGAACTTCCCCAACTCGATGATCACCCGCAAGGTATGGCCGGCGCGCCGCAGGCTGCACCGTGGTGCTGAAACCAGTCAGTGAGACGCCGCTCTCGGCGCTTGCGCTCGCAGCCCTCGCTGAGAAAGCCGGCGCGCCCAAGCGGGTCTTCAACGTCTTCACCGGAGATTCGCGACCGATCGGCGAGGTTTTGTGCGAGCACGCGGCCGTTTGTCGGCTTCACCGGCTCGACCGCGGTCGGCAAGATCCTCTACCGTCGGGCCTCCGTCGGCCTGAAGAAGCTCGGCCTCGAGCTCGGCGGTAAGGCGCCTTTCGTGGTGTTCGACGACTCGATATCGATGCCGCCATCGAAGGCGCCATCGTCTCCAAATACCGCAACATGGGCCAGACCTGCGTCTGCGCCAACCGCCTCTACGCACAGGCAGGCATCTATGAGGAATTCGTGCAGAAACTCTCGACGAAGGTCGCGGCGATAAAGATCCGCGAGGCTGCGGTTCGTGCCTGCACACTGTCCATGAGCGGCGCGATCGCGGCGGTTGTGCTCAGTCATAATTCGGTCTTGACAGCCGCAGCTCTGGTTTTGGCGGGCGCCGTATGGACGTGGACGCTGTTCAACATTGGCGTGCAGCTCTCCGCCCCGCGCTAGGTTGCGGGCCAATCCGTTGCGGCTTGGTAGGCTGCGTTCTCTGGGGGCCAAGCAGTTGGCAGTTGGGGCTGGGGGCGCCTCACCGATGCCGTCGCTGTCGACATCACGCTGCTCGTCTCTGCCGGACTGATGCTGCTCTTGCCGCTGCTTGGGCGCTGGCTGCGCATGCCGGCCATCACCGAGCGCGGGGATGACGCCGACATGCTTGCCGATCCTAAGGTGCGGCTCCCGCTGACCTGCCGGAGCGGCCCACTGGTAGTTGAGCTCGACTATCGCGTGGCCTCGGAAAATGCGCGAGCCTTCGACAACCTCATGCAGGATGTGCAGCTCTACCGGCGACGCAACGGCGCCTATGGTTGGTCAATTGCGCGTGATATCGCCGACCCCGAGCTGTGGACCGAGCGCTAGACTACCCGACATGACTCGATATTTGCGCCAACGCAACCGCTGGACCAGTCGGAGCGCGCACTACACGAGAAGGCCATGGCATTCCATATCGGGCCTGAGCCCCTGAGTATCTGTCGTATGCTGGAGCGCCCGTTTGGATCGGTACGCTGGAAGGATGATGTGCCCGACCGCGCCGCGAGTGAGCGCTAGCTGCTGGTTGAGAGCGCGGCTCAGGCACTAGCTGTCGTCCCTTCCATCGCACCCGCATTCAAGGACCCCGGGTACGTTGACGCCCTTGCGCTTGGCTAAGCCTTCGCCGTCAATCAAGTTGGAGAGAGGACTTCCACCTCCAAGCTGTCGCTCATACTCGGCACACAAAAAGGGCCACTCTGATGAGCGGCCCAAGTCTGCGACGAAACGTCCCGTAGGGGACCTCTAGGATCAGGCCGCAGCCTGTTCGATCGGCGAGAAGGGAAGACCAAGGCTCTCGGCGACAGCCTTATAGGTTAGCCGGCCCCGATAGACATTCAGGCCTGCGCGCAGATGCGGATTTTCGAGCACAGCTGCAAATCCCTTACTGGCGAGAGCCAAACCAAAAGGCAGCGTAGCGTTGTTGAGTGCCTGGCTTGAGGTGAGCGGCACAGCTCCCGGCATGTTTGCGACACAATAGTGGATAACGCCATCCACCTCATAGGTTGGATCGGCATGTGTCGTCGCCCGCGATGTCTCGAAACATCCGCCCTGATCGATCGCTACGTCCACGATCACGGAGCCTTTGCGCATCGAACTCAACATACCGCGGCTGACCAGTTTCGGCGCGCTCGCGCCAGGAACGAGAACGGCACCAATGACAACATCCGCCGCAAATACCTCTTCTTCAACGGCGGCGATCGTCGAGAATCTCGTACGTACTCGTCCTTCGAACAGCTCATCCAGTTCGCGAAGCCTGGGAATCGAACGGTCGAGGATCGTGACCTCAGCGCCCAAGCCTGCCGCCATCCGTGCAGCGTGAGTGCCGACAACGCCCCCGCCGATCACCACAATGCGAGCGGGTGGCACGCCCGGTACCCCGCCAATCAGCAATCCCCGTCCGCCCGCGTACCGCTTCAGCGCCGCACCCGCGGCTTCAATCGCAAGTCTTCCCGCAACCTCGCTCATAGGGGCAAGCAGTGGAAGGCCACCGTGCGCGTCGGTCACAGTTTCATAGGCAATTGCGGTGCAGCCAGACTTCATGAGACCCTTCGCCTGCTCCGGATCCGGAGCCAAATGCAGATAAGTGAAGAGGATCTGGTTTTCTCGAAGCTGCGTCCATTCGGAGGGCTGTGGCTCCTTGACTTTCACGATCATTTCGCTCGACGCGAATACCTCGCGAGCAGAGGTCGCAATCGTCGCGCCAGCTTTGCGGTAGTTATCATCTGTCGCGCCAATCCCGGCGCCGGCATTGCTCTCGACCAATACGCTGTGGCCAGCTGCAACGTATTCGCGGACGGCCCCAGGCGTCAGGCCGACGCGGTATTCGTGCGTCTTGATTTCCTTGGGAACGCCGACCTTCATTTGCAATCTCCTTGGTGAGCAGCTCGTTGTAATCGGAAGAGCGGTACAAACCTGCGAGCCGAGAAGCCAAATAGCGCAGTAATCCGGCGATCTTCCCTGCCTGTTTGCAGGATTTCGAACAGACGACCGAAGACCGCCGAGTTGGCAGGGATGCTACCACAGGGTGGCAAGACCTGATGCGGCCCCGGCAGCCAAACCAGGCGCTCGTGATCAGGATTGATCTACGCCGGACTGGATCGACTTCTTCGTTGTTTTGCCTCATTCGCAGCGATGCTCGATTCGCTAGCACGAGTAGCGCTTGCGAGGGAGGCCCGCGGATTCATCAAAGATGGATCGGGTTTTTCAAAGGTTTGCTGAACGATTGACCGAAAGCACGCATCGAGACGCAGCTCAGCAGAGCATGGCTGAGGTCGCCGCTGCGCTCAAACTGTCGTGCTTCGCATATCTCGCTCTTCCCCGCGAGCCAGGCAGTGCTCCCAACCGATCTCGACATATCCCCCCTCCTGGACCGCCATCTATCTGCAGCGCGGCTACGAATCCGTCGATCCGGTGGTACGTCGGGCAATGCGCCAGCCTAAGCCCTTCCGATGGGGGCTTGGATTTGAAGCGCGAAATCGGTCGGAGTCCGAACGCGCTTTGTTCGAAAAAGCCGAAAAATTTGGGATTCGCTGCGGGTCTACATTTCCTATCCACGATGACAAGGGCGCAATCGCCGCGCTGAGCTTTGCAAGTGACGAGCGTTGAACTGGTTTCGAGCGCGCGCTTGTCGAGCACGCCCAGAGCCTGCGATTAATCGCAACGTTTTCCATGAGCATGCAAAATGCTTCTGGACGATTGATCGCATGATCGGCGGCGTGGTGCTGCCTCCTCGCGAGTACCAGTGTCTCGAATGGTCCGCGCGGTAAATCGGCTGGGGAGATCGGGATCATTCTCGGCATCGCAGAGCGAACTGCGGGATTTCACCTGGACAACGCCCGTGCGAAGCTCGGTGTCAGCTCGCTTCGTCAAGCGATCGTGCTGTTGACCGAAACAAAATCTCGAAAATTAAACACCGGCCTTCCATAAACACCTGTGGAACTGCACAGGATGCGTTTGCCTAGGCCTCTCTCCTTAGTTGCCGAAACGAAGCAGGGAGGCAAAAATGATGCAGCTCATCACGCCGGAATACTACGGGGAATTCCTCCAACGGTCTCGCCGAGATGCACCGGCTGCGCTACCGCGTTTTCAAGCAGCGCCTGGATTGGACCGTCGAGGTCAGCGGCGACATGGAAGTCGACGAGTTTGACGTCCTTCGACCGGTGCATCTACTGAACCGCTCGGGAGCCGGACGTATTCAAGGTTGCGTCCGACTTTTGCCTTCGACCGGTCCCACCATGCTGAGGGACACCTTCCGATCCTGCTGGACGGGCAGCCGGCGCCACGAAGCGATCGGATCTGGGAGAGCAGCCGATTCGCGCTCGATGTTCCCGCGGATGCGCCGAAGGCGAGCTGCGGACTTGCTGCTGCCAGTTACGAGCTGTTTGAGGGTATGATTGAATTCGGCCTTTCCATTGAATTGATCGAAATCGTCACTGTGACCGACGCCCGCATGGAGCGCATTCTTCGCCGGGCCGGATGGCCCCTTCGCAGAGTGGGAAAAGCTCGCCCTCTCGGAAACACCATGGCGGTTGCCGGGTATCTGGAGGTCTCGCCCGATGCGTTGGACCGCATCCGCAAGGCGGGGCACATCTCGGGACCGGCGCTCTGGGCTCCGGTCATTCAAGCGGCTGCCTAGGTTCTGGAAGCAAACCCAATCGCAGCATCGCACTAGATTGGTGCGGAAGGCCGCTCTTCTCTCTCAAGACTTGCGATGCACAAGCCACGTCGAACACGACCGTCACTTCAAGCCAGTAAAGCGCTCGAACTGAAACACCTGAGATCGGCCGTGGCTGCGGCCGATTGCGGGAGCGTTCGTGGAGCCGCCGAGTTGCTGAGGTCCCAACAATCGAGCCTCAGCCGAACAATCAGCGAGTTTGAGCACCACTTGGGCGTTCCAATTTTCGAGCGCTTCAGCGGAGGTGTGCGCCCAACGCGGCCCGGCTGCGACGTCCTTCGATTGGCCAGGACCATCCTGGAGGAATTCGACCCACTCATCGCAACCGCGCGATCCGTTCACAACAGCGAAACCGGCCGTCTGAGCGTCGGTTTCTGCACATCGCTTTCGGCCGGCAATCTGCAAGCCTCCTTACTTGAGTTCAAGGAGCGGTTCCCGCAGATCGCGCTTGCGAGGTTGAACGATCAAGAACACGTTTAGCAGCGGCACTCCGCAACGGAGCGCTTGATCTCCTGATCGTCACGGGGAGCTTGCCGTTTTTGGACACTAAAGCCATGTCTCTGTGGAGCGAGCGTGTTCTCGTTGCCTTGCCTCATGACCATCCTCTCAGTTCGCGCCGAGACTGTCTGCTGGACCGACCTGCGCGGCGAGACGGTGCTGCTCAGCCACTACGACCCCGGAAAGGAGCTCGAATATCTTCTGGTTTCCAAGCTCGTCTCGCCTGAGGTCCGCCCAAAAATCGAGCGCCACGACGTCAGTCGCGGCATCATCAAAAGCCTGATCAGCATGAACACAGGAATAAGCCTCGTGCTCGAGTCCGACAAAGGCGCGAATTTGGCGGTGTCTACCGAGAGCTGCGCGATGGCGCGGGTGCGAGCCGATTCGAGTTTTCTGCCTATTGGCACGCCGACAGTGAGACCCGGCCCTGCAGGAATTCCTGATGTTACTCTCCGAGCGCTATTCCTCGCCTTCGATCGGTCGCTGACGCGCGCGGCGCGCTTTCCGGAAGCTCCTGTCGGCCGCCATGAACCGGGCCAGCATGGGCGCGATAAGCTTGGCCGGATCTCCGATCGGGTGAGCGGTCTCCTGTGCAAGGATCTGGGAGTATGCCACGAGATCCCTGTGCACGCTCGCGGGCAGTTCATGCGTAATCTTGATCGGCTTGTCGTCTTCGATTGCTCCGAGCTTAAGCTTTGCCATCGTCCTCAACCTCTATACGGTTCGAGCATCAGGTCACGGTTGACGATCACCCGCACCGGAAATCCCGGACGGATCGTCAAAGTCGGCTGTATGTTGAGATTGCGGCGGACCACCTGCTGGCCTGTTTGATTGATCGAATCCCCAGCTCCACGGCGGAGGGCGGCAATGAGATCGTTGTTGGTATTGCCGTTATCCGCCCCGGAATTCACCTCCGTGCCGACGGAAAGCAGCGTCGAAAGAGCGGCGGCCCCCAACAATTCCTTCCAATGATTGTCGACTTCGTCCTCAAGACCAGAGTAGCCTGCCGCATCTGCACCGGGCTGCCGTTCCAAAACAATCGATCTCCCATTCGGCATGATAAGGCGCGTCCAGACCAGGAGCACGCGCGACTGCCCAAATGCGACCTGGCTATCGTAGCTCCCGATCAGCCTTGCTCCCTGGGGGATAAGGCGAGCTCGACCGGTAGGAGAATCGTACACCGATTCTGTGACTTGCGCCGTGATCTGGCCAGGCAGGTCGGACCGGATTCCTGTGATCAGAGCGGCCGGGATGACCGTTCCGGCCTGAACGACAAAAGGCGAAGCCGGCCTCACAAGGCGATCGGAGCTTGTCGTTCGGCGATCGACCGTTGCACTGACGAACGCGAGCTTTCGGTCTTGGCCATTCTGAGCAAATGCTTCGTCCGATGATGGCGCGGCGCTTGAACGAGCTTCGCTCGATGAAGTGGCAGGGGCTTGTGGCCGGACATTGGTGCTGGCAAATACCTTGCTGGTCCGTGCTGCCTCGCTCTCCTGGTTGATACGCTGCTGTTCGGCATCGATACCGAGCGAGCTGGACGTCGAAGATCCCTGTGCTGCGACGATCGGCCGGCCGAGATCGCCCGGCAAAGGCGGCCCCAGGCGCGGCACGTCCTTCGGGATCTCGGTGTAATCCTTTGGTAAGGTCGCAAGCTGATCGGCGATATTGCGGTGGTCGGTCGCGTAAAGCTCCTCGGGCGCTGAAGTACGTGACCGTTTCTCGTGCAGCGCCCAGAGCACCGCGCCAGTGATCAGCGCGAACACAAGGGCGCTGCCGCCGATAAGGACTTTCCGCGAGAGGCGCGTAACTTTTGGCCGATCCGGCCGGAGCCGCAGGGTTTCGGCGATCTCTTCCGGCGGCTTGCCCCGAGGCGCTTCCTTTGGTGTATCGATTGCCTGGTCAGTATCGTTCAAAGCGACCTCCCGTCGGTTCGCACGATCCTGACCTTCTGCTGGCGCTCCTCGCCCAGCCTCAGTTCCGCGGCCGCGAACAGCCGGTCAACAATCAGCACATTTCCGTAAGCGCGGTAGTTGACGATCTCGGTTTTGCCGTCGGGCCCGATCACGAAGAGCGGCGGCATCTCGCCCTGACTGACGCCGGGGGAGAATTCAATGTAGGTTTTTCGGCCATCATCATAAGCGTTGACGGGACGCCAAGGTGGGCTGTCGCCCTCGATGGCGTAGCGGTAGCGGCGCGCCGGCAGGTCCGGAATAAAGGGTGCCGGCGGTAAAGCTCGCGTTCGCCCGCCACGATCCGCCGGATAGAACCAGGCGACCGAGGGCATATAGGGCTTTTCTTTGGCGCGAAGCTCGATCAGGTAAGTACGGCGATCAGTATTGACGACGAGGTTGGTCTCGATCGAGGGACGGGTGGGCTTGACCATGATGTGAACGCGGCGGGTGTCGCCGCTGCCACTCTCGGTGTCGCCGACCACCCAGCGGACGGTATCGCCTGCGGCGACCGGTCCTGAGCCGATCAGCTGCTCACCGGGCTCGAGGGCAACGTCCGTAATTTGCCCCGGCGCGGTATAGATCTGGTAGAGCGCGCCCGGACTATAGGAAAACACTTGCACCGCATTGTAGTAGCCGGCTTTGCGAGGCTGCACGCGTGCAGCCTCATTTGCGGTTTCGATGCGCTCGACAGGCACCTTGGCCTCCGCGCTGTTGCCGCCTCGTGCAGCCTTCCAGGCCGGCGGCACATGCAGCGGTCGCGGGTGATCATCGGCAAGCGCCGGCAAGTCCGGTGCCGGCGGGAGCTCGTTGTCGTAGCTGATTTGCGGCGGCCTGAAGGTCGTGCAGCCGCCGAGCGTCGAGACACAGACCAGAAGAGCCAGAGGCAAGCACGGCCGCACTTTTCGTGACACAATAACGAGACCTGACGGCATGTTAGCCGAGCTCCTTTGACCAGTTGATCGCCTTGACGTAGATGCCAAGGGGATTTTTGCGTAGGCGATCCAGATCGCGAGGCATTTCCACGACGATGGTAAGGATCGCAGTCCACCGTTCCGTTGCGGCAAGTTGGCCGTTGTCGTAGCGGCGCTCGATCCAGGCGAGGCGAAAGCTCTCAGGCGAGGCTCGGATGACGCTCGAGACCTCGATCGCGATTTGCGTCTTTCCGAGCTTGGCGAAGGGGTCGTTGTTGCGGGCATAGTCGTTGAGCGCGGCGGCGCCGCGATCGGTCGTGAAGTCGTAGGCACGCAGCCAGTTCTCGCGGAGGACAATCGCGTCCATCGGCAGGCCGCGGACGTGCTCGATGAAGCGCGCCAGGTGAAACGCTATTTGAGGGTCCGTCGGCTGGTAGGCAGCATTTGCAGGGGCAACTGCTTTCGCTTCACCCAATTGATCGACCTCAACCACCCAGGGCGTGATCGTGCCATGGGCTGATTGCCAAACCAGAGCTCCAGCAAAGCCCGCGGAGAGGAACAGGCAACCGAATGCCATGAGCCGCCAGTTCTTGGCCTGGACTCGTGCTGCACCAATGCGGTCATCCCAGACTTGAGCTGCGCGTTGATAGGGCGTGACCGGCTCCGGCGTGCGGCCATAGTGAACGGCCGATCGTTTGAACATTTGTGGACCTCAAGGCGTGGTTGGAAATGGATTTGGAGAGACAGCGAACTCAGCGATTGTCTTGTGAGAGGTCGACCGATGCGCCACTCCCGCCGTGATCGCCTGACCGAACCGCGTGCGTGGTCGCTGATGCTCCATGCTGGATGGTCTGCGCCCGCTTCATACGCCGAACCCAGGCTGGCGGACTGTCGGGCGCGGCCGAGGAGCCCCCCTCCTCCTGACCGACTTGACCAGCCCCTCGCCCAAGGCCGGCTGCGAGCGAACGCAAGGGACTTGCCGCGCCTGGCGCGCTCGCCTCGACGCCGGAGCTTCCCGCCCGCAACATGTTCGTCGCGCCACTTGCAATCGCGCTTCCACCGCGCAGCGAGCCCGCAATCGCGCCTGCAGCAAGACCTGCAGCGCCGGCGGCAACGCCAGCTCCTGCCGCGATCACCCCACCGGCAGCGAGGCCCGTGCCGACAGCGGTGCCTGCGCCAAGCTGCGGACCTCCGGAGACGATGCCATTGGCGATACCGGGGCCGAAGATGCCAAGGCCCAAGAGGGCGAGCGCGCCCAGGACAAGTGCCATCGCATTCTCGATGGTCGGCTGGTTGCCGCCAAAGCCGCCCGTGAACTGCGAGAACAGGGTCGATCCGATGCCCACGATGACGGCAAGGACCAGAACCTTGACCCCCGATGAGATGACATTGCCCAGCACCCGTTCGGCCGCAAAAGCGGTCTTGCCGAACAGGCCGAAGGGGATCAGGACGAAGCCGGCAAGTGTCGTCAGCTTGAATTCGATGAGGGTGACGAACAGCTGGATCGCCAGGATAAAGAACGCGAGCAGCACCACGATCCAAGCAAACAGCAGGACCACGATTTGCACGAAATTCTCAAAGAAGCTGACATAGCCCATCAGCCCAGAGATGGAGTCCAGGATCGGCCGGCCTGCATCAAGGCCTACCTGCGCAATGCGGCCCGGCCTTAGGAAATCTGCTGACGAAAGGCTTGTCCCTGAGGCTTTCAGACCTAGCCCCGCAAAACTTTCGAAGACCATCCGGGCGAGGTTATTCCAATTGCCAATCAGGTAAGCAAAGACGCCGACAAACAAGGTTTTCTTGACCAGCCGGGCGATGATGTCCTCGTCCGTTCCGAACGACCAGAACAGGCCAGCCAGGGTGATGTCGATTGCAGCCAGCGTTGTGGCGACATATCCAACTTCGCCCCCGACGAGACCGAATCCGGAATCGATGTAGCGGGTAAAGGTTTCCAGAAACTGGTCGATGACGCCCGTGCCGCCCATGGCTCACTCGCGTTGGCTCGGAATGGAGGAAAAGCCGGACGGGAGGCGACTTTCGTCCTTACGCGGGACTGGAGAGGGGAATGGCGCCGCGCCGGTCCGGCTATCCGAACCATCAATTGCCCTGCTTCCGCCTAAGAACTGATTGCGCTGCTCGGCCCAGATCTTCTGGCATTCAAGCAGAGCATCTTTCTGCTCGTAGGTGACGGTACGGCATTGCTCGAGCTTTGCTGCAGTCACATCCGGTTTTGAGGCCAGAGAGACGGAAGACTGGGTCGCGCTCTCGTCGGTGCGCAGGCGAATGGCGCAGGCGGCAACCAACAGGACAGCAAGACCAGCTGCTGCCGCGACAGGTAGTCGTTCAAATCGTATTTTCATGATCAGTGGAACATCTGCACGGTTGTCGGTTGATAGTTTTGGCCCGGGCTGAGAAAGCGCCGCAGTTGCTCCCTACCCTGCTCCTGCGCTGCAGCCCGCTGGGCGGATTCGAGCGTCTGTGCGCGACCTTGCGCGGCAACAGTCGCCGTAAGGTCCGCAAGCTGCTGGGCTTGCAGCGCAAGGAGCTGGTTGCCGGCCTGACTTGCCTGGAGCGCCCCCGCTGCGCCCTGGCTCGCCGTCACGAGGGCGGACATCTGGGTGCGGTTGGCGTCGAGATTGCCGACAACGCTCGCTTGGACCCTCATGGCGTCCTGCAGCCCGGCAACTGAGTTCTGCCAGCGTGTTTGGGCATTTGCGACCAGGAGCCCATCGGACATGCTCGCGGATGCCGGCGCATAGGTGGTGGAAAACGCGCGATCGATCTGCTGGACGTCGTAGGCAATCCGCTGCGCCTGCGAGAGTAGCTGCTGGGTGCGCTGAATCGACTGCTCGAGCTGTTGCAACGATGAATAAGGCAGGCTCGTCAGGTTCTTCGCCTGGTTGATCAGCATCTGCGCTTCGTTCTGGAGCGAAGTGATCTGGTTGTTGATCTGCTGCAGCTCACGCGCGGCCGTCAGCACGTTCTGAACGTAGTTGTTGGGATCGAACACGATCCACTGCGCCTTCGCTTCGCGGGGCGATTGGATCATGGTCATGGCGATGATACTTGCCGCCAGAATCGGCCGGATGCGGTTCATCAGAGCGCTCCTTGTTGGGCGAGCTGCGGAATGAGATTGCAGGCCCAGCCGAGGTCGCGCGCCTTGAGCCAACCGGTGACGAACTCGTCCCTTCCGTGTTCGGCAAGCACCCGATCGACGAGAGCCTGGTCGGCTTTGGACGAGGCGGCCACGAAGGTGAGCGCGATTTCGCCAAGTCCGAGCTCGAAGAGGCGGTTGCCGCGTCGAGATTGGCAGTAATAGTGTCGCTTGGGGGTGGCGCGGGCGAGGATCTCGATCTGGCGGTCGTTCAGCCCAAAGCGCCGGTAAATCGCCATGATCTGCGGCTCGATGGCGCGATCGTTTGGCAACAGGATCCGGGTCGGGCAGCTCTCGATGATGGCAGGCGCGATTTTGGAGCCGTCGATATCGGCGAGCGACTGGGTCGCAAAAACGACGGAGGCGTTCTTCTTGCGAAGCGTTTTGAGCCATTCGCGGAGCTTGCCGGCAAAATCGGCATCATCGAGCGCGAGCCAGCCTTCGTCGATGATGAGCAGTGTCGGACGGCCGTCTAAGCGGTCCTCGATCCGGTGAAACAGATAGGCCAGAACTGCGGGCGCGGCAGAGGTCCCGATCAATCCGTCAGTCTCAAACACCTGGACGGAGGCTTTACCCAGCCTTTCGTGCTCGCCGTCCAGCAACCGCGCGTATGGCCCACCGAGGCAGTAGGGCTGCAGCGCGCGCTTGAGAGCGTTGGATTGCAGGAGAACGGAGAGCCCAGTCAGCGTCCGCTCGGCAACCGGCGCCGAGGCGAGCGAGGTCAACGCCGACCAGACATGATCCTTGGTCTCAGGCGTGACCTCGATCCGCTCGCGCGACAGGATCGATGCGATCCAGTCGGATGCCCAGCCTCGCTCGCCGAGATCGTCGATGCGCGCGAGCGGCTGGAGGGCGACGAGTTCTGACGGATCGAGCGCGCCGCCGAGATCATGCCAGTCGCCGCCCATGGCGATGGCCGATGCGCGGATCGAGCCGCCGAAGTCAAACGCAATGATCTGCGCCGCGCTGTAGCGGCGGAACTGCAGCGCCATGAGCGCCAGCAGGACCGACTTGCCGGCGCCCGTGGGTCCGATGACCAGCGTGTGGCCGACATCTCCGACATGCAGAGAAAACCGGAATGGCGTGGAACCTTCAGTCTTACCGAAGAACAATGGGGGCGCCTTGAAGTGGTGATCCCTCACCTCTCCGGCCCATACCGCAGATAGCGGGATCATATGGGCGAGGTTCAGGGTCGAGACCGGCGGCTGGCGGACGTTCGCGTAAGTTTGTCCCGGCAGGCTGCCGAGCCAGGCTTCGACGGCATTGACCGTCTCGGCCATGCATGTGAAGTCCCGGCCCTGGATGACCTTTTCGGCGAGGCGGAGCTTTTCGTCGGCTGCGCGCGGATCCCTGTCCCAGACCGTGACCGTTGCCGTGACGAAGACCTCGCCGATCTGATCCGAACCCAATTCCTGGAGCGCACTGTCCGCATCCATCGCCTTGTTGTGGGCATCGGTATCCAAAAGCGCGGAGGCCTCGTTCGTCATCACCTCCTTCAGGATCGAGGCGATCGACTTGCGCTTGGCAAACCATTGCCGCCTGATCCTGGTGAGGAGCTTTGTGGCATCTGTCTTGTCGAGCATGATCGCCCGCGTCGACCAGCGATACGGGAATGCCAGCCGGTTCAGCTCGTCGAGAATCCCGGGCGTGGTCGCAGTCGGGAAACCCACGAGCGTCAGAACGCGCAGATGCGCTTCGCCCAGCATGGGTTCAAGACCGCCTACCAGCGATTGATCGGCCAGCAACGCATCGAGATACATCGGGATTTCTGGCACGCGCACACGGTGCCGTTTGGTCGAGACCGTCGAATGCAGGTAGGTCAGCGTTTGCTCGTCATCAAGCCAACCGCATTCCGGCATGAAACCCTCGACGAGCTGCAGGACGCGGCCAGTCCGGTCGACAAAGCCGGCAAGCACCTCGCGCGCATCCGCTCCCGCAGCGCGATGGCTGCCCTCGTACAGCAGGCGCTCCGCCACGGCCGCACTCTCTGCCGGAGGCAGATAGAGGAAAGTCAGATAGTAGCTCGACTCATAGTGGCTGCCGGCCTCCTCGAATTGCGCTTTCCGCTCCGCATCCACCAGCGCCGAGGCGACGTCCGGGAATGTATCAGGCGGATAGCGTCCTGCCGAATGCCGCTGCGCCTCGACGAAGACGGCCCACCCCGATCCGAGGCGACGGAGCGCATTGTTGAGGCGGCCTGCGACAGCAACCAGCTCGGCAGACACTGAGCTGTCGAGATCCGGCCCTCTGAACCGGGCCGTTCGCTGAAAGGATCCATCCTTGTTGAGAATGATGCCCTCATCGACCAGGGCCGCCCAAGGCAGGAAGTCGGCAAGGCGCGTGTTTGAACGGCGATATTCGGCAAGATTCATCATAGGCAACTCTAGGACCTGAGGTGGCTTGGAATACGGACGTGCCGGCGCACGACTTCCACGAAATCGGGATCGCGTTTTGCGGCCCAGATGGCGGCCATGTGGCCGACGAACCAGAGGAAAAGGCCGGCAACCCACAGGCGCAGCCCAAGACCGAGTGCCGCCGCTAACGTGCCGTTGGCGATCGCCACGGCACGCGGCGCACCGCCCATCAGGATAGGCTCGGTGAGCGCACGATGCACGGGCGCGATAAAGCCTGCGACAGGCTCCTCCATTAGATCACCACGCCGCCGCCGAAGGAGAAGAAAGACAGAAAGAAGCTTGATGCCGCAAAGGCGATGGACAGACCGAACACGATCTGAACCAGGCGACGAAAGCCACCAGACGTGTCGCCAAATGCGAGCGAGAGCCCGGTCACGATGATGATGATGACCGCGATAATCTTGGCGACGGGACCCTCGACCGATTGCAAAATCTGGTTGAGCGGTTGCTCCCACGGCATATTTGAGCCAGCGGCGCAAGCCGGGATACTGCTCAGCCAAAGGGTCACAATTGCCGTGGCCGGAATGCTGGCGCGGCGGAGGGATGAAGGCATCGTCATGACCGGTCTCCAATTGCAGAAAGGCTGTAATCACCTGATACTCCTAAGCCGGTGACGCGGGCGAGCTCGCTCAAGCGGCGTTCGGCGCCGCGGCCGCTGAGCACCGCGATCACGTTGATTGTTTCGGCGATAAGCGGCCGGGGGACTGTGACAACAGCTTCCTGGACCAACTGCTCGAGTCGGCGTAGCGCCCCGAGCGCCGTTCCGGCATGGATCGTGCCGATTCCGCCCGGATGTCCTGTGCTCCAGGCCTTGAGCAAATCGAGCGCCTCGGCTCCGCGCACCTCACCAATGGGAATTCGATCGGGGCGCAGACGAAGCGACGAACGGACCAGGTCGGAGAGCGAGATCAAGCCGTCCTTCGTGCGGAGCGCCACGAGGTTTGGCGCCAAGCACTGAAGCTCGCGCGTATCTTCGATGAGAACTACACGGTCAGTCGTTTTAGCCACCTCGGCGAGAAGGCCATTGGTCAGTGTCGTCTTGCCGGTCGAGGTGCCGCCGGCGACCAGAATGTTCTTGCGCGCGCAAACTGCATCCCTCAATGCACCGGCCTGATCCGGCGTCATGACGCCGACTGCGACGTAATCCTCGAGGCTGAACACGGCGACCGCCGGCTTTCGGATCGCAAATGTTGGCGCGGCAACGACCGGCGGCAGCAGCCCCTCAAAGCGCTCCCCCGTCTGGGGCAGCTCGGCAGAAATCCGTGGGCTCCCGGGATGAACCTCGGCACCCACGTAGTGAGCCACCACTCGGATGATTCGCTCTCCGTCAGAGGGGGATATATTCTTGCCAGTATCCGTAAGGCCGCTGGACAGTCGGTCGATCCACAGTCGGCCATCGGGATTGAGCATCACCTCGACGATTGCCGGATCTTCCAAAAACCCTGCGATGGCGGGCCCCAACGCGGTACGCAGCATACGCGCTCCGCGCAAGTTCGCTTCTGAATCAAAAGAATGGATCGCCACGATTTGCCCCAAGCTGCTGAGGCCGCTTCGGCGCCCTCATCTGAAGGCAAATAAAAGATAGGTCGTGTGTTACCGCAACAAAGGGAATATGCCGTTCGTAGTCTAGCGTAGAGAAAGGAACATTTGAAAAGAGCGCCGGCTTGACGCGCCGACCCCTCGGCGGCGAGGCGAGAAATCAGCAATGACCAATGATCCGGAGCTTACTATTTTTACGCCTCTCCCGGTCGCGGTGTTTGCTCAGGCTCCGTTGCTTCTCCTGAACCACTGTCGCTCCCTCGCATGGGCACGATCGAGCTCCCGCTTTTTGAGGAAGCTCAAACCCGGGATAATGAACCATATCAGCCGGCGGGCTGCCGCAGGCACCAATGCCGACGCTGGTCTGGTGCACCACCTGAGCGTAATGCCCCTGCACCATTCCCCCTGGAATCAGGCTGGCCTAGTACTGCACGACGATTTCCAACGCAGAATGCAGGCATTCAAAGAGTGATTTCTAGTCCGCAATGGCCGAGCTGAGATCGCAGATCTACTTGAGCTGCGCGTGTAGCGAGACATGGTCGAGTTCACCTTCCCACCACGACACAAACACCGCGGCAATACCGTTCCCGATGATGTTGGTAAGCGCGCGCACCTCGCTCATGAACTTGTCGATCGAGAATACGATCGCAATGCCCGGGACGAGGTCAGGACTGACCACGGTCAACGTTGCGGCCAGGGTGACGAACCCGGCACCGGTAACACCACTTGCGCCCTTCGAGGTGAGCATCGCCACAACGAGTATCGTGAGCTGCTGGCCGAAGTCGAGATCGACCCCGAGCGCCTGCGCGATGAACAAGGTCGCCAACGTCATGTAAATGTTGGTCCCATCCAAATTGAAAGAGTATCCTGTCGGCACCACCAGGCCAACGACCGGCTTGGAACAGCCCAGCCGTTCGAGTTTTTCCATCAACTGCGGCAGCGCGCTTTCGGACGACGACGTTCCGAGCACGATCAGTAGCTCATCCTTGATGTAGACGATGAACTTTAGAACAGAAAAACCGACCAAGCGCGCGACCAGACCAAGCACAATGATCACGAAGAGCCCGGCTGTCACGTAGAACAGCGCAACCAAGCCGATGAGTTTACCGAGCGCGGACGGTCCGAATTCGCCGATAGTGTAGGCCATGGCGCCGAACGCCCCGATTGGCGCTGCCTTCATTACGATCCTAATGACACCAAACACCGCGTGTGCAGCATCGTCGACCAGACTGCGCATCCGCTCACCCCGCTCGCCAAGCGCCATCAGCGAGAACCCGAATAGGATGGCAAACAGCAGCACCTGTAGCACGTCGCCTCGGGCCAGAGCGCCAACTACGCTATCCGGAATAATATTGAGGAGGAAATCGACCGCCTTCTGCCCTTCCGCTCTTTTGACGTAGTTGGCTACCGCCGCGCCATCAGCCCTGGGAGCGAGCCCATGGCCGGCCTGAACGAGATTGCCCATCACGAGACCCAGGATCAGCGCGAAGGTTGACACGATCTCGAAGTAAAGCAGCGCCTTGACGCCGACACGGCCGACCTTTCGTGCATCCTGAACATGCGCAATTCCGGACACAACAGTGCAGAAGATGATCGGCGCGATCACCATTTTGATCAGCTTGATGAATCCGTCACCAAGCGCTTTGACCCAGCTGTTCGTCCCCACAGCAGGCCACAACCAGCCAACGAGAACGCCAATCAGGATCGCGATGAGTACCTGGATATAAAGTACATTGTACCAGGGGCGAGATGGCTGGAACAGGGCGGCGGCTTTGACAGAGCGGCGCTGGCGGTGATTGTACATCACGCTCGACCCGGCGCCGTGGTACCAAAGAGGGGGGACAATGAAGGCACGGCTTCGCTCAGTGTTCCCTTAGCGCGGCGCGCACAGGGCACTGACCGCTCTAAACAACCCCGTCCGTCGCCACGGTTTGCCGCCTCTCCCGAATGGGCTTGCGGCCAACGCGAAACGAAGTCCTGAATCCCTTCTGAAACCAGCGGTAAAAACTTGAGAAAGCTTCCTTGAGAGTTGGAATGCATCAGCGTCACCACCCATTTCTATCTTTTTTAGTTGTTCGAAGATGCCACCAGCATCTTATAAGACGCCACCTTTAGCAGCCGGCGACCACTCTTCACCTGGACAGGCATTCTCGCCGCTATCGCGCCGGATCGCGACCTACGTTGAAGAAACATTCACCGTAAAGAACTTGTGGTGGTGCGGCTCGCCTGCGTTCACCCCTCACTCGTCCTATCCTCACTTCAGGTGATGCCCCGACATTCCCAAAGGCATCGACTTTGATCGCAAAACCACAAGGCCGAGAGGACATGGCCAGCAGCATTGCTCACGCTGCCTCCCTTGGCGATCCCGGTTGCGGCTTTTCGGGAGCTGTGTTTTGCGGTGTCGAACAACACTCCTCGTAACAGAGCTTGTCACTCCTGTAGCTCGCCAAGGCGTGGAGGGAGCACTGCACGAGAT
Organism: Bradyrhizobium sp. 141; assembly: GCF_023074055.1. GTDB lineage: Bacteria > Pseudomonadota > Alphaproteobacteria > Rhizobiales > Xanthobacteraceae > Bradyrhizobium. The sequence continues at coordinate 61,932 of NZ_JADPKR010000057.1, forward strand.
CCCGTTTCGCTACATCCGAGGCAGGCGCTGCATCCAGCCATTTCAGCGCCACCTCGACCAATTCGATCGCGCGATCCCTGTTACCGGTCTCGTAATAGTACCGAGCGACCGCCCCGTACGAGAGGAACTTCGCGCCCTCGCTGCCTTGGGGCGGATTCGCCGCCAAGATGTGTTCGGAGAGGTCCTTGCCCATGGCAAAGCGCTCGGCATGTGGGAAACCGGAGTAGTCTTTCGCGGGGTCGAAGAGTTGGCGGATGGCCACGCTCATCCAAACCACGGATTTCTTGTCGATCGCATCGCGAACCAATTGGCGCAATACCGCCAGGCCCGCCCGCATGTCGCGTATCTTGTGAAGCAACAGTTCCGCGTGAAGCCCACGGAAGGTGACATCGTCCGGCATCGCAGCGAGTGCCTCCTCAACCCCTGAAAGGGCTGCCGCCCAATCCTTACTATTCATGGCGGCTTCAAGTCTGGCAAAGATCGGCTCCACCAGCGCTCGCTTCTGCGATAGTTCGCGCTTTCTGCGTCGACCCGTAGTTATCCTCTCCGCATCCAGGGCTTTGGCTTCGTCGCTCACTGCCCAGGAGCCGTTCAGAACTTTGGGCAACGCGTTATCGAGTTGCGTCGGATGGCCGATAAAGGCGAAGCGGCCGTCACGATCGACCACGAATGACGAGGGAATCCCGACAGAAAAGCTGGGATCCATCCAAAGCTTGTTCATTTCGCCGGAGTAGTCGAATGCGATCGCGAAGTTCAGATTTGGCAAGCTCTTCGTCAACCAAGCGTCCAAGCTGGCTCGCGCTTCATCTGCCGTCGAAGCTTGTTCGTGAGCCGCGATGCCTACCACCTCAACTCCGTTGCTCCTGTATTTGCTTTGCAGGATCACCAAATTCGACATCGAGGCGATACATGGTCCGCACCACGTCGCCCAAAACTCGATGATGTATACTTTCCCAGGTTCGAACGTTGTAACGGGATGGCCACGTAGCCAGTCCTCAACTTTGATGGAGGGAGCCGGCGAACCGACTCTCAGCACATTCTCCGCACCGACTTGACTTGCGCTCTCAGTCAGACTGGTCATTGCTCAAATTCGCTTTACCTGGCTCTGCGGAGAACAATAGCAAGTCGCATGCCAGCCATCGCTCATTGGTATTTACGCATTTTTCGTATCATTCCTGTCGACCTTGCGACGCTTGTCGCATATCCGACCAGCTGTTTGGAGCTTCTCAGGCAATCAGTCGGCCGGACGTTCTTGAAGCGCCTGTAGACCGACGAGGCGGGAAGCCATGCAGAAGGCCGAGTTCACCACTCCACATCTTGATCGGTTTCCAGGATAACCATTTCGGCGCTCGGGATCGCGACGTGAACTGACCTGCTTTGGCCCGTCGACTTGCGCTTGACGGCGATCTCAGATTTCCATTTCAACTCTATGAGCCAAGGGGCGATGAACCAGACCAGGGCGACCAGCTGCAGCACAACATTGATACTGAACGCCGTCTGATACGCGATTGAGGGGTAGTGTCCGTCCTTTGCCGGCCATTGCTCGAGAATTAACCCCGTCCCGTATTGGACGAGGAAAGCCCACCCGAAATGCAGAACGTTGAGCACGCCGTTTGCGCGCGCGATCAATTGAGCTGGAAAGTAATCTCCGATGATCGCGTAGCTGAGGACGATTGCTGATCCGACCATCGCCACAATGATCCACGACGGTAGGGACAGGAATGGCGGATGCAATATCAGCGCGAGTTCGGCTGCAATGAACACAGCAGCTATGATTGCGAGCAACGTTTCAATGTCCTTGCCATGCCGGCGCAACGAATCGGCGACCACGCCGAGCAGCAATGCGCCAATGCTTAGGGCTATCGCCATGACGAGCAATTGTGTGACAAGGCTTGTTCGGTCCAACCCTTCCACATCGCTCAGCCAGGACGCTGCCCACAAGGACTGCAGGGCCCACGCGGATCCGATACATGTTGAAGAAATCGGCGCAATTCTCCAGAACCGTCCATCCGTATAGACGGTCTTCAGGCTGACCGTCTCTGGAGGGCTCTTCGCAGTTGCCTCATGCTCTGGAACCAAAAAATAGATCGAAGCGGCCGCGGAGGCACTGGATGCGGCAAGCAGCTCAAATAGACCGCGCCAGCCTATCCAGTTAAGCAATGCCTCGGCTGGTGCAGTTGCCGTTACCGCGCCCAATGCACCCAGCATGATCATACAACCGTTGACGAGCGCCACGCGCTCTCTCGGAAACCAGAGCACGACTGTTTTCAGGCCAGACATGAGGGAAGCTGCGGTGCCAAATGCTATCATCGCGCGAGCAACCAGAAGCGACAGAAGTCCACTCGATAATCCGAAAAGCGCAGCGCCTGCGGCAGCCAGCAGCAAGAGCGCACCCTGGACTCGGCGCGGACCGAAGCGATCCAAGAGCATGCCCATCGGAATCTGGCTGCCGGTAACGACCAGAAAGTAGATCGAGCCCAACAGCCCCAAATCGGCCGTACCAAGCTCCAATTCAGAGGCGAGGCGGCCACAAATGAGCGTGTTGATCATCCGAAACAGGTAGGAAAGATAATATCCCGCGGCAAAGGGAAGGAACACGCAAGAGATGATCCGCCAGCTCCAACCCCGGTTGACCGGCTTCTCGCCTGATATCAGCCCAGCGGCATCGCTGCGCGTGTTGCTCGGAACGCGACCACTGGCTTTAACACAAGACGTTTGGCAGCTGTCGAAAGTTAATATTGCTGCCGCCCTCCTCGGCGACAGCACACGCTTCTGAGTTTTCACCTACGACGGCCACACAGTGGCGTTCTTCTTCAACTGGCGCTCGTGGAACGGCGCGTGACGCTCCGCCGCCCATTTCAGACCCGGATCGGCTGGAATTTCCCGAGCGATCAATTGCCTCCTGCAGCAAGGGCCGGCCAAACCGTACGCGACGATCGACCTGCTCGGCAAACGCCTTGAAGCGCTCGAGCCCGAGTACGCACGCCTCGTCCTGCTTGGATGGCGGCATCGGCGGCGTCAGCGTGAGGTGGTATCGCGCATGGAGAGCCACTATTTCCGCGATCATCGCGATGTCCGTCCGCAGACTGAGCACCTGCTCATTCGTTCGCTCGATCGCCTCGTAAACAAGACCCTCTATAGGCGGCGCCGGATCCAGGAAGCGCTCAAGAGCAGCCTCGACGACGAGGCTCTTGCCCATTCCAGGGCGGTCAGTCGCGGCTTGGAGTCGCTGGAAAATGCACTCAGAAAGTTGACTCGTCATCTTTCTGGTCTGCTGAGCTTCGCTTGGACTCGGCTGCGCGTCCACCTCAGCTTCATTCCGACTTGAGCTCGGTTCTCCCCGGCGCTCGCCGCTAATCTGCATACTCCAGCTTCCTTCTCTCTGCGACTGCACACCGCCCGCGCTTGCACGCGCGGGGTCTGGATGTTCGGTCGAAACGGATGAATCGCCTGCGATGACGCACGACAAAAGGGCCGAGACCGCATGCCGCTTCAACCGCGGGGACATTCTGGTCGCAGTCTGGCGTACCGAAAGAAAGAAACGGCGGACTCCTAAAGATCAGCGCCAGACGTCTCGTAGCCTCTTGTCCCTCTAGACAGCCAGGTCGCCGACAGACGAGCGATTTCGCGGACGGTGCGTGCACCCCTACTTGAAATCGACAAAGTTACCGATCCAAAAAAAGAGGCGCAGGCGCAATCTAGATGGCGCCCTCGCGCCCCCGACGTCGCGAACGACCCCCGCGGACGCACTGGCGTTATTCCCTGTGGGGGTGATGCGCCTCATAAGAAGCGCACCAGCTCATGCGCGCGACCAAATACACCTGCGCCTCACCGATTTCCGGCATGCATCACCAGCGTGCGATAGGACTTACAACCGTTCGCGTGCCGCGCGTCGAGCCCGGCCCACGGCCGTTGAAACGTATCTGCTGGCCCAGTGCGACCACTCACTTGTCAGGAGGCCTCAGGGGAACTGTCGGCCGCACTGGCAGGCGGGTGGATCGCGCAGCGGGTCCCCCTCGCTATGGCTGCAGACGTAGCGCTCGTTGTGCCCGTCCTCGTCGCCCCCCCGCACTCCGGCTATCCCTTCCGGATCCGATGGAGGACTGCCATGTGAATTGCCCCTGCCGACGGCGAGCTTACTTGCGCCAGATCGGCTGCTACAGGCTCGTCGCAGAACATTCTGCGAAAGGCCCACCCTGCTCGCCTTGACGTCGGAGCCGTCGATGTACCTAAGTGCAATCCTGGTAGCGTTGAGTGAGGGCACATCATGGATGTCGAGTTCTACAGGAGCTTTGCGCAGCGGGCCCGCGATCTGGCCGATAAGGCCGACCCGTTCACGCGAAAGCGGCTTCTGGTGCTGGCCGAGAAATACGATGCCAAGCTCGGCAAACCTTCGCCGGCCAGCCGCAATCTTCAACGCACGCTGCCGCTGCCCCGCACCGTGCCAGCCGTGAGCGCCATCTCCAATGCTGGCGAAGCTTGACGAAGAGCGCCAGCAGCGAGGTCGACTGCGACGCCTGCAGCGGCAGCAAGCATCACCCCTCCAAGGCGCTGGATTTTCCAGGGACGATACACGAACTACACCGGGAAAGGATGCGCACCCAAACTGAGTGAGCATGCCGGATGTCACCCGTCGACCGCCCTCACCGCGCTGCGGTCGCCGAGCAGCTTGCCGGTGGAGGCATTCACGAAATGGACCGAGGAGCATGCCGGACAAACGACCGGCAGATGAGTATCGGGACCGATCTGCTCCAGCCCTGTCAGCAGTTGCTGCACGTTCATGCCCGTGCGCGGGCACCTGAAAAGTACTGATTGCTCCATCCGGCCAGCATAGGCCTGGATACTGCGCCCCGAAACTGCGGTTGTTTACTGAGACCGTGCCGGCGCCTTCCGGAGCACCGTGCGGCGGCAGTTATGAATCTTCATCGCGTCTGGAGGCTGGGTCCAGGACACAGTTTTTCGTATTCTTTGGCCCAGTTCTCAAGCCGCGGGGCTGGGTCCGGATCGTTGAGCGCAAGCGTGGGCACCTTCTCGGCGAGTAATCTGGTTTTATCGTCCTCCATGAAATTCCTAACCCGAATGGGCGCTCGTGTTGCGCAGGATGCTGGATGCCCTTGCATGGAGATCACCGTAGCTTGAGTGCGCGTTCACCTTCAGCCGCCAGCTTCCCCGGCGAGGATCGCCTGGACCTGATCCCACCGCCGTTGGGCGCCACTCGGAAAGACCTGCCATGACGAGCCGTCTCGAGCTGACGATGTGGCCTCCCGATATGAGCAGATCCTCATCGAGGCAACATCCAGATCTCGAGGCGGGGCGCTGCAAGGATGGGCGTGCGGCGGTCAGCGTAACTGTTCGAACACCTGAAGCGAACTTGCCGCTGCAGTGACCAGGTGCGCTGTAGGCTGAAGGTCATTGGCGAGGCTCCGCAGCTAGTCATTTCTCCAATAGAGAATCGGTCTGGATCATGCCGAGCGGCCCGCATGGCCCTGCTGCAAACTAGCTCTTTCTCTTTGCGCATGTGACTCTCGGGCGATTACCTGTATCTCCGGCCATTCGGGTCGAAGCGGGAATGCGCCATCTCCGGTTCGGGCGGCGAGGACCAATAACTCTCAAGAGGCGTCCGCAGCACGGTCCTCGCGGTGAAGGCCGGTAGTCGCCACGCTCCTGGGAGGAACAATCCGTTCATGGACGTGCGAAGAAGGTGTCCGGTCGATCAGGAGGCTGATCAGTTCAGGGCGACTGTAGTGACCGCTTGCATCCATCACTCTCTTGCGCCCGTCGATTTCGATGAAGTCGAGATCCGCAATCACCTCTCCTTCACCTTCCTTCAGGGGCTCGCCTATCAATTGACCATCGGGGGCAACGATAGCGGTGAAGCAACCGCCCGAAATCGGAGCGATAGCAGCGCCCGTGTCGTTGGCAATTTGGGCTTGCTGGTCGGCGTTGAGCCATGCGGTTGCGCTGACGACGAAGCAGGCCGATTCAAGGGCATGCTGTCGGGTGCTCACTTCCGTTTGCTGGGAGAAAAGAGGGCCGAAGATCGAGCCGGGGTACATCGCGGAGTGGATCTGCTCGCCATCGGCAATCAAGGCGTATCTTGCCAGCGGGAGATAATGTTCCCAGCACGCAAGCTGGCCGATCCGGCCGACGGCGCTGTCTACGGCGCGAAGGCCGGCACCGTCGCCCTGGCCCCAGACCATCCGCTCATGATAGGTGGGGGTGATCTTGCGGCGACGCTGGATCAGCGTGCCGTCCGCATCGAACAGGAGCTGAGTGTTGTAGATCGATCCTCCGTCCCGCTCGTTGGCGCCCACGGAAACGACCATTTGGGCGTCCTTGGCGGCATCGCCGATCGCATGCGTCTCCGCAGAGGGTACCGTAAGGGATTGCTCAAGCAGCCTCTGATGCTCCTTGGCAAGCGTGAAGGGCGGCTGGACGAACGAGAAATACGGGTAGTAGGGAATGATGGTCTCGGGAAACGTGGCGAAACGCACCTCCTTCTTGCCCAATTCGCGAATCTTTTTGGTGATCTTCTCGACTGTCCCCTCTCGGCTGTACAACACGGGGCTGATCTGTACGGCGGCTGCCTTGACGATGTTTCTCATTCTCTTCTTCTGCTCATTGTGAGTATCCGAGCGCTGCACTGGACTGGTGTAGAGGACGACGCGGGAGGCTCTTCGAGCACATCGCCAGGGCTTGTTGGACTCAGGGCTGTGTGCGTCTGCCATCGACAGCCACGTCGATGCCGGTGATGTAGGATGCGTCGCCGAAAGCGAGGAAGCTCACGCGCCGCGATCTTCCGTGGCTTGCCCAAGTGTTTCGCGGCTATCTGCTCCAGCAGGACCGTTCCGCGGTCTTGCACGCCGGCCTCGGAAATGCCGATCTTCCTAAACAGCGGGCTTTCGATGACGCCCGAGCTCTCGGCGTTTACCCGAACGCTTCGGCGGATCAGTTGGGCGCCAAGCGCTCGCGTCAAGTTGCAGAGTGCGGCCTTGGATGCCGATACGGCCGATGTTCCCGCGATTCCGACCTGATCGGACAAAGAAGCCGTGAAGCCGATCGCGTTTAGGTTGCGCGCGAGAGGCAACGCCTTCTGAACATTGAAATAGGATCTAGGGAAATCGACGCTTACGACGTCAAAGCTCTGCTGCGTTGTTTCCGCGAGCGAGCCGAGTTTCGCGATTTCGGCATTGGCATCGAAATGGGCTATAATAGTTTCGCGCATTCCTTCGAAGCGGGATAGCCAGCGCGAAAAGCGGCAATAGCCAAGCCTCGCTGTCCGGATAGCTGCGCAATGCCCTGCAGGACTTTGGCTCATGACGCGTTTTCTGCATCGCTTGGCTTATGCATTGAGGGATAAGGCTTTCTGCTTCCTGTGTCGGTAGTCGCGTCGGCTACTGCCGTGGTCGAATCATGCGCAATCATGTAGTACGTGGTGAAGTGGCCGCTCTTGCTGGCGATCTTACCCTTCTTGCGAGTGACGTTGCCCTTCTCACGTTTGGTAATCAGCTTCATCTCGCACCGCTTGGCGATCAGGGGCATCGGGACAAGCTTCCATCCCGTGGCCTTGCGCAACTCTGCTTGTGTAACGCCGTCTTGTCGTGAGGCGAGAGAGCGGATCAGATTGATCTTGGTGTGAGGATGCTTGGCCATCGTCGCCATCCGGGGGAATTGGGCCTCATTCAAACGGCTCCAAGCCAATGTGCTTCTCGTGGCCCAGTTGTCCCTTCCATCGAAAGGAGACGATCTAGTTCCGTTCCTTTGGAATTGTGGAAAACATATTGCAGGCGGTCTCAGGCGTTGCCTGATCGCAATCTGACGTAAACGGATAACGTCGCACCAGTTTGCTGAAGTGTGGGGCAGTGCAAGTTCTCGCATTTTTCGACAGGATGTTCGCATAGTAAGACCGTACAACGTGGATTGCTAACACAGAGGACCTGCGATGCAATTCGCAAAAACTGGTAGGGCAACCATTGAGAAGACCTTCCAGAACTCTGGAGAGGCTTCCGCTTGCTCAAGCAAGCAGCGTTACTCCATTGAGCGGCAGCTCGGATGGAGGCCGGACCTCGTCTCAACTCGCTTCAGATTTCAGCATTCATGTCATGCGGCCTGCTACCCCTCAGATATCTGCTGTCGGTCCCGACCTAACGCGCTCGCTCCGTTCGATTTGGCCCTATCGTTGTTTGCGGCCGAAATGTACTCGGCGCGAGCACCCTCGCAAATTCCCATGTAGTCCTGCATCGTCCGCCCGCTCCGGCGGTTGTTGAATTACTCTGGAATTGCGGCGTTCGAATCGAAGCTCACCTCTTTCAGAACGCTTGATCCGCTGGAAAGCCTTCGGCCAAGCGCTTCAACGAATCGATCATAACGTTCGGCGCCTTTGGCGCGAGCGGCTGGACTGGATTGTTCTGGTAATGCCGGCACCGATGTCAACCAGAAGCGAATGAACAGGGCGAGCGTCTCGAGCGTGATGCTGTCATTGCGTTCGAGACGCTCGAGCAGCCGTGCGATCCGATCCAGCCGCTTGGCAATAGCCGCCTCCCGTTGGTCGGAATCGTCAGGCGAAAGAAACGAGGCGATCGCGGCCTCTGCGACCAGCGACTTGGGCTGGCTACGACGCTCCGCGAAGACATCAAGGGTTCTGAATGTCTGCGGATCAAGGTAGACGCTGAGCTGAATCTTTTTCACCGATTTGGTCCACTCAGAGGTCCATGCCATCGTCAGGGTCGAGGCTGGTCGCGCGCGCTAATCCCTGCATTGCGCGGCTTAGCGCTTGTGCCTGGACCGCATCTGCGTCGGGCTCATCGGGACCAGCATCGAACTCATGTTCCGCGAGCGGTGCCTTGATTTCGATCTCCTCGTGCTGCGGCAATTCTGGCTCGCGCCGCAGCCCCCCGTTCGGATCGCCACGCTTTCGCTGCCGAGGCGCAAGCAGTTCGATCGAGGGCGCAGGGCTTGGGTGCCCTGACCAGTCCTCATCCGGGCGCGAGGACAAGAGAATTGTTCGTGTTCTAGCGGGCCTGAAGATTCGCTTCTGAAATTGCGGGTCCTCATAGTAACGAACCTTGGTGGCACGCAGCGGGTGGAGGCCCGACACCATCACAATCGCCTCTTTCGATGAGAGCTGCATGACTTCGCCGGGCGTCAGGAGCGGACGGGACGTCTCTTGGCGGCTCACCATCAAGTGTCCAAGCCAGGGGCTTAAGCGATGCCCGGCATAGTTTTTCATGGCGCGCAGTTCGGTCGCGGTCCCCAGCGCATCCGAGACGCGCTTAGCGGTGCGCTCGTCATTCGTGGAGAAGGCGATCCGGATGTGACAATTGTCGAGGATCGCGTGGTTCGGCCCATAGGCGCGTTCTAATTGATTCAAGCTCTGAGTGATCAGGAAACTGCGAATGCCATAGCCCGCCATGAAGGCAAGCTGGCTCTCGAAAAAATCGAGGCGGCCAAGGGCTGCAAACTCGTCCAGCATCAGGAGGAGCTTTTGACGGCGCCGGTCGGGATCCAGGCTCTCGGTCAGGCGCCGTCCGATCTGATTGAGGATGAGCCGCATCAGGGGTTTTGTGCGGACGATGTCGGATGGCGGCACGACGAGATAGAGTGAAACGGGCTGCGGTCGATCGACGAGATCGCGAATGCGCCAATCGCTCCGCGCGGTGACCTTAGCGACGACCGGATCGCGGTAAAGGCCCAAGAAGCTCATTGTGGTCGACAGCACGCCCGACCGCTCGTTCTCGCTCTTGTTGAGCAGCTCTCGCGCAGCTGAAGCGACGACGGGATGAACGCGATCACCCAGATGAGGAGTCGCAAGCATCGCATTCAGTGTGGCCTCGATCGGGCGGCACGGGTCCGAAAGGAATCTGGCAACCCCGGCAAGTGTCTTGTCAGCTTCAGCGTAGAGGACATGCAGGATAGCGCCGACGAGCAGAGAATGGCTGGTTTTTTCCCAATGATTGCGCCGCTCGAGCGCCCCTTCGGGATCGACCAGGATATCCGCGACATTTTGCGCGTCTCGTACTTCGCAATCACCACGGCGAATCTCAAGAAGGGGATTGTAGGCGGCGCTTGCCGCGTTTGTCGGGTCGAACAAGAGTACATCTCCAAGGTGCGCGCGCCACCCCGAGGTCAACTGGAAATTCTCGCCCTTGATATCGTGGACGATCACCGAACGCGGCCAGGTCAAAAGAGTCGGAACGACCAGGCCGACTCCCTTGCCCGAACGGGTAGGCGCAAAGCAGAGCACGTGCTCAGGCCCGTCATGGCGAAGATATCGACCATCGAAACGCCCGAGCACAAGGCCATCGTTGCCTAGCAACCCCGCCCGTTTGACCTCGCGCGTATCGGCCCAACGCGCTGATCCGTAAGTCGTGACATCGCGAGCCTCATGCGCGCGCAAGACCGAAAGCACCATTGCTGCGGCGACTGCCGCGATCCCACCGCTCCCGGCAATGGCACCCCCCTGGAGGAATATCGTGGGCGCGTAAGCGTCGAATTCAAACCACCAGATGAAGAAGGCAAACGGCTGGTAGACGGGCCAGGTCCCTAATCTGAACCAGGCCGGTCCAAGCTGCGGCTGGAACGCAAGCTGACAAGCGGTCCATTCGGTCGCTGCCCACACGAAGGTGAACGCGATTAGGCAAACCAGGATCACCTGATGCCAGATGATTTTTGTCGCGGACATGGCTTGCCGATATCGACACCATCGACCTGTTGGCTACAATCAGAGGCTTATGCTTCTCGTACTCGCGCGCGCCCTGGCGAAGGGATCGGCGGGTCAGATCGGCAAGCCGCGTTTGGGCCGAAAAAGATCCCTCGCGTAGAACAGGCCGCCTTAAAGCACCGTCCCAAGCAGCTTCGCGTCATAGGCGCTTGGATGATGAGACAATCAACTCGTACCGTGCTGCCGCTCGAGGCGAACCGGCCCGCCTTCGCGAAGCGAGGCTCCGGGTTATAGATGCCCGGAAGGCTAGCTCGCGTCTGCCCTAAGCTCTCCGTCAAGTGCGCGCGATCAAGAGAGAGTGCGGCGTGCCACAACGCGTTATCGATGAGGCGGGCGTTCCCGGATTAAATCGGCGGGAGGCGGGCTCGCGGAGTACAAGAATCATGCGGGGAGCGTCCCGGCAGGAGCTTGTTTCCGATGGGACGATACTGCCGGGCCGACGGTCACCTAGGTCTGCGTTTTGATGGTTTGAATCATATCAGGCTACTTCGGCGAGTTTATATGACCAGGTGTGGATGACGGGGTGGCGATTTACGTCGTCGATGCCGGCCATAATGCGCTCTTTGAGCTCATGTTTTGAGGTGACCCGGATGTGGCGCAAGACCGACCGGGCGAATTTGGAGAAGAAGCCCTCAATGAGATTGAGCCACGAACCATGCTTGGGCGTGAAGGTAAACTCGAAGCGTCCAGGCGGTCGAGCGTCGAGCCAGGCTCTTGTTTCTCTCGATATGTGCGCAGAATGATTATCGAGGATCAGCTTGATCGCGGTACCGGCCGGATAAGCGGCGTCGAGACGCTTGAGGAATTCGATGAACTCCCGGCTGCGGTGGCGGTCTCTGACGAGCGCATGGACCTTCCCGGTAAGCAGGTCGATTCCGGCCAACAGGCTCAGCGTGCCATGACGTTTGTACTCATAATCCCGCGCAAAGGTGGCGTGGACGCCGGGCTTGGGCGGCAAATCGGGTGCCGTCGTTGCGATGGCCTGGATTCCCGGCTTTTCGTCGTAGGAAACGATCGCCACTCGCTTGATGGCTTTGCGCGACTTGGCGGCGGCTCTCTTCAGAACCTGGACCTCGCGATAAACGCACAGAACCTCCGCCATCTTCTGCTCGAACTCGGCATCGCGACGTTCCAGATAGTAGCGCACCTTGTGCGGCTTGATTTCCTCCTGGCCGAGGATCTTGCACACCGTGCCTTGAACCAGCTTGGCGAGACATTCGTGCCCCACCGTCGGTCCGTGCTCGCGGGCGTGACGTGCCAAAAGCCGCGTCGTCCACAGTTCATGCGGATAGCCGTGCTCCTTGGCCTTGTCGCACGCCAGCGACACCAACCAGGCTTTGGCCTCCGGCGTGATGACCGGTTCTTTGCCCGGCCGTGGCCGATCCTCGATCGCCGCCAGCGGCCCATAGCCCAGCGCCCGCTCCACGCAGCGCTGAACCGTTTGATGGTGAACCCCAACTCTTTGCCCCACCGCACAGAACGAAGGATTCTCGCGATAGGCCAGCAGCATCTGCGCCCGCGATACCCGGCTCGCCGGCTCGGTTCGCGACCGCGAAAGAGCCGTCAATCTTTCAATCTCTCCGTCCGTCATTGCCAATTCGACTGCTCGCCGCCATCCTGCCATGATGCCGCTCCTCGTTTCGCCAACCGCAAAACAAGGAATCCATCATCAAACCATAGGTTCCATGATGCAGATTTCATGGAATCGATCATCTAGATACTCCTGCACATCGGTATCGAGAGAGTCCTCCTCCAGCCGGTCGCCTGTTGGTGCCCTTGGCCAGCCAGATGCTTGGATGTTGTACGTCAGCTGTTGCGGTCTCTCTGGAAACCGGGACAGGCGAACTGGCGTTTGCCAAATCTTCATTGCGCGAATCGAGTTGCACTTCTGCTATCCGCTGTCAAAGCCGGCTTGTGGGCTCGGAGCTCTCCGATTGCTCGCCGGCCTGCCTACGCGGATAACCTCGCGCGAATGCCTCCGGATCAAAATCGAGCAGGTTGAAATCGTTATTCGCCCGCTCGATGACACGCCCACAACTGGGTCCAGCAAACTGGACTCTGGTGGTCGGTGCGCGAAGCGCCGGGGTCTTCTGCAGAGCATCTGACCATCGGCATCCGAGACCAGCACGCAAGGAAGTATCGTCACCGCCATCATGCCACAGCCAGACACCTTCCGATCACTTAAAGATCGAAGGCCCCATGCCGTTTCCGCTACACGGGATGGCCATCTAGATTCGAAGGGTTCTGCTGTGCGATTTAGCCGTTGAGAATCTCAGCGACCTAAGGGTGAACGGCGCTTTTTTCCACACAGCTGCGTCCAGTCGATGATCGAGCGCCACCAAGGTCGAGCGAACCCGGAGGCGAAGAAGAGATAGTTCCAGAACGGTGGACCCTCCATTCGCTATTCGCTGCTCACTATCGCTCCTCTCCCATTTTTCCGCCTCGAGCAATCCACGCGAGGCAACCAAGTCTTCCCTGCCCTGCAATTGGGCGCAGTGCAGCGCCAGGACCTCAGGTCAGAGCGATAGGCCGCGCTTGCGGCCGAAGTCCCAGTCGACGCTGCCTGGACCGGCGATGCCGCTGACCTGTTTTCCCAACTCCCGCTCGAGCGAAGGCGACCAGGGCACAAGCTGAAAGCCGAGGCCGTTGTCGATCATCGCGAAGCGCCCCGAGGCCAGTGACAGGCGTCGACGATAAACCCCCGAAATCTGCTCACCTACATCAGATGACAAGTGCGGACGCCCCGTTTCCTCCATGAGACGTCGTGTGACGACGTCGAGTTCGCGATCGCGGAGGGTTTCGATCAGGTTGCGGCGTAGCCGGACCTTGTTGCCATCGCGCTGGGCGAGCCCTTGGTCGGCCAAAACATCGATGCGCCGTTCAAGTGCTGCACGAACCTCCGCGCCAAACGCATTGCGCGAGAGCTCGGCAGGATCTCGTGCAACGAGCTGCCGGTCTAGCCACGTTGCACCATCCGCCGCGACCTGCTGGTCCAGAACGAGCTCCGAGCGAACCGCGAGCGCAATCCGTGTTCGACCACGGGCGTCCGCAAACCGGCGCAGTTCCACAATCCCACCGATCGGCCCATCGCCGGCCGCCTCGACGTCAGAAAGCTTCACGTGATGCACGCGCCCGTCAATCCCATCGACAATGGCAAAGGCTGTGCCCTTCAGCTCGTCATCAAGCCCGCGCGCGATGAGACGGCCAACGATCGGTTCGCCATGAGTTTCGCCCTCGAGTGCCCAGGATGCGGGGGTGCGGCTGGCGCCGTCCCGCGTGAGGGTTTTGTGCAGCCGCTTGATGATGTCACCGCGCTCGCCAAGCGCGCGCAACCTCGCCTCCGCATCGGCGGCCAGAACCCAGACCGCGGGGCCCCCAGGTTCCGCCAAGCCGAGCCGCTCGAGCGTCCGCATCCGCCCAATCCGAATTTCCCGCAATGGATCGCGCCCGGCCTCCCGCTCGAACCTCAAATCGATAACGCCGTCCGCCGTCCCCGCTTCCCTGGCAAGCGTCCGATCGAGCCTGGTCCAGCGTTCGGCTGTCGTGTCCGCCTCAAGGCTCTGGCGGATCTCGAGCTCCGAACGAGGGCCAAGTTCGCGCGTGACAAGGTCGCTGGCGCGGGCGCGTAAGCCCATAGCGATATAATCGCGGCTGATGACGAGGTCGGCACCGTCATCGGTACGGCCCCGCACGAGGATGTGAATGTGCGGATGCTCGGTATTCCAATGGTCGACCGCGACCCAGTCAAGCCGTGTGCCAAGGTCGCGCGAGGCTTGGTCCATCAACTCCCGGGTGAAGCTACGCAGGCTGGCAAGTTCACCAGCATCATCAGGCGAGACAATGAACCTAAAATGATGGCGGTCACCCTCGCAACGCGTGACGAAGGCGCGACCGTCCGCATCATCCCCCGCAGCGTCGAATAGTTTGCCCGGAGCGCCGCCGCGTGTGACTCCGTCGCGCTGCAGGTAACCGATATGGTTGCGCAACGCGCCCGGCGAACGCATCCGCCGCACCACCCGCGCCTTGACCATAGCGCCGCGGCCGCGGGCGTTGAGGAGCCGTGCCGCAGCGATGCTCGCGGCGCGGCCGCGTCCAAACTTACGGCCGTGGCCATCCTTGCCTCGCGAGAGGCCGCCGGCCTTCTGAGCGGCTGTGAGTACCTGCGCCAGAAATGGTTTTGTCCGGGGCGCGCGCGTGGAACGGATACGGCCGGGACGGATCCGAAGATCATCGTCGCGCGTCATTCCGGCCGCCGCAAGGCATCGAAAACCGTGTAACAACAGCGCCTTGGGGAAAGCTGAACTTTGCTCCGAGTCGCCGCAATGTTTAGTCGATCGTTGAAATCGGTACACTTTCTCGCACAACCGACCGGCCGCACCTTGCGGCTTTTATCCTGCCCTCGGCGGTCGGCTCCCCCCTGCTTCCTCCCGGCCATTCTCAAACATGCGAGAACCTTCGAGGCCATGCGACCAAATGCGATTGCTATCATGGAGACTGCACCTTGATTGATCGATGCCAAAACAGCCCCGTCGCGCGAGGTACAAGTGCACTGGCAACAGCTTTAGGCGCTGCCTTCGACGAATTCATTGTGCGCACTCCTGATGCAAAGTTGTCGGCAGCGGACGAGCTGCCAGATCGCTCAACAAAAACTGGAGCTTGCTGCCACAGGACGACGTGTCTGGCGGCCGAACCACGGCTGTTGCGTTGCTCAACCCCGATCAATGCTGCGAGTCTGGCTACATAGGTTTGCGTTTCTTCTGGAAGCGATCGACCTGTCGCCAAATGCTCGTCATACCGCTTCGGTCCCGCATTGTAGGCTGCAAGAAACCCTCCCCATCCGAACCGGTCGAGCATCTCGCGGATGTACGCTGCCCCAGCTATAATATTGTCGTGCGGATCAAACGGATCGATACCGAGATCGTGACGAGCGCTCAGTTCGACCCAGGTCGCGGGCATGATTTGCATCAGCCCGAGCGCTCCTCGAGGCGATATGGCGTGCGCATTACCGCCACTTTCGACCTGCATCACGGCATCGATCCAACGCTCCGGGATCGCGAACCGGTTGGAGGCTTCGGTCACGAACGCGGCGTATGCAACGCTACGAAGCAGGGTTATGGAGTGCGCAGGCCGCGATGCGACCTCCGCTCTGGCGCTCGAGGGCGGTCCGAACGTCAGCAGAATTCCCAAAAAGCAAGCAGTGGCCCCACATCGCATTGTGCGGACTGCCGCCAAGTATAAAGTTTCTCCCAGCCGGCCTTGAGGCCGCCTGATCCTGGGGCAATGCGCGCCGATTCTCAAGAAGCTGGCCGAGACGGAGGAACGATGTTGCGACCGGCCGTATGGAGAAATGACAGGCCAACAGGGGAGAGCCGGCATTGTCACTGCTCTCTGGTCCACACCGGGAGCGCTCGCCCAATGACGGACGATCTCGGCTGGGGTCCGAAATATCGGCCGTCTAGCGAGTCCGCCGACTGCCAGTTCATGAGAAACACTTCGCCCTCAGCAATGACCCGGCAGCCCTGCCAGACCGGCAACGGCCGGCCGCGACGATCGCGCTCACTTGCCTCACCCATGTGTATGCTGTCGACGATGATTGCGAGGCCCGTTCTGCAGACGGTTTGGCCGGGCAGCGCCAGCACACGCTTGAGCATTGGAAGGCCGCTTGGCAAATAACCGTTGAGATCGAGAAAAGTCGCGAGCGGGTCTGGCGTTCGAACCGCCACGAGCTCAGTGACGTACAATGGTCCGGCCTCTTGCAAGCGATAGACCCCGATCGGCACGCTGTCCGAGGCATTCCAGATGTACAATGGTGAGGTGTTGTTGACTGGCCAGAGCGCGAGCATTGTGGCCCCACACATCGCAAGAATGTTCCCCAACCGTCCCATCAGAGTGCCATCCTGTGCCGATGGAGCCACGCCTGGTGGCGTGCACGGGTATAAGCTCGTGGCTTTTCGTTGACAGAAAGACGGTTGTGGGCGTGATGCCAATACGCGGGGGCTGCATCGGCAGGATCGATGCCCAGTGACTCTACGGAGTCGATCAACTGGAGAACGCGTTCGACCTTTGGCCAACCAGCTAATCGCAGCAGGCTTTCGCCGCCGGGGCTGACCCAAGGCACGGTTGAGTATCGCTGGCCTGGCGCGACGGCGCGTAAAATGTCGATCCGCGACAGGATGGTTCCGAAGTCGTTGGACGTCCAGCGCACGAACGCGAAGATGCTGCCGGGCAAAAACGAGAGAATGCGCCGGTGATGATCAACGATCTTCTCTGATGCAGGTTTACCGAACCGGATTCGATTTTCGATGCGCTTCTCGAGCCACAAGAGCTCAACAGTTGTGAGGTCGCTCACCTGACTGCTCCATATTGTTGAGGGGGACTTTGGACGTGCCGAGAATGGCTATCACCGGCGCATCGTGCGAGAAGCCTTTGCGTCGGCAGGACGGCTGTAATGACGCTTCGATGGATCGTGGTCGTCGAAGGCTTGCAGCAATCCTGCTGCAACCACATCGGCGAGGCTCCAATTCGTTAGAAGGAATCGAAAGCAACTGCAGGTTTTCCGAGGTAGTGACTTGTGTCCCCTCGCCGGCCGGATTGCGGACATGTTGCTTCGCGACAATCCGGGAACGGAACGGGCGGCGCGTTCCGGCGGAGAATGGTAGAGACGAACGACGGAATCTTATGCAGGGCTCGACGTGTCGCTGCAGGCAACGAATGTTTGCGTGGTGGACGGCGACGATAACGTCGTCCAGGAAGCGACACTCGAGACCGATCCGGACGCGATCGAACTGTTCCTGGCGAAATGGGGAATCCACCTCAAGCGCGTCGGCCTGGAAGCGTTCTCGTACAGCGCCTGGCTGTTCACGGCGCTTTCCGAAAAAGGCCGCGCCGTGATCTGCCTCGAGAGCCGGCACGCCAAGGCGGCGCTGAACGCGATGCTGAACAAGACCGACCGTAACGCCAAAGGCATTGCGCATATGATGCGGACCGGTTGGTTCCGTACGGTTCATGTCAAGTCGGAGAGCGCACAGCCGCTGCGCGCGCCGCTGGTCGGGCGCAAGGCGATGCGCGGCAAGATGCTGGGCATGGAGAACATGATCCGCGGCCTGTTGCGCTCGTTCGGCCTCAAGGTCGGCGAGATCTCGGTCGGCCGTTTTGACGCGCGGGTGCGCGAGATCATGGCCGGAAAGAGAGAATCGGAAGCGATCGTCGCCCCGCTGTTCGACGCCCGCAACGCCATGCGGCTGCAGCTGACAAAACTGCACCGCCTGCCGCTGGTGGCTGCGCGCAGCGACAGCGCGGTGCGACGGATGATGACGGTGCCCCCGGTCGGCGCGCTCGTGGCGCTGACGTTTCGCGCCACCGTCGATGATCCGGCGCGATTCAAGAAGTCGACCAATGTTGGCGCCCATTTCGGGCCGACGCCGCGGCGCTATCAATCCGGCCAGACCGACCGGATCGGCAGCATCTTCAAATGCGGCGATGAGCTGACGCGAGCGATCCCGTAGGAGGCGGCGATCGCGATCTTCGCGCGCATTCCGAAGAGTTTTAAGCTGCGGCTGTGGGGCCTGCGGCTGGCCAGGAAGAAGGGGCTGAAGCGCGCGGCGACCGCGGTGGCGCGCTCGCTCGCCGTGCTGCTGCACAAGATCTGGATCGATGGCACGACCTTCCGGTTTGGCGCGGGCGTGAAGCGCGGCCGGCTCGCTGCGGTGGCCTGAGGGCCTCCGCGACCCGGCAGTTTCCACGAGCGGCTTCTTCCGCCACGGCGGCGCGGCGTCTCCCAACCAGACGGGGATTTGGGTGAGATCGCTACTTTTGCTGCCAGCGGCTTCATGCACACTTTTCAAGCCATCAAGCACGGCGCTGGTTAGCCTGACCGCCCATTCTCCAGATTCCGGCATGTGGTAGCGGCCGTGCCAACCACGGACCTTAGCGAGTTCTCCTCGACGCGCGAGCTGGCGCAACGGAAACGAACGAGCGTAACGCGGTGGTGACAACGATGCTGCTGATCGCGTGATTTTGCGCGCGATCGCGTCCGCGCGCGTGCGCTCGTGACAAGTATCGCATTGCAGGAAGGTCTTGCGCGTGAGAGAGTAAGCGCATGAGGCATCCTCGTTACCCGCGAGGCTAACTTGTTCGCAACGGACTGATTCACAACAAGACGTTAGTGTCAGTACGTTAGTAAAGTTAAGAGAGCTGGAAAGATTGGCGTCGCAGTGTTTTAGGTGCGATTTCGGTCCTCGGTAGCACGCGGAACGGGTCCCCGATGGCACGAGTCTTCCAGTCCCTGATAACACGAGCGAATTCACAGCTTATCCCCCGCAGGGCTGCTAAGGCCACGCTTTCGCAATCGCCGCGTAGGTGGGTCGATCTGGACGGGTGCGAAATTCAATCGTTCTTCGCCATTCAGGTCGTGTGTGATAGCCAGCCGATAGCCCGGCAAGGTCTGATGATGCACGATTTGGCGCAGGTCGTAGGCGAAGTGCTTCAGCGGCGCGAGGCTCCCGGACTTGGCATGCAAGTGCACGAGCCCGAAGCTCCAACCGCTATGCTGATGATCTCCGTGCTCGCGGACGAGGCGATAGAGCCAACGTTCCAGTCCACCGGTCAGATCGAAATACGCGCGGTCAATGGTCAGCACGAGCGATCCGTTTAGAACGCCCGTGTAGAACCAATCGGGTAAGATCAACTCAATCCCACGGGCATGCCCGTGCACATCGCTTGTGTGTTTCCATTCGTTTATCCAGGAGAAGCGATGCCGCGACCGTTCTGTCGGTTGCCGGATTGAGGTCATGACGCTGGTTGATTGCAATCGGTCGAGCGCAGCCTTGAGGCGGTCGTAGTCGCGTACGCTGGTGCCGCGGCCGACGAAGGTCAGGATCTCATAGGGGGTGGTGGACATCAGGCGCGAGGTTTTCAACCCGGCATCACGGGCCTGGACAATCTGTGAGGCAGCCAAAATCAGAACGTCCGCGTCCCAGATCGTGGCCAGGCCATGTTCCGGCACCGCTTCGACACGGATGGTGATGGTGCCTGCGCGGAAGTCGATCGGGACGATCCGCTTCGACTTTGCTAGCGAAACGAACGGATACGCCATTAAGTCTTGCGCGTCCCGTGCAGCGAGATCGCCAGGAAGCGCGCGAAACAGATCGAGTTGGTCGCACTCTGACCGCCGCCTCCCGGATACAGTTGAGTTGCTGTCGGGCAAAGGTCAGCGCCGCTCCTTGCCCGCATACGGAATCGGCGTGTGCCGTTTCGCGGGCAGGACTGTGCCTGCGCCAGGATCGCTGGTGGACGTTTTGGCGCCGCGGTCAACCCACGCCGTCAGGTCTTCGAGCGCATACACAACGCGGCCGCCCAGCTTCCGGTACGTCGGGCCTGTGCCATAGGTGCGGTGCTTTTCGAGGGTGCGACCGGACAGTCCGAGAAAGCGCGCCGCCTCGGGCGTGCGCAGGTATCGCGGCGGCAAGCCGGCGTTCGGATCGGGCATTTGCGAGGCTCCGTGGTCGTCTGGAGCGCGACCGGGTTCGGTCGCGCGTCGACGGTCACCATGACGGAGTAGGAGTGCTCAGGGGGATGCCGAAGATGGACCGATGGTTTTCGGCACCCCCTGCTCTACTCCCTGCGAGGTGAGCGATGCAGCAATGCGCGATAGCCGCCGCGCATCAGAGCCAAGCCGGCTTGCACCAGGCGGATGGACCGGCTGCGCAGCTCATGGGTTTTCCAGGCGCGTTCAGGGATGCGTTTTCGGCCGAACAGCAGTTCGGCGATGACGCGATAAGAAGCGCCATCCAAGCGCCCATCGAGCGCGCACAGCGCCAAGGCCAATCGTTCGCGTCGCTGCGCCGAAAGCTGATAAAAGGGCGGTCCTGGGGCGCGGCCGGTGATAGCGCGCCACACGCCGACGTGAAGCGTGCACGCGGATCTCCGAGGCGTCCGGCTTTACTCAGCAATACATCAGCGATTTAAAGCGTGGCCGGCGCAATCCCACGGTAGTGACGCTGTTCGAACTCGCGAGCACATTAGGCCTTAGCCACGTCGATCTCGTGTTGCCTGATGAGGAATTCTGCAAACAGCGAACCAAGACGCCGAAGCAAAAATGAAAGGACTTCGGCCAGACGCTTGTTTCCGGTTGCTCGGCAGTTGCTGCATGGCTTGAACACGAAGCTCCGCCTAGGGTGTAGCCTTCGCCGCCTTCGTCATCGAACAGGTTCGCGTATATCGGCGCGTCGAGGAGGATCGTCAAGCTCGTGTGAGAGGTATTCGCGCGCTTCCTTCGGAGCGCGTTGACCACACTGCGCCTATCTCGCGATTATACTGCGCACCAAATTGCAAGCTAAAGGCGGGCTTTACCATTCCAACATAGCCTCCGCCCGAGGATTGATCAACGAGTGATAAGCGCTCGGGCCGGCGCTATAATTCACAGGCGTCGACCTCCTCGTCCGGGAATTTCTCAGCGTCCAGCTCCAGCCTGTTCTTCGCCTTTTCCAGCTCCCATGTGACTAGCACGTAGTCTTCGAACGTGCTCGAGGAGCTGATCTGCGTGTCGATCAACAGCCGCAGCTCGTGCCTGAACTGATACTTGCTGACGGTCATTCGCCTTTCCTATTATTGCTGGGTTCAGGTACGAGATCCAACTTCTCGAGCTGGCGCGTCGAACAGGTTGGTGAAGGTAAAGAACTGCAAGCTACATTGCGGTTGGTGGAAGAACAGTCAGCGCAAGGCCAACAGTAGCAGAAATCCCGGCCGCAATCAGGCCGCACTCAATTAAAATCGCCCCAGCCTTGTCTCGCCAAATCCGCATAAGAGGAGATGACTTTATTGCAACTCCATGTTCCCGGCTGGCCGTTAGCGGATTCCGTTTGATCGCTCCGCCACTCTTTCGCTTTGGCGCGCGCAATCTATCAAAAAACGTACCCGATGCTCTCTCATCCGCGGTTAAGAGAAAGCTCAAGATTGGCCCCTGTTAGAAGTTGACCAATGCTGCACAACAGGGACAACGCGACAAGCAAAGCGTAGTGATAGGCCGCAAGTTGAGGCCAAAGTCACCGTCACGGTTGAACATTAGTCCTCACATGCACCGCGCCTCCGACTGAAAATTGAGAGCCTGGTCCCGATGAGCGCAAGGACGGGGCCGCTCCCCGCCGCCCAAAGCGAGGGATCCACGCTGCTGGGAAACAACGCGCTACTTCAGCGTCCCTCACAGACTCACGAGCGTTCCGACTTTCCGCCCCCGACGCTCTTTACGACGTTGCGTAAGACGATTTCAGAAAGCTGCACAACCTGCCGTTTGAGAAACACAACCAGCTGTGTGAGACGAAGAATTTCTTGCTTGCAGCGCTCTAGCTCGCGCTCTTCGTCTGTCATCGTCGATGGTTCATGGCGGTTCGTACTTTGTCGTCATGGTTCATGTGCCCCCCTTCTCCGAAGACGAACCTGTTTCGTTCTGCGAGCTCTTTTTCGAACACGAATTGCGCCGGCTTGCCTTGATTTCCTTCGACAAAGCCCTTCGCCACCATTAGCTCACGGGCATCGCGCACCAAGCCCGGGCTGCCACAGATCATGACGCGGTCATGCTGCGGCTCCAGTTCCGGCAATTCGATATCCGCAAACAGCTTGCCTGAAACGATCAGATCGGTGGCCCGGCCGCGGTTATAGAAGCGATCGCGCGTCACGGTCGGATAATAGATCAGCTGGTAGCGCGCGAAGTCGCCGACCAGTTCGTCGCGCGGCAGTTTTTCCGTGATCATCTCGCCATAGGCGAGCTCGGCGACGCGGCGGCAGCCATGCAGCAGCACGACATTCTCGAATCGCAAATAGGTTTCGGGATCCTTGATCACGCTCAGGAACGGCGCAAGCCCGGTGCCGGTGCCGATCAGATACAGATTGCGCCCGTCCTCGAGATTATCGATGACCAGCGTCCCCGTCGCCTTGCGGCTGACGATGATCTCGTCACCCTCCTTCAGATGCTGCAGACGCGAGGTTAAGGGACCATCCGGTGTCTTGATCGAGAAGAATTCCAACCGGTTCTCGTAATGAGCGCTGGCGAGGCTGTAGGCCCGCAGCAGCGGCTTCTCGTCGACCTTGCGCCCGATCATGGTGAATTCACCGCTACGGAAGCTGAACGACGGATTCCGGGTCGTGGTGAAGCTGAAGAGATTGTCGGTCCAGTGATGGACGCTCAGTACGTTTTCCTGGCTGAACTTGCTCATCTCACCGTCCCGGCGAAATTAAGGCATGATCCAAATCCACGGGCCGCGTTCGCGCAAAGTTTGCACCAGTTTTCCGAATGAGCATAATACAAGCACCAGATGAGGCTCTCGATGAAGTAGCGTCGGACCGATAGCTTCACGCCCACAACCGCTTTGGCTTTCATTAGAAGATCGGCCTGTGCCCCTCCTGTAGCGATCAACCCCAGGCGCTGCCCATTCACGTAGATTATTTACTCTTCAGCCCGCCGGCATCCCCAGATGAAGTTTTTCCCCAGTTCACGCCGGGCGGTAGGCTGGCTTGCCAGCTCACTCCCCGCCGAGTGGTCGTGCCCACCTCGAGCAGACGCAATGGCAGACTTGGGCGCATTTGCTCCGACAAACACAGTACATAGTGAACAAACAATCTCGTTTCCCACCTGAGTGTGGTGTCTCGGCTTCAGTGGAGCGTTTCGTACAAAATACCTCTTCCATCTCGCCTAGACCTTGCGCTCGGTTGCAAAGCTACTAGAACGGGAACCCCAATGAGGATCGACGCTCCGAGATTCGCCGAGATATCAATCCCCTGAACATGCTTTCTTCGACCGCGCGTGATTGCTCAAGCTGACTATAACAACTCTGTGATGTTACTTAATGCAATGAGGCGCGTGTTCACGGCTAAATCCTGCATCTTGGCCACCTTCTTCGATGGATTTCACGCCGCACCTTGTCCCGAACTTTCCCGACCGCCTGTGGACAGCGGGCCTTGTCATGACGGCACATGCTCGGTCCGATGCAGACAGCCGCGTGCTTTCAGCCTCCACTCAAGCAAGGACCGAAGCGGAAGAAGAGGCATGGGCACGGACTTCAAGGTCTGCATCGAGCGGCAGTTCGGCGGAATAGAAGGCCCTGTCCTGAACAAGATCGCAACATCACATCGTGTTTGTCGGGGCATTGTACCGGCAGAAGCGTTCGATGAATGCAAGGATGTGATCGGCGGACTTCCTCCATCGGAACGGTTTGGGATCGACGTTGTGTCGATCAATAAACGAAGTGATGTCTGCCCGGAGGGCGGCGACGCTGCGCCGCGCCTGATCTTTTTATCCGTGAGGAGAGCGAAGAAGCGCCCGACCTAGTTGAGCCATGCGAACTGGTCGGGTCAGGTGCACGTGCCAGCGCGGCCTTTTAGCCATCCATCGTTGGATCAGTGCGGACTTATGCGTGGCGTCCATGATGAGATGGACGTCGAGTTCGCGCGGCACAGCGGCCTCGATCTCGTCTAGGAACTGACGGAATTTGGCAGCACGGTGACCTCCCTAGCACTCGCCGATGGCTCGTCCGGTCGCAATGTCGAGAGCGGCGAACAGCGATGTGGTGCCATGTCTTCTGTAGTCATGCTTCGCTTCGGGCCGGCTGGCCGGGACCCATCGGCAGCATGGTGGCTGCGGTCCAGCGCCCGGATTGGGACTTCTCATCCACGCATAGAACGACACCGTGCTCCGGTGGCCAGACGTATAGGCCCACGACGTCGCGCACTTTGGCCATGAAGTTTGGATCGTGGAGAGCTTCAAGGCCTCCGTGCGGCTGGAGCCCGAAGACCCGCCAGATACGTTGCACGGTCGACACCGACAGGCCGCTGGCCTTCGCCATGCCGCGGGAACTCCGATGGATGGCGTGCTCAGGGCAACTCTCCAATGTCCTCACGATTACGACTTCGGTGCGGGCATCCTCAACCGTACGCGGTGCCCGGAGCGCGCTCGTCGTGCAGCCGTCCACGCGCCGCTCCACAAAACGCCGCCGCCTACCGTCGGCCCGTCAAGGCCCAGCTTGGCCGCCCGCCTTCCGCGCAGGTCAGCACGATCCGCGCTCGCAGCGCCAGCACCAGCGCCGTCTTCCGGCGCGTCGTCAGCGACTTCAGTTCGGCACGAACTTCATCGCTCAATGTCAGGGAGGCAAGTTGCCGGACCTCCATCACATTCTCCGTCCCTGCTACATCCTCCATCTTGGCACAGCGACGCAAATCTAATGCAAATCTACGATTGCAGACTTGTGACTCGGGACACTGGCCGCGGCGCCTTTTTGAACCAAAGGTGATGTTGCGCTCCCTGAATGCGCACTGCAGCACACCAGCCATTGGGTGCCTGTCTGTTGCTGCCCGATGCAAGATCAGCAGACGGTTGCGCAGCGGCGAGGCAGACGCGCTCCGCACGACTGGCACCAGCATCGGCAAGGCCTCGGTGCCCCAAGAGCAACGTGCCTACAGTGTCGGCAGTGACCACTCATATATGGGTGGCCTCGAGAGGCAATCTGAGAACCGGAGAATTGATCTCTCTCGACTGGCTGGCCGACACGCTGGGTGTTCACTTATGCTGAAGGCTCTGTTCAGCCACCCAGAGGAGCGACGACACCGAAGGACTTCGCCTAAAAGTCCGCAAGCCGGCGAGCCACGTTCCAAGAAGAAATAGCACTGCTGCGTAAGAGCGACTTTATGACCACCCAGATCGGTTGTGGTACTGCGAGCTCTAGAACGCGAAATCACGAAAATCGACTGCGCCGATGCAGCGGCAGCGTTGATGTTTTCGACTTTAGGCTCCAAAAGGAACCCGCCCGATCAACTCGGGCGGGGCTTTGAGCGAGCCTCACTCGCCGTTCTTGCGCGGCCGCGACCAGAGCAGGGTGTACCCCTCGCCGCCTTCGTCATCGAACAAGTTCGCGTAGATCGGTGCGTTGAATGAGGGATCGTCGAGCTTGAGCGAGAGGTAGTCGCGGCCCTCCTCGGAGCGCTTCGACCAGGCTGCCCCGATCTCCGCCCGGCCCACGTAGATGCGGTGGCTGGGCGCGTTGTCGCTGGAGCGGTTGGTTTCGGCGACGATGCGGACGCCCTTGGTCTGGAGGCTCAGGGTGACGATCTCGCCGTGAAACTCGTTACCGACCTTCTTGAACGAACCGATGTTAGCCATGTTACTTCTCCTGTTTGTGTTTCGAGCCCGCGACCACCGCGGCCTCGATGGCGATCTAAAGGCCGAAGACGATCGGCGACGCACCCGCTGGCGGGCCGGAGCGCAGCGGAGGACGCCGTTGGAGCGACTTTCTTGTCTCGCGAGGAATGGGCGCAAGCCCAGGGGAAGAAAGTCGCATCAATCGGCGTTGCGGCTCAGACGATCGAGGCGCAGCCGCTCTTGGGCCAGATCAAGCCATCAAAGAGGCCACGTGCGTCCGCGTGCTGAACCGCAATCTTAAGGAGAAGACTTGGCGAATCTCGGTGTGCTGAGCAAGAGGTCGGTACAGGTCAGCGTAGAAGGAGAAACAATCTGCCGCAAAGGGCGGTATCGTCCCCGCAGAAATGATCGAGCGCGGCGCGCCCCACCGCAGCTATGCGGGCCAGACAGAGATTGGTGGGGCTTGCTTGCAGGCTTCGAGGAGAAACGCGGTTACCTTTCGCTCAAGCTCGACGCCCTCTCGTTCAACCTGGTCTCTGTGCGAGCTTGCTGGACCTGATGGCGACGAAGCCTCATCGCTCGTGCGTGGCGGCTGTAAGAACTGGTCGAGGTGTATTCTCCACCACCCCGGCCGACTCCGACGGGCGGGTCCTCGCGGGAAGGGTCAAACGCGCCCATGCCGTGCCGGCGATGCAAGCCGCACCTGCGCAAGCGAAGGCCTCGCGCCAAGCCAGCGAGGGCACCCCGATCTGCGACAGGGCAAACACCAGATGATAGCCGGCGATCGCCGCAGGGAGCGCGAATACGGTTGCGATCGCGACGCGCAAGGTCAAGGACCGACTAACGGCAAGGGCGAGCTGACCAGCGGCAAGCGTCAGCGCGCCAGAAACAATTCCGATAAGCAATGCGCCGAAGACGCCCGCGCCATCACGAAATGCCGACATTCCGACACTGAGTGCGACGAAAAACGGCAAGGCATAGACCGCCAGCGCAAAGATCAGCCAGCAGAACAAACCGATGCCGAGCGTGTTGAGGACAAGCCCAAGAGCGAGCATGGCGGTGGCTCCAATGCACAGACGTATTGGTCGCGCCTCCACCACCACCGCGGCGCGGCTTCGGACGTAAAATCGAAACGAGGCGGAGTTGCGGCGCGCAACTCCATCTTGGTCGTCTTGGAGGCAAGTAGACGGCGCTCATGCGCCGCCGAACTTCCAGACGGGGATGCCGAGCCGCTTCGCCTTGTCAGCGAGATTGTCCTGAATTCCCGTGCCCGGGAAATGCATGACGCCGATCGGCAGGAGTTCGAGCATCGCATCGTTGCGCTTGAACGGCGCCGCCTTGGCGTGCTTCGTCCAGTCAGGCTTAAAGGCGATCTGTGGCACCTTGCGATTGGTCGCCCATTTGGAGGCGATCAGTTCGGCGCCCTTTGGAGAGCCGCCATGCAGGAGGACCATGTCCGGGTGCTTGGCATGAACCTTGTCGAGGCGATCGCAGATGAGGTTGTGGTCATTGAAGTCGAGCCCGCCGGTGAGTGCGATTTTCGGTCCTGGTGGCAACAAGACCTCGGTCTCGGCGCGGCGTTTGGCGGCAATGAAGTCGCGGGAGTCGATCATTGCCGCGGTGAGCGTGCGGTGATTGACCAATGATCCCGATCGCGGGCGCCAGGATGCGCCGGTGTTGACCTCAAATTGTTCGATGGCCTGGTCGCGGAAGAGTTCCAGGCAGTTGCGACGTTCGACTAGCGTGAGGCCTTCGGCGGTCAGGCGCTCGAGTTCGACAGATCGCACCTCCGAGCCATTCTGCTCGCGTTGGCTCCTATGCTGCGCTTGTTCGTTGTTATCGAGCTGCCGTTCGACGCGCTCGACGGCACGATGGAACAGGTTGACCGTCGACCAGAGCAGATCGTCAAGGTCCGGCTCAAGCCGCGTTTCGCTCAAGGTCGCGACCAGGGCGTCGAAGATATCGGCGACGGCGCCGCCAATCATATTGCCCTCGGGGAGCGGTCTTGGATCGGGCTGGTCGTCGAAGGGACGATAGCCGAAGAGCTGGAGTTCGGTGATGACGTCGTCGGTCGGAGAAGATGCATGCGGCGGTTCGATGTCGTCATGGTCGGTCATGGGAAGAGGTCCTTTGCCGGATCGGCCGCGACCATCGCGGCCTTCGTGGCGATCCTCTGACGGCGGGCGGAGCGGGCCAGAACCCGAAAGGGCCGAAGCGGCAGCGGAGGATGGCGGAGGCCGGCTATTTTGCTTCGCGATGAAAAGCGCGCGGCCAACCGAATAATGTGTCTTCACATCGCTAGCGCGCGGCGGAAAATAGCCGGCCGCAGCCGTTGCCGGCCCGCTCCGCTTGCCGTCCGATCGCCCTCTAGAAGGCCGAGCTCGCGTCCTCTTCCGGTATTGGCCTCGCCTATGACTGGCCCATCAACGTCGATCGAACACCGGGAGCTATTCCGCGGGCACCCTCGAGGAATGCAGGAAGCGAACGACGTCCTCTGGCACGAGCTGGAACCGCAACGCTGCTTGGAGGGCATCGAGACCGAAGACATGCAGATCTTCGTTGAAGTCGCCCAGCCGGGGCGACAGCGCGATTGCTTCAATGCCGGCGTCCACTGCGCGTTGGCTGAGGGTCGCGTGCACCGCATCGCCAGCGGCATCGACATCGCGGGCGATGTAGAGCCGGCGCAGCCCAGTCGGAAGCACCATGGCTGAGAGGTGATTGGCCGAGAGCGCAGCCGCCATCGGCATGCTCGGCAGCACGTAGCGCAGCGACAGCATGGTTTCGATTCCCTCGCCGGCAGCGAGCACATCGTCCACCACGCCGAAGCGAACCGCGTTGCCGAGGAGATCGCCCATCGCGCGTCGTGGCGTATTGATCGGAGCTTTGCCCAGCCGAATGCGATCAAAGCCGTCTGGGTCGAGCCAGGTGCGATGCACGCCAGTGATCCTGCCTTCGAGATCCGTGACGCAGGCGATCATCGCCGGCCAGGTCTCGGCTGGCAGGTGTTCGTCCGGCCGATAGTAGCAACGCGGATGGAAACGCAGGCTGCCACCATGGTGCACGTGGGCGATCCCGCGACGCTGCAAATATGTCTCGACCAGCGTCCCCTCGATCGGTTGCGATATAATAAAGAGCCGTCTCGCCGCCTCTTGCGATCCAGCCGGTGCTAACGGACGAACGGGTTTCGGGACGAGTTCCGGTTCAGTACGAGGCAGTCCCAAGAAACGCCTCGCCTCCTCGGCGACTTCGCGGAATTCACGCAAGCCCAGGCTTTCGCGGATGATGTCGAGGAGATCGCCATGCTCGCCTGTTGCGGCATCGGTCTTATGTGCAGTTGAACATAAGACTGACTGATCGGGATAGGGGGACGTCTCGCGACGCCACCCCTCCCACACCACCGGGCATACGGGTCCGTACCACGGCGGTTCGATCGAGTTAAGCCGGCACAGG
>NZ_JADPKR010000054.1 GCF_023074055.1 Bradyrhizobium sp. 141
TACAGTTGGTGCGCCGGGAGACCGGCAAGGAGTAGGTGGTGGAAGTCCACTACGATGAAGGAGTAGCGATCCACATCGGCCCCGAGCCGTGCGTAGGCATCCGTGAGGGTGTCGGCGAAGCGTCGGCAGGGGAGTGCATAGGCCAGCCATTGAGCCGCGAAAGAATGTTTTCCCGAGAGCCGACGCTGTCAACTGAGCGGAAGGCAACACGAAGGGGTGCGATATCGCGAGCGCCCAGTCGTTTCGGCGTGGTCGCAGACCCTGGCATGTGCAGAAGCTTCTTGTACGGGAACCGGGAGCTCTCTCGGTCGGCCAGATGCTCACTGAGCAGCCTGGTCCGCGGCGGGAAGGCGAGGAGCCGTAGCCGCTGATGCACGATCCAGAGAAGTCTGACTCCGGCATAGTAGCTGCGAAGCCGGCGAACAAAGCCGGGCGACCGGTGACGGAGCCGGCGGAGCCAAGGCCGGGGACCAAGGGGAACGAGGGCCAGCAAAGCACGCACCGGGCACAGCACCGGGCTCGCGTGACCCAAGCGCTGGACCGCGTACGGAAAGCTGCAAGGCTGAAGAAGAAGGAACGGTTCACCGCACTTCTCCACCATATCACTGTCGATACACTCCAGATGGCGTTCTATGCGCTTCGGCGCAAAGCCGCCCCCGGCGTGGATGGCATGACGTGGCAGGACTACGAGGCCGACCTTGAGCCCCGGCTCAGGGAACTGCACGAACGGGTCCACCGGGGAGCGTACCGGCCGCAACCGTCACGCCGGACGTACATACCGAAGGCGGATGGGAAGCAGCGGCCGCTGGCGATCGCGGCTCTGGAAGACAAAATCGTCCAGGGCGCGACCGTCATGGTGCTTAACGCCATCTACGAAGGCGACTTCGTCGGCTTCTCCTATGGGTTTCGACCCGGCCGGGGGCCACACGATGCGTTGGACGCCCTGACGGTAGCGATCACCACGCGGAAGGTGAACTGGATACTTGACGCCGACGTGCAAAACTTCTTCGGAAGTGTGAGCCAGGACTGGCTAG
>NZ_JADPKR010000020.1 GCF_023074055.1 Bradyrhizobium sp. 141
GTTTGAGGGACGACCGCCTTCCAACCAACAGGCCGCTCGCGAGCGCGCTTCCAAATCGCGCCGTAGCGAGCGGGCGGCCGGCCCGTTACCCCATCTACGTCGCCGTCTTAGCAGAGACAGATTTCGATCCTATATAAGCGGGACCATTGACCTCGCGGATCATCCCATGGCCCCCGTCTCCATTCTTCTCAACATCCTCTGGATCTTCATCGGCGGCGCCTGGATGGCGTTCGGCTGGCTGATTGCTGCGATCATCATGGCCGTCACCATCATCGGCCTGCCCTGGGCGCGGGCGGCGTTCAACATCGCCGTTTACACGCTGCTGCCGTTCGGCTCGCGGGCGGTCAGCCGCTACGATGTCACCGGGATGAGCGATATCGGCACCGGTCCGCTCGGGGTGATCGGCAACATCATCTGGTTCGTGCTGGCCGGCTGGTGGCTGGCACTCGGCCATCTCGTGACGGCGGTGGTGCTTGCCGTGACCATCATCGGCATTCCCTTTGCCTGGGCGCATCTGAAGCTCGCCGGCATCGCGCTCTGGCCGATCGGCAAGGTGATCGTGCCGGCTTGAGGCGCGGGCGGACCGCGCGAGCGCCGCTTTTGGCCCGAGGTTGGCTGAAGGACACGATGCCCTCAACTCCTATCGACTTAAAAAGGAGCGAAGGATGCTAGGGAAAGCGAAGGTGGCCACCCGTCTTCCAGCCAAGGATCTGGACCGGGCGCGGGCGTTCTATTCCGAGAAACTCGGGCTCGACCCGGTCGAACAGCGCGACGGCGGACTGCGCTACGTCTGTGCAAGCGGCGAGTTTGCAATATTCATCTCGGCCGGCACGCAATCCGGCACGCACACGCAGATGGGCTGGGAAGTCGAGGACATCGAGGCAACGGTGCGGGAGCTTCGCGCGCGCGGAGTCAAGTTCGAGGAATACGACCTGCCCGGGCTGAAGACCGTGAACGGGATCGCCGAGATAGCCGGGAATTACACAAGCAAGGGCGTCGGTGAGAGAGGCGCATGGTTCCGCGACAGCGAAGGCAACCTTCTTGGAATCGGGCAGCCTGTTCGAGCCTGACAGCTCGTAGGATGGGTAGAGCGCCAGCGAAACCCATCAGCCCGTCCGCCGATAACGAAGCAGATGGGTTTCGCAAGGGCTCAACCCATCCTACGCGCTGCGTACATCAATGGGCATGGTCCCTCAGGGACGAACGCGAATGATTGTATTCCCCTTGCGTCGCCCGGTCGGGTTTAAGGCGGCGACCGCATCGTCGAAGATCGAGACGTTGCCGATGTTCGTCCGCAGTCGTCCGTCCCGCACCCGCTGGACGATCTCACTCAATTGGGCACGATCGGCCTCGACGACAAAGTCGACCGCCAGGCCGTCGGAGGGGCGCGCCTCTGCGGGCCCGACGATGGTGACCAGTGTTCCTCCGGCCCGAATCAGTTCTGCGGACCGCTTCTGGATGTCGCCGCCGATGACATCGAACACCAGGTCGACTTTGCCGATGTCTTCCAGGGCGTCGTTGTCGAGGTCGACGAACTCCTTCGCGCCGAAGCCGAGCACTGTCTGACGGTCGGCGGCGCGTCCGGAGCCGATGACGTGGGCGCCGGCCCCTCGCGCGAGTTGCGTCACCATGGAACCGACGGCGCCGGCCGCGCCGTGTGCAAGGACGCTCTGCCCCGCCTGAAGACGACCGTGCTGGAACAGCCCTTGCCATGCGGTTAGGCCCGAGACCGGCAAGCTCGCGCCCTCCGTGAAGTCGACGTCACCCGGGAGCGGCGCCAGGTTGCGTGCCTCGATCGCCACATATTCGGCGAGCGTGCCGTCGCGATACCAGTCCGCGAGGCCAAACACCCGCTGTCCTACCGACAACCCCGTAGTGCCATATCCGAGAGCGGTGACCACTCCAGCCAACTCGTGCCCAGGGATCGACGGTGTTCGGTCACGCTCGATGCGATCGGTCCAGGTCGAGGGCCACGTCAGCTCGGTCGGAACAAATCCCGACGCATGAACCCGAACAACGACGTCGTTTATCGATGCCTGCGGCTCGGGCCGGTCCACCAGTTTCATCCCCGCCGTTCCCGCGGCCCGTTCCGTTACAACGATCGCCTTCATGGGATTATCTCCTCGGTTATTGTCTCTTGGTGCAACTGTTGCAGGTAGCGTGAACGCGCCGGCTATCCACAAAATGCCTGACAGTGTGGAAGTGTCTGCGATCTGCGCTGTCTGCATTGACCGGGGCTCCCACCGAGACTGTCGATCGGGATCGCTTCGGTCGTGGTACTGGCAGGTAGATGCGTTGCGCCTGGTCATGAAACCAGTACCAAGATTGCAAATTCTGGCTGTACCAAGCGCATTGAGACGGCGAACTGATTGAGCTCCTAGGATGGGTAGAGCGCAGCGAAACCCATCAACCGTCCGTCGACGACGCGGTATGATGGATTTCGCAAGGGCTCAACCGATCCTACGCGCTCTGCGTTGCAATCAGCCGCCCTCAGTCGGCGCTGCCCGCACAAGGTTTCGCGTTGCCCGAGGGGCAACATACGCCATAGGCAGGTCAATCACGGGTTTCGAAAATATTCTGATTGACCGAATTGGTTGTTTCGGGTAAACCGCAAGGCATTCCGGCCCGTCAGAGGGACGTTTCGCGATCGTCACGATACGTAGGCCGGGATGCGATGGACGCGGTAGCGCCGGCGCGTGACGGGATGGCAGGGCGGGCGAGGCTCGTGAGCCATCGCGATCCGCGGCACGACACGGCGCGGTCACAGCGTTTTCTTTCGGCTTTGGGGGCGAGCACGCGCGAGCTTCCGAAGGTTTGGGAGGGGACGTCCGCGGACGGCAAAAGCGTGTGGTCCTGACGCCCGGGGTCTGTGCGTCAAGGCTTGCGGTGATGAAGCGGCCCGACCGGGCGCGCGCATCGATCATCCGCAAGGCGACGGGGGCAATAGTGCATCGCTCCCCGGGGAGAGCACGCCATAAGCCGTAAAACCATTGCGCAGGGAAGGCCGGGATGTCCCGGCGTCACCTGTGGTCACCCCGCGTGCGTCTTCCGCGTGCGGACCCTGGGTGCCAGCCGGCGCCCGGCCTTCCCTGCGCCCTTTGTTTGGAGAGAGGGCGAACGGACAGCAAAGCTCGGGCGGAGCACGCCGCGAGACCGCGAAGGCATGTTTGCAAAGACAAGCGAGAGAGCGCGTGCCCCGGACGCAGCGCAGCGCGCCGCGTTCGCGACGTGGTGCGCTGCAGAGCCGGGGCCCAGACTGCGGCAGCGTGCGTGTGGCTCCTGGGTCCCGGCTCTGCGCCGCAACGCTTGAGGCGTTGCAGCGCGTCCGGGACACGAGCGGCGGCAGTGTGCGGCGCTCCCAAGTTCATCTTGCGCTGCGGTAGAAAAATATCGCACACTCCTTCGGACCGGGGCCCAAGGGTGCTCTTGAAGAGGAGCGAGCCATGTCCCTCCAGACCATTCCATCCGACGCCGCTGAGCACCGCGCCAACCGCCCTGAGGACGTCCAGGCCACGGAAGCGGAGGCGCGGCTGCGGGACGACATCCGCCTGCTCGGCCGCATCCTCGGCGACACCGTGCGCGACCAGGAGGGCGCTGACGTGTTCGACCTCGTCGAGCGCATCCGCCAGACCTCGATCCGATTCCACCGCGACGAGGACCGGCTCGCCCGCCGCGAGCTCGAGCAGATCCTGGACGGCATGCCGATCCCGGATACCCTGCGGATCGTGCGCGCCTTCAGCTATTTCTCGCACCTTGCCAACATCGCTGAGGACCACAACAACATCCGTCAGATGCGCGCACGTAGCGCCTCGAGGAGCGGCGGGGCAGGAGTGCTCGCGGGCACGCTGGCGAATGCCAAGGGTGCGGGCGTGAGCGCGGCGGAATTGCGGAAGTTCTTCAAGGATGCTCTCGTCAGTCCCGTGCTGACCGCGCACCCGACCGAAGTCCGCCGCAAGAGCACGATGGACCGCGAGATGGAGGTCGCCGCGCTGCTGGATCGGCGCGAGCGCGTCGCGCTCACGCCGGAGGAGGCTGAGGCCAGCGACGAGCAGCTTCGCCGCGAGGTGCTGACGCTGTGGCAGACCAATCTGCTCCGCCGGACCAAGCTCACGGTGCTCGACGAAGTCGCCAACGGCCTGTCGTTCTACGACTACACCTTCCTGCGCGAGGTGCCGCGCCTGGTCAACGCACTGGAAGACCGGCTGGAGGAGGGTGGCGAGCAGGCCGCCGGCGAGCTCGCCTCGTTCCTGCGCATGGGCAGCTGGATCGGCGGCGACCGCGACGGCAATCCCTTCGTCACCGCCGACGTCATGCGCGGCACGCTGCGGCTGCAGTCGAGCCGGGTGATGCAGTTCTATCTCAACGAGCTGCACGTGCTCGGCTCGGAATTGTCGATCGCGGCGCATCTCGCCGACGTCTCCGAGGAGCTGCGTAACCTGGCGGAGCGCTCGCCGGATACATCACCGCACCGGAGCGGCGAGCCCTATCGTCTGGCCGTGTCAGGCATCTATGCGCGCCTGACCGCGACGGCCGAAAAGCTCGAGGTCGAGATCACGCGCCGGCCGGTCGGCAAAGGCAAGCCCTACGAGAGCGTCAGGGAGCTGCAGGCCGATCTCGACGTGCTGCACCGCTCGCTGATCTCCAACAACGCCCGCGTCATCGCCCGCGGCCGGCTGCGGCTGCTCCGCCGCGCGGTCGACTGCTTCGGCTTCCATCTGGCGCGGCTCGACATCCGCCAAAACTCGGCGGTGCACGAACGCACCATCGCCGAGTTGATGGATGCCGCCAACCCCGGCATGTCCTATCTCGCGCTCGGCGAGGATGCCCGCATTTCGCTGCTCACCAACGAATTGCGCTCGACGCGCGCACTAGTCTCGCCCTTCGTCAAATACAGCGACGAGACCATGGGCGAGCTCAACGTGTTCCATGCCGCCGCGGAAGCGCATGCGAAGTTCGGCTCGGACGCCATTCCCCAATGCATCATCTCGATGTGCAAGGGCATGTCCGACATGCTCGAGGTCGCGGTGCTCTTGAAGGAGGTCGGCCTCGTCCATCCCTCCGGGCGCAGCGCCATCAACATCGTGCCGCTGTTCGAGACCATCGAGGATTTGCAGGCCTCCTCCGGCATCATGGACCGCATGCTGTCGCTGCACGATTACCGCCGCCTCGTCGACAGCCGCGGCAGCGTGCAGGAGGTCATGCTCGGCTATTCCGACAGCAACAAGGATGGCGGTTTCGTCACCTCGGGCTGGGAGCTCTACAAGGCCGAGATCGGCCTCGTCGAGGTGTTCGAGCGTCACGGCGTGCGGCTGCGTCTTTTTCACGGCCGCGGCGGCTCGGTCGGCCGCGGCGGCGGCCCGAGCTATGACGCCATCATCGCCCAGCCCGGCGGCGCGGTGAACGGTCAGATCCGGATCACCGAGCAAGGCGAAATCATCTCGTCGAAATATTCCAACGCCGAGGTCGGCCGCAACAATCTGGAGATCCTCGCGGCCGCGACGCTGGAGGCGAGCCTGCTCAATCCGCGCCAGAGCGCGCCGCGCCGCGAATATCTGACCGCGATGGACGAATTGTCGAACCTCGCCTTCAAGGCCTATCGCGGCCTCGTCTACGAGACCGACGGCTTCGTCGATTATTTCTGGTCATCGACCGTGATCAACGAGATCGCAACGCTCAACATCGGCAGCCGCCCGGCCTCGCGCAAGAAGACCCGCGCGATCGAGGATTTGCGCGCGATTCCCTGGGTGTTCTCCTGGGCGCAATGCCGATTAATGCTGCCGGGCTGGTACGGCTTCGGTAGCGCGGTCGAGCAGTGGATCGCGGATCATCCCGACAAGGGCATGCCGTTCCTGAAAGAGCTCTACCAGGAATGGCCGTTCTTCCGCATGCTGCTGTCGAACATGGACATGGTGCTGGCGAAAAGCTCGATCGCGATCGCCTCGCGCTATGCCGAGCTCGTGCCGGACGAAGCCCTGCGCGAAAAGATCTTCGGCCGCATCCGCCGCGAATGGCATTCCTGCATCGAGACGCTGCTCGACATCATGGGCCAGGACCGGCTGCTGCAGGGCAATCCGCTGCTGGAGCGATCGGTCCGTCACCGCTTCCCCTATCTCGATCCGCTCAACCATGTGCAGGTCGAGCTCTTGAAGGAGCACCGCGCCCAGAACCCGGACGAGCAGGTGCTGCGCGGGATTCAGCTGACGATCAACGGCATCTCGGCGGGGTTGCGGAATACGGGGTAACGGTACTCTCTCCTTCGTCATGGCCGGGCTTGCCCCGGCCATCCACGCCTTCTGCAATTGCGGTCAGGCGTGGATGCCCGGGGCAAGCCCGGGCATGACGTGGAGAGGGCTGTGTACGCATCAACAGAAATGCGCGCCTTGCGTCTCCACATAGACCGCATAGAGCGACTGGCTCGCGGTCATGAACAGGCGGTTGCGCTTCTTGCCGCCGAAGCAGACATTGGCGCAGGTCTCAGGCAACAGGATCTGCCCGATGCGGGCGCCGTCGTTCGGCGCGAATACCTGCACGCCGTCATAGCCGGGTCCGACCCAGCCGGCGCCGACCCAGATGTTGCCCTCGGTGTCGACGCGGAGGCCATCGGGGAAGCCCGACTTGCCCTCGAGCTTCATGTCGATCAGCTTCTTCGGATTGGACAGCTTGGCACCGTCGATGTCGTAGGACCACACCACGTTCTCGGCCTGCGGATAATGCGTGATGCCGGTGTCGCAGACATAGAGCTTCTTGTAGTCGTGGCTGAAGGCGATGCCGTTGGGCTTGAATGGCTCGTCCGCGACTTTCGTGACCTGTCCGGACTGAGTGTCGAGGCGATAGACCGCTTCCTTCTGGTGCGGCTGCAGCGAACCGGTATTGGCGAGCTTGCCCTCATAGATGCTGATCGCGCCATAGCCGGGATCGGTGAACCAGATCGCCTTGTCGTTGGGGTGCATCACCATGTCGTTCGGGCCGTTCAGCGGCTTGCCATTGGCCTGCTCGGCCAGAGTCGTGATCGAGCCGTCATGCTCGTAGCGGACAAGGCGCGTGCGCTCGGCGCTGAGCTGGCGTCCCTCGGTGTCGAACGAATTGCCGTTGGCCTCATTCGACGGCTTGTGGAACTGCTCGGAGATGTGGCCGTCATCGTCGAGATAACGAAGCTGCCGGTTGGCCGGGATGTCGCTCCAGACGAGATATTGCCCCTGCGCATTCCACGCCGGTCCTTCCGCCCACAGGCAGCCGGTGTAGAGCCGCTTGATCGCGGTGTTGCCGACCTTGGCCTTAAAGCGCTTGGGGTCGATGGCGATGATGTCGGGGTCGGGATAGCGCTGCGGCTCGGCATTGGCACCGAAGTCGCGGGTGTCGGCTCGCGAGGCGAGCAGGGCCGATGCCGCGACGGTTGCCGCGCCCTTGAGGAGCATACGGCGGCCGAGACCGCCACGCTCGCTTGCAGTGGTGTCGTCGGAGTTGGTCAGTATTCTTGTCATGGTTTCCTCCCAAAGTTTCGTTGGGAGGGCACCATTCGCCCGCATTCGGGCGGAAAGCGGAGCGATCTCTGGCCGATACAACCAGAGATCGCAGGGCAGGGATGCCGGAAATGCGGCTGGACGGGATCCTTACACGGGATCCCAGGTGAAGATGTCGGCCGAGCGGTCGAGCTTGTAGAACGAGCCCTTCAGCGCCGGCATGCCGTGTTCCGCGATCGACTGCGGCGTCCAGCCTTCGGCCCGCTGCACCGAGCGGATCGGACGGTTTTGGCTGAACAGGAAGATCTCGTTCATGCGCACGCCAAAAATCTGGCCGGTGACGTCCTTGGCGGAATCGGAGATCAGATAGCCGCAGAGCGGGGCGATCTTCTCAGGTCCCATCTGCTTGATCTTCTCGACGCGCGCCTTCTCGGCCTCGGTCTCGGTCGGGATGGTGCCGATCATGCGGGTCCAGGCGAACGGGGAGACGCAGTTGGAGCGGACGTTGAAGCGCCCCATGTCGAGCGCGATCGATTTGGAGAGCCCGACGATGCCGAGCTTGGCCGCGGCGTAATTGGCTTGTCCGAAATTGCCGATCAGGCCGGAGGTCGAGGTGAAGTGCACGAAGGAGCCGCTCTCCTGCTCGCGGAAGATGCGCGCGGCGGCGTGGCTGACGTAGAACGAGCCCATCAGATGCACCTTGATGACGGCCTCGAACGCCTCCACGCTCATCTTGTGGAAGATCATGTCGCGCAAGATGCCGGCGTTGTTCACGACACCGTCGAGCCGGCCGAAATGATCGGTCGCGGTCTTCACGATCTTGCTGGCGGGGATGGCATCGGCGACCGACTCGAAATTGGCGACCGCAGTGCCGCCACGCTTCTTGATCTCCTCGACCACCTCCTCGGCGGGCGCCGCGTTCGAGCCGGCGCCGTCGGAGGCCCCGCCGGGATCGTTGACGACGACCTTGGCGCCTTCCGCCGCACAGAGCAGTGCGATTTCGCGCCCGATGCCGCGGCCTGCGCCGGTGACGATGATGACCTTGTCTTGCAGTGATTTGCTCATGTGGATTACCTCTCGTTCGTAAACACGATCGTGCCACTGGCGGCGAACATGCCGCCGACGCCGTGGCATACCGAAATCTTCGCGTTAGGCACTTGCGCCGGCGCGATCCCGCGCATCTGGCGCACGCTCTCCTGGAGCGCGTACATGCCATACATGCCCGAATGCATGTAGCTCAATCCGCCACCATTGGTGTTGAGCGGCAGCTTGGCCCCGGGCCGCGTGTTGCCGTCCGCGATGAACTTCCCGGTCTCCTCATACGGCATGAAGCCGAGGTCGCCGAGACCGAACAGCGGCAGATGCGCAAACGCGTCGTAGATCATGAGATGGTCGACATCCCCATGCGCGATGCCGGCCTCCTTGAATGCCAGCGGGCCAGCGGTCTTGAACGCGCGCGAGGAGTTGAACGTCTCCATCTGGCTGACCATCGGCGTCTCCACGCTCTCGCCGGTGCCCATGATGTAGACGGGCTTGCGCGGAAAATCCTTGGCGCGGTCGGCCGAGGTCAAGATCAGCGCGCCGCCGCCGTCGGTGACGAGGCAGCACTGCAACAGGCGAAACGGATAGGCGATCATGCGCGAGTTGAGGACGTCGGCGACCGTGATCGGGTCCTTCATCATCGCCCGCGGATTCTTCGCCGCCCATTCCCGCTGCACCACGGCGACCGAGGCCAGCTGCTCGTGCGTGATGCCGTAGGTCTTCATGAAGCGCAGCACGGGGATCGGAAACATGCTGGGCGGACCGTAGACGCCATAGGGCGCCTCGAACTGGCCGTTGAGACTATCGGCCGGTGTCGAGCGCGGCAGCTTGCCGATCATCGACTTGCCGCTCTCGGCATGCGTGATCAGCACGGTCTTGCACAGGCCGGCCTCGATCGCGGCGGCCGCATGGCGAACGTGCAGCATGAACGAGCAGCCGCCGACCGAGGTGCCGTCCACCCAGGTCGGCTTGATGCCGAGATAGTGGCAGACCTGCTGCGGCGTTTCGACCGCGGTGGCAAAACCGTCGATGTCGGAGAGTTTCAGCCCGGCGTCCGCAATGGCGTTGAGCGCGGCATCGGCGTGAAGCTGGAGCTGCGAGGCGTTGGGGATGATTCCGAGCTCGGTGGTCTCGGCCGCGCCGACGACGGCAACGTGGTTGCTGCGCATGGCTTACCCCTTCGCCGGACGGAAGACGGGGAGGGTGATCTTGTCGTCGAGCGCCTGGAACGCGACCTCCAGCTTCATGTCGAGCTCGAGCGCTTCCGGCGTCTGCGGGCAGTCGATGATGTTGCTCATCATCCGCGGCCCCTCGGCCAGCTCGACCACCGCGATCGCATAGGGTGGCGTGAAGCCGGGCGCGGCGGGACGATGGTTGATCACGTAGCTGTAGAGGAAGCCCTTGCCGCTCGCCTTGAACACCGAAACCTTGCGCGAGGCACAGGACGGGCAGAACGGGCGCGGCGGGAAATAGACATGCGTGCAGGCGTCGCAGCGCTGCAGGCGCAATTCGCCCGCCTTCGTGCCGTCCCAGAAATGCTGGGTCTCCGGCGTCGGTTTCGGTCGCGCGCGCTGCGGTTCGGCCATGTCAGCAAGTCCTCCCAAGGTCCAGGCTTCGGGGCCCGACTGTTGCGATCTTGATGCGACAATCGACCATGGCGCGTCAACGGTCCAGCAATGCGCATGCATGCCATCATGCGCACAATGCTTGTGTCGAACTGAGGCGGCGCTATAGATTGCGCGCAAATATTCCGTGAGACAGACATGCCCGAATTTCCGACACTGGCGAAGCTCGCCGAGGACCTCGAAAGCGGCCGCACCACCTCCCGCAAGCTGGTCGAGGCGTGCCTCGCCAGGATCGCCGATCCCACTGGGGAGGGCCAGCGCGCCTTCATCCATGTCGACAAGCAAGCCGCACTCGCGGCCGCCGACGCGATGGACGGCCTACGCAAGGCCAAGGCGGCGCCGTCGCGCTATGCCGGTATTCCGGTCTCGATCAAGGATCTCTTCGATATCAAGGGGCAGACGACGCGCGCCGGCTCCCGCGCACTCGACGATTCCGATCCGGCGGAGCACGATGCGGCGGCGGTCGC
Organism: Bradyrhizobium sp. 141; assembly: GCF_023074055.1. Classification (GTDB taxonomy): domain Bacteria; phylum Pseudomonadota; class Alphaproteobacteria; order Rhizobiales; family Xanthobacteraceae; genus Bradyrhizobium. Next base: position 10,594 of record NZ_JADPKR010000020.1, read on the forward strand.
GCGGCTGCGCCACGCCGGCTTTGTCGTGATCGGCCGCACCAACATGACCGAGTTTGCCTATTCCGGCATCGGCATCAATCCGCATTACGGCACGCCGAAGGGCGCCTGGAACCGCGCCGATGGCCATGTGCCCGGCGGCTCGTCCTCGGGCGCCGCGGTCTCCGTGCTCGACGGCATGGCGCATGGCGCGCTCGGCACCGACACCGGCGGCTCCTGCCGGATTCCGGCGGCCTTCAACGGCATCGTCGGCTACAAGCCGACGCAGCGGCGCGTGCCGCTCGACGGCTCCGTGCCGCTGTCGTTCTCGCTCGACAGCATCGGACCGCTGGCACGATCGGTCAGTTGCTGTGCCATACTCGATGCGGTGCTCGCGAACGAGCCGATTGTCGCGCTGAAGCCTCGTCCGGTGAAAGGCATGCGACTGGCGGTGCCGACCACGATTGCGCTCGACGATCTCGACGCGGCCGTGGCGGCGACGTTCGAGCGCGCTTTGAAGGCGCTCGCCGATCACGGTGCGATCATCGAGCGCATCGAGATGGCGGAATTCCACGACATCGGCCCGATGAATGCCAAGGGTGGTTTTGCGGCGTCCGAAAGCTACGCCTGGCATCGCTATCTCATTACGTCCAAGGGCGACGTCTACGACCCCCGCGTCTTCGTCCGCATCATGCGCGGCGAGGCGCAGAGCGCGGCCGACTACATTGATCTCCTCAACGAGCGCCGCTCGCTGATCGCCCGCGTCAATGCGCGCATCGCGCCCTATGACGCGCTGGTGCTGCCGACCACCGCCAACACGCCGCCGAAGATTGCAGATCTCGCGGACGACAAGGCGTTCACCAAGGAAAATCTGCGCGCGCTGCGCAACTGCACCCTGATCAACATGATCGACGGCTGCGCCATCTCGCTGCCTGCGCATCGCGCGGGCGAGGTTCCCGTCGGTCTGATGCTGGCGGGCGCGGGCGGCTCCGATCGCCGTATTTTCGAGCTTGCTGCCGGCATGGAGGCCGTAATTCGTGTTTGACCTGACTTTCACCGTTGACGCCCAGGACACCACCACGCCGCTGACGCTGGCGATCGACCAGATGGTCATCGCCGGCTGGACCGGCCGCGACGCGATCGCGCGCGACAAGCACATCGACGAGCTTGAGGCCATGGGCATCGCCCGGCCGGCCTCGACGCCGATCTACTACCGCGCCTCGGCGCGGCGGCTGACGCAGGAAGACCGCATCGAATGCACCGGCGGCGATTCCAGCGGCGAGGTCGAGTTCGTGCTGATCGGCTGGCAGGGCCGCACCTTCGTCGGCTGCGGCTCCGACCATACCGACCGCAAGGTCGAGGCCTACAACGTCACGGTGTCCAAGCAGATGTGCGACAAGCCGATCGCGTCCACGCTTTGGGAGCTCGAAGACGTCATCGGCCATTGGGACAAGATGATTTTGCGCTCCTACGCCACGATCAAGGGCGAGCGCGTGCTCTACCAGGAGGGTACGCTGGACGCGATGCTGCCGGTCGCTGACCTCATTGCACGCGGCTTTCCGGGCGGGAAGCTGCCCGACGGCTGCGCCATGTTCGGCGGCACCTTCGCCGCCAAAGGCGGCATCCGCCCCGCGGATCGTTTCGACTTAGAGCTGGAAGATCCCGTGCTGAAGCGGACGATCAAGCACGGGTACAATGTGGCGACGCTTCCGGTGAGAGGCTAGCCGCCTCCCACCAGGAGCGGTGGCGGGATAGCTGGCCCAAAAGCGACGGTCCCGTAGGGTGGGCAAAGGCGCCCTTGCGCCGTGCCCACGATCTCTCTACGCAATCGGCAGAACGTGGGCACGTCGCTTCGCGCCTTTGGCCACCCTACGAGATCTCTCTGCCGGTGCGGGTTGATCTTTCCACGTCATTGCGGGGAGCCCTTGCGACGAAGCAATCCAGGCTCGTTCCGCGGTGGCACTCTGGATTGCTTCGCTGCGCTCGCAATGACGGGGAGATAGTCATCGGAAATCGGGTGGCCGGGTGAACGCGAGGCTGCGAAGGTGATTGCCATGACAATGACCGCACGAAAATCAGTCCGCCCAACCGCCGACCTCGCCGCTCACGTCGACGCCCTCGACTGGCCCCAAATCACCGCCGAGCTCGACACCCAGGGCTGCGCCGTCCTGGAGGGCCTGCTGACGCCCGACCAATGCCACGCGGTCGCCGCGCTCTACCCGGACGATGCGCACTTCCGCAGCCGCATCGTCATGGGCCGCCACGGCTTCGGCCGCGGCGAATACAAATATTTCGCCTATCCGCTGCCCGATCTGATCGCGCAGCTCCGCCCGGCGCTCTATGCGCAACTGCAAGCTGTGGCCAACCGCTGGAACGAGGCGATGGGCATCGACATCCGCTATCCCACCGCTCACGCCGCCTTCCTCAAGCGCTGCCACGAGGCGGGGCAGGCGCGGCCGACGCCGCTGTTGTTGCAGTATGAAGCCGGCGACTACAATTGCCTGCATCAGGACCTCTATGGCGAGCACGTCTTCCCGCTCCAGGTCGCGATCCTGCTGTCCGAGCCGGGCCGCGATTTCACCGGCGGCGAGTTCGTGCTGACCGAGCAGCGCCCGCGCATGCAGTCGCGCGCCGAGGTGGTGCCGCTGGCGCAAGGCGACGCTGTCGCCTTCGCTGTGCACCACTGCCCGGTACAGGGGACACGCGGCACCTATCGCGTTAACATGCGCCATGGCGTCAGCCGGATCAGGACCGGCCAGCGCCACACGCTGGGTGTGATCTTTCATGATGCCAAATGAGCGCAGGCGTTGACGGCTGACCTGTTCGACAACGTCGCCGAGGCGCAGCCGTCGCGCGAGGAGATCGCCGACGGCGCGGTGCTGCTGCGCGGATTCGTCAAGCCGATCGAGAGCGAGCTGATCGCCGCGGTGCGTGCGATCGTGGCGCAGTCGCCGTTCCGGCGGATGACCACGCCGGGCGGCCACCTGATGTCGGTGGCGATGACCAATTGCGGCGAGCGCGGCTGGATCACCGATCACACCGGCTATCGCTACGATCCCATCGATCCGCGAACCGGTGCGCCATGGCACGAAATGCCGCCGGTGCTGCGCGATCTCGCCCGCCGCGCGGCGGAGCAGGGCGGCTTCGCAGGCTTCGGGCCCGATGCGTGCCTCGTCAATCGCTACGAGCCCGGCACGCGGCTGTCGCTGCATCAGGACAAGGACGAGCTGGATTATTCCGCGCCGATCGTCTCGGTCTCGCTCGGCCTGCCCGCGACCTTCCTGTTTGGCGGCCTCGCGCGCAGCGACAAGCCGCGGCGTTTCCGGCTGGTGCATGGCGATGTCGCGGTCTGGGGCGGAGCCAGCAGGCTCGCCTATCACGGCGTGGCGCCGCTCGCCGACGGCGAGCATCCGCTGCTCGGGCGGAAGCGGATCAACCTGACGTTCCGCCGGACGCGGTGATCTTCCTTCTCCCCTTGTGGGAGAAGGTGCCTTCCCGAAGGGAAGGCGGATGAGGGGTTTCTATCCGCGGAGACAGACCCCTCATCCGTCTCGCTGCCGCTTCGCGCCAGCGATCCACCTTCTCCCACAAGGGGAGAAGGGAAGAGTCCCGGAACGGTGATTAATTACGGCTTCGGCGGGTGGATGAACGCCCAGGGGCTCACTTCCGAATCGCGCGTCACTTCCACCGAAATCAGATACGGCCCGCCGTGGGCCAGCGCCTTCTCCATCGCCGCCTTGAACTGATCGGGCGCGGTGACGCGCGCGGCCGCAACGCCAAATGACTCCGCGAGCTTGACGAAATCCGGATTGACGAGGTCGGACGCCACCACGCGGCCGTCGAACCGTTCGCGCTGGTCGCGGCGGACATTGCCATAGGCGTTGTTGTTGAACACCAGGGTCACCACGCCGATGTTGAACTGCACGGCGGTGGCAAGCTCCTGCACGCCGAACATGAAGCCGCCGTCGCCGGTGATCGCCACCACGGGCTTGTCGGGATTGGCGACCTTGGCTCCGAGCGCGGTCGGGAAGCCCGAGCCGAGCGTGCCCTGGTAGCCCGAGGTGATGAAGGTGCGCGGCTGGTAGATCGGAAAGCCGTACCAGGAGGCGAAGCCGAATTGCGACAATTCATCGGTAACGATCGCGTTCGCCGGCAGCACCTCGCGCAAAATGTTGAGATAGGCCATCTGCGGCTGGATGCGCTGGATTTCCGCCTGCGCCATCGCACTCGCCTCGCGGATGTCTCCGCGCCGGCCGCTGCTTCTGGCATAGCCGGCCTTCTTCACCGCCGCGACGAGATCGGCTGTGCCGGCTTTCGCGTCCGCAACGATGGCGGCATCGGAGGCGAGCCGGCGCATCTCGGCCGGATCGATGTCGATCCGAATGGATTTCAGCCCCTTCGGTTGATAGGGCCAGCGGAAGCCCGAAGCCGGTAATTCCGCGCGGGTGCCGATTGCGATCATCAAATCGGTTGTCGGCCAAAGCTTGTAGGCTGCGGCCATGGTCAGACCGAGCTCGTGCGCGTTGGAGACGATGCCGCGGCCGCTGCGGAAGGCGACCACGGGCGCATCGATCATCTCGGCAAGCTCGAGAATCTCCTCGCGCGCTTCGATCGCGCCGCTGCCGACGAAGATCATCGGTGCCTTGCTGGTCTTGATCAGCGCGGCCGCCTGCCTGATCATATCGGGGTCGGGCTGCGGCGCGGGCAGCGGCTCCAGCACCTGCGCGGCAACGGTGTCCGCGCGCTGGGTAAAGATATCCCAGGGCATTTCGACCGAAGCGGGGCCGCGGCGGCCGGACGTCATCTCCTGGAAGGCGCGCGCGACGACTGTCGGCGCATTGCCGGGATATTCGATTCTATCAGCCCATTTCACGTAGGTGCGGAGCGTCGCAAGCTGGTCCGGCATCTCGTGCAGATGGCCGCGGCCCTTGCCCAGAAACTGCGTCGGCACCTGGCCGGTGACGCACAGCACCGGCTCGTTGCAGCCGAAGGCGGTGAGCAGCGCCGCGCTGGCGTTGAGCACGCCGGGGCCGGGCACCACGCTGAACACACCCGGCCTGCCGCTGGAGCGCGCATAGCCGAACGCCATGTAGCCGCAGGCCTGTTCGTGCCGCGCCCCGATCACCTTGAGCTGGGCCCGGTGGAAGGCGTCGAACAGGCCGTAGACCTGCGCGCCGGGCAGGCCGAACACGGTATCGACGCCATGGGCGACAAGGCCGCTTACGATCGCTTCGCCGCCGGTGAGGGTGGTCATCTGGCTATTCCACTTCGATTGTTGGTCAGGCTTCGTCGACGACACCGTTGCGCAGGCGTCCGATGCCCTCGGCCTCGACCTCGACGACGTCGCCCGGCTTCAGATAACGCGGCGGATCGAACCGGGCACCGGCGCCGGTCGGTGTGCCCGTGACGATGATATCGCCGGGGACGAGGGTTGCGAAGGTGGAGATATAGTTGATGAGGTAGCGGAAGGAGAACATCAGCCGGCTGGTGCGATCGTCCTGCCTGAGCTCGCCGTTGACATGTGTGGTGAGCCTGACGTCCGCGATCTGCGATTCCGTCGTGTAGGGCACCAGCCACGGCCCAAGGCTGCCGCTGGAATCAAAGTTCTTGCCTTGCGTCACGTTGAACTTGGCGTGGCGTAGCCAGTCGCGCACCGAGCCTTCGTTGCACAGCGTGAGCGCGGCGATGTGATCGAGCGCTGCGCTCTCCGGGATATGCCGGCCTTGCTTGCCGATCACCAGCACGATCTCGCCCTCATAGTCGAGCTGCGCCGAGGCACTCGGGCGCACCAGCGGCGTGTCGTGGCCGACGAAGGAGCGCGGCGAGCGCATGAACATGCTCGGATATTTCGGTGCGTCCTGGCCGTCCTTGTACTCGGCGTTGCGGTCGGGATAGTTGACGCCGATGCAGATGATCTTCTCCGGTGCCGGCACCGGCGGCAGCCAGATGATATCGCCCAGCGCGTGATCCGGCGCGCGGCTGGTCGCTTCCTCGGCAAGGCTCGTGAGCTTGCCGGCCGCGATCACCTCGCGCAGCGTCGGATAGTCGTTGGCATGGCGCGCGGAGAGATCGACGATGCCGCCGTCGACGACGGCGCCATACCTGGTTGCACCCTTGACGGAATAGGTGGCGAGGCGAGGGAGCTTCATCGCTTAATCCGCCACCAGCACGTCAGCCACAAACTTCGGCTCACGCACGGCTTGACCGCTAAATGGCGAGCCCTGCTCGAACCAGGAGCGCGGGGCTGGCGCGCCCCACAGCGTCTGGCGGCGCGGATCGCGCAGCGACCAGCGCAGCGGTTCGTGGTCGTGATCCCCGGTGAAATAATCGCTGGTGTAGAGCTCGAGCCGGTGTCCATCGGGATCGCGGACATAGAGGAAGAACGCATTCGAGATGCCGTGGCGCCCCGGACCGCGCTCGATGTTCTTCACAAAACCCTGAGAGGCCATGACGTCGCAGAGATGGATGATGTTCATCGCGGTCGGCGTCCAATAGGCGAAGTGGTGCAGGCGGGGGCCCTTGCCATTGGTGATCGCGAAGTCGTGGACGTTGCCCTTGCGATGCATCCAGGCGGCGGCGATGCGCCCGTTCGGACCATCCTCCTCGGCGTATTCAGTGAGGCGGAAGCCGAGCCGTGCGTAGAACTCGACGGTGTCCTGCACCTCGGCGGCGAAGACGTTGAAATGATCGAGCCGCTGCGGATGGCAACCCCGGTAGAGGTCGTAACGGCGGAGCAGATGCGGCCGACGCTCCATCGATGCATAGAGCTCGATCTGGAAGCCGAAGGGGTCGGTGAATTGCAGGGTGCGGCCCTGGAACGGCTGATCGACGAAGGCGTAGCTAAGACCGTTCTCGGACAGGAACGCGGCGGCCTTGTCGAGATCGCCGTCATTGCCGACCTTGAAGCCCAGCCGGGCACAAGCCGGAACGGCCGCCTTGCGCAGTACCAGCGAGTGATGCTGATGCTCTTCAGCAGCGCGTAAGTACACGACGTTGTCGTCGGCGTCCTCGACATGCAGGCCGACGGTGGTCTCGTAAAACTCGCGGCTCAGCTTCACATCGGTCACGTCGAGCACGACGTGGCTGGAACGGATGATGTTGAACGGCGGCTCGAAGATGTGTTGCGGTACGGGCATTTGCGTTTCCCCTTCTCTCGGCTTCGTCATTCCGGGGCGTGCGAAGCGCGAACCCGGAATCCATTCATCACCAACTCTGCTGCTCGATGGATTCCGGGCTCGGCTCTTCGAGCCGCCCCGGAATGACACTGCCGTTAAACTCCCAATTTCTGAATCTTGTGCGTGCCCCGCGCCAGCGAGACGTGCTTGGTTTCCATGTAGAAGTCGAACGAATAATCGCCGCCGTCGCGGCCGATGCCCGAGGCTTTCATGCCGCCGAACGGGGTCGGCAGATGGCGGACGTTTTCCGAGTTCAGCCAGATCATGCCGGCCTCCAGCGCATCGGCGACCCGCAACGCGCGGCCGATGTCGTTGGTCCAGACATAGCCGGTCAGGCCATAGCGGATGTCGTTGGCGATCTCGATCGCATCGGCCTCGTCCTTGAACGGCAGCACCGTGAGGAAGGGGCCGAACACCTCCTCCTGGGCAATCCGCATCTTGCCGTGCGCGCCGGTGACCAGGGTGGGCTCGACATAATGTCCGCCACCCGGGCCGTCATGGGCCTTGCCGCCGACCGCGATCGTCGCGCCGTCCTGGCGCGCGACGTCGAAATAGGAGCAGACTTTCGCCAGATGCCGCTCGTGAATCAGCGGTCCGATCTCGGTGGCGGGATCGAGAGGATGGCCGACCTTCAGCGCCTGCACGCGCGCGGACAGCTTCTCGGTGAACTTGTCCGCAATGCTGGCCTGAACCAGCAGGCGGCTCGATGACGTGCAGCGTTCGCCGTTGAGCGAGTAGATCATGAACACGACGGCATCGAGCGCGCGGTCGAGATCGGCGTCGTCGAACACGATCACCGGGTTCTTGCCACCGAGCTCGAAATGCACGCGCTTCAAGGTCGGCGCGCCTTGCACCATGATCGCCGATCCCGTCGCGCTCTCGCCGACGAAGCCGATCGCCTTGATGGCGGGATGCTCGGTCAGCGCTTTGCCGGCCTCTTCGCCAAAACCGTGGACGGTGTTGAGCACGCCGTCGGGAATGCCAGCCTGCTTGGCCAGCTTCGACAACATGTCAGCGGTGACAGGCGACCATTCGGCCGGCTTGTGTACGACGGTGCAGCCGGCGGCCAGCGCCGGAGCGATCTTCCAGGTCGAGAGCATGAACGGCGTGTTCCACGGCGTGATCACGCCGACGGGGCCGATCGGCACGCGCGTCGAGATATTCCAGTGCTCGTCGCTCGGCGTATTGAGGCCGTCGCGTGCCTCCGCGCATTTGTCGGCAAAGAAGCGGAAATTCTCAGCGGCGCGGATCGCGGCCTTGGCCATGAAGCGATAGGCCTGCCCGGTGTCGATGCATTCGAGCACCGCGATGTCCTCGGCATTGTCCTCGATGGCGTCGGCCACGCGATGCAGCAGCTTCTTCCGCATCGCCGGGCCCATGTCGCGCCAGGACTTGAAGGCGAGCGCAGCGGCCGTGGCGGCGCGGTCGATGTCCTCGGCGGTGCCACGCGCGACGCTCGCGAGCGTCGTGCCATCGACCGGCGACTTCGTCTCGAACGTCTCGCCGGAGGTCGAGGGAACGGTCTTGCCGTCGATCATGTGACCGATGCCGTCTGCACGCAGCTTCTTCAGCAGTGGCGCGACGCGGTCGCGGTTGGCCTGGAACACATCGGCTTTCGGGCTGGGCTTATCCATGGGCAGCTTCCGCTTTCAGGGCGTCGTGAATGTTGTTGCGCTTCCAGCTGGTGTCCTTGTCGTTGATCTGCATGTCGAACGACAAAGCGAATTTGCCGGCGGCGAAGACGGGATCGAGATGTCGGGACAGCGCCTGGAAGACATGTTCGCCGGCCTTCTGGCGCGTCTTGAGATCGCGGCCCTCGCCGATGCGCAGCACCATGTCGAGAAAGCCGTAGTCCTGCCGTGCGTCCGCAATCGCAAAATGCTGGCAGCGGATGGCGCGCACGCGGATGCCGCCGAGCGGGAAGATGCCGGTCTCGATCGCCGCCTTGCGCACGACTTCGCACACCAGCTTCATGTCGAGCTGGCCATCGAGATTGGCCGAATATTCGATCGTGAAATGCGGCATCGCGGTTTCACTCCCTGTATTTTTATTCGCCTAAGCGAAGTAGCAGCTGACCGAGCCGTAGGCGCCATAATCGGCCTGGATTGTGTCGCCCTTGCGGGTCTCGATCGGACGGATGAAAGAACCGGCAAGCACGACCTGGCCAGGCTCCAGCGCGAGCCCAAGCGGCGCGATCTTGTTGGCAAGCCAGGCAACGGCGGTTGCGGGATGATTGAGCACGCCGGCGGCGAGCCCCGTCTCCTCCAATTGGCCGTTCTTGTAACATAGCGCGCCGATCCAGCGCAGATCAGCATCCAGCGGGCGGATCGGCCGTCCGCCGAGCACGATGCCGGCATTGGCCGCATTGTCGGCGATGGTGTCGAAAATCTTGCGCGTCGCCTTGGTGCTGGGATCAACGCGCTCGATCCGCGTGTCCAGGATCTCAAGCGCCGGCACGACGAAGTCGGTGGCGTTGAGCACGTCGAATAGCGTGCAGTCGGGTCCCGAAAGGCGCTTGCTCATGACGAAGGCGAGCTCGGCCTCGACGCGCGTCGCGATGAAGCGCTCGGTCGGAATGATACCGCCATCGGCAAAGAACATGTCGTCGAGCAGCACACCGGAATCCGGCTCGTTGATATCAAGCGCGCTCTGCATCGCCTTCGAGGTCAGGCCGATCTTGTGACCTTTGACGATGCGCCCCCCCGCGATCTTGACGTCGATCCAGGCCTTCTGAATCGCGTAGGCATCGGCGATGGTGATCTCGGGGAAGTCCTGCGACAGCTGCCGGATCTGCGTGCGGGTCTTCTCCGCCTGGTGCAGACGCTTCGCGCAAGCTTGGATATCGTCGTTGGAAAGCGCCATTTGTGATCTTACAAATTAGGGTAGCGGGAGATACTTAACATGTTAAGTGAATGCGTCAAACACAATTTGGGCTTGCTGCACTGCAAACGTTTTGCGGTTTGAAAGGGCATCATCGTGAAGAGACCGGCTGATCCAGCGAACGGAAGCGCGCCCGCCGCGCGCCAGGTGCCGATGCGCGATTTCTCGCGCTCGCTGCCGATGTCGCTGCTGCGGGCACGCGAGGCGGTGATGCGGCAGTTCCGTCCCTCGCTGCGCGAGCACGGCTTGACCGAGCAGCAATGGCGCATCCTGCGCGCGCTGGCGGCGATCGATGCGGTCGAGGTCACGGAACTCGCGCGCACGGCGTTCCTGCTCGGACCAAGCCTGTCCCGCATCCTGCGCGATCTGGAGGCGCGCAATCTGATCGAGCGCAAGACCGCCAAAGCGGATCAGCGCCGCAGCATGGTCTCGATCTCGAAAGAGGGGGTGAAGCTGATGGCCTCGGTGGCGCCGAATTCGGAGGCGATCTATGCCGAGATCACGCGGCGCTTTGGCGCACGCAAGCTCGCCGAATTGCAGGACATGCTCGGCGCACTCGAACAGAGTCTCGCAGAACTCGGCGGAGCCGAGGAGGCAAGTGCCGAGGAGTGAAAGCTGATATGCGCGTCCGGGTGCCGCGAGCCATGGACATAAGCGGGGTTTTTCGCTCAAACTGCTGCCACGTTGGTGGTCGATCAGGTGCTGATTCCCGGCGATCCCGAGCGGAAAACCCGCGCTGAGCGCACCCAGAACGGCATCCCCTTGCCGGATGACACCTGGGCGGCGATAGTGAACACGGCCCGCGAGGTCGGCGTCAGCGAGATCAGCATCCAGAGGGCGACCGCATAGGTCTTGCGCCATTGCGAGCGTAGCGCGGCGGCCCGGTTCGCGGTAACAGCGGGATTGTGCTGTCGCGGCGCTCGTCATGGTGACGATGGTCCAAATAACACGGTCCAAACAACAAAGAAGGAAGGCAACGTGGCGAACAAGGTCAAGGAAATCTGGAAGTCGGGCAAGGCCGTGGTCAACGCGTGGCTCGCGATTCCCTCCGGCTTCTCGGCCGAGATGATCGCGCAATGCGGCTTCGACAGCGTCACCGTCGACATGCAGCACGGCGTGCAGGACTATCTGTCGATGGTCCAGTGCTTCCAAGCCATGGACAAGCACCCGATCACGCCGATGGTCCGCGTGCCCTGGAACGAGCCCGGCATCATCGGCAAGGTGCTCGACGGCGGCGCCTATGGCGTGATCTGCCCGATGGTCAACACGCCGCAGGAAGCCAGGAACCTGGTCTCCTATTCCAAATATCCGCCGCAGGGCGTGCGTTCCAACGGCCCGATCCGCGCCGGAATGTACGGCACCGCGGGCTCGTATCAGAAGACCGCGAATGCCGACACCATCCTGTTGCCGATGATGGAGACCAAGACCGCGGTCGAGAACATGGAAGCGATCCTCGACGTCGAGGGCATCGACGGCGTCTATATCGGCCCCTCCGACCTCGGCTTCTCCTACGGCCTCGAACCCAAGCTCGACCGCAGCGAGCCCGAGATCCTCGCGATCTACGAGAAGATCATCAAGGAGTGCGGCAAGCGCGGCCTCAACCCGGGCATCCATTGCAGCGGCGCCGAAGGCGCAGCGCGCGCCATCAACATGGGCTTCAAGCTAGTGACGCTCTCGAACGAGGTCGGCCTGATGACCACCTACGCCAAGATGCAGGTCAATGCGACCCGCAAGGATTCGGGCGGCAAGGCGTAAGCTTTCTCTGTGTCCCGGACGCGGCGCGGCACGCGGTGCCGCTCCGCAGAGCCGGGACCCAGAAGCCAGCGATGCACATGACGCAACAACTGGGCCCCGGATCTGCAGCGCACCGCTACCGCGCTGCGCAGCGTCCGGGGCACGATAGTTTCGAGACCCAAGGAGACTCCCATGACCATCAGCCCCGTCATCCGCCTGCATCCCGATGATGGCGTGCTGATCGCGCGCGCCAGCCTGCCGCCGGGGACGGTGGTCGCCGATGGTGTGACCACGGTCGAGCGCATTCCCTCCGGCCACAAGGTTGCGATCAAGCCGATCGCGGTGGGCGAGCCGGTCAAGCGCTACGGCCAGATCATCGGCTTTGCCACGGTGCCGATCGCGCCGGGCCAGCACGTGCATGTGCAAAATTGCGGCATGGGTGACTTTGCGAAAGACTATGCCTATTGCGCCGACGTCAAGCCGACGCCGAATTTCGACCTGCCGGCGACCTTCGAGGGCATCCGCCGCCCGGACGGCCGCGTCGCCACGCGTAACTATATCGGCATCCTGACCTCGGTGAATTGCAGCGCGCATGTCGCGAGCCTCGTCGCCGACGTCTTCAAGAAGAATCCCTTCACCGGCGACAATCCGCTGGCCGACTTTCCCAATGTCGACGGCGTGGTCGCGCTGACCCACAAGACCGGCTGCGGCATGACGCAGAACGAGCCGCTGGCGCTGCTCCGCCGCACGCTCGGCGGCTATGCGCGGCATGTCAATTTCTCCCACGTCATCGTGCTTGGCCTCGGCTGTGAGGTGAACCAGATCGGCGGGCTGATGGAAGAGCAGAAGCTCGCCGGCCGCCTGCGAGCGATGGACATCCAGGAGGTCGGCGGCACCCGCAAGACGGTCGAAGCAGGGATCGCCTTCGTGCGCGAGGCGCTGGCCGACGCCAACAAGGTGAAGCGCGAGACGGTGCCGGCGAGCGAGCTGACTGTAGCCCTGCAATGCGGTGGCTCGGACGGCTATTCCGGCGTATCCGCCAATCCCGCGCTCGGTGCTGCCAGCGATCTCATCGTGCGCCACGGCGGCACCGTGATCCTGTCGGAGACGCCGGAGACCTACGGCGCCGAACATCTGCTGACGCGCCGCGCCGTCAGCCGTGAGGTCGGCGAGAAGCTCGTCGATCTCATGCGCTGGTGGGACGAGTACACGACGCGCGAAGGCGCCGAGATGAATGCCAATCCGAGCCCCGGCAACAAGGCCGGCGGTCTCACCACCATTCTGGAGAAGTCGCTCGGCGCGATGGCGAAGGCCGGCACCACCAACCTCGTCGAGGTGCTGCGTTACGCCGAGCCCATCACCAAGAAGGGTTTTGTCTTCATGGACACGCCCGGTTACGACCCGGTCGCGGCGACGGGCCAAGTGGCGGGCGGCGCCAATCTCGTCTGCTTCACCACGGGCCGCGGCAGCGTGTTCGGCTGCAAGCCGGCGCCCTCGATCAAGCTCGCCACCAACACGCCGATGTACAAGCGCATGGAAGAGGACATGGACGTCAATTGCGGCACCATCCTCGAAGGAGAGGAAAGCGTCGAGCAATGCGGCCAACGCATCTTCGATCTCATCCTCAAGACCGCCTCGGGTCAGCCGACCAAGAGCGAGAGCTTCGATTTCGGCGGCGCCGAGTTCGCGCCATGGGTGCTGGGCGCGACGATGTAGTCGCGCTGGGCGCGGACGCAATCGCGACGCAAGTCGCAATTGAATTGTCTAAAGCCAATACGCGATATGCAGTTGCGCGAAATGCAACGATCGTTTGCTAAGTAATGATACGGAGGCGTGCATCTCGTCGAGAAGTTCCCGGACTTACACCTGATTAACACTGTTGCCGTAGACAGGGTGTGATGCGGCTCCACAGCGTGGTGGGGCCGGCCTTTGTTTAGGGATCAAACGATGCAAGCGATACGTCCTACTGGGGTGGAAAATCTCCTCGGTGAGGAGGAGCTCATCGTATCGAAGACCGATCTCAAAGGCCGCATCACCTACGCCAACGACGTCTTTCTCCGCATGGCGAAATACCCCTGGAAGGAGCTGATGGGCGCGCCCCACAGCCGGATCCGCCATCCGGACATGCCACGCTGCGTCTTCAAGCTGCTGTGGGATACGCTCCAGGCCAAGCAGGAAATCTTCGCCTACGTCGTCAATCTCGCCGGGGACGGCAGCCATTATTGGGTGTTCGCCCATGTCACCCCGACTCTGGACGATCGCGGCAACATCATCGGCTATCACTCCAACCGACGCAGGCCCGATCCGGCCCCGGTCGAGCGCATCAAGCCGATCTATCAAGCGCTCTGCGCGGAAGAGGCGCGCCACGCCAATGCCAAGGACGGCATGCGTGCGAGCTTCGACGTGATGGTCGCTCTGCTCAAGCAAAACGGTGTTGCTTACGATGAATTTGTGCTCTCTCTCTAAGGCGCAGGGAGCGACCGCGCTCGCGTGTCTTCTCGCCTCCGTCGCGTTCGCCGTCTCGCTGCTCGGCTGGACCGGAATCGTGGGCGCAGCGCCGCTCGGCGCGGCGATCGCGCTGCTCGGCTACGCCCTCTGGTGCCAGCACCGCACGGCAGTGGCCGTCGATGAGGTTGCCGATGTGTGCCGCAAGGCCGCGCGCGGCGATCTCGAAGCGCGGATCCTGAGCGAGCGGCAGGCCGGGCGGATCGGCGCCATCCAGAAGTCGGTCAACGACATGCTCGACATCGCCGACGCCTTCGTCCGCGAGGCTTCGGCGTCGATGGACTATGCCAGCCGCGGCAAGTATTTCCGCAAGATCCTCGTGCGCGGATTGCCCGGCTCGTTCCGCCGCTCTGCCAGCGTGATCAATGCCGGCACCGGCAGCCTCGGCCGCCGTGTGGTCGAGATCGCCGGCCTCGCAAACCAGTTCGGCACGCATCTCGACGAGGTTGCAGGCAGCCTCATGAGCGCCGCGACTGATCTGGAATCCGACGCCGGCCAGATGGCGGCGGCGGCGGAGATCACGAACCGCCAGACGTCCGGCATGCGCAGCGCGTCCGATCAGGCCTCGAGCAATGTTGCGACGGTGGCGAGCGCTGCGGAGCAGCTCGCATCCTCGATCGCGGAGATCAGCCGCCAGGTGGCGGGCTCGACCACGAGCACCGGGCGCGCCGTCGACGAAGCCAATCGCGCCGGCAGCGAGATTCGCAACCTCGCGGATGCCGCGATGCGGATCGGCGACGTCGTCAAGCTGATCAGCGAGATCGCCGAGCAGACCAACCTGCTGGCGCTCAACGCCACGATCGAGGCGGCGCGGGCCGGCGAGGCCGGCCGCGGCTTCGCGGTGGTGGCCTCCGAGGTCAAGAGCCTCGCCAACCAGACCGCGAAGGCCACTGAAGAGATCAGCGCCAAGGTCGGCGAGATGCAGCAATCGACGACCAACTCGGTCGCGGCCGTCGAGGCGATCGCGCAGACCATCGGAGAGATCAACGGGATCACCGCCGCGATTGCGGCCTCGATCGAACAGCAGGGATCCGCGACACGCGAGATCGCCCGCAGCGTCCAGGAAGCCTCGGCCGGCACCTCGCAGGTCTCCTCGAACGTGTCAGGCGTCAGCGAAGCCGCCGCCGACACCGGCCGCGTCGCGAGCCGCGTCAACAGCGCCTCCGAGCGCGTCCACGGCGAGGTCGAAACGCTCAGGCGCGAGGTGACGCAGTTTCTGCAGCGGTTGACGTCGGCGGCGTAGGGACTTGGCTCACGGCCCGATAACGGCGGGCAAGGGGGCTTTATCCGCTTGCTCGGAATCGTGGGGTGGGCAAAGGCGCACTTGCGCCGTGCCCACGATCGATCCACACCGCAACGGAAGCGGTGGGCACGCTTCGCTTTGCCCACCCTACGATACGGCTACTCGCTATTCGCCACTCGCCCGTGTCGTAGGCACCCTCTGCCCGTTGTTAGTGCTTGATCGCACCCACATCAGGTGTTCTGCTCAAAAAAGCTGCTGGAGCACCGCACCCCGTGTCGATCTACGTCGCATTGCATCACGTCACGCACTACAAATACGACCGTCCGATCGACCTGGGACCGCAGACCATCCGGCTGCGGCCGGCGCCGCATACGCGCACGCCGGTCCTGAGCTATTCGCTCAAGGTCACGCCATCCAACCATTTCGTGAACTGGCAGCAGGATCCGCAAGGCAACTGGCTCGCCCGCTACGTCTTCCCGGAGAAGACGACCGAATTGAAGATCGAGGTCGACTTCACGGCGCAGATGACGGTGGTCAACCCGTTCGACTTCTTCGTCGAGCCCTATGCCGACAGCTTTCCGTTCGAGTATTCTAAGGATTTGAAGACCGAGCTCGCGCCGTATCTCGAGACCATCAAGCCCGATCGCCTGTTCGCGAAATTTCTCGATACCATCCCGCCTGAGGCCCCGAACACCGTCAACTTCCTGGTCGATCTCAATCGCGAGCTTCAGAAGCACGTCCGTTACATCATCCGGATGGAGCCCGGCGTGCAGACGCCGGAGGAGACGCTCTCCTCCGGTGCCGGATCGTGCCGCGACTCCGCCTGGCTTTTGATCCAGACCTTCCGCCATCTCGGTCTCGCCGCCCGTTTCGTCTCCGGCTATCTCATCCAGATCCGTCCCGACATCGATCCGATCGAGGGGCCGCCGGAAGTCGAGAACGACTTCACCGACCTGCACGCCTGGGCCGAGGTCTATCTGCCGGGTGCGGGGTGGATCGGTTTCGATGCGACCTCCGGCATGCTCGCGGGCGAGGGGCATATCCCGGTCGCCGCCACGCCGCATTATCGCTCGGCCGCGCCGATTTCGGGCGGCGCCGGTTTTGCCGAGGTCGAGTTCGCCTTCGACATGAGCGTCCGCCGCATCCGCGAGGCGCCGCGCATCACAAAGCCTTTCTCGGACGAATCCTGGGCGCGGCTCAATGATCTCGGCGAGCAGGTCGATGGCGATCTCGCCGCGCAGGACGTGCGACTCACCATGGGCGGCGAGCCGACTTTCGTCTCGGTCGACGATCTCGAAGCGGCGGAATGGAATACGGAAGCCGTCGGTCCGACCAAGCGCGCCCTTGGCGATGATCTGATCCGCCGCCTGCACACGCGCTTCGCGCCGGGCGGGCTGCTGCATTATGGCGAGGGCAAATGGTATCCCGGCGAAAGCCTGCCGCGCTGGGCATTTGGCCTGTACTGGCGCAAGGACGGCGTGCCGATCTGGAAGAATGCCGATCTGATCGCGAAGATCGAGAATCCGCGGCGCGCCGAGGTCAAGGACGCCCAGGCGTTCGTAGAGGGCGCGGCGTTGCGGCTCGGGCTGGATCCCGGCTACATCATGCCGGCCTTTGAGGACACCGCGTACTGGCTCCAGAAGGAAGCGGAGCTTCCCGTCAACGTCGATCCCTCCGACTCCAAATTGTCCGATCCGGAAGCGCGCGCGCGCATGGCGCGCGTGTTCGACGAAGGCCTCAACACGCCGCGCGGCTTCGTGCTGCCGGTGCAACGGTGGAACGCGCCCCCGCGCTGGCGCAGCGAGCGCTGGCAACTCCGGCGCAATCATCTATTCCTGATGCCGGGCGATTCACCACTGGGCTTGCGCTTGCCGATCGGCTCGCTTGGCTATGTCCCGCCCAACCAATATCCCTACATCGTCGAGCAGGACCCGATGGAGGCGCGGGGCAAGCTACCGGTGTTCACGTTGCCGGCGCGTCCGGAAGCGCCACCGCGGGTCGAGCCCGAGCATCTCAACACGTCCGTCCCCGTCCGCACCGCGATGTCGGTCGAAGTCCGCAACGGCGTGCTCTGCGCCTTCATGCCCCCGGTCGAGCGCATCGAGGATTATCTCGAGCTGGTCGCCGCGCTCGAAGCCACCGCCGAGGAGATGCAGATTCACGTTCATGTCGAGGGCTATCCGCCGCCGTTCGATCCACGCATCGAAGTCATCAAGGTGACGCCCGATCCTGGTGTCATCGAGATCAATATCCAGCCGGCCAAGAGCTGGCGCGAGGCGGTCGACATCACCTCCGGCCTCTATGAGGACGCCGGCAAAGTTCGCCTCGGCGCCAACCGCTTCCTGGTCGACGGCCGCCACACCGGCACCGGCGGCGGCAACCACGTCGTGGTCGGCGGTTCGAGCCCACAGGACTCGCCGTTTTTGCGCCGGCCGGATCTGCTCAGGAGTCTCGTGCTGTATTGGCAGCGGCATCCGTCGCTGTCCTATTTCTTCTCCGGCCTGTTCATCGGCCCGACCAGCCAGGCGCCGCGCATCGACGAAGCCCGCCACGACAGCATCTACGAGCTCGAGATCGCGCTCTCGCATGTGCCGCCGCCGGGCTACCAGACACCGCTATGGCTGGTCGACCGGCTGTTCCGGCATCTGCTCGTCGATATCACCGGCAACACCCATCGCGCCGAGATCTGCATCGACAAGCTCTATTCGCCGGAAGGGCCCACGGGGCGGCTCGGTCTCGTTGAATTCCGCGCGCTCGAAATGCCGCCCGATCCGCGCATGTCGCTGGCGCAGCAGCTTTTGATCCGCGCGCTGATCGCCAAGATGTGGCGCGAGCCGCAAACCGGCAAGTTCGTGCGCTGGGGCACGGCGCTGCATGACCGTTACATGCTGCCGCATTTCATCTGGGACGATTTTCTGGACGTGCTCTCCGAGCTGAAGCAGTTCGGCTACCCCTTCGAGCCGGAATGGTATCTGGCCCAGCTCGAATTCCGCTTTCCCGCCTTCGGCCGGGTCCATCATGGCGGCGTGACGCTGGAGCTGCGCCAGGCGCTGGAGCCCTGGCACGTGCTGGGCGAGGAGGGCTCGGCCGGCGGCACCGTGCGCTATGTCGACAGCTCCGTCGAGCGGCTCCAGGTCAAGACCGAAGGCTTCGTCGAGGGCCGCCATATCGTCACCTGCAACGGCCGCCCCCTGCCGATGACGTCGACCGGTCGCTCGGCCGAGGCCGTGGCCGGCGTCCGCTTCAAGGCCTGGCAGCCGGCCTCCGGCCTGCACCCGACCATTCCCGTCCACGCGCCCCTGACCTTCGACCTGATCGACAGCTGGAACGGCCGCTCGCTCGGCGGCTGCGTCTATCACGTCGCCCATCCCGGTGGGCGCAGCTATGACACCAAGCCGGTCAACACCTACGAGGCCGAGGCGCGGCGGCTGGCGCGCTTCCAGGACCACGGCCATACGCCGGGACCGGTCCAGCCACCGCCCGAGGAACGCACAAATGAGTTCCCGCTGACCCTCGACTTGCGGACCCCGCTCCTGCAATGAGTATGATGGTGGGGCAGGGAGAGGCGCATGGCCGAGGGCGCAGCGGAAGAGGACGACAAGGCGGGCAGGGCGCAAGATCAGCGTGAAGGCCAGCGCCGCTTCGCGCAATGGGTCCGCGACTACAGCCGTCTGCCCGATATCCCCGACGAGTTCCTGGGTCCCGACGGCGCGCCGCGCGCGGTCTGGAGCCGCTTCTTCGATGCCTTCGGCGCACTCGCGCCCGACGAGATCGAGCGGCGATTCGGCATGGCCGACCGCCACCTCCGCGAGGCCGGCGTCACCTATCGCGCCCCCGGCGACAGCGCCGACCGGCCCTGGTCGATCAGCCATCTGCCGCTCTTGATCGACGAGGCCGACTGGCAGCAGCTTTGCGCCGGCATCACCCAGCGCGCCGAGCTGCTCGAGCGCGTGCTGCGCGACATCTATGGCGAGGGCCGGCTGGTCGCGGAAGGCGCGCTGCCAGCGGCTGCGATCGCCGGCAGCCCCGAATATCTCCGCCCCGTCTGCGGCGTGCCGCCGCCGGGTGGGCGCTATCTCTCTCTCTATGCCGCCGATGTCGGCCGCGGGCCTGACGGCCGCTGGTGGGTGCTGGGCGACCGCACCCAGGCGCCGTCGGGCGCGGGCTATGCGCTGGAGAACCGCTTGGTGCTCTCGCGCGCCTTGTCCGACCTCTACAAGTCGATGAACGTGCCGCGCGTCGCGCCGTTCTTCGAGGCCTTTCGCGACTCACTTCGCGCGCGCGCCGACCGCGACGAGCCCAGGATCGGCGTGCTGACGCCGGGCAGCTTCAGCGAGACCTATTTCGAGCACGCGACGCTGGCCCGCTATCTCGGCTTCCTCCTGGTCGAGGGCGACGATCTCGCGGTCAGCGACAACCGTATCCACATCCGCACCGTCGCCGGGCTGAAGCGGCTCGACGTGCTCTTGCGCCGCGTCGATTCCAATTCACTCGATCCGCTCGAGCTCGATGCCTCCTCGCATCTCGGCGTCCCCGGCCTGATCGACGTGCTGCGCAAGGACGGCGTCGTCATCGCCAACATGCCGGGTTCCGGCGTCCTGGAGGCGCGGGCGCTGCTCGGCTTCCTGCCGGCACTCAGCCGCCGCCTGCTCGGCGAAGAGCTGAAGATGCCGCACATCGCGACCTGGTGGTGCGGCCAGCGCGCCGCGCGCGAGGAGGTGCTGTCGCGGCTCGATGAGGTCGCGATCGAAGGCGCCTACCGGCGCGGCGTGCCCGGCTTCGACAGCAACGGCCCGGTGCTCGCGAGCGAGCTGGATGCGAGCGACCGCCAACGCCTGGTCGACGCCATCACCACACGCGGCATGGACTATGTCGGCCAGGAGGTGGTGCGGCTTTCGACCATGCCGGTGTGGGAGCAGGGCCAGATCACGCCGCGCCCCTTCGTGCTGCGCGTGTTCGCCGCGGCGACGCCTGACGGCTGGGCCATCATGCCCGGCGGCTTCTGCCGCATCGCCGATCAGCCGGATGCCCGCGCGGTGTCGATGGGCGACGGCGCCCGTGCCGCCGACGTCTGGGTGGTCTCCGACAAGCAGGTCGCGACCGCCGCGACGCTGCTGCCTGCAACCGACAAGGTGCGTATCCGCCGTATCGCCGGTGTGCTGCCGAGCCGCGCCGCCGACAATCTGTTCTGGCTCGGCCGCTATCTCGAACGCGCCGAGGCGACGCTGCGGCTGGTGCGCGCTTTGGGCTCGCCGAGCGGGCCCAACAAGGGCACCGCGGCCTCGCTGCAATCGGCCGAACGGATCCAGCGCCTGCTGGTGGCCTGGGGCGCGATCTCGCAAACCTCGCGCAAGGCCGCGGGGCGCATCGTGGCCGAAGCCTTGCAGAGCGAGGCGCGTTTCGGCTCGGCGCTGTCGCTGGTCCGCGCGGCGCAGCGCACCGCGACCTCCTTGCGCGAGCGGCTGTCGCCCGATGCCTGGCAGGTCATCACCGAAATGGCGGAGCGCCTCGCTTATGAGGTCGAGGGCGATGACAGCGTGCTGAGCGCGGCCGAGCTGACCTTGCAGGAGCTTGCGAGCTTCGCCGGCCTCGCGCAGGAGAACATGAACCGCGCTGCCGGCTGGCGCTTCCTCGACATCGGCCGTCGCACCGAGCGCGCCATCAACACCACGCGCTTCACACGCCAGTTCGCCTATGATGAGGCCGGCGACGAGGATCTCGACATCCTGCTGACGCTGGTCGATTGCCAGATCACCTACCGCTCGCGTTATCTGCTGGCGCCGATCCTGGCTCCGGTACGCGACCTCGCCGTGCTCGACGGCTACAATCCGCGTTCGGTGGCGTTCCAGGTGACGACGTTGAACGAGCACATTGCCGCGCTGCCGAGCCTGAAGGAGCACGGCCTGATCGAGAAGCCGCAACGGCTTGCGGTGGCGATGCAGGCGATGCTTGCGACGGCAGAGGCCGAGAGGCTCGAGGTCAAGACGCTGTTCGCGCTGGAGCAGGATCTGCTCAGCCTCGCCGAGGCGATCGGGCAGCACTACTTCCCGCATGGCCCCAATGCCAGCCGGCCGGAAAAGCTGACGGGGCTGGCGTGATCTACGACATCCGTCACGTCACCACCTACGAATACGAGAATCCGGTCAGCTTCGCCCGCTGCACCTTGCGGCTGGAGCCCAGAAGCGGCGGCGGCCAGGAGCTGATCTCGCACCATGTCGAGATCCGTCCGCGCCCGGCCGAGCGCAACGTCCGCCGCGATTTCTTCGGCGCGCTCACCGAGAGCGTGGTGATCGAGGCCGCGCATCGCAATCTGCGGATCGACTCGCGCTCGCGCGTGTCGGTGTCGCGCCGGCCGCCGGCGCGCGATGCCTCAAGCCCGTCCTGGGAGAGCGTTCGCGATATCGCCTTCGAGGCGACGAGCCTCGGGCCGGCCTCGCCGGTCGGTTATGTCTTTGCCAGCCCGCTGGTGCCGGTGCTGCGTCCCGTCAGCGCCTACGCGGCTTTGAGCTTTGCGCCCGGTGCGGGCGTCCTCGAGGGCGCGGTCGATCTCATGCGTCGCATTCGCACCGAGTTTCGCTACGATCCCAAGGCGACGGTGATCTCGACGCCGCTTGGCGAGGTTTTCGACAAGCGTCACGGCGTCTGCCAGGATTTTGCCCATGTGATGATCGCAGGGCTGCGCGGGCTCGGTCTGCCAGCGGCCTATGTCAGCGGATATCTGCGCACCATTCCGCCGCCGGGCCAGGCGCGCCTGCAAGGCGCCGATGCCACCCATGCCTGGGTGTCGCTGTGGTGCGGGGCTGAGCTTGGCTGGGTCGATTTTGACCCGACCAACGACCTGCTGATTGGCAACGACCATATCGTGCTTGCGGTCGGGCGCGATTTTTCCGACGTCTCGCCCGTCGACGGCATCATCGTCGGTTCACCCAAGCAGAAGCTTGGCGTCGCCGTCGACGTGCTGCTGGTGGGATAGAAGCGGGCTCCCGTCGCCGGCCGCGAGGGTGTATCGGGCCGCTGCCGCAACCGCGATGTCGCATAGCACAACGGTAACATATTTCCCTAATCGCGTTGCCAAGGGTTTGGTCAGCCGGCCCAAGATGGGCTATGCTGGCTTGCGTCGAGAATGAGAGAGACGTCGGGAGAGAGCGTGGGACACCAGCGGCGGACGGGGCTGCATCCATGATAACCTTACCGAGACTGGCGGCTGAATCCCTCGAGGGCTTCCTCGGTAAGTTCATGCGTCGCCGGTACGATGAGACTTCTGCCAACATCATCGAGAGCGCGACCCGCACCGCGATGGAATGCATCGGCAACAGCGATGCGCTCTATCACAATATCGAGCATACGATGCTGGTGACGCTGGCAGCTCAGGCCATCCTCGGCGGCCGGAGTCTTCATACCCACCTGTCGGCTGAGGACTACGTCCATGTCCTGATTGCCTGCCTCGCCCACGACATCGGCTATGTGCGCGGGCTGTTCGAGGAGGACGATTCCGACGGCTTTGTTATCGATGCGGCCGACACCAAGATCTCGTTGCCGCGCGGTGCATCGGACGCGAGCCTGATGATGTATCACGTCGATCGCTCGAAGCTTTATGTGACGCGGCGGCTGCGGCATATTCCCGGAGTCGATCCCGAGCGCGTTGCCCGCGCCATCGAGGGCACGCGCTTTCCGGCCCGCCAGGGGCAGGAATATGACGACGAAGCCTCGATCCTGCGCGCGGCCGACTTCATCGGCCAGCTCGGCGATCCCAACTATCTGCGCAAGGCCAACGCGCTGTATTACGAGTTCGAAGAGGTCGGCATGAATCGCCAGCTCGGCTACGATTCGCCGGCCGACATCGTGAACCGCTATCCACAATTCTACTGGAACAGCGTCGCACCCCACATCCAGACCGAGATCGGTTATCTCAACAAGACCGAGATCGGCCGGCAATGGATCGCCAACCTTTACAGCAACGTGTTCCGCGCCGAGCGCGACATCTCGCTGTCCGGCCCGCAGAAGTAGGTAGGCTCTCGTAGCCCGGATGGAGCGAAGCGCAATCCGGGACCCCTGCATCCGCAAATCCCGGATTACGCTTTTCGCTCCATCCGGGCTACGGCTTCGCAATTCCGTGAGCAACCATGCAACAAAAAACGATCGCCACGGATATCCTCGACATCGCCTATCGCGAATACGGCGCGCCGGATGGCTGGCCCTGCATCATGGGCCACGGTTTTCCCTACGACGTGAACGCCTATGCCGAAACCGCGCCGATCATTGCACAAGCCGGCGCGCGGGTGCTGGTGCCCTGGCTGCGCGGGTATGGGCCGACGCAGTTTCGCTTTCCCGGGACGCCGCGCTCCGGCGAGCAGGCGGCGCTCGGCGCTGATCTGCTGGCCTTCATGGACGCGCTGGCCATCACGCGCGCGGTCGTCGGCGGCTATGACTGGGGCGGACGCGCCGCTTGCGTGGTATCGGCGCTTTATCCGGAGCGCGTAATCGGGCTCGTTTCCGGTAATTCCTACAACATCCAGAACATCGCCCGCGCCATGGAGCCGGCCTCGCCGCCGGAGGAGGCCGCGCTCTGGTATCAATATCTCTTCCACAACGAGCGTGGCCGCCGTGCGCTGGAGCGCAACCGGCGCGGCTTCACCCGCCAGCTCTGGTCGATGTGGTCGCCGACATGGGTGTTCGACGACACAACGTTCGAGCGCAGCGCGGTGTCCTTCGACAATCCTGATTTCGTCGATGTCGTAATCCATTCCTACCGCCACCGTTACGCGCTGGTCGCGGGCGATCCTGCTTACGTCGCGATCGAGGCAAGGCTCGCCGCGCGGCCGCCGATCCGCGTCCCGACCATCGCGATCGACGGCGACAGCGACGGCGTCAATCCCGGCACCGCTCATCACGCACGCAAGTTCGAGGGCGCGTTCGAGCGCCGCGTTTTCGCCGGTGCCGGTCATAACTTGCCGCAGGAGCGGCCGGCCGAATGGGCGCAGGCCGTGATCGACGTCCGGAAAGCGGCCTCATAAAGCCCGTTTCTCGTCTCGCGGCTGACTTGCCTGTCGTCCTTCCGATTTTTCCTGATCCCGGGAACCTTTTACGATTGCAGCCGTCCAAGCTGTGGGGCCGCTTCTGTCTGCGGGCTCGTTGCAGGGGAGGATCTTGATGAAGTCACAAGTGCGCAAGCTCGAACGTGTCGCGGTGGCACAGGTGCCGACTGAACGGCCTGACAAGGCGGAGGTCGAGCAGGCGATCCGGACTATGATCCGCTGGGCGGGCGATGATCCCGCGCGCGACGGTCTGCGCGATACGCCGGACCGGGTCGCACGTGCCTTCGAGGAGTATTTTTCCGGCTACGCGCAGGATCCGACCGAAATCCTGCAAAAGACCTTTGAGGAGATCGAAGGCTATGACGAGATGATCGTCCTGCGCGGCGTTCGCTTCGAGAGCCATTGCGAGCACCACATGGCGCCGATCGTCGGCCGCGCCTGGGTCGCCTATATTCCGCAAGGTCGCGTCGTCGGCATCAGCAAGCTTGCGCGCGTGGTCGACGTCTACGCCAAACGGCTCCAGATCCAGGAGAAAATGACCGCGCAGATCGCCAATACCATCAACGACGTGCTTAAGCCCGAGGGCGTCGGCGTCATCATCAAGGCGACGCATCACTGCATGACCACGCGCGGTGCGCACAAGCCCGGGACCGATCTCGTCACCAGCCGCATGCTGGGTGTGTTCCGCGACAACGCGCTGACGCGCCAGGAATTATTGGGGCTCGCCAATTCGGACGATTGACCCGCGCTAGCTCGAGGAGACGGCGCCATGACCGAGAACAACAGGCCGAACGGACCGGACTTGACCAAAGGCGTATCGCTGACCGCGTTCAAGGACGGCAAATTGCTCGGTCACGTCGGGGAGGAAGGCGTCCTGCTGGTGCAGGCCGGCAGCGAAATTTTTGCGATCGAGCCCTCCTGCAGCCATTATCACGGCCCGCTCGCCGAGGGACTGGTGGTGGGCGACACCATCCGCTGTCCCTGGCATCATGCCTGCTTCTCCTTGCGTACGGGCGAAGCCACCCGCCCGCCGGCATTGAACGCGCTGGCGGTATGGGAGGTGACGCGCGATCGGGACAACATCATCGTTCGGCGCAAGCGCGAGGCACTGACGCCGCCGGCCGCACATCGCAGCGCGCCGACGCCGGACAAATTCGTCATCGTCGGCGGCGGCGCCGCTGGCTTCTCCGCCGCCGAGACGCTCCGGCGCGAGGGCTTTGCCGGCGCCATTACCATGCTCAGCAATGACGGCGCGATGCCGGTCGACCGGCCAAACCTCTCCAAGGATTATCTCGCGGGCAACGCGCCGGAGGACTGGTTGCCGCTGCGCGATGAGGACTATTACCAGAACGCAGGCATCGATCTCAGGCTCAACACCGACGTCTCCGCCATCGATGCGAAGACGCGCAGTGTCACGCTCGGCAATGGCGACAAGCTCCCATTCGATCGGCTGCTGCTCGCGACCGGCGCCGAGCCAGTCAAACTGCAGATTCCGGGCGCGGACCAGCCGCATGTTCACACCTTGCGCTCCGTCGCCGACAGCCGCGCCATCATCAAGGCCGCGGGGAGTGCCAGGCGCGCGCTGGTGATCGGCGCCAGCTTCATCGGCCTCGAAGTTGCGGCTTCCTTGCGCGCGCGCAAAATCGAGGTGCACGTGGTCGCGCCGGAAGAGCGGCCGATGCAGAAAGTGCTCGGCGGTGAGATGGGCGATTTCGTCCGGTCCCTGCATGAGGAGAACGGTGTTATCTTCCACTTGAAGGATACGGTGGAAAACCTCGACGGCACGCGCGCGACGCTGAAGAGCGGCGCCGTCATCGAAGCTGACCTGGTCGTCGTCGGCATCGGCGTCAAGCCGCGCCTCGCGCTCGCCGAGCGGGCGGGGCTGGCGGCCGATCGTGGCGTCAGCGTGAGCGAATATCTGGAGACCAGCGTGGCCGGTATCTTCGCGGCCGGCGACATTGCCCGCTGGCCCGATCCGCATTCCCGGCAAACCATTCGCGTCGAGCATTGGGTGGTGGCGGAGCGGCAGGGTCAGGCCGCGGCGCGTAACATGCTCGGCAGGCGCGAGCGCTTCGATGCGGTGCCGTTCTTCTGGAGTCAGCACTACGACGTGCCGATCAACTATGTCGGCCACGCCGAGCACTTCGACGACATCGCGATCGACGGCAGTATCTCCGGAAAAGACTGCCTTCTGAAGTACCGCAAGGAGGGTCGCGTGCTTGCGGTCGCTTCAATTTATCGCGATCTCGACAATCTCAGGGCCGAATTGGAGATGGAGCGGTCGCGCGGCTGAAGCTGCGCGACCTTGATTTGCGTCAAGGGTGCAGCAGGTGAGGGCTGCTCTGCTGGCTGTTGTCCCGGCCCGGTGCGTGCTATCCTGGCGTGTGCCCGCGGGCTTCGCATGCAGGAGTGGCTCATGACAAGTGCTTCAGATGCGCCTCATCATTCCAGTCTCGGCTCGGGTATCTCGGCGCTACATGCCAAATGGGGCTGGATCGTTGCGCTCGGCGTCGTTTACCTCATTGCCGGTTTCGTCGCGCTCGGCAGCATGGTGATGGCAACAGTGGCGAGCGTGATCGTGGTCGGCGCGATGATGATCGTTGCCGGCGTGACCGAGGTGATCGGCGCATTCCAGATGAAGAGCTGGGGGAAATTCTTGATCTGGGCATTGCTCGGCGTGCTCTACATCATCGCCGGCTTCCTCACCTTCGCAAACCCGCTATTTGCCGCGGTTCTGCTGACGCTGTTCCTCGGCGCGTCGCTGCTGGCCTCCGGCGCAGTCAGGCTGTTTCTCGCTTTCAACATGAAGCGCGAAAGCCCGTGGGTCTGGGTGGCGCTGTCGGCGGTCGTCACGCTGCTGCTCGGGCTGCTAATCCTGGCGCGCTGGCCGGTGAACAGCGTCTACATCCTCGGCCTGTTCCTCGGCATCGACCTGATCATGGCCGGCGCCGGCTGGGTCAGCCTTGGCCTCAGCCTAAAGCGGCGTTAGCGCGCCGGGCAACCAGCAACTCGACGCAAGACCATCTTGCGGAACTCGGCTGATCTGACGCGCTGACAAAAAGCAGCACGCCGCCTGACCAGCTCGCGGCGACGATCATCGGGGAGAAACCATGAAAGCCGCTTTGGTCCTGGCCGCAGCACTGGCTGCCGCCTGCCTGTCGACGCCTGCCGCCGCGCAAAAATCCTACGGTCCCGGCGTCAGCGACACCGAGATCAAGATCGGCAACACCATGCCCTATAGCGGGCCGGCCTCGCCGCTCAGCATCACGGGCCGGGTGATCGCGGCCTATTTCGACGAGGTCAACGACAAAGGCGGGATCAATGGCCGCAAGCTCAATCTGATCTCGCTGGACGACGCGTTCTCGCCGCCGAAGACCATGGAAGCCGCCCGGCGTCTCGTCGAAGGCGACGGCGTTGCCTTCATCTTCGCGACCATGGGCACGGCGCCGAGCTCGGCGATCGCGAAATATCTCAACAGCAACAAGGTGCCGCAGCTTTTCCTGATCAGCTCGGCCTCCAAGTGGAACGATCCCGCCAACATGCCCTGGTCGATGGCGCTGCCCTGGGCGCCGAACTACACCAGCGAGGCCGCAATCGACGTCGCCTATGCCCGCGCCAAGAATCCGAACGCGCGGTTCGCGCTGCTCTATCAGAACGACGACGCCGGCAAGGAATACTTGCGCGGCGTCAAGGAGGCGCTCGGTCCGGATGCCGACAAGGCGATCGCGATGGCCTCGAGCTTCGAGGTCGCTGATCCCACCGTCGATTCCCAGGTGCTGACGCTGGCGAACACCAAGGCCGACGTCTTCATGATCTATTCGGTGACACCGCGCGCCTGCGCGCAGGCGATCCGCAAGGCCCACGAGGTCGGTTGGCAGCCGACGCGCTTCCTCGCCTCTGGCTGCGCCAACAAGGCAACCGTGATGGTGCCAGCGGGCCTCGAGGCCGGCAAGGGCGTGCTGTCGCTCGGCGCGCTCAAGCCGTTCGTCGAGGCGCCGAAGGACGATCCGGCGATGACGGCCTATATCGACTTGATGAAGAAGCGCCTGCCCAACGCCGACATCAACAACGTCGCCGGCCTCTACGGCTACACGGTCGCCGAGGCGCTGGTGGTGCTGCTGAGGCAGTGCAAGGACAATCTCACGCGCGAGAACATCATGGCGCAGGCGGCGAACCTGAAGAACGTGCCGCTGTCGCTGCTGATGCCCGGCATCACGCTCAACACCACGCCGCAGGATTTCCGCCCGATCAAGGACGGCTATATGCTCCAGTTCGACGGCAACGACTGGGTGGTAGCGAGCGAATTGCTGAAGGGGACGTGAGGGGCAACCGAGAGGCTCTCTCCGCGAGTCGGCAGTCGTAGGGTGGGCAAAGGCGCCCTTGCGCCGTGCCCACCACCTCTCTCGGTGGAAAAAAAAGCGTGGGCACGCTTCGCTTTGCCCACCCTACGACACTGATTCTCGACGAAGCGAACAGGAGACCACCATGGACTTTCGACACTCCGCCCGTTCGCTGGAGCTGCAGGAGCGCGTCCGCCAGTTCATGCGGACACATGTCGAGCCGGTCGAGGATATCTATTACGAGCAGGTGAAGCCGGAAGCCGCGCGCTACAGGACGCCGCCCGTGTTGCAGGACTTGAAGCGGCTGGCGCGGGAGCAGGGGCTCTGGAACCTGTTTTTGTCAGGCGAGCACGGACCGGGTCTGACCAATCTCGAATATGCGCCCGTGAAGGAGATTATGGGCCGCATTCTCTGGGCGCCCGAGGTCTTCAATTGCTCGGCGCCCGATGTCGGCAACATGGAGGTGCTGGCCAATTACGGCACCAAGGCGCAGCAGGAGCGTTGGCTGAAGCCGCTGCTGGAAGGGCGCATCCGCTCCGGCTTCTCGATGACGGAGCCGCAGGTCGCCTCCAGCGACGCCACCAACATCCAGTGCGAGATCAAACGCGATGGCGGCGACTACGTCATCAATGGCCGCAAATGGTTCACCTCAGGCGCGATGAACGAGGATTGCGAGATTCTGATCGTGATGGGCAAGACTGCGCCCGACGATCCCGATCGCCATCGCCAGCAATCCATGATCCTGGTCCCCAAGAACGCGCCCGGCGTCCGCATTGTCCGCGACATGCTCACCTACGGCTACGACGACGCTCCGGTCGGCCATCCCGAGATCGTCTACGAGAACGTCCGCGTGCCCGCGGAGAACATCTTGCTTGGCGAGGGCCGCGGCTTCGAGATCGCGCAGGGGCGGCTAGGCCCCGGCCGCATCCATCATTGCATGCGGCTGATCGGCTGCGCCCAGCGCGCACTTGAATTGATGTGTCAGCGCGCTGTCTCCCGCACGGCCTTCGGCAAGCCGCTCGCCGAGCAGGGCTCGGTGCGCGAGGATATCGCACATTCCTTCTGCGAGATCGCGCAGGCGCGTCTGCTCACGCTGCAAGCCGCCGACAAGATGGACCGCGAAGGCAACAAGGCGGCGCGCGACCTGATCGCCGCCGCCAAGATCGTGGTCCCCAGCATGGCCGCGCGCGTCATCGACCGCGCCATCCAGATCCACGGCGCCGCCGGCGTCTCCCAGGACACTTTCCTCGCCCGCGCCTATGTCTACGCCCGCTTCATCCGCATCGGCGACGGACCGGACCAGGTGCATCTGGCGGCGGTGGGCAAGGAGCTGATCAGGCGGGGTGGGGTGATGGGGTAGGGGGAGAAGCCTCCTTGTTGCCGAACAGCGATATGCAACATGTCCTGCAGTCTCGCGTTGCGCAATGCGCTTATACCGCCGAGCACGTAAGACTCCGGAGCCGAGACCCGCTCTGGGTGTCATGCTGCTGACGCAATCCTTGTCTTAGACGGCGACAACTAAAACACTGTGTGGGGACTGCTCTGGTTCCCACACCGGTTCCGCAGCCAGGGTCGGCTGGAATCCGCACAAGATTGGCGCAAGTTCGGAAACGCTTTCGCGTTCGCTTGCCCATGTTGCGGCGTCGTGAACCGGACGATCGAGAAAATCAAAGGAGATGTAATGGTGTTCCGCTGGAGCGCCGCGATTTGCGGCGCCCTGATTACGCTTGTCGTTTCTGTGACCGTCGCTCGAAGCGAAACAGGTAGGGTTCATTCAAGCGCCGTCGTCGATGCCGCCTCTGGGGATGCGATCGTTGGCGCAGCATCCACGTATAATCCGTTCAAGCCCGGCAAGGAGGAGGGCGGCCCGAGCACAGCCTCCGGCGAGCGTTATGATCCCTCGGTTTGGACGGCTGCCATCAAGACGAGCTTGCGTCAGAAATTTGGTGGAATCCAATTTGGAGCGAGACCGAAATATGCTCTCGTCGAGGCCGTCGGTAAGAAGGTCATCGTCAAGATCAACGACGTGGGGCCGCTCAGGCCCGGTCGCATCATTGACCTCAATGAGCGGACGATGCGCCACTTCGATCCGAGCATGGAACTTGGAGTCATTCCTGACGTCACGGTCAAGCCGCTGTCCGGCGACGATTGGACCACTGGGCCGGTTGGCTGAACGCTATGCCGAAGGAGGACAGCGTTCCCGGATCGAGGAAACACGTCGGCCCTAAAGCGCGATGCGATTAGGATAAATCGCCATCGCGCTTTAGGTTGTTGTTTGAGCATGATCTTTTCGGAAAACCGCTGCGCACTTTTCCGGATCATGCTTTAGCCGCGCTTCTCCGCGCGTCGTGATGCCGCAGCGCATCGACGATCACCTTAAACGCAGCCGAATTCTGCCGCGAAGTCCCGCGTCTCTTCGCGCCGTCGGCCAAGTCATTGATCTCGCTAACCCCGGCTACTGTGCATGGGGTTGTTTTTCAGTTTTTCTTTTGGCATGTCCGCCGCCGCCGTCGTGAACGGTGGGCTTCGTCATCCCGCCTTGGCGATACGGTCGTCCACCGACCCGGACCGCAGGTTCTGGAAGAACTTCTCCACCTCGCGCGACAGGGTGTCCGCCGTCTCCGTCAGGCTGCTCGCTGCCGTCAGCACGGAGGCTGCTGCCGTATCGGTCTCCCCGATGGCGTCGCGGAGCGAGGTGATGTTGGCGACCAGGGTCTCGTTGCCCTGCGCCGCCGATTGCGCGTTGGACGAGATCTCGCGCGTGGCCTGGTCCTGCTGACTGACGGCGCCGGCGATCGCCGAGGTGACCTCGTTGATCTCGCGCACCGCGCCGCCGATCTCGCGGACGGCGTCGACCGCGTTGCGGGTCGAGGCCTGGATCATCGCGACGTTCTCGCTGATATCGGCGGTCGCCTTCGCGGTCTGTCCCGCCAGCGCCTTCACTTCATGGGCGACGACGGCAAAGCCGCGGCCGGCATCGCCGGCACGCGCGGCCTCGATGGTGGCGTTGAGCGCCAGCAGGTTGGTCTGCTCGGCGATCGCCTGGATCAGGCTGAGCACGCCGTCGATGCGCTGGGTGGCCGCGGCAAGGCTTTCGATCTCGGAGATCGACTTCTCGGTGCGCTGGCCGGTCTGCTCGACCGCGCCGGCGCTCTGGCGCACCTGGCGGCCGATCTCGACCACGGACGCCGAAAGCTCCTCGGCCGCGCCCGCCACCGCCGTGACGTTATGCGAGGCCTGCTCGGTGGCGTTCGCCGCCGTGCCGGCGCGGCTGCTGGCGTCCGCGGTGACGCGGGTGATGGTCTGCGCGGTCTCGCGCATGACGGAGGCGTTGTCGCTGAGGCCGCGCATGATCGCGCCGATCGCCTCGCCAAACGCCTCGACGGATCGTTCGATGTGACGGGCGCGCTCCTCGCGTGCGGCGGCGTCCTGCGAAACCTGCGAGGCGAGGTTGCGGTTGCGGCCCATGGCCGCCTGGAAGACCTGGATCGCGCGGGCGAGCGCGCCGATCTCGTCGGCGCGGTCAGAGTGCGGTACCACGACGCCCTCGGTCCCGTCGGCGACCTGCTTGATGGTGGCGGTGATCGCGGCAAGCGGCCGGGCGACCGAGCGGGCGATGATGACGATCCCGATCACGACCAGGGCCAGAGCCACGCCCCCGAGGCAGGTGAGCACGAAGGACAATTCGCGATTGGTCTCGGTCTGCTGCGCGATCTGCCTGGCGCGCTCGGCATAGACCTTGGACAGCGCCTCGAGATCCTTGTTCAGCGCCGAGCGCACGGCGCGGTTGGCGTCGTTGTCGCCCCATTCGCGGCCCGCGGCCGCATTGATCTCGACGCCGCGGCGCACCAGCTCCTTGCGGAATTCGACGAACTGCTCGATGCGCTTCTTGAAGGTCGCAAACTGCTCGGCATCGTCGGCTTTGACGATGGTCTCCCAGCGCTTCACGACGTCGAGGATCTGCGCGTTGAACTTGAGCAGGCCCTCGCCGTATTTCTTCACGACGGCGGGCTCGGTCGACATGTAGACGCCGCGCGACTCCATCACAACCGCATAGACCAGCGAATTGACCCGCTCGACATTCAGCGCGGCGGCATTCGCCGTCTCGATCGCGCTGGCCAGGTCGGCGCTGCGGCGGCTGTTGTAGTCGGACAGCCCCGCGATCGCCGCCGTGAGCAGGGCGAACAGCGCGAAGATTGCATAAAGCTTGGTGGCAAGCGTGAAGCGGCCGGCGAGGCCGGCGGCATTCCCAGATCGGTCTGATGTCATGGCTTTCAAGGGGCCCGAGATGGCCTGGAGCGGCCGGTGAGCACGGTCGTTTGGATTTGATGCAAAACTATGCAGAACGAAGATGGATGCGGCGTTAACGGGCAGTGTTTGCGCCTTCGCCCTAAGTCGAATGAAAGGTAAGATATTTCAGCGTCTTGATCTAAAGGTATAGTCTTGGGATCGCGCTGGACTCGGCCGTTCGCCGAGGAACCCCGGAGAGGCCCTTGGTCTACCGCCACACCATCGATGCCACGAGCTACACGTTCCCGGACCTGCGCGATCTCCTTGCCAAGGCGACGCCGCCGCGCTCCGGCGACCGGCTGGCCGGGATCGCCGTCGACACTGCCGAGCAGATGATCGCGGCGCGAATGGCGCTCGCCGACGTTCCGCTCGCCCAATTCCTGCAGGAGGCCGTCATCCCCTATGAGGCCGACGAGGTCACTCGCCTCGTCATCGACAGCCATGACGCAAGAGCGTTCGCGCCGGTGGCATCCCTGACGGTCGGCGGCTTCCGCGACTGGCTGCTGTCGGATGCCGCCACGTCGGAGGTCCTGAAGACGCTCGGGCCCGGCATTACCCCGGAGATGGCGGCTGCGGTCTCAAAACTGATGCGCAACCAGGACCTGATCCTGGCGGCGCGCAAATGCGAGGTCACCACCGCCTTCCGCAACACCATCGGCCTGAAGGGCCGGATGAGCACGCGGCTGCAGCCCAACCACCCGTTCGACGATGCCAGGGGCATCACTGCCTCGATCCTGGATGGCATCCTGCTCGGGGCCGGCGATGCCTGCATCGGCATCAATCCCGCGAGCGACGATCCGGCCGTCATCGCGCAATTGCTGCGGCTGCTCGACGAGATCATCGCGCGGCTGAAGATCCCCACGCAAGGTTGCGTGCTGACCCATGTCACGACGACGCTGTCGCTGATCGGGCAGGGCGTGCCGGTCGATCTCGTCTTCCAGTCGGTCGCCGGCACCGAGGCCGCCAACCGCAGCTTCGGCATCGACCTTGCGCTCCTGAAGGAGGCGCAGGAGGCCGGGCTGTCACTGCGGCGCGGCACCGTCGGGCAGAACGTGATGTATTTCGAGACCGGCCAGGGCTCGGCGCTGTCGGCTGGCGCCCATCATGGTGTCGACCAGCAGACCTGCGAGGCGCGCGCCTATGCGGTCGCCCGCGCCTTTGCCCCGCTATTGGTCAACAGCGTGGTCGGCTTCATCGGCCCGGAATATCTCTATGACGGCAAGGAAATCATCCGGGCGGGACTGGAGGATCATTTCTGCGGCAAGCTGCTCGGCCTGCCGCTCGGGATCGACATCTGCTACACCAACCACGCCGAGGCGGACCAGGACGACATGGATAATCTGCTGACGCTGCTCGCCGCCGCCGGCGTCACCTTCATCATGGGCGTCCCCGGTGCCGACGACGTCATGCTGAACTACCAGTCGACGTCTTTTCACGACGCGCTCTATGTCCGTGACGTCTTCGGTTTGCGCCGCGCGCCGGAATTCGACGACTGGCTGGCGCGGTCCGGCATTACAGGCGCCGATTTCCGGCTTGCCGGCGATGCAGGCCTGCTGCCCGATTTTGCCTCGCGGCTGATTGCGTGAGGCCGTACGAGGCGTCAAACTCTCCCCTTCAGGAAACCATCGGCGCCTGCCGGAATTATGCTTGTGCCACAATATTGAGAAATTCCGGCGACAGCGTTACGCTATATGTCTGGCTGGCAATTTCCGCACCATTCGGTCGAGCGTGGCGGGGGAGCTTTGATGCGAGCTGAAAGTAACGGAACGTCCCGGCGGATCCTCTGTGTGTTTCCGCGCTACACCTCGTCGTTCGGTACGTTCGAGCATTCCTATCCCCTGACCGATGGTGTCCGTGCCTTCATGCCGCCGCAGGGGCTGTTGCTGATCTCCGCCTATCTTCCGAAGGACTGGCAGGTCAAATTCGTCGACGAGAACCTCCGCCATACGACCAGGGAGGAGTTCGAATGGGCCGAGGCGGTTTTCGTCAGCGGCATGCACATCCAGCGCCAGCAAATGAACGACATCTGCCGCCGCGCGCATGAGTTCGATCTGCCGGTCGCGCTCGGCGGTCCCTCCGTCAGCGCCTGTCCCGACTATTATCCGTCATTCGACTATCTCCATGTCGGCGAGCTCGGCGATGCGACCGACCAGCTGATCGAGATCCTGTCGCGCGACACCTCCCGCCCCGAGGGCCAGATGGTGCTGACGACCAAGGATCGCGTGCCGATGACGGAGTTTCCGATCCCGGCCTACGAACTTGCCGACGTGAAGAAATATTTCCTTGGCAGCATCCAGTATTCCAGCGGCTGTCCCTATCAGTGCGAGTTCTGCGATATCCCCGGCCTCTACGGCCGCAACCCGCGCATCAAGTCGCCGCAGCAGATCATCGCCGAGCTCGACCGTCTGCGCGAATGCGGCATGACCGACACGGTCTATTTCGTCGATGACAATTTCATCGGCAACCGCAAGGCGGCGATGGACCTGTTGCCGCACCTGATCGAATGGCAGAAGCGGACCGGCTACGTGGTGCGGCTCGCCTGCGAGGCGACGCTCAACATCGCCAAGAGGCCCGAGATTCTCGAGAAGATGCGCGAGGCCTATTTCATCACCATTTTCTGCGGCATCGAGACGCCGGATCCCGACGCGCTGAAGGCAATGCAGAAGGACCACAACATGATGGTCCCGATCCTGGAGGGCGTGCGCACCATCAATTCCTACGGCATGGAGGTCGTCTCGGGCATCATCATGGGGCTCGACACCGACAAGCCGAATACGTCGGAGGCGCTGCTCGACTTCGTCGAGGAGTCCCGGATTCCGCTGCTCACGATCAACCTGCTTCAGGCGCTGCCGAAGACCCCGCTGTGGGATAGGCTCGAGCGCGAGGGGCGCCTGGTCGACGACGACGGCCGCGATTCCAACGTCGACTTCCTGTTGCCCTATGACGACGTCGTCGCATCCTGGAAGCACGCCATGGGCGTCGCCTACGAGCCCGAGAAGGTCTACGCGCGCTTCCAGTATCAATGCGACCACGTCTATGTGCACCGCCTCAAGACGCCGGTGCCGGACGAGATGAGGAGCTGGCCCAACATCCGGCGTGGCCTCGTCATGCTGCGCAACATCTTCTGGAAGGTCGGTGTGCTCGGCGACTACAAGCGCGTGTTCTGGAAGTTCGCGCTGGGGCGCATCAAGCGCGGCGATCTCGAAGGCCTGATCGGATGCACACTGATCGCGCACCATCTCATCACCTTTGCGCGCGCGGCCTCCAGTGGCAGGCAGAACGCTTCGAACTACTCGATCCGGCTGCGCGAGGCCGCCGTTCCTGCAGAATGAGTGACAAGTCCGTTCCGGCTCGCCCAACCATCGACCTGCGGTCGTTCACGCCCGCGCGCGTCGCGCTCGGGCGCAACGGCGCAAGCGTGCCGACCAAGGCGCTGCTCGATTTCACGCTTGATCATGCCCGCGCCCGCGATGCCGTACACGCCGCCTTCGATGCGCCGCGTCTGCTCGCCGATCTCGGCGCGCTTGGACTTGCCGTCACCGAGGTCAGAAGCCAGGCGGTCGACCGCAGGGACTATCTACGGCGGCCGGATCTGGGACGACGGCTTGAACCCGGCTCGGTCGAGGCTCTGGCGCAAGCGGCCGCGGCGCCGTGCCAACTCGCGCTCGTGATCGGCGACGGCCTGTCCGCAGCCGCGGTCCATGCCCATGCGGTCGCCCTGGTGAGGCGCCTGCTGCCGCTGCTCGCGGAGGGGGATGACGTCGCGATCGGCCATGTCGTTGTCGCCTCAGGCGCGCGCGTTGCGCTCGGCGACGAGGTCGGCGCCGTGCTCGGCGCGCGCATGGTGGCGACGCTGATCGGCGAGCGACCGGGCCTGTCGGCGCCCGACAGTCTCGGCGCCTATCTGACTTTCGCGCCGAAGCCCGGCCGCACCGATGCCGAGCGCAATTGCGTGTCCAACATCCACCACGCCGGGCTCAGCTATGACGAGGCCGCCTTCAAGATCGCCTGGCTGGTCCGCGAGGGGCTGGCGCGGCAGGTCAGCGGCGTGGCGCTCAAGGACGAGAGCGCGGACCGCGCGCCGCGTCGAATTGGCACATTCTCGCCCGGATAACCGCCATCCCCGACCCAAAATCGCCGCTTCTTGACCGATTTGGCCACACTTCGCCTGCTTGCGAAAAGACCAGTTGACCTGCTAAACCCCTCGCGGCGATTTTCCGCGCATTTTCAAAGGGCAAGCCTCCCATTGGTATGGCGTTTTCAAGCCGTTCGCGGGGCGCGATAAGCTCTCAAGACCGAGCCGATTTAGGAACTGGATAAGGCATGCTCGAAAAGCACAGCGAGAATGAGGTTCATGTCGACAAGGTCGAGCAGGGACCTACGTCCTCGATCGCCTTCGGGCTGGAGCGTCTCGGGCTGATCGCAGTCCGGGCGCCGATCGTCTCCTGCATCGTCCTGCTCGTCCTGATCGTTGGCGCCGTGTTCGGCATCCACCGGATCAAGATCGACGATTCGCTGTCGCAGCTCTTCCGCTCCGACAGCCGCGAATTCCACCAATATGAAGAGGTGACGAAGAAGTTCCCGGCCGAGGAATTCGACGTCCTCGTCGTGGTCGAAGGCAAGAACCTCCTGGCGCGGAATAATCTCGAGAAGCTGCGTGACTTCGTCACCGACATGCAACTGGTCGAAGGCACGCGCGGGCTGGTGTCGCTGTTCTCGGCGCGCCAGGCGCCGGCGCCGGGCAAGCTGCCGGCAGCACTGTTCCCGGCCGAGCTGCCCGAGGGCGCCGACTACGACAAGTTCATCGAGACCGTCAAAAACAACGAGATCATCCGCGGCAAGCTGTTGTCGGAAGACGGCACGCTGGCGCTGATCGTGCTGTCGCTCGATCCGGAAGTGGTCGCCTCCAGCAAGCTGACCAAGACCGTCGCCGACATCCGCGCGCTGATGAAGGAGGATCTCAGCGACACCGGGCTCAACGTGCAGCTTTCCGGCGTGCCCGTGATGCAGCTCGAGATCCGCAACGCGGTCGAGCGCGACGGCCTCACCTACAACATCCTCGGCATCCTCGCCGGCTGCGTCATCGCCATCATCTTCTTCCGCAAGATCTCCTTCATGGTGGCGGCGGCATTCCCGCCGATGATCGCGATCCTGCTGGCTCTCGGCGCGCTCGGCTGGGCTAATTTCAATCTCAACATGTTCCTGAACGTGATGACGCCGCTCATCATGGTCATCAGTTTCTCGGACTCGATGCAGCTCACCTTCGCCGCGCGCGATCGGCTGATCGCGGGCCAGGACAAGTTCACCGCGTTCAAGAACGCCGTCCTGGTGGTGGGACCGGCCTGCGTGCTGACGCACGGCACCGCCGGCATTTCCTTCATCGCGCTCCAGTTCTCCAACTCCGACCTGATCCGCAAGTTCGGCGAGGCGGGCCTCGCCGCCACCATCATCGCGCTGGTCGCGGTGCTGTCGCTGGTACCGGTGTTCGGCGTGCTGCTCGTGCGCAACGAGAAGACGTTCGCAGTCAAATTCCAGAGCGCGGATGCCGGCGTCCAGGCGCTGCGCAATTTCTGCTACTGGATCGCGGTGCGCATGGTGGGCCGGCCCGGCCTGTTCAGCCTGATCGCGGTGCTGTTCGTCGGCGGCCTCGGCGTCATCTACGCCAATCTGGAGCCGCGCTACCGGCTCGCCGACCAGGTGCCGGACAAGCGGCAGGCGGTCGCCGCCAGCGATCGGCTTGATGCCAAGCTCACCGGCGCCAATCCGGTCAACGTGCTGATCCAGTTCCCGAAGGGTGAATCGCTCTATTCGCCGGAGACGCTCCAGACCATCGCGGACGTGCATGCGACCGTGGAGAAGGCGGCCGGGGTCGGCAATGTCTGGTCGGTTGAGACCCTGCGCCGCTGGCTTGCGGAAAAGGCCGGCAGCGCCGACGTCGCGACGCTGAAGGAATATGTCAGCGTCATCCCCGAGCACCTGGTGCGGCGCTTCATCGACGCCGAGCAGGACGCGGTCGTGGTGGCCGGCCGCGTGCCGGACAAGGATTCCAGCCAGCTCCTGCCGATCGTGGACAAGCTCGATTCCGAGCTCGATGCCGTCCGCAAAAAGCATCCGGGCTATGAGGTCGCGGTAACCGGTCTTGCCGCGATCGCCGCGCGCAACTCGGCCAGCATGATCGAGAAGCTGAACCGCGGGCTCACCGTCGAATTCGCGCTGGTCGCGATCTTCATTGGCCTTGCCTTCCGCTCCTGGGTGGTGATGTTCGCCTGCATCCTGCCGGGCATCTTCCCCGTCGTGATGTCAGGAACGGTGCTGTGGGCGATGGGCGAGGGCCTGCAATTCGCCAGCGTCGTCGCGCTCACCGTCTCATTCGGGCTGGGCTTGAGTGCCACCATCCACTTCCTCAACCGCCTCAGGCTGGAGAGCAAGCCGGGCGTCGGCTCGGCGCTCGCGGTGGAGCGGGCGACCGTGCTGGTCGGACCGGCGCTGATTCTGACCACGGTGGTGCTGGCCTGCGGCCTCGTCGTCACCGTGTTCTCCGACCTGCCGTCGCTGCGGCTGTTCGGCTGGCTCAGCGCCTTCTCGATGGTGATGGCCCTCGTCGCAGACCTCTTCATCCTGCGGCCGACGGCGATGTGGCTGATCAACCTGCATGCCAAGCTGCAGGGCACCGACAAGTCGGCGATCTAGTCGTCATCGCGCTCTCACATGGAGCGTCTTTCGGGCTCTCAAGCGCAAAGAGGCGCGCTTGGGACTGCCGATTTGTTTCAAGGCTGACGAACCTTTGCCGCGCGACCTTGTTCAACCAAGGGCTGCGAGAACGTCGTTTGGGATGTTGCTGATCAGCGGACAGGCGCGAGCGACGGCATTGTGAAACGCGTTGGGTGATAGCCGCAGCTCGAGGAGGGTTGCATGGGCGTCAAGCCAGAGCGTCAGTTTGAGCCAAATCCTGCCGGTGATCGCATCGACCCGCGGGATCCTGTCTTCTCCGGTTTAGCTCCTATCACCGGGGCCGGTGAACCTGTCGTGGACTGGGAGAAGGTCGTGCTCGTGACCGCGACCGTCGGCGTCTTCGCAGTTGCCGCCGGCCTGTCTTCACCGCTGCTCGCGTTGGTCCTCAAGAAGGAACTATTCAGCGATCTTCTGATCGGGGCCAATGCCGCGATGACGCCTATTGGGCTGTTGAGCTCGGCGCTCTGCGTGCCGCGATTTGCACAGCGCGTCGGCGGCGGCAGGGCCGCCGTCGGTTTTGCGCTGACGGCCGCCGCGGCTCTTGTCCTGATGGCGATCTTTCCCATGCTGTGGGTCTGGTTTCCGGCGCGGTTTGTGCTCGGTCTCGCCATCGGAGGCTTCTACATCGTCAACAAGGCGTGGCTGAACGAGATCGCCGCGCCAGTCTATCGCGGTCGCATCGTTGGAATTTACGCTGCCGTCCTGGCCTCGGGTTTTTCGCTAGGGCCGTTCGCGCTCGCGCTCACCGGCTCTTCAGGTTGGCTACCTTTCGCAGTAGGCATTTCGGCGCTGCTGACCGCTGCGCTGATCACGGCAATCTTCGCGCGCCGGCTTCCCGGCTTCGCAGTCGAACAGCGCGCTTCTGTCGCGAGTTTCCTGCCGCGCGCGCCGGTTCTTCTCGTCGCGGTCGGGGCCTTCGGCTTGTTCGATCAAGCCACGCTGGCTTTTCTTCCGGCCTTCGGGATGAGGAACGCATATTCTGAGCAAACGATGGCCATCGGCCTTGCCGTGCTCAATGGCGGCAACGTGGTCTTGCAGGTCCCGATCGGCTGGCTTGCGGACCGGTTTCCGCGACGGCTCGTGCTCTCAGGGTGTGCAGCCGCGACCGCAGGCGGCGCCGTCTTGCTGGCCGTTGCCGTCCGCCACGAACCGTTCGCGCTTTTTGCATTTCTGTTCGTCTGGGGCGCATGCGCATATGGCGTAACGACCGTTGCGCTCGCCGAGCTCGGCGATCGTTTCGGCGGTCCGGCGCTCCTGGCGGGCAGCGCGGCCTTCACGCTCAGCAGCGGCATCGGCGGAATGCTGGGCGGCCCGCTCACCGGCGCTGCCATCGACCATGCCGGCGACATCGGCCTGATACAGGTGTTGACGGCCACATTCGGACTGCTTGGGGTCCTTGCGATTGCCTTCCCCCTCACGCGTCGACCCTGACGATGAACTTAAGATTGAATGCGCACGTCGGAAGATGCCTGCGAAAATCGTCCATTGTCAGCAAAAAGCCCCCGGCTCGCGAGAACCGGGGGCCGTATTCCCTCTCGACGCGGGAAGGGGATCAGCCCTTCGTCAACGTGATGTTGACGCCGCGGATCTCGCCCTTGGAAGAGATCTGCACCGTCTGCTTGGTGCCGTTGGTGCGCAGCGAGAGGTTGGCGGCGAAGCCGTTGGCCTCGACGAACACCTCGATCTGGCCGCCGCCGGCGGTGCCTTGCAGATTGCCGAAGATGTTGCGGTTGGTCTCGCTCCAATTGCCGGAGATGCGCTCGCCCTGGCTCGTCACGTCGCTGGTGAGGTCAAACTTGTAGCTGTCGGACGCGCAGTGCAGCGCCTGCTTGAGATTGAGACCGGTGCCGGCGACCTTGTAGTCGGCCTTGCAGCGAATGCGCTCGGTGGAGCCGTCGGACAGCGACACCGTGCCGGTGGCGGTCCACGCGCCGTCGAAACCGGCAAACGGGCCAGACGACTGAGCGTGGCTCGTCGAAACCGAAAAGAGCAGCGCCGCCCCAATGCCAGCCGCCTTGATCGCCAGTCCAGATCGCCCAAAGAATGTCATCTTAAATATCCCGTTTTGGAACGACGCCCGCTTACGCTTGAGAACGTCTCGCCACATCGAAAGTTTAGTGCTCCGAGCCAGTGTCAGGTTCAAAGCCGAGCCGCCAGAGATGGCGGTTCACGACGCCTCGCGCCAGACGCGGGTAGGCCGATTTGCCCTGTTTCCGCGTGTTTCTGGCACGAAAGACGGGGCGGAGAGATGCAGCTCTGCAACAGGTATGCAGTAAAACGCAGCGTCCCTGAATTATGACGTAGTATCAATCTCTTACATTTGCCAATGAGGGCTCAGGGAAGACCTGATTTGGTGGACGCGGCGCCAATTTGGCCGCATTTGCCAGTGCTTGTGCCTTCTCTGAGGCCGCACCTCCCGCGGCGACTTGCCATCAGAACAATCCGTTCCGGTCGTCCGCCCTGTGCAGTCCGGGTCCGGTGCGATTCTGCCGTCAGAATGAAGGAATACAATGCGTAAGCTTCTCGTCGCTCTCACCCTGCTGTCGGCATCTGTTTCGACGGCGGCGTTCGCCCAGCAAGGGCGTGGCACGGACGCCGAGCAGAAGGCCTGCACGCGCGACGTGCAGAAGTTCTGCCGTCCGGTCATCGACCAGGGCGATTTCACCATCCTGGCCTGCCTCAAGGAGAACCGGGCCAAGATCTCGCAGGCCTGCGACCAGGTCCTGAAGACCCACAACCAGTAAGCTCGGCCACTGGCCCACAAAAGGCGGCCCCAGGGCCGCCTTTTCGGGCCGGATCCGCGGAAGGGCAGCCATCGAGAGACAGGATTGGTTTTGCGGCCGTATTCCCCTATATGGGGGCCGCGGCGGATCGCCGGCATGAGCCCGCGAGCGAAGAAGCCCTTCCTATCCAAACGATTGTAAACCAGCCCTCGATGACCTCTGCGAGCGAATTGCGATCCGGCAAGGGTGACCGCGACGAGAATTTTCCCGTCGCGTCCTGGATCATTCATCCGCGTCATCGCGCGCTGATCCTGGCGTACTACAATTTCGTCCGCACCGCCGACGACATCGCCGACCACGCGACGCTCCCGCCCGACGAGAAGCTACGCTTGCTCGACCTGTTCGAGGCGGAACTGCTCGGCAAGGGCGATACCCAGGCGGAGGCCGTGACTCTGCGCCGCGCGCTGGCCGAACGCGGCATGGCGCCGCGCCATGCGCTCGACGTGCTAGTCGCGTTCCGCATGGACGTGACCAAGCTGCGCTACGAGAATTGGGACGAAGTCATTCACTATTGCCGCTATTCGGCGATGCCGGTCGGCCGTTTCATGCTCGACGTCCACGGCGAGAGCACCTCGACCTGGGCCGCATCGGATGCGCTCTGCGCTGGCCTCCAGATCAACAACCACCTGCAGGATTGCGGCAAGGATTTCCGCGAGCTCAACCGCGTCTATCTGCCGCGCGATGCGCTGGCAGCACACGGCGCCTCCGTCGAGCAGCTCGGGCTGTCACAGTCGCCGCCGGCGATGCTGGCCTGCCTGCAGGCGCTCGCCGTCCGCAACGAAGCCCTGCTCGACGAGGGCAGGTCGCTAGCTGCGGAGATCCGGGATTTCCGCCTCGGCGTCGACGTCTCGGTGATCCAGGCCTATGCCGACCGCATCGTGCGCCTCTTGAAGGTGCGCGATCCCCTGCGCGAGCGCGTGCACCTGAACAAGTTCGAGCTGCTCACTTTCAGCCTTGCCGGGATGATCGGCGAAGCCGGCCGTCGCGCGATCGGACGCAAGGCCATTTCCAGACCGGGGACTGCACATGACGCTTGAGGCGACCTCGCCCGGCGCCAATTATGGCTCGACCGCATCCGGCAGCTCGTTCTATGCCGCGATGCGCATCCTGCCGCATGACCAGCGCGAAGCGATGTTCCAGATCTACAGCTTCTGCCGCCAGGTCGACGACATCGCGGATTCCGACGGCCCGCGCGAGGAGCGCCTCGCCGCGCTTCAGGAATGGCGCAACGACATCGACGCACTCTATCAGGGGCATCCGCCGCCGCGGCTGAAGGACTACGTTGCCTCGGTGAAGACCTTCGGCCTCAAGCGCGAGGATTTCCTGGCGATCGTCGACGGCATGGAGATGGACGTGCCGCAGG
The DNA here is from genome assembly GCF_023074055.1 of Bradyrhizobium sp. 141. Taxonomy (GTDB): domain Bacteria; phylum Pseudomonadota; class Alphaproteobacteria; order Rhizobiales; family Xanthobacteraceae; genus Bradyrhizobium. Next base: position 54,650 of record NZ_JADPKR010000020.1, read on the forward strand.
ACATCCGCGCGCCCGACATGGCGACGCTGGATCTCTACTGCGATCGCGTCGCCAGCGCTGTGGGACGGCTGTCGGTGCGAGTATTTGGCCTGCCGGAAGAGGACGGGATCCAGCTCGCCTATCATTTGGGCCGCGCGCTTCAGCTCACCAACATCCTGCGCGACATCGACGAGGACGCCGGCCTCGGCCGCCTCTATCTGCCGCGCGAGGCGCTGCTGCATGCCGGCATCACCTCCAACGATCCGGATCGCGTGATCGCCGAGCGCGCGCTGCCAAAGGTCTGCCTGCCGCTGACGCAGCGTGCGAAGATGCATTTCGAGAAGTCGGACGAGATCATGAACCGCAACAAGCGCCGCGCGGTGCGCGCGCCGCGGATCATGTCGAAATACTATCATTCCATTCTGGATCTCCTGATTGCGCGCGGTTTCAATGCGCCGCGCCAGCCGGTGCGTGTGTCAAAGGTCACACGTATCCTGATCCTGCTCCGCTACGCTTTCATCTGATGCAAAACACAGCTCACATCATCGGCGCTGGAATTTCCGGCCTCTCCGCCGCCGTGCGGCTCGTCAATGCCGGCTTCAAGGTCGCCGTGCACGAGGCGACGCAGCAGGCCGGTGGCCGCTGCCGTTCCTATTTCGACGGCGCCACCAATCTCACCATCGACAACGGCAATCATCTGCTGCTGTCGGGCAACAGTCATGCGCGTGCCTATGCGCGCGCGATCGGCGCCGAGGCCGGTCTCGTCGGCCCTGAAAGCGCACAGTTTCCCTTCGTCGACATCAAGACCGGGCAGCGCTGGCAGATCGATCTCGGCACCGGCCGGCTGCCGACCTGGGTGCTCGACGAGAGCCGCCGCGTGCCCGACACCGGGCTCACCGATTATCTGAAGCTGGCGCCGCTGATCTGGGCCTCGGAAGAGACATTGGTCGGCAAGTCCATTCCTTGTGAAGGCGTGCTCTATCAGCGCCTGGTGCAGCCGCTGCTGCTCGCCGCGCTCAACGTCGATCCGCCCGAGGGCTCGGCCGGGCTTGCCGGTGCGATCGTGCGCGAGACGCTGCTCGCCGGCGGACAAGCCTGCCGTCCCCTGATCGCGCGCGACGGCCTCAGCGCCGTGCTGATCGAGCCGGCCGTGAAATTCCTGGCTGATCGCGGCCACACCGTTCAGCTCGGCCATGAGCTGCGTTCGTTTGCGACCAGTGACGGCAAGGCCAGTGCGCTGAATTTCGGCGGCGAGGATGTGATCCAGCTCAGTGAGGGCGATGTCGTCGTGATGGCGGTGCCGCCGCGCGCTGCAGCGGGCCTGCTGCCGGGGCTGAAGACGCCGACGGAGTTCCGCGCCATCGTGAATGCGCATTTCCGCATCACACCGCCGCCAGGCTCGGCGCCGATCCTCGGCGTGATCGGCGGCGTCGTGGAGTGGCTGTTTGCGTTCCCGAACCGGCTTTCCGTCACCATCAGCAACGGCGACCGTCTGGTCGACATGCCGCGCGAGGAACTCGCGCAGACGATCTGGAACGACATCTGCAAGGCCGGCGGCGTCTCCGGCGAGTTGCCTCCGTGGCAGATCGTGCGTGAGCGCCGTGCCACATTTGCGGCGACGCCGGCCCAGAACGCCCTGCGCCCGGGGCCGGTCACTGCGCTGAAAAACCTGTTTCTTGCCGGTGATTGGACTGCTACGGGATTGCCTGCAACCATCGAGGGATCGGTCCGGTCCGGTGATCGCGCTGCCGATCTGGTTCTCGCCGCCAAGCGGCCCTGACGGGCAAACATCCCCGGCCAATTTCAATCGACTATCGGAGCAATCGAGCGAGATGGATTCCGTGAACGCGACCAGCCGCGAGGCCTTGGAATCAAGCGCCTTGGAATCGAGCATTGCGTCGGCGACGCAGGGCGTCCTTGGCCTCCAGCAATCCGACGGCCATTGGGTCTTCGAGCTCGAGGCCGACTGCACGATCCCGGCCGAATACGTCCTGCTGCGCCATTATCTCGCCGAGCCGGTCGATGCCGTGCTCGAAGCCAAGATCGCCAATTATCTTCGCCGCATCCAGGGCGCCCATGGCGGCTGGCCGCTGGTGCATGACGGCGAGTTCGACATGAGCGCGAGCGTGAAGGCCTACTTCGCGTTGAAGATGATCGGCGACTCCGTCGACGCCCCGCACATGGTGCGTGCGCGCGAGGCCATCCATGCGCGCGGCGGCGCCATCAACAGCAACGTCTTCACGCGCTTCCTGCTTGCGATGTACGGCGTCGTGACCTGGCGCGCGGTGCCGGTGCTGCCGATCGAGATCGTGCTGCTGCCGTTCTGGTCGCCGTTCCACCTCAACAAGATCTCCTATTGGGCGCGCACCACCATGGTGCCGTTGATGGTGCTCGCAGCGCTGAAGCCGCGCGCGAAGAATCCGAAAGGGGTCGGTATCGACGAGCTGTTCCTGCAGGATCCGCGCTCGATCGGCATGACCGCCAAGGCGCCGCACCAGAGCATGGCCTGGTTCGTGCTGTTCCGCGCGCTCGACGGTATTTTGCGCGTGGTCGAGCCGCTGTTTCCCAAGAGCCTGCGCAAGCGCGCGATCGATGCGGCGCTCGCCTTCACCGAGGAGCGGCTCAACGGCGAGGACGGCATGGGCGCGATCTATCCGCCGATGGCCAACATCGTCATGATGTACGACGCGCTCGGCAAGGACGAGAACTTCCCGCCGCGTGCGATCACCCGCCTCGGCATCGACAAGCTGCTCGTCATCAAAGGCGACGAGGCCTATTGCCAGCCCTGCGTCTCGCCGGTGTGGGACACGACGCTGACCGCGCATGCACTGCTGGAAGCCGGCGGTGACAAGGCGGTGCCGGCGGCCAAGCAGGGCCTCGACTGGCTGATCCCGCGGCAAGAGCTCGAGGTGAAGGGCGACTGGGCGGTGAAACGGCCTGACGTGCGTCCGGGCGGCTGGGCCTTCCAGTACAACAACGCGCATTACCCCGATCTCGACGACACCGCCGTGGTGGTGATGTCGATGGACCGCATGCGCCGGGAGCACGGCGCCACCGGCTACGATGCCGCGATCGCCCGCGCGCGGGAGTGGATCGAGGGCATGCAGAGCGACGACGGCGGCTGGGCCGCCTTCGACGTCAACAATCTCGAGTACTACCTGAACAACATCCCGTTCTCGGACCACGGCGCACTGCTCGATCCGCCGACCGAGGACGTCACCGCGCGCTGCATCTCGATGCTGGCCCAGCTCGGCGAGACCGAGAAGACCAGCAAGCATGTAGCCGACGGGGTCGCCTACCTCCGGAAGACCCAGCACCCGGAGGGGTCCTGGTATGGCCGCTGGGGCATGAACTTCATCTATGGAACCTGGTCGGTGCTCTGCGCCCTGAACATGGCCGGCGTCCGCCATGGCGATCCCATGATTCGCAAGGCGGCCGACTGGCTGGCCTCGATCCAGAACGAGGACGGCGGCTGGGGCGAGGACGCCGTCAGCTACCGTCTGGACTACCGGGGATGGGAGGCTGCCCCCTCGACTGCCTCGCAAACGGCATGGGCCTTGCTTGCTCTGATGGCGGCAGGAGAGGTTGATCACCCCGCCGTCGCCCGCGGGGTGGAGTACCTGATTGCAACACAGAACGAAAAAGGACTGTGGGACGAGCAGCGGTACACCGCCACAGGCTTCCCCCGCGTGTTCTATCTACGGTATCATGGTTACCCGAAGTTCTTTCCGTTGTGGGCACTGGCGCGGTATCGGAACTTGCGGAACACCAACAGCAGGGTGGTAGGGGTCGGAATGTGACTTTGGGGACGGGGGACTATTTTACCGTGGGGAATACCATCGACCCGCGGCCGATACTGATCGTGACTGGATTGGTTCAGGAGGCCCGCATCGCGGCCGGGCCGGGAATGGCGGTCATCTGTTCATCCAGCAGCCCGACCCAGTTGCGGGCGCTTCTGACGGTGGTGGACCCTGACACGATTCGCGGCGTGATCTCCTTCGGCGTGGCCGGCGGGCTCGACCCGACGCTGCGCTCCGGCGACGTCGTGCTGGCGACCGAAGTGCTGTCCGGCGACACTCGCTGGGCCGCCGGGCTCTCGCTCGGCGACGATTTGATCGACCGCCTGACATCGGGCCGCCGCCGCGTGGTGCGCGGCAGCCTCGCCGGCGCCGAGGAAGTGGTCACCAAGCGCGCCTGCAAGGCGGCGCTGCACTCGGAGACGGGGGCCTCGGCCGTCGACATGGAGAGCCACATCGCGGCCGCCTACGCCACTGAAGCCGGGCTGCCCTTTGCCGCGGTTCGCGTCATCAGCGATCCCGCCCATCGCGCGCTGCCGGCGCTCGCCCGCGCCGCGATCAAGCCGAACGGCCAGATCGATCTCGCCGCCGTGCTGCGCGGCATCGTCCGCAATCCGGCAACGCTGCATGCGCTGGTCTCGACCGGCATCGACTTCAACCGCGCGCTGCGCTCACTTCGCGGCTGCCGCGATTATTTGATCGGGACGGAGCTGGTCGAGAGCGAGGCGCTGGTTTCCAAGGCGGCCTGAGCGGCGGTGAAGAACTGGCGAAAGACAAGGCCCGGTCAAGCACCGGGCCTTGTGCTTGTTGTGCGTAGCTCAATTGGAGCGGCTTATTCGCGATAGCGTGATCGCAAGAGCATCAGCCTGGCACTCCGAGGCGATCGCTTCCTGCCGTCTTCAAAAGCTCATCAGCGATCTCAAATCATAGAGCCCGGAGAAACTCTTTGGCTACATCGAGATGATCAGGACTGGCCACCTTACTTAGATTCCTTTTTGCCAAAAGTAGCGAGGTGACCATTAAAGCCTGCGACATGAGCTCGTCTTCAAGAAAGGTCGGAAAGCATTGAGCCTCGATCAAACACAACTCAAGTTCGTCAGGGCGCCGACTAGTTTCTTGAGTGGCCTCAAAACAGACAAAGCTATAGCACCAATTGTTTTGAAGTGCAGCGTTCGGCCTATATCTGCCTGCCTGATACCAATGCTTCGACGCGTAACCGGTTTCTTCAAACAGCTCCCCTTGTGCGGCTTCAAGAGGCGTGCAACCGCTGGAAATCATGCCGCCAGGCAACTCATGATTTCTGACAGATGCTCCGTGTCGAAATTGTTTGACGGAAATTAGCTCCTGCTTTTGCGTGAACGCAATAACGTTCACCCAATCGGGACAGGAGAGGACATGGTATCGTTCGCTCGCCGCAGAATTCCTTGAGAGCCAATCGAAGCTGCGAACCGCAAAGAATTCAAAATCACTATCAATTTCATTCGATCTCATGACGCTTCATCTCTTGTAACAGCCATGCTCGATCTTCGTCGCTGAATATTAAGTCGACCAATTGGCCGTTCTCGTACGATCGGGTGCGATATCCGCCTCCAGCAACCGGACTGCGTCTATCGTGGATATTGTGCAATAAGATCATTATAGATGTGGTACATACGATGACCATCGTCGCAGAGTTGGCGAGGTCCATTGCCTTCAACAAATAGCTAGCGCCTCGACCATAGAACGCAAATGGATCTTCCATTCCTTGAATTCGCAGATCAGCTATTTCGGAGACTCCATTTCGCCAGTCGTCCATCGACTCGCTGGATCGCGGGTAGCTTGTTCGGGCGGCTTCGATTGAGATGCCGCTGAGAACTCCCAGATTTATCGATCGTAATTCGTTTGGGACCACCGTCGGTAATGATAGACGCGCACCTACAATCTGGGCGGTTTCAATCGTTTGGATGGTGGGCACTGCGACTATCTCGCTGGGGACAGGAGAGAGGGTTGTTAAGCGAGCAGCCACCGAAGTTGCCTGCGCTTTACCCAGTGGCGTCAATGGTGTTCCCGGGCCACCCGGAATGCCGATCAAATTCTTTTCGCAGTGCGCATGCCTAACGAGGATAAGTCTCATCGAATACGAGGCCCTTTAAGGACAGCCGGAATGCCGGCTGCCAGATATCCGTCGGGTATGTTTTGCCTCACAAATGAGAGAGCTCCTATCGTGCAGTCTTCCCCAACAGCAATACCTTGAGCGATCGCGGCTCCCATGCCGACAAACGTGCAACGGCCAATCGCAGCTTCCGATCCGATGTTCGCCCCCGGGCCCACGGTCGAGAAATCCTTGATGACTGATCCAGCGCCTATAGTAACGTTTGCATTGATGACGACCGATCTACCCAATCTGACGCCAGCACCAATCACGACCCCCGGAAAAATTATACATCCGCTGTCAACGTGGGATGGACCCACACGTGTAACACTGGTGTCGATAGCCGAAGCTAGTTGCAAATCAGGCGTTGCAGCTAAGAGGCGCCCAAACACCAGTAGGCGACTACGAGTATCTCCAACCGCAATCAGCGGTCGAAGTCCGGCGTGTTTCACAGATAGCTGCCGGAATTCCTCGATCGGACCCATATATGGGAGTCCATCTATCTCTTTGGGGGTAAGCAAATTATCGTCTAGAAAACCGAGGATGTTGGCTTGACAAGAGCTCGCGAGACTCATCGCGCAGCGTCCCAAGGAAGATGCTCCAACGATTACTATTTTTTGCATTTCGCTTTTAGTTTAGTTTTCCTGCGTCGATCACGGTGCGATCTGTGCAGGAGTGATCGGTGTAATCAAAACGCAAGAACGCCCAGCAGTCCTTCCCGAAGTATGGAGATATTCTTTGGTACAGTGGGTCGTGGTCAGAGATTGCTCGCACTGCTTGCTCGGTCCCGTGCCCATGCAGCCCAAAAACCACTAAAACGGCCTTTGATTTCGAATTCTTGTCGTCTAAATGCAGAAGTCGTAGGATGAGGGCGTAATCTCGAGCCACGAACTCGCGTGCGTCGTACACTGGTGCAAACTCATCTCCTTTAAAGCGAAAAGCGCCGCTCACTTGATCATATAAAACGGGAACCCTTCCCCCTAGTCGTTGAAGAACTTGCTCGGTTATGCCGTTTGCCTTCGGGCCGCCAAGCGTGACGAAGCTGTCCTCAATCAATTCATCAATCCTTACGGCTGAGCCCGCCCTTATCTTTACTTTCCGGAAATCAGCCAAAGCACTCCTGACCTCGGAATACGCCTGAACGTCTGTAATGCTAACTTTGGCAGGACTTCTTGGCTTGGCCCCGGCCTTATCGGTCAGGACGACCGGGAGGGGGCCCTTCCCAGCTATGAAGGGTTTCCAGAATTTCCGTTGCCCGCGCGTTTTGAACCATCTGTACAAATGCGGAAACGTCCACCCAACGATTGCTCCTAGAATGCTCCATATCGGCCACTGGATTATGTTGCCGACTTCGCTCAAATAGGGGTTGCCTAATAGGCTGGTCACAAAATCACCCACTGTGATTCAATCTAATATTTGCTGCATATCGCAAGAATTGCGGCTACGGTTGGTGCGTGCGTGATCTCTCCGGTTCGTACCATCTGCAAGCTGTCGTCGATTCTGAGGAAGCGTGTTCCCAATTCAGCGTCGGACTTGGTGGCGCCCTGTGCAACGGCGGTCGAGAAAACATGCGTGCGATGGATCGTTGTTGAAAGATCAAGGTCTAGTGTGAATAGAAAGCGGCTTGGGCCGGGTATCAATCCCGTTTCCTCGCAGAATTCCCTAGTTGCGGCTTGTAGTGGGGTTTCGCCATCATTCATGATCCCGCCGGGCAACTCGAGCGTGCGCCTTGCCGTCGGCGTACGGAATTGCTCCACGAGCACTATTTGGTCGCTGTCAACCAAACAGGCCAAGCAAGCCGACTCTGGAAATCTGTAAGTCGTCCCCTTTTGAACGTTCACATTAGTTGAACTCAACGAGACCTCCAATCGGCGCCTCTGCCGCGCGGAACGAACACCGGCGTGTCTGCTGGATATTGGGAAAGCGGCGAACTCGCACGTCGCGTATGTCGGCACTACGGAGCGGCCAGCGTAACATAGTGCCGCTACTATGCCCAATGCCTCAATGGAATTCGAATAGCACGAAATTTTTCCAAGCGTTGAGCGCTTGGCGGACCGCGCGTTGGTTGCAGACACTAACTCGCGCCGCAGAAGGGCGTGATCCTTTCGGGTGAGTTCACGAGAAGCTGAACCCATCCTGACGATCACTCGTCGCAACACCTGTGAGCATCATTATTCCCTCGTCCAGTCCTCCAGCCGCAATCCGGCAATACGCTGGAATTCGGCGGTGTTGTTGCTGACGAGCGGCAGGCCGCGCGCTATCGCTTGACCGGCGATCAGGATGTCATAGGGACCGATCGGCGTGCCGCGCCGCGCCAGCTCCGCCCGGATCTCGCCGGCGGCTCGCGCGTCCTTTTGGTCGAGGTCGAGGATGTCGAGATCGGCAAAGAGGAGACGGAGCGTTTCCAGGTTGAATTCGACCTTCTGGCTGCGATAGGCGCCGAAGTAGAGTTCGTGGGCAACGATGGATGAGATCGCGAGCGCGCCAGGCTCGCTGGCTTCGACCCTGCGCAGGAGAGGCTCTGACCGGCGTGCGACAAGCGCGATGACGGCGTTGGTGTCGAGCAGCCATTTCGTCATCGAAACTCCCGGTCGAGATCCGGGCGCGTCTGCTCTTCGGGTTGCTCTCGGCCCTCAGCCATGAAGTCCGGGCTGAAACCGCGCGTGACAGCCGCTCGAAGCGACGCCCAGGGCCCGGTGGCGCTCCGCTTCGGGCGCAGGATCACGGCATCGCCTTCGCGTGAAACCTCGACCTCGTCGACCGTAAAACGAAAATCCCTCGGGAGCCGGACGGCCTGGGAATTACCGGACTTGAACACCTTGGCGATATGGGGCATGGCGACCTCATGTATATACATATATGTATATACACTGCTGTGTCAACGCATGCAAGACGGAGCCACGGTTCTACTTTGCATGGAGTTGTTTTTCATATTTGCGGAGGACGCTCCAAGCGGCGTCGGGCAAAACAAGCGGACACCCGTCAATCCCTTCCACAAAAAAATATTCTACTTTCCAGAATTTCGGATTTGTGGCATATGACGCTTATCCCGGCCCCGCCAGAGGGGCGCTTCGCGATCGTCACGAGATGCGGGTCGGGGTGCGGTGGACGCGGCAGCGCCGGCGCGAAGGCGATGACAGGGCGGGCAACCGTGAGTCATGCGCATCGCGGGACGAACGGCGCGGTCACAACGGCGAGGTCAGGCTTCAGGGGGCGAGCACACGCGAGCGTCCGATGCTCCCGGCCCGGCCGTCCGCGGACGGAGAAGTCGTGTGGTCCTGACGCCCGCAGGCTGGCGTCAAGTCTTGCGGTGATGCGGCGGCCCGACCGGGTGCGCACATCGATCAGCCGCGAAGACGACGGGGGCAATAGTGCAACGCTCCCCGAGGAGAGCACGAAGGACGCCGTTAAAACCATCCGCGCAGGGAAGGCCGGGCGATCGGCATCACCTGTGATCCACCCCGTGTGCATTTCTGTTGCGCACGGATTGCGGGTGCCGCCGGCGCCCGGTCTTCCCTGCGCCCTCTGGTCTTTCAAGGGGCGAAACGAACAGCAAAGCTCGGGCGAAAGAAGCCGCGAGAGCGCGCAGGTGTGTCTGCGAGGAAGAGAGCGCATGGCAAGAGCAAGCTGGTGCCGCACACGTTGGGTTGGGCAGCGTGCCCATAAGTCCGACGAGACTTGCTCAAAAGAAAAGGCCCGGTCGCGATCGCGGCCGGGCCCTCGTCGTGAGAGTTGATTGCGTCCGCTTACGCCGCCGTCGAAGCCTTCCGCGCCGCCTTCTCCTGCGCGGCGGCGGCCTCGTCCTTGCGGATCTCCGACAGGCGCTTCTGCACTTCCGCCGAGAAGATGTACTGCGCCGGGCGCTGCTTGGACATGTCGATCTCCGGCGCCATCGGGCCCGAGGTCCTGATGCCGCGCAGCGACACCCACATCGCCTTCAGCGGGTTGTTGAGGGCTGCGGTCGCCGCGGTCGGCTCGTAGCCGCAATGGGCCATACAGTCGGCGCACTTCTCGTATTTGCCGGTGCCGTAGGTTTCCCAGTCGGTGGTGTCCATCAGCTCCTTGAAGGTTTTTGCGTAACCTTCACCGAGCAGGTAGCAGGGCTTCTGCCAGCCGAAGATGTTGCGCGCGGGCATGCCCCAGGGCGTGCACTCGTATTCCTGGTTGCCGGCGAGGAAGTCCAGGAACAGGCCGGAATGCATGAAGTTCCACTTCTTGCCCTTGCCCATCGCGAAGACGTCGCGGAACAGCTTCTTGGTCTTGGTGCGGTTGAGGAAGTGCTCCTGGTCCGGCGCGCGCTCATAGGCGTAGCCCGGCGACATCGAGACGCCGACACCGAGCTCGACGGTGAGGTCGAGGAACTTCGCGATCTCCTCGGCCGGATGACCGTCGAAGATGGTGGCGTTGACGTTGACGGTGAAGCCGCGCGCCTTGGCCGCCTTGATCGCGGAGACGGCGCGGTCGAACACGCCCTTCTGCGACACGGCCTTGTCGTGATGGTCCTTCAGGCCGTCGAGATGCACGGAGAAGAACAGGTAAGGGGAGGGCTCGAACAGGTCGAGCTTCTTCTCGAGCAGCAGTGCGTTGGTGCAGAGCGAGACGAACTTCTTGCGCGCAACGAGGCCGCGCACGATCTCGCCGATCTCCTTGTGGATCAGTGGCTCGCCGCCGGGAATGGCGACCATCGGCGCGCCGCACTCGTCGGCGGCGTCCCAGCACTCCTGCGCGGTCATGCGGCGGTTGAGGATCGCGTCCGGATAATCGATCTTGCCGCAGCCGACGCAGGCGAGGTTGCAGCGAAACAGCGGCTCCAGCATCAGCACGAGCGGATAGCGTTTGCGGCCAAGCAGTTTCTGCTTGAGCAAATAGCCGCCGATACGCATTTCCTTGAAGAAGGGGATGGCCATTACAAGTTTCTTTCTGGGCTTTTCAATTCGGGTGGGTCAGCTCGCAGCCAGTTGGGCCGGAAGCCGGAATTCGATATTTTCCTCGCGGCCCGGCAGTACCTGGACCTTGACCGGTCCGATCCGCCGCATCGCTTCGATCACGTCATCCACGAGTACCTCAGGCGCCGAAGCGCCGGCCGTGATGCCGACGGTCCTGGCATTCTTCAACCACTCCGGATTGAGCGCGCTGCCGTCGGCAATCAAATAACTCGCGACGCCGGCCTCGGTGCCGATTTCGCGAAGCCGGTTCGAGTTCGAGCTGTTGGCAGCGCCCACCACCAAGATCACGTCGACCAGCTTGCTCAAGTCCCTTACCGCAGATTGGCGGTTCTGTGTCGCATAGCAGATATCCCGGATATCCGGGCCTTGAATATCTGTAAAGCGGGCCTGAAGAGCCGTGATGATGTCCCTGGTGTCGTCGACCGACAGGGTGGTCTGGGTGATGTAGGCCACTGGCGTATCTGCCGGCAGCGTCAGCGCATTAACCTCTTGAACGCTTTGGACAAGCAGGACGGGGGCGGGAACCTGGCCCATCGTGCCTTCGACCTCGGGGTGCCCGGCATGGCCGATCAGGATCAGCGTGCGGCCCTTGCTGATGTAGCGCTTCCCCTGATTGTGAACTTTCGTGACCAGGGGGCAGGTGGCATTGAGCACCGGAAGGTCGCGCGCGGCGGCCTCTTCCTCGACGCTGCGGGCGACGCCATGGGCGCTGAAGACCGTGACCGCCTTCGGCGGGACCTCGGACAGCTCTTCGACGAAGATCGCGCCTTTGTTCTTCAGGCTCTCGACGACGTATTTGTTGTGGACGATCTCGTGGCGCACGTAGACGGGCGGGCCGTACTTCTCCAGCGCCCGTTCCACGATCTCGATTGCACGCACCACGCCCGCGCAGAAGCCGCGCGGTTGCGCCAGATAAACTTCCATTGGACGCCCATCACGCAAGTTGCACCCATCCGCTTCGTAAAGTCCCCGGCGGCACTCCGACCAATGAGTTGCAATATCCGCACCATTGGTTCGCGCACGCGGTAGCCACCCACCCTCGTCGGGGCTCCGGCGCATGGAGGCGCAAGGCTTTGTGTCAAAAAATCGGCAACAAGGAAAGGTCGAATGAAACCTGGGCGCCTCGGCGGGGCAATTTTAGGTAATATAGTAGGGTAATCGTTGCAAGCAAGATGGGCAACATCTGTGCCCAGCTCTTCGTCACTTTCCCGCCTCAACTCCCCGGCTATACCGACGGCCCCCGCATGATTTTGCCCGGTCTCCCGCCGTTTACCTCGAACCGTGTGCGGCAAGAGCCACTCAAAACAGCAATAGGTTTCGCCCGGGAACTCCGATAAACAGCGGGCGTTTCCGGCAAGCTGTTAACCGCAGAAAGAAAAGAAGTGCTGCAAAGCGTCGTCGTTGCCATCGTCAGGGCCTGCACCCGGTTTGCCTCCCTCGTCGTCGTTCTCGGGCTCCTGCTGGCGGTGGCCGCGGGCTATTACGCGTCCCAGCACTTCGCCATCAACACCGACATCAATTCGCTGATTGCCCAGAATCTGGACTGGCGCCAGCGCGACCAGCAGTTCGACCGGGCCTTCGACCGCGATGCGACGATCACGGCGGTCGTCGAGGCCAAGACCCCCGAAATGGCGAGCGCAGCGTCGGACGCGCTCTATGCCAAGCTGAAGGACGACAAGACCAACTTCCAGTCGATGCAGCAGCTCGGCAGCGGCGAGTTCTTCGAGAAGAACGGCCTGTTGTTCCTGCCGACCGAGGAGGTCGGCAAGATCACCGGCCAGTTTGAATCCGCAGCGCCCCTGATCGAGATCATGGCCGGCGATCCCTCGATCCGCGGCCTGACCGGCGCGCTCGAGACGGGCCTTGCCGGCGTCAAGCGCGGCCAGGTCAAGCTCGACAACACCGCGCGGCCTTTCAACCTGATCGCGCAGACCGTCGAGACCGTGCTCAACAAGGGGCATGCGAGCTTCTCATGGCGCGAGCTCGTCAGCGACGAGCCGCTGTCGGATTCCGACAAGCGCGCCTTCATCGAGTTCAAGCCGATCCTCGACTACAACGCGCTGGAGCCCGGCAAGGGCGCCACCGACGCGATCCGCAAGGCCGCCGCGGATCTGGATTTTCCGACCAAATTCCAGGCGCGGGTGCGGCTGACCGGCCCGGTCCCGATCGCCAACGAGGAATACGCCACCGTCCAGGAGGGGGCCGTCATCAACGGCATCGGCACGGTTCTCGTCGTGCTGCTCATCCTCTGGCTCGCGCTGCATTCGGCGAAGATCATCTTCGCGGTGTTCATCAATCTCTTCGTGGGCCTCGCGCTGACGACCGCGGCCGGCCTGATGATGGTCGGATCGTTCAATCTGCTGTCGATCGCGTTCGCGGTGCTGTTCGTGGGGCTGGGCGTCGATTTCGGTATCCAGTACAGCGTCCGCTACCGCTCGGAGCGTTACAAGCACAACGATCTCTCCGGCGCGCTGGTGCTTGCCGCCAAGCGCTCTGCGGTGCCGCTGTCGCTGGCGGCCATGGCGACTGCGGCCGGCTTCCTCTGTTTCCTGCCGACCGATTACAAGGGCATCTCCGAGCTCGGCCAGATTGCCGGCGTCGGCATGCTGGTGGCGTTCCTCTCCAGCATCACCGTACTGCCGGCGATGCTGAAGCTGTTGAACCCGCCCGGTGAGCAGGAGCCCGTCGGTTATGCCTTCCTGGCGCCCCTCGACCACTTCCTGGAGAAGCACCGTGTGCTGGTCGTGGGCGGCACGCTGCTGTTGGCGCTCGCCGGCCTGCCGCTGCTCTACTTCCTGAAGTTCGACTTCAACCCGATGAACCTGCGCAACCCGCACGCTGAATCGATCGCGACCTTCCTGGATTTGCGCAAGGACCCCAACACCGGCGCCAATGCCATCAACGTGATGACCACGTCGGAAGAGCAGGCAAGGGCGGTCGAGGCGAAGCTGGAGAAGGTGCCTGAGGTGCTCAGGGTGATGTCGCTCAACAGCTTTGTGCCGCAGGACCAGCCGCCGAAGCTGAAGCTGCTCGCGCAGGGCGCCAAGGTGCTGAACCCCGCACTCAATCCCGACCAGATCGACGCGGCGCCGTCGGATCAGGAAAACGTCGAGGCGCTGAAGTCCTCGGTCGACAATTTGCGCCGGACCGCGGGTGAGGCGAAGGGCCCGGGTGGGGTCGCCTCGCGCCGTCTGGCAGACTCGCTCGAAAAGCTCGCCAATGGTGACGAGGCCACGCGCAACAAGGCGCAGGACGTGTTCGTCACGCCGATGAAGATCGTGTTCGACCAGCTCAGAAGCGCGATGCAGGCCGAGCCTGTCACCCTGAAGTCACTGCCGCCGGATCTCGTCAGCGCCTGGAAGAGCAAGGACATCATCCGCGTCGAGGCGTTGCCCAAGGGCGATCCCAACGACAATGACACGCTGCGCAAATTTGCGGCGGCGGTGCTCGTTGCCGAGCCGACCGCGATCGGCGGCCCGGTCTCGATTCTGAAATCCGGCGACACCGTGGTGAAGGCGTTCATCCATGCCGGCATCTATGCGCTGCTGGTGATCGGCCTGTTGCTGTGGATCACGCTGCGCCGCTTCGTCGATGTGCTGATGACGCTGGTGCCGCTGCTGGTGGCCGGCGCGGTGACGCTCGAGATCTGCGTGCTGATCGGCCTGCCGCTCAACTTCGCGAACATCGTCGCGTTCCCGCTGCTGCTCGGCGTCGGCGTCGCCTTCAAGATCTATTATGTCGTGGCCTGGCGCTCGGGCAGGACAAACCTGCTCCAGACCAGCCTGACACGCGCGATCTTTTTCAGCGCGCTGACGACGGCGACCGCGTTCGGCAGTCTGTGGCTGTCGAGCCATCCCGGCACGTCCAGCATGGGCAAGCTGCTGGCCCTCTCGCTGGTCACGACGCTCGCGGCCGTGCTGCTGTTCCAGCCGGCCCTAATGGGCAAACCCCGCAATCTCAGGGAGTAGGCAGATGTCGCCGACCGGGTCGGCGGCGCCCTTCTGACCGGGCTTGGCTGCGCCGGCCGACTTCGGGACCGCGGGCGCAGGTGCAGGTGCAGCTGCGACCGTCGCTCCTGTGGCTTTCGGCGCCGCGCCGGCGGACTTGGGCGCGCCCTTGGCCATGGCATTGGCGGTGCTCAAGGGGATCGGCGGGCCAACCCGGGTCCAGGTCTCGCCGCCGCAGAGGAAGCCCATCACGCAACCTTTGATCTCGAGCTGGTCGGCGCCGACAGGCGTAATGGTCGCGCTGTAGAGCTGGCCGTCCTTGGCGTTGTAGACCTGCCCCTCCCACTGATCGGCGCCGGGCTTCTTCTTCATGTCGATCAGCGTCGCCATGCCCAGCGTCGGCCTGGTCTTTTTCGAGGCATCCGGGTTGTTCTCGTCGCGGCCGCCGGGCTGTTTTTCCCAGGAAACCGCGCCCCACATGCTGCCATTGCATTGGGCGACACGAATGTTGGCGACGGCATCGGCAACCCGCCAATCGCCGGTGGGATCGGCAGCGAGCGCGGGGGTCAGGCAGGTGTAACCACCAGCCAGTATTATTCCGGTGTAAAGGGCCAAACGCATGATAGTTCCTCGGCAGTGCAACATGGTCTAAAGCTGTGCTTGCGAAGATGGTCCGAAAAAGGGCAAAAGGCCGCACAAACCGTTTTCAGTAACGGTCCGTTTTCAGTTGACGAGACGGCCCTCAACCGAAGTATGTAGCGGATGCACAGTCCAAATCCAGACATGTCTCAGCTATTCGCGGACCGTCAGGCCCAGCGTAGCGCCCTGCATAATCGGTATCTGAACGAGCAGTTCGTTCGGGTCCTCAAGACCATCGGCTACGATGTCGGCTTCCAGAAGGGTCAGGGGCAGTATCTTTACGACCGCGACGGTGCGCGCTATCTCGACCTGTTGTCCGGCTTTGGCGTATTTGCGATCGGGCGCAATCATCCCGTCATGCGCGAGGCGCTCAAGAGCGTGCTCGACGCCGACCTGCCCAATCTCGTCCAGTTCGACGTCTCGGTGCTCGCCGGCGTGCTCGCCGAGCGGCTTCTGAAATACGTTCCCTATCTCGACAAGGTGTTCTTCGCCAATTCCGGCGCCGAATGTGTCGAAGCTGCAATCAAATTCGCCCGCGGCGCCACCGGCCGCCCCGGCATCGTCTATTGCGCCCACGGCTATCACGGACTGACCTATGGCGCGCTGTCGCTGACGGGTGATTCGAACTTCCGCACCGGCTTCGAGCCGCTGCTGCCGGGGTGCACGTCGATCCCGTTCAACGATCTGGCCGCGCTCGAAAAGGCGCTGGCCTCGCGCGAGGTCGCGGCCTTCGTCGTCGAGCCGATTCAGGGCAAGGGCGTGAACATGCCCACCGACGAGTTTCTGCCCGGCGCGGCCGCGCTCTGCAAGAAATACGGCACGCTGTTCGTCGCCGACGAGATCCAGACCGGCATGGGCCGCACTGGCCGCTTCCTCGCGGTCGAGCACTGGAACGTCGAGCCCGACATGGTGCTGCTGTCGAAGTCGCTGTCCGGCGGCCACGTGCCTGTTGGTGCGGTGCTGACGCGCAAGGCCATCTTCGACAAGATCTTCAACCAGATGGACCGTGCGGTCGTGCACGGCTCCACCTTCTCCAAGAACGACCTTGCCATGGCTGCGGGCATCGCCACGCTCGACGTCATGGAGTCCGAGAAGCTGATCGAGTCCGCAGCCAAGCGCGGCGCCGAGCTGCGCCTCGCGCTGACGCGCATGGTGCCGGGCTACGAGCTGATGAAGGAAGTGCGCGGCAAGGGCCTGATGATCGGCGTCGAGTTCGGCCCGCCGAAGTCGCTGCGGCTGCGCGCCTCCTGGAATGTGCTGGAGGCGGCCAACAAAGGCCTGTTCTGCCAGCTCATCACCGTGCCGCTGTTCAAGGATCACAAGGTCCTGACCCAGGTCGCCGGCCACGGCAGCCACACCATCAAACTGCTGCCGCCGCTCACCATCACCGAGGAAGACTGCGGCTGGATCGAGCGCGCCTTCGACGACGTCATCGCCGGCAGCCACAAGGTCCCCGGCGCGATCTGGTCGCTCGGCAAGACGCTGGTGGACAACGCTGTGCGGCGGTCGGCGTAAGGCCGATCGCTCAGGCCGCCTTGGGCTTGTTCACAGTCTCGATGCGGTCGAGCGCTTTGCCGAGATCGCGTTTGGCGATCTGGATGTCGTAATCGTTCTGAAGATTGAGCCAAAGCTCGGCAGTCGTGCCGAGCGCCTTGGCAAGCCGAAGTGCGGTGTCGGCCGTGATCCCGGTCTGCTCACCCGCGATCCGCTCGATACGCGTGCGCGGCAGGCCGCATGCCCTGGCGAGCGCACCAGCCGACATGCTCAGCGGAATCAGAAATTCTTCCCGCAGAACCTCACCAGGATGCATGGGCTTGAGCTTTTTGGCCATCGTCGTGCTCTCCTAGTGATAGTCCACGATCTCGACTTCAGTTGGACCATCTGCCGTCCAGACGAAGCATATCCGGAACTGATCGTTGATCCTGATCGAATGCTGTCCCTTGCGATCAGAGGTAAGAGCCTCTGAGGCGGTTGCCTGGCGGCGCCCTTAAATCGCTGAGTTCACCTGCAGCGTGAAGTTAGCGCAGCTTCCGGCGCGCATCCTTCACCAAATCGGCCGGAAAGCCCTTGGGACTTTCGCCGCTAAAGACCGCTTCAGTCTTTTTATCCCGAAACGTCCTGATCACTCAAGCAGTGTATCATTGTTTGATACATAAGCTAGTGCTCGTATCAGTGCATGATACATTCCTCAGGGGCTATCCCTCCACGTTCGCCTTCATCGCCGCCTCGAACTTGTCGACGAATTCGGCGAGCTCGTCGGCGCCGATGTCGCTGACGGCCCAGAAGTTGAGGCCACGCTCGCCCCAGCGGCGGCAATTGAAGCCCTGCATGGTCTGGGTCTTCGGCGGCCGGTGCTCGCTGCTCGACGTTTGCGACACGAACAGATTGACGACGTGTTGCCGTCGCTTGTAGACGACCGC
Source organism: Bradyrhizobium sp. 141 (assembly GCF_023074055.1). GTDB lineage: Bacteria > Pseudomonadota > Alphaproteobacteria > Rhizobiales > Xanthobacteraceae > Bradyrhizobium. The sequence goes on from NZ_JADPKR010000020.1 coordinate 72,509, forward strand.
GCCGATGGCGCGGGCATCGATATAATCGAGCCGGCCACCGACCAGCGTGAAACCTTGCGCGGTGAGATCGATCACGGGCGGGGCGACGTCGAGCTTGCCGTTGAACCACGGCTTGACCGTATGTTGATCGGTCGAGACCACATCGGTGAGATGACCGGCCTGAAGCGAGCGCAGATGCGCGGAGACGACCTCCGACAGGATGCGCTGCTGGTCGTCCTGGCGCAGCACCAATGCGACGATGCCCGTCGCGGCCAGTGCGGAGACCGCCGAGCCCATCGCAAAGCCGCGCAGCACGGAGCGGCGGCTCGGTTGCTGGCGCTGCGCTTGCGGCAGCGACGCCTCGATCCGACTGCGCAAGCTTGCGGGCGCGGTGTAGCGCAGATTGGTATCAGTGAGCACGCGCTGCATCTCGCGCTGTGCGGCGAATTCCGCGGCGCAGTCCGGGCAGCCGGCGATATGGCCCTCGACCTCGCGCGCATGGCCGGCATCGAGCTCGTTGTCGAGCAGCGCGTGAAGCAGGATCCTTGCTTCGTCGCAGGTCATCTTGAGTGCTCCTCTTCCGCCGTCCAGGCTGCGCGCAGCATGGCGCGAGCGCGGGCGAGGCGGGACATCACGGTGCCGACGGGGGCGCCGATGGCCTCGGCGATTTCACGATAGGACAGGTTGTTGATCTCGCGCAGCACGAAGGTTTCCTTGAACGGCTCGGCGAGCGTCTCGATCAGCTTGCGGATCGCACCGGCATCGCGGCTGCGCAGCACCTCGGTTTCCGGGCTCGCCTCGCTCTCCTGCCAGATCGGCGTCTGTTCGGCAGCGCCAGGCGTGTCCTCGATCGCGCTCGGCCGATGCGCGCGCCTTGCATATTCGGCGTTGCAGACGTTGCGCAGGATCGCGAACAGCCAGGGCTTGATGGCCGGGCCGCGATAGCTGTCGAAATGCTTCAGCGCGCGCAGATAGCACTCCTGCACCGCGTCTTCCGCGTCGGAAGCGTCGCGCAGCAGATAGCGCGCGAGCGTATAGACGTCGTCGAGATGGGGCAGCGCCGCTTCACGGAAGCGTTGCGCCTTCTGCAAATCGTCGGTGCCGGGCATCGCTCCTCGCTCTGCCTCTTGTTGTGCTTGCGGCTTCGTTTCGTCCCTGTGCGTGGTGGAAGGCACACGAGCCCGGCCGGCGTGGGACCACCGGCCGGGCAAGACGTTGATGCCTTGGTTCGAGATGTTACTCAACCTTGATCATCCCCGTCATGTGCGGGTGCAGCGAACAAAAATACTTGTAGTCGCCCGCATTGGTGAAGGTGAACGAGAACTTGTCGTCAGTGTCCAGGGTCTTGGACCTGAACTTGCCGGCCGACACCACGGTGTGCGGGATGTCATCCCGGTTGGTCCAGCTCACGGTGGTGCCGACCTTGATCTTGAGCTCGGCCGGCTGGAAAACGAAATTGTCGATATGCACGTCCATGTCGTCGGCTCGGGCTTTCGTTGCGGGCAACAGGACGGCCGTGGCCAAAACGAGACCGAGGTCGAGGCCGAAATCGCGGCGATTGAGTGTCTTCATTGTCGGCTTCCTGCCTCAACCTTGAAGCGGCGTGTCGATGATCGCGAGCCGCTGCTCGTTCTGCTTGAAGTTGATGCTGGCTACGCCGAGCATGCCGCGAAGCTTTGCGTCCTCGACCTTCATCGGTCCGGGCGAGGGGGCGGAGCCCGGCGCCGGCTGCGGGAAGGCGGTCGAGCGCGCGGTGTGGAAGGTGACGCTGCCCTCGACCTTCTGCATCACCTGGTGGATGTGGCCGTTCAGTACGGTGACCGAACCGAAGCCTTTCACCTGTTCCAGCGCACGGCCACCGTCCTCGGTGCCCCAGCCCCATTCCGGATAGACGGTCCAAAGCGGGATGTGCGCGAACAGCACGATGGGCGTTGATTTCGACTTGCCGCGCAGATCGTCCGCGAGCCAGGCGAGCTGCTCGGCGCCGAGATTGCCGAGACCGCCGGCCTTGAGATCGACGACGTTGACGAGGCCGATGAAGTGCACGCCGCCAGCGTCGAAGGCGTACCAGCCCTGGCCCTTGGTGCCGCGGCCGTAGCGCTCGCGATAGAGCTTCACCTCCTCGTCGAGGAAGTCATGCTCGCCGGGTACGTAATGCACGTCCAGCTTGGTCTGCGAGATGATGCGCTCGGCATTGTCGAATTCGGCGGCCTTGGACAGATGGGTGATGTCGCCGGTGTGGATCATGAAGGAGGGCTTGGCCGGCATCGCGTTGATCTTGTTGACGGCCTCCTCCAGCGTGCCGAGCGCGTTGGGATTGGCCGGCTTGTCGAAGCCGACATGGCTGTCGCTGATCTGGAGGAAGGTCATGCCGGGAGCAGCCGCGGTCGCGGCTTGCGCGGAATCGATGATGCCGAGCGAACGCGGCACACCGCCGGTGATGGTCCAGAGCACGCCAGTGCCGGCCCAGGTCATGCATTCCAGGACCTTGCGGCGGCTGACGCCGTCGTCGCCGTGATCGTGTCCGCTCATCGCGCATCTCCACTTCGCCCGGAATTGGGCGTCGGGGAGGTGATCGGGAGAGGGAGGGGCTTATTCCCTGTTACGATGACGATTTCGTGAGGTCGCTCTCGTGTCCCGGACGCGCAACGTTGCTGCGCGGAGCCCCAGAAGGCCGCACAATACGTGGTGAGACAGACCCCGGCTCTGCGCAGCAGCGTTGCACGCTGCAGCGCGTCCGGGGCACGAGCCTACTTTGCGAACTCCCGGACTGCTTCCACCACTCGCCCCGGCACTTCCTGCGCCACGCAATGCCCGGCACCCTCGAACACCATCGTGCTGACCTGCGGAATCAGCGATACCGCGCGTCGCGCCATCTCCTTATAGATCGGCCCCGACTTCGCCGCGGTCGTGACGCGCGCGGGACATTCGATCCCGGTGAGCGAGGCAAACGGATTGCCGCGCGCATCGCCGACGTAGACCTGCTCCATCGCCTCGTAAATCGGACGCAGAATCTCCGACTCGATCTCGGGCGTGCAGCAGAGCCGGACCCTGCCATCATCGAGCGGCACGAAGCCGTGGCGCACATACGCCCGCAGCGAGGTCTCGGTCCAATCCGCAAACGCTGGTGCCGTGCGGTAGCGTTCGAACACAGCGTCGGCGCTGTCGAACTCCGCTCGCCGACGCAGCGTGCCCAGCACGCGGGCGAGGGATTCCTCGCTCAATCCCCCGGAGCGCGCCGCGCGCGGATCCATGACGGTCGGCTCCATCACGAAGAGGCGCGTGAAGCATCCCGGCAGCATCCTTGCTGCCAGCAGCAGGTCAGTCGCGCCCGCGCTGTGGCCTATGCCGTAGACGTCGCGGAGATCAAGTGCATCGATCACCCGGCAGACGTCGTCGGCGTAATCCAGGAAGTGATAAACGTCGGGCTTGTGGCTGGCGCCGTGGCCGCGGCGGTCGAGCGCATAGACGGTGTAGGTCGACGCCAGCTCGCACGCGACCTCGCTCCAGACGTCTGCGACGAAGCCGGTGCCATGCAGGAGGAGAGCGGGCGATTTGCCGCTCGCGCCCCATTGCAGCATAGCGATCTCTGTGTCGGCGGGGCCGATTGAAAAGCGATGCGGGTTGATCATGGGATGAGGATACTACTTCGCATCCTCCAAAATCATGGTTGAGCCTTTCTCGGCGATCATCGCGGTCGGCGTATTGGTATTCCCCGACGTGATCGTCGGCATGATCGAGGCATCGACGATGCGCAAACCTTCGAGGCCGTAGAAGCGCAGGCGCTCGTCGACCACCGCCATCGGATCGCTTGCAGCGCCCATCTTCGCGGTGCCGACGGGATGGAAGATGGTGGTGCCGATATCGCCGGCGGCTTTCGCAAGCGAAGCATCGTCGTCGCCGACGGAGGGACCGGGCAGGTATTCGCTCGGACGATACTTGGCGAGTGCCTTCTGCTGCATCAGGCGGCGCGTGGTGCGGATGGCGTCGGCACCGACCTGGCGGTCGTCTTCGGTCGACAGATAATTCGGCGCGATGATCGGCTTTTCGTCCGGCGTTGCCGAACGTAGCCGCACGGTGCCGCGCGAGGTCGGCTGGAGATTGCAGGCGCTCACCGTGATGGCGGGGAAGCGGTGCAGGGGATCGCCGAACTTGTCGAGCGACAATGGCTGCACGTGGAACTGGATGTTGGCGCGCGCGCGCGTTGCATCCGAGCGGGTGAAGATGCCGAGCTGCGACGGCGCCATGGTCAGCGGGCCGCGGCGGCGGAAGGCGTAGTCGAGCCCCATCAAGCCGCGGCGGAACAGGTTGTAATAGGTCTCGTTCAGCGTGCGCACGCCCTCGACCTTGTAGATCGCGCGCTGCTGCAGATGGTCCTGCAGATTGCGTCCCACGCCGGGCTTGTCCATGACGATGTCGATGCCGAGCGGCGACAGCCAGTCGGCCGGCCCGATGCCCGAGCGATGCAGCACCTGCACTGAGCCGATCGAACCTGCCGAGAGGATCACCTCGCGCCTCGCCCGCGCCTCGATGATCTCGCCGTTCTGGATGAAGCGCACGCCAACGGCGCGGCCCTGCTCGATGATCAGGCGGTCGACCAGGACGTGCTTTTCGAGCCGCAGGTTCGGACGGTTCAGTGCGGGCTTGAGGAAGCCGCGCGCCGACGACCAGCGCCGGCCACGCTTCTGGTTGACGTGGAAATAGCTGGTGCCTTCGTTGTCGCCGATATTGAAATCAAGGATGCGCTTGATGCCCATCTCCTCGGCGGCGTCGCCGACGGCATCGAGAACGTCCCACGACAGCCGCGGCGCCTCGATGCGCCAGCCGCCGCCCGCGCCGTGATGCTCGCTCGCGCCCAGGAAGTGATCTTCCAGCCGCTTGAATAGCGGCAGCACGTCGTCATAGCCCCAGCCGGTCATGCCGAGCTGGCGCCAGTGATCGTAGTCGGCGGCCTGTCCGCGCATCGAGATCATGGCGTTGATCGCCGAGCAGCCGCCGATCACCTTGCCGCGGGGGTAGGCCAGCGAACGGCCGTTCAGGCCCGGCTCGGCCTCGGTCTTGAACATCCAGTCCGAGCGCGGATTGCCGATGGCGAAGAGATAGCCGACCGGGATGTGGAACCAGATCCAGTTGTCGTCGCCGCCGGCTTCGAGGATGAGGACGCGATTGTTGGGGGCGGCTGACAGCCGGTTGGCGATGATACAGCCCGCCGTACCGGCTCCGACGACAATGTAGTCAAACTCACCTTCGAGCCGTCTTGGCATTCTGCTTCCACCCAAACAGGCGTCATGCCCGGGCTTGTCCCGGGCATCCACGCGCTTTCTGTCCTAATAGGCAGACGTGGATGGCCGGGACAAGCCCGGCCATGACGAGAGGACAGAGCTCCCCCGGACTCTCAGGCAGTTGGGTGGACTCGCGCTTGCATGGTAGACAGTCCTGCATTTTCAACAAAGCTTGAGACCCTCCATGCCCATCGTGAACCGCGTCGCCGACCTTCAACCCGATATTCAGGCCTGGCGCCGGGACATCCACGAGCATCCCGAACTGCTGTACGACGTTCATCGCACTGCAGCATTCGTGGCGGACCGCCTGCGCGAGTTCGGCTGCGACGAGGTCGTGACCGGGCTCGGACAGACCGGGGTGGTCGGCGTGATCAAGGGCAGCAAGCCGGCCGGCGAAGGGCTCAAGTCCATCGGACTGCGCGCGGACATGGATGCGCTGCCCGTCGACGAGCAGACCAACCTGCCTTACGCCTCCAAGACGCCGGGCAAGATGCACGCCTGCGGCCATGACGGCCACACCGCGATGCTGCTCGGTGCCGCCCGCTACCTCGCCGAGACCCGCAACTTCGCCGGCGATGCCGTGGTGATCTTCCAGCCGGCCGAGGAGGGTGGCGCCGGCGGCGCGGCCATGGTCAAGGACGGCCTGATGGAGCGCTTTGGCATCGAGCAGGTCTACGGCATGCACAACGGCCCTGGCATCCCGATCGGCTCGTTCGCGATCCGGCCGGGTCCGATCATGGCGGCGACCGACGAGGTCGACATCATGATCGAGGGTCTCGGCGGCCATGCCGCGCGTCCGCACAAATGCGTGGACTCCGTATTGGTCGGCGCACAGGTGATCACCGCCTTGCAGTCGATCGTCGCGCGCAGCGTCGATCCCCTGGAATCGGCCGTGATCTCGATCTGCGAGTTCCACGCCGGCAATGCCCGCAACGTCATTCCGCAAACCGCGACGCTGAGGGGCACCATCCGCACGTTGTCGCCGGAAGTGCGCAAGCTGATCGAGAAGCGCGTGCATGAGGTGGTCGCGGGCGTGGCGCAGATCACCGGCGCCAAGATCGACCTGCACTACAAGCGCAATTATCCCGTGGTGAACAACCACGCCGCGGAGACCGAGGTGGCGCGCCGCATCGCCAGGCAGGTCGCGGGCGAGGCCAATGTGCACGAGATGCCGCCGCTGATGGGCGGCGAGGATTTCGCCTATATGCTGGAAGCGCGGCCCGGCGCCTTCATCTTCTGCGGCAACGGCGACAGCGCCGGCCTGCATCACCCCGCCTACAATTTCAACGACGAGGCGATCGTGTTCGGCACGTCCTATTGGGTCAAGCTGGTCGAGGAATCGCTCGCGGCATCGTAGGGCTGAGGTCAAATCCCAAAGGAAAAGGGCCCGTGCATCGCACGGGCCCTTTGTCTCTGAGGAGTGCGATCGCTCAGAAGATCTTCGAGAAGATCACGTAGAGCGGGGCCGACAGCGCGATGGCGCAGGGCAGCGTCAGAACCCAGGCCATCAGCAAATTGCGGATGGTCGACCATTGCAGGCCCGAGCCGTTCGCGGCCATGGTGCCGGCGACGCCGGACGACAGCACGTGGGTGGTGGAGACCGGCAGGCCGAACACGTCGGCGGCGCCGATCGTAGCGGCGGCCACGAGCTCGGCCGAGGCGCCCTGCGCATAGGTGAGATGGGTCTTGCCGATCTTCTCACCGACGGTGATGACGATGCGCTTCCAGCCGATCATGGTGCCGAGGCCGAGCGCGATGGCGACCGCGATCTTCACCCAGTTCGGGATGAACTTGGTGGCGGCATCGAGCGAGCCCTTGTAGGCGTTCAGGGTCGCGATCTCCTCCTTGCTGAGATCGTTCTCCTTGTCCTTCATCAGGAAGCGGATCGCCTCCGAGGTCATGTACATGTCGTTGCGGGTGTTGCCCACGGCTTCCGCCGGGACCTTGCTCAGCGAGCCGTATTGGGCGACCTGATTGCCGACGTCCTTCACCAGCACGGCGAGCGAGGGATAGGTGCCCTCGTTGATGTGGCGCAGCGTGATGTACTGCGTCACGGCCGGACGGGGATCGCCGATGATGCTGTGGCCGGCGCCTTTCGCCGAGATCACCTTGGAAGCGGCATCCGACGTCTTCTGGAACTGGACGACCTGGGATTCCGGAAGCGCGCGGTTGAGCGCATAGGCCGTCGGCACGGTGCCGATCAGGATCAGCATGATCAGGCCCATGCCCTTCTGGCCGTCGTTGGAGCCGTGCGCGAAGCTGACGCCGGTGCAGGTTGCGATCAGCAGGCCGCGGATCCAGAGCGGCGGCGCCTTGTTGCCCTCGGGCGCAGCGTAGAGGGCCGGGTTGCGCACGATGAACTTGAGGAGCAGCAACAGCACGGCGGCGCAGATGAAGCCGAACAGCGGCGACAGCAGCAGCGCGTAGCCGATATCGGTTGCCTTGCTCCAATCCACGCCCGAGGTGCCGTCGCGGCCGCGCATGACAGCGTTGGCGACGCCGACGCCGATGATCGAGCCGATCAGCGTGTGCGAGGAGGAGGCGGGCAGGCCGAAGAACCAGGTGCCGAGATTCCACAGGATCGCGGCGATCAGCAGCGCGAACACCATGGCGAAACCAGCGCTGGAGCCGACCTGGAGGATCAGCTCGACCGGCAGCAGCGAGACGATGCCGAAGGCGACCGCGCCGGAGGACAAGAGCACGCCGAGGAAGTTGAAGAAGCCCGACCACATCACCGCCACTTCAGCCGGCAGCGAATGGGTGTAGATCACCGTCGCCACCGCATTGGCGGTGTCGTGGAAGCCGTTGACGAATTCGAAGCCGAGCGCAATCAGGAGCGCGACGAACAGGAGGATGTAGGGCACGAAGGTCGTGATCTTGGTGCCGGTCGCGTTGACGTCGACATAGATGCTGTAGGCGACGAACAGCAGGCCCGCGGCGAGGATGCCGAAGAACAGGATCATCGTCAGCGGATTGAAGCCCTTGTCGAGATTTGGCCGCGAGGCCGGCTGGACGGGCGCGGGATCTGCTACCGCGCGGTCGAATGCAACATCGGTCATGTCTGGACGCCCCTTAACTTTAAAGTAAGGGTATTGTCCGCGATGGATTTGAAGGCCGGATGACAACCGCCGCGTGAAAACCGTTTTCCCGCCAGTATTTAGGCAGCGCGTGCGGACTTCTTCTGTAAGGACGCGGCGATCTTCAAGTCTTCGACAAAGCGCTGATATTCCAGCACCTTGGCCTCCGGATCGGGCAGCCGCAGCAGGTAGGACGGGTGCACCGTCACCAGAGCCTTGCGTCCGTCGGGAAGGTCTATGAGGCGGCCGCGGGTCTTGCCGATTGGGGTAATCTTGCCGAACACGCTTTGCGCCGCGGTGGCACCCATCGCCACGATCAGATCGGGCTGAATTGCCGAAACTTCCCGCTCGTACCATTGCCGGCAGGCCCGGATCTCGGGCGTATTCGGCTTCTGGTGCAGGCGGATTTTTCCGCGCGGCACGAATTTGAAGTGTTTGACCGCGTTGGTGACATAGACCTTCTTGCGGTCGACACCGGCCTCCTCCAGCGCACGATCGAGCATCTGGCCGGCCGGGCCGACGAAGGGATGGCCGGCGAGGTCTTCCTTGTCGCCGGGCTGCTCGCCGACCAGCATGATGTTTGCCGACTTCGGGCCTTCACCGAACACGGTCTGGGTCGCGTCCTTGTAGAGATGGCAGGCGCGGCAATGCGCGGCTTCCTCGCGAAGCGTTTCGAGATCGTCGGCTGCGGTCTTGCGTTTCATCGGAGCCTCCAGCCGCCTCTGAGGCTTGTGCGGATCGGTTGCGGCATTGGCGATCATGGCGCCGGTCATGCGCTCGGCGTCTTCGATCAGAGGCTTAATGATCGAAGCCTCGGGCAGGTTCCTCCAGTATTTCTTCGGCATCTCGGCCTGCATCGCCTTCACCTTGAGCCGGGCCGGATTGAAGATGCTGGCGTAGTAACGCCGCCAGGTTTCCTCGAGCCGGTCTTCGCCCGGCGCTTCGCTCTTGCTGACGCCTGAGGTGAACGAGAGCGCATGGCCGTCCCAATGCGCGCACAAATCAGGCGTCAGGATCGACCAGGGCATGTCGGCAAAGCGCCTGGCGAAGAACGGCGCGGCGAGCTCGACGATGTGATGCTCCGGCTCGAACCAGGCGACGTAATGCGCCTCACGTTCCCGGCCGATCTCGCGGAAGCGCACGAAGGCGTGCATCTTGTGCTCGTCGCGATAGACCGCTTTCGCCATGGCGGTGACCTGCGCGACATCAGGATCGGTCGCGACCTCGATGAGATCGTGATTGTCCTTCAGTCGAAACAGCAGGCGATAGAGGATCGCAAAGCGCTGGCGATCGCGGTGCAGGATTGCGGCCTGGGCGAGTTCGACGAATTTTGCGGATACGCTGAAGGTGCCGTCGTTCACCTCGAGGATCGGAGACGGCGCGGGCGGCGCGAACAACTCGGCTTCGCCGCCCTGCACGGCCCAGATGACATCGGTGGGCTTCACATGATGAAGCACGAGTGTCCGCGCGACTTTGCGCCAGCCGTCGAAATCGGTTTCGGTGTCGAGAGTGATGTACTGCATCAAAAGCCAAACCCCAGTTGCGTTGCCTTCGGCTTGAACCGTTCGACCAGCCGCGCCTCGTCGAGACGATGCGGCGAGGGGCGGTGATCGCTGAGGACGATGAACGGCAGCGCCTTGTGCTTGGGCACGTGCAGCCGCGCGAGATCGGTGAGGCGGATCGTGGTGGTGCGGCGTGTCGCGATGATGCGTTCAACCGTCCTGGTGCCGAAGCCAGGCACGCGCAACAGCTCCTCGCGGCTGGCGCGGTTGACGTCGAGCGGGAAGCGGTCGCGATGGCGCAGCGCCCAGGCGAGCTTTGGATCGATGTCGAGCGGCAGCATCGCGCTGTCGTCGACGATCTCCGCAACGTCGAAGCCGTAGAACCGCATCAGCCAATCGGCCTGGTAGAGCCGGTGCTCGCGCAGCAAGGGCGGTGCGCGCAGAGGCAGCGCGCGGCTCGCATCAGGGATCGGGCTGAAGGCGGAATAGTAGACGCGCCGGAGCCTGTAGGCGCCGTAGAGATTGGCGCTGGTGTGGAGAATGGTGTGGTCGGAGGCTGTGTCGGCGCCGACGATCATCTGCGTGCTTTGCCCGGCGGGCGCGAAGCGTTGCGGCTTTGCTTTCGTCTTCGCGCTGCGACCTTCCTCGGCTTCGTCGAGCTTCAGCCGCAACCGGCCCATGGTGCGGCGGATCGCGCGCACGTCCTTTTCCGGCGCGAATTGCTGCAGGCTCGTTTCCTCCGGCATCTCGATGTTGATGGAGAGACGGTCGGCATATTTGCCGGCTTCCGCAATCAGCGCGTCGTCGGCTTCGGGAATGGTCTTCAGATGAATGTAGCCGCGGAAGTGATGCTCCTCGCGCAGCTTTCGCGCGACGCTGACCACCTGCTCCATGGTGTAGTCGGGGCTGCGGATGATGCCGGAGGAGAGGAACAGCCCTTCGATGTAATTGCGCCGGTAGAAGTCGAGCGTCAGCTTGACCAGTTCGTCGATGGTGAAGCGGGCGCGCGGCACGTTCGAGGAGGCGCGGTTGACGCAATAGAGGCAGTCGTAATTGCAGGCGTTGGTCAGCAGCACCTTGAGCAGGGAGATGCAGCGTCCGTCCGGCGCGTAGGAATGGCAGATGCCCATGCCGGGCGCGGTCGAGCCCATGCCCTTGCCGTCGCTGGAATCCCGCTTTTCGGTGCCGCTGGAGGCACAGGACGCGTCGTACTTGGCGGCGTCAGCCAGAATCTCCAGCTTGCGTTGTACGTCCATGTTTGAATCCCTTTGATTCAGCTCATGAATCCTGGAGGGCGCCAATTCGATTGACTCTTCTGACGCCGTTAGCTTTATATTAGAACATATCATGAACAAATGAGCCAGCCGCTGGTTCTCTTTTTGAAAGCCACCGGCAATCACCTCTGAAGGAGCGGCGAGCATGAGCGGCGCACGTAGCAGCGCGCTTGCGACCTTGCGCGGCCAGATCGAGCGCATCGAGACGGCGGAGGTCGTACATCAGTATGATCGCGTCGCACTCGGCCACAGCGAGGTCGATACCGCGCTGAAGGGCGGGCTCGCGCGCGCGGCGATCCACGAGGTGTTTTGCGAGGGGCGGCAGGGGACGGCCGCAACGGGGTTTGTCATGGGCCTCGCAGGGCGCGTGTCGGCCCGCAAGCCGCTGCTGTGGGTGCGGCAGGATTTTTCGGACATCGAAACAGGCGCGCTGTCGATGAGCGGGCTCGCCGAGATCGGCCTCGACCCGCGCCGCGTCGTGATGGTGCGCGCGGCCGACGTGGAGAGCGCGCTGCGCACCTCGGCCGATGCGCTCGCCTGCGATGCTCTGGGTGCCGTCGTGCTCGAGCTCTGGGGAGAGACCAGACAGTTCGATCTCGTGGCGAGCCGCAAGCTGACGCTGGCTGCGCAAGGCTCCGGCGTCACCGGCCTGATGCTGCGCATGGCCGCGCAGCCTTTGCCGTCGACCGCGGAGACGCGATGGATGCTGCGCGCGGCGCATTCGCCGCCGAGCCCGGGGTGGAGCATCTGGGGCGCGCCGCGCTTCGATGCCGAGCTGTTGCGCAATCGTCATGGCCCGTGCGGTCGGTGGATCATGGAATGGAAATGTGATGAGTGCCAGTTCAGTGAGCCGTCGACGTATTCTCAGCCTGTGGCTGCCGCGCCTGCCTATCGACCGGATCCAGCGGTTCCTTGGCAGCGCCGGGCTGGGTAACCCCACTCATCCGAGCATCGTCGTCATCAAGGACAACAATGCGCTGGTGATCCATGCGCTGGACGAGGCCGCTGAACGCCTCGGCCTGTACATCGGCCAGCCCCTGGCCAATGCGCGGGCGATGTGTCCGGATCTAAAAGTGTTCGACGCCGATGTCGTGGCCGATGCGAAGACGCTCAGCGATATCGCCGATTGGTGCGACCGCTTCACGCCGCTGGTGGCGCTCGATCCGCCGCACGGGTTATTCCTCGATATCACCGGCTGCGCACATCTGTTCGGCGGCGAGGCTGCGCTGCTAACGATGCTGGTTCGTGCGCTTGCCCGCCAGGGCTTTGCCGTTGGTGCGGCGATCGCCGGCACGTCGGTCTGTGCGCGTACGCTGACGCGGCAGGCCTCGGGCAGCATCGTTCCCGATGGCGGAGAGGCGGCGGCGATCGAGCGATTTCCGGTGTTCGCGCTCGGTGCGGGCGAGGCCATCACCACCGGCCTGCGCCGCGCCGGCCTGAAGACCATCGGCGACGTCGCCGCGCGCTCGCCGGGCGAAATCACGGCGCGGTTCGGCGCGCGGTTCTCCACGCTGCTCGCGCATGCGCTGGGGCAGGGCGATGCGCCGATCAGCCCGCGCAAACCGCTGCCCGATTACATCGTCGAGAAGCGCTTTGCCGAGCCGATCGCAACCGACACCATGATTGCGATGACTCTGTCGCGGCTCGCCGACACGTTGATCGCATCCATGGAGAAACAGGGCAAAGGCGCGCGCCGGCTCGAGGCGGCGTTCTTCCGTACCGACGGCGTGGTACGCGCGATCATGGTCGAGACCGGACGTCCGGTGACGCGAAGCGCGGTGATCGACCGGCTGTTCCGCGAGCGGCTCGATGCGCTCGCCGATCCGCTCGATCCCGGCTTCGGTTTCGACATGGTGCGGCTGTCGGCGAGCCGCACCGAGATCGTGGTGCAGGAGCAGCGCGATCTCGACGCCCATGTCCACGACAATGACGAGCTTGCCGCGTTGATCGATCGCATCGCCGCCCGCATCGGGGGAAAGCGCGTCGTCGTGCACCTGCCGCAGGATACGCATATCCCCGAATGTGCGGCGATGGCCGCGCCGGCGCAGCATCATCTTGCTGCCGCCGTGCAGGCCGAATGGCCCGCACGTGTCGAGAGCGAGCCGCCGCTGCGCCCCATGCGGCTGTTCGACAAGCCGGAGCTGGTCACGGTACCGTTCGCAACCGTGCCGGACGGTCCGCCGCATCAATTCACCTGGCGCCGCGCGTTGCATGCGGTGGTGCGGGTGGAAGGGCCCGAGCGCATCGCGATGGAATGGTGGCGGCAGGACGGCAGGCAATTGACGCGGGACTATTTTCGTATCGAGGACGCCGAAGGCCTGCGCTTCTGGATTTTTCGCGACGGTCTCTACGACGAGCTGATTGACAAGGAGGGCAAATCCATTCCCGCGAAATGGTATGTGCACGGTCTCTTCGCATGAATACCCCCGCTTATGCCGAGATCGGCATCACCACCAATTTCTCCTTCCTGCGCGGCGGCTCGGATCCGCGCGCCTATGTGCATCAGGCGAGCAAGCTCGGCCTTCCCGCGATCGGCATCGCCGATCACAACACGCTGGCCGGCGTGGTGCGCGCCTACAAGGAGCTCGACAACGACGAGGTGCCGCACAAGCCGAAGCTCCTGATCGGCGCGCGCATCGTCTTCGTCGACGGCACTCCCGACATTCTGGTCTATCCGCGCGACCGTGCGGCCTATGGCCGGCTCTGTCAGCTTCTCACCAGGGGCAAGCGCGGCGACGACATCACGCGCATCGAGAAGGGTGAGTGCCGTCTCACCTTCGCTGATCTCCTGGAGTTTTCCGCAGGCCAGCTCCTGGTCCTGACGCTGCCGCATCGCTTCGAGCCGGCGCAGGCGCTGGATGTTCTTGCCAAGCTCAGGGCAAGCAGTGCCGAGGGCGTATGGCTGGCGGCGAGCCTGATCTATCGCGGTGATGACCGGCGCCGCCTCGCGCGGCTCGATGATCTCGCGGCAAAGGCAAAAGTGCCGCTGCTCGCGACCAACGAGGTGCTCTATCACGATGCCGGCCGCCGGCCGCTTCAGGACGTGCTGACCTGTATCCGGGAAAAGACCACGATCGAGGCGGTCGGGCGGAAGCTGGAAGCCAATGCCGAACGCTTCTTGAAGACGCCGCGGGAGATGGCCCGGCTGTTCCGCGATTTTCCTGAAGCGATCGCGGAGACCATGCGCTTTGCGGACAAGATCGAATTCTCGCTCGACCAGCTCAAATACCAATATCCGGACGAGCCGGTGCCGCCGGGAAAGACCGCGCAGGGGCATCTGGAGGATTTGACCTGGGCGGGTGTCGACAAATATTTCGGCGGCAAGATCGATGACAAGTTGCGCGCGACGCTCAAGAAAGAGCTCGCGCTGATCGCCGAGCTGAAATACGCGCATTACTTCCTCACCGTGCACGACATCGTGCACTACGCGCGCAGCCAGAACATTTTGTGTCAGGGCCGCGGCTCGGCGGCGAATTCGGCCGTGTGCTACATGCTCGGTATCACCTCGGTCGATCCGACCAAGGTCGATCTGTTGTTCGAGCGCTTCATCTCCAAGGAGCGGCTGGAGCCGCCCGATATCGACGTCGATTTCGAGCATTCGCGGCGCGAGGAGGTGATGCAATATGTCTATCGCCGCTACGGCCGTCACCGCGCCGCGATCATCGCCACCGTCATCCATTATCGCCCGCGCAGCGCCATCCGCGACGTCGGCAAGGCCCTGGGCCTGACCGAGGACGTCACCGCCGCGCTCGCCGACACCGTCTGGGGAAGCTGGGGCAAGGGCCTCAACGACATGCAGGTCAGGCAGGCCGGCCTCGATCCCAACAATCCCATGATCAACCTCGCGGTCGAGCTTGCGACCGAGCTGATCGAATTCCCCCGCCATCTCTCCCAGCATGTCGGCGGCTATGTGCTGACACAGGACAGGCTCGACACCTATGTTCCGATCGGCAATGCCGCGATGGACGACCGCACCTTCATCGAATGGGACAAGGACGACGTCGACGCGCTCAGCATGATGAAGGTCGACGTGCTGGCACTGGGCATGCTGACCTGCATCCGCAAGTGTTTTGATCTGATCGACGAGCACAAGGGCGAACGCTGGGTTCTGGCGAGCGTTCCGCAGGACGATCCCAAGGTCTATGACATGCTGTGTGATGGAGAGTCGCTCGGCGTGTTCCAGGTCGAGAGCCGCGCGCAGATGAACATGCTGCCGCGCCTGAAGCCGAGAACGTTCTACGATCTCGTCATCGAGGTCGCGATCGTGCGGCCCGGGCCGATCCAGGGCGATATGGTGCATCCTTACTTGCGGCGGCGGAACGGTGAGGAGAAGGAAAATTATCCGGCTCCGTCGCCTGAGTATGGAGAGCCGGACGAACTCTACAAAGTATTGCACAAGACGTTGGGAGTGCCCCTGTTCCAGGAGCAGGCGATGCGGATTGCGATCGTGGCCGCCGGCTTTACCTCGGAAGAGGCCAATGGATTGCGGCGTGCCATGGCGACGTTCCGCAATGTCGGGACCATCGGCAATTTCGAAGATAAAATGATCGGCAACATGATCCGCCGAGGCTACGATCCCCAGTTCGCCAGAAATTGCTTCGAGCAGATCAAAGGTTTTGGCTCCTATGGTTTTCCCGAGAGCCATGCCGCAAGCTTCGCGCAGCTCGTCTACATCTCGTCGTGGCTGAAATATCATCACCCCGACGCATTCTGCTGCGGGCTCCTTAACTCGCAGCCCATGGGCTTTTACGCGCCGGCGCAGATCGTCGGCGATGCCCGCAAGAACGGCGTCGAGATTCGCGACATCGACGTGTCCTACAGCTTTGCGCAAAACACGTTGGAGAATACTGAAGGCAGATACTGCGCCGTGCGCCTGGGTTTCCGCCAGATCGACGGCTTCCATTGGCTGGATGAAGATGAGGAGCGGCTGAAGAGGGCCAAGGCGCTGCGCAAGCGAAGCGTTGATGAGCATGAGTCAGGGACGCACGAATGGTTGGGCTCTCTCCCCCCTTGCGGGGGAGAGTTGGAGAGAGGGGTAAGCCACGACCAGCGCCCGCGCGGCTCACCCCTCTCCCTAACCCTCCCCCGCAAGGGGGGAGGGAACCTATCCACCTCCCGTGCGGCCTTGAACCAGATGCGCGTTGAAAAAGCTGAACTCGACTGGGCCGACCGCATCGTCGCCGCGCGCAGCCGGCGGCCCTTCACTTCGCTCGAAGACTTTGCTCGCGATACCGGCCTGCCCAAGCGTGCGCTGATCCTGCTGGCGGATGCCGACGCGTTCCGCTCGCTCGGGCTCGACCGCCGCGAAGCGCTGTGGCAGGTGCGGCGGCTGCCCGACGACGTGCCGCTGCCGCTGTTCGAGGCGGCGACCGCCCGCGAGCAGCCGGATGAGCATGCAAAGCCGCTGCCGCTGATGCCGCGCGCCGAGCAGGTGGTCGCGGACTACCAGACCATCCGGCTATCGCTGAAGGGCCATCCGATGGAATTTTTACGCGAGATGTTTTCGCGCGAGCGGGTGGTGGCCTGCAAGGCCATCAGCCATGAGAACGAGCGGCGCCGCGTCCGCTGCGCAGGCGTGGTTCTGGTGCGGCAACGGCCAGGCAGCGCCAGCGGCGTCGTGTTCATGACGCTGGAGGACGAAACCGGCATCGCCAATGTCGTGGTGTGGCCCAAGATCATGGAGCAGTACCGCAAGGAGGTGATGGGCGCGCGCCTCATCCTGGTCGAAGGCTATATCCAGAGCAGCCCCGAGAAGGTGACACATCTCATTGCCCAGCGCATGGTCGATCGCTCACACGATCTGGTCGGCCTCGCCAACGATGCCCTAGGCCGCAAGCATCCGGTGCCGGCAGGCGCCACATTGGTCGAGCCCCTCAACGAAGACCCTCGCGCGCTCGCGGACATGCCAGCGCAAAAAATCCGTCATCCCCGCAACGTCCGCATCCTGCCGCCGTCGCGGGATTTTCATTGAGGCTCTTCGCCTCCATCAAAGCTGCCGTAGGGTGGGCAAAGGCGCGCGAGCGCCGTGCCCACCTTCCCGCGGTTAGTCGCGAAGCGGTGGGCACGCTTCGCTTTGCCCACCCTTGTATTAGGGCGATCGATTATATTGAGCCGTTCCGTGAGGAATGGCCCAGCCCGGGTGGCCGCCCGAGCTGG
>NZ_JADPKR010000003.1 GCF_023074055.1 Bradyrhizobium sp. 141
TGCCTACGCACGGCTCGGGGCCGATGTGGATCGCTACTCCTTCATCGTAGTGGACTTCCACCACCTACTCCTTGCCGGTCTCCCGGCGCACCAACTGTAGTGCTAGACACGGTCGCCAAATGCATCGAACTCCGTCCGGATCGCTTGTCGGTGTTCGGTTACGCGCATATTCCCTCCTTCAAGAAGCATCAGTGCAAGATAGGCGAATACGCCCTGCGCCAGACAGGCGTGCGTCATCTTCAGTCGGAATTGATTGCGGAAGCCCTGGTCGACGCGGGCTACGTGCGCATTAGTTTCGACCACTTCGCCCTACCCCGGCGACAAATCTTGCCGCGGCGAAGCGCGAGGGGTGGCCGCGTCGGAACTTCCAGGGTTACACCGACGACACCGCCGAAACGGATAAAGAACACAGTTTATCGATTTGGTTCTGAATTGCGCTACAGAGTTGGCAACGCGAGCAGTACGTTGTCGATCAGCCGGGTCGAACCGACGTAGGCTGCGACACAGAGCGCCGCCGGAAGCCGCAGCGGACTCGCGGCGCGCTTGAGCGTATCACCATCGACAAGTTCAAGGTATTGCAGCCGATCAACTGTCTCAAGATGCCGCTCGGCGATTGCAATCAGCTTGTCCACCTCGCGCACTCCTGAGCGGAACTCATCCGCCGCGGCGAACAGCCCACGACTGATGGCAACGGCTCGCCGACGTTCTTCCTCGCTGAGATACCGATTGCGACTGCTCATCGCGAGCCCGTCCGGTTCCCGAACGGTTGGCACGGTGACGATCTCGATGGGAAGATTGAGATCAGTTGCCATGCGACGCACGACCGCGCATTGCTGAAAATCCTTTTGCCCGAAAAACACGACGTCCGGATGTACCATGTTGAACAGCTTGCATACGACGGTTGCGACGCCGCGAAAATGCCCACGCCTGAAAGCCCCGCATAGTGGGTTCGCCAATTCGCCCGGTTCGACGAAGGTCTCGAATTGAGCCGGGTAGACTTCCTGTGCACCCGGCGCGAAGACAATCGCAACACCGGCATCGCGGCACAATTTTTCATCGCGCAGGAAATCGCGAGGATAACTGCTGAGATCCTCGTTTGGTCCGAACTGAGTCGGATTGACGAAGATGCTAACGACGGTGACGTCGCATTGCGCTCGGCTCGCCTTGACCAGGGCGAGATGGCCATCGTGCAAATAGCCCATTGTCGGCACGAGCCCGACGCGTTTGCCCGCGCTGCAAGCCTTCGCGAGCTCACGACGAAGCTCAGCGACCGTCGTAATCGTCTGCATCGTGGCACCTTACATCAGGTTGGGTTGGGAGGAGCCCAGTTTGCGATGATGTTACCCAGGCTTTCAGGAAGCCGATAGGACTCTTGCGGCGCCGGGAACGCTCCACTGCGGACATCGGTAGCCCAGCGCGACAGCGCCTCCTGCAACAGCTGAAAACCGTCTGCATAGGCGCGAACGAATTTGGGCCGATGACCTTCGGTCAGCCCCAGCACGTCATGGAATACGAGCACTTGGCCCGAGCACCCGGGACCCGCCCCGATTCCAATAGTTGGTATCGACAGCGATTCGGTCGCTCGCTGGGCTAGCTCGGCCGGAATGCCTTCAAGCACCAACGCGAAGCATCCGGCCTCCTGCAGACGGTGAGCGTCATCAAGCAGCCGCAAAGCGTCATCGGCTTTCCGGCCCTGCATCTTGAATCCACCCATGACATTGACGCTCTGCGGGGTGAGGCCGAGATGGCCCATGACAGGAATTTCGCAATCGACCAGGGCACGCACCATTTCCACGCGCTTGGCCCCGCCCTCGAGTTTCACTGCATCTGCGCCTCGCTGCAGGAACCCTCCGGCGTTGCGTATCGTCTCCTCCGGACTGAGGTGAAAGCTAAGAAACGGCATATCGGCCACGAGCAGGGCACGGGGCCTTGTGCGCGCAACAGCCTCGAGATGATGATTCATCATCGCCATGCTGACTGGCAACGTGTTGTCGAATCCGAGGCAGACATTGCCAACACTGTCGCCGACAAGAATGATGTCGACGATGGGATCAGCGATGCCTGCCGTAACCGCATCGTAGGCGGTGGTCATGGCGACACGCCGCCGCTCCTGCTTCCACCGCTGCAGGATTGGAATCGTGATCCGCTCAACTGACACTTCCGAAGCGTGGCTCATTTTCGATCCGTTCCGTCAGGTGGCCTCAGGTCGATTTCGCAGCTCGAAGCGATACGGATTTGATCTCACCTGTCTCGCCTACGATTTTGAAGCCACCGCCCTCCCGAGGTTCCCGCGCCACCGAATAAGCTAGGCGAACGGTAATCCGATTCTTGCGACCGAAGCCGTCGAGTATTGCGCGCATCCCCGGGGGACCACCCTTTTCCTATGGCGGACGAGTGAAAACTGTCAACCGTGAAAAGGAAAAAAGAAACATACGTCTCCAAAGTAGCGGGCGCGCGCATAAAAAATCCAATGGTCGCGCGACCATCAAGCAAGACCCCCCAGATCCAAATTGTCATTTGGAAGCGCCCTGCGTCACGCTGGGCCTCAGGGCGCGCCAATGCGATTATTCTGACGCAATTTGCGTGCGGCGTTGTCTTAACCGCATCTCTTGCATGTCGGACTGGCTTGCTCTGCCCCGGCGGCAATACTCGACCCGAGCGAGTTCGTTTCCGAGCCTCATCAAGTTCAACTGCAGCCAGAGGATTTCTTGCCGCTCACACCTGCTGCGCTGAATCAACGCTCCGGCATACTTCCCCATACGGAGCTGATAGAAATTGCGTACAATGCCCTGCTCCAATCCCTTCTCAAGGATACTTGGCATTTTCCAGCTCCCGAAACAGGCCTCGCGCTCACCCTCTGTTGTAGCGGCATATCGCGATCGATTAGTGCGATGAACCCCTGCCTGTGGGCCGAAAATTGCGTTTGGGCGTGATTCCGCGATGAAATCCTTCAAACGAGCTCGGAGTGACCGCCCCGCCTTCGTCAAATGCAAGCATGGGAGTGCTTTCCAGCGCAGCAGATCGTGAAAGCTATGCAGACGTGCGTCTGCCGCCGCTAATTCGATGGCGTGTGGATAACCCGTGCGTACAGACTTGTCAGGCGAGCCGCCTAGAGGCGTCGCTGACCTGGGCATGGCAACCCAGCGTCAGGCCATCGAAGAGTCGACGGTTTGACACGGCCAGCCAAGTCATGCGATGCAAAAAGGGCTAAGCGGGGTTAAGGCGCAGTAGTGCGGTCGCAATCTAAGCGGCGGCCCCCATTGCGGGGTCAGCAGCTTCTGCTGCACACGTTCAAAGACCACTACTATTCGTCGAAGACACGATTTCGTAACAACACCCCGCATTCCCCTTGTGCGTCTTTTCGTGGCGTCTTGTACTGGTTGTCAGCGCGATTGTTCTACCCGCCGCGCTAATACCGCAATAGGCGTCCGTGCCCGATGCAGTGGCCATACACTGACTAAATGACGAGAACTGGCAGTTGCCAGGATACCCCCAGATACGTCCTTGCAGACAATGTATTGATGTTGATCAAGCAAATGGCAGCCGCGCTTCCCTGGGCGATCGCATCCACCGATGTACTAGCGCGTTGGGCTCTCACGCGCCCGCAAGCAACGCGGTTCAAGTGAAGGCAGTCTAAGAGTGCTCGATCAGAACCGCGACACCTGGGGCGGCCATTTTCCCAACACTTCGGCGAAGGCGGAGCAGCATTTCAGCGACTTTCCGGGAGCGCAGCCTTCCGGCGCGATGCAGCTGCGCGCTGGAAGCGCCTGCAGGCAACCATGTGCACCAGGTGCTACCTTTCTTCGTTGCTTCGCGACGAGCAGCGCCGAAACGATAAGCTCCTCCCAGGCGACCATGTATAGCTGAGACTATCGCCACGTTCCGCGATTGAAAGAGTTTCACGATCGATCTCTCTGCGGTGATCAGCCGAAGAGCGGATTCAACCTTGAAGTCACGCGTCGATGTCAACGCTTCAGGGGGGGTGGCGGCCTTCCCCCTTCTGTTTTATGACCCAGCCTGTATTCAACGAAGGAGCGCATTTTGCTGCAGTTCTTATGCGCCGATCCTGCAAGTGAGACCATTTCATGCACGAGATCCGCGCGAAGCTAATGACCGTCGACGGAAGCATCTACTGAAAGCTGTCCTGGCGACCGATCATCAGGCGGTTCCTTACTTCGATGCAGAATTTCGTCTCAGAGATTGTCTACCTTGCGTAATAGCGGAGGAAGAACATCGAGCTAAACAATCGCCACCGCGATCGTGCGGGGCGCCTACCGTGCAGTGGCATCTGAACGGCTGCCCGAGGCTTGCAGACTTTGCGATGAGGCTCTGTCGCTTTGGGCGAAGTCAAACCGCAATGTTCGCGATTACCGACGGTCAACTATGATTCGACACATCGTATTCTTCACCGCAAAAGATAAGGCGCATGTCGACAAAATAGTCGACGGCCTTTCCGTACTCGCCAAAATCCCGCACGCACGCCGGCTTGAGGTCGCTCGCAACCGCAAGAGTGACCAGCTTGGCAATGAAATTGACGTGATCGTCTACGGTGAATTCGACGACGAAGTCGAACTCGAAGCCTATAGAGCGCACGAGCTTTACCAGGAGTCGATCCGGCAGGTAAGACCGCTCCGAGAGCTACGTCTCGCGGCCGATTACAGCATGTCAACAAATGCGGAGCCAGTACGTTTGGCAGGCCCTACCCGCGGGCGTAATTAACCTGGCAGGCACGTAAGGGTTATTGGGTATCCATAAGCATCGCCTTCGCCGGGCGGGATTACAATCGCCATGTATCGCTGAGCGACAGACTAATGCATGTATTGGAACTGCAGTGGATTGAGCCCGTCACAGCCATGCGACGCCTCTCGCATCGGAGGCACCTCACGTTCCTGGATAGCGCATCGAGACACGCGGTGCGCGGGCAGTACTCGTATGTGACGTGCGATCCCTTCAGCACTTATATAATCGCGGACGGGAGAGGTATTTGCAACGGAGAGACCATTGTGGGCGATCCGTGGGCGGTACTTCGCGCTCTGCTAGCCAACTATCCGCAAATGCATCGCGCCGATCTCCCGGCATTCCAGGGCGGCGCCGCCGGCTTTTTTGGATACGAGCTGAACAGGACGCTGGAGCGATTGCCGGTGCCGACCATCGGGGGGCATCGCTTGCCTCAGGCACTCCTACATCTTTACGACGTCGTGATAAGCTTCGATCACCGCCATGATAGATGCTGGGTCCTTTCTACCGGGTGGCCGGAGCAGGATCCGGTTCGACGGCGTGAGAGAGCTCGCCAAAGAGCCGAAGAATTTGTTGGGCTGGTTACAGTCTCAGCCCCGCCTCCTGATTTTACACCAGGCCAGGCCGGCTCATGGCATTCAAACTTCAGTCGCCAGGGATACATCGCGGCGGTACAGCGCGTGATTGATCTCATTCTGTCGGGTGACGCCTTCCAGGTCAACATTGCGCAGCGCTTCAGCGCTCGCCTGGCGAACTCGTTCGATCCGATAGCCTTCTATTGTCAGCTGCGGAAAATGAATCCGGCTCCCTTTGCCGCCCTTCTTCGGTACGGCAAGCTCACCATTGCATCGAGTTCGCCCGAGCGTTTCCTAAAGCTTGACGGGCGACAGGTCGAAACGCGACCTATCAAGGGGACGGTGGCGCGTTCTGCTGATTGCGAGGAAGACCGGCGTCGCGCTGAGACGCTGGTAGGTTCGGAAAAAGACCGCGCCGAGAACACCATGATCGTCGACCTCCTGCGCAATGATCTCTCGCGCGTTTGCACGCCTGAATCAGTCCACGTCCCGTCCTTATGCAATCTCGAGTCCTATGCCTCGGTGCACCATCTCGTGTCCGTCGTTACGGGTGAGCTAGCATACGGAGAGGATGCCGTGGGCCTACTTAGGGCCTGCTTTCCCGGCGGCTCAGTTACCGGAGCTCCCAAGGTACGCTCGATGGAAATTATCCTGGATATCGAGCGTGTGGCGCGAGAGGTGTATTGCGGGGCCATAGGCTACATAGGATTCAATGGACATATGGATGTAAATATTGCCATTCGCACCGTAACGATCGACGACGGCCAGGCCGTCTTCCATGCAGGTGCTGGGATAACGGCAATGTCCGATCCGACCGCCGAATATGAGGAGAGCCTTGCAAAAGCAGAGCGCATTTTTCGCGCATTCATTGCTGAAGACTCCGGTGCATCTTGATTGTCATTATCGACAACTACGACTCTTTCGTCTTCAACATTGCGCGATATTTTCGCAAGCTTGGTGCAGCAACACGTGTGGTCCGGAACGACGCGATGGATGTGAGCGAACTTGCTGACCTCAGGCCCCGCGCGGTTGTCATCTCCCCCGGTCCGTGCACTCCAATTGAGGCTGGAATATCGACAGCCGTCGTTCGTGAACTTTCGGGTCAGGTGCCAATTCTCGGCATTTGTCTTGGACACCAGTGCATTGGGACCGTGTTCGGCGCACGCGTAACGCGCGCACGTCGTCCTATGCACGGTCGGCCCTCGTATGTCACACATGAAGGCGGCGGGCTGTTCAAAGAACTACCGTCTCCACTTTGTGTGGGGCGCTACCATTCGCTTATCGTCGAATTGGATCCGTCATCTGCCCGTCACCTCAAGGTGACAGCACTGTCGGATGATGGGGAGCTCATGGCCCTCGCCCATCGCGATCAACCAACATATGGCGTGCAGTTCCATCCGGAGTCGATACTCACCCCACAAGGGGACGTACTGTTCGCAAACTTCCTACGGCTTGCAGAGCTTTCTTAAGGCGGCGTAGAGGACTGGTGCAGCCATAGCGTGGCGCTTCCGGTCGATCGCTGGCCCGACGAGACGACATGCGGCTGTCGGACATCGAGCCGCGGTTCGTTTGCGGCGTCTGTGGCCCGGCTCGGCGCCGAGGTTCGGCCGAACTGTACCAGCGGACGGTGCCATCTTCAAAGCCCTTCAGCCAGCCGCCAAACGAATCCTTGGCCTCAATATCAAAAGGATTTCAATTGCGCCGGCCCGCCGCAACGCCCTGGCCATGGCGCCTGGCTTTCAACGCCGGCGCGGCCGTCAGGATCCGGCCCGATGGGCCTCGATTTTGATCTGGTTGCGTTCCAGGCGCGACCATGGCCCACCACCCCTAGGCGTGACCGTCGAAAACCAGGACCGTCCCGGTGGCTGTCGCCGGTCCACCCTTTGAGGCGCTGACCGAGGAGCTGCTCGCCGCCCGGCTGGCTGCTCTCCTGTCGAACCACGGTCACGTTCCGCAATCCAAACACGGCGACTGCCTGCGTGACCTGCGGGAGGTCGTCCGTGAACGGATCAAGGGCGCGCGCGACGGACGCTGGAGCAAGGCCGACCTGCTCGCCGAGCTCATTCGGCATGGCGGCTCGCTGGCGCCGCACCGCGAGTAGTCGATCTGGTCGGACGAGGTGAGAGCTTCCTGGGTCGTTTCCGAATGGCGGATGCGAAAGCTGTTGCCGACAGTCGTCAGTTCGGCCACCTCGCGCGCCAACGCTTGCCGAAATCCTGATCCGGGCGGGGCGACGCGGTCCAGCAGCGCGTCGGCCTGAACCCGCTTGTTGGCGCCCAACTCGAGCGTCTTCAGCCGCTCGAAAGAGTCCCACAGCTTTTCCAGCGCGTCCTGGCGATCCTCCAGCTTGGGCGACAGAATGCGCCGGCGGGCGCCTTCGAGCAGGCGATCTGTCTCGCCATTGCCGGTCTGACCCAGCCGATTGTCTCGCAGCTTCGCAGCAGCGAAAAGGCGTCTTAAAGTAGGCGAGGTTCTCAATCTCTTTAGCCATCCGGGCTAGGAACGCCGCGGACATCTGCGTTCCGCTGACCGGCGCATCCTGCACCATGATCGGAATTGCGATCTTGTCGGAGACGCGCTGATAGAAATCGAAAACTCCTAAGGTTCCTCATCCCTCTCGACGACCTTCGGAGCGACGCTCTTCGTCGGAACGAAGCCGATCTGAAATCCGAATGCACGACCGATCTTCTGAAGCGTTTGCGACGTCGGGTTGGCTTGGCCGCGTTCGATGTCGGCCACCTGCCGTATGGTCAGCATGAACATTTTCGCGAACTCCGGCTGCGTTAGCCCGAGCGCGTGGCGCATCTCCGCCACCGCGTGTGGCAGCCTCAATTCGCCGGACCGCGCCTTCGCGGCGACCGCGGCTCGGCGTTCACGTATCTCGTCTCTAGTCGGTTTGCGCCATCTGGACATATGTTTCACCCCTAAGTGGGAACGTTCTTCAGCGCCGCCGCGCCATCCGCCATCTCTTCGTGCTTGACGATGACATGCTCGATCACCGAATCCGGCACGCCGGCTCGCTTCGCCATTGCAGGAAGCATGCGGAGCGCGTCTTCCTTCGCGGCAAGCGCTTCCATCAGATCCTCCGCGGGGACCGCCGACGATGCGACGGCCTCGCAGACTTCGCGCCAATCGGGATTAGTGTCCCGGTTGATCATCCTCATGCATTCCCAAACGGTCGCCCGGGGAATGGCGGCCGCATCGATCCTCATCGGCGCGAAGTCGAACAGCGGAGAAAGACGCACGGTACCGTCCGGAAACTTCCGCAGCGCGGTGTTGCGGCCATGATTGTCTGGATTTCCCATCGCGAGATTCAACATATCGCGCAAGATGTACTCGACCGTGTCCAAAAAAGGCTCCGCGGAGACGTCCTGTATCAATCGCAGGTACGTTTCGTGGCGGCCTCTCACGCCGAACTCCGCGATGCCGAGTGCCGAGATGAGGCTTTCCTGCCCGAACCGGACGAGACCGTCCTTTCCGACTTCGCGATCGAAACGCGGAATCACGAGGACGCCGTCGCCATAGACGTCGGTCCCGTGCACGTCCAGTCCGAATTCCTTGGCGACCTGCGAGTAGCCGGCCTCCGCCTCGAGAATTCGTTTGTCGGTGGCCTCGCTGCTTCGCAGGAGCTTCGCGATGACGAACTCCCGCGCGTCCCCATCCTCGACCATCGAGTTCGGATACCAGAGCCCGTCCGCCGAACGCGTCATGGCCACTTTCGGCCAGTCGCCCTGAAGACCGTTGGATCCGGAGGTGAGCATCGAAAAGTGGTCAGCCACTTCCAGGAAGGTAGGGATCGCGCGAAAGGATTGCATCCATCGTCACGCCTACCTTTCGCATCTTGCGGACGCGTTCGGCCTCGAGCGCGTTAGCTTCCTTGATGCGCAGATTGCCCACCGGAGATCCGGCCGACCTCTTGAGAAGTTCGATTTGAGAGGACGGAGCGTCAGGAGGAATCTTCAGGAATTCGGCGATCCGCTTCGCCTGCCGGCCTTGCGGAATCAAGTCCAGAAGGAAGGCAGGCCAAGTGTCCGCGGACCGGTCGTCGAGATCGATCGGAGCAACCACCGAGTAGGCACGAAGGTCCCGCACCGGCCTATCTTCGGTCAGTGGAATGGCTCCAAACTCCCCGAAATACTCGATTTCGTATCCGGTCCTGGAAGGCGATTTGTAGCCGCGATCCTCGTGGGCGAGGCTCACGATCGCCGCGTCGTGCCATTCCCTGTCGATGTAGATTTGGATCGTGGGTCCATGCGATCAACCCATTTTATGGGCGGCATAACTTAACTTCAGCGAGATATCAACCCAATTTAATGAGTTTATAAAAGCCAGAAGCGCCCTAAACATACCCTTAGAGTGGCATGATTGAAATAGTGCCAAAGATTTTTAGAAGTCATGCAGGGGGACGGGCAAGATGCGCTTCCCCGCTTGGCTTCTGACATGGCCCACCCGGCAGCCGGCACTGAAGGTGGCGAACAGGATCAATTGAAGCGTCGCGGCTACCGTTCACGCTCAGCATAATACTATTGATGTAGAACAGCATTATATTATTGTATTCGCACGACATCAAACTATCGGAACCTCGCGAGCTGGAACATGCCGTCCCTCCACGAAAAACTCGCCTAGTCCGTCACTGAGCTGAAGACCCTCAGCAACGGCGGAAAGCGACGAATCTTCCGGAGCGCCGAACTTTCGCGCACCCACCGCGAACGGCTGGTGGAGGCCGGGTTCCTGAAGGAGATCATCAAAGGATGGGTGCTGATGACGCGACCCGAGGAGCGATCGGGCGACAGCACGTCCTGGTACTCGTCGTTCTGGGAGTTTTGCCGCGCCTACTGCAACGACCGCTTCAAGAGTGACTGGGTCCTCTCGGCAGAAAGCTCAATCCCGCTACTTGCAGAAAATCTTAACGTTCCGAAGCAGGTCGTGATCGCGGCACCGACCGCCAATAACCAAACCCAGCCCCTCCTCCATGGCACCTCCCTCTATCTGTACAAGGCGACCAAACTGACGATGACCCCGGTCGAGACCGCCGGGGTCCAGACCTTTCCGGCGCCGCAGGCGATCTGCGCTGCCGCGCCAGCTTTCTGGCAGACGCAGAAGAACGACGTCATCGCCCTGCTCGGTTCGCAGAGGAATGCCAGCGCAATCCTAAAAGTCCTCCTGGAAGGCGGACATGCGGCCGCGGCGGGGCGCATCGCCGGGGCGTACCGACTGCTGGGTAACACGCGGGCCGCCGACGATATCGTCACCGCGATGACGGCGGGCGGGCACGATGTCAGGGAAGATGCCGATCCATTCAAGGCGCCGGTACCGATGCAGCTTCCAAGCCGGGCCACGCGACCAATCATGACGCGAATCCGTCTCATGTGGGCGGAGATGCGCGAAAAGGTGTTAGCAAATTTCAAGCTTGAGCCGCGGCGTATCAACGATCATGACGTATATCTGGCCGCGATCGACGAACGGTACACCTCGGACGCGTACCACTCGCTTTCTATTGAAGGCTACTCGGTCACGGAGGAACTGATCGAGAAGGTCAACGGCAGCGATGGAGATCGCAAACAAAGGGATGCAATGGCCGCGAAGGGCTACTGGGATGCGTTCCAGCTGGTCCGTGGCGCGGTGGCCCGCGTGCTCAACGGCGAGGACGCCGCCGAGATCGCCGATCGGGAGCACCTCGACTGGTACCGGGCCCTCTTTCAGCCCTCAGTTCAAGCCGGCATCATCAAGCCCGAAAACCTCGCCGGTTATCGAACTCACTTCGTTTTCATCAGGAACTCGGGACACACACCGGTCGCTTGGGAATCGGTGCCTGACGCCATGGAGGCTTTTCTTGATTGCCTGAAGGAGGAGAAGGATCCGCGCGTGAGAGCCGTGCTCGGACACTTCATATTCACCTTCATACACCCTCTTCCAGACGGCAACGGCCGAACGGGCCGCTTCCTCATGAATGTCATGATGGCATCGGGAGGACTGCCTTGGACAATCATTCCCGTCGGCAGATGCGACGAATACATGCGGGCACTCGAGAGCGCGAGCGTACAAGGTGATGTCGGTCCCTTCGCCGCATTCCTGGCAGACTGTTGTCGTCGTGAACCGCCTCCTCCCCGGCAGAGCCTTCCGGGAGAAGTCCAAGCACTGGCGGACCTCGGTTGAGGATCGCGCCGGACTAGGCCCGGCAAAAAGCCCAGTGTCACCAAATCGCGCGCGCACGTTGCGAGCCATCGCACGGCGAGATGCCGACGTGACCGGCGCCCGTGGGCTAACCTCGGAGCGCGCGCGATCATGATCGGGATGACCAGCATGATGATGATCAGCGATCAAGCTGACCAGCATCGATCGCGATCGGCGTGATCCCGATCATCATCCTCGGCGGCATCAGCATGCCGATGTCCAGCAGCAGCAGCAGCAGCACGCCATTCCTCTGTCAGCCTCAGAACGGACGGTGGTAGGCCGTTCTCGGCCGCAAGGTCGAGGTGCTGACCAAGGGCTTTCTTTCTCCCGACCCGCGCCGCAGCGCGCGGATGCCGAACAACAGTTCGGCGATGGTGACGCTGGAGAAAAACAGCGTCTCGGCCGCCTGGGCGTCGAGCCAGTCACGGACCGATGGATGCAGTTCTGGCTTCATCGCCTCGGAGACCACATTGGTATCGAGCAGGATCATTCGAAGCGCACGGGACGCGCGTCGCGGCCATGTTCAAGTGCCTCGACAACGGCATTGGTGAGGCCGATCTTCCGGCTCATCTTCGAAAGGGCGGTGCCGAGCCGCAGCCGGCCCTCGGGACGCACGGCGGCCTCCAGAATGGCGCGCATTTCCGCTTCCGCGCTGCGATTGTGCTGCGCCGCGCGGACTTTCCCCTTGTAGGCAGCACTATTCTCAAGCGCGATCGTGCTGCACGACCGGGTCCACGAAGGTGATGTGCAACGTGATCGGCCCTCTGGAACCGTCGAGCAACACGCGAAGCCTGCTGCGCGTAGCACCGAACCCGAGAACGACTCCTTGCTTGCCGCTCAGACGCGGTCCAGCCGCTTCGCAAACGACTACACGCTCACCCGCGGTCCAGTCGTGGAGCGTACTTTCACTGGCGCATGCCACTTTGAGTGTCCCAGGACTTTACCCGTCCCAATTCCAACCACGCCGAAAGAGACACGCAGTTAACAATCTGCACATCGGGTCCCTCCGGTTCCGACACGCCTCGAAATGCTGCAAGACTCGCATAATCGCGGCCCGACGCCTAGTCGAATGTTATGTGTATGGCGAGCTCTGCCCGGCGGTTCAGGGCCGGACTGGATCCACCAGTTGGAGTACGAACCCCCAAATGCTGGTCTACTTTGAATTGGAGGATCCTTTTTGCAGTGGCGTTTATCCATTGGTCTAGGAGGGCCTAACGGGCGTTCTCAGGGCAATGAGCGTCCTGTCCACCGTCGCGACGATATCCGCGACCGTGCTGTGGTCGGCATCGCGGTGGTGCTGTTCACGACGCATAACCATTCGGAGGTTGAGGACGATGACTGCCACAAAACTCTCGCGACCATTCCGTGAAAGAAATGCTCTCGAGCACCTGGGACCAGGAGCTGGCGAAAGATCTTGCCCAGGAAATCGAGATCTGCACAGGCGACCGCGCGAAACGTTCGCCGAGATGCGCCGCTTCCTTGCCGTCAACGGCTACCGGGAATTTCTGCCGGCCGCAGAAGGCTCGCGTAAAAAATCGTCGAAGACGCGCTGGACTTGGTCGCTCACGCACTACGCTCCTGCGCTCGAGAGGCCGGCTCTATCCGCCGCGCCTTTCCGGAGCGCGGCCGTGATTGTTCCGAGTGGCGCGACGCTCGTGAAAACCTGCATACGCTGATAATCGGCGTCCTAGCCGAATTACGGGCTGTTCGGCGAAGCCGCCGAGAACGCCCTCACTATGTTGAGGAGCCTCGTTCGCGCCTACGTACTGACGAACTCATGCACACGGTCGTGGGATCGATTCCTACGACGAAGCGTTCGACAAGGCCCTCCAGGTCTTTCGTGCTCGGGCTGCCGGCTTTCGCTTCCTCGAGATGCGGCCGGGCGAGCGGGCCGTTGCGGCAGGAGCTCGCGTACGTCGCCGATCAAGAGGAAGGATGGGCCTCCGGGTAGGAGATCGAGGTAAGGTCTGGCAACGGCGCTGGCCGAGATTTTGGGTTGGATGCGCTCTACGGCGGACGCCAGGGGGAGAAATACTGCAATTGCGGCGGACCAGCTACGTCCGCGCAAAGGACATTGCGCTGGCGCAACTGCGGCCCCCGGCCGGCTTCAATAAGAAAGCATCACACCAGAATTGGGAGTGCATTGGGCATGAAGACAACAGAGAAGACTTATCCCATCCTTGAAGCCCTCCTGGATGTTTTCGGTAACTGGCTGAGGCATCGCCGTGAAATCCGTGAGTTGCATCAACTCTACTGTGGCACGAAATCGCGCCCGATCTGCGCGTCACGGCTGCAGACCTCGATGCGTGGTCAAGGACTCTTGCGGCTGACGAATTGCCCCGGTTACTGAAGATTCTCGGCATCGCCAACGAGGATGTCTCGATCGAAGCCGGCAGCGCTGTGCGACGAGCGGGTCTGCACCCAATGCGACGGGAAGGTTGAGTGCAACAACGATGTCGAGATCAGGGTGGCTACCAGAGATTACGAAGACTACTGCCTCAACGCTCTAACGATGCAAGCGCTCGGCAGCAGCCTGGAGGGCCACCGGTCCTGAACGAGCGGCATCTCGCCCGTAGATTCTACCGTGCGTAAGTCCCGCTAAGCGATGACACCGAATTTCACCGTGTCGCGGTCTCTCGCATCCTCCAGCCATTAGCAAGGAGATCGCCGATGCTTCCGCCCGCACTCTACACCACCCAGCCTTCCATGACGCGCTCCGCGCCCTCGCCGTCCGCTGCGTTCGGCGGCTGGTCGGCCAGCCGGCGCTCGTGGCCAGCGAATTCGCAAGCGGCAAGGACGAGGAGATCTTCGGCGAGGGCCCACCGCATCGCGGCCGAGGCGATCCTCGACACCACGGTGCGCCTGGTAAACCGGCGAGCCCGGACAAGGCGGCCAATACAGACATTCAGGTCGCGCGCAAGCTCTGGACCCTGACGGCCGGCGAGCTGAAGCACGCGGAGGACCACATGCTGTGCTCGGCCGCAAGAACGCCATGGAGGGTCGCGACCTTCCTGCTCGAGACGGACACCCCGCACCGCGGCCGCCCGCCTGATGGCCGTCCGAGTGCCGCCTTGACATCGGCGACTATCTCGGCCTCATCCTGGAGACGGTCTCGCGAGCCCTGTCAGAGCTTCACGCCGAAGGCCTTCTCGGCTTCTCCGGAGCGCGCCAGATCGTGCTCCGCAATCGCCAGCATTTGCCGGACATGGATGTCGGACTCCCGCCACGCCGCCGGTCCGTTCAGTTGCGCCGCCTTCGATTGGGAACAACGCCCCCCATGCGGTGACACAACCTGCCGTCATAACAAACCTGGTCAACCCTCTATCAACGACGACAGGGATGCTCTCCCATTCACTGGAAGTCGGCCGCACCTCGTGCGGAAGGCTACCGCTTTACCGCTCAGCCGGCGCCTCTTGCGGCGGCTCGTCGTCGGCAATCGCCCGCCACGCTGCGCCGTCGCAGTCGTCATACTGACCACTCCGAAGCGACCAGAGGAAGGCGACGAGGCCTGCACCTCCGAGTGCCAGCGCCAGCGGGACTAGGATCACCAGGAATTCCATCACGCAATCTCCCGCGACGCGCTACGCGCTCGCAGCGAATTCAGCATGACCAGGATCGACGAGCCGCTCATCGCGGCTGCTGCGATCAGGGGCGTCACGACGCCGCTGATCGCGATCGGCACCGCCAAGACATTATAAGCGATCGCGAGCCAGAGGTTTTGCCGCATCAAATGCAGCGCCTTGCGCGCGGAATCGATGGCCGCGACGACCGGCGCCAGCGGCCGGCCGAGGAAGACGAGATCGGCGGTCGCCTGGCTGAGATGGGCGGCCGAGATCGGCGACATCGAGACGTGAGCGGCCGCCAGCGAGGGCGCATCGTTCATGCCGTCACCGACCATCAGCACCTTGGCGCCGCGCTGTTTTAACTCCTCGATCCGCGCGATCTTGTCGGCCGGCGTGACGCCGGTGCGCCACTCGGGAATGCCGAGAGCATGGGCCGCCGCCTTCACCGCCGGCTCGCGGTCGCCGGAGAGAATTTCGACGCCGATGTTGCGCGCCTTCAGCGCCGCGATCACGATTTTCGCGTCGGGGCGCAGACCCTGACGCACCGAGAGGATGATCTTTTCGCTCTCCTTGCTGAAGGCCACGATGGAGGCTTCCGAATCGAGATCGGCGCTGGCGCCTATCAGCGCCTCGACGCCGCAGAAGGACGGGCGACCAAGGCGGATCTCGATGCCGTCGATCGTTGCCCGCACGCCCTGCCCGGCCTCCTCGACCGCGCCGACGATCGGCGATCTGGCACCCGCGGCCTGCGCGACCGCAGCAGCCACCGGATGATGGCTCGACAGCGCAAGCCGGCCGGCGAGCTCAAGGATGTCGGCGGGTATGTCGGCCGCATTCGTCACTTCGAGCTCCGGCAGCGTCAGCGTTCCGGTCTTGTCGAAGATGACATGATCGGCTTCGGCCAAACGCTCGATCGCATCGCCTGAATTGAGCAGCACGCCGGATTTGAACATCGCGCCCGAGGCCACCGTCTGCACGGTGGGGATCGCAAGCCCGAGCGCGCAGGGACAGGTGATGATCAGCACGGCAACGCCCGTCACGATCGCATCATGCCAGCCTGCACCGGCGATGACCCAGCCGAGAATGGTGAGGAGTGCGGTCGCATGCACCACCGGCGCATAGAGCCGCGATGCGCGATCGGCGAGCCGCATATAGCGCGAGCGGGCCTGGAGCGCGTTGTCCAAGAGCCGCGTGATCTCGGCGAGCAGCGTCGCCTCGGAGGCCGCCGAGACCCGCACCCGCAGCGTGCCGGAGATGTTCATCGATCCCGCATAGACCGGCGTGCCACTCTCGGCGGTGACATAGAGCGTCTCGCCGGTGATCAGGCTCTGGTCGATCTCGGAACGTCCCTCGATCACGGCGCCGTCGACCGCGCAACGCTCGCCGGGCCGGAGCAGCACGATGTCGCCGGGATGGATCGCAGCGACTGGCACTTGTGAAATCTCGTCAGACCCGACGAACTTGGCCGCCGTCTCCGCCTTCAGCGCGGCGAGATTGCCCGCGACCGCGCGGGTCCGCCGCCGCATGTTCTGGTCGAGGAAGCGGCCGACCAGCAGGAAAGTGAGCAGCATGATCGCCGCGTCGAAATAGGCATGCTCGGCGTGGTGGATGGTCTCGACCACGGACATGCCGAGCGCCAAGGTCACGCCGATCGAGATCGGGACGTCCATGTTCGTCGTCTTCGCCGACAGCGCGCGCCAGGCCGAGCGGAAGAACGGCTGGCCGGCATAGGCCGCCGCCGGCAATGCGATCAGCGCCGACAGCCAGTGAAAGAAGTCGCGCTGCTCGGGCAGCATGTCCGAGACGTTGCCCGACCACACCGGGATCGACAGCATCATCACGTTCATGGTGGCGAACGCGGCGACGCCGAGGCAGCGCAGCAGGAAACGCGATTCCGCGACCTCGCTCGCTTCCGCGCTCTCGGTCTCGTAAGGGTACGCCTTGTAGCCGAGCTCCTCGAGGCGATCGATGAAACGAGACGGATCGAGCGTGCCCTGCTTCCATTCCAGCGCGACGCGGCGGTCGGTGAGGTTCACGCGCGCCAGTGTGACGTCGGGAATGGCGGACAACCCACGCTCGATCTTGGCCATGCAGCCGGCGCAGTGAACGCCCTCGACCGCGAGATCAATGTGCCGGAGGCCTGCGCCCGCGGCGCGGACGTAGTGGGAGAAATCGCGTGTCACCTGCATGGCGAAACCCTCAGTTCAGGATCACGCGATTACGCGACAGGAACACGCGCTCGCCCCGCGCCTCGCCCTCGATCACCAGGTCCCACTGGCCCGGCGCGACGGCCGCGGCGTTGCCGCGATAGATGCCGATGCCGGCTTCGGCGAGTCCGACCGCCAGATCGGCGCGTTTGTCGGTCGGCCGTTCGAGACGGCCGCCGAACTTCAATCCGGTCATCGGCTGGCCCGCCGCGTCGCGTGCGTCGACCTGGAGCGTGGCACCGCCATCAGTGCGGCGCTCGATATGGGCGTTGACCTGCCATTTGCGCGCGGCCTGGTCCTGTGCTGCCGAAATCTCCCGGTCGTAGGTGAGGCCCGCCGCATACGGACTGTCGACGTCGGTGCCGGGCAGCGTTGCGATCGCGAGCTTCGCCATGGTCACGTTGACCCCGATCACGACGCCGAAGAAGGCGACCAGTATCAGGAAGACTTTTGTTCCGGTCAGCGGCTTGGATGCGGATGCCATGGCTGTCTCCTGGTCTTAAGGCGAGACGAAATTGTCGGTTGCGGACGCGACCTCGCCGAGGCCGATGTCCGTGACGTGGAAGCGGACCGGGATCGACTTCTCCGGATTGACGTCCGCGGGCGCGGTGACGAGCAGCCGCAGCTCGCTGGTGGAGTCGCGGGGGATCACGATCATCGGCCGGTCTGGCGTCACAGAGTCGACGCCGACGACGTGAACCGTCAAATTGACCGGGCCGTTGGCGTCGATCGCGATGACACGATCGTAGCCGCTCTTGTTCAAGAGCCGAACGGTATAGGCGTTGCGGATCGAGCCGTCGCTGAGCCTGACCGCGACCGGATTGCGGTCGTGCAGCACGTTGACGTCGAGCAGGCTGCGCGTCGCCAGCGTGTAGAGCATGAAGCCGCCAACGGCCGCGATGATCGCGCTGTAGACAACGGTGCGGGGACGGACGATGCGATAGATCGGCGCCTTGCCGTCCTGGCGACGCTGGATGTTGATGTCGTTGTCGTAACTGATCAGGCGGGTCGGCCGGCCGATCTTGGTCATCACATTGTCGCAGGCGTCGATGCAAAGGCCGCACTGGATGCATTCGAGCTGCGGTCCGTTGCGGATGTCGATGCCGGTCGGGCAGACCGCGACGCATTGATAGCAGTCGACGCAATCGCCGGCTGGCTGCCCGAGCGCGCGCAGCTCGATCGCCTTCTTCACCGAGGTGCGCTTCTCGCCGCGGTCGTAGCGGTAGGTGACGTTGAGCGCCCATTCGTCGGTGAGCGCCGCCTGGATTCGCGGCCACGGGCACATATAGGTGCAGACCTGCTCGCGCATGAAGCCGGCGAGTACATAGGTCGTCGCGGTGAGGATGCCGATCCAGACATAGGCGATCATCGGCGCCTGGAAGGTGACGAGCTCCTTCACCAGCGTCGGCGCATCGTTGAAGTAGAGCACCCAGGCGCGGCCGGTCCACCAGGCAATCAGGAGCCAGATCGCATGCTTGCGCACGATCTCGGAGATGCGCTCGAGCTTCATCGGATCGGACGACTTGTCCTTCTTCATCCGCTCGCGCCGGTCGCCTTCGATCAGGCGCTCGACGGCGTAGAACAGGTCGGTCCAGACGGTCTGCGGACAGAGATAGCCGCACCAGATGCGGCCGCCGACCGAGTTCATCAGGAACAGCGCCACCGCGGCCACGATCAACAGGCCGGTGAAGTAGTAGACCTCCTGCGGCCACAGCTCGATGAAGAAGAAATAGAAGCGGCTGTTGGGGAGATCGATCAGCACGGCCTGGCTGGGCGCACCGAGGCCGCGGTTCCAGCGCACGAAAGGCAGGAAGTAGTAGACGCCGAGGCAAAACGACATCAGGCCCCATTTGATCCGGCGGAAGGTGCCGGAGACACTCTGGGGATACACCTTCTTATGGGCTGCGTAGAGCGGCCCGTAGCCGTCGTTCGATGTGAGTTCGTTCGGGTTCACGGTCTTGTTCATCGCCTGGAACGTCTCGAGATGTGCGATTAAACCTAGGCCCGGCGCCCCCGCGTCAGTTGATCCAGCGCAAACGGGGGCGCTCTTGTTCGCCCCCGCCGGAAGCAAGATCGGCTATTTTCCACCGCCCAACGAATGGACATAGACCGCCATCGCCTTGATGGTGGCAGGGTCGAGCCGTCCCTCCCAGGCCGGCATGACGCCGGCGCGGCCATTGCTGATGGTCTCGATCACGATCGCCTCGTCCGAGCCATAGAGCCAGATCTTGTCGGTCAGGTTGGGCGCTCCGAGCTCCGGGTTACCCTTGCCGCCATCGCCATGGCAGGCGACGCAATTGTCGACAAAGATCTTCTCGCCCTTGGCGGCGTCATAGCCCTTCCGGGTCGGGAGGCCCGACAGAGAGCGCACGTAGTTCGCGACCGTGACGATCTCGTCCGGCTTCAGCACGCCATCCTTGCCGAAGGCGAGCATCTGGCCCTCATGCGTCTTGGCATGGCCGGAGCGCGCGCCGAACTGGATGGTCTGCATGATCTGGTCGGGCGTGCCACCCCACAGCCAGTCGTCGTCGTTCAGGTTCGGAAAGCCCTTGGCGCCGGCGCCGCCTGAGCCGTGGCACGGCGCGCAATTGTCGCCGAACACGGTCTTGCCCTTGGCGCGCGCGAGCGCCAGCAGCGCCGGGTCCTTCTCGATGTCGGCGAGCGAGGCCGCGCCCAGCGCCACCATCTTGTCGCCGCGGATCTTCTCGAGATTGGCGAGCTCGACCGCGACGTCGGCGCGCGAGGAGTACCCCATCACGCCGCGCGTGTTGCTGGAGATCAGCGGCCAGGCCGGATAGACGATCCAGTAACCGATCGCCCAGACGATGGTGAGGTAGAACGTAATCACCCACCAGCGCGGCAGCGGCGTGTTGAGCTCCTTGATGCCGTCCCACTCATGCCCGGTCGTGGACCTGCCGGTGACGGAATCGATGTCGCTATGATGATCGGTCATGATCTCTCACTCCTCCCGCAACGGCAGGCGCGCCGCCTGGTCGAACGCAGCCTTGTTGCGGGGCCAAAATGCATAGGCAATGATCGCGAGAAAGATCGCGATGAAGACCGGCGTCCAGATCGTGGTCACGAGACCGGACGCAAGGTTGTCGAGTGTCAGGATGGCTTTCATCGGTGATGCCTTCTCAGCGAAGATTGGCTTTCTCGTTGTAGATCTTGAAGTCGACCAGCGTGCCGAGCATTTGCAGGTACGCGATCAGCGCATCCATCTCGGTCGGGGTGCCGGTCTTGCCGTCGAAATTGCGCACCACGGCCTTGGCGTAGCGCTTGCCGAAGGCATCGGTGCCGGCATTGTCCGGGTCGGCCTGAGCCTTCAAATCGGCGCCGGCGTTGGCGATCTGGTCGTCGGTGTATGGAACGCCGACGGTCTTCAGCGTACGCATGTGGTCTGCGATCGTATCCGGATCGACCTCGGTTGCGCTGAGGAACGGATAGCCCGGCATCACCGATTGCGGCACGATCGCGCGCGGGTTGGTCAGATGGGTGACGTGCCAGTCGTCGGAATATTTGGCGCCGACGCGGGCGAGGTCCGGACCGGTGCGCTTCGAGCCCCACTGGAACGGGTGGTCGAACATGCTCTCGGCGGCGAGCGAGAAGTGACCGTAGCGCTCGACCTCGTCGCGCAACGGGCGGATCATCTGCGAATGGCAGAGATAGCAGCCTTCGCGGACGTAGACGTTGCGCCCGGCGAGCTCCAGCGGCGTGTAGGGCCGCACTCCATCGACTGCCTCGATCGTGCTCTTGAGGTAGAACAGCGGCGTGATCTCGACAAGACCGCCGATTGCGATCACCAGCAGAATGCCGACGATCAGGATGATCGAGTTCTTTTCGAAGGCTTGGTGGCGTATCCAGAACGACATGGAGAACTCCTCATTCCGCCGGCTGAAGAGCGACTGGTATCTGGATTTCCTGTTCGCCGACGCGAACGGTCATCCAGAGATTGAAGGCCATGATCAGCGCACCGATCAGGAACAGCCCGCCGCCGGCGGCGCGGATGATGTAGAAGGGATGCATCGCCTCGACGGTCTCGATGAAGGAATATTCGAGGAAGCCGAGCGAGGTGTAGGCGCGCCACATCAGGCCCTGGAGGATGCCGGACACCCACATCGCCGAGATGTAGAGGACGATGCCCAGCGTCGCGATCCAGAAGTGCCAGTTGACGAGCTTGAGGCTGTAGAGGCCCTTGCGATTCCAGGCCCACGGCACCAGGCAGTAGAGCGCGCCGAAGGAGACGAAACCGACCCAGCCGAGCGCGCCGGAGTGCACGTGGCCGATGGTCCAATCGGTGTAGTGGCTGAGTGAGTTGACCACCTTGATCGACATCATCGGACCTTCGAAGGTCGACATGCCGTAGAAGGCGACGGAGACGACGAGCATGCGCAGCACGGGATCGGTGCGCAGCTTGTCCCAGGCGCCCGACAGCGTCATCAGGCCGTTGATCATGCCGCCCCAGGACGGCATCCACAGCATGATCGAGAAGGTCATGCCGAGCGTCTGGGTCCAGTCCGGCAGCGCGGTGTAGTGCAGATGGTGCGGGCCGGCCCAGATGTAGAGGAAGATCAGAGCCCAGAAGTGGATGATCGAGAGACGGTAGGAGTAGATCGGCCGCTCGGCGCGCTTCGGGATGAAGTAGTACATGATGGCGAGGAAGCCGGCGGTCAGGAAGAAGCCGACCGCGTTGTGGCCGTACCACCACTGGAACATGGCATCCTGGATGCCGCCCCAGGCGACGTAGGATTTTGAGCCGAACACCGAGACGGGAAGCGCGGGATTGTTGCCGAGATGCAGCACCGCGATCGTCACGATGAAGGCGAGATAGAACCAGTTCGCGACGAAGATGTGCGGTTCCTTGCGCTTGATGATCGTGCCGAGGAACACGAGCAGATAGGTCACCCAGACGATGGTCAGCCAGATGTCCGCATACCATTCCGGCTCGGCATATTCCTTGGACTGGGTGACGCCGAGCAGATAACCGGTGCCGGCGATCAGGATAAAGAAGTTGTAGCCGACGACCACGAACCAGGGCGCGAGATCGCCGGCGAGGCGCACGCGGCAGGTCTTCTGCACGACGTAGAAGGACGTCGCGATCAGCACATTGCCGCCGAAGGCGAAGATCACGGCGGAGGTATGCAGCGGCCGCAACCGGCCAAAACTGGTCCAGGGCAGATCGAAGTTCAGCGCGGGCCACGCCAGCTGCGAGGCGATGATGAGGCCGACAAGGAAGCCCGCGATGCCCCAGAACATCGCCATGAAGGAGGAGAACTTGATCGGCCCCATATTGTAGTTGGGGCGGCCGTTGATCTCCGCCGGCGGTAGCTCTGCCGGCCGATCGAAGTAGCGGTTGATGATGCAGAACACCGCGGTCAGGCTCGCGGCCGCGCTGAGCGCCGCGTGGAAGGCGAAGGGCGCGTCGAGCGCCTTGGCCGAGGCGATCACGCAGAGAAAGGCGGTGACCGCGAACACGAGCGCCAGGCCGCTTTCGCCTGTTGTCATGGATTTGGAGAGGGAGGGCTGGTGCATCGCGGAGTCTCTCTGAAAGAACACATCGCCAGAAACCACATTCACCCTCGCGGTGAATTGATTGAAATCAACAGAAGTGGATTTCCGTTGACGTGAAACCGATGCGGATCAGGATTAGTATCAACTGCTTGCGCACAGCACGGCGCACACGGCGAGGCATTGCCTCCGTTGAAATCACGGAGCTTGAAATCGCGGGAATCAAGGCAGACTCGTCAGTCGCGCGCGGTGACCTTGAGCGCCGCGATGACGTCCTCGCGGGCGATGATGCCGACTAGCTTCTGTGCGCCGTCGAGTACGATGATGCTCCTGATGCGATGCTCGACCATGATCTGGAGCACGCGGGTCAGTCTTGTGTCGGGACTGACATAGATGAACTCGGGTGTCATGACGTCGCCGATCTTGCGGCTGATCAGGTCGGGATAGCGCGGCAGCATCTGGCTCGGCGTAAAGGCGAAGCACTTCAGGATGTCGAATTTGGTGACGATGCCGACCACCTGCCCGTCATCCTCGACTGGATAGGAGTTGAAATCGTCGCGCTCGAACATCTCGCTGAGTTCGAGCAGGTCGAGATCGCGCTGAGCCGTCCGTACGTTGCGTGTCATGTAGGCGCCGACGGTCTGCTCAAGGAACTTGTACACGGCGCATCCTCTTCGATTCGTTTTGTGTTCGCCGGCCGTCAGTGCGACAGTAACACGCAGCGGGCCGATTGCGTCACCAGATGCTGCGTGGCGCCGCCGAGGATCAGCTCGCGGAAGCGCGAATGACCGTAGGCGCCGGCGACGATCAAGCCGGCGCCGATGTTATCGGCGATCTTCTCTAATTGCGCGGCGGCGGTTTGGTTTCTCGCGGCTTCCGGGATGCGCGCGGTCGCAGCGAGGCGGTGGCGAGCGAGCCATGCGGCAACGTCCGTGACGCGCGCCATCGCGGCCGAGCCGTCGTCAGCGTCTTCCGGAAGCTCGACGATGGTTATGTCCTTCGCCTTGCGCAGCCTCGGCAATGCATCGACAACCGCCCGCCGTGCCTCGGGCGTGTCCTTCCAGATTATGAGCACGCTACGCAGATCGAGCCAGTTGACTCCGTCGGCTACCATCAGGAGCGGCCGGCAAGCCTGCATTACCGGATCCTTCGGGCTTGCAAGCGAAAAGGCATCGGAGAAAGCCGGGCTATATCCGCCGCTGACGGCGATGTCGGCGCACCGCACCTGCGCCAGGACAAACCGCCTGGGCAAATCCAGGGCGCTGCGCCATTCCGAGTGTCCGCCGCGAGTCCGCGTCGCGGCGCGGAATTGCGCCTCCAGCTCGGCAAGGCGTTCCTGACGGAAGCCTGCTCCCGATCAATCAGCCCTAGGGCCTCGGCGCCATCTGCGAAATAGAGCGGCGGAGCGAACTGCGCCGCGGCAACGCCGACAATGGCCGCCTCGAACCGCTCGGCGAGTTCGCCCGCGACCTGAAGACGCGCCTCGTTGGGCTGATCGAACGCCAGGCTGACCATCACGGTCGCATATGTCATCGGGAGCCTCCGGGCAGTAAGTTGCTGTGGAAATCTAGCCGCGCCGACGCAAGGCAGGATGAGGTAGATCAATTTTCGGCGCCTAGTTGCGAGAAATCCGCCAATCAGACATCCGAACTTGCCTCCGGTCCGGCCTTGGGCGAAATTGCCGCCACGGGACCCCGCCGCGGGAGAATGGGAGCAATAGCTTGTCGCCGAGCCGCGTAACGCATCCGCCAGATGACGCTCGCGGCGAGCATTTCCGGGTTCGGATCGAGGGATTCGGCGTCGGGACCTGGGACCTCGATCTTACGACGCACGAGCTGGAGTGGTCGGAGACCGCCAGGACGCTGCTCGGCATCGCGCGGGATCAACCGGCAGCCTATGACCTCTTTTTGTCACGCCTCGCGCCCGGGGATCGCGCGCGCATGGAGAGCGCGATCGAGCATGTCGTCGACCACGGCGGCGGCTTCGACGTATCCTTTAGAGTTGCCAATGCCTCAGGCCTGGGGCGCTGGATTCGCGCCCGGGCGGGACTCATTCGGGACGAGGCCGGCGCCGCCCGCCATCTCAGCGGCATCTTTCTCGATGTCGACGAGGAAAAGCAGGTCGAGGAGGCGCTGCGCACGCGCGAAACCCACCTCCGTTCGATCCTCCAGACCATTCCCGATGCCATGATCGTCATCGACGGCCACGGCATCATCCAGCTGTTCAGCACGGCGGCCGAGCGCCTGTTCGGCTGGTCCGAGCACGAGGCGATCGGCCAGAACGTCAGCATCCTGATGCCGGAGCCGGACCGCTCCCGTCATGACGGCTACATCGCGCGCTACCGCGGCACGAACGATCCGCACATCATCGGCATCGGCCGCATCGTCACCGGCAAGCGCCGCGACGGAACGACCTTTCCGATGCACCTGTCGATCGGCGAAATGCAGTCGGGCGACGAGCCGTATTTCACCGGCTTCGTCCGCGACCTCACCGAGCATCAGCAGACCCAGGCGCGGCTCCAGGAATTGCAGACCGAGCTCGTCCATGTCTCGCGGCTGTCCGCGATGGGCGAAATGGCCTCCGCGCTCGCCCACGAGATCAACCAGCCGCTGGCGGCGATCAGCAATTACATGAAGGGCTCGCGGCGGCTGCTTTCAGGCAGCAATGATCCGAATATTGCCAAGATCGAAAGTGCCATGGATCGTGCCGCCGAGCAGGCCGTTCGGGCCGGCCAGATCATTCGACGACTGCGCGATTTCGTTGCCCGCGGCGAATCCGAGAAGCGGGTCGAAAGCCTGTCCAAGCTGATCGAGGAAGCCGGCGCGCTCGGACTTGCCGGCGCGCGCGAGCAGAACGTGCAGCTCCGCTTCAATCTCGATCCGGATGCCGATCTCGTGCTCGCCGACCGGGTGCAGATCCAGCAGGTGCTGGTCAATCTGTTCCGCAACGCGCTGGAAGCGATGGCGCAGTCGCCGCGGCGCGAGCTCGTCGTCACCAACACCCGTGTCGGCGATGAGATGATCGAGGTGAAGGTGTCCGACACCGGCTCCGGCTTCCAGGACGACGTCATTCCAAACCTGTTCCAGACCTTCTTCACCACCAAGGAAACCGGCATGGGCGTCGGATTGTCCATCAGCCG
Organism: Bradyrhizobium sp. 141; assembly: GCF_023074055.1. Lineage (GTDB taxonomy): Bacteria > Pseudomonadota > Alphaproteobacteria > Rhizobiales > Xanthobacteraceae > Bradyrhizobium. The sequence goes on from NZ_JADPKR010000003.1 coordinate 25,904, forward strand.
CTCGATCATCGAGGCTCACGGCGGCCGCATGGTCGCCGAGAGCAACGCATCAAGCGGCGCGACATTCCGCTTCACCTTGCCGGCAGCCGATGAGAACTGATTCATGACGACCAAGGGACATGTCTACGTCATCGACGACGACGAAGCGATGCGGGACTCGCTGAACTTCCTGCTGGAGTCCTGCGGCTTCGGCGTCACCCTATTCGACAATGCGCAAGGCTTCCTCGGCGCCCTGCCCGGCCTCGCCTTCGGCTGCGTAGTTTCGGACATCCGCATGCCGGGCGTTGACGGAATCGAGCTTCTGAAACGCCTGAAGGCGCAGCACAGTCCGTTTCCGATCCTGATCATGACCGGTCACGGCGACGTGCCGCTCGCGGTCGAAGCGATGAAGCTCGGCGCCGTCGACTTCCTCGAAAAACCGTTCGAGGACGACCGCCTCACCACCATGATCGAATCCGCGATCCGCCAGGCCGAGCCCGCGGCCAAGAGCGAGGCCATCGCTCAGGATATCACCGCCCGCGTCGCCTCCTTGAGCCCGCGCGAGCGCCAGGTCATGGAGGGGCTGATCGCGGGCCTCTCCAATAAGTTGATCGCCCGCGAATACGACATCAGCCCGCGCACGATCGAGGTGTACCGGGCCAATGTGATGACCAAGATGCAGGCCAACAGCCTCTCGGAACTGGTGCGGCTGGCGATGCGCGCCGGCATGCTCAAGGATTGAGACAAATCGGATTGAGGCAGGTCAAGGCACTTGTGCGGGCCTGTGATAGCCACGCAGGCATGATCGAGATCGGCTCGCCCCATCAGCGGCCCCCAGGCGCATCGGCAAAGCCCACCGTCTACGTGGTCGACGACGATGCCGCAGTGCTGGGATCCCTGCGCTTCCTGCTGGAAACCGACGGCTTTGCTGTGCGGACCTTCAGGAGCGCCCCGGCGCTGCTCAATGCGACGATCCCACCCGGCGCGGACTGCTACGTGATCGACTACAAGTTGCCTGACATCAATGGCATCGAGTTGGCCTGGCGGCTGCGCCAATCCGACGCCGACAGGCCCGTGATCCTGATCACCGGCTATCCCGACGGAAATATCTCGGTAAAGGCAGCGGCGGCAGGGATCAAGGACGTGATTTTGAAGCCGCTCCTCGATGAAAACCTGGTGAAATGCATCCGCCACGCCATCCAGGACAGGCGCGGCCACTGACCTGCGGGATTCTCCGTAGGTAAACCTCCTTAAGATATCGCTCGAAATTTCCGGATCGCGCGATCCCGCGTACCAATGCACCATCACAACCGAGATGGCGCAGATGCTGACCCAGACGCTCAAGACCCAGGCGATTAAGACCCAAATCGGCGGTAAAATCGCTCCAGCGCGTTCCGTTTCCGAACAGTTCGGCGCGATCGCCGGACATGCCGGCCTCGTTGCCACCGAGTTCTCCTATCGCAAGGACGAGGAGATCTACGGCGAGGACGAGCCCGCCGAATATGTCTATCAGGTCGTCTCCGGCGCGGTGCGCAGCTACAAGCTGCTCTCCGACGGCCGCCGTCAGATCGGCGCGTTCCATCTTCCCGGTGACGTGTTCGGCCTCGAACCCGGCCAGACGCATCGCCTTGCGGCCGAAGCGATTATCGCCACCGGCGCGCGCCTCGTGGAGCGAGCCAGCCTCGAAAGGTCCGCCAGCACCGACGTACAGGTCGCGCGCAAGCTCTGGGCCATGACGGCGGGCGAGCTGCGTCACGCCGAAGATCACATGTTGCTGCTGGGGCGCAAGACGGCGATGGAGCGTGTTGCAACCTTCCTGCTCGAAATGGATCGCCGCCTCGCCGTCGCCGGCATGATGGCACTGCCGATGTGTCGGCGCGATATCGGCGACTATCTCGGCCTCACGCTCGAGACCGTGTCGCGCGCGCTCTCGCAGCTTCACGCAAAGCGCATACTCGGCTTCTCCGGCGCCCGCCAGATCGTACTGCGCAACCGCCAGCGCCTGCACAATCTCGATGCCTGATCGCTTTCACCCGGCCGCGTTTCTCCTCCCCGACTTGGCCCGCCGAACGCATTTCGGCGGGCCTTTCTTGCCGCAATCAAGCCGCGGGCTGCGTTTCCGGCCAAGAGGATCAGAGTTGCCAAAACGTGTGCCAACTGCTGCGGCGGAGTTGAAGCCCAAAACGACCAAACCGGATTCCTATCTCGCACGTCCATTTCGGCGGCGGCACGCCGACGATCATGACGCCCGAGGCCTTCGCGTCGGCGCGCTCCGCTTCTCCTATTTCTTGCTGCCCGACGCCGAAATCGCCGTCGAGATTGATCCGCGTACCCCGACCGAGCCGATCGCGGAGGGTTTGGGCTACAGCGGAGTCAATCGCGCGAGCCTGGGGGTACAGAGCTCCGATCCTGTTGTGGAGTGCGCTATCGACCGCCTGCAGATTTTCGAGCAGACCGCCACGTGCGTTGAGCGCCTGCGACGGGCCGGCGTCGGCTGGCCCAACTTCGATCTTATCTACGGTCTGCCTCCCCTATCAAGATTGGGAGGCGCGCGAACTCGCTTTTGTGGTAGTCAACATCAGGACGCAAGCACTCGCCGCGATGGCACCCAGCGGCACGCCCGGTTGCCACTCGACTACATATATTGCGCGAGCAGATGGGCCCTTATCACGGTAGGGACTAAGAAGAGAGCGCGTGCGCCAAGGACTCGTTTTTCCTTCACCCGCGATGCGGGCTTTCGTAGAATGAATGAACAGGAGACCAAACCGGCGGTCGTGCGCGAGCTGGACGAAGAGTAAACTAACCTGACGTCACAACTGGCACTAAAGTATCTTCCATGCGCTGGAATAGAAGAGAATTGGCACAGCTGGAAAAGCTTTGGGCCGCGGGACAGAGTGCTGCGCAGATCGCGCGTCATCTCGAGTGCAGTCGCAACGCAGTTTGCGGCAGGCTCGCTCGGTTGGGCCTGACTCGAGGTCACAAGCCACCAACAGCAAAGCCCAAGATTAGACCCGCCCCGAAGCGAGGGCCGGCGGTGAAGGCGGCCGGTCGCGATTGCGTCGGAAAGAAGCTGTCGCAAAAGGCGCTAGATAGTCAGCCTCAGGAAATGAGCAAGCGGCAGCTTTACGCGATGCTAGCTGAGGCAGTCAGGAATACCGCGTAGAACTATCAGGCGCGCCGCGATCTCCCGGGCTATGCGCCGTACTTGGTCCATCCGGACGATTTGCTTGTTGATTTGCGCGCTTTGTGGCTATCCGATGAACAGTGGCGTCGAGAAGAACGTTCGCGGCGGAGGGCTCGATCGTAGGTCAAATCATCCAATCTCAAGAGGCTGGATGCACTGAATTAGAAGAAGAAAGCGTTCTGGTCCTTGAGCCTCGTTTTCGGCTATGCGTTTTCGGGGAAGCGCCCGGGCGCCGGTGTTTGGAAGATTCTGCGCACGCCGTGCCCGACGGAGTACACGAGCTCGGGTGAACTCCAATATCTGCTACCGACGTGTGGAGAGCTGGACTGGGACTGAGCACGCGGGAAATGATCGAGGTTCGTCCGTGCCCGGGGATGAGACCAGTGGCCGCCCCTCCGACGGAGATCGGCCCTTGTGGTTTAGACGGAGGCGCGAGTTTCCTCGCCGGCTTCGGATCGGCTTGAGCTGACGGCGGAGAGGGAACGGAAGGAGGTGAGGCGGTGAGTAACAGATTCGGCAACGAGTCGATTCGTGAGGTCAGCGCTGCAATTTGATCGGAAATTCGTTTTAACTCAGCCTGCTATGCAGTGATGCTGTGATTGAGCTCCGCTATCTCATCGCTCGCCTTCTGTTGTCCCGATAGAACTTCCGATAGGACCGCCCTGGCGTCGGGTGACAAGCTCAGCCTTGGAGCGACTTCACGGGCCGCCGAGCTCTCGAGATATTGTCGGTCAAAAATAGACTCGTGCAGTGCACAGACACACGAAGACGACCACCACCCACCATAGGCGCCTTGACGATCTGTGCAAAACCGGTGGCAAGTCTGAAGCGGCCGGCTGTTCATTGCATCGATCACTTCTCGCTCGCCTACCCGGCTCATTACTTTTTTCCATACCAACTCGAGAACACACTCACGCCAACAGCCGTGGTGCCGCGCGACGATCGACAATACACTTTCCGCGACTATTCCGATGGCTTGGCGTTAGCTCCTATGCGGCTTAGCGAGCCACGCGACGCTAGACTCGTCGCACGCGGGCCGCTCCTACATCATAGCGCGCGCACCAAGCACTGTTGTCGTGTTGATCGACGACGAGGCGTTTTTGGCACCGTTTTACGACGAGCATTCCCATAAGCATTTATTCGCCCCCGCCCGAATGCGAGCCAGCTTCAATTTCTTGGATCGTACCTTGATCTCCGCAGTTGATGCGAAGAAGACCAACTGTGTCGATGCCATTGCATGAAGGGAAAACTGTCGCCCAAATCGCAAACTCGACCACGTTTACCCTGCCCTCAGACTGCTAGCGAGAGAGTCACCGATAAGCAACGTTTCGCTCCTAGCGACCTTTCCGCCGAGCAATGGGCGCATGAAGGGGCTTGTCGCTCCCGGGGACCATGAACGAGGCCCACCGACGATCCTCGCATTGGTGAAGTTCGACTACGTACCGGGACGTCTCAGAGCCGGCGCAGGATCCCTGGGTCGGTGGGGAATACGCCAGGCAGAAGTCAACTACCAAACCTTGTCAGTTGATGGAGATTGCGAGGGGACGTATCAATTTTGATCGATGAACCTCGCACGAGTCAGGTCGTGGAGCAGTTCGAGCTCTAGCAGCGTCAACGGCTCTGGTGGATGTCTCGTTGGCGAACGTCGGAGATTAGCGAAGCGGAGTTGAATCTGGGGCCCCCTCCTGGCCGTGTTGATTCGAGTATCTCGCCTGCAGCAGTTGTTCTCTATCTTCGAGAGGAACGGCTTGCTATCCCACACCGTGTTTCGTCAGCAGATCGGCCGTCACGCAAGCTCCTGGCGACATTTCGGATTACTGTCGGCAAAAAGGAATGCAAAAGACTTCGCTTGCGACCACAAAGTTCGTAAACATAGGATAACAATCGTTGCAGACCTCGGTCCTGGAAAAGTATTGCGATGCTCGCCTTCCTTGGTACAGCATCTATCCAACTGTAGCCCAGTTCTCCACGGTGGTCGGCGCCGAAGCCTCTGAGAAATGGCTGCAGCGCCTGCCGGTTAATGAGTCCGTGTCGCTCTATTTCCACGTTCCGTTCTGTCGATCGATTTGCTGGTATTGCGGCTTCGCTCGAAGCATCACTCGCCGGGATTCACCCATCCTAGAATATTTGGCGTTTCTTCGTAAGGAGATCGAGTTGGTCGCGGCGCAGGTGCCGCAACGGCTGCCTGTGAGCGACGTGCACTTCGGCGGTGGAACGCCGACCCTCATCGAGCCCGCGGAGTTCGGGGCACTGATGGAACTTCTGCGCCGCCGCTTTGCGGTTTCGAAAACGGCCGCCATCGCTGTTGAGATCGACCCGCGCACGTTCACGCTCGCCACATCCGAAGGGTTAGCGGCTGCCGGCGTGAACCGCGCGAGCCTCGGCGTCCAGAGCTTCGATCCAATTGTTCAAACGGCCATCAACCGGGTCCAGAGTGAGGCACAAACAGAGCGCGCTGTCGAAACGCTGCGGCAGCATGGAATATTCCGCATCAACTTCGACCTCATCTACGGTCTGCCAAATCAGACGGTGCAGTCCTGCGTTCAGACCGCGACTACCGCGGTGGCCATGCGACCAGACCGGCTTGCGGTATTCGGCTACGCGCACGTTCCTTCCTTTAAGAAGAATCAGCGCCTGATCGACGAGGCAGCGCTGCCAGACAGCCCTGCCCGTGCAGAACAGGCCGCGGCGATGGCCAATACACTGATTGCTGCGGGCTACCGCCAAATCGGACTCGACCATTTCGCCTTGCCGGACGATGAGCTCGCGCTGGCGCAGAAAGCCGGTCGCCTGCGGCGGAACTCACTGGGTTACTCGGCCGACACCTGCCATAAAGTAATCGGCTTCGGCCCGTCGGCCATCGGCCGCCTTGGCGACGGTTACGTCCAGAACGAAGTTGCAGCGGGTTCTTACAGCGGCCAAATCAAAGCCGGCCGTCTGGCGACGTCAAAGGGCTACTGTCTCAGCCTCGAAGATTGCGTCCGGGCTGCAATCATCGAGCGGCTGATGTGCGATTTCGAGGTCGACGTGCCGGCAATTTGCATTACTCATGGATTTGACCCGGTCCCGTTCCTCGGTTCACCCGAACGCTTGGCAATGCTCGCCGAGGATGGGATCGTGGAGGTGGAAAAGGGATTCATCCGCGTGAGGCAGGAGCATCGTTTTCTAACTCGCGCTGTGGCGGCCGCATTCGATGCTTATCTTGGCACGCCGCTCTGTTAAGACCAGCCAAAGAGCGGTGATCGTATGAATGCATTACCTTCCGTTACGCGCCCAGAAGCCCGGGTAACGAGTTTCGCTCACCTGGTGCACTCACGTACAGCGCCAAATTCGTAAAGGACGCCGTGCGCAGCTGCGCGACGAGAGCCGCCCCGGCCCTATCCGCGAAGACAGCTAGGCGAGTTGCTGCCCGGAGTTGGACGCTCCCGACTGCAACGCTGTCCGCTCAAGCGGCGTGACCGATAACGTTCATCACATCACCGCCATTGCCCGTATGGCCGCGGAGCTCGCCCAGGACGACGCTGGCTGCGGGACGTCGCCAACAAAATGGCGATCGAGGACGGCTTCATCTGGGTCTAACCGCGTCGGAGAAGATGAGATCTAGGCGTTCAGCGACTTCGGTATCGAAAACCTGATCGAGCTCGTCCGGATGTACGAAGATATTTCGACCTGGCTCAAGCGCTGGCAGCCCGGGATACCGCAATCAGCCTGCGGTCTACGCTGGATACGAACTTCCAGCAAAGCGGAGCGCTTCGTGGGTGATGCACGACGGATCCTATTGATGTGGATGGTCGCCGCTCGACCGGGATCGCCACGGACCGCCGCGTGCAATCCAGAGCAGCAACTGGTCGACGCGATGAGCGAAACCAAAGAGCACAAAAGGACCAGCGCCGGCGCGACACGGCACCAACGATAATCGAGCACCACAGTTAGAACCGGATCCCGCGGGATCGAAACCATCGTTTCCTGTAAGAGCCTCGCGCAACCGGGATCGAAGCGACCTTCCCGAATTGCCCCCCTCGATGCTGCCATTACCGGAGTTCGTCTCTGACGCCGGGACGGTCTCGCGCCGAGCGGCACGATACCTACGATTCGCACAGCGACGGCCGACGTCCCGCGCCCGGTCAACTACCAGACCTAGCAATTGATGGAGATGACGGACACATGCCAGTCAGTGCCGGTGAAAACCGCTCGGGCCACATCAAGGAAGAAGTCGCGATGCGATATAGTTCCGATCAATCCAATGGAGCTGATGGATGTTCTGTCTGGTCCCGCAGCTATCAAAATGCCTCCAATCGCGCTCTCCATCTTCCCATGAGAGCCAATCAAGGCCTTGTGCCGGCCTCAGCGAGCTTACGGGCGTCAAAAGATGTTAGCCCTTCTGCCCGCCTGTGCTTCATCCCATGGACCGAGCTGCGGGCGGCGTTTCTCGGGTCAGGCGTGTTGTTATGCGAGCTCAGCTACTGGGTGGCTCTCTGTTGAAGAACATTGCCTTTCCTCGTGGCAGCGGATTTGTCGTGAGAATCCCTCGGCTCCGTGCGTCGGCCGCCAATGCTAGCGAACGCTCACATCGAGCAGGCCACTCTCCGTGTCGATACGGTGCAGCAGATGCTTGCACTGGATTAGCGATCGAGCGGCTGGGTTGCATCGCGCTGGGTACCACCACGTGGGCCAAGCTGCGCCAGCAGTGGTGATAGCGCGGAAGGCTGAGCGGGTCTCGTTGGCATAGAGATGCCGCCTGGCCTCAAGCGTCACCTAGACCGCCTTGAGCACAAGGATCGCGAACCGCTCTAGGCCGTCAGGTGGAAGTTGCACTTTATTCAAATCGATGGACGTGGAAATCACTATGCATCGTTGCGGTATAGCGCCAGTATCCATGCGGGTATACTCGGCTGGCGTAGTTGCTTTCATCTCTCGACCAAGTGCGAAGCCAAGAGGGCGTATTCTCCTTTCCGTGATAGCTAGTCTCGCCGGCAGTTCGGCGGCGGCAGAACCTGGTGATATCTCTGGCCCTAGAAGTCACAGTCCCGATGAGCTCGCCGAGGCAAGAAGCCAAACAATCTCGAATCCGGCTGTAACCTTCCGAAGCGGCCGGCCCAAAGGAGCAGCGCGCCTTTCTGGGAACTCGCTGTCAAAAGCAGCTAGGTCTACCACAACGCGCGACAGTGCGGAGGACACCGCCAAGAGCAGAAGTCAAAAGCAGATTGACCCATTCGCAAAATTCGAGAACCTCCGCGAAAAAGGTGCGGCGTTCACTGGGCCAGGTCCTGCGGACACGATAGATCAGGATGCAGCTTCTGTCAGATCCGAGCTTTCGGATCTCGGGATTGGATTCGCTGGCTGGACCCTAAACACGTTTGTCAACAATCAACTCGGTAATGCCGCCAGAAGCACCATCGCCAATCAACAATATGTCGGCCAGAATCCGACATTTAGTACGGTCAACTCTATGATCGTGACCTATGACCTCGCTCGGTTTGGAATTCCCGACGGTCAGATCGTCGTGGGAGCCGAGCATCAATATTGGACATGGAAGAGCGCCGGGCCAGACCGACTGGGAATCAATGCAGTGTCCTACTATCAAACGTTCTTCGACAGGAAGATCGAACTCAAAGTGGGTTACCTCAGGAACCAACATGAGTTTGCGGGTGCCGGAGAAAAAGTTTTTGGACCCTCGTCGAAGATGCTGTTCCAAGCAGGCGTGAGCAACAATTGGGCGCCAACGCCGGCTCTTAATCTGAAGTACAATTTTGACGATCGCTTATATAACAAGCTCTCAATCCAGCGCTCGCTCAGTCCAGCCGGTCAATATACGCATGTAAGCGAAAATCCCACTGGCTTGAACTGGAGCACGCGCGACGCGGGCATTCTTTTACTTGATGAAGTTTGCTATAGGAACAAGCCTACTCCCGGGGTACCCGAGACTTGGCTGCGGGCTGGCGCGGGCTTTAACAACAGCAGCTACACGGACTTACAGCATCCGACGCAACCGACAGCCAAGGCGAACAGCGTCTACTATGTAGCTGCGGATAGGCAATTCTGGCAATCTGCCGTCCACGGCTCGGCATCTCGCGGAATCTATGGCGGGTTCTCTGCGATGTACGCTCCGCCTGACCTAAATAGGGCAAGTCAGTACTACGAGCTTCGCCTGTATGCGAAGGGCCTGTTTGACAGCCGGCCCACTGATCAGATGAGTCTTGTTGTCAACAATACCATCTGGAGCCATTTCGCGGTGGACGCTGCACTGGCGAAAGAGCAGCTGGCGCACCGGGACAGCACAGCAATTTCGGGACTGTATACGGCGCATCTGGCGCCCGGGATATATACAACCGTAGGACTGACGTACATCAATCACCCGACAAGCATTACCTACACGCCGCAAACAGGACACGCCCTGAATATATTGGTATCTACGTCGGTATTCTTCTAGGCTCTCAGGACTGCGCGTGAATTCACGGTCATGTAGTCGATATCACAATCGCCCTTTTCAACGGCTTGGGCCACGCATCACGGCGATTTTGGTATCCGCTGTGCTCCTGGCGCGAAGCCTGGTACCGCGTAAATCGAGCCGTGATATCCAACGTAGCATGCTGTTGGGAATGGTAGGTTGGAGCCTTTGCTGCTTCGTTCTACGAGCGATAGGCCGACGTCGTACTTGCTCAAGAGCTATACCCTCCGGCCGCGGAATGATCTCCGATGCTCATTTGTTCAATCGAGTGCTGAGCTTGCGGCAGCGACATTGCTTTTGGATGGTCGCTCGTGCTGCTCGTCAGACTCGCGTCCGAGCTCGTACTCTGCCATGACAAGCCGAAATCGTGCCCTCGGAGCTTAGTTCACCCCGAAGAGGTGTGGTAAGCGGAACCGCGACACAGATGCCAAAGCTAGCCAGTTAGGGCAATCGCTATATCTGTCCGACGGTCGTGGCGCTGGCCGAAAGGGATGCGCAAGGTCGGCGGAAACGTGCCCCCTTCCGCGGCAAATCGACCGGACGCGGCCGGATGACTTGCGCCACTCCGATGCTGACTCATTTTCGCCGGGTCGAGATGAGCTTTAGCATCTTACTTCAGCAAGGAGGTCGCCTGCCGAGTCTGCGGCGCGTTAGCCCTCCCATCCAATTGCGCGTGGCGTTCTGCTGGGTTCACTTCTCTTCTCAAACATCTATTCGCGCGAACATGCGATAAGAGCAGTGCATTATCGGTGAATTTGCCGAGCCTTGCTAGGCAACCTTCGTGGACGGGTGCTTCGTCGTCTTGAGGCGCGTTACACTGCATCGACCGTCGACGCTGACGGGCGCGTCACCATCGATTGTGGCACGATGAACGACGCGATGCTGGTCACCGTAATCGTTGACCGCATAATGCTGCGTTGCGCGGTTATCCCAGATCGCGACATCGCCTTCTTTCCAGCTCCAGCGTACGGTGTTTTCGGGTGCCGTGATATGAGACTGGAATAGATCAAACAGCTTCTGACCGTCGCGTTTTGGGATATCAATAAACCTTTGCACCAGATCGCCGAGCACCAGCGCGCGCTCGCTGGTCTCGGGATGTACACGGACCACCGGGTGCTCCGTCTCATAGATCGTTTTGGTAAAGACCTCATCAAAATGCTTCTGGTCGATTTCGCGAACACGGCAGGTCCCGGCGTAGTCGAAGGCGTTGCTATGAACGGTCCAGAGTTCGTCGGCAAGCCGTTGGAGCGGCCGCGGCAGATCCAGATAGGCGGCCACAGCGTTCGACCAAATCGTATCGCCACCGGACGATGGGACCACAATGGCTCGCAGCACCGCAAGTTTAGGATACGCCGCGAGAAAGGTTCCATCGGTGTGCCATACATCAGCCCGGCTACCTCCGCGTGCGGAATCAAGCTCGATAATCGAGGTCGTTCCATTGATCGTACCGAGTGTCGGATGCGGCACCAGCCTTCCCAAACAAGCAGCAAATCGCTCCTGCTCCGCGTCATCAAGATGCCCCTGATCGCGGAAGAAGATCACCTTGTGTTCGAGCAGCAAGCTGTTGATCCCAGCGATGGTTTGGCTCGGTAAATCACCCGAGAGCTTGATATTTCTGATTTCAACACCGATGCGCGCTGCGCGCTTGACGACGTCGGTCAGTGGAATGACACTCTCGGTCGAAGCCGTTTGTTTCATTGCGAATTTTTCCAAGCTTTGCGGATTCTTCAAGCGGACAAGGGCGCGTGTCACTCGGTTTTCGAAGGCGAGCCTCGCGCTACGGGTACTCTCGAGCAAGCACCATGCCAGTCGGAAAACGGAGCTGTGAAGGTCCGTCAGGTACCGGATCGGATTTGAGTCGAACAGTTTGCCAGGAACTCGATGCCACCTCCCACCCTCTTTCCAACGCCACCCGGGTCGGCGGCGAAAGGCATAGGGCGCATAATCGACAGGAAATGTACCGCTCTGCACCCGAAGAGAAAGGCCATACGGTCCTCGTGCAACGTTGGGCAGCCAGCTGTGCGTGCTGTTCTCGTCCAGTATGCGCCCTCCGCTTAACAGTTTGCGGTAATCGGCCAGTCTCGAGCCGCCTCTGCGAACGGGCCATCACCGGCTCTCAATGTGTCCGGGACCTGCCCTGGCCGTGATCACTGCCGAAACATCTTCGGCTGGAATTGGAAGAGGAATAGATGACCTTGGAAGAGCTCCAAACGATTGAACTACGGCTTCATCCAGGCGAAAGCCATTGATCCGCGGCACTGGGATCGCGATGTTCTCGATGCACCGACGTCCGAGCACGGTGAGGCAGATGTTCTGCACGGTCCGGCTGGGTTTGCCCAACAAGCCAAAGATATGTCCACTACCAGTCTTTATAGGTGTTTCAATGTTGTCAAAGTAGTTGCCCTCGATCAGTGCTTGCACAGATGGTCCAGCATCCACTGCATGGAAGAATCCGCCGCTCTGTTGCGCATTCGTGTTGTGGAAGTAATTGTTAAGGAGATGAATAATAGCCTGCGCACCGTCAATGTGCGGCGCCCGCCCTGAGATCTCATGGAAATAGTTATTTGCGATGGTGATCGTCTGCGGGACACCAAGAAACAGGAGATTCCAATAGTGCTCCCCGTTACAATAGGAGGAATAGGTATCGCTGCCATCGAAGTCGCTCCAGGAAATCGTAATATTCGTCGTAGGGCCAAAGCCGCCGGCAATCATCTGCCGCCCGATATTATGAAATCGGTTGTGATCGATCCAAACCAGGTCGGCTCGTGCAATTGCAATAGCATCGCCGGCAAATATCACGCCTTGATTGATATCACTGATGGTCAGGTTGCGAATAACGACGTTGCTGACCCCATTTAGGCGCAGCCCCTTCCCTTTGATTGTAGCGCTCGGGCCAACGCCGATCACCGTCTTGTTTGAGCCAATCTCCAGCGGGCGCTTGCCGGCCCTGTCGAAGCCGACCAATGTCTTCTCCTTGCCATCGCAATGCGCATCGTTGCCATCCATAAGGAGAAGGGACTCACTTTTATAAGGTGCCGAACAAGCACTGCCGTATTGGCAACCCTGCCCCTCGCCTTGCCCTTCCGTACCGGTAAAGTCTATGGTTCCAGCTACCTGGATCTCGCGCGGACTATTGTCATTGCAGTGCCCGAAGCTGTACGAACGACACAACTCATACTTGAGAGCTTTGGTTGATCTGACCTGAACTACCTCGCCTCCAAGGCCGCCCGTCGCTGCAGAGCCAAAGCCCTTGAGGGCTTCCGATCGCACATTGTTCGATCCGAGCACGGAGGAGACGCCGACGACGACAGCAAGTCCACCGAGCACGCGCAACGACCGCTTGATGTGCTTCATCGTGTCCTTCATAGGCATGTGCTCTCCCGGAAAATCCGCACGAGGACTTGAACTCTCGAACTCAAATGCTGAACTGGAATAGGCCATCAGCATGCGGCGTTAACGCCATCAGATCGTCCTCAATAAGGCAGGATCGGAATATCGGAACCATGCTACGCAATAGCCGAAGTGTGCAGCCGCAGGCTCCGCACCAGCTGTGATGGATCTGGGTAGCCATTGAGCCAATCACGGCCGATGAAAGCAGCGGTCGATGCTTCGAGAGCCCCGTCAGAGGAATACTGTAGGTTGCAGCACGTCTGGCCTAGGCGGATGGGCCGTCGCTCCTGACGTTTTGCTGGACCGGCGGGAGGCGCTTGAGCTCTTCGGCATTTTCGACCAGCACCAGAACGCGTGGTGCATGATAGTTCGCATCCCGCGGGAAGCAGGTAGGCGGCGCGGCTGGGATCCTCGTCTTCCTGGATTGCACGTCAGATGTCAGGCCCCTTCTTCAGCGATATAGATGGGCGAGATTGGACCCTGTATGTCGCGTGCCAGACACATCACACGGACGGACGCCTCCTATCGATTTCATGACCGGCAATCATCACGCCGCCGGAATGGCTACGATTTCCTTGTTTTTGATATGTCCGTCCAGTGCCAGGGCGGATCTAGCACAACCAGTCACCGCCAACTTGCGACTCGCGGCGCGGCGAGCTGATGCGGCAAGGGCTCAGCCGCAATTCTGGTCGTCCCACATAGCTAAGGTGAAGCTGCTCATGTGCTGCAGTCATCGCCACGAAGAGCCGAATTCGTCTGCAGGCGGCGCGTGGAAGGCAACGGCTGGCCAGCGTGTGAACGCCCCCTCCGATCTGCACCTTCGACGCATCATAGGTTTACCACCCCCAGCGGCCTAGCGCGCGCGGAGGAATGAAACTACCCACCAAAACTGATTGTTTTTGTGATCCAGCATGAGGCGTACCCCAGTCCGAATCATGAGTCGCCCGGCTTTTCGTCGGGCTGCCGGGGAGCTTTGCCGATGTACACGCCGCCCTCCTTCCAAGTTATCGATATCACCGACGTTCATCGGACGATGCGCGAGGCACGCTCGGCGACACTGATCACCGCTACTCACGAAGGGCTTGTTGGAACGATGCTGCCCGTAGTACTCGACGAGAGCGAAGGCTCCATGGGCACGATTTACGCCCACCTGGCGCGTGCGAATCCGCAGTGGAAGCTGACACCGACTGGCGAGGCGATGGCCATTTTCGCTGGAGCGGAGGCCTATGTCAGCCCCTCCTGGTACGTAACCAAGCACGAGAGAGGCGAGGCCGTACCGACGTGGAACTATGTCGCTGTGCATGCCTACGGGCCCGTCGAATTCTTCGATGATGCCGATCGGCTGCGAAAGGTGGTCACGCGACTGACCGATGTGCATGAGCGCTCGGGCAAAGACCGCTGGGCGGTGTCTAACGCCCCTGCCGATTTCATCAAAACGGAGCTTAAGGGGATTGTCGGTCTGCGATTGCAAATTACACGGTTCGATGGCACGCGGAAGATGAGCCAGAACCGCAACGCGGCGGATCGCGCCGGCGTCATCGAGGGATTATCGAAGAGCGACCGTGACGAAGACCGTCGTGTGGCTCACCTCATTGCGAAAGGATGACGAACCCGAACGACGTATTGTGAACGACGCGGTACCACCTGCATTTCTCCATATCCTCGACTGCTCTCCTTCTGCACAGCGATGCGCCGGCGGCGGTCGGTTCCTGCTCGCGTCAGGTGCTTTTCACAGAGCACAGAAAACCATACACGACGCCATCGCTTGCGCGTCACCTATCGCGAGCGGCAGCAGCGGCGCGAGGCCTCAAGGCCAACTCCGGAGAAGAAGAGCGGTACACCGGTTGCAATCCGGGGCCCGCTTCGGGGCGCATGACAGGATGCTCTGCATTGAGATCGGATTCAAGGGGGCTGCGCCGGCTCCACGGTTACCGAAGCAACCGGTTCCTAAACCAGTTTAGCACGGAATTTTGCGATTGGCGCTAACTGATCAGCCACACTGAAACTTCTGCACAGCCACAGGCGACGGTTGCATGCATTAAAGTAAATCATGTCGCCCTCCCGACTCAAACAAAGATGCTTTGGAGGGCGATTGCCGTCATTCTCTCGAACACTGCGTGTGCAGCTTTCGTCTGATTCCGCTTGACGCCCGGCAAGTCTCAAGAGACTTGCAGGAAGCCAAAGCGTCTTGAATCCGACGTTAGGGTCAAAATTGCAGATCTTCTGACAATTCGCGACAATCTGCGCTCGCTCCAACACTCCCCGACGGGCAGTAAGAAACGCGAATGTCTCAAATCCTCAAGGTCCCGCCGCTCGCTTCTGTCACGATGATCGGGGCTCCCGGAGCGCCCTGCTCGATATCGAACTCGAGCCTAAGACGTTGAAGAGACCTGTTCCGACCGATCCACGCCCTCCGGCGCAACCGGCATGCTGAACTGAAAGACGGCCCCGCGAGGATCATTGGCGCCCGCCCACATCCGGCCTCCGTGCGCCTCAATAATAGAATGGCAAATGGCCAGCCCCATGCCCATGCCTTCGGACTTGGTGGTGTAAAACGCCTCGAACACGCGGTCAGCGCTGTTCGGATCGAGTCCTGGACCCGTATCCCGAAAAGTGACCACTACGTTATTCGAGTCATCTGTCCGCGCACTGATCAGTAACTCGCGGTCACCTTCGCTGATCTCCCTCATCGCCTCGATGGCGTTCGTGATCAAATTGAGAATCACCTGCCGGACCTGGACGCGATCTGCCCGGACAAGCGGCAACGCCTCAGTCCGTCGCGTTTGCACCCATACATCATTTTTCGCAAGTTCCGCGCGAACTAGGGCCAGCACCTCTAAGATCAATTCGTCAATTGCGAGAAGCTCCGTTTGCATAGGAGCCTTATTCATAAGAGCGCGGATCCGACGGATCACGTTCCCTGCACGCATACTGTCACGGACAATCAAACCGAAGGTCTGCCGAACTTCTTCCAGATTTGGCGGTTGAGCACCGAGCCAATTTAGCCCCGCCCCCGCATTACTGCTGATCGCGGCAATCGGCTGGTTGACCTCATGGGCGATTGAGGCGGCCAGCTGTCCCATTGTCGTGATCCGATTGGCGTGTGCCAGCCCCATCAGAGTCTCGCGATACCGTCGTTCGCTTTCACGGACTTCCGCTTCCGCTCTCTTTCGCTCTGTCAGGTCGAGGACGAAGCCAACACCTTGGTCGTCTCGCGCATCGAATACGGCGAGGCCAATTAGCACCGGCACGCGGCTGCCATCCTTGCGGACATACTCTTTCTCGAATTGCTGGACAGCTCCGGTCCTTCTTGCTTCTGTTCCAGCATTCAGTGTGCGCTCGTGCCATTCTGGCGGTGTCAGGTTGAGACCGTTCACTCGCCCCGCGACGAGATCCTCTCGGTCGTATCCAACCATCGTGAGGAAGGTTTGATTTGCCTCGATGATCTCGCCTCCTTCGCGAATGATAAATATTCCGATGATGTTAGCGTCGAGTAAGCGCCGGATTTTCGACTCCCGTTGCTGCACTTCGCTGTACAACCGGCTGTTTTCCAGCGCTGTTGCAGCTTGCGAGGCAAGCATTTTCAGCACCGAGTTGCGGGCAGGCGAGAATATGCGCGCGGCGAGATTATTCTCCAGATAAAGTACGCCGATCAGCTTGCCCTGCGTGATCAGTGGCAGGCAAAGAATAGAACGCGCTTTGCGCTCGCGGATATACGGATCTTCCGCAAATGAAGGCTCGGCGGCAGCATCTTCGAGAATAACGTTTTCGCGGACACGTAGGACGAAATGCAGCACGGACTCGGGAAGCGCCATCGGAGTTACGGGCTGTTCATTCACCTTTACAAGCAGCGCATCCGCTACCGTTGCGGCTTCCGCCTCGATCCGTGGCTCGCCTCCATGCAGCAGAATTAACAAACCTCGTTCGGCGCCGGCCTGCTCAATGGCAGTCCGCATAAGCGTGTCGATTAGTTTTTGAAGAACAATCTCGCCGGAAATCGCCTGCGACACTTTTGTCACCGTCGCGAGATCAAGATGCTCAACCGGAGCTCCGATCCTCATTCCATTCACGGCAGGAGTGGTCTCCTCATGGCTGAGATGGGGATTCAGCTCGTCGAGCTGACGCACTTTGCCATCTGCTCCCCAACGAAGGTAGCCGCGCCGCGCGTCCTGCAGGTAAACCCGGGAGATTCTGTCAAAACCGCGCGCAGCATAAAAGCGCGCTGCAAGTTCGCAAGCGATTCCCTCGTGGTGGGCGAAACCGTTACGTGCTGCGGTCTGGATTGAGTGTTCATACAGTCGCATTGCGTCTGCATCGCGGTATTCCCGCCTTGCAATTTCAGCGCCGACCAAGGCAGCCCGATTCTCAAAATTTTCGGGGCAATTCGTCGCCCATATCTGCAGCTGTCTGTAATGGGCATCAATGATATCCCAATGTTGCTGTTGTTCGCTTTCGCCTGGCTTGTCGCAGTAACATGAGTGAGACAGCGCACCATAGAAGTGAAACTCCGCGATCAAGGGCTCTGTCGGCATAGTCCATAATTTGGGCTCCGCCTTGGAGCGAGCATCAACAGCCGCAGCATAATCGCCGGCTAGAAATCGCGCCTGAAGTTTGCGGATCCAGTAGACGGTTTCGCTAGGTGACAGCTCCGGACTCCGTGCCAACGATCGCTCGACCTCTAGCTCGTCAAATTGTTGGTCATCCAAGCAACCGAATGAGCGCGTGAGGCCGCGCATGCTTTTAATGATTGCGAGCTGAGCGGCTACGGTATCAGCAGCAAACTGAACCTTTCTATTCCGTATCGTAGCAAAGCTTTTCTCTATCTCGTTCTGTACCTCTTTCAGGGGATCTCCGGCCATCATCATATTTGAGGTTAGATGAAGCAAGCTGTACGCCTCATAGATGACATCGCCGCTGCTGACCGCAGCTGCGAGCGCTCGCCGAATCAAAACTCGGCTACCTCTTAGGGGCTTCGTCCACGGGATCACGTTGCACCCGAAGGCCAAATAGACGGGAGCCCGAAAGCGGGAGAACTCACCGCGATCAACTAGGTCGCAAGCAAGACGACCAAATTTGTCAGCTGCTTGGTAGTCACCGAAGCGCCCGGCCAAGATTCGGCCTAGCCATGCGTAATGGGCGCAAGAAGCATCAGTGTTGCCGTATTCGAGGCTGATGGTGACAGCTCTGCAGATGACCAAAGCGGATAAATTGGCGTCCGTGAAACCTGCGGGCGGAAGAATGCGCGTCAAGACGGCAAGCGTGGCAAGCGTGGTCTGATCTGTCATTGCAGGCAAACTAGCAAGATCCTCGATTGCGTCGGGTAGCTGTGACCGCATCCGCTGATATTCGGCCAATGTTTCCTGGTCCGTCGGATGCTGCGACCACTCGATCCCGACGTCGTGAAGATATTCGAGCCCTGTGAGCACTGCCCGCCCGTGCTGACCGAGCGTCAAGTAAAGATCGACCCGCAAACATGCGACCGTTGCTCGCTGGGGCGCGTTCAAAGCGCGCTTCGACAGTACGGACAGGAGGCTCTCTGCAATGTCCAGCTGGCCTACCAAGAATTCGCATTCAGCCCGGCTTGTCTCCAGTGCGAACGCAAGTTCGTGGCGCCTTCGCCAAGAGTGCTCCGCGAGCAGCGCAGCACCGACGGTGAAATATGTGAGTGCCGAGGCGTAGGCCGCCGACGCCCTGGCACGCTGCCCTGCGACCAAATTCAGCTCTGCGAGCTGCTCACGCTCCTGACCGGAGGCAATTAGCGCGACACCTCGATTGAGTTGGCTGACGATGTCGAAGATAGCCTCTTCGCGTTTGTGCGCAGGGACGTGTGCCGCCAGCATCCGACCGATCCGCAGATGGGCAGGAGCGCGCGAGGATTCCGGCACCAGCAAGTAGGCCGCCTCTTGAACGCGATCGTGGAGGAAGCGGTAGGCTGTTCCGTGGCGCGCGATCAGTTCCTGCCGGATCGCCGGCCACAGGGTCGCATGCACCTGCTCCTGCGAAATTTCGAGCACGATCGCAAGCTCCGCCGTCCCGGCGATGTTGCCGAAACAGGCCAGCTGTTGCAGCGCGTCCTGCGTTTCCTCGGGCAGGCGGATGAGCTTGCCGAGCATCAGATCTACGACGTTCTCGGTGTACGCTTTTGCGTGAATACGCTCGAGATCCCATCGCCAGCGCGCCGACTCGTGATCGAACGTCAACAGCTGCTCTTCGGCCAGTTCAGAAAGGAATTGAATGGCGAAGAACGGATTACCCATCGTCTTCTGATGCACCAACTTTGCAAGCGGGGCAGCGCGTTTTGGTCCGCAGCGAAGGGTATCCGCGACTAACTGCGCGACATCGTCTGCAGTGAGCGGCGAGAGCGTGATCTCCTCGAAATTTACGTCGGCTCTCCTGATGGAGTCGAGCTTGCGTTTGAGTGGATGGCCTGCATCAAGTTCGTTGCTGCGGTAAGCTCCAATGAGCAGCAGGTGCAGATCCGACTGGGTCAGGAGATCCTCGATCAAGTCGAGCGTTGCGGCATCATGCCACTGCAAATCGTCGAGGAAGAGCACCAAAGGATGGGTTCGCCGGGCGAACACGCCAATAAAGCGGCGAAGCACCAGCTGGAAACGAATTTGCGCTTGCCGGGCTGGAAGCTCAGCAACCGCGGGCTGCTCGCCAATGATCAGGCTCAGATCGGGGATCAATTCGACCATCAGTCGTCCATTCGCGCCGAGCGCCTCCCGGAGCGCTTGCCGCCAAGTGGCGAGTTCGCCCTCACTTTTGCTGAGAAGAGGACGGACAAGGCTCTGAAACGTCTGCACTAGCGTCACATAGGGAACGTCGCGTTTCAGTTGGTCGAATTTGCCTGACACCAACTGCCCGCGCGAGGGCACCAGTGCTTTGTGTAGCTCCTGGACGAGCGAAGACTTACCGACACCGGAGTAACCGGCGACGAGCACCAACCTCGGCGCGCCGCTCTTCACCGCGCGATCGAAAGAGGCAAGCAAAGCCTCGATCTGAAGGGCTCTGCCATAGAGCTTCTCGGGGATGAGCAACCGATCAGGTGTGTCGTCTGTGCCGAGCTCAAATGGGTCGATGCGACCGTGGTTGGCCCATGCTGCGAGACAGCGTTGCAGATCGTGCTCAAGGCCAGCGGCAGTCTGGTAGCGTTCCTCGGCGGTTTTCGCGAGGAGTTTCATCACAATCTGAGATATCGGCTCCGGGAGGTTTTGCGATTTCTCGACGGGCGGTATTGCTTTTCTTGCAATATGACAATGGATCCACTCCAAGGGATCTGAGCCCGTGAACGGCAGCGCGCCGGTCAGCATCTGGTAGAATGTCACGCCAAGTGAATAGAGATCACTGCGACAATCGACCGAGCGATTCATTCGTCCGGTCTGTTCGGGCGCCATGTAGGGCAGCGAGCCGGCGATGAAATCGGCAGGTTCGGGCGGCACGCGCTCGCGGGAAAGACGGGAAGCCAGACCAAACCCAGTGAGTCGCACCTGTTCGTCAGGACAATTGACCAGAATGTGAGCGGGTTTCAGGTCCTTGTGGACCAAGCCGTGCCGGTGAAGCTTGCCCACGGCCCTGGCGATACCAACAGCGAGGCGCAGGAAGCGCTTGGGCTCCATGCGGATCCCGAGTAAATTTAGTAGTGGCTCGCCGCATGGATCCTCCAGGACCAGCATAGTCCGACCAGCTTCCCGGATGAGTTCCAACGGCCGCACCGCCCATGCCTCGTCTAGCTCCTCCCTCAGCTCATACTCATGGGCGAGGCGGTCGAGCGTCGCTGGGTGTTCCGCGATGGGCCGCACGACAAGTACGACAGCCCTGCTGCCGTGGATTTGCCGGCGCCACGCACGGCAGAACGCGCGATCACCGTCCTCCCACAGGGGCTGGATGTCACTGTCGACATTTGAGCCGAACAGAGTTCGGATGAGGGGGTCCCGCGGCATTTGCCCGCCCGGTCAATAAAGACTGAGCCAAACCTGACACATATGGGGCGAGCTTGTGAAGGGACTTCGCCAAAACGGCGCGAGTACCGATCAAGGCCGCCAAAGAGTGGACCAAGGCACGCCAAGATGCGACTTACACACCCAACACGTCACAGCCCGATCGATCCAGCCGAATCCTGCGCGCCGGCCGAGCCTGCACAGCATCGGCGGCGGGCGCTCTCGCTGGCGCAGTGTGTGGGCGAAGGATTGTATTCGATAGAGCGGCTCGTGGCCCGTTACCCGATCACGGCCCAGGCCCGACGTGCAGCAGGGCCCAGATCGCTGCTACCGCTCAAGCAGACAATGACATGTGAAAGCTGATCGGTTTGCCCATGATCGGCACAACGCGAGGCCATTGGACGCCGGCTTCTGAGCGCTGCATCGGCCTGAGCGTCCGGGCCGCGATGCGCAACGCCATCCCATGAGCCAATTGCGAGATCTCCTGGCGCGGACTGAAGCCCCGAGCGCCACAACTTGCTTCGCACAACGTCGTCCGAGTATGTCTTTCGAGCAAGCGGCCATACCATTGACGCGCTCAGTCTTCAGCACCAAACTAACATGGCATTGGGCCGAGAAAAGTGTCTTCACAAGTTTCGAAGCCGTCCCGGTGCGCGCTGTCACGGCGTTAGCGTGCGCCCGGTCGTCCCGGTATTATCTGTGAAATGTTGATTATGCTGTCCCCGTGAAGCGAGCAGCGCGGCGACACTGAGATCGCCATACCGAGCTAAGGAAGCACAGAGTCTGTGTATCCGTGTATCCGACACGATATTGAAGGACCTCGCCGTACACAATTTTGCACTTGAGGAAGGCCGGCCCTTCGACAACGCCTCTCAGACGCTAGTCACGAGCCTGATTTATGATCGCAGCAGAGACTTAGCTCGAACGAGACGAATCCAATGATGCGGAGGCGCGTTTGGACATTGAATGATCAATAAACCACAACGCCTTATCGAGCGACTTGAGCCAAAGAGCTGAAGCAGCTTCTTGGTAAGCATGAGCCCCTCGAAATCGGATGTACTAAGGCTCGGAGCGCTCGGTCCATTGCAGCAAATCGAACAGCTGGACCTTTCCGCCGCTTCGATGGCTACCCCCGCGGACATAAGCGCCGGCCGATATTGCTTTTTCGAGCTGAAACCGCACTGGCGCAGTATCAGCTCAGCCTGTGCCCCTCGAGACCTGCACCAAGCTGTCGATCTCCGGGCGGTCCCTAGATCTGAGGTCGATGCCGGCCGAGGAATACCGGACGGCAGGGCACGATGCCTCTTTGCGCTGACCGGCGGAAATGTCGCTTCCCTGGTTGACTATGGTGCGAACTGCTCTGAATGCGATCAGACGATCAGTGAGCTCGGCGATCGCCTCGCTGATATCTGGCATGTCGAACGACCCTTTCTCACAGAAGCCGGTCCCGAGAATTCGCCCACGCTTAACAGCACGGCCGCCAAAGAAGTTTGCTCCACAATCGGCCCGGAAGGGTGCTTCTAAGACCCGAGGAGAAGCAAGATGCTCGCTCGAGTCGCTGAACATAAACGCCGCAAGGGCGCTCAGGCTAGAAATCCCGGCGACACGAGCGGTGCTGTTTTCGAAATCGACGTTCACTCCTGGCTCCATTGTTGGAAGGCGCCATGCAGTCATCGACTCTGAACCACAGCATCAAGGGCAGATCTGCAAGCCACTGTGAGCGAAACCGCGCCCATAACTATTCTCTTCATTCCTGCTCCCATTGATGGAGCAACTGACCCGCGGCAAAGGCACCCCTGATGCTCACCGAGCGCCCGTATAGGTCCTCGCTGATCGGAATGCCGTTCGCTGCGGTTCGCAGGAGGGCGATTGCCGGCCGTGCGAAGCCGATAGATCCGAGAGAGTTCTCGCTGCTTGAACCGCTGTTCAAGCAAGGCGTAGGCTACCCCAAAACCGGTGAAGAGAATTGCAATTAAAATGAAGTACAGCGGAACGCCTTCTTTGCCAATTCGATAGATCTACCCGGCATCGTACAACCTGACGCTACGAACGATTCAAGCCCTTCCTGGCCGGCACGAAGTAGCAGGGAGTCACGACCTACTCTGCCTTGCTGAGCGAGCCTCAGTTTTGCCACGCTGGTTGCTTCATTGGAGGCAGCATCACCCACGGATGTACTGGCGATGTGGGGCGAACCCGACGCACTTTCTTCTCGACGGAGTACGTCGGGTCGCCTGTAATGATCCTGCCTGGGCCGTAGGCCCCTAGCGGATCGATGAGCTACTGGCAGGTCTAACAGCAGCTTCAGGTTGACCGCTCGGGGCGCGTTTGTCGTTCCTATGTAGGTCAAAGAGCGAACCTTCAAGGTGCCCGGCACGGACCTATGATGTCGGCCAATTCTGGTGGAAGAATGATTCTTTCGCTGGATCAGCGGTTGTTTGGCTGGTGCAGGAGAGCAAATGCAACTGCCTTTTGGCGAACCGGTCCGCAGCTGGACACCGAATGGAGTGTGTCCCGCCTCTCCTTCAGATTACGCCGCCTCATGTTGGGATGCGAGCCTCGTGAAGGAAGCAACGACACGAACGCACGTGAGCGCCCCTGCAGCAGCTCGAATTCGAGCATCTTTCCTACAAACATGACGGAAAGGACTTGAATCGCACCTTGCGTCAGGTTGTACGAAGTCGGTGCAAGGTGCTTTCCCCAACCTCGCAAAGAGCAACTCACAGGCGCTCTGACGACGCAAAAAGAAGAGTTCGTGGGCTGATGCCGCTGCTACTCGTTTTAATGTCTATTTTCCTTAGTACGGGTGCGATAGTCTACGCCGCTTGCCGATCTCAACGCCGGCGGGATCGGCGCATGCACAGGCACAATCGCGCCAATTCGCTCAGCTCGCGCCCCCGCATTCAACTACCAAAGCGACGGGCATTCTGATCCTTCAGCCGCATAATGAGCCGTCCGCTGCAGCCTCACTCGCGAAGGCCAGGCGACAAGCGCCGCCGCTAAAGCGAGCGCCTCAAGTTCTGGATTCGGTGCTTCTCGATCGGCTGCTGATCGATTTGATCGATGCCGCGGGGCCGATCCAACGCGACGGCGGACAGACGCGAAAGGCAGTTCTCGACCAGTCGGGCGGTTTTTGCTAGACTTTCCTGTAATGCGTCACGCTGGCGCGAATGGCTGACCAGTCACATACCTTGAAAATTTCAAAGATTTGCACTGCGCGAAAGTCCTCGAAAGCCTATGAGATCAATCAAAGGTCGTAGTGAGGCAACAAGTCTACTGTAAATCGTACAAGTGAGGCTCTTATCGTGACCAAGCGCTCTGAACCCCGGAAGGAAGCCCCAAATGTCGTCGGGCCTGAGGTGAGGCCGAGCGTCTTCGTCGTCGACGATGACCTCTCAATGCGCGAATCGCTGGTCAACCTATTTCGTTCGATCGGTCTAGATGTCGTTGCTTACGGATCGGCCCGGGAAATGCTCCAGAGCGAGCTCCCTGATGTTCCTAGCTGCCTTGTGCTTGACATCAGGCTGCCGGGATTGAGCGGCCTTGAGCTCCAGAATGAGTTAGCCAAACTGAAGATTCACATTCCCATCATTTTCATCACCGCTCATGGCGATATTCCGATGACCGTCAAAGCTATGAAGAGTGGAGCAATCGATTTTCTCAGCAAGCCGTTTCGCGATCAGGAACTACTCGATGGCGTAGTCGCAGCTATCGAACAGGATCGGAAGAGACGAGGTGTAGACAAGGTGGTCAGCAGGCTGCAGTCCTTGTTTGAGGCCCTAAGTCCACGAGAGCAGGATGTGTTGAAACTGGTCGCCGCCGGCCTATTGAACAAACAGGTAGCCGCGGAACTCGGGCTCGCCGAGATTACAGTCAAAATCTATCGCGGCCACGTGATGAAGAAGATGGGAGCTCGATCGCTAGCCGATTTGATCAGGATGGCTGAGAGGCTGGGAATTGGGACCGACCGTTTCAAGGTACAAACCTAAGTATGATTTTACAATTTCGTCGTACACGCGCACCCTTCTGCTGGCAGTCATGCTTCGGCCAGCGCCTTCGCCCAACTAAGAACAGGTCGTCTTGTCTAGGTATTCAACTGTTTCTGTTGTTGACGACGATCCTTCGATTCGTGCCGCACTGAACAACCTTTTGAAATCGCAGGGCCACATCGTTTATACGTTTGCATCGGCTGAGGAATTCTTGCGGTCGTCTCAATTGAACGACACGTCCTGTGTCATTGCAGACGTGCAGATGCCCATGATGAGCGGCTTTGAACTTTTGGAACAGATGCGAGCCCAGGGCCACACTGCACCATTCATCTTGATGACTGCCTTCGCAGATGATCGCACGCGAGCCCGCGCGTTGAGCGCGGGCGTAACCGGTTTTTTTGCCAAACCCTTTGCCGACCTGGAGTTGAGCGCCTGCCTCGATGCGGCGCTTCGCGAGCATCGGGGTGGAACGAACGCGTGAAAGATGGGGAGGCAGTCTGGACCAAGCCGCACCCGCGCGGCGCTTACGATGTCGATCAATGCGCGATTGCCCGTGCTTACCGCGTGCCAGTGGCGACCATCGCCTTTCTTGCCGCATTCCTGTCGTTGTTGTTGCACTTTCGGAATCTGGTTGAAGCACTTGCAACGTCGGGCTCCTGACAAGGCGCCTTTGGTATGATCGCGCAATCAGACGAGGCGAGGCCCTCATCGCTTTAACGAAGGAGCGCCCTACCTTCACTGCTAAGATCCTTGCTGAGCTTAGCGCGAAAGTGCCACGGCAGCGGCTTGCCGGCAGGACCTCGTTAGAACAAAGAATTCACCTGAGACTTGTGCGACCGCTCCAGATAGGTCGGGCACCGGAGTTTGTGGGAGAAGGATCCGACGATCGCGGCCAAAATCCCGCAGTCTGTCGAGACGATCGCTTCGGAATTCACAGAAACCGCAAAGACCGCATTTTGGATGTTGGGCTTTCGAAGGATCGAGTGGTGTACGCCAGACTCGCCAACTTGCGTTCGCTCCCAGCAACCGTTCGGCGGGCCGAAGCACCCGAAACCTACGCATCCGTTGCAAGGGCAACACAAATGCCACTGGTCGAAGCGATCTCAAGCCACGCCTTTGCTGCCGAATGCATCCACGCCGACCACTTTCCGGCGCCGGTCCCGGCCAAACGCAAGGCCAAAGCGGTGGCTCTGGACGCGCGATAAGCCCGCGCGCGGGGCCAGATCCGCGGCGGCCGTGTGCCTTCTACTCGCCATGAGCGTGAGCATCCAACACACGCTTCCGGCTGGCGGGCCCCGCCGTCGCCGGGAGCGCATCGGCCCCTCTGGCCGCGATGAACTTTTTCGGCCCACATACTTCCCCGTTTCCAAGCTAACCGCGCAGTATGCGCAAATTGTTCGATCGCGCGCGGCTAAGCAAACCTGCCCGCGAAAGACGACTTAGCCGGGGGGCCGTCGCTGGGGACGAAACTACTAGACGTAGTAGCTTTGTTCCGCCTGGTTCTCAGGTAAGCCGTTGGAGCTGATTTTCAGACGCGCTACGCATAGCCCAAAGGACGCCGAGAGTGCGCCGGAACCGTGCGCTCATGGTCTGCCAATCCTGTACGATGTTGGCCGCGCGCTTGTTCGTCGGGCAGATTTTCTTGTCGAGGAGACCACCACATGGTTGGAGCACACGGGGTGCGCAAAATGAAGACAGTCGAAATGCTAGAGTCCAACGTGCGCTCGTACTCACGTTCCTTTCCTGCTGTCTTCAGCAGGGCGCGCGGCTCGATTATGTTCGCAGAGGGTGGCCGAAAGGTCATTGACTTTCTGTCCGGCGCTGGAGCGCTAAACTATGGCCACAACAATCAGGAGATCAAAGCGGCAATCAGCGAGTATCTGGAGTCGGACGGGGTCGTCCACGGCTTGGACATGGCCACTCCAGCAAAGGTCGAATTCATGGAGACCTTTAGCTCTGTCATCCTTCGTGAACGGAATCTTTCCTACCGCTTTCAATTTACGGGGCCTACGGGAGCTAACGCTGTTGAAGCAGCTCTAAAGCTCTCGCGTAAGATCACAGGACGTCACAACGTCATTTCCTTCACGAATGGATATCACGGCCAAAGCTTGGGAGCCATAGCCGCGAGCGGTAACCGCTTTTACCGCAAAGCCAGCAGCATTCCCTTATCCGGCACAACGTTCATGCCCTATGATGGGTATCTTGGCTCCGCTCACAGTCCGGCGGATTACGTGCGAAAGGTATTAATAGACGAGAGCAGTGGCATTGATCTTCCAGCCGCCATTCTCGTCGAAACCGTGCAAGGAGAGGGAGGCATTAACGTCGCCGGTAAGGAATGGTTGCAGTCAATTCAGGCTTTGGCAAAAGAGGTCGGAGCTATTTTCATAGTTGACGATATCCAAATGGGCTGTGGCCGTACAGGCGAGTTCTTCAGTTTCGAGTTCGCTGCGTTGTCGCCAGACATTGTTGTAATGTCAAAATCGCTGAGTGGGTACGGTTTGCCACTATCGATGCTCTTGATCAAAGAAGCGATTGACGCATGGGAACCAGGCGAGCACACGGGGACGTTTCGAGGGAACAACCTTGCACTCGTTTCTGGCAAAGCGGCTTTGAATCTGTATTGGCGCAACCAGACGTTCTCGCAACAGGTCCGACGCTTGGGCGCATTTATGCGGCGCCGACTCGATGCCATCGCGCACCAGCACGGAAACAAGTTTGCTGTTCGTGGACGGGGCATGGTATGCGGATTCGATTGCAAAACGACCGAAATTGCAGAGGCGACGTCACATAGAGCGTTTGAGAAGGGACTGATTATCGAGCGATGCGGACCGACCGATCAGGTTGTGAAGTTCTTGCCTGCACTTACGATCGACCAAGAAACGTTGGGACAAGGCCTAGACATATTTGAGGAGTCATTGACCGAAACGTTGAATTCAGCCCAAGCAAGCTAAACTTGTAGGCACACGAGAGAAACTGTTGCTAGCGACAGCATCGCCGCACAAGTCACTGGCGTGAGTCCTTGCTTGCCGCCGAAATGGTCAGGAGTTTTGAAGCCATGATCATCAAGGTGACGTCTGAAGGCCAACGCTATCTGAGATCCGCCGAGTCGGCTTATGCGCGGAGAACGCCTACTGCCCTCCTCGGTCCACAATACGTGAGTGCGAGCAGCACTTTTACCATAGAACCTCGCACTCGCGAGCGCCTCTGGTCGAGCTGGCTTATCTAAGTTTCCAGTCTGAGGTCTGCCGAAGGTGAGCTCCTTGCCGCGGAATGGAGTCGAATGGTGTAAGTATGGCTTCTTGTTCGCCGCGTGCCCAGCCGCACGGGTGCGGACTTTGTTAGGTCCGTAGATTGTGCAGCAGCGATCTAGCCTGAGCCGTTTACAGCATAGGTGCAGCAGCAATCACTCCGGCGGCCGGTTTTGCGACGAAAGCCGTCAAGGAACGCGCGGTGGGGATGTCCCGGGTTCTGTTGAATTTCTGAAGAGGTCGGCGTTGCCCTCGAGCCGGTAGGCTCGGCGTGCTGATTCCACAAAGGAGAGCAACGCCATGACGAGAGATATCACACCGGCTGGTTGGCCGGCTACCGGGCTGTGGACGAAGCGTTTGCGAAAGTGCGGGCGAGCTTCGATCGGTTCTGCCTTGCGGCAGGGATCGAGGCGCTCGGCACCACGCGCAACGTCAAACGCTGGCGGGATGCCGGAATGGCCTTGCGATGGGTCACGGCTGGCGATCGAGGTCAACAAGGGCGTCCGACGATTGAAGAAGCATAAGCAATTATCGGTTCTGCGTGCGGCCCTTCAAGCTCACCACGATCGCAGGACGATCAAGCCCGTTGCCCACGTCACGAGGGCCGCGTAGCATTCATTCCGGCAGCGTCGACCCGGTTCAATGCCGATCGGGACATCCCCGGCGCGGTTCACGGCGTCAGTTACACCAAACCGAGCGAGCATCTCAATCAGAAAGGGTCGGTCCTCGGCTTTTGCCCCAGAACTGCAGAGCACCGCTATCCGTGTGCGCGCGTAGCACACTGCCGCAACCCCAATGTTGGCGTGCCCGAGTTCAGCTATCAGAAGCCCCTATTGGCGTGAGCGCCTCGGCGGCAAGCGAAGGTGACGGACCAGATGTCAACTATGCTGGGCCAACGGAAGAAGCCCGACGCATCTGCCGGGTCTGAGATGCGTCGGGCTGAGTGGGAGACTGAGCGCGACAGTCTTCCTCCCAGAACCGCGTCTGCAAATAGTATGCCGCGCCCGTACTGCTACACCAATACCTCAAATTAGATATCTGCTCTGCCGCGAAGTTCCGCGAGGCATTCAGAGACGCTCGGCCCACAGCTCGTTCTTCAAGGCCTAACAAGCTGAGCTTATTCCCCTTCCAAAAAGTCCCGCCATCACCTTTTGTTTGGATCAAAAATGAGGCAGAAGAAGCCGACAATGGGCCGCCGGCTCATCAACAACAGATATCTAGATGTTTGATACATTGCTACGCGTGACTGGAACGATCGCCCCGAGTTCGCGCACGACAGAGGCAAACGATCGAGATCTAAGCTTAGACTTCGCGAAAGGTGCGCTCATTGTTTTGGTGATCGTTGGGCACCTGATCCAGTATGTCATCTACCGAGACGACGGGTTTTGGTATTCGCCGTACTACAAATCGATCTATATGTTTCACATGCCACTCTTTATGGCGATAAGCGGATATCTTTCTTCTCGATCGCTGCTGCAAAAGTCGTTCACTCGAGCCGCCAGCGACCGTGCGAAGCAGCTCTTGCTGCCGATGCTGTTTTGGTGGACGTTCATGGAGACAGTTAAGCTGGCGGCATTGTGGCGCGCGACCAGCCTAACGAGCGGACTTTTGGAATTTGTAGACGATTTCGCTGGCACATACTGGTTCATCTGGGCCACGTTTGTTTCCTACCTTCTCATCAAGGTTTCTACCAGGCTCAACCAGCGATCGTGGGTCATATCTGGCTTAGCGATACTGGTCGCACTCGCGCCTCTGACATTCTCCATATCACCCCTGATCAGATTCACTTACCCATTCTTCTGCTTCGGCTTCTTGCTTGCTCAATCGAGAGAACGATGGACGAGTACATCGCGACATCACAAGCCGCTCCTGATTTTATTTCTCTCGATAGTGACTTGCGTATGCTTTCTAGCTTGGGGCAAGGACACCTATGTCTACAATAATCTTGGGGTAATTCACGATTTTCGGTCGGCTAAAGACGTGCTTCTGATGTTTGTTGGCTCTGCAGCTGCCTCAGCAATCGCTATCGAACTCCTGCTGCAATGCTGGAGCGTTAGCCATTCAAATCGGATGGCCCGCTTTATCGCTGTGGAGTTGGGCCAGACCACGCTGCTGCTCTACCTGGTCCAGGGTACCGTGTTCCGTCTCATGGATTTCGTACAGTTCGGAGAACTTTGGGATCTCACGACCCGGTTGATCATCGCGGGTATGCTCGGTGCCTCGATTATTGCGATCGCGCTAACGGTGCGCTCGATTCTTCGCGGCGTTCCATATCTGTCTCAGCTCGTCCTTGGAATGCCGCCACGCTCAGGTCTCCCGCAAGCCAAACCTGCAATGAACTAGCTGTATGCATTTGATTGTTTGAGTACGGCAGGGTATTGCGATAGCATCGACTTGTGACGCGGCCGGAATAGCGTTCGAACCCAGATCCGGCGGCGACGGCGTGCCGCCGGTCGAGCCGGTGATCGGCATAAGAGCAACCCCATCGAAGCGTGTATTGCTCAGGGTTTGTATGGCACCGGCGAACTCAGCCCATTGCGTCCATCCAATCGACTGTCGTGAGATGAGCTTCGCTGTACCAGTCGTCTAGCCGCCGGGTTTCGACCCAGATCTCGGCGATCGAACGTAATCCAATCACACTCGGCGAAATGTTTCTTCGAGTGCCGTACTGAATCCGAGACGTCCCAGTCGTTCGAATCTCCGTCTCGGCCCGCAGTTGCCCATGCACTACCTTGACTTGGAAGGCGTCCAGTTTACGATCGAGTCGCGCAAGCCGTCCGGAAGGCGATATGACTCCTGCGGCGCAGGGAATGCTGCGCTACGGACATCAGCTGCTCAGCGCAAGAGGCCCTCCTGCAGCAGCTGACGGCCCTCAACATAGACACGCACGAATTTGGGATGATGACTTCCTGCGAGCCCCAACACGTCGTGGAACACTAGAACTTGACCTGAGCAACTTGGACCCGCTCCGATGCCAATCGTTGGTATGCTCAGAGATTCAGTCGCCCGCGCAGCGAGCTCGGTCGGGATGCCTTCGAGGACAAGAGCAAAGCATCCGGCCTGCTGTAGCTGGTGCGCATCGTCAAGCAGACGTAGGGCATCGTCCGCGGTTCGACCTTGTACCTTGAAGCCACCCATCGCGTTGACGCTTTGTGGCGTGAGACCAAGATGACCCATAACCGGAATTTCGCAATTCACCAAGGCTCGGATCATCACGTTCAACTGACAGCTGCGAATGTGGCTCATGTTCGATCTGATCCGGCCCCCGCATGTCTCTGGAAATGGCCTTCCCCTTGGAAGAGCAAAAGGCATCTGTCAATAGGGAGGCCGAAAAGGCGCGTCACCGAGAACTTGGAAAGCACGAAGTTTCCAATGATTGCGCGGTCAGCAAACAAGATCTTTCAAGATGTCCTCTGCGCGGTGGTTCTGGGACTGGCCATCCAAACATTCTGCGCGTCAAAACGGCGGCCTGGAGACGACGCACGCGAGCGGCGACAGCGGATGTGCTTATGAGGCTCCGATCTACGTGTCAAAGCCGCTGTCGGCTCCTTAAGGCGGAATGTCTATTACCTCTCGCTGCTGACAAGGATGCTATGGCACTTAGAGCCGCGGCTTCGGCGGACTGCAGGCTCCGCAAACGACCGCGATCCAGGCGAGGGAGATAGGAAAGATGTACCAGCGCTCGCACGGCTGCCGCAAACTCCGGAATGCGGATGACGTGTCCAGCATCTTCGCGTCCGTAGACGCTTGATAAGACCTGCCGTCCAGGCAATCTCTTCTAATCGAAATAACGGCGGAACTTCCGCAACAGGCCGTCACCAATGGACGCATAACTTCATGGCTTTGTACCAAATTCGCGCAGGCATCCACACAGATGAACACGCAACCAATGGCGATGACGCGATCGGACTCAAACCGAACGCGCAATGACACTGTGGACCAGTGCCCGGCCGGCAGCACCCACATTGCAGATGCGAGGTAACAATCATCCATTTCGTAGGCGTCTATGGCAAGGCTCTCTCAAGTCGTTCGGGAAGCCGACGACAGCTCAGAATCCTTGATCTTGCGCTGCCGCGCGCGTCTTCAGGCCAGCGCATCGGCAGCGTCACAGATGCCGGCATATATTTCGTCCAGGTCTCCTGCTGTTACACAATATGGCGGCATCACATAAATCGTATTACCGAGTGGACGCAGCAAGAGATTGCGATCTTTAAAGAAGGCGTGAAGCCTCGGGCCGACGCCTGCGAGATAGCCGGTATCTCTCGTCTTCAGATCGAGTGCTGTGATGGTGCCGCTACGGCGAACGTTTGCAAAGCGCGGATCGGCGCGGAATCCTTCAATTGCCTGCTCTTGCATGGTTGCGACCGCAGCGATGCGCCGGTGACATTCTTGGTCTTTCCACAGATCCAGGTTAGCTTTGGCGGCGGCACAGGCCACCGGATTTGCCGTGTACGAACTCGAGTGAAAGAATGTGCGCGTACGGTCTTTTGAATAATGGGCATCGAAAATCTCTGCTCGGCAGAGTGTCACCGCGAGCGGCAGCGCCCCTCCCGTGAGACCCTTCGAATAGCACGCTATATCTGGCACAACATTGGCCTGCTCACAGGCGAAGATTGTTCCGGTGCGGCCCCAGCCCGTCATGACCTCATCGGCAATGAACAGAACGTCCAACGCCTCGCAGATCCGCTTCATCTCTCTTAACACCCAAGCTGGGTACATCAGCATTCCGCCTGCCCCTAACACCAGAGGCTCGACAATAAAGGCTGCGGGATTTTCGTTCCGACATGCTGACTCAAGCGCATCGAGCGTCGCCCGCTCACGACCGCTCGCAGGGAACGGGATTGAGGTCACGTCGAACAGGAGAGGTCCGTACGCCGCGTTGAAGACACCGCGGGCACCAACTGACATTGCGCCGAACGTGTCCCCGTGATAGGAGTGCTGCATGACAACGATGCGTGTTCGCTGTTCGCCTATATTGTGCCAATAACCGAGCGCCATCTTCAAGGCGACTTCCACGCTGGCTGAGCCACTGTCCGAGTAGAACACGTGGTCCAAGCCTCGGGGTGTGAGTTTCAAAAGGAGCCGAGCGACCTCCTCGGCCGGATCATGCGTGTAGCCGGCGAAAATGATTTGGTTCAGCTTGCCGGCCTGTTCCTGAATCGCGCTCACGATCTGCGGAT
Organism: Bradyrhizobium sp. 141; assembly: GCF_023074055.1. Taxonomy (GTDB): domain Bacteria; phylum Pseudomonadota; class Alphaproteobacteria; order Rhizobiales; family Xanthobacteraceae; genus Bradyrhizobium. Next base: position 59,259 of record NZ_JADPKR010000003.1, read on the forward strand.
GGCAATGGCCGTGAGTGACGACCCACCAGGATGAGATTGCGTCTATGATTCGATGATCATCCGCAGTGTAGAGATAAGTACCATCGCCACGCACAACCTTGGTCATCTCGTTGTGAAGAGCATGCTGCGTGAATGGATGCCAAATTGGCCACGTCTTGTTTGGCTTCATGGCGCGAAATCCCCGGGAATAAACGAGCATTTGAAGACAGCCTGTAGGCTCTCTGCCGTCAAAGGAGAAATCCAGGGCAGCCGTCCTAACCAACGCACCCGCGCGATGTCACAAATTGCGCTCTCAGTCTCAGAATTTCTTTCCCCGATGAATGCGATCCCAAGAATGTCGATCTGGCGCTTCCGCAAGGCCTCTATCGAGAGCAGGGAGTGATTGATGGTCCCGAGTAGCGTGCGCGCGCAAAGCACGACGGGAAGTCGCCACCGCTCGAAGATGTCGATGTAGAGTGCACTAGAATTCAGCGGCACCATCAGCCCGCCAGCGCCTTCGATGACGAGCGGTAGCTCCCCGGTATGCGGCAGGACGAGCGAATCGGGGTCGATGCGAATTCCGTCTATTTCGGCGGCATGATGCGGGGAAGCGGGCGTTTTAAGGCGGTAACGCTCCGGAACGATCCGATCGGCCGGAAGACCGCTCAGTCGTAGGACCTGCTGGCTATCGGTCTCTCCTTCAACACCGGCCTGAATTGGTTTCCAATAATTCGCGCCGAGAAGATGGGCAAGGCCTGCCGAAAAGACAGTTTTGCCGATTCCTGTATCTGTGCCGGTCACCACGATCCGCTGAGTCATCGAGATCCGCCCCTCGTCTCCTCAGCGAGGGCATCGAGCATCGCACGCACCTCATCCTCTCCCACGTTGAGCGTCAGTGAAATTCGTAAACGGGCCGTGCCGGCCGGCACCGTTGGTGGTCTGATTCCTCGGATGTCAAATCCGCGAGCCTGGAGCGCGGACGCTAGCCTCATGGCGCGGGCATTCTCGCCAACGATATAGGGCAGGATCTGCGAGTTCGAAGGACTTCTCTCGCCTCGCGCAACCATCTCCCGATGCGTGAACGCGACAAGCTTCGCCAGCCGCTGTTGGCGCTCCGGCTCCTCCTGCAGGATCAACAGAGCCTCCCGTACGGCCACCGCCATTAACGGCGAAGGGGCGGTTGCGAAGATGAACGGGCGACAGCGATTGATTATGAAGTCGCGCAGCACGCCAGAGGCGGTAACAAGCGCGCCGGCAGCTCCCAGCGCCTTGCCGCAGGTATGAATAACCAGGAGATTTTCGCGTCCTTCATAGGGCGCTGTGAGCCCTCGCCCCTGCTCGCCGTAAACGCCGGTGGCATGAGCTTCGTCCACAACCAAGAACGCATCGTGCCGGTCCGCGATCGCGAGCAGGTCTTCAACCGGTGCGAAATCGCCATCCATGCTGTAGAGGCTCTCGACTACGATCCAGACCTGCCCCGCTCCGCCCGCGGCACGCCAGTCGCAAATTGCGCTTTCGATAACCTGCGGGTCGTTATGGGCGCTGATTCGGAACGCGGCTCGGCCAGCTCGTGCTCCTTCGTGAATGCTGGCGTGAACCAGGGAATCAAGGACGAGCAGGTCGTCCCGTTGCGGCAACGTTGTCAGCACCGCAAAATTTGCGATATAACCACCGCCGAAGAAGAGGGCGGTCTGCGCGCCGAAGAACCGCGCCGCTGCTGCTTCGAGGCACTCGTGCTCCTCGCAGTTGCCGCGCAGAAGCCGTGATCCGCCGGCTCCGATCGGAGTACCGGCTTCGAGCGCGGTGACGATGGCTTTTTTCATGCGCGGCGCGCTCGCCAGCGCCAGATAATCGTTGGATGAAAAGTCAATCCCGGTGCGCGGCCCGAGACTCCGCAGGCGGTCGTCGTCTTTAAGCGCATCTAAGCCTGCCGCATAGCTGGCGACTTTACTCGCAATGATGGAATTCATTCTTCACTCGCTGAGCAAGGATCAACTGGCCGCCAAGGACAGGGTCTTCCGGCGGTTAGCTTGTTGGAGTCAAACCGGCACGATGCGATTTTCTCGATCAGCCAGCACAATGCGCGGCCTGAAGATTCTTGCATCCGCCTCGTCAAGTGAGGCGTATGCAACGATACTTATCTTATCTCAGGGGCATCGCCAGTCGCGCCGCCGCACCGTTCACGTCTATACCGTGCCGGACCCTTGTGGCGCTTCTGTCACAAACGTTGCAAAGCGTGCCCCGTCTCGAGGTTGTAGAGTTCGACGCGTTCGTTAATCAGGATACCGGCCGCGTCCAGCAGTGCGCGATCAATCGAGATCGAGCCTTCATAGTGCAGGTCGGATTCGGTTACCGAGGCGCCATGAATCTTTCCCTTCATTAAGACAATCTGCATCTCTTACCTACGCTGATGGCTTGCGCGCAGCACGCCTATTGTTCTGATGGCTTAAACGAGTCCAGACGTAATGCCGAGCCGGGCTAGCAAACTTGCATCACGGTCAAGTCGCGGGTTTTTGGTAGTCAGCAACACATCGCCGACAAAGATGGAATTCGCACCCGCCAAGAAGCACAGGGCTTGGAGTTCATCAGTCATGTACTGGCGCCCGGCGGCCAACCGTACGACGCTCTTGGGAATCATGATCCGCGCGGTCGCCACCAGGCGCACCAGTGCAATCGGATCGGGACGCTCCGCCGTGACCTTCACCGGCACGCCATTCACCTCGTTCCACAGGTTGATCGGTACACTTTCCGGATGGTTGGGAAGATTGGCGAGCAGTACCAGCATGCCGAGACGGTCATCGACGTGCTCACCCATGCCAATAATGCCGCCGCAGCAGACTTTGATCCCCACCTCGCGCACGCGTGTAAGAGTGTCGATCCGATCTTGCAAGGTCCGGGCAGTGATGATGCTGCGGTAGAACTCTGGCGAAGTGTCCACGTTATGATTGTAGAAGTCGAGGCCGGCGTCGGCGAGCCGTGCGGCTTGCTTTGGCGTGAGCATGCCGAGCGTTACGCACGTCTCCATGCCAACACGTTTAACGGCGGCAATCATGTCGCAGACCTGATCGAGGTCGCGGTCCTTTGGACTGCGCCACGCCGCGGCCATGCAGAAGCGACTCGCCCCGGCCGCCTTGGCGCGCTGCGCGGCGGCGACCACATCAGCGCGATCCATCAAGCGGGTCGGCTTCAGGCCAGTGTCGTAATGCACGCTCTGTGCGCAGTAAGCGCAGTCTTCAGGACAGCCGCCGGTCTTGATGCTGAGCAGGCTTGCGGTTTCGACGTGGTTTGGGTCGAAATTTCCGCGATGAACGGTCTGGGCCTGAAATAGGAGCTCGGCAAACGGCTGCGCGTAAACCCCTTCCGCCTCGGCACGTTCCCAGTCGCGGCGGACCGGTGCGCCGTTGCGGCCGCTATTACCTTCGACTTCCACAGCCCCCCCAAGATTTTCGCTCGATCATACAGATGACACCGTCATGCGTAGGTCCGCAAAGCAACACTCTTGCCCGGTATTGACGAGAAATATCGCCGAGTTGCGCGGGCATGGCGCTCATATCAGGCTAATCGCCGCTCCTCATGCAGGATTTCCTCGCAGGATCGAGGCAAGCGCAACAACGCTCCTCGACGCGCCGCACTCAGGTAACAGCCGATGCGTACGGTCGTTGCGCCCCGTAGGAGCCTCTGCTGATACAAATGTATTTGGCCGCGCTCCGTGTATAGCGGATCGACGGATCTGCTCACCTGGCCGATTCCTCGATGGTGTGGTTATGCGCGTCACATTCCGCACAAGAAATGGTAGTCCGGACCAACCGACGCTGCGAGTGTTGCCTCCCGCCGCCTTCAGAAGCGCAGCGGGTTGGGCTCTGGGGCGCAGAGTGGTGCCCCGCGCGCCCTTGGCGGGCCTGTGGCCACCTAGGCTCGCTCGTCGCCCCTGACTGTGGTGAGCAACTCCGCTGGACTCTCGATCACGTCGCCGCGGCCCGACTTGGCATATACGCGGCGAGATCCGCTAAGACGTCGCACTCATCTGTGCAAACAGAATTGCCGCTTCGGATGGCCCGAGCCCGACGATGCCCACGAAGGCTGCCGGAGGCGTCGGAATGACCTGACGGGTCGGCCTCCAGAGATGCAGGCAATAGCGATTATTGTTCACATACTGCGAATGAGGAGGATGAAGCTGCATCACGCATTCCTCTTCATCCCAAAACATATCTTTGGCGAGGCACATCTCCTCCCAGTTTGGAGATCGCCGTGGCGTCGACACAGAGACATGCTCCCATCCCGGACGGACGAGGCCGATGATCTTGAGTTGGCAGCCACAAGGCCCCTGCACGAAGAAGAGACCCGAAGGACCAGACCCCGGTGCGGTGGCGAATCGGCCCTCGCGGACGCGCCCCGCTTCGAGTCTTTCTACAGTTTGCTTCCTCATGCGCCCTTCTTCTTTTGGCCGATAGAGTTGCATCCGGCACCACTCGTGTTGTCCGACTCGTACATCGAACGGCTGGTACCCCGGCATGGGCAGCCCCAACTACTGCTGATCATTTGCACCGAACTTACTCGGATGAAGAACATCGGTTCTGTCCGCATCGTTCACCGGGGAGTTCTCTTGGGTTCGTCTTTCGACATCTGATCTTTCTTCAATTTTCTCGTCATTCCCGCCTTCGTTGCGAACTTGGCCTCATACAGAAAATCTGCGCAGACATCTACGATGGCTTGTCTTGGCAAGCCGTGCCAGTAGGAGCTTCTGCTCGCCTCTTCGCCTAAACAGGTCCGCAACGTATGGCGTTGAGCAACCGTGCTTGGTGCAAGATGCCAGAATTCGACTGAAACGCCTCACAGCCAAAATGGCGGCGGAATTCGCGTGGCATGATCCGGCGAACCGGCTACTTTGTCACCCAAAGAAACGTCGCTGGCTTCAACACATGATGCAAAGCGACGCCAATGCCTCGCCAGTTCATCGAGCGAGAGGCTTTTAATTCGACGATCTGACGCTGGGCCCTCATCTCATTCCTTCTCATGTCTAGCGGTTAGCCGGCTTGCCGCCTGAGACACCGTCAATGCGTCATCTATGTGGCCGGCCACTGTGACTCAGAATGGATTCATGGTCAGAGGCTCGGACGCGCGGACCGCACTCGTTCAGCAGCCTCGCTCATTGGGCTTACCGCATGACGCAGTTTCGCAGTTCAGCCCTAGCGGGCTGTGAGCTCCAACGGAGAGACACCCGCGCCGCGGTCACAACGCGTTGACGGTGCAACCGTCCGCTCCGGTGGCGATCAGAACTGCCCATCAACCTCTTTTCTTTGCCGCCCCTCCGCGAGGCGAGCCAGTTTATCATATTCCTCAGCGACCTTGAGGAGCCTGCATCTGGATGTGTCGTCCTCGAGCGACTCCGCTTTTCTTCGCGTCGCTTCAGCACGGCCTCGCCAATGTTTGGCGTCTGAGAACAGCTTTTTTTGCGTCATGCGGAAGACGATGCAATTTTTAGATCAAGAAAATGCGACACATGCCCTACGTAAGATCCCGTAGGTTGGCTTTCGCAAAAGCACCTCATTTGCCGTTATCTGGCGCCCGCTCCGTTAATGTCTGAGAAGCGACAAGCCGCTCGCAGCAAACGCAAGCGAGGCGAGGCGCGCGAAATGCGCGACTCTCGATATTAGGACTTGAATCGTACGTAGCGTCAGATTGTAGGGTCTTCTTACAGCTGGCGACCGTGCTTGGCCGTACAACAGCTTCCGAGCGACACAATTTTGATTGTGTCATTTGGCGCCCAGATTGCAGAACGCCCGCGTTGCCCCGGGACGCCGCAGTGAGGCCGCCTCGGCATCTTTGCAAGCTGTCGCGATGAAGCCGGGCTGCAGGAGAACTGGATGCTAAGATCGGAGCACCATCGTCGCGTGGCGATTGCCCGATTCGAGAGATTGCTCACGCAGAGGTCCCCGTCCGGAGATCGGGGCCTCGCCACTCAGAGTAGAATGGAAGTTGGAGGCCATACTCATCTTACGTAGCCCTGATGTGGCCGCGGCGAACCTGCAATAGCTTGCTCACGCCGAAACAGGTAGCTGTAGGCATAGACGGTTGCCAGCATGCTCGCCAGAGATGCGTCAACTGGTCGCTCATGCCGGAGCCCCCCTTCGGGTGCCTCGATTGCCTCCGTCGCCGCCTCCATCGTGTTTTTTCGTATCCAACGACGGGCAACACGGCCTCCGGAGTAGAATGACTTCTGCCGCTTTGGCTACCAAGCAGTCGTTCAACTGATGGCCATGGAGCGCGCGAGGTCAGACCACAAGGAAATCTCGATCTATGCTCTGTCCGAAATGTCACACAGATAACTGGTGCGAGATTGCAATGCACGATCCCTGGAGCGGCCGACCAGTGATCAACTGCAATACTTGCGGTGAGTATGCCGAGTACGATTGCCTCCAGCGCAAAACAGCGCACGCGATCATCGCAGCTACCTTGGCCTGTAACGTGAGCATAGAGGACCAGCGCGATCCGCGGGCGGTTGCTGACAGGATTTTGGATGCGCTGGAGAATGCCGGCCTAACAATCGCTCGCGCCTCAAGATGAATGGGAGGAACGCCGATCGGCGCCGCTACGAGGCCCCGCCCGCCCATCAGAGAGCATGGCCAACTGCGCCGCTCGTTCCAACAGCCATTTGATTGCCTGCAAAACCGCCGTCTTTCCCCCGGCCGATCTGTAGTTGCAGGCGCCATAGCAACTCTTTGATACCAACAACGATTGTAGCAAACGCGCCAATCTGGACCCAAGCCGCGATGCTCTCAACGGGACCAGGGCTGAGTACCGCTTAGGCGCGGGCTTCCAACGTATGACGCCCGGCAAATCTTCCCACAAGTATCGAACCCGCGATGATCAACCCGGCGTGGCCTGCACCTGACGGCGCCTTTCGAGGTCCATAGTTCAAAGTTATCTAGAACGGCGGAGTCACTGTTGGGTGCCTTGACGGGAGTTTGGCTCATTGACCAGATTAACGCGCTGCCGATTGGTCTCGTTTCCTATTCTGCTCAGCCGCCGCGGCACCGACAACTCCCGGGAAGCAGCCCCATTATGATGGTGACAGCGGGAGAGCTCGGCTGGATAGACAAAGCCAATTCGCACAGACTCGACAGAGCATTCTAGCCATGGACGATTGATTCCGGCGCCGCGGCAGCTCCTATCCACACATTCAAGTTAGCTTGATTGATTCGCTTGGTCACTCGTAGCCAGCGAGGAGCAGCCACACAGCTGGGCGTAGCTATGCGCGCACATTCGAGCGGATCCGAGCTGCGCGTTCCGCAGACGACGAATACCGAAAGCCAACTGCCTTGGTGAAGCGCCTCCCGCCCTCCTCGCCTTGCGGCTGGCCCCTGGGGAACGAAGACGGGTTCGACATATTCACGCGATAAGCCCGCAGGGGGATTGAACCGTACGTAGCGTCAGATTGTAGAGTGCCCAGCTGGGGAGCACCAATGTTCGGTCGCTTCAGAATTCATGTGCTAAAGCGGAGCAGGACGATCGCTTGCGATGAGAGGTCTTCTGCCAAAGCGGCTGAGGATCGCGCTCACTGCGAAGACCGCTGTTTCTGTCCTGTCCACGCAGATCGCCGAGCCGTATGAAGACAAGATCGCCCGCATGTAAGAAGGACCAATCCAGCCTTGGAGGCTTCGAAATACGTTTGCGGGCACTGAGTGCCCAACCAGCCGCCGCGAGATTGATGCGGTATCCCGGAGCGGTCATGTGAGAGGACCCGATGGATCCAACAGGGTCTTGCTCGTCGATCACTGTGAGGGCCAATGCCGGGCCATTGTTGGCTTTAAGAATGGCGATCCTGGAACCGCGTATATGTGCGGCGAACCCGTTGTGACGGGACCTCGCCAAAAGCTGTCATCATGGTGCGCTTATCACCATTCCCGAATGCACGTCATGCCATGGTCGGACGGACGCAGCGTCGTTGAAGGAAAGCAGACTAGATGACCAACAGTAATCCGAGACGAGCGCGCGCAATTGCTAGGCATGGGCAGCAGTCAACGTGACGGCAAGAGAGCTGCCGATAGATCCGCGAGCTGGATCTGCTCGACGTTCAGGCCTGACGATTGCCCCAGGGCCGAACGCCTATCCAGGCAATGAGGCCCATCAAGACCTGACGAACGAGTATTGAGAAGCTCATGTGAGCGCCTTGGAACAGAAATGATGTGGAAGTTTAGACCCGCGAGCGACTGAAGATTGATCTCGGCACCTTGATTGAGCGCAACGCCGCGTTCGGACCCGATAAGCCGGCGATCCATTTCGAGGACGCGTCTCTAAAGCTTACGCTGCTTTCGGCGCATTCGAGCGGGGGGCACGTGGTTTAAAAGCCCGGGTCGACCGCTCCACGAGCAGCTCATCCGACTTCTTTCTGCCGAGGGGCTGCAAATCAATGGAATGGTCGCCGAACCGAGCACTGACCTTCTGAGCCATATCGTCCGCGCGTTAGACGCACCATTGTTGTTGTTTCCGTGGCCACGCGCGAGCAATGAACCGCCAGATGCTTTTCGCTACTGAATTCGTCCTTCGGGGGCACAGGGCACACTGATCGTCGCGATAAACCCCTTGAGGTCCCGTATAGCAGGTGCACTGGCCTCATTCATGCAGCGTTTTTCTGTGAACTCAAACAGCACAGAGGCAATATGCGCGCCTTCACTTTTGCTTGCCAGATCACCAACATGATTGTCCAGGGATGATAAGTACTGCGCGACAGAGAACGAATTTCAATGCTTTGTTTGCCCGGCTTGCTCGCAGTTGTACTGGATGAACAGCAAGACTGGAAAACTTTTGGGCAAGGACACGAAATGAGGGAAACTCGCTGGCTCGACGCGCGAGTTGAGCACGCAGGGACTGTGGAACGCTTCTCGGCCAAACGGGTCTGCTTATCTCCTATCCGCGGCGCAATTTCATTGGTCGCACCCACGCCGAGAAACGCCTGACGAAGGCCGAACGAAATCATCCGGACTGCAAACTTTCGTATAGTCCTTCAAAACCCTTTCAATGTGGAAGGTTTACCTCCGTACAGTTGAGCGATCGATGCAATGCCTATACAGAGCCCAGAACTCGGCAGTTCGAGAGCGTGACGCTTCCGCATTCGAAGAGGCCAGACGCGATCGACGTCGTCGATCGGGGACCGACATTAGCCTGCGCAGAGCAACGAATTGTCAAACCAACAGAGCAAACGGCGGGTCGCTCTAATCACCGGCGTGACTGGACAGGACGGCGCCTATCTCGCCGAACATCTGCTGTCGCTCGGCTATGTCGTGCACGGCATCAAGCGGCGCTCGTCCTCGTTCAACACTGCGCGGGTCGACCATCTCTACCAGGACCCGCATCTCGAGGACGTGCCGTTCCTGATGCACTACGGCGACATGACGGACTCGACCAATCTGATCCGCCTGGTGCAGCAGATCCGGCCGACCGAGATCTACAATCTCGCCGCCCAGAGCCACGTCGCCGTCAGCTTCGAGAGCCCGGAATACACCGCCAATGCCGATGGGATCGGCGTACTGCGGCTGCTCGAGGCGATCCGCATCCTCGGCATGGAGAAGGAGACCCGGTTCTACCAGGCCTCGACCTCCGAGCTCTACGGCCTCGTTCAGGAGATCCCGCAGAAGGAGACCACGCCGTTCTATCCGCGCTCGCCTTATGGCGTGGCGAAGCTCTACGGCTACTGGATCACGGTGAACTACCGCGAGGCCTACGGCATGTTCGCCAGTAACGGCATCCTGTTCAACCATGAGAGCCCGATCCGCGGCGAGACCTTCGTCACCCGTAAGATCACGCGCGGCGTCGCGCGTATCGAGGTCGGGCTCGAACAGACGCTCTATCTCGGCAATCTCTCGGCCAAGCGCGACTGGGGCCATGCCAGGGATTATGTCGAGGGCATGCACATGATCCTCCAGGCCGACAAGCCCGACGACTTCGTGCTGGCGACCGGCGAGATGCGCTCGGTGCGCGAGATGGTCGAGCTGTCCTTTGCGCAGGTTGGCCGCCGCATCGAATGGCGGGGCCAAGGCGTCGACGAGACCGGCGTCGATAGCAAGAGCGGCAAGACGGTGGTGAAAATCGATCCCACTTACTTCCGCCCGACCGAGGTCGATCTCCTCGTCGGCGACGCCAGCAAGGCGCAACAGGTGCTCGGCTGGAAGCCGAAGCGCAGCTTTGCCCAGCTCGTCGAGGAGATGATGGCAAGCGATCTGGCGGAAGCAAAACGAGAGGCGGCCCATGGCAAGCGCACCGTTTGACCTGAAGGGCAAAAGCGTCTACGTCGCAGGTCATCGCGGCATGGTCGGCAGTGCGCTGGTGCGCCGGCTCGCGCGGGAGGACGTGCAGCTCGTCACGGTCGACCGGCGCGAGGTCGATCTCTGCAACCAGGCGGCCGTGTTCGACTGGTTCGCGAAAACGCGGCCGCAAGTGATCTTCCTCGCCGCCGCAAAAGTCGGCGGCATCGTCGCCAACGACACGCTGCGCGCCGAGTTCATCTACGACAACATCGCGATTGCCGCGAACGTGATCCAGGCCGCGCATCAAAACGGTGCCGAAAAGCTGATGTTTTTGGGCTCGTCCTGCATCTATCCGAAGCTGGCCCCACAGCCGCTGCGCGAGGATTCGGTGCTATCAGGCCCGCTCGAGCCGACCAACGAGCCCTATGCGATTGCCAAGATCGCCGGCATCAAGATGGCGGAAGCCTATCGCAGCCAGTATGGCAGCGACTTCATCAGCGTGATGCCGACCAATCTCTATGGCCGCGGCGACAATTATCATCCCGAACTGAGCCACGTGGTCGCCGCGCTGATCCGCCGCTTCCACGAGGCGAAGGTCGCGGGCGCAAGGAGTGTCGCCGTGTGGGGCACCGGCACGCCACGGCGCGAGTTCCTCTATGTCGACGACATGGCGGATGCCTGCGTGCACCTGATGAAGAGCTATTCGGGACCGGAGCTGATCAATATCGGCACAGGCGAGGACATCACCATCGCCGAGTTCGCCCGTGTCGTCGCCGAGGTCGTCGGCTACAGCGGCGAGATCGCCTTCGACACCTCGCGCCCCGACGGCACGCCGCGCAAGCTGCTCGACGTCAGCCGTCTCGCAAGCCTCGGCTGGCGCGCGAGGACATGGCTTGTAGATGGAATGCGGCAGACCTACCAGGCCTTCTTGGCGGTATCGAGTACATCGGACAAAACGAGAGACTCATGCAGCTGCTAACTGCTGACGGCGCTCATTGTCCGATTGCCAGAAAGTTGCTTTAGGATCTTCCGGCGAATTCGACAGGCTCTATGTGTTGCTTGGAGCTCGCGCACCTCCGGGTGCCGCGTGCCCGATGGAGGGCAGGCACGGCTAGACTGGCCGATAACTATAGCGAGCGAATTGGTCAGGCGCGCCTTGCGGGACGCTCTGTTTTGAACTTGAGGTAAACTGATTAAATGTGCGGAATTGTCGGCATCTTGGGGCGCGGTCCGGTCGCGGATCGTCTCATCGATTCACTGAAGCGACTGGAATATCGCGGCTACGACTCAGCGGGCATCGGAACGCTCAAAGGAAACCATATCGAGCTTCGACGCGCCGAGGGCAAGCTGAGGAACCTTGAGACACGCGTTCGCTGCCATCCGCTCTCAGGCCATGTCGGGATTGGGCACACGCGATGGGCTACTCATGGCAAACCGACGGAGCACAATGCTCATCCGCATGCAACAGACAATGTTGCAGTCGTCCATAACGGCATAATCGAGAATTTCCGCGAGCTGCGAGCGGAGCTAAAACAGCATGGCGCCTGTTTCGCCTCTGATACAGACACCGAGGTGGTGACGCATCTCATCGACTTTTATCTGAAAGATGGCTGCTCGCCGCAGGAGGCAGTAAAAGCGTCGCTGCCGCGGCTAGTCGGCGCGTTTGCGCTTGCAATCCTGTTCAAGGGTCAACACGACCTCATGATCGGTGCGCGCAAGGGCTCACCACTCGCGATCGGGCATGGCGAAGGCGAAATGTATCTCGGATCGGATGCTATCGCGCTCGCGCCCCTTACCGGCTTGATCACCTACCTTGAGGACGGCGATTGGGCTGTGCTCAACCGCAACTGCAGCGTGGTCTACGACGCACAAGGCACAGTTGTCCGCCGGGAGGTGATGAAATCTGGCGCGTCGTCGGTTCTCGTCGAGAAAGCAAACTACCGCCACTTCATGGCGAAGGAAATCCACGAACAGCCAGAGGTGATCGGGCAGACGCTGGCGCATTACGTCGATATCGTCACCGAGAGCGTGGCACTGCCGCAGGAGCTTCCGTTCGACTTCAACGAGATCGGACATATCTCGATCACGGCTTGCGGTACGGCAGGCTACGCCGGCCATATCGCCAAATACTGGTTCGAGCGGCTGGCCCGTATTCCGGTCGAGCTCGATGTCGCCTCCGAATTTCGCTATCGTGAGGCGCCGATGCGCAAGGGAGATCTTGCTATCTTCATCTCGCAGTCCGGCGAGACGGCCGATACGCTGGCCGCGCTCCGCTATGCCAAATCGCAAGGCCTGCATACCCTCTCGATCGTGAACGTACTGAGTTCGACCATTGCGCGCGAAAGCGGGACAGTGTTGCAGACACTCGCCGGACCTGAAATCGGCGTTGCCTCGACCAAGGCGTTCACATGCCAGTTGGTCGTCCTGGCGGCGCTTGCGGTCGCTGCTGGCAAGGCGCGCGGTGAATTGCCGGAGAGCGACGAGGTCAATCTCGTGCGAGCGCTGATCGAAATTCCGCGGCTAGTTACAGCGGCGCTTGCCAGCGAGCCGCAGATCGAGAAGCTCGCACGCGACATCGCCAAATCGCGTGACGTGCTATATCTTGGTCGCGGCACGTCGTTTCCACTGGCTCTGGAAGGGGCACTGAAGCTGAAGGAGATCTCCTATATTCACGCCGAGGGCTATGCGGCCGGAGAGCTCAAGCACGGCCCGATCGCCTTGATCGACGAGAGCGTTCCCGTAATCGTCATTGCTCCCTGCGACCGGGTGTTCGAAAAGACCATCTCGAACATGCAGGAAGTCGCCGCACGCGGCGGCAAGATTATCTTGATAACGGACGTTCGGGGAGCCGCAGAGGTATCCATGGATTCACTCGCGACGATTGTGCTGCCGGAGATGGGTACGACATTTACGTCGATTGTCTATGCGATTCCGGTGCAGCTTCTGGCCTACCACACGGCCATCTTGATGGGCACGGACGTCGACCAACCCCGAAATCTCGCGAAATCGGTAACCGTCGAATAAGGCAAGGTGACGCGACCTGGAATTGTCGTGGTCAGATTCCGAATGCGCACAAGCCTCGGTCAGATCGAACTACGATGTGCCGCCCGGCTCTTGGCCCGATGCCACCGCATGGTTTGTGCCGGTTCATAGCCCTTGCTTACGGAGGCTGAGACTCATGTGCAAAATCTACGGCCAATCAGGTTGCGAGGCTGGCGTGGCGTTGCCTCCGGCAAGCAAGGAGTCGCGTATGGCTTATCACGGCATTCCGATTGCTTGGACCTGGTCATAATTCGTGACAAACATCCAGGTTTTTCATGCGGCGTGGAAGCCAGATGAACCTGTTCGATTGATCCAAACGAATGCCCGTTATCGCTGAGGAGGCCCGCTATGTTCCTCCCCCCTCAGCGCGGGTTTTGGACCGCATTCGGACCGCAGCGCCCCTCAAGTACAAGGCGTGCCTCGCTTCGAAGGACAACGTGGCACTTGCCGAGCATGGCGATCGGCGCTATCGGACGGGCTCCATCGCCAGCACGCTTACCAAATCTTTTCCGTCAAACCTCAGGTTAACTTGAGCAACTCGAGGCCAAATCGCTGGACATCGGGTGAGATGCTAACGCACCTCGGCCCCAATCGCAGGCTCGCGAGCTGTTCTAGCACGACATCTCACGGAGCTCTTCTCTGCCGCTCGTATGCCATGCATCTCGCCCTTCCTTTTCATTGCATGTCGATGCGCTCAATGAGAAATTCGGCCACGCCACAGACAACAACCTTGTCACCGAGAATTGCCCGAGGTTTCAGTAGCTTGACAGTCACTCCAGCGGCGCGAGCGGAATAACGCCCGAAAAACTGTGCGAGTTTGCGGCAATTGCCGAAAATATGCCGGAAACGTCAGGCGCTTACGGGTTGGTCGATAGTGCCCTGATGGCAGATTCGCGGCCATGAAACTGCACTCGGCTGGCGTGAGATTTTCTCCGGAACCGGCCATTTCAAACCGAGAGGAAACTCGCCATGTCACCAGCGTCCATCGCGCATGCGTCAAATGCCAAATCGCGCATTGGCGCCATCTTACGTGCGACGAGCGGCAACTTCCTCGAGCAGTTCGACTTCTTCTTGTTCGGGTTCTACGCCAGTGCCATCGGAAACGCGTTCTTTCCATCAGGAAGCGAAACCGCTTCACTGCTTAACACCTTCGGTGTGTTCTGGCTGGGGGCCTTGATGCGACCTGTTGGCGCGATTGTGCTTGGAGCCTATATTGACCGGATTGGCCGTCGGCAAGGCCTGATCATCACGCTTTCGATCATGGCTATTGGCACCGTCATCATCGCCTTTTGTCCCGGCTATGCAACAATCGGCATTGCCGCACCCGCCATCGTGCTGTTCGGACGGCTGTTGCAGGGCTTTTCAGCCGGCGTTGAGGTTGGCGGCGTTTCCGTCTACCTCTCCGAGATTGCCACTCCGGGCAACCGCGGCTTTTACACATCGTTTCAGTCCTCGAGCCAGCAGGTTGCGATCTTTGTCGCGGCTCTTATCGGATATTTTTTGAACGAAGCACTTCCGGCCGAAATGGTTGCCGCCTGGGGCTGGCGGATCCCATTCTTCCTTGGCTGCTTGATCGTTCCGCTTATCTTCTTCCTGCGCCGGACGCTGGAGGAAACTCCGGAGTTTCTGGTCATGAAGACCCACCCAACGGCCCGCGAAGTCTTTGCCTCCACAGTTGCGAACTGGCGCATTGTCATTCTCGGCATGATGATCGCGATGCTGACGACCACGACCTTCTATTTCGTCACGGTGTACACGCCTACGTTCGGCAAACACGTATTGCAGCTGTCCTCGCAGAACACGCTCTTGGTGACGCTTTTGGTCGCCGTGACGAACTTCATCTGGAACCCAATTGGCGGCGCGATTTCTGACAGAATCGGTCGGAAGCCGGTCTTGCTGACCATTGCCGGCCTTGCCTTGGTGACTGTATATCCGGCGTTGTCTTGGCTTGTGACCGACCCAAGCTTTGGCAAGATGCTGGTAGTGGAGATGATGTTCTCGTTCTACTTTGGCACCTATGGCGGCGCCATGTTGGGCGCTCTGGTCGAAATCGTGCCGAAGCACGTTCGCACAACCTGCTTTTCTTTGGCCTTCGCACTCGCCGCAGCTCTCTTTGGCACCTTTACGCCGCTCGCATCGACTTGGCTGATCGATCGGACCGACGACAAGGCTTCGCCGGGTTTCTGGTTGATGTTTGCAGCTTTGCTCGGCATTATCGCCGCACTCACGATTTATCCAGGAAACACCAAGAGAGTTGCGAAGCTGTCGCGACCCGAGCGGTCTAGCCGGGCCGTAAGCGCGCAATTTACCACGCATTAGCAGCGCGCCCACGGGGACCTTCACGTCCAAGACTAAACTGAACGGGGTGCGTGGCGGTCCTTGCCGTGATCTCACGGTGGTCCGCGTGCCACTCTGCGGGTCACGGTTCTTCCTATGCAATATCGAGCAGTATCGGGACGAGCCGTCGCTGATGTTGACCGCGAATGGCTGAGCACTATCGCCACGCTCGATTCGTTCTGTGGTCGAGCGGCGCGATGATAATGCTCGCACTTTGCGGTTCCTTGAAACACGGCAGAGCTCGCGCGAGGGAGATACATCCCTCGCGCGAACTCCACGTGCGCTGCCAAGCAAACTTAACGGGCACGTCTTGAGGCTGCATGAATTCCCCAGTGGACCGGTGTATCGCAGCTCGCCAAACCTTGGCGAGCGGTCGAAAAGCTTGAATCGTGCCTGGTGCACCGAGCGACGGGCCAATGCATGACCACGACCCAGGCCATCGCTGGCTCCGCTCGATCAGCCGCGACTTCACGCACCGCTAGTTTGCGCGGATGAGGTACCGCGCGCAAGCTGTGCGAGCTCCGTCTCGAGCGTAGGGTTGCGCTTGAACATGGCGTCGATCAACGCTTGCGCCGGCTGCTCGGCCGCTTCCACCCACGTCGCCTTCTCCGCTCTTGCGGAGGGCGCGAAGACACGCTTGACGACAGTCGGCGACCCCCTCAGACCGCATTTGGCCATGTCATCCACGCCGGCAGTTTGAGCGCTCCATTTTACGATTGAGGCACGGGCCGCACGCAAGGCATCGATCATTGCACCGCGGCGAATTTGATTGCTTGCCTCTAACATGCTGACGAGACAAGGAAGCTTGGAACGCAGCACCTGGACTCCTCCTTCGCAGCGCCGTTCCGCATCGATCGTGCGTACTTTGAAGTCCAACGCTTTGATTGTGGAAACATAAGTAAGCTGCTGGACCCCGAGCCTCTTCGCAATGCCAGGCCCCACCTGCGCCGTATCGCCGTCGATAGTCTGCTTGCCAGTGAATATGACGTCTGGTGGGCCATATTCCTTCCCGATATTGCGAATCGCGCACGCCAGCGCGTAACTCGTCGCCAGCGTATCGGAGCCCGCGAAACTACGATCAGTGAGCAGGACAGCACGATCGGCACCAAATGTCAGCGCCTTTCGGAGAGATTCTTCGGCCGACGGCGGCCCCATTGTCAGAGCAGTGATTTCGCCGCCGAACTTGTCTCGTAGCTCGAGCGCAGCTTCCAGTGCGAACAGATCATATGGGTTGATGATTGTCGGCACGCCCTGACGCATGATCGTATTCGTGACAGGATGCACGCGGATTTGTGCGGAGTCGGGGACCTGTTTGATGCAGACGATGCTGTGCATATGCTTCTCCTAAGATGTTGAGCAGGCTCCCCACGAATAGCAACTGTCATACCACCCCAGGCATTTCGCTGATGAGGGACGAATGCAATGGCTGGCGACTGACGGTGAGACCGTTGTCGGGACTGCGACGGGCTGCGCAAAGCGGACGTGATCTCTCTCTGATCTGAGTCGCGGCAGAAACGGCGCGGCCGCGATCTTGCGCTAGTCCGACACCTAATCCTTTCTCATAGGGCGAATACATTGCAAGCAGACGATGACCAGCACCCGGCTGACGCGAAGAGGGCTTACGCTTCCCGGCATGGGCCACCCCCAAGCAGAGCACATCGGTTTCGTATCCGCTTCATGGACCAGAGTACCGCCTCTTGCGCACGCTCTCCTACCGCGCCCGGGCGAGCGAGAGAGACGCGAGCCCGACTTTTTATTCAGAAGCGCTTGATCTCGATACCGTGCCTTCTCAAGGCATAGCCAATCTGGCGCGGCGTCAGTCCAAGCAGGCGCGCCGCCTTGGCCTGTACCCACCCGGACCTTTCCATCGCCGCGATTACGCGCTCGCGATCTGTGACCTTGGCGGCACCTATGACAGGTCGGCCGGGCGGCTCTAGCGGCGTCAGTTCGCTACCGACCGGCTGAACGTGTGCCACAGCTTGTGTTGGCGGCATGCTCAGCCTCGCGGGGAGTGACATTATCGGGCTCGGCTGTCGCGCCACTTGCTCCGGCCCGCACTTCCATAGCGTGGCCGACAGGCATTGCCCGTGGCAGCAGGCAAAATCGTCTCTTACGATCGACGATCCGTGCGCCAGGGTCGCGGTCCGCTGCACACAGTTCTCCAGCTCGCGGACATTACCGGGAAATCCGCAATTCACAAGAACGTCGATCGCACTTGAATCGAAGACCAGAGCACGGCCGTTCTCATTGTTGAAGTTCTTCAAGAATCGAGCGGCGAGAAGCGGAATATCAGTGCGTCTTTCGCGCAGCGGCGGCAGTAGCAGAGGAACCACGCTGATGCGATAATAGAGATCGGCACGAAACTCCTTCCTTACCACCGCCTCTTCAAGATTCTTATTCGTGGCTGCAATCACGCGGACGTCGACTTTGATCGTCTGATTGCCGCCGACCCGCTCGAACTCCTGCTCCTGAAGCACGCGCAGGAGCTTCGCCTGGAACGACGCCGAGATCTCTCCAATCTCGTCCAGAAACAACGTTCCCTTGTCGGCGAGCTCGAAGCGACCCTTGCGCGCGTTGAATGCGCCCGTAAACGCCCCCTTCTCGTGACCGAACAATTCGGATTCCAGCACCGTCTCGGTGAGGGCTGCGCAATTCAGCTTGATAAAGGGGCGTTTGGCGCGCGCTGAACGCTCGTGAATAGCCTTCGCGACCAGCTCTTTGCCGGTACCCGATTCGCCGCGCAACAGAACGGTGCTATTCGATTTAGCGATCAGCTCGATCTTCTCAAGCAACGCGCGCAGCGCCGGACTGTCGCCGATAATTCCCTCGACTTGGACCTTCTTACGCTCCCGCCCATGAGGCTTGAGCTCGGACAGCTGCTTCTGCGGCCGGAACTCCTCGTCCATAAGCCGCCCGCGATCGCGCGCAAGAACGCAATGCAGCTTCGCCGTCTGGCCCAGAAGGCTTGCGACCATCGTCAGCAGGCCGAGGTCGTCCTCGAGCTGCGCATGCGTCCCGTTGTCTGCGATGCGGTCGATGCTCAGCGTACCGACAACTTTCTCGTCAATGTCTATGGGAACGCCGATGAACGCAACACGCGTATTACCGGCGGCATCTAGCATCTCGACGTCCGAAGAACTGAAGATCGAATGCAGCGCTACGTTCTCGACGATGAGAGGCCGCCCCGTCGCCACAATTTGATCAATTGCTCCTTGCGGCAAGCGCACCGCGCAACGCGCGTCGCGCCCTTCACTCCGGCCGTCGTCTACAATGATCTCGGGCACCCCGTCATGATCGAACAGACATACGATGCCGCGCCGCATCTGCACGAGCGATGGCAGACGCTCGATGACGCTCGCCAGCTTGGCTTCGAGCTGGCATAGGCCGGTGAGCGTGTGCGCTATTTCAAAGATCGTGCTTAGCGATTTCTCTTGCGACCGCAGAATACTAGCGGAGGGATCCGCGTCGGAGGTTGAGTTTGGTTTTTCGCGCAGGGAAACGCTGTCCAGCATAATGACTTCTCCGTTCCTTTCTTGATCCTCCCCGTCACCTCGATCGGACTTGTTGGACTCGTGTTGCATGCCTGCCTCGATCTGACATCCAGTTCTCAGGGGCGGGGCGAGAGATGACGCCTCTCCATGGCACGCCGGCAGTACTTACAGTGACTAGATTTGCCGCTTTATTCTTTCCAACTCGCTGCGCGGATTCGCCCCGGCCAACATGGCTTCCATCGATGAAGCTCCGACTAGCCGGGTTCGCCAGGGGCGGATTCACTCACAAGTGTTGCCCGCCATTGATCGGCACTTCGGCGCCAGTGACATAACTTGCCGCATCTGAACATAGGAAGAAAATGACCTTGGCGACCTCTTCGGGTGTACCCACTCGGCGAAGTGGGATCTTTGGCACAAGATGCGCTTCCGTGTCAGGCGACAAAATGTCCGTCTTGATTTCGCCGGGCGCGATCGCATTGACGCGAATGCCATGTGAGGCGTAATCGTGCGCCATTTCGCGCGTGAGACAAGCGAGCGCAGCTTTCGACGTCGCATATGCCGTGCCTGCAAATGGATGCACCCGCGCGCCGGCGATCGAAGTCACATTGACGATCGAGCCTGAGGCCGCTTTTAGCTCATCGAACAGACCCTGAGCGAGCAGGATCGGCGCCACCAGATTGAGGTGGAACACGCTCATCCAAGTATCGACTGAGGTCGCCAGCGACGTCAGCCGGGCACCGTTTGGCGTTTTTGGCGAGTTTCCGGCATTGTTTATCAGTCCTTGCAGCGGTGCGCCGGCAAGGCGCTCCTTTATCTGGGCAATCACGCGCGGCAGCGTCCGATGATCGCTCAGGTCTACTTCGATATAGCTATCCCCCTCCGAGTCCCATGGGCAGCGCACCGCGTCGAATGGTTGGCGCGCGCAAGAAATGATGCGCCAACCGGCTTCCGAAAACAATCTTCCGGTGGCGCGACCGATCCCGCGCGATGCCCCGGTCAATACCAGCGTCTTCCGCTCACGCAGCGGACGGCCCGCTCCATCGGCGTGAATTGGACCGCGAGGATCCGTTTCCGACGATTGAGCTGCGACCGCATTGTCATCTGGTAGACGTAGATTCACACGCGATTCTCTTCCGCTCCCCTCGCCTGTGCGCCTGGTGCAGGATCCGGGCCAGAGCGATGCAGGGCACAGGTGGCGCGCTTTTGCGACGCAAATGGCAGGTTCCGAACATCTGACCTGTTTGCTTTTCGACACCAGCAACGCCGCAGCAATGGCTGTCGTCGAGCTCCCGGGTGCTGCCCACTGCGTGCGCTACGTCTTCGAGCCGAGAGGCTGGTGTTTCCATGGCGAGCTGACTGCGTCGCCCTCCACAAGTGGTCTGTGGGTCATGCGCGCCAGACGAGATAGGTTAGCTGCCTTTGGCAGAGATCAGGATTTAATGGCCAGTTCGTCCAAGTTGCTCTCAGCCGTGGTATGCGCGGCCGCACATGCGGCTCTTGAGCAATATCGATGGGCCGCCGGCCGCGCGGTTCATCACACCTCCGTCCGAAAGGACTCTGCGAGCGGAGCATGAACAAGGCCGTCGTCCAGAAAACGAGCTGACCGCAAAAGGGTCGCCCAGCAAAGGCGATCCATTTACCGGACGCGCCTCCTTGCTGCTGGGACATTCTGACGTTACCGTCTGTTACGTCAGATTTCCTCGGCGACCCGGACCGCCATTGCCGTGCTTTTCACCGTCTGGCCAGCGATGGCGGATTTGGGCCGGATAATGACAGGACCATAACCTTTCCGCGCGACTCGACTTACACATGAGGGCCCGAAGCATTGCGGGGCAAGGCCGCCGGCGCCCACCGGCATTGGCCTACGCTTCGCAGGCGTTCGCCCTCCCACCCGCACCGCATCCGTGGTAGTGCGCCGGTCAGCCGTCGCTTGGGGACGGAAGTCGCCATCCACCGTTCCTGCGAGACGTTGCGAAACTCGATGGTGTCGAAGCCAGCAGTATCAGGCTGATGATCTAGCCCGCCACTGCTCAGGCTCAGATTCTGGCGCTTCATGAAGCCGCGAAATGCTCGTATGGGTTATCGACCATGGTCAATTGCTCCGGATTGCGCTGGTCGAATTCAATGATCCGTGGCACGAGCAGACGGGCATAGCGCGTGAAGGCGCTGGTGGGGGGAAAGCGGATCACGGTAGCGCATCGCGCAAGAAGATACATGTCGATGAGAGCGGAAGCTCCACCTTCAATTCCCATTTCCGCACTATGCAACGGCCCTGCCCGATCGGCCTGGAAACGTTTTGGTACGGCGAAGACATCGGGAAACAGACCCGATAGGCGATCGAGAATCTGTGCACTGTCCGTGCACAGGAAGACCTTTACAGGCTTTGGATATGGCAAAGCCTTGGCTTTACGGATTGCCATGCAGACCTGACGAAGGGCGAGCTCCGAATCGGCCCAGTACGGCGCATGCTCCATGATATCTTCGCCATTGCCGTGCCGAACATGAACGCCAATGATGCTATGGCCGCTAAAGTGTTCCTCATACAAGGCGTCGATCCGCGCTTGAATCTCAGACCTGAGCTTGATGTTCCGAAAGATCAGTCGTTCGGCTTCCTCGCCACAACGCCACATCAGGCAAGCGTCACAGACAATGGTGTTGGCTTCGCTATCTTCTCTTGCCTGGAACAGCTCGGTCAGTTCGTCACGTTCACGGAAGATCTGCTCATCCGGACGATTGATGCAGTCGATCGATGGCCTATTCCACCACCGCGGGAAGAACGGTCCGGGAAACGAGAGCTGGTTGACTCGGTCATCGCAAATCACCGGCACTCCAGCGATGTCCTCAACCGGCTCGAAGAACACCGGAAAGGCGTTGCTGAACGGTTGGTCGATGTAGCAGGAACCGCGCCAGTCAACGACGAGCGTCCGCCCGGTCCGCTGCGCGTACGACCAAGCTGACGCCAGCGACCAGAGGCAATCACCAAAGCCGGTACGCCTCCGAGAAATAACAAAGCGTTCCTTGGTCAAGTTATCAAACCCTTCTCGTTGCGCAAGATCAGTTTTGTGTGGCGCACCTACTCATCTGCGATTCCGATCCACGCCAATGGACGGCTGGTCACCTGGACGCAAGGCGATCAACCCGCAAGCCCTCCTCCACGGCACCGCGATTGGCAGGTCATGCAAGAGGCGTCCAAAGAGCCCTCTTCCGCATTACTCACCTTTTACGATCGCGCAGTCTGTGACGGATGCAGCCGAATGCGGCGCAGATCCCAGAGCCCGCGCAGTTCGTTCACGAGAGCTTCTCGCCTAGTCCTGTCAGAGGTGACCCTGGCGAGAAGATCGGCAAGAACAGCTTCCTTCTCAATTTGCATCAGCATGTCGAACAGGTCATGCGAGACGCGCACGCTGTCCTGGCTGGAGTGACCCATGCGGATCTCGCAGACTGTCTCCTGGCGTTCTCGGCCCGCATGAGCGCGAACTCTGTAAAGAGATACATGGGGCGGCAGTGATACAGCGAGTGCAGTCCAGCTTTCGAGCGTTGTTGCCCGCTTTTTGACGAGGAATGAACCGACCACAAGGCCATCCAGCTCGGTCGACAAAAACGCCGTAATCGCATCGGCAACGGAATCTACGATCGGTTCGGCATTGTTGTTGAACGACGTATTAAGCAGAATCGGGACGCTTGTCCGGCTCTTGAACGCATTGATGAGTTCCCAATAGGCGGCATTGTTCGTGCGGGAAACCGTTTGCAGCCGAGCCGTACCATCGATATGCGTGATCGCGCCCAGCAAAGCACGCCTGGATTCGCGCACGCGAACGACGAAATTCATGAAGGGATATTCTGCGCGACCATCCGGCAACTCAAAGAACGCGCCCGCATCCTCCTCCAGAACCGATGGCGCAAATGGTCGATAACTCTCGCGCTTCTTGACCATCGCATTGATCCGGTCCTTGTTCGCCGCGGGCCTCGGGTCCGCAAGAATACTACGGTTGCCGAGCGCACGAGGGCCGAACTCCGATCGGCCCTGTACCCACCCGATCACGGCGCCATCAGCGATCCACTCGGCTGCTCTGGTTGCGACGTCAGCGGTCCGCTCAATCTCGAGGTGTCCGGCCCATCCCTTCAGTTCCTGTTCGATGCTGTCGTCGCTGCCGATATCTGGCCCCCAATAAACCGCCTGTAGTCGCTCGCGGGGCGCAGGCTGCCCGGCCTCGTTCGACACCATCAGTGCCGCGCCCAATGCGCATCCGGCGTCATGCGCAGCCGGCTGCACGAAGATGTCTTCGAACAGGCCTGAATACAGGAGTTTTCCGTTCAGCGTGCAGTTGTGGGCCACCCCGCCAGCCAGGCACAACCGTTTCATTCCGGTCGACTCACGGTAATGCCGAAGAATGTGAAACACGATCCGCTCCAGCGCCTCCTGCAACGATGCGCTCACGTCTCGATGCTGTTGCGTGAACGGCATTCCCTTTCGCCGGACCTCGATATTGCGCAGCAATGCCGGGCCGATACGTTCGAGGTGAACGCGGTAGCCACCGTTTGCGGAGAGCTCATAAAATTGGGAAAAGAGCTCGCGATAGCGTGCGGGATCTCCGTAAGGAGCCAGTCCCATAACCTTATACTCGTCGAACAGGCCGTAGCCGAGATATCGGATCGTCTCTAGATAGAACAGTCCGAGAGAGTTATTCTCTGGAAACGTCATAAGGTCGGTCATTTCGGTGCCCGACCCGACCGCCAAGAGACCCGAGAGGAAGTCGCCACAACCGTCGATCGCGAGGACCAGGCTTTCTTCAAAACCCGACATCGCCAGAGCGCTCACGGCATGGGCCTGATGGTGGCCTACGAATGACACCCGCGAAGGATCAACTTGGGTACCGAACTCCGTCGCTAGAAGATGCCGTAACAGCAGATTCGCATCTAGCGGAATTGAGATTTCCGGTTGTGAGATGAACAACCGTTCGAGCATCGCATTGCAATAGGCTTCAGTAGCGTAGAACGCAATACGATCGACGTCGCGAAGCTCCACACCCGCGGCTGCAAGACAGTATTCAATCGCACTGCTCGGGAGCTTGTTTGAATGTTTGATCCGGTTGAGGCGCTCCTCTTCCACGGCAGCGATCACGCGCCCGTCCTTGACAAGTACCGCGGCGCCGTCGTGCAGAAACGTGTTCGGTAGTCCAAGGGGGTTTTCATAGACCCTGTCGAGGCCGCCACTCAATCCTAGACACAGCATCTTGTTCTCCGTTAATCCTGAGAGGCCTGTTGGCCTATTTCGTATCGCTTGCTTTGGGAGTAGGCCGCACGTCGCCGCGGGGCCGATCGGGCATCGCTAGCGTGACGATGCTCACATAAGCGTCGCCCGCGATCGGAAGTTCGTTACGCCCGATATCTCATCTCGCACACGCGATGCTTCGCTTTAGGTCTTGTTCCTCTCACCGCATCAGGCGCTGCCGAAGCAGTACGGCCGAGACGAGGAAGGGAAATGCTGCGTAGATGCAAAGTGCGCCCACATGCAATCCGACGCTGTCGACCGGCCGACCGAGCATTGCTGGACGAATGAGATCGACCGAATGAGTCAGCGGCAATAAGGCCGCGATGCGTTGAAATGAACCGGGCAACTGGCTCATTGGGAAGATCGTCCCGCTCAAATACATCATGGGCGTGAGAATGAGCGACTGGTAGAAGATGAAATAGTCGTGGCTCGGTGCAAGTGCTGAAACGACCATTGCGAGGCTCGCGAAAGTAACGCCAGTGAGGGCGATGGCTGGTAACGCATAGGGGATGGATGACCACTCTGCGTAACCCAGCGCGACGGCGACAATCGTGATCGCGGTCCCGGCGAGCAAGGCCTTGCTCGCTGCCCATGCCACTTCACCGAGAACAATGTCGCCGAGCGTAAGGGGCGTACAGAGCACTGCCTCCCACGTGCAATTTGTCTGCATGCGAGCGTAAGCCGCATAGATCGTTTCGAAGGTTGCGGAGACCATCGCGCTTGTGGCGACCATGCCAGCCGCCAGAAACGAGATGTATGAGGTCCCCTCAACACCACCTATGATCATTCCAAGGCCAAAACCGAGACCGAATAGAGAGCTCATCGGCTCGGCCAGATTCCCAAGAATCGATGCCAGAGCGACTTTCCGCCAGACCAGAAAATTGCGGCGCCATACCGCGATCCAGTTCCATGGATTAGCGGGGAGCGCCGGCGCAAAACGTTGCCACATCGTTCAGTCCTTCATCTCTCGCCCGGTTAGCCGCAAGAACACATCCTCCAGATTTGGAGGACGCTGCAGAAAGCGCAGATCCGTGCAGTTGGCAAGTCGGAGGCGCACCTGCTCTGGATCCGTGACATAGCAGAACAGCGTCTCCCCGCTCACCTCAGCGCGCTGCACTTGGGGTCTGACCAGCGGCAGCAGTTCATGCGGATTACCGCCGTAAATCTCGATCACTTGGCAGCCGATCTGCTGCTCGATCAGCGCGTGAGGCTGACCTTCGGCGATCTTACGGCCGTGCTCAAGCACGCACAGGCGGTCGCACAGTCGCTCCGCCTCTTCCATGAAGTGGGTGGTGAGAAGGATCGTTTTGCCGCGCGCTAATAGCGAGCGCAAGCGTTCCCAGATCAGGTGACGGCCGTGCGGATCGAGGCCGGTCGTCGGCTCATCAAGCACCAAGAGCTGCGGGTCGTTAATGAGGGCCCGTGCCAACGTCAGGCGTCGCTTCATGCCGCCGGACAGTTCGGCGACGCGGGCATCCGCCTTGTTCTCCAGGCGCGCGAATTCGAGCAGTGACGGCGTGACCGCTTCCACCTCAGCCGCGCTCATGGCGAAGTAGCGCCCGAAAACGAGCAAGTTTTCGCGCACCGTGAGCTGAAGATCAAGGTTATCGAACTGTGGGACAACCCCGATCCCCCGGCGCGCCAAGCGCGCCCGTGCCGGCACTGGCTCGCCGAGCACGCATATCTTACCTGCGTCGGGCGATGCAACACCCAGGATCAAACGCGCAAGCGTGCTTTTACCCGCGCCGTTTGGTCCCAGCAGACCGAAGCACTCTCCCGGCGAGACCGTAAACGAAAGAGCGTCCACGACGACCCTGTCGTCGTAGAACTTGCTCACCTGGAAAAGGTCGACTGCCGCGGTTGACATTTGCTTACGCCATCGCCACGGACGTTGTTCGCGCCGCTTCCTCTCTCGCGCGCTTTTTTGTCCAAAGCAGGCCGTCACACCATACGTGATCGATGCGTCCCCACTGGCACGCGGCGGCAGCATCCGGGAAAAAGCCGCATCCATGCAGATTGGCGCTGGTATTGCAAAGCAGCGGAATGGCTGTGAGCTTCTCGTACTCGACGAGAAGCTCGGCCACTTTATGCTGAGAGGTTCTGGAAACGGTCTGTAGACGAGCAGATCCATCGAGATGCACGACGGCGGGAATTTTGTCCCGCCATTCCGGTCGCGTCTGGTGATCGAACAGCATGTACGGATCGGGTATTCCAGGGCTAAAAATCTCCGCGGCACGATCCTCCAGGCATATCGGCGCTACCGGCCTGAAATGCTCACGAAGTTTGATGTCGTTCAGATGATCTTTCATTCCTTCCCAGCTCGCAGCCGCGAGAATGCTTCTGCCACCCAAGGCTCGCGGTCCGAGCTCGGCACGCCCGGCAAGGAAGACCACGGGCTTGTCGCAAGCGAGGATTGCCGCAAGTTCGCCCATAGTGCAGGGCGCGCCCTCCCATTCGGGCGGGACTTCGCTGGGACGCACGGCCGGTCCGCTGTAGACCGACCATTCCAGAGCTCTAAAGCCTTGCTGTGCCGCCAGTGCAGAGCAAGCAGCACCAATGGCTGAGCCGCTGTCGTTCGGAAAGGGCGGCACCCACACGATATCGAACAGGCCGGTCGCACGAAATGCACTATTCCACTTAATATTCAGGCCACAGCCGCCGGCTATGCAGAGGTTACGCGCCCCCGCAAGATCCGAATGCCGCTCCACCACATCAGCAATGGTGCGAACCAGCAGACGCTCTAGAAAGACGTGAAATGACGCAAGGACGTCTTCGGCTTGCTTTTCCTTCAATCGCATTGCGCACGCATCGAAGAAGTCGTGCAGAGCTTCAAGCGGCGATTGTGAGCTGTTGATCTCTCCAAGCTCAGGACAAGCGCCCTCAGCATCCGTGGCAAAGTGCGCCTCATAAAGTTCATGAAACGTCTTAATACAGTCCTCGTCGGGCGATCCCAGCGCGATATAGGCCATCAGCTTGCCGGCAATACCGAGATCCCAGCTGGTCCGGTCTGCCCGCCTGTAAGGTCCAAAGTGATGTCCTGCCGTCGCATAGGCGTGACCTATCATCGGAAACAGGCACTCGATGAACCGGATGCCGTGGGGCTCGACATAGTAGAGGCGTGGAAACATGCAGCCGTCCCACACCAAGCAGAAAGCAGATTGTGCGGATTTGGCAAACGAGCTGGCGCAGTATGCGGATGCTACGTGCCCGGTGACATGGGGATAGCTTTGATAGGGATATAGCTTCCCATCAAGCATGAGGCCGATGCCATCGCGGGACGTCAGGGGGCTATCGCCTTGCCGTTCGACATACGGCGCGCCCTTGAGCTTGATGGTCGTCGTCCCACTAAGGAGTTCAAACTGCGACTCGAACTCTCCATCCCAGCCATCAACGACGAACTGATCAACATCGCTCGGATCCAGCCCGTGCTCCGCCAAGGCGCTAACAACGGCATCCAGGTTGTCGATGGTTTGATAACGCGGATTGTTGTTCAGCTTCTCCTGTTCGACACAAAACACCACCCGGCCGTCCTCGATCAGAGCGACTGCCCCGTCATGCGTCAACTTGATACCGCAGATACGCATAGTGGCTCCTTTCAAGCTCGGCCGTTAGGACGGATCGAAGATCGCTCCGGATTGCGAAAGCGGACCAACAAGCAGTCTTCGTCAGCCGACTGCCCCTGGCACTGAACGCGTTCGACCTCAATGAGCGCTTCAGTCAACATCGTGATGACTGTCTCGGCGCCAGCGACATGCCCCCATCGCCTGCAGGTGGCATCACGTGCAGATCCGAAGACCAGATGCCCACCTGGAGCAAGCATCTTCACCATCTTGTCGATTGCGGTACGCATCCGTGTCATGTCTTCGAGATAGTAGAGAACTTCGGCGACCACGATCAGATCGAACAGCTCTTCGGTCGAGAACTGCAGAATATCGGTCGCCGCCCAGCTGATATGCGACCACCTCTTGGTCCGCTGGACCGCTCGACCGATCGCTCGCGGCATAACATCGATGACCGTGAGCCGCTTGCAGTGAGGAGCGAGCTTCTCTGTGAATGCACCGGCCGCGCACCCGATCTCGAGGCAGGTTGAGACGGCGCCGTTCGACAGCGATAGCCGTAGTAATTGAGTGTGACGCTCACGTTCGAACGGATTGTCGTCAAGCCGCCACGGGTCATCGTTAGTCAGCTCCCGTTGCAACGATTGATATGTCTTGTCCACGTTCACCACTAAATCCCCTACAAAGCTGTCAGTCAGTCGCGGCCGCAATGCCATCAGACGCGATCAGCTGCGAGGGAGCGCGCGAAAGACCTGCCCCGCGAATTGAGCCAGGCGTTTCCGATGCCGGGTTAAGGCTTGGTCCAGTTGTCGCGTCTTCGATCGAGGCCTTCGATTCATCGACGTCTGATGATTTCGCTACTTTGCGCGAGAGCCAGTCGCTGTTGCTCAAGGTACAGAGCGCATAGGCCTTCATCGGGAGCAGGAGGAAGATGTTGATCGGGGTGTGCAGCGAGAAGCCGATAAATCGAAGCTCGCCGGCACGAAGGGCCGCCACGCTGCATCGAATC
>NZ_JADPKR010000089.1 GCF_023074055.1 Bradyrhizobium sp. 141
CGTGCCGCCCTGCAGGTAGACCGTCGAGTTGCCGGCGCCGTCAGTGAGGACGTTGCCGCTCGTACCATACCCGCTCGGAACGCTCGGAGCACCGGTCGAACCCGGGATCGGCGCGTTCTTGAAGGTGATGACGTGACCGTCGACGTTCAGCGTCGAACCGTCCGCGATCGTCGCACCGAGCGAGCCCGCGCTCGTGGTCCGGTTGACGCTCACGGTGGCGTTGCCGCCGCCCACAGACGTGGACAGGCCGAGAGACTTGAGCAGGTCGGCCTTGCCGGTGACGCTCAGGTCAGCACCCGTCGAGCTCTTCAGCGTGACGGCGCCCGCACCAACGCTCGAAGCGGTCTGGTTGAAGCTGGTGGCGAGCGTCGCAGCACCGGCGGTGATGGATGCCGTCTTGACGCCGCTGGCCAGATCGACCGCGGTCAACAGATCGTTGACGGTCGCAGCCGGGGTGCCCGCGGTACCGAGATAGACCGTGGAGTTGCCGCTGCCGTCGGTGACGAGGTTGCCGCTGACGCCCGAGCCGGACGCAACCGCGGTCGACGCCGGAGCAGAACCCGAGCGGAACGTGATGGTCTTGCCGTTCACGGTCAGCGTGTCGCCGTCGGCGGGCTGGGCATTGCCGAGCAGGCCGGTGGCGGTCGTGCCGTTGGTGGCGATCAGGGTGATGGTGCCGGTCAGGGCCGCGGTGCCGTCGCCGGCCGTTGCCGCGGTGCCCGTGAAGGTGCCGAGGGTGGCGCCGAGGGTCGTGGTTCCGCTTGCCGCCGTGGTGCCGCCGGCAGCGCCGCTATACACGACGTTGCTGCTCGCGGTCGCGCTGGCGAAGCTGGTCGTGCCGCGCAGGTCGGCCGCCGTCGCACCCGAGATGGTGGTGGAGACGTTCGACTTGGTGGAGTAGCCGACGGTGGTCTGCAGCGCCTGGTTGGCGATCGACTTGGCGCTGTCGATCAGCTTCTGCAGCGAGGTGATGCCGGTGTTGGCGGCCTGCAGCACCTGCACGCCGTTGGCGAT
>NZ_JADPKR010000016.1 GCF_023074055.1 Bradyrhizobium sp. 141
CCCCCCTCCCTGACCCTCCCCCACAAGGGGAGAGGGAACGGCGAGGGTGCTGCCCTTCGCCAACCCGTGGCCCAGAAATGCCAGAGTGCAATAGCTCAACCCCCGGTTCCCCACCCGGGGAACCTCGCCCTAACCTAGATTAAATTTCGCAACGCACCCTCTTGGCGCGTTGCGTTGCACAATGTTGACACGATAGGCAGCCATAATCTGGGCACTGGGCGAGCCACATCGTTTGTTTCGCGTTTCCAGTCTTCGTTCCCGCCATCAGATGGCCCCGGTTGGCCGGCGGGCGCGCCAGAAGGCTCACTCCATTTTTTCATTATCGTGAGGGACGACCATGACAGGTGCGACTGATCCGTTTTCTGCCTCGATCATTCCGTTCGAGGTTCCCGAGCAGATGCGTGCGTTCGCCGAAAAGGGCGTGTCGCAGGCCCGCGAAAGCTACGCCAAGTTCAAGGACGCGGCCGAGACCCACAACGGCACCGTCGAGGCCGTGTTCACCTCGGCCTCCAAGGGCGCGAGCGAGTACACCGCCAAGCTGGTCGAGTTCATGAAGGCCAACAGCAACGCCCAGCTCGACTTCGCCCAGCAGCTGTTCGGCCTGAAGTCGCCGGCCGAAGCGATGGAGCTGTGGACCGGCCACACCCGCACCCAGCTTGAGACCTTCCAGTCCCAGGCCAAGGAGCTGGTCGAGCTCACCCAGCGCGTCGCCGCCGAGACCGCCGAGCCGATCAAGGCCAGCGCCTCGAAGTTCTACAAGCCCGCCGCCTGATCTGGCCGGCTGGTTGTCGATCAGAAACCCGGGCTGAAAGGCCCGGGTTTTTCTTTGCCTCTCCCGCTTGCACACGTGGAAATCCAGGAAGGTCGTCATGTCCGGGCTTGTCCCGGGCATCCACGTTCTCAGTGCCGCGGGCAAAGGCGTGGATGGCCGGGACAAGCCCGGCCATGACGATGTGGAAGAGCTTGAAGCGTCCGAACGTGATTTCGGCTGGTTTTTCACCCCACTGCGGCCTTGCCAAACCGGGCCGTTACACCTAGTTTCCGCCCCGTCCAGCCCCCCTCGGTCGACGGCCTTTTCAGGTAGCCTAAGGGCGGCTCGCCAGGATGCAGTTGTAGCTCAGTTGGTTAGAGCGCCTGTCTGTGGAACAGGAGGTCGGTGGTTCGAGCCCACCCAACTGTACCAATAATTCAAGTGTTCGTCGGCAATGCAATGCGGCTGCAGTAGCGACCGCGAATCGCCCTGCAGAGTTGGCCGCGTAGGTGCCTTTACGCGTCGACTAAGGCCCTTCATGCAGTATGGACACTGCCCTGTGTATCGATGTAGCGCGAACCTAGACTGAGGACATATCGCTTCGCCTCGGCAATGGTCGGAAAGCCAGGCACAGGATACGGCGGCTGCCAATAAGTTGGCCCGGTCCCTTTGTCTTGATTCTCCATGCCTTGTCCGTCCCGGCAGAACTTGCAACTCGCCTCGTGAATTCGCGCCCGACCGCTCGGGGGAATGACCTTGACGTGATATGCCATAGCGCCACCTACTTCCCGTAAAGAGCACAACCTATTCGGCTAACGTCGGGGCCAGGGGAGGGCAAGCCAATGACGGCGGGGAGAGCGGCAGGACGAGACCGGACTTGTGTTTCGCTCCAACGCTACCTGAGCGAGCAATGAGCACGGAAGCAAAGCCGCCAAGTGCGCCGTACGAAAAGGCCATCGAAGAAAGTGCCAAGGCTGTCCAGAAGGCCACTGAAGCCGGGCGTGAGTTGGGAGCATTCGTCAAGCTCATATTAGGCCCGGGTTTTGCTGAGCTAGGTGGTGCATTCGCAGACTGGGCTGCAGTCTACAGGTATGAGCGTGCCGTTGAACTTGCGCACCGCGTCAAGCGCATACACAAGCGCCGAGGGGCGCACCGTCTCCATCCCGCCGCGTCTCGGCATTCCCTTACTTCAGCAGGCCACATTAGAAATGACGACGTTCTGGTCAGCATGTGGTCGACGCTGATTGCCAATGCTACTGATCCTATCAGGATGACCGAAGCTCGAAGGTCGTACTGCGGCCTTTTGAGCTCGCTAGAGCCGTTGGACGCCTTGGTCCTCAGGGAAGTGCAGAGGTGGCGAGAAGCTCATTCGGACAGAGACACTGCAATTCCATCAGGCGGATTAGATGACTATCAATTAGAGGCGCTCCGCTCCAAGTGGCCAAACATCGCAACTTTGGAAGAGAATCGTGACGTTCCGAAAAGCAGTTTCGCTCTCTCTCTCTCTCTCTCTCTCTCTCTCTCTCTCTCTCTCGAAAATCTTGAAAGGCTCGGCTTGATTTTCGACTATGTGCCGCGACATGACGATGAAGTTGGTGGGATCGTAATTCCCAGTCAAATGGTCCCTGTCACGCACGATCATGCGCTGATTGACCTTACGCACACGGGGATTGCTCTGATGGTTGCTTGTAGTGAGTAGTCGTGATGGGCCGCAAAGCTGAAAATGGTGCCAAGCGAATTACAGTGATGCTAGAGCCGAGGCTACCGCCCATGCTGTTGCTTCAGACAACAAGCATTGGCCACAGCAGGAGCAGAAAGATTATAGCCGGGAATTACGGTGACAGTGCACCAAACTTTCGTAGATGACCCCATCGGCAACGCTGCTCAAAACCAGCTTTGTGCGCGGTCACCGTAGCTCCTCGGTTCGCAATGCGCTATCGGTAATGAGCCAAGACGTTCATGGACAAGCAAGCCAAGCGGAAAAGATCGTGAGTTTCTTCGAGCGTCTCAAGACAGAAGCATCCGTTGAATGGCGGGCCTACACCGAACATCCCTTCACGAAGGGATTGGCAGACGGCTCGCTCCCCGAAGCGGCGTTTCGTCACTACCTCGTTCAGGACTACCTGTTTCTCATCGAGTTTGCTCGCGCCTACGCGCTCGCGGTCTACAAGTCGCCCAGGCTTGCCGACATGCGTGAGGCAGCGGCCGGCCTGTCGGCCATCCTCGATGTCGAGATGAACCTGCATGTGAAGCTCTGTGCCGATTGGGGTCTATCCCCGGCCGACCTTGAACAGGCCCCTCCGGCGGCCGAGATGCTGGCCTATACACGCTACGTGCTCGACGCGGGAATGCGCGGCGATCTGCTGGCGCTCAAGGTGGCGCTTGCCCCCTGCGTGATCGGGTACGCGGAGATCGCAACGCGGCTTTTCTCGCGACCCGATGCTGGCGCTGCGACGAACGCCTATCGCGTCTGGATCGCCGAGTACGCCAGCGTACCGTACCAGGAGGTCGCTGCCAAGGCGCGGGCGCACCTGGAGCATCTCGCCGATCTCTACGCCACGCCGGCCCGCGAGGCGGAGCTGATCGCGATCTTCAAGGAAGCCACGCGGCTCGAGGCAGACTTCTGGGAGATGTCCTGGCGCGCGGGCCAGCGCGTTCAATAGCCCTTTCGGCAGTCATCAGAATTGCGGTGACAATGCACGAATCTTACGCAGGCACGCCCCTCACGCAATCATCGCCTTGATCTGCGCCGTATCCGCAAACTCAATCAACTCCGCGATCTTGCCGTCCTGAAATCTGAACAGGTCCAGGATCTCGGTGCTGAAAGTCTTTCCGGTCGGGTGGTGTCGCACGTTGACGCGCGAATGGACGGCGACGCGATCGCCGTCGACCAGCTCGGCCAGGATCTCGCGGCCTTCGAAGCCGAAGTCGGCGATCAATTGACTGAAAGCCCCACGCAGGGTCGGGTGGCCCTGCATACTCCCCGTCAATTCGAGCGCGCTCTTGTCACCCATCAAGGTGAATGCGCCCTCGGGATGAAAAGCCGACACCAGGCCCTCGACGTCGCCGTCGCCGCGCGCGGCGTAGGCGGCCCTGATCAATGCGAGCATGTCTTCGCGCTGTCCCATGTCACCCTCCCTGCACACGTATCAGGGCAGCCTAGCGACCTTTGCGTGTAAAGGCAAAATCATCGAAATGGGGGGCGAGCGCTCGGCGCGCCACGAAGCAGGATCGTTGACTTTCGTTCCCCGGGTTCAGGAGAAAACCGCAGTCAACAGCGGCGAACCTTTTCAAGGCCTTGGGTGTTTGTAGCTGCGGCAGGACGAACAACGCTGAGGGAGCTGAGACATGAACGGAATTATCTATCTGGTCGGCCTCGTCGTCGTGATTGCTGCGGTGCTCTCGTTCCTGGGCCTGCGCTGATTAGCTGTTAAGCCCGGTGAGGCGGCGCAGCGTCGCGCGCTAAGCGCCGACACCTCACCTCGCCACCACCCACACCACCACCGGCAGCGTCACCGCCGCCAGCAACGTCCCTAGCGCGACCGCGCCCGACACCGGGTTCACGAGCCGCTGATACTGCACCGCGAAGATATACGCGTTGGCGCCGGTCGGCATCGCCGCGAACAGCACGATGACGCCGGCGGCTAATGGCGGCAGATCGAGCAGCTTTGCCAGCACGAACGCCGCCGCGGGCATCGCTGCAAGCTTCAGCGCGCACATCACCAAAATGCTCAGCTTCTCGCCCTTCACTTCGAAGCGAAACAAATTGATGCCGAGCGCGATCAGCGCTGTTGGCGAGCCTGCCTGCGCCAGCAGCTCGATGGTGCGGTCGATGACGGGCGTGAGGCCGAGGCCGGTGAAGCGCCAGACCACGCAGAGGCCGATCGCCAGCATCAGCGGATTGCGTGCGAGATCTGTGAGCACCGGCCATATCACCGACAGCGCCGAGCCGGTCCGCTTGCGGCTGACCAGCTCCATCTGCAGGATGCCGCAGAGCCAGAGCAGCGGCGTGTTCACCGACAGGATCAGCGCCATCGGCCCCGCGGCCTCATTGCCGAGCGCCGATAGCGTCAAGGGAATGCCGAGCATCACGATGTTGCCGTAGACCGAGCCGATCGCGAACACGACACCGGCCTCGCGCTCTTCGCGCCGCTGGCGCAGCAGCGCCGAGATCGCCAGCGCCGCGATCCAGATGATGGCGAGCGCGCCGTAATAGGCACCCCACATTCTGAAAGGGCTGACATCGGGGAATTCCGAGACGACGATGGTGCGGAACAGAAGGGCAGGGATCGCGATGCTGAAGGCGAATTCGCTGATGCCCTTGTGCGCGCCCTCCGAGACGAAGCGAAACAGCACCGCGGCATAGCCGGCCGCGATCAGCGCAAACACCGGCGCGACGATCAGCAACGTGGCCATGCGCCCTACGCCCCCAGCCCGATGATCCTGTGCGCCATCCGCACATTGGCATAGTCGATCATCTTGCCTTCCAGCGTCACCGCTCCTGATGACGGTGGCAGTGCTTGATTCTGATTACGGTGACAGTGCACAAAAACTTCCGCACCGCAGAGCGCACGTTAGCCGCAACGCTGATCAAAGACAATTTGTGCACCGCCACCGTAACTGATTCTGAGGACTGAGGACGCCGTGACGACCTCTTCCCGCCACCACCAACAGGTTGATGTTGAGAGCGATCACGCCGCTCCGCCTGCGCAAAGTGCTCCATTGTCCTGTCGACGACGAAATCAGAGGCCGTCCCGGCCGCTCTTGCCTGCAACCTGCAGCCCATGGACGAGTTTACGTGGAAATCCGGTAGAAGTCCGGGGAAAGCGGCCGGACGGCAATTGCCGGACGGCAATCTCGTGTAACCTGAATGCATTCTTTTTATTGATCGGGACCCCATGGCCCTTGCCGCCGACCGCCTCCTCGCTGCCGTCGAAGCGATCTACGATACGGCAGCGAGCCCGTCATTCTGGCCATCCGCTCTTGGCAAGATCGCAGACTGCTTCGATGACGCCGGCGCGATCCTGCAATGGCGAAGGGACGACGGGGCTTTCGGAGCCCTCGCCTCCGAAAGCCTCGCGCCCGCGCTCGCCGACTATGGGACGCGTTGGGCGCAGCACGATTTCAAGGCCGAACGTTGCGTCTCGTCCGGCCTTTATGTCAGCGGCGAGCCCTTCACCGATCGACACATCGGCCCGATCGACGACGCCTACCTCAACCATCCGTTCAGCAGGGAATTCCTTGCAAGGCACGGTTTGGGCTGGTTCGGATCGATCGGGGTATCACCCGACCCACGGATCCTCGTGGCGCTCAGCGTGCAGCGAGCCTTCGCCAAGCCGCAATTCTCCGAGGCCGAACTGGACCTGATAGGGACGCTCGGGCGCCACGCCGAGAAATCGTTGCGCCTGTCGATCAGGCTGCTTGATACCGAACTGGCCAATCTCGGCCTTGGCGACGCCCTTGCGCGGATCGGCATCGGCGTGTTTGCGCTGGACTCGTCGGCGCGTGTGCTGTTCGCCAATCCGGTTGGGGAAAGCCTTCTCGGCGAGGTGTTCGACCTCGTGAACGATCGTCTGCGTGTTCGCATGGCGGCGAGCCGGGCGCCGTTCGAGGCCGCTATGACGCAAACGCTTCGCGCCGAGGCGCGCGATCTGCTGGCCGAGCCGAGACCCATTCTCGTTGAGTCGAGTGCAACAGGCCGGCGTTTCGTCATCTACCTGCTCCCGATCACCGCCGGCGCACTTTCAGACAGCCATTTTCTGACCCGCACGCGAGCGATCGTGCTCGCGATCGAGCAGAAATCTGCCGAGCCGCCGGATCCCGCCATCGTGCGGGACATCTTGGGCTTGACGCTCGGGGAGGCCAGGATCGCCTCGCTGGTGGGTTCGGGCGTTCCGCCGAAACAAGCTGCGGGCCGGCTCGGGATTGCGGAAGACACGGCGCGCAATGTGCTGAAGCGCGTATTTCAGAAGCTCGGCATATCCAGGCAAAGCGAGCTCGCGGCGCTGCTCGGCCGGCTCGTGTTGCGAAGGCCTTGAATCATCGGCCTTGCATCCTGGCGCACCCACCAACCCTCAGGCAATGAGCGGATGTTATCGGGAGGAAAATCGGGAGCGAAGGATGCGCGTCGGGAATGGCTTGTAAGCGCCGCTACGACCCCAGTCCGATGATCCGGCGTGCCATCCGCACATTGGCGTAGTCGATCATCTTGCCGTCGAGAGTCACCGCGCCCTGTCCTTTCGCCTCCGCCTGCTCCATCGCCTCGACGATCAGCCGCGCCTGGGCCAGCTCCTGGTCCGACGGCATGAACGCGCGCAGCGTCGGCTCGATCTGGTCGGGGTGAATGACTTGCTTGCCGTCAAACCCCATCGCCGCCGCTTTCTGCGCGCTGCTTTCGGTCAGCCTGGAATCGCGGAACGCACCGCAGGGGCCGTCGATGGCGATGAGGCCGAACGCGCGCGCGGCCACCAGCAGGCGCATCATGGGATAGGCGAACAGGTCCAGGGGAGCGGACGCGTAGCCGCTTTGCGCCGATCCCACATGGCGGTAGCCGTCCGGCGACACCCCGATGTCGGAGGAGCGGGCGCCGATCGACGCCGCGAAATCGCCGACGCCAAGATGCAGCGCGGCGACGCTGTCGTGACACGCGGCGAGCGTGTCGACATTGACGAGGCCGAGCGCCGTCTCGATCAGCAATTCCAGCGCGACCGGGGCGGGGCGATCGGAGCCCGCGGCCCGCAACTGCTCGGCGATCGCAGCGATATCGCCAGCGCGCTCCGCCTTCGGCACGATCACCGCATCCAGCCTCGGAAGTGCCGCCAGCGCGCGGATCTCCTGCGCGATGAAGGCGCTGTCGACGGCGTTGATCCTCACAGTGACGCGCTTGTTGCCCCAATCGAGCGCGGAGAGGGATTGGACGGCCTCGTTCAGTGCAAGGCTCTTCTCGGACGGCGGCACCGCGTCCTCGAGATCCATGAACACGGCATCGGCAACTGAGGTCGCCGCCTTGGCGACGAGGCGGGTGCGATGCGCGGGGACGGCGAGGTAGGCCCGCGTTGGCCGCAGCGAGGTCATCGTCACGTCTCCTGGCCGAGGCCGAGTTCGCTGAGGATGGCTTGATTATGCTGTCCCACATCGGGCACCGGATCCATCCGCGGCATCAGGCCCGGAATGGTCAGCGCGGGCAGGAAGCTCATCAGCGGCCCGCACGGCGAACCGACGCTCTGCACGCGGGACCGCGCATGAAGCTGCTCATGCGCCAGGAAGGCCTCGACCGAGTTCAGATGCGCGTTGGCGATCGAGGCGTCGTCGAGCAGCCGCAGCACCTCCTCGCTGGTCATCGATGCAAAGCGCCGCTCGATATGGGCCTGCAGATCGTCGCGGTTCTGCATGCGCAGCGGATTGGTGCGGAAGCTTGGATGATCGGCAAAGCCGGCATCGCCAAGGACATTGCTGCAGAGCGATCGCCATTCCCGGTCGTTCTGGATGCCGAAGAAGATGGTGTTGCCGTCGCCGACCCGGAACGGACCGTACGGCGCGATGGTCGCGTGCTTCGCCCCGGTTCGCGGCAGCGGCCGGCCCGTGCTTTGGGTGTAGAAGGCGGGATAGCTCATCCAGTCCGTGATGCTGTCGAACAGCGAGGCCTGGAAGGCCGTGCCCTTGCCGGTCCGCTCCCGGCGGTACAGCGCCATCAGCACGCCGTTGAGGATGTACATGCCGGTGGCGATATCGACGACCGACAGCCCGACCTTGGCCGGCTCCGCCTCGGTGCCGTTGACGGCGAGAACGCCGGCCTCGCACTGCACCAGCAGATCATAGGCCTTCTTGTCGCTGTAGGGGCCGCCAGTGCCATAGCCCGAGACGTCGCAGGCGATGATGCGCGGATACTTTTGCAGCAGCGATGCGGCATCGAGGCCGAGCCGCTCCGCCGCGCCAGGCGCGAGATTCTGGATGAACACGTCCGCCTGCGGCAGCAACGCGTCGAGCACCTCGCGGCCGCCCTCGCTCTTGATGTCGATGGCGAGGCTTTCCTTGGACCGGTTGGTCCAGACGAACTGGCTCGACATGCCGTTCATCACGTGGTCGTAGTCCCGGCAGAAATCCCCAGTGCCCGGCCGCTCGATCTTGATGACCCGCGCGCCCCAGTCCGCCAGGTGCCGGCTGGCCAGCGGCGCTGCGATCGCCTGCTCGAGCGAGATCACCGTGACGCCCGACAGCGGCAGCTCCGCCTCATTCCCTTCCATGCGACCTTCCTCCTCGCCTTGCGCTTTTCGACCAGCGCAGGAGACAAGCCGACCACTCCACGCGCATCTTTTTTGAGGATGACATGATGCCCCTGTTTTGCCCGACGTGTCAAATTTGATTTCGCTTAATCCTAAGAAATGAAATGCTGAGGGGTTACCGTGGCTTGGCTACTGTGCATGGGGTTGTTTTCGCAGTTTTGTGTTGGGTGGCACTCTTTCCTTGCGCACGGCTGTCATCCCCCACGTTCGTGTGGTCGTCATGCCCGGGCTTGTCCCGGGCATCCACGTTCTGAACGCTGCGTGGCAAGGCGTGGATGGCCGGGACAAGCCCGGCCATGACGTCGTGGATAGGTCGCGTCTCAAACGCTTTCTGGATGACTGCGGGGCGCCCGGCCAGGCGACGACGGCGGTGAAGATGGCCGGCCGCCCGCCTGTTGCCGAGACCGCACACGTCGCGGCTTTCGCATCCCCCTCGGTTGCCAACGAACCGCCGTTCACCCACTATTCCCTCCTGTTCGACATGTGGGGGAATCGATGCCGGCGCTTCGCTTCAAGACATCCTTGGCCGCTGCCACCCTCGGGATGGCGCTGGCCGTGCTGATCCAGCCCGGTGCCGGCTTCGCCTACACGCCGGAGGAGCAGCAGGCCTGCACGCCGGATGCGATGCGGCTGTGCGGCGAGTTCGTGCCGAACGTCGATGCTATCACGGCCTGCATGATCAAGAAGAAGGCGCAGCTCTCGCCACAATGCGCGGTGTTCTTCCGCCGCGGGCCGGAGCCGGGCGAGGCCCGTGCCGGCAGGCCGACCAACATCGCGCCCAAAACCGCGAAGAAGAGCAGCAAGCCGGCGGCCAAGAAGAAAAAGACCAGCGACGGCTGAGCGGCACCCGCCTTCCTTTTTGCGAAACTTCGTAAGGTAACGGACTCCTTTTGTTCGCGCGGCTGGCGTGAGCTTGCGACGCAAGCACGTTGGAAAAGAGTCGGATGCGGGTTTGCGCGGCGAGGTTGCATTCCGCTTTGTCCCGAAAGGACTGCTCAAAAAACGCATCCACGCTCGCGCACAGCGCTCGATTGCGGTTCTTGTCGCGCCTCGCACATCGCAGTGTGACTCAAAAGCCAGCACGCCTTGTTATTTCGTGACCCCAGCGCAACTCTCGATAAATTTATCTTTCACGAATCAGCGCGGTGATTCATTTTCGTAGCCTAGGGTCAATCTGGAGGCCGAAGGTATGAACGTTATTGTTTTTGCATCGCGTAAAGGCGGCTCGGGCAAGAGTACCCTCGCCGCGCATCTCGCCGCGCAGATCAAGGCGAGCAAGCAGGTCATGCTCGTGGACGCGGACCCGCAGGGCTCGCTCACGCTGTGGCACAAGCTGCGTGGCACCAACGAACCGCCGATCAAGGCGGCCGTGAACTCCGTCAGCGGCATCGTCTCCGCTGCCAAGCGCGACGGTTATGAATGGGTGTTGATCGACACGCCGCCGAACCTCTCGGCCGTCGTCGACGACGCGATCCGCAACGCCACCATGGTCGTGATTCCCGCCCGTCCCGGCGTGTTCGACGTCAACGCGGTGCAGGAGACGATCCAGATGTGCCGCGCGGCGCGCAAGCCCTATGCGGTCGTGCTCAACGGTGCGCCGGCCAAGCGCGACGAAGCGGAAAGCCCGATCGTCACCATTGCCCGGGAAGCGTTGGCGAAATTCCGTGCTCCGGTGTGGGGCGGCCAGATCACCAACCGTTCGGATCTGCTGATGGCGCTGAGCCATGGCGAAGGCGCGCGTGAGTACCAGGCCGAGAGT
Organism: Bradyrhizobium sp. 141; assembly: GCF_023074055.1. Lineage (GTDB taxonomy): Bacteria > Pseudomonadota > Alphaproteobacteria > Rhizobiales > Xanthobacteraceae > Bradyrhizobium. The sequence continues at coordinate 10,793 of NZ_JADPKR010000016.1, forward strand.
CGTGCGGCTCAGGAAATCGCAAGGCTGTGGGCGGCGATCGAGCGTTCAGTGAAGGCCATTCGCGGTACGGCGTCGGCGTCCGGCGCAATGCACAAGCAGGCTGCTTAATTTTTTTATAATTCATTCCCCGGACGAAAAACGCGCGGAAGTCCGCGCGTTTTGCGTTTCCGGGATCGGTGGCGACGAGTTACGCCACCATCAGCATGTAGAACACGATGACCGGCGACAAAGTCAGGATCACCGACCAGATCCCGACGGCCCAGAGAATGTCCTCGGTGGTAAAGCTCTGCTGTCCGGCGTCGTAATGCGACGCCATCTCACTATGACTATTCACAAATGCCCCCGCGATTTCTTCGCTTATGGGCGTGAACGATACGCGGGATGTTTTAAAATTCCGGCTTGCAATCCCGCTCGCATTTTGAGCGCATTTGCGACCGCCCTTTAACCATCCGCGCGAGCAGCCGCCTCAGGCGAGCCAGACCCGAAACAGCAGCACCGGCATCAGGCCGAGCATCACCGCCCAGAACCCGAACGACGATACGACGATAATTCCCTGCAAGAGATCGGTCGGCGCGAACTGGCTCGCGGCCGTAGGCCGGGTGCGATGTCCCATGGTCATTCCCCCTATGAGAAGGCTTTGCAGGACAACGATAGGCACCAGAGCGTAAACGAGGCGTGGATGCACCATGCGGCGGTTGCGAAGGGCGTTGGGGCGCGGTTAACCAAGGGGCCTGTCTTCCCCTCTCCCCTTGCGGGAGAGGGTGGCTCGCCGCGTAGCGGCGAGACGGGTGAGGGGTTCTCTCCGCGAGAGCACCTCTTACGATCTGAGTTCGCGGATAGAAACCCCTCATCCGGCGCTTCGCGCCACCTTCTCCCGCAAGGGGAGAAGGAAGAGCAAACTACGCCGCCACCCTCGTCCGTCGCTCGATCTCGCGATCGATCGTGGCCGCGAGCTCGCTGCTGACTTCCACCATCGGCAGGCGCACTTCGGGGCTGTCGATGAGGCCGCATCGCCACAGCCAGTACTTCGTCGGCGCCGGGCTCGGCTCCGTGAACAACAGGCGCGTCAGGTCAGCGACCTCCTGCCAGCGTGCCAGCGCCGCGTCGTGGTTGCCGCGCTTGGCTTCCGCATACACGGCCGCAAACGTTGCTGTCTCGACATGGGCCGACAGCACGATGCCGCCGTCGGCGCCGTCACCGAGCGCCTCGAAATAGTTCGCGTCCTCGCCGGTGAGCACGCGAAATTCCCTCGGCCTGTCGCGCAGCAGCGCGATCGATTGCTCGCGGCTCGCGCCGCAATCCTTCAAGCCCACGATGTTCTTGTGCTCGGCGAGCCGCAGCATGGTCTGGTTGGTGATGTTCACCGCGGTGCGATAGGGAATGTTGTAGAGCGCGAGCGGCCAGGCGGCGTGATCGGCGAGCGTCTCGAAATGCGCCAGCAGCCCGCGCTGCGAGGGCCGCACATAATAAGGGCTCGCGATCAGATAACCGTCGATCGGCCAGTCCGCAGTCTCGTCGAGACGTTCCTTCAGCCGCGATGTGTCGGCGCCGGACAGCCCGAGGCAGACCGGAACGTTGCGGCGGCCCGCCGCAATCTCGTCGCGCACGATGGCAACGAGACGTTCGAGCTCGGCCTCGCGCAGCGTCATGCCTTCACCGGAGGTCGCCCCCAGGATGAAGCCGTCGATGCCTTGCGCGCCGTAGTGCCGCGTCAGCCGCCGCAACGACCGCTCGTCGAGCGCGCCGCCCTGAAACGGCGTCACCAGCGGCAGCCACAGCCCGTGCAAATGATCTTCAAGTCCGGTCATGTTTCCATCTCCTTCTCGGGAAAAAAACCTGAGACGGAGGGCACATGAAAAAACCCCGTCCAGGCGGCGGGGTTTTCGGGATTTGCAGCGATGACGAAGCTTAGCTAGTGCGCGCAAAAATCCGAGGCCCCGGGATGGGGGCCTTTTTTCGAGATTGCTGCGCACGACTTCGTGATCATTTGCAAATGATGCGGGGTATGCCTGGAACTGTCAATACACGCGGAAGGCGAAGGCCGAATTGAACAAAAAAAAGCCGGGCCCAAAGAGCCCGGCTTAAGGTATTGGCCACGTGAGGCCGACACAATCACCTTCCAAGAGGGATTACTGAACTCCCGCGCCACTGGAGGAGGGGGACAAATGCGCAACGCGAAGGCTCAGCGTGCAAACAGTATGAGCTTGACGAGCGCTCTGCAGCAACAGCCGAGGCCGCATGTCAGTCATGCGGAAATCAGGACGGCCAACGCTGCGCCTTGCTGACAACGAAGTCGCGGAACACCTGCACGCGCGCGACCGTCTTCAACTCCTCGGGATAGACAAAATACGTATCGAGCTGGATCGAATCCGACTCGCCGAACAGCTGCACGAGTTTGCTTTGTTCCTCGACGAGGTAGTCGGGCAGCGCGGCGATGCCGAGGCCCTGCTGACAGGCGCGCACGAGACCGAGGATGTTGTTCACCCTGAAATAGGCTTCGCGCGGACCCGAGCCGTTGCGCCCGGCTTCGACCAGCCAGTTGCGGTTCTGCAGATGCGGCGCGAAGTTGCCGTCGGCGAGCGTGATGATGCGGTGGGAGTCGAGCTCCTCCAGCGTGCGCGGCGTGCCGAAGCGCTTGATGTATTCCGGCGAGCAATAGGCGTGGAAGCCCATCGCGAACAGCTTGCGCTGGATCAGATCCGGCTGCGTCGGCTTGCGGGTGCGGATCGCGACGTCCGCCTCGCGCATCGACAGATCGAGCTCCTCGTCGGTGACGATCAGCGAGATGCGGATCTCCGGATAGAGCGCGGTGAACTCGCCGAGCCGCGGGATCAGCCAGTTGATGCCGACGCCCGGCGTGGTGGTGATCTTGAGGTCGCCGCTCGGCCGCTCGCGGCTGTCGGTCAGCTTGGCGCGCGCCGCCTGGAGCTGCATGAAGACGTCATGCGCAGTGCGGAACAGGAGGTCGCCCTGCTCGGTGAGGATCAGGCCGCGGGCGTGGCGGTGGAACAGCGAGACCGAAAGCTCCTGCTCCAACGCCGAGACCTGGCGCGACACCGCCGATTGCGACAGGCCGAGCTGCTCGCCCGCATGCGTGAAGCTGCCAGCTTCCGCCGCTGCGTGAAACACCTTCAGCTTGTCCCAGTCCATATCCGTAAATCCGTCGCGTGTTCGAGGCATGATCTTTATTCCGCTGCCGCGCGCTCGCTGGCGCGCAGGGCCAAGAAACGTTCGGCCTCGAGCGCTGCCATGCAGCCGAGGCCTGCGGCCGTCACGGCCTGGCGATAGGTCTCGTCGGCGACGTCGCCGGCGGCGAACAGGCCGGGCACCGAGGTCGCGGTCGAGTTCGGAGCGACCTCGACATAGCCCGAGGGTTTCAGCTTGATCTGGTCCTTGACGAGCTCGGTCGCCGGCGCATGGCCGATGGCGATGAAGACGCCGTCGGTCTTCACGTCCGTAAGTACGCCTGTCTTGACGTTCTTCAGGCGGAGATGAGTGACCTTGTTCGGGTTTTCGGTGCCGCAAATCTCGTGGACCGCCGAGTCCCAGATCACCTTGATCTTCGGGTGCTTGAACAGCCGCTCCTGCAGGATGCGCTCGGCGCGGAAGTGATCGCGACGATGCACGATGGTGACCTGCGAGGCGTGGTTGGTGAGGTACAGGGCTTCCTCGACCGCGGTATTGCCGCCGCCGACCACCACGACCTCCTTGTTCCGATAGAAGAAGCCATCGCAGGTGGCGCAGGCCGATACGCCGCCGCCCTGGAACTTGCCTTCGGACGGCAGCCCGAGCCAGCGCGCTTGCGCGCCCGTGGCGAGGATCACGGTGTCGGCGAGATAGACGTCGCCGCTATCGCAGGTGAGGCGGAACGGCCGCTGCGCAGTCTCCAGCTTGGTGACGAGGTCGGAGACGATCCTGGTGCCGACATGGACCGCCTGCTTCTCCATCTGCTCCATCAGCCAGGGGCCCTGGATCACGTCGGCGAAGCCCGGATAGTTCTCGACGTCGGTGGTAATGGTGAGCTGGCCGCCCGCCTGGATGCCCTGGATCAGAATCGGCTCCAGCATGGCCCGCGCGGCGTAGATCGCCGCCGTGTAGCCGGCGGGACCGGAGCCGATAATGACGACCTTTGCATGAACAGGAGCGGACATTTCGATGGACGCCTTTCACGGGGGATTTTGCAGCGCGGGCGCGGAACATGCCGGGAGGCCTCGCGGAAGCGCTGAAATATCAGAGCTAATCTAAGCCTTCTGGTGAGCTATGCAAGAATTGCATTCCCTGTCGGCGGATTTTTCCAACAGGGAACAAAAGTCTCTTGCACTGCGCGCGCAATAAAATTGCGCTGGTCGTGCGGACTGGGTATGAGGATTGCGATAAGCCCACCAATACAGCCGCAAAGGCCAGGAGTTCCAATCACGTGTCGCGGAACCTAGACGAGATCGACCTGAAAATTCTCACCGAGATTCAGGCCGACGGTCGAATCACGAATGTCGAGCTGGCCAAGCGCGTCGGCATCTCGCCGCCGCCCTGCCTGCGTCGCGTTCGCGCGCTGGAGGAGGAGGGCTACATCCACGGCTATCGAGGCCTGCTGGACGCCCGCAAGCTCGGCTTCGACGTCACCGTGTTCGCCGCCGTGCACCTGTCCAGCCAGGCCGAGGCGGATTTGCGCGCCTTCGAGGAGTTCGTCCGCGCCGAGCCCTTGGTGCGGGAATGCTGGATGCTGTCGGGCGAGGTCGATTTCATCCTCAAATGCGTCGCCCCTGATATGGCGACCTTCCAGGATTTCGTCACGCATCTCACTGCCGCCCCCCATGTACGCAACGTGCGGACCTCGCTGGTGCTGCATAACTCGAAGTATGAAGCCGCCGTGCCGCTGGATGTGAAGGGGCGGCGGTAGATTCGTCCTCTCGTGCCCAGGACGCGGCGCAGCGCTCCCGGCGATGCGAAGCATCGTCCGGAGCGGTGCGCCGCAGAGCCGGGCCCATCTCACCGCGTACCGTGTTGCCTTCTGGGTCCCGGCTCTGCGCCGCAACGCTACGCGTTGCAGCGCGTCCGGGACACGAGAGGGAGGGGCGCAGCTGCGCCACATTCCGTCATTGCGAGCGTAGCGAAGCAATCCAGAATCTTTCCGCGGAGACAGTCTGGATTGCTTCGCTCCGCTCGCAATGACGCGTGGAGAGCGTGCGGCACTCATGCCCCAGCAAGACGTCGAAACAAAAAAGGCCGCGCAGTGCGCGCGGCCTTTCGAAACCTCATCACGTGCAGCGGCAAATCTTTACCGCCACTCCACCTTGGTGATCTCATACGCCTTGGCGCCGCCGGGTGCATTGACCTCGACGGTCGAGCCCTTCTTCTTGCCGATCAGCGCGCGCGCGAGCGGTGAGGTGATGGAGATGCGGCCCTTCTTGGCGTCGGCCTCGACCTCGCCGACAATCTGCCACACCGTCTTCTTCTCGGTGTCCTCGTCGACCAAGGTCACGGTAGCGCCGAACTTGATGGTGTCGCCGGACAGTTTCGAGATGTCGATGATGTCGGCGCGCGCGAGCTTGTCCTCGAGCTCGGCGATGCGGCCTTCATTGTGGGACTGCTCTTCCTTCGCGGCATGATATTCCGCGTTCTCCGACAGGTCTCCGTGCGAGCGCGCCTCGGCGATATGCTCGATGATCCGCGGACGGTCTTCCGACTGGCGCTTCTTCAATTCTTCCCCGAGCGCGACAAAGCCGGCCTGGGTCATCGGAACCTTTTCCATCTCTTCTCTCGTCCTTCAGCTGCGCGCCCCCCAAAGACCGAGGGCGCGGCAACCTTGATTCGTCGGTATTCCCGGGGCTGAACACGCGCCCACCGGGAGTTATGTGGGTCTGGCGCCGGAACAGAACCACCACCTGGCCGGATCAGTTCCTCCGGCCATTGTGGCTTCATTGCCAATCACTTAGCGGAAGCGTCGCCGCCGCTAGCGATCAGGTTTCCGAAAAGTAGCTCTGCAGGGTCCGAACCTCAAGGTCCCCGCCAAGATAGGCGCGGATGCCCTGCGCGGCCGCCACGGCCCCGGAAAGAGTGGTGTAATACGGCACTTTATGCAAGAGGGCCGCGCGCCGCAGCGAACGGCTGTCGGCCAGCGCCTGCGGGCCTTCGGTGGTGTTGAAGACGAGCTGGACGTCGCCATTGGTGATGGCATCGACGATGTGCGGCCGTCCCTCCAGCACCTTGTTCACCTTCTCGGTCGGGATGCCCTGATCGGTCAGGAAGCGCTGGGTGCCCGAGGTCGCCAGCACCTTGAAGCCGAGTGAATGCAATTCGCGAACCGCTTCGGCAATACGCGTCTTGTCGCTCTCACGCACCGAGACGAACACCGTGCCCTTGCGCGGTACTCGCGTGCCGCCGCCGAGCTGGCTCTTGGCGAACGCCACTGCAAACGAGCGGTCGATGCCCATGACCTCGCCGGTCGAGCGCATCTCGGGGCCGAGCACCGTGTCGACGCCAGGGAAGCGCGCGAACGGAAACACCGATTCCTTGACACCGACATGCTTGAGCTGCGCCTTCTTCAGCTTGAAATCGGCGAGCTTCTCGCCCGCCATGACGCGCGCGGCGATCTTCGCGACCGGCGTGCCGACCACCTTGGCGACGAAGGGCACGGTGCGCGAGGCGCGCGGATTGACCTCGAGCACGTAGATCTCGCCGTCCTTGATGGCGTATTGCACGTTCATCAGGCCGACGACGTCGAGGCCGAGCGCGAGCTCGCGGGTCTGCCGCTCCAGCTCCTCGATCATTTTCCCATCGAGCGAGTGCGGCGGCAGCGAGCAGGCGCTGTCGCCGGAATGGATGCCGGCTTCCTCGATGTGCTCCATGATGCCGACGATGAACGTGTCCTTGCCGTCGCAGAGGCAGTCGACGTCGATCTCGGTGGCATCCGACAGATAACGGTCGAACAGCAGCGGGTTCTTGCCGAGAACGGTGTTGATCTGCCCGGTCTTGTCGTTCGGATAGCGGGCCTTGACGTCGGCCGGCACCAGCTCCGGCAGCGTGCCGAGCAGGTAATCGCTGAGCTGGTTCTCCTCGCGGATGATCTGCATCGCGCGGCCGCCGAGCACGTAGGAGGGGCGCACCACCAGCGGCAGGCCGAGATCGGTTGCGACCAGGCGCGCCTGCTCGACCGAATAGGCGATGCCGTTCTTCGGCTGCTTCAGCCGCAGCTTGTCGAGCACGCGCTTGAAGCGGTCGCGGTCTTCCGCAAGGTCGATGGCATCAGGCGAGGTGCCGAGGATCGGCACCTCGGCAGCCTCCAGCGCGCGTGCCAACTTCAGCGGTGTCTGGCCGCCGAACTGCACGATCACGCCGTGCAGCGTGCCGTTCGAGCGCTCCGTCGCGATGATCTCCAGCACGTCCTCGGCGGTGAGCGGCTCAAAATAGAGCCGGTCGGCGGTGTCGTAGTCGGTGGACACCGTCTCCGGGTTGCAGTTGACCATGATGGATTCGTAGCCGGCGTCGTGCAGCGCGAAGCAGGCGTGACAGCAACAATAGTCGAACTCGATGCCCTGGCCGATGCGGTTCGGCCCGCCGCCGAGAATGATGACCTTCTTCTTGTCGGACGGGGTGCTCTCGTCCGCGAGCGAGCCCGCAAACGGCGCCTCATAGGTCGAATACATATAGGCGGTGGGCGAGGCGAACTCGGCCGCACAGGTGTCGATGCGCTTGTAGACGGGGCGAACGCCGAGCGCGTGGCGCTTCGCGGTCACCTCGGCTTCCGTCGTCTCGGCAAGCACCGCGAGCCGCGCGTCGGAGAAGCCCATGGCCTTGAGCGTGCGCATGCCGAAGGCGTTGCCGGGCAGGCCGTTCTTCCTGACCTTGTCCTCCATGTCGACGATGCCGCGCATCTCGCCGAGGAACCACGGGTCGATCTTGCAGGAGTTGAAGATGTCCTCGTTCGACCAGCCGAGCCGCATGGCCTGGGCGACCTGCAGCAGCCGGTTCGGCGTCGGCGTGCCGAGCGCGGCACGGATCGCGTTCTTGTCGTCGTCGCGGCCGAGGCCCTCGATCTCGATCTCGTCGAGGCCGGTCAATCCGGTCTCGAGTCCGCGCAACGCCTTCTGCAGGCTTTCCTGGAAGGTGCGGCCGATCGCCATGACTTCGCCGACCGACTTCATCGAGGTCGTCAGCGTGGTCGAGGCGCCCGGGAATTTCTCGAAGGCGAAGCGCGGTACCTTGGTGACGACGTAGTCGATGGTCGGCTCGAACGAGGCCGGCGTGGCGCCGCCGGTGATGTCGTTGGCGATCTCGTCCAGGGTGTAGCCGACCGCGAGCTTGGCGGCGACCTTGGCGATCGGAAAGCCGGTGGCCTTGGAAGCCAGCGCGGAGGAGCGCGACACGCGCGGATTCATCTCGATGACGACCATGCGGCCGTCCTCGGGATTGACGCCGAACTGCACGTTGGAGCCGCCGGTCTCGACGCCGATCTCGCGCAGCACCGCCAGCGAGGCGTCGCGCATGATCTGATATTCCTTGTCGGTCAGCGTCAGCGCCGGCGCCACCGTGATGGAATCGCCGGTGTGCACGCCCATCGGATCGAGGTTCTCGATCGAGCAGACGATGATGCAATTGTCTTTCTTGTCGCGCACCACCTCCATCTCGTACTCCTTCCAGCCGAGCACGGATTCTTCGATCAGCACTTCGTTGGTGGGAGACGCATCGAGGCCACGCTCGATGATGTCGAGGAACTCTTCCTTGTTGTAGGCGATGCCGCCGCCGGTGCCGCCCATCGTGAAGGAGGGGCGGATGATCGCGGGCAGGCCGATCTCGGACAGCGCCATCAGCGCCTGGCCGAGAGCGTATTCCTGATAGCGCTTGCGGCGGTCGCTCTCGCCCAGCGTCCACTGCCGATCGTGTTCTTCGAGGGCCGCACCCGAGAGCTTCTCGCGTTCGGCCTGGCGTTTGTCGCGGAAGGACTTCTTCAGGGCGGAGGCGTTGGCGAGCCGCGACTTCGGCGTCTCGAGCCCGATCTTGGTCATGGCCTCGCGGAACAGCTGGCGGTCCTCCGCCTTGTCGATCGCGTCCGCGGTGGCGCCGATCATCTCGACGTCAAACTTGTCGAGCGTGCCTTGCAGGCGTAGCGACAGCGCGCAGTTCAGCGCGGTCTGCCCGCCCATGGTCGGCAGCAGCGCGAAGCCGCCGGGAATGACGTGACGTTCCTTCTCGATGATCTTGGCGACGATCTCGGGCGTGATCGGCTCGATATAGGTCGCATCGGCCAATTCCGGGTCGGTCATGATGGTGGCCGGGTTGGAATTGACGAGGACGATGCGATAGCCCTCTTCCTTCAGCGTCTTCACCGCCTGGGTGCCCGAATAATCGAACTCGCAGGCCTGGCCGATCACGATGGGACCGGCGCCGATGATCAGGATGGTGGTGATGTCTGTACGTTTGGGCATCAACTCTCGCCGGACTGGAATTTGGGCACAAAAAAAGGGCGCGCAGCTGCGCGTCCCTGTGGCCGAGAGCGCGGTGGTCGCCCTCGCGCGCGGGTGGGTCTTAGACCAGTTTTTGGGGCGGCGAAACCCCGAAAAACGCCCATCAACCGGCAATTTTGACCGGTTAGGGGAGGGGTGGGCTGCTTCGGGGGGCGGTCCGTCCGGGACGTCCGTCTACGCTTCCGCTGCGCTCCAGCTACGCCGGACACGCTTCGCCCCTTCGGGTCTTGCGTGGCTGCGCCACGCCCGGCTTCGCCCTTCGGGCTTCGCCGAGGCAGCCTTCGCACGATACGGCTTGCCTAGCCGAAGCTGGCGAAGCCAGCGAAGGCTGGAGACCCGGCCTGGATTTGAACCAGGATGTAGAGCGTTGCACCGCCCTCGCGTAGACGCTTCCGCCACCGGGCCGCGGCGATCATGACCGATTGCAGTGCGGCAAGCTACAACGGCTAATTGTTATGCTTAACGAACCAGAGGCGGCCGCGCGACGAAGGTCATGCGCCAGCGATTGTGGCCGATATTGGTGTGGGCGCGCTGGACCGCGAATCCGGCCGCCCTCAGCTTGGCGGTGATCTCGTCCTCGCTGTAGCGCTGCAGTCCGATGCGCGTCCGCAGGTGACGGTAATCCGACAGCGCGGTGCTGATCAGCCCGATCAGCGCGTCCTTCAGGAAGCCGTGGCGCAGGCCGAAGCCGAGCAGCGCCATGACGTCCCTGAACATGCCGACATTGGGCTGGAGGATGTCTCCCAGCACCAGCTTGCCCGAGGGCTTCAGGATGCGGTGGATGTTGAGGAGCGCGGCATCGAGCTCGTCCGGCGCCATGTATTGCGCGACCGAGTTCATCACGACGAGATCGATCGACTGGTCCTGCATGTTGCGAACGTCGTCGAGCGAGCGGACGCGGATCTTGGTGTTCGGAGCAAACCGCGCGATCAGTCGGCCGCGCACGCCAGGCGCAGGCTCGGCAAGGATCAGCTTGCCGCAACCAGCGGCCACCTGGCTCGCCGACAGGGCCTCGCCGCAGGCATAGTCCAGCACCGTCGCGTCCGGCGAGGAGATGTAGCCGACGATGTCCCGCGCGATGATCTGGAAGTGCAAGTCGCGATGCAGCTTGCTGACATAGATCGTATGCGTGGAGTCGTAATAATCGATCCAATCGTCCATGGTATTCGAGGGTCCCGGCCCAACGGTTCCGCCAAAGGAACCGGCGCTGTCCGCCTTGCGTTAGGGGTGCGACGGCGCGCCGTCAATGTCCGCGTCCTAACAGGAAGGTCTCCCGTGAGCAAAACCAACAACAAGGTCTCCCCCGAGCTCGATACACCCACCGATCTGGCGCCCGACGGGGTGAAGAAGATTTCGGAGGCGCTCAACGTGCTTCTGGCCGACGCCTTCGCGCTGTATCTGAAGACCAAGAATTTCCATTGGCACATCAGCGGGCGGCACTTCCGGGACTACCATCTGCTGCTCGACGAGCAGTCGGACCAGATCTTCGCCACCACCGACCAGCTTGCCGAGCGCGTGCGCAAGATCGGCGGCACCACGCTGAAGTCGATCGGCCAGGTCGCAAAGCTCCAGACCATCAAGGACAACAACGAGGACTATGTCCCGCCCCGCGAGATGTTGCGCGAGCTGATGCAGGACAACAAGCACGTCGCCGCTGCGATGCGCAAAGCGCACGACGTTTGCGACGACGCCGGCGATGTCGCCAGCGCCAGCATCCTGGAAAATTTCATCGACGAGACCGAGCGCCGCACCTGGTTCCTGTTCGAAGCCACCCGCCAGGAAGGCGGCAACGAGGCGTAGCCCGGTAATTCTTGTAGGGTGGGCAAAGCGAAGCGTGCCCACCAACTGGGAGTGGTGGGCACGGCGCGCAAGAGCGCGCCTTTGCCCACCCTACGCACCTGCGCTTTTGTCTACCGCCACAGCCTCATCATCGCCCCGTGCTTCCCCGTCACCGGATCGGCCGGCGGCAGCGCCACTTGCGGAATCGTCTTCAGCGCCTTGGCATGGTTGTCCGGCGTTGCCCTTGTGATCTCCATCTTCGCGCCCGGCGGATAGGCCCCGATCACGCAGAAATCATCGCTCGCCTGGATGCATTGATGCCCTGTGCCGGCGGGCAGGATCGCGACGTCGCCGGCCTTGATCTGTAGCTCCTGGCCGTGATCGCCGCCGAAGCGAACCCGTGCACTTCCGCGCGCGACGCCAAGCACCTCATGCACCGTCGCGTGATAATGCAGATAGTCGAACACGCCGTTGCGCCAGGTGCCGCCCCAGCCATTCGCTTCGAACAGATTTTCGATGGTCGCTTCCGGCTGCTTCGGATCGAGCTTCACCGCGCCCTGGTAGACCAGAAACGGACGGATGTTGTTCGGCACGAGCCCGTCATCCTCGAACACGATGGCAAGCGGCTCGGCATTGTCGCGGACGACGGACATGATGGGGCTCCGGCTGCAAAACGACAGCGGGACAACATTCTATCTTGCGGAGGTGTTCCTCGACGGGTCTCGTGTCCCGGACGCGCTGCAGCGTGCAACGCTACCGCGCAGAGCCGGGAGCCAGAGAGAGCCGCAGGCTAGGCCCCGGTTCAGCAGTGCATCACGACGCGAAGCGCGGCGCGCTGCACTGCGCCCGGGGCACGAGAGCGCGCGTCTTACGCGCTCTTCTTCTGCCGCATCAGATCGGCGAAGCGCTGGAACAGATAGTGCGAGTCGCGCGGGCCGGGTGAGGCCTCGGGGTGGTACTGCACCGAGAACACCGGCTTGCCGTCGAGCTGGATGCCGCAATTGGAGCCGTCGAACAGCGAGATGTGGGTCTGCGTCGCGCCCTTCGGCAGCGTCGCTTCGTCCACGGCAAAGCCGTGGTTCATCGAGGTGATCTCGACCTTGCCGGTGGTCTCGTCCTTCACCGGGTGGTTGGCGCCGTGATGGCCCTGATGCATCTTCTTGGTCTTGGCGCCGACGGCAAGGCCAAGCATCTGGTGGCCGAGGCAGATGCCGAAGGTCGGCGTGCCCGACTTGATCACGTCCCGGATCACAGGCACGGCATATTTTCCGGTCGCAGCCGGATCGCCCGGACCGTTCGACAGGAACACGCCGTCCGGCTTCATCGCCAAGATGTCTTCGGACGAGGTCGTTGCCGGCACCACCGTCACCTTGCAGCCGACGCCGGCGAGCAGGCGCAAAATGTTGCGCTTGATGCCGTAGTCGATGGCGACGACGTTGAATTCCGGCTTGTCCTGACGGCCAAAGCCCTTGTCCCACAGCCAGGGCGTCTCGTCCCAGGTGAAACGCTGGCCCGAGGTGACCATCGGCACGAGGTCCATGCCCTCGAGGCCCGGCCATTCGCGCGCTTCTTCCTTCAGCCCATGCAGGTCGAACTCGCCGTGCTTCGCGTGCGCGATCACGGCGTTGGGCATGCCCTTGCTGCGGATCAGCGCGGTCAGGGCGCGGGTGTCGATGCCGGAGAGGCCGATGATGCCGCGCGCCTTCAGCCACTGGTCGAGATGCTTGGTGGCGCGGTAGTTCGAGGGATCGGTCATCGCGGTGCGCAGGATCACGCCGCGCGCACCCGGCGTCGCCGCCATGTTCACCGTCTCGATGTCGTCCTCGTTGGTGCCGACATTGCCGATATGCGGGAAAGTGAAGGTGATGAGCTGGCCGGCATAGGAGGGATCGGTGAGGATTTCCTCATAGCCGGTCATCGCGGTGTTGAAGCAGACTTCACCGACGGCGTGGCCTTCGGCGCCGAGACCAAAGCCTTCGAGCACCGTGCCGTCGGCAAGCACGAGGAGCGCGGTCGGTTTGTGGTCCGGCCAGGCGGGATCGTTGTCATGTTGTGTCATGAGCGCGTTTCATAGTCCCCGCGGACGCCGCCGTCAAAGCGGGAGAAGCGCGATTCACATGCGTTTTTGCATATTTGACAGCCCGTCTCCGGCACTTAAGCTCGACCGCACAATTTCCGGCAATTTCCTGGGCTTGCGAGGCAATAATGGACCAGACCATCCCGATTGTGCTGGTTCCGGGGCTGGCCTCCTCGGCTCGGATCTATATTCCTGTGATTCCGGCGCTATGGCGGTTCGGCCCGGTGATGATTGCCAACCATATCCGCGACGACAGCATGGCGGCGATCGCCCGCCGGGTGCTGGCCGAGGCGCCGCCGCGCTTCGCGCTCGCCGGCCATTCGATGGGCGGCTACATCGCGCTCGAGATCATGCGCCAGGCGCCCGAGCGGGTGGCAAGGCTCGCGCTGATCAACACCCAGGCCCGGCCCGATACGGCCGAGACGACCGCGCGCCGCCGCGGCCTGATGGAGCGCGCCCGACGCGGCGAGCTCCGCGCCGTCCGCGAGGAAGGTTTTCCGGAGCTCGTGCATCCGTCGCGGCGGGATGATGCCGATATTCTCAAGCTCGTGCATGCGCAGGATGAGGATGTCGGCGTCGAGGGCTATCTGCGGCAGCAGACCGCAATCATCGCACGGGTGGATTCGCGCCCGACGCTGTCGGCCATCAAGTGCCCGACACTGGTGCTGACGGCCGATGCCGACAACACCATTCCGAATGCGTTCTCGAAGGAGATGGCCGAGGGCATCGCCGGCGCGAGGCTCGTGGTCCTCGAGCGCTGCGGACACCTGCCGCAAGCCGAGCAGCCGGAAGCGACACTGCGCGCGCTGTCCGAATGGCTCGGAACCGAGGTTGTCTCGGGGGCGCGGACGGCCTAGATCAGGCGTCGGATATTCGAAGGGATCACGATCATGCTGCGCGACGACATCAACAATGCGGTCAAGGAGGCCATGAAGGCCAAGGACGAGCGCAAGCTGTCCACGCTGCGCATGGTCAACTCGACCATCAAGAACGCCGACATCGACGCCCGCGGCAACGGCAAGCCGCCGCTGTCGGACGCCGACCTGCTCGGCGTCTTTCAAAAGATGATCAAGCAGCGCCAGGAGTCGGTCGAGCTCTACGAAAAAGGCGGCCGCGCCGAGCTCGCCGCCCAGGAGCGCGAGGAGATCGCGGTGATCTCGGCTTATTTGCCGAAGCAGATGGCCGACGACGAGGTCAAGAAGGCGATCGCGGACGCGATCGGCGAGACCGGCGCGGCCGGCATGAAGGACATGGGCAAGGTGATCGCGGTGCTGCGCGCGAAGTACGCGGGCCAGATGGATTTCGGCAAGGCCAGCGGCCTCGTGAAGGCCGCACTGTCTGGCTAGCGCTGTGTTACCCTCCCCTGGAGGGCAGGGCTATCGCATATGGATTTCACGAGGACCGCGGGCTTGCTCCGCCTCTCCCGCTTGCGGGAGAGGCCGACGCGCTCGCAGAGCGCGGCGGGTGAGGGTTCTCACCACTCGGGGACATCCTCCGCAATTCTCAACAATCCCAATGCGGAGACAGCCCCCACCCCAGCCCTCCCCCGCAAGCGGGAGAGGGAGCCGACTGCCAATGCCGCCGCATCCTGCACACCATATGCGATTGCCCTGCCCTGGAGGGGGAGGGTCGATCGCGCGGAGCGCGAGCGGGGTGGGGTGATCCCTCCACTCGGGCACCGATCGTGTGGAGAGACTGTCACCCCACCTCGGTTCGCATTGCGCTTCGCTTCATGCGAACCGATCCTCCCCCTCCAGGGGAGGATGGCACCTTTGTCGCGGCTACGATCCAGTCTACTCTCTCCCGACAGAAACAATCGGGAGGCAACCGATGACCGGCGCCATCAAACCGTTCCGTATCGCCATCAGCGACGACATCCTCTCCGACCTCAAATCACGTCTCGCCCGCACGCGCTGGCCGGAGGCGGAGCTGGTTGACGACTGGAGCCAGGGCACGCCGCTGAAATGGATCCGGGAGATCTGCACGTTCTGGGCTGATGGCTACGACTGGCGTGCGCGCGAGGCAAAGCTCAACCGCTTCGAGCAGTTCACGACCGAGATCGACGGGCTCGACATCCACTTCATCCACGTCCGTTCGAAAGAGCCGTCCGCGCTGCCGCTGATCATCACCCATGGCTGGCCCGGCTCGATCGTCGAATTCCAGAAGGTGATCGCGCCATTGGTCGATCCCGCCGCGCATGGCGGCAATGCCGCGGATGCGTTTCATGTCATCTGTCCCTCGCTGCCGGGCTTCGGCTTTTCGGCCAAACCCAAGGCGACCGGCTGGGGCGTCGATCGCATCGCCGCGACCTGGGCCAAGCTGATGGACCGGCTCGGCTATATCAGTTACGGCGCGCAAGGCGGCGATTGGGGTTCGGCGGTGACGACGTCGCTCGGCGCGCAGGATGCGGCGCACTGCGCCGGCATCCACATCACGCTCGCCTTCAACGCGGCACCAAAGGTCGAGGGCGAGCCGACGGTGGAAGAGAAGCGCGCGCTTGCCGGCCTCAAGCACTATGTCGATCTCGACTCCGGTTACTCCAAGCAGCAGGCGACACGGCCGCAGACGCTCGGCTATGGCCTGACGGATTCGCCGAGCGGGCAGGCGGCCTGGATCCTGGAAAAATTCTGGGCCTGGACCGATTGCAACGGTCATCCGGAAAATATCTTCGCCCGCGACGAGCTGCTCGACAACGTCATGCTCTACTGGGCGACGGCGACGGCGACCTCCTCGGCGCGGCTTTACTGGGAGAGCTTTGGCAAGCGCCGCACCACGCCGGTGGTCAAGGTGCCGACGGGTGTCGCCGCCTTCCCCAAGGAGATCATCACGCCGGTGCGGCGCTGGATGGAGCCGAACTTCCACAACATCACGCATTGGAGCGAGATGGAGAAGGGCGGCCATTTCGCCGCGTTCGAGCAGCCGGAACTGTTTGTGCGCGATGTCAGGAAGTTCTTTGCGACGGTGCGGTAATGTTGCTGTCATTCCGGGGCGCCCGAAGGGCGAACCCGGAATCTCGAGATTCCGGGTTCGATGCTCCGCATCGCCCCGGAATGACGTCGAAGGGCTTGTCGCGTGCGTTCGCGGCCTTAGACTGGGCGGCAACAACAAGACATCGGGAAGACGACCAGGCCCATGCTCACCGAAGCCGCTACCTACGACGAGCTCTATCGCAATTTCCGCTGGGACATCCCGGCGCGCTTCAACATGGCGGAGGCGTGCTGCGACCGCCATGCCGACGGCACCGGCCGGCTCGCGCTGATCTATGTCGACGAGAACGGTGCGACGAGCCGCACCTCCTTCGACGAGATCGCCGAGATGTCGCGCCGCTTCGCCAATGTGCTGACGACGGATGGGCTTTCGCGCGGCGACCGCGTCGCGGTGTTCCTGTCGCAGTCGCTGGAATTGCCGATCGCCCATATGGCCGCGTTCCGCGCAGGCCTGATCTCGATCCCGCTGTTCGCGCTGTTTGGCGAGGACGCGCTGGAATTCCGCCTGTCGAATTCGCAGGCAAGGGCCATCATCACCGATGAGGTGGGCTGGGAGAAGCTCACGAATATCCGCGATCGGCTGCCCTATCTGCAGGACATCTATGTCACGAGCGGCGCCGTCCACGCCGGCGCAAAACCTTTCTGGTCGGCGATCGAAACCGCGTCCGAGGACTTCGCGACCGTCGACACGTCGGCCGACGATCCCGCGCTGATCATCTACACCTCGGGCACCACAGGCAACCCGAAGGGCGCACTGCACGCGCACCGCGTCGTGCTCGGCCATCTCCCGAACGTGGAGATGTGCCATAACTTCCTGCCGCGCCCCGGCGATCTGATGTGGACGCCGGCGGACTGGGCCTGGATCGGCGGCCTCGTCAACGGGCTGCTCGCGTTCTGGTACCACGGCATCCCGCTGGTCGGTCACCGCGCGCGAAAATTCGAGCCGCAGGCGGCGATGCAGATGATGGCCGATCTCGGTGTCCGCAACGTCTTCCTGCCGCCGACCGCGCTGAAGTTGATGCGGCAGGCCGGCGTGAAGCATCCGGGCGTCAAGCTCCGCAGTATCTTTACCGGCGGCGAATCTCTCGGCGGCGAATTGCTGGGCTGGGTGCGCGAGACCTTCGGCATCGACGCGCACGAGGTGTTCGGCCAGACCGAGTGCAATCTCGTGATCGGCAGCAACTCCAACCTGTTTCCGATCCGCCCCGGCGCGATGGGCAAGGCGACGCCAGGCTTCGACGTCCGCATCGTCAACGACAAGGGCGAAGAGCAGAAACGCGGACAGCGCGGCATCATCGGCGTGCGCCAGCCTTGCCCTGTCACTATGCTCGAATATTGGCGCAATCCGGAGGCGACGGCGAAGAAATATGCCGGCGAATTCCTGCTCACCGGCGATCTCGGCGTGCAGGACGAGGACGGCTATTTCTGGTACGTCAGTCGCGAGGACGACGTCATCACCACCGCCGGCTATCGCGTCGGCCCGTCCGAGATCGAGCATACGCTGATGAAGCATCCCTCGGTGGCCATGGCCGCGGTGGTCGGCATTCCCGATCCGATCCGCACCGAATCGATCAAGGCCTGGATCGTGCTGCGTCCCGGCTTTACCGGCACCGACGCGCTCGCGCGCGAGATCCAGGAGTTCGTCAAGGTGCAGCTCGCAGCGCACGAATATCCACGCTTCGTCGAATTCGCCGAGACGCTGCCGATGACGGCGACGGGCAAGGTGCTGCGGCGCGAGCTGCGGGCGAAGGGCTGACTTCCTAGCGATGGCAAAGACGTCTCAAGCCGCGGGACTTCACCGCGCCTCATTGACGAAGCTCCACGATCTGGATGCGGCGCTCGAGCTCATGTATTACGGCTGGCGCGGCATGACGCTGGAGGCCGACGCATATCTTGCGAAGCAGGGCCTGTCGCGCCCGCACCACCGTATCCTCTACGTGGTGGCGCGCCGGCCCGATATCGCGATCGGCTCGCTGCTCGAGGTTCTAGGCATCTCCAAGCAAGCCCTCAACCGGCCGCTTAATCTGCTGCTGGAGCGCAAGCTGCTGACGTCGAAGCGCTCACCCGAGCAGCATCGCTCGAAGCTGCTGCGTCTGACGGCTGCTGGGCAGCGCATCGAGCAGCGGGCCTCGGACCACGAGCGCAAGGTCCTGCGCGAGGCGTTCGATCGCGCCGGGGTATCGGGTGCGGCGGCATGGATGGCGGTCATGGAGGCGATCGCCGACCACAATTGAACAAATCTCAAGTCAACATAGTTGACATGAGAGGCCGGCTTTGCCACTTTTCCTCGCCGACAAGCGAGGGGAGGGCCCTGTCATGAGCGCACAGAAAATGAATCGCGCAGCCGCCGATCGGTTCGTCGCGGCATGGCGCGCGAGTTGGTGCAAGGTGGATATCGACGCGGTCGTGGAGCATTTTGCCGAGAATGCGCAGATGCGCAGTCCCCTGGCGCTGACGCTGACCGGCTCTCCTGTCGTCGCCGGCATCGAGAATATCCGCGCCTATTGGCGGAAGGCCTATGGTCACATCGAAAGCGCCGACCTGCAGATCCTGAGCTGGAGCTGGGACGAGGCGATAGGGCGCCTGACGGTGTGGTGGCAGCTGGGCGACACGCGGGCCAGCGAGTTCATGGACTTCGACGATGCCGGCCGCGTCCTGCGCAGTGAAGCCTTTTACGGAAAATAACCATGCGCCTTTCGGATATCGTTCTGCTCCTCAACACGCTCTGGTTCGTCGGCGCATTCGTTCAGTTCAGCATTGCGCAAGCCAACACGCTGAAGATATTGCTGCCGCGGGAAGAGCGCGGCAATCCGATCGCGCCGACCCTGGCGGCCAGCGTTGCATTTCTGGGCGCAATGAACCTGCCCATCGGGCTCTTGTCGTTCTATCTTCTGGCGGCGCGTCCGTCCTTCTTCCAGCCGGTCGAAGCCCAGCTCGTGCTGTTCCTGTTCTTTGCTGCCTGCCATTTCAGCCAGTTCGCCTACAATCTTCCGGTGCTGATGCGCGGAGGCCGGGTCGGTGTGGCGTACTGGCCGGTGCTGAAGGGCCCGATGCTCCGGATCTTCGTCATTGACGCAGGTCTGTTCGCGGCCAATCTCGCAGTGGCTCTCCAGCTCGCGATCGCGTCCTGATCTACCACGATGGCTCCGCCAGGGCAGCCCGCAGCATCGCGGCAAGATCTTTTCGTCGGAACGGCTTGGTCAGAATGCGGGCTTCGCCGATCCCGTCGGGTGTCTTGACCGCATTTTGGCTGTAGCCGGAGGTGAAGAGCACCTTGAGCCCGGGCCGCAGCTCGCTTGCCTGCCTCGCAAGCTCCGGCCCGAACATGCCGCCGGGCATCACGACGTCGGTGAACAGCAACTGGATGTCCCCGGGCTGGCGCAGCATGTTCAGCGCTGCGGGTCCGTTCGACGTCGCGATGACCCGGTAGCCGAGCGTCCTGAGCTCGTTCTCGACATAGGCTCGTACCATGTCGTCGTCTTCGACGAGAAGAATGGTTTCGTGTCCGGCTTGTGTGACGGTCTGCTCCGCAGGTGGCGGATCCTCGCTCGGCGGTGTTGCGAGACGCGGAAAGAAGAGCCTGACGACGCTGCCCTGTCCCGGTTCGGACTGCATTTGCACAAGCCCGCCGGACTGTTGTGCAAATCCGTAGACCATGCTCAGGCCGAGGCCGGTCCCCTTGCCGACCTCCTTGGTTGTGAAGAACGGCTCGAAGGCGCGGCTCGCCACTTCGGAGCTCATGCCGCTGCCAGTATCCGTCACGGCCAACATGACGTAGTCGCCGGGCCGCGGCTCGCCGTTGACGTCGAGGTCGGATTCACCGAGCGAGCTGTTATGGACCTCGACCGTCAGCTTGCCGCCTTCCGGCATGGCGTCGCGCGCGTTGAGCACGAGGTTGAGCACGGCCGTCGTCAATTGGCCAGGATCGACGCTGGTCTGCCATAGATCCGGTTCGAACGCGAAGCGGCATTCGATGTGCTCGCCCAAAGTCCGACGCAAGAGCTGCTCCATGCCGAGAACTTTCTCGGCGATGTCGATCTCGCGCGGCCGGAGCGGCTGCTTGCGCGCGAAGGCGAGCAGGCTCTTGGTCAGGTCGGAACCGCGCTCCGCGGCGGTCGCGATGTCGCCGGCGATCCGGTGCAATTCCTTGTTTCCCGCCAGCCTGTCGGCAAGATGCTCCGAATTGCCGAGAATGACGGTCAACAGATTGTTGAAATCATGTGCCACGCCGCCGGTGAGCTGGCCCATGGCTTCCATCTTCTGGGATTGGCTGAGCTTGTGGCTGAGGTCCGCGATCGCGGTGCGCTGCTGCTCGAGCGATTCGGCGGTGCCGTTGAGCAGCGTCATCAATCCGCCAAGCTCGCCGCCCGGATGGGGCTCTGGAATGCGCGCGCTGAGATCGCCGCGTCCGAGCCTCTTGGCCATGGCGGCGAGCCGCCTGACCTGTCGCCCGACGCTCACGGTCGTGAGGATCCATAAGCCGGCCAGGAGCAGCAGCAGGGCCACCGCGAGAATTGCCATGTCCTCGTAGAGCCGGCGGTTTGCCGCCGCGACCAGTCCGTCCTTGGACCGTCCGACCATGATGGTGAGGCCGGCCTTGCGGATCGACGGTGATCGGGCAGCGGCCCAGACTTGCGTGCGGCCCTCGCGATCGGTCACCTCTTGAAACGCCTCCCGATCGGGCGTCGCGGCGAAGCGGAACAGGTCGGACTGGGCGATCGACGCGCCGACGGGCTCGCTCCAGCCGTCGCCCTTGGGGGCGGCGAGGACCGTCCCCTTGCTGTCGATGAGCAGGATCTCTTTCTGGGCGAGCAGCCGCTTGTGATGATACTCTGCGAACTTGTTCAGGTTGAACGAGGCGAGCAGGATGAACTTCAGCGCGCCCGCCTCCGATCGCACGGGATATGCGATCTGGAGCACTGATATTCCGGTGAGGCGGCCGAACACAGGCTCCAGCGCGACGACGCCGTGCGAGACGAGCGCCTGCTTGAAATAGGCGCGATCCGTCAGATCGAGGGTGCGGTTGGTCCGAAGCGAGTCGCAAAACAGGCTGCCGTTCGGATCAATGGTCAATATGCCCGTGAACTGCGGGTATTCTTCGCGCACTTCCGACAGAAACGCCGAGCACGCCGCCTTGTCGCGCGTGTCGAGGTCGCGGGCACGGGCGAGACCATAGTGAAGCTGGGCGGTGCCCTGGATCTTCCCGTCCAGATCGCTTGCGATGTCGTCGGCGGTCGCGGCCAGATTGGCCAGGGCCGCGTTGATTTCGCTGGACCTGTTCTGCACGAAGCGCAGCCCGACGAGGGTCGCCGGCACCAGCATGGCCGCGATGACGAGGATCAGTAACCGGGTACGCAGGCTCATCGGTGGGGCGGTCCGCTCTGGTCATCGCGGGTGTGTTTGTTCGAAGGTAAAACTTGCGGATTATCGTCTGCTCAGTCCATAGGAATTCGCTCGAAAATCGCACACAAGATTAAAGAATTCGAGCCGCCTCGCGACGTTCGAACGGCGGGCGTCGTCGTTCCCTTCCCGTCATCCGGCATCAAGTTGCGCCTGCGCGCGGCGGCGCTAATATCGGGGTCGACCCGTGCGCGACGAAAAGATCGCGCCGATGCGTGGAGGAAGCTGATGTCCATCTCGGGCAAGGTTGATCCGGTGGTGCGTCCCGTCGCGGCGACCGACATCGCCGAAGCGCTGGTCGAGGGCCTGCGTGATTTCCAGGCCCTGCCGCTTTACGGTCTCGGCTTCGGCGCGCTCTACGCCGCCGGCGGCATCGCCATCATGCTGTGCCTCACCGCCTACGGCATGGTCTATCTGGTCTATCCCCTGGCGGCCGGCTTTGCGCTGGTCGGACCGTTCGTGGCGATCGGCCTCTACGAGGTCAGCCGCCGCCGCGAGCGCGGCGAGCCGGTCTCCTTCGGCGCGATCTGGTCCGCCGTGCGCTCGCGCAGCGAGATCGGCTGGATGGCGTTCGTCACGCTGTTCGTGTTCGTGGTCTGGATGTACCAGGTGCGGCTCCTGATCGCGCTGCTGCTCGGCCTCAACGCCTCCTTCTCCAGCCTTCAGGAATTCATGACCGTGGTTCTGACCACGAATGAAGGCCTGCTGTTCCTCGGCATCGGCAATGCCGTCGGTGCCGTGCTGTCGCTGATCCTGTTCTCGCTGACCGTGGTGTCGTTTCCGCTGCTGCTCGACCGTGAGGTCGATTTCGTCACGGCGATGGTGACGAGCGTGCGCGCGGTGGTGACGAGCCCGCTGCCGATGATCTCGTGGGCCGCGGTGATCGTGATGCTGCTGATCGTCTCGGCGCTGCCGTATTTTCTGGGGCTGGTGGTGACGCTGCCGGTGCTCGGGCATGCGACGTGGCATCTTTATCGGCGGCTGGTGGTGCCGGTTTAGCGCGTCCCCTTCGCCCCTTGGGCAGTGCCGTAGGGTGGGCAAAGCGAAGCGTGCCCACGGTTCTGTTGTGATGTTGGGTTGGTCGTGGGCACGGCGCAAGTGCGCCTTTGCCCACCCTACGAGACCGAACTCGCGGCGCCCCTACGGCGTCTTGATCCCCATCGCCTTCAGCGCGTCCAGCATCCGCTGCGGCGGCCCCAGCTTCACGACCAGCGGCTTGCCGGTCTCGAGCATGCTCTTGAGGCTGGAGAGGATCGCCGGCCAGCCCGAGCGGCCACCGGCGAGGATGTCGTCGCTGAGCGGGCGATCGTGGCCCTCGCTCATCGTCAGCCGCACTGCATCGCCGACCTGTTCGATCTCGTAGGTCACGAGCGTCGGACCGAGCTTCTCGATCAGTTCCGGCCAGTTGACGTTGAACGTGACCGCGAGCTTTCGCGGCGGATCGTAGGCGAGAACCTCGCCGCTGATGTGCAGCGCGCCGTCGGGCGTGCGCACGATGAACGCGCCGCCAAGGCGTGGCTCGACCTCCACTTCATTGCCGAAGAAGTACTGCTTGCTCCGCCAAAGTCAGCGCGTCCCACACCTTCTCCGGCGTGGAGGCGATGTAGATGGTGTAGACCGTGAGCGGCTTGAATTGATCGAGGTTCATTTTGCATCGAATCCCTTGTTGAGCGCCGCGCGGGGGATGCCGAGCAGCTTGCCGGTCTCGAGCAGGCTCTTGAGCTGGGACAGGATCGCCGGCCAGCCGTTGGAGACGGCGCCGAGATATTTGCCGCCCTCGACGAAGCCGTCATGCAGCACGGTCAAACGCACGAGCGAGCCGAACGGTTCGATGGTGAAGACGACGCGCGAGATCGGCTCGCCCCGAAGCTCTTCGAACTTGTGGTGCTTGAAGCTGTAGGACAGGCGCCGCGGCGGATCGGCTTCCAGGATCTCGCCGGCATCCGTGACCTCGCCGTCCAGCAGGAGCGCGAAGGGCGAGCCGATCTTCCAGTCCGACCTGACCTCGGCACCGAACCAGTATTGCATGGTGAACTCGCTCGACGTCAGCGCCTCCCACAGTTTTTCCGGAGTGGTCTCGATATAGGTCACATAGACGAATTGCGGCTTACTCATCGCGCTTCTCCAACTGACGTTTCAACTCGCCGAGCGCGGCGAGCTTGCCGCGCTCGAATTTCTTGATCCAGCGATCACCGATCTGATGGATCGGCACCGGGTTGAGGTAGTGCAGCTTCTCGCGGCCATGCCTGATGGCGGTGACCAGATTGGCCTCCTCCAGAATCGAAAGGTGCTTGGTCACGGCCTGCCGCGTCATCGCAAGGCCCTCGCAGAGCTCGTTCAGCGTCTGGCCGTTCCTGGCGTGAAGCCGATCCAGGAGCGAGCGTCGTGATGCATCGGCGAGCGCTTTGAAGACCTCATCCATGGCAATGATAATAGGCAACCAAATGGTTGCATGTCAAGATGGTGTCTTTGGCGCGCTCAATCGGCCGTGCTAGCTTTTCATCTCAGCCAACGCAGATTGGTTCCGGGAGGACTTTCATGTTCCGTCGCGTTTCACTTGCTGCCGCCCTCGTCCTTTTTGTTTGCAGCACCGCGGCCCAGGCCCAGAAGCAAACCATCGGCGCGCCGCCTGAAGCGTCCAACATGAAGCTCGTCGGCACGAGCGACCTCCAGGCCCGCAGCGCCTATCAGCCGACCATCCATCACCAGGGCGATCGCTGGATCGCCTATATCGGCCATCACGGCGGCACCGACGACGTGCCTGCGCCCGTCAACCCGATGACGGGCAACGCCGAGCCGAACGGAACGTCCATCGTCGACGTCACCGATCCCGCGCGCCCGAAATATCTGCGGCACCTGCCGGGGCAGGAGGGCAAGTACGAATCCGGCGGCGCGCAGATGGTGCGGGTCTGCGACGGCAAGGCGTTGCCGAAGGGGGATCCCAACGCGGTCTACATGCTCAGGACCTTCGGCAGCGAAGCGCATGAGATCTGGAACGTCACCGACCCCGCCAGTCCGGTGCTCATCACGCGCATCGGCGGCTTGAAGGACACGCATAAGAGCTGGTGGGAATGCGACACCGGCATTGCCTATCTCGTCTCGGGCGCGCCGGACTGGCGCACGCGGCGCATGACGCAGGTCTACGATCTCTCCGATCCCGCGCATCCGCAGAAGATCCGCGACTTTGGCCTGGCGGGTCAGGAGCCCGGTTCGACCGGGGCGGTGCCGATCGAGTTGCACGGGCCGATCTCGACCGGCCCCGATGGCAACCGCGTCTATTTCGGCTACGGCACCAACAAGGGCGGCATCCTGCAGATCGTCGACCGCGACAAGCTCTTGAACGGGCCGAAGGAGCCGACGCCGGACAATCTGCGCTATCCCGAGATTGCGCGGATGCCGATGTCCGCCTTCAACGGCGCGCACACCACGTTTCCGATGCTCGACCTGCCCATCGCCGAGTTCGCCGAAGACAAGGACGGCAAGACCCGCGACATCGTCATGATCGTGAATGAAGCGATCCTCAACGAATGCGGCGAGGCGCGGCAGATGGTCTGGTTCGCGGACGTCACCACCGAGACGCGGCCGATGATGATCTCGAGCTACACGGTGCCGGAAGCGAGCGGGCAGTTCTGCCAGCGGGGCGGCCGCTTCGGCTCGCATTCCTCGAGCGAGAGCATGGCGCCGGTTTATTACAAGAAGATGGCCTTCATCGCCTTCTTCAATGCCGGGGTGCGCGCGCTCGACATCCGCGATCCCTATCACCCCAAGGAGGTCGGCTACTTCATTCCGTCGATCACTGCTGCCACCGACAAGCGCTGCATTCCGATCGAGGGCGGCGAGCGCTGCAAGGTTGCGATCCAGACCAACAATGTCGAGACGGATGATCGCGGCTACATCTACATCGTCGACCGCGCTAATACCGGCCTGCACATCCTCGAGCTGACGGGACCGGCGCGCGCGGCCGCCGGCCTGCCGAAGGGCTGACGATGCGGCGCGCGGCCCCCGATCTTCCCCATTCTCCGCTGTCATCACCCGCGAAAGCGGGTGATCCAGTACTCCGCGGCGGTCGTGTCATACGGAATGGCCGCGGGCGTACTGGATACACCGCTTTCGCGGGGTATGACACCGGTGGTGGGGCGTAGACGTTGCGCTCATCCGTCTTCCGTTCCCGCCCGTCCCATGCATTAATACCTCCGAACCGCTTTCAGCCGAGTCACCCATCATGTCCATGCAAGCCTACCTTGCCTTCCTCGCCGCCTGCATCGCGCTGGCGCTGCTGCCGGGGCCAATCGTCACCCTCGTCATCGCCAACGGCCTGCGCCACGGCACGCGTGCCGCGCTCACCAACGTTGCCGGTGCGCAAGCCGGGCTTGCCATCGTCATCGGCATCGTCGCGGTCGGCCTGACCTCGCTGATGGCGACCATGGGCTACTGGTTCGACTGGGTGCGCTTTGCCGGCGCCGCTTATCTGGTCTGGCTCGGCATCAAGCTGATCTGGCAGCCGGTCGAGGGCGTCGATGTCGACGCACCGCCTCCGCCGCCGCGCGGCGGGTTCTTCCTGCAAGGATTCCTGGTGCTGCTGTCGAACCCGAAAGTGCTGGTGTTCTTCGGTGCCTTCATCCCGCAGTTCATGGACATGAACCAGCCGCACTTTCCGCAGGTCGCGCTGCTGGGCGCGACCTTCATGGTCACCGCTGTGGTGACCGATGCGCTCTACGCCATCGCCGCCGGGCGCGCGCGAAAATTCTTCTCGGCGCGCCGCACGCGCCTGATGTCGCGCATCTCCGGCGGCTTCATGATCGGCGGCGGCATCTGGCTGGCGCTGACCCGGGCGAAATAACCGCCATCGGGCCTGTTGGCCTTGAACCCTTCGCGGCGGCGATGCGTCCAATCGGGCATTGCCGCTGACGAAGGAATTTGGCCGTGCCCGATCTGCCCTGGTTCGTCTATGCAATGCTGCTTGCGCCGCTCGGGCTGCTATTGATCGCCGCAATCGTCAAGACTTGGCAGGTGCGCGAGGCGCGCAACTGGCCGCAAGCGCCGGGCAAGGTCGTCACCTCGGTTGCAGAGGTGCGCGAGGTCAGGGTCTCCGACAGCGACCGCGAGGACGGCTATCGCCTCGAGAAACGCAATTTTGCGAATGTGACTTACGAATATGCGGTCGGCAGCCGGAAGCTGCGCTGTAACCGCATCTCGATCGGCGAGGATCTCGGCAATTTCGAGGTCGCCGAGAAGCTCGCAAAGTATCCCGCCGGCAGCATCGTCACCGTCTACTACAATCCGCGCCATCCCGATCAGGCCGTGCTGGAGCGCGACCTGCCCAAGGGGCTGTGGGGCTGCCTCGGCATCGGCACGGCGATCGTGCTTGGCATCGTGTTCGGCTCGGCGTTCGGTCTCAACCAGACTTATGCATACCTCGCGCACCACATCGCCCGGCCCGATCTCGCGGGCCTCGTCGTCGGCCTCGGCGCGTTCGGCCTCGTTATCGCGCTGATGGGGTATGGGGTGCGACGGCAGGCGGCGATGGCGGCGCGCTGGCCGGTGGTGCGGGGCACGATCAAGCTGTCGGCACTCGAGCAATATTACGAGGCCAGCGAGCCGGGCGAGCGCCGCGGTACCGAGATGTTCGGCAAACGCGTGACCTACACCTATCGCTATCAGAACGTCAGCTACACCAATGAATGCGCGCGCGTTGCGGCCGGGACGTCCGATGCGATGCTGAAGAAGCTCATGTCGCGCTACCGGGACGGCGCGACCGTCGAGGTGCGCGTCAATCCCGACAACCCGGACGAGGCAACGCTCAATGCAAACGGCGCCAGCCGCATCGCCTGGCTGCTGTGGGGCATCGCCGCGATCTTCGCCGCGCTCGCAACGTTCGTCGCGACGCGTGGTGGTTAATCGACCAGGCTCTCCGCCGTCAGCTCCGTCTCGATCTCCGCAAAAATCCTTGCCAGCCGTTCGGCCCATTGCTGCTGGCCGGACTGGTCGGCGATGAGATCCTGGCGGATCTCGATGCCGGTGTTGACGAGGCCGCGCGCCTCGCCGTGCACGGGAATGGTGTAATCGGTGAGGTCGTTCACCGCATAGGGCTCGTTGTCGCCGACGACGAGACCGCTCTCGATGCGAAGATGTTTCAACAGCAGCTGCGGCAGCACGGTGTCGCGGTTATACAGCGCGCCGATGTGCCAGGGCCGCGCGACGTCGGCATAAACAGGCGTGAAGCTGTGCAGCGACACCAGCACCGTCGGCCGCTCCTCGTGCAGGCGGCGGCTGATCGCGGCATCGATGCGATCATGATAGGGTTCGAAAATCTCGCGCCGCCGCGCTTCGCGCTCCCATTCCGAAATCCCTTCGTTGCCCGGGATCGCGGTGGCCTCGGAGATGACCGGGATCGAGCTTACTGCTTCGGGCGGACGGTTGCAGTCGATCACGAGCCGCGAATAGCGCTGCGCGATCAGATGTGCATCCAGCAGCTTGGCGAGCCGCTCGGCGACGCCGGCGATGCCGATGTCCCAGGCGATGTGCCGCGTCATCTCGCTTGCCGCGACGCCGAGGTCGCCGAGCGCACGCGGCAGCACCCGACCGTAATGATCCGAGATGAGCAGGAAGGGCGATTGTCCTTCCGCATTCACCTCATGCACGGGCGGAATGTCACCCTCGCCGAGCAGTTGATCGGTCGCCTCGGCGGTGTGCTGGTCCATGCTGATTGCCTATGAAACGATAATCTGTGTAAACGGAGTAACGATATCGCACCGTCGTCGCAACGTTAGAACAGCATGACCTCCGATCGCCTCTTCGTCTACGGCACCTTGATGCGCGGCTTCGACCATCCGATGGCGCGGCTGCTGGCGGGGCATGCGGATTTTCTGGGCGAGGCGACCTGCCGCGGCCGGCTCGTTCTGGTGAAGCATTATCCCGGATTGCTGCTGTCGGAGGCGGCGTCCGACATCGTCCATGGCGAGCTCTTTCAGATGCGCGTGCCCGGCGAGCTCCTGGGCGAGCTCGACATGTACGAGGCCTGCGGCGAAGGCTTTCCCGAGCCGACCGAATATCTGCGCCGGCTGATCGATGTGACGCGGCCGGATGGCGTCACGGAGAAGGCCTGGACTTATATCTACAACTGGCCCGTCACCGACCTGCCGCACATCAAGTCGGGGCGCTTCCTCGAGCATTAGCAGCCGGCGCGATGTTCATCTCTTCCCGCTTGCGGCAGGGCAATCGCATATGAGCTTTGCACTTTTGGAGCGCGATAGTCTCCACATCGTCATGGCCGGGCTTGTCCCGGCCATCCACGCCTTGCTACTCGGCACGGAGAACGTGGATGCCCGGGACAAGCCCGGGCATGACGACCTCTTGTGGCGGTCCAAACGCGGGGCGAGGGAGCAGACCTTCTAAGCCGACAGCACTTCCTTCACCACGCGCACGTCGACTTCGTGCTCGACGTAACTCCACTCCTCGGTCTGCCTGAGCATCGCGACCAGCTCCTCGAACAGCGAGGCGTCCGCGGGGGCGAATTCGAACCAGGTCAGGAAGTCGAAGGGGCCGCCGAGGTCGCGGCAATGATAGAGCTGGCGCGCGATGGCGGGCAGGTAGCGCATGCTGCTCGCGATGTGGTGCGATCTGTCCTCGAAAATCTTGCGCCGCTCTTCCTGCGTCAGCTCCCACCAGGCCTGCGACTTGCGGATCGGGATCAGCGCCGCGCTGGTTGCCTCGGTCCGGCCGAGCCCGGCCTGCACGGCGACGAGCTGCTGCTTCTCGGGCCGCTCGGTGTAGCGCAAGCTGCTGGCGACGCCGACCAGCCGCCACGCATTGCGCGAGGGCACCTGCGGCAACGAGACGGCCTCGCTGTCGGTCACCGACAGCGCCGGCATGAAGGGCAGGGGCTCGCCCGTCACTGCTGACATCGAGGTGACGCGCCAACCCCCGCTATGGCCGCCTCGAAAGGTCCTGAACATGGCCTATGGAAGCGTGGAACCGGGCGCGGGGCAAGCTTTTCCGCTCCCCGTCCCGTCATCCTGAGGCGCGAGGCATGCGGCGCGTTGCGCCGCATGGGGAGCCTCGAAGGATGAACGGCCGAGCTGTTTCGGGTGGGGTAAGAGCCGGGCCGTCGCCCTTCGAGGCTCGCCGAAGGGGCGAGCACCTCCAGCGACAATGGCTTCGCCATTGCGCGGGGGTGACGGGACTAAGGGGCCTGTGAACAGCGCGCATAAGCCCGACAAACCTAGCCTTTAGCCAGTCCGCACCTATATCCCTGATCCCCAGCCCGACTCACACGGTTTCGCGCTACACAGGTCCCATGCGCTTTACGCCCCAATTCCTCGACGAGCTTCGTGCCCGGCTTTCGGTTTCCGAGGTCGTGGGCAAGCGCGTGAAGTTGAAGAAGGCGGGGCGGGAGTGGAAGGGGCTGTCGCCGTTCCAGCAGGAGAAGACGCCGTCCTTCTACGTCAACGATCAGAAGGGCTTTTATCACGACTTCTCCTCCGGCAAGCACGGCGACATCATCAGTTTCGTGATGGAGACCGACGGCCTGCCGTTCGCCGAGGCGGTGGAGCGGCTCGCCAGCATGGCCGGCCTGCCGCTGCCGGCGGTGACGCCGGATGCGGCGCGTCAGGAGCAGCGGCGCCGCACGCTGCATGACGTCATGGATCTCGCCGCGACCTATTTCGCGGAGACACTGGCCTCGCGCGTCGGCGCCAAGGCGCGCGGCTATCTCGCCGACCGCGCCATCTCGCCGGCGACGCAATTGCAGTTCCGCCTCGGCTATGCCTCGCCCGATCGCTTCGCGCTGAAGGAGCATCTCGGCAAGCTCGGCGTCTCCGTCGAGGACATGGTCGAGACCGGGCTGCTGGTGGCCGGCGACGACATTCCCGTTCCCTACGACCGCTTCCGCGACCGCGTGATGTTTCCGATCACGGACCTGCGCGGCCGCGTCATCGCCTTCGGCGGGCGCGCGCTGGAGAAGGACGTTCCGGCCAAATATCTGAACTCGCCGGAGACGCCGCTCTTCCACAAGGGCGACAATCTCTACAACCACCAGACCGCGCGCAAAGCCACCCATGACGGCAGCGCGCTGGTCGTGGTCGAGGGCTATGTCGACGTCATCGCCATGGTGACCGCGGGCTTTGCAGGCAGCGTCGCGCCACTCGGCACCGCGCTCACTGAAAGCCAGCTCGCGCTGCTCTGGAAAATGGCGGACGAGCCGATCCTCTGCTTCGACGGCGACCGCGCCGGCCAGAAAGCTGCGTATCGCGCCGCCGATCTCGCGCTGCCCTTCCTCGCACCCGGCAAGAGCCTGCGCTTTGCGCTCTTGCCGGAAGGGCAGGACCCCGACGATCTCGCGCGCTCCGGCGGGCGCGGCGCGATCGAGGAGGTGATCGGAGCTGCCCGTCCGCTCGCGGACATGATCTGGTCGCGCGAGCTCGAAGG
Source organism: Bradyrhizobium sp. 141 (assembly GCF_023074055.1). Classification (GTDB taxonomy): domain Bacteria; phylum Pseudomonadota; class Alphaproteobacteria; order Rhizobiales; family Xanthobacteraceae; genus Bradyrhizobium. Next base: position 41,923 of record NZ_JADPKR010000016.1, read on the forward strand.
CGGGAATTTCGCCACGCCCGAACGCCGGGCCGCGCTGGAGGCGCGCATCAAGGAGCTGACCAACGGCATCCGCGACGAGGTGGTGCGGCGCTATTACCGCGACGAATTCGTCGAGCGGCTACAGCGCGCCTTTGCCCCGGAAGGCGGGCGCGGCGGCTTCGGCGGCCGGAGCAATTTCCGCCAGGGTGGCGGCGGCCGCCAATTCCAGCCCCGGGGCGGGGGAGGCGCGAATCGATTCGGCGGCCAGGGATTCGGCGGCCAGGGATACGGAGGGCGCCGCGGTGCGCCCGGCCCCACCATGTTACCTTCAGGCCCCTACCAGGCGGCGAGCCCCCAGCTGGCGGCCAGCCCGATCATGAAGGGCCAGCGCAGCGCCATCTCCCGCCGGGAGGCCCTGATCCTGCAAAGCCTGATCAACCACCCCTGGCTGCTGCATGACCATCTCGAGGAGGTCGCGGCCCTGGAGCTGGCCCACCCCGAGGCCCATAAGCTCAGGGCCGGCATCATCGCCGCCTTTGCCAACGACCATCACCACTCTCCGGACCCCGGCGAGCTCGCCGAGAAGATGCGCGGCGACCTCGATAAGGGCGGATTTTCGCAGGTCCTTCAAAGGGTTGAGAGCGGTATCACCACCGCAGCGGTGTGGGGCGCCCGCGAAGGCGCAGCAAGGGACGACGTTCTCGCCACCTGGCATCAGCTGGTTGCCTTGCATCGGCAATGGCATTCACTACTTAGAGAGCTGAAAGACGCCGAGCTGGCCTTGGGAGAGGATCCCAGCGAGGCCAATTTGGCGTGGCTGCGTGACGTCAAGGCCCGGATGGCCGAGGTCGACGGCACCGAAGCCCTGATCGAGGGTTTTGGCGAGCTGTCGGGCCGGTTGCAGAAGAGCGTGTAACGAAAGAATCATGCGGACGGCCGGGGCCGGAACCGCTAAAAGACTCGCCAAATCCAAGGTTTGGCGGCAAAAACAGGGTTAATCGAGGCTTAACGGTCTTGTAGCACTTTGGCCCAGAGGCGGCCGCAGGCAGAACAGACGCGTCAGGAATGAATCCGCGCAATCTGTTGGCACTACACCTGCATCCGCTGCGACAAAGAAGCTGACGAAGCGTTAGGCAATTCCGGCGAGAGAGAGTTGGGGGTGGCGAGAGACATGCGCGCCGCCCTTTCCGTGTCGAGAGCTGCCGAAGCGAGAGCGTCGGGCAACAGGTTCATGTGAATTCACGCGGACGCGGCGAGCCGTCTGCATGAAGCGCGTTTAGGAGCAATGGATGGCCACCAAGGCAAAGACGCTGCAGGCGAAGGACAAGGAAAAGGACGACAAGGCAGCGGATGCGCCGGAGAAGGACTCCCAGGACGCGCCCTCGCCGTTGCTCGATCTGTCCGACGCGGCCGTGAAGAAGATGATCAAGCAGGCCAAGAAGCGCGGCTTCGTGACCTTCGATCAGCTCAACGAAGTCTTGCCGTCCGACCAGACCTCGCCCGAACAGATCGAGGACATCATGTCGATGCTCTCGGACATGGGCATCAACGTCACCGAAGCCGACGATAGCGAAGGCGAGGAGGAAAAGGACGAGGGCGGCGAGGACGAGACCGACAACGAGCTCGTCGAAGTCACCCAGAAGGCCGTCACCGAGGTCAAGAAGAGCGAGCCGGGCGAGCGCACCGACGATCCCGTGCGCATGTATCTGCGCGAGATGGGCACGGTCGAGCTGCTCTCCCGCGAAGGCGAAATCGCGATCGCCAAGCGCATCGAGGCCGGCCGCGAGGCGATGATCGCAGGCCTCTGCGAAAGCCCGCTGACCTTCCAGGCCATCATCATCTGGCGCGACGAGCTCAACGAAGGCAAGATCTTCCTCCGCGACATCATCGATCTCGAAGCCACCTATGCCGGCCCCGACGCCAAGGCCGGCATGAACAATGCGATGATCGCCGGTCCCACCGGCGAGAACGGCGAAGCGCCCGCCGAGGGTGGCCAGGCCGCCGCGGCAGTCGGCGCCCCCGCGCATGTCGCGCCTCCCGCCGCGCCGCCGTCGCCGACGCCGTTCCGCGCTGCGCAGCCTGCCGCCGGCAATGTCGGTGAAGGCGTGAAGGATCCGGGCGAATCCGCCGCCGAAGCCGACATGGACGAGGACGACGAGTTCGAGAACCAGATGTCGCTGGCGGCGATCGAGGCCGAGCTCAAGCCGAAGGTCGTCGAGATCTTCGACAAGATCGCCGAGAGCTACAAGAAGCTGCGCAAGCTGCAAGAGCAGGACATCCAGAACCAGCTCGAGAGCACCTCGCATGGTCCCTCGCTGTCGCCGCATCAGGAGCGCAAGTACCGCAAGCTCAAGGACGAGATCATCGTCGAGGTGAAGTCGCTGCGCCTCAACCAGGCGCGTATCGACAGCCTTGTCGAGCAGCTCTACGACATCAACAAGCGCCTCGTCTCGCATGAGGGCCGCCTGATGCGCCTCGCCGACAGCCATGGCGTCGCGCGCGAGGACTTCTTGCGCAACTACACGGGTTCTGAATTGGACCCGCGCTGGCTCAACCGGGTGTCAAAACTCTCGGCCAAGGGCTGGAAGAACTTCGTCCACCACGAGAAGGACCGCATCAAGGACCTGCGCCACGAGGTGCATCAGCTCGCCGCGCTGACCGGTCTCGAGATCGTCGAATTCCGCAAGATCGTGCACTCCGTGCAGAAGGGCGAGCGCGAGGCACGCCAGGCCAAGAAGGAGATGGTGGAAGCCAACCTCCGTCTCGTGATCTCGATCGCCAAGAAGTACACCAACCGCGGCCTGCAATTCCTCGATCTGATCCAGGAAGGCAACATCGGCCTGATGAAGGCGGTCGACAAGTTCGAGTATCGCCGCGGCTACAAGTTCTCGACCTACGCGACGTGGTGGATCCGGCAGGCGATCACCCGCAGCATCGCGGACCAGGCCCGCACCATCCGCATCCCCGTGCACATGATCGAGACGATCAACAAGATCGTGCGCACCTCGCGCCAGATGCTCAACGAGATCGGCCGTGAGCCGACCCCGGAAGAGCTGGCCGAGAAGCTCGGCATGCCCTTGGAGAAGGTCCGCAAGGTCCTCAAGATTGCCAAGGAGCCGCTGTCGCTGGAGACGCCGGTCGGTGACGAAGAGGATTCGCATCTCGGCGATTTCATCGAGGACAAGAACGCGATCCTCCCCATCGACGCCGCGATCCAGTCGAACCTGCGCGAGACCACGACGCGCGTGCTGGCGTCACTGACGCCACGCGAAGAACGCGTCCTGCGCATGCGCTTCGGCATCGGCATGAACACCGACCACACGCTGGAAGAAGTGGGACAGCAGTTCTCGGTGACGAGAGAGCGTATCCGTCAGATCGAGGCGAAGGCGCTGCGGAAGCTGAAGCATCCGTCGCGGTCGCGGAAGCTGCGGAGCTTCTTGGATAACTAGCCTCAGTTGGTCTTGCTAAGTTCTCTTCTTGCAATGGTGCAAAAGGCGGCGAAAGCCGCCTTTTTGGGGACTGGCCGAGGTATCCACTAATTTCGTGCCGGAATTACAAGTGGAGCTTCCATGTCAGCCGTTGACTCCGATACTGCGCAAATATCGCAGAATGCCGATTACCTACTCGTCTGCGAACGAGTAAATAGAGCTCGGGATCGGAATGCAAAGTGCTTGTCGCTAAGCACCTACGCGGCGCTCAATAAACTACCCGATTTGAATGGGCTAGATAGCCTATCTCAGTTCACGGTGTATGGGAGTAGTCTCAGGTCGGTTGCTCCACTAGCTCAATTGAAGAATTTGAGGCGCCTCTTTATTGTTAGTAGTCAGCTTGTTGACTTGTCGGGCTTAGAACAACTCAGATCTCTGACGCAGCTTTACCTTTGGGGCAATCCCGATCTCAACGATCTCTCGGCGTTGCGACCTCTTACCCGACTTAGAACTCTCGTCCTGCGTTCGACCTCGGTTGTCGATCTCTCTCCCATCCAAGATCTAAAGAGTCTCACAGAACTCAATCTGCAAGCGACAAGCGTAGCAGATTTGGGCCCTCTTCAAAGTTTGAGAAATCTGCGCACCCTGCGACTTTCTAATACGCCGGTAGCGGATATTTCGATCCTCTCGAATTTTAAGTGGCTCGAGAATTTAGCGATCGATGATACGAGGGTGGAGTCCATCGAGGTTTTACGTGATTGCGAATATTTGAGATCAATCGATATTTCGAAAACTCCAATTTCCGATCTCTCGCCTCTCGCAGGCGTCCAATCGCTCGTAAGAGTTGCTGCGGCTGGGGCCGGTGTCGAAGATTTGTCGCCGCTCGCGACGATTTCCGATATTCGCGAAATAAACGTGAATGACACCAAGGTTTCTGATATTTCAGCACTGGCGAGTTTAGAACAGCTTCGAGGATTGTATGTTGAACGAACCTTAGTCAAAGATCTTTCTCCGATCTCTCACTATGAGGTTATGTTCAGACGGACCGAGTATTATGGCGGAGTTTCCTTCAAGGGCTCTCCAATTGCGGATTCCATCATTCTTTCATTTTCGGATTTGAAGCCTTCTGACCGTACTAGGAGAGTGATCAACTATCTCCGAACGCAGCAGTCGTTGGTGCCGTACGAGATCGTTGCTGACGAGAACGCTCAGCGTGATCCTCTTTCTCCTGTTCCGGACGTCTCATCACCGTTCCTATTTGAGCTTTCGTCGAGCGGAAAAGTCGCCCTTCAGAACCGATCGGCAAGCGAGCCGATCTTTCCCCAGCGAAGCAGCGAAGCTCAATTCAAGCAGAGGTTAGATGCTAGCCGGACGCTTGCGAGCGATCTGATTTCCGAGCTTTCAAGCCGAAATCGGATCCAAGCTCGCGCCGAATATCTTGAGGGCCTTAGACGTTATGTCGAGCGGCTACCGAGGTCAAAGGACGACGGGAACATACTTCTGGCTGATGCAGAAGCTCGGACGATACGAAATCTATTTGCGAGCGAGGTGGACACTCTGGCGTCTCCGTTCGCTTCGAAACTCAAGACGTTCCTGGAACATCATATTGGCTTGAGAGTCTATTATCCGGAATTAACAGCCTTCTACCGCGACGTTCAGACCGGACGTATAAATGAGCCGCTCTCTTTGGATGCGATCGAGGGATTTGTTCAGGTAGTTAGAGAGAGCACGCCGGATGTATTCGACACATCGGTCGACGATGCTATCGATGGAGCTGCAGAGCCTCCGGTCGAAGCTCCTTCAGAGAAGCATGGAACCTCACCCTTAAGCCAAAATCAAGTTGTGCCGCCACCAGATCCATTAGGGGAGGTGAATCCCGATAAGGCGCATGACTATACTTTTGCCGGCACCGCCAATAGCTTGTGGAAAGTCTTCGTAGAAGGCGAACGCATAAATCGGGGGATCGAAGGGTGGGGCAAAGCAGGCACAGCTCTTCGACCATACGTTACAGAAATTCTTGACTGGCTACATCGGTTTACCAGCGCGGGAAACTGACGGCTTTAAACGCCGATTGTAATCCGCTGCCGCTACTTCTTCTTCACCCCCACCCGCTCGATCCGCTTGATCTCGAGCGCCGGGCGGCCCGACTTCTCCGCGATCTCGCGGTCCTGCTCCATGATGAAGCCGCGCGCGGGTTCGTCGCCGTCGAGGCCGCCGAGGAGTTCGGCGGGGACGCGGCGGTTGGAGCGTTGGGTGTCGTCTTCATAGACGACGTTGAAGAAGGCGAATTCGCCTTTGGGGTTGGTTCCGGGTTTCTTGGCCATGGCGGCTTGTCGTCGATAAGCACGCCGCAGTCAAATGACTTTGAGGCCAGTCTCAGCGGGCTCCTCCCAAGGGGGCAGATAGGCCTCCACGCTTTTCTTCGAGGGATGATCCGGCGCCGGCCGGGAAGAGGCGCTACGGCTTGCGTACCGTCGGCGGATTGAAGCCGGCGCGACGCGCTTGACCTGAGGTTGATCTTGGAGGAGCATGAAGCTTTCAATTGCTCCGCTACATTTGGCGGCGCGCGATCCCGACACGGTCGACTGGCAGCGCGAGACCTTCATCGAAGCTTTGCGCGGGCTGCTATCCGCAGAGAGCGAGCTTCCCGGATTGAAGCCGGGCTTCGAAGAGCTGGAGAAGACGTTGCCGCCGGAGTGACCGAGCGCGCCCGCTCATTCAAAGCCGAAGCGCGACGCCGATCACGCCAATGCCCGTGTGTTCAATGCAAGCATCTTGGGGGACGACGATGACCATCTTGGAATCCGTTGCGGATAGTCAGGCCAAATGGTCGACCACCGCGAACGCGATGAAGTCGACCATCGACCGCGCGCGGTGGTGCGTCTTTGCATTGTCTTCATTGGGCGCGGTATTGGCGGCGGTGGCGAGCCAGATGCAGGAAGGAAATGCCAATCCCCGCACCTTTGTCGCGATCACGGCGGCGATATGCCTCGCTTTCGCGACCTTCTTCACGCACCGCTTGCTCGGTCCCGAGCGTATCGCCGCCTGGGTTCGCGCCCGCGCCATCTCGGAGCGCCTGAAACGTGAGGCCTATCGATACGCGACCAAAGCTGCGCCCTATGACGATCCAGCCAAGGCGGACGTCGTTCTCGGTGCTGAGCTTCTGAAGATCGATGAAGACGCCAAGGAATTGCTCGAGCAGCAAATCCCGGCCAAGGACCAGGGATCATCGCCGCGCGTTTCTCTTGGGATCGATGAGTATCTGGCGAAGCGGGCCAACAAGCAGATCGCATACTATGAGGGCCGGGCCAAGGAGTACCAGTCGAGGGCTTGGCGGCTCAGGTCCCTGGAGCTGGTTTTGGCGGCAGCCGCGACGCTGCTCACGGCCCTCGCCAGTGTGGTTGCCAAGCCCATCATTCTGGGCATCCACTTCGATCTCGCTGCGTTGACGGCCGTGCTCACGACCCTCGGCGGCGCCGTCATCGCCCATATCGAGGCGGAGCGTTATAGCTTTCTCGTGGTGACCTATCGGGCAACTGCATTGCAGCTGCAGCGGCGCGTGGACGGCGCGAAAGAACCGTTGTCGGACTTCGTCAACGATTGCGAAAACATTTTGGCGGCGGAGAACGCATCCTGGATCGCGAAACAGACCAAGTGAGTTCGATGTCCAGCTGAGTTCGATGTCGACCTGCGCAACTCGCGCGGCCCTCAATAAACGGCGGGCCGAAGCCCGCCGTTTATTTTTGGTCTTCAGTGTCGCCCGGGGCTGGCGGGGCGACAACCTAAAATAGAATGCTATAGAAGACGCCCTGCGATGGCAAGGCAAATCGCGGCGGCGTCGATGTCGCAGCGGACGCATCTGATATGCGTTGGTTGCGGTGTGGAACCATCGAAGCAATTGTGTGGATCGTCAAATCACTTTGTTCATCTTCGCGGCCTCGCAACGCAGCGTGCGTGGTGCGCGCTGTGTCTGAAGGTGCGCGAGCCTGCACGTCTTCCTGCCTGCGTGCAGACACTGTGATCGATGCGCGCCAAGCGGGTTCCACCGTGGCGGCGCGTATCTCAATGCGCGCGCGTACGCTGCGCCACCTCCTGCGCAGCAAGCCGCGATCCGTGTCCGCCGCCTTCGCCGCTGTCCTCCTTGCGTCCCTGCGCCATGATCGCGCTGCCCATCGCAGCCGAGCCGAAGGTGATGAGGAAGGAGGCGAGCAACAAGACCAGCGCAATGCCGGGTGCGCGGTCGGCGAAGATCAGCTCGCGCAGATGTCCGGGGTTGAGAGTCCGCCGACCAGCAGCACAGGCGCCGATCGCAAGGTTGATGGCGAGCAGGCGGAACAGGGGAATGCTAGGCGGGGCGAGGGGCCCGCGTGGGGCTCTTGGTTCGACATGGCTGATCGGTTCGTGCTGGCTAAAAGCCGCGATCGCGCGGCCCCGGCATCGATATCATAGCAGAAACTCTCTCATCCGTCATTCCGGGGCGCGTTCATCGGATCGCGCGCAGCGCGGTCCTATGAACGCGAGCCCGGAATCCATTCGTCCACCGTCTCTGCCGCTCGATGGATTCCGGGCTCGCGCTACGCCCGCCCCGGAATGACGAGAGGAGGGCGTCGCGCGAGTGTTCAACCATTACTTAGCTCCGATCGTTGCGTGAGACAGTTTGATGCGGATCAAGCCTGCCGCTTTGACGCTCGCTTCTTTCCCGGGCATGATCCGCGCGCTGCTTCGCGCAAGGTTTTTTTTGAGGGATTGCTCCACATGCTGAGACTGCTTCTCGCTGCCGCGTTCGTCACTGGTCTGACTGGCGGGACGGCGCAGGCCGCGCGCTGCGGCGGCGACTTCAACAGCTTCGTCGCCACCATGGCGCAGGAAGCGCAAGCGGCCGGCGTCTCGGCGAGCGTGACCAACGCGGCGCTCAGCGGCGTCACTCCCGACGGTGCGGTGCTCGCCTTCGACCGGCGTCAGCGCCACACCTTCAACAAGAGCTTCGAGCAATATGTCTCCACCCGCGTCGGCCCGGGCCGCATCAATGGCGGCCGCGCGCTCTTGCAGCGCCACGCCGCGCTGCTCTCGCGCATCGAGCAGCAGTTCGGCGTGCCCCGTTATATCCTGGTCGCGATCTGGGGGCTGGAGAGCGATTTCGGCAAGGGCGACATCGGAAAGATGCCGGTGGTCCGCACGCTGGCAACCCTCGCGCATGATTGCCGCCGCACAGAGCTGTTCCAGGGCGAGCTGCTTGCCGCCCTCAAGATCGTGCAGCGCGGCGACCTGCCGCTGCGCGACCTCATCGGCGCCTTCGCCGGCGAGATCGGTCAGACCCAGTTCCTGCCGTCGTCCTACATCAAATACGGCGTCGATTTCGACGGCGACGGCCATGTCGATCTCCGCCACAGCGTCCCCGACGTGCTCGCTTCGACCGCGAACCTGCTCCACACCAGCGGCTTCAAGATGGGCCAGCCCTACGGCGAAGGCACGCCGAATTTCGAGGCGATGCGCGAGTGGAACAGGGCGGTGATCTACCGCAAGACGATCGGCTATTTCGCGGACCGGCTGGCGGGGCAATGAGGAGGACGTTGAACTCGTAGGTGGGCAAAGGCGCAAAGCGCCGTGCCCACCATTCCCCAGAGATGTCGGAAGCGGTGGGCACGCTTCGCTTTGCCCACCCTACGACAGCCGGGATGAGGCGACGCCATCAAGTCCCTAACTACGTCCCCTTCGCCATCCTCTCCAGCTTCCTTTGCAACGGCGCCCAATAACTGCCCGGGCGGAAGCGCTGGAGCAGGTCCATGAAGCGGGCGTCATTGCCGATCAGGATACGGGGCTCGTTCTTTTCGATGCCCTTGATGATGCGCAGCGCGGCGTCTTTCGGCGTGGTCTTCGCCGCGTTCTCGAACCGCTCGATCGATTGCGCGCGGTGGGCATTGTCGGTGATGCCGACGCCGCTGCGGGAGTTGCGCGCGATCGCGGTGGCGACGCCGCCGGGATGCACGACCGACAGTCTGACGGGGCGGCCCGCCACCGCGAGCTCATGCCGCACGCTCTCGGAAAAGCCGCGCACCGCGAATTTCGCCGCCGCATAGGCCGATTGGCCCGGCGGCGCGACGATACCGAAGATCGAGGAGAGGTTGACGATATGCGCCTCCGGCCTCGTCTTCAGGTGCGGCAGGAAGGCGCGCGTGCCGTGCACCACGCCCCAGAAATTGATGTCGAACAGCCAGTCCATCTGCGCCTGGTCGATCTCCTCGAACGAGCCCATCAGCGCCACGCCGGCATTGTTGACGACGATGCCGAGCGCCGGATGCGCCGCTATCGCCTCGCCCGCAAACTGCGTGATGTCGCCCGCCTCGCCGACGTCGACGCGGTGCAGGCTGACCTTGCGGCCTGGTCCGATCTCCGCAGCGAGCGTCTTCAGCCCGGCTTCGTCGCGATCGGCCAGCGCGAGATCGCAGCCGCGCCGCGCAAGCTCGATGGCCAGCGCGCGGCCGATGCCGCTGGCGGCTCCCGTGATGGCGGCAGCGCCGCGAATCGCAGTCATGATCCCCCCGTCAAGCCTTGGCCGTGGAACTATGATTTACATTTTTTCAGAATGGAACCGAACCCAAGGCCGATTGGCTCCTTAACATAGGTTACGCAAGCAAGCATTGGGAGACGCTGATGGGACAAGCACAACCATTTCGTGCCACCGCGCTGATCGTCGAGGACGACATCATGCAGCGGGAGATGCTGAGCCTGCTGCTGGAAGAGAGCGGCTATCTGGTCATCCAGTGCGAGAGCGCCGAGGCCGCCGAGCGCGTCCTCGACAAGAACGCCGGCGCGCTCTGCCTGATGCTGACCGACGTCCAGCTCGCCGGCCGCATGAACGGCGTCGAGCTCGCGCATGTCGCCAAGGACCGCAACCCCAGGCTCGACATCGTCGTCACCTCCGGCCGCCCCTTGATGCAGCCCTTGCCCGAGGGCGCCAAGTTCTGGGCCAAACCATGGGCGCCACTCGACGTTCTGCGCGAGGCCGAGCTCGCGCAGCTGTCCTGAGGGGACGCAGTTGCTTTGTTTGCAACGCAGTCCGCTCCTCCGCCCGTCATCCTGAGGCGCGAACCGCGCGACGCAAAGCGTCGCGTGGGAGCCTCGAAGGATGCACGGCCGAGATGCAGCCGGGCCGTCGCCTTTCGAGGCTCGCCGAAGAGGCGAGCGCCTCAGGATGACGGTGTCAGAGACTGAAGACCGACCGAGGCCTGGCTTTCTCACCGCGAGGCGGGCTGATAAGGTCCGCCGATGTCCTGGTCCTTCCTGCTCACCTCGCTCATCGTCGTCGCCTCGCCCGGCACCGGCGTGCTCTACACGCTGGCCGCGGCGCTCACCCGCGGCTCACGCGCCAGCGTCGCCGCGGCGTTCGGCTGCACGCTCGGGATCGTGCCGCACATGTGTGCTGCGATGCTCGGCCTTGCCGCGGTGCTCCACACCAGCGCACTCGCCTTCGCCGCGCTGAAATGGTGCGGCGTCGCCTATCTGCTCTACATGTCCTGGCAGGCGCTGCGCGAGCGAGGTGCGCTGGCGGTCGACGGCGAGATCAGGGAACGGTCGGCCCACCGCGTCATCGTCACCGGCTTCCTGATCAACATCCTCAATCCAAAGCTGTCGATCTTCTTTCTTGCCTTCCTGCCGCAGTTCATCGCCGCGGACGAGGCCCATGTGCTGGCGCGCATGCTGGAATTGAGCGGCGCCTTCATGGCGATGACGTTTGCGGTGTTCGTCGTCTACGGCCTCTGCGCCGCCTCCGTGCGCGAGCGCGTCATCTCCCGCCCCGGTGTCATGGCCTGGCTGCGCCGCAGCTTCGCCGCCGGCTTTGCCGCGCTCGGCGCCAAGCTGGCGTTTGCGGAAAGGTAATTTTTCTTCACCTCTCGAAAATCGTCATGCCCGGGCTTGTCCCGCCTGCGCGGCCGAAGCCGCTTCGGCGAGGCGAAGGCCCGGGCATGCACGTTCTTCGTGCGGCGGGAAAGGCGTGGATGGCCGGGACAAGCCCGGCCATGACGGGACCGAGGAAGATACTTCATCCAATAAAAAAGCGGGCCTCGCGCCCGCCACCTTCAAACTCGTTCGATCCTTCCCGACGCCCGGGCGGAGCGAGGCTCCACCCGGGCAAAGAAAAAGAAGCCTCGTTACTTCTTCTTCGCCTTCTTGGCCTTCTTCGCCTTCTTCTTCGCCGCCTTCTTCGCTTTCTTAGCCATAGGATCCTCTTAAGGGTTAATGGTGGAACGCGACACGAGGGATGCTCGGCGGAGGGCCAGCCTCGCAACATCCTCGACGACAAACTCAGCAGATTCGCAGGTCTCTGCCCCGCGCTGTCACATCGGTGTCATCGCGTTATCCACAGCTCAGATGCATTTTCGGGTGATTTTGGCGCGCGAATCCGTATCGCGGCATCGAAGCACCGTCGCCGCCGACATCCCTAACGATCCGACAACCGCCCTTCGCCGTTCATGAATCCAAAACCAAAGGCGTGTTTTGGCAGATCGCGGTGAGACTCCGTTAAGCGCGACGGCCGCATCTTCTCCGCAAGAAAACGGGGATGGGTCATGGACGGACGGCTGCCAGGGACGGGGAGCGCGACGCTGCGCGTGCCGCACGCGTCATGCTGAACGTACCGACATTGTGGACCGTCTTCGTCGTCAACTTCCTGGCGCTCGGTGTGATCTGGGCCTACGTGACGCGGTCCTATCCGAAATTCGCCGCCGCGCGGTTCTGGATGGCGTCGTCCTTCGTCGGCGCGATCGGGGCGATGACGGCGCTCATCCGCCTGTTCGTCGCGTCTCCCTTGCCGCTTCTGCTCGGCGCCGCCGGTGTGATCGCCGCGAGCTGCCTCGCCGCCATGGGCATTCAGCGTTTCTACGACCGGCCGGTCTCATGGCGCCTCATGACGGCTACGGGAGGCTTGAGCCTTGCCGGCGTCGTGGTCTTCATGGTCGGCGTCGATCACATGCAGCTGCGCATGCTCAGCTACACGCTCGGTCAGGCCCTGCCGCTGGTGCTGGCGCTGCGTCTGCTGCTGTTGCCGCCGGAGGGCCGCGTCAGCCCGGGCGCGCGACTGTCCAGCATCGTCATTCTCACCATCATCGCGATCCTCGTTGCCCGCACGATGGGCAATCTGCTCGGCCACGATCTCTCGGCGAAGGCCGGCGGCCAGACCCACGCCGTCATGGTGCTGGGGCTGCTGTTTCTGTCGATGACGCTCAATTTCGGCTTCCTGCTGATGGCGATGGACCGCCTGCGGGGCGAGGTCGCCGACCTCGCGTTGCTCGACGATCTCACCGGCGTCGCCAACCGGCGGCATCTGCTGCAGCGCCTGACCGAGGAATGCGCCCGCTCCGAGCGCAGCGGTGCGCCGTTCTCGCTGCTGGTGCTCGATCTCGACGGCTTCAAGACCATCAACGACACCCACGGCCATGCCGCCGGCGATGCGTGCCTGAAGCATTTCACCCTGATGGCGCAGACGCGCCTTCGGCCCGGCGACATGCTTGCCCGCACCGGCGGCGACGAGTTCTGCGTCGTGCTGCCGTCCTCGTCCTTGCGCGAGGCCGCCGCGATCGCCCGCCGCGTGCTCGAGGTCTGCCGTCAGGATGCCGAGGCCTGCACCGGCGACGAGATCCCGATCGCGATCTCGATCGGCGTTGCGCAGTGGGATCGCGGCATCGGCGCATTCCCGGACCGCCTGATGGCCAACGCCGACCACGCGCTCTACGCCGCCAAGAAGAACGGCAAGAACGACTTTGCCGTCTACGATCCGGCGCCGCCGCTCTCGACCGAGCCGGTCGGTCCTCACGAGGGCGCGCGCAAAATTCGCCTAGAGCCGTGCTAGACCGGCGTCCGTGATGGGATTTGCATCATGATGTCTCGCCTGCTCGTAGCCGTTCTCGCCGCTCTCTGTCTGATCGTCCCCGCCATTGCCGAGGACGCCGAACTGGCAAAACTCGCGCGCGCCTCCGGCACGCCCGACATTCCCGGCTTGAAGATCGTCTGGTTGGCGCCATGGGGCGACGTCCGCGACGCAAACCCCTGGCGCAACATCATCGTGCACCAGACCGAAGGGCCGGCGGGCTCGGCGCGTGGCGGCGCGCAAGCGCAAGCGAAGGCTCCGACGCGACGCGGCGTCACGGTGTGGGTCGAGACCGACGGCACGGTCTATTGGGCGGTGGCGGAGAATCTGGTGCCGACCCATGGCGACGGCGCCAACCGCAACGACAACAAGTACATCGACAACAGCTCGACCTATCGCCAGGTCGTGCGCGACAACTCGATCGGCGTCGAGTTCGCCGGCAATTATCCCGATGTCACGGCGGGCCCCACGGAGGCGCAGGTCGCGGCGTGGAAGATCCTCGTCAAGCTGCTGCGCGCGCGCTACGGCATCCCGCCTGACCGCGTCTATGCGCACAACTGGATCGACTACAAGGACGCGCGCTATTGCGAAGGCTGCTGGCTCGCGACCCTGGCGCGGGTGTGGGGGGAATGACGGGAGCCGGTTACACCGCCTGCGACATCCAGCCGAAGAAGCGTTGCATCAATCCCGGCCGCCGCGGCAGCTCCGGCGGTTCGTCCACGGCCAGCACGCGTTTGAAGAAGTAATCCAGGAACACCATGTCGTTCGGCTCGGTGACGGTGAATTGCTCCTCGCCGAAGAACACGCTGTAACTATAGAAGAAGGGACCCATGAGCGGGATCGTCGCCGTGCCCGCATAGTCCTTGGAGATCACGAACTCCGACGGCTCGAGCCCGTGCTCGCGCATCGCCTGCTCGACCAGCGGCAGCTTGCGCATGAACTGGGCTTCGAAGCCGCCGACGGTGGATTGCAGGATGATCGACACGGGTGGGTGTCCGTTGGCTTGATGCTGATCGCTCTCATTTTTGGGTCGGTTGAGCGGCGATGCGGGTTCAAGATGCCTGGCCCCGCGTCTCCGCGCACATGCTGGACATCACCCAGCCAACAAAAAAGCCGGCGTTGCCGCCGGCTTTCTGTCTCGATCCGCCAATCTCTTGCCGCGGAAACGCCCCGCTTAATGCGCGGCTTCCAGCGCGGCCTGTTCGGCCCTTGCGATCGTGCCCTTGACCGCGGACTGCACCTTCTCGAAGGCGCGGACCTCGATCTGGCGGACGCGCTCGCGCGACACGCCGAACTCGGCCGCGAGGTCTTCCAGCGTCATCGGCTCATCGGCGAGGCGACGGGCCTCGAAGATGCGGCGTTCGCGCGGGTTGAGCACGCCCATGGCGCCGTTCAGCGCGTCACGGCGTTCGTCATATTCCTCGTGCTCGGCCAGCATGGCTTCCTGGTTGGGCGTATTGTCGACCAGCCAGTCCTGCCATTCGCCGGCTTCGCCGTCGTCGCGGATCGGTGCGTTCAGCGACGCGTCGCCGCCGAGGCGGCGGTTCATGTCGATGACGTCCTGATCGGTGACGCCGAGGCGCTTGGCAATGATCTTGACCTGGTCGGGGCGCAGATCGCCTTCGTCCAGCGCGTTGATCTTGCTCTTCGCCTTGCGCAGGTTGAAGAACAGCTTCTTCTGGTTCGCGGTGGTGCCCATCTTCACGAGCGACCACGAACGCAGGATGTACTCTTGAATCGACGCCTTGATCCACCACATCGCGTAGGTGGCGAGACGAAAGCCCTTCTCGGGCTCGAAGCGCTTGACCGCCTGCATCAGGCCGACATTGCCTTCCGAGACGACCTCGGAAATCGGCAAGCCGTAGCCGCGATAGCCCATGGCGATCTTGGCCACGAGCCGGAGATGGCTGGTGACGAGTTGGTGCGCCGCGTCGCGATCGTCATGCTCGCGCCAACGCTTGGCGAGCATGTATTCCTGCTGGGGTTCCAGCATCGGGAACTTGCGGATCTCAGCGAGGTAACGGGAAAGGCCGGATTCTCCATTGAGGACCGGCAAAGCAGCGGTACGGGCCATACTGAAGCCCTCCAAAGGTTCAGGCCCCCGATAGCGGCGGGCCAGGCAGACGACCGCTGTGTTAAAGCCGGCCGTAGCTGCGATGTTCCGCGTTGGTCATTTCCAACGCAGGCGCAATATACCCTATGGGGGGTCAAAAAGGGAAGGATTGCTGACGTCACGTCCCCGTGTGGCAGCTATAATCTTTTGTAATGTAACGCTTTTCTTAAAGCTCCTGCGTCATTGCGCCGCTTTCAGCGCGCCCTGAAGGAGAAGCAAATCCTCCGGCAAAGGCGCCTCCCAGTGGAGTAATTCTCCGGTCCTCGGGTGCTCCAATACCAGCAAATACGCATGCAAGGCCTGCCGCCCCAGCGCGGCCAGAGCCGCTTGCGACTCGGGGCCAAGCTGGTTCGCCTTGGTCTTGAAATGCGGGCCATAGACTGCATCGCCCATCAGGGGATGACCGATATGGGCGAGGTGGACCCGGATCTGGTGGGTGCGCCCGGTCTCGAGCTCGCAGGCGAGCAGCGTCGCAATCGGCTTGCCGTCGCGCCCGGCAAAGCTCTCCAGGATGTCCCAATGCGTCACCGCCTCGCGGCCGCCCTGGCGCACCGCCATCTTCTCGCGCGCATGCGGATGGCGGTCGATCGGCGCATCAACGGTGCCGCGATGCCGGCCGGGCACGCCCCAGGCGAAGGCCATGTAGCCGCGGCGCATCTCGCCGGTGCGGCCGTGGTCGGCGAATTGCGCGGTCAGCGAGGCATGGGCGAGGTCGTTCTTGGCGACCACCATCAGCCCTGTCGTGTCCTTGTCGAGCCGGTGCACGATGCCGGGCCGGCGCACCCCGCCGATGCCCGAGAGCGAGGTGCCGCAATGGGCGATCAGCGCATTCACCAGCGTGCCGGTCTCGTGGCCGGCGGCGGGATGCACCACCAGCCCCTTCGGCTTGTTGAGAACGACGATGTCGTCGTCCTCGAACACGATGTCGAGGGCGATATCCTCCCCCTTCGGCTCCGGCGGAGCCGCCTCCGGCACGTCGATTATGATCGTATCGCCGGATGCGACGTGATAAGCGGGGTCGCGGACCGCGGAGGCCTTCAGGTGTACTGCGCCCGCCAGGATCAGGGCTTTCAGCCTCGATCGCGACAGCTCCGGCAGACGCGCCGCCAGCACGCGGTCGAGCCGGGCCGAGCCCTCGTCGCCGGCAACGACAACCTCCAACCTTTGCGCAGAGCCTGAGCTTTCCATGACGACGTCTGATACCGCTGTTCCCGAACCGACCCCCGAGCAGGCCGCGCTGTTCGCGCGGGTGCGGCGGATGATGCTGATCGCGGGGTTGACCACGGCGCTGGGGATCTGCGCCGTGCTGATCGCGGTGGGCTACCGCCTTTTCAAGTCGGAGGGAAGGGCGGCGGAGCCCGTCGGCGACATCACCGCCACGCTGCCCAAGGGCGCCAAAATCGTCTCGACCGGGGTCGCCGGCGACCGCCTCGTGGTCACGCTGGATCTCGGCGGGGTCATCGAGATCCGCACCTTCGACGCCCATACCCTGAAGCCGGCCGGACGGCTGAAATTCGCCAATGAGCCGTAAAAGGCCCGTCGGGGTCCTTGCGGCGGACAAATTTCGAGGCTATTGGCTAGCCCTCACGCTCCCTTCGTCTAGCGGTTAGGACGCGGCCCTCTCAAGGCTGAAACAGGGGTTCGATTCCCCTAGGGAGCGCCAAATCCGCGATATTCTTCGACTTTTTTCTGCGACCCCATCCGACGGCGTCCCCGTCCGGCCGCGCGATCTCGCTCGGTCATAGGTTGCGCGCCGCAGCGTCGACGCTGATGCTGATGAAGCGATCGAGTGAACCCGCCCTGACATTCACTCCGGCGCAAAGTAAGTCGCATCGCGCAGTCGCTTCTGTGCCGCGCGATGGTTGCATGACGAGCGCGTGGCTCGGGCTTCCTCAACGCCCGTTTGAGCGGCGATCGCGAGAGGAGCCCTAGCCATAAGTCCTGACCGCAAGTCCTGGCCGCAAGTTCAGTGATGCGCCGAAATGCTCCTGACGGTCTCGGTGAGCATATCACCGGACGCGGAATGGCCGACGTCGCCGAGGCTAATGATGCCGACCATCCGCTTGCTCTTGTTGATCACCGGCAGCCTGCGGACCTGCAGCTTCTCCATGTGATGCATCGCCTTGGCGAGGTCATCGTCATCGCGGCAGCAATGGATGCCCTCGGTCATCACGTCGCGCGCCGTCGCGCGGCCGGCATCGAAGCTGTGGCTTGCGAGCCCTTTGCAGACGATATCGCGGTCGGTCACCATTCCGACCAGCTTGTCGTCCTCGCCAATCGGAATGCAGCCGATGTCATGCGCCCGCATCAGTTTGGCAAGCTCGGTGATTGGGGTGTTGGGGCTGACCCAGTCGACACCCTTGTGCATCACGTCTTTGACTTTCATGGCGAGCCTCCGTTCGTGGGTTTCAAGTTCGTGGGTTTCAAGTGCGTTGATGCGATGCGGCCCCCCAATCTTCCGATCTCCGACCAGACAAGCGCAGACACTCTCGCCGCCACCCTGCGAAACAGTATGACGGCGACCTCGCGGCCAGAGTTCACGCCCAAGATTGCAACGGCAATGGGCGGTCTACAAAACCCTCAGTCATGCGCGCTGAAGCGCCCGTGCGGTGTGTTGGCCGTCAGGCGCGCAAACTGCGCGTGACCCATATGGAGCAGTGTCTCATGATCGCCGGCTTCCATATAGACGTCTGGCTGTGCCTCGATGCTGTCGTCGACGATCATGTCCAACCCGTAGCATTTGCCGACGGCGGGAACCGCACCGTGTGCGCAGTCGCTGAACAGCCGATTGACCTCGGTTTCATTGGCCATGTGGACATTGTCGCCGAGGCTTGTTCTCAGGTCCGACAGGCGGAGGTGATGCGATGCGGGCAAGATGGCCAGCATGTATCCGCCGTCGCGTCGCAACACGATGCCCTTGGCGAGGCGGTCGCCCGAGATATGGCATGCCTCGGCCGTTCGAGCGGACGTCATGCTGAGTTCGTGCGGGATCACCTCGTACTGGATGTTCTCAGCGGCGAGGTATTTCTGGAGCGTGGGAGCAATGGCCATGGCATCACCTCCGATGCGGAATGCAAACCATCCACCGTGAGGTCGACCCCTGCAGACTCTCGCCATACGATGGGCGGCTGCCTGACTAGAGACCCAACATAGGTCTTCCATCCGCAAGCTGCAATTCAGCGTTCGCGGTTTTATTCTGCGCGGAGCGCCTTTTGGGTCGAGACTGGCGCTCCCTTACGCCGTCGTGCCGTCGATCGAGCGGCGGATCACCCGCTGCACTTCCGCATTCGACAGAAACAGATCGTGGTTGATGATGCCCCAGCCTTCCTGGGAGGCGTCGACCACGCGCACGCCGAGCTGCGCGATAACAGCCTTCTCGGCAGCGCCGACCCTGGTCATTCCGCCTGCGATTTGCCCGGACAGCGCGAGCGCGCGATCGTTGGTCGCGGCGATCACGGTGATCTTGCCGGCGAGCGGACCGATGCGGTGGATCGCGGACGTAAACACGTCCATGTCGATGTCGGGCGCGGCAAACACGACGCTGCCGATCTTGCTCGTCACGGTGTCGCCGTAGCGCGCATAGAGTTGACGCAGGCTTTCGAGCGTCAGCATGGTTCCCATGCTGTGCGCCACGATGTGCACGCGGCCGGCGCTTGGCGCCGACACCAGCGCGGAGAGCACGCGCTCGAAATCGTCGCGCGACCACATCGCGCTGTCGCGGTCATAGGCATAGTCGAACAGTCCAGCCTTGGAGGGCCAGGAGAACGCCATGGTCCGGCCGCGGAACTTGATCCCATCGGAGAGGTGGGCGGCATCCAGCACCGCCGTCTCGAATGTCTGCTTGAAGCCGTGCACATAGATCAGCACGTCTCCCGCGCCGGCCTGCGCAGCGAGATCGCCGGCGTCGGCCGGCATCGGCTCGACCCGATCGAGGCGCCAATCGCCAAGTCCAACCGAGGCGAGAGACAGACGGCTCTCGTCCGGCGCCGCCAGCTTCGCCCGCGCGACCGTCATGCTGGTCGCGCGCTCCGGCCCGAACCAGGGCTTGGCGCGGGCGCCGTTCACGGGCTTGCGCGTAGTGACGACGAGCAATGTGGGGTCGACGGAGAGCGACGAGGCGTCGAAGCGCGCGCCGGTCGCACCCAGGCCGGCGCATCCGCCGAGCGCGAGGGCGCTGCCTGCCGACGCAAGTCCGCCGAGGAAAGCGCGGCGCGAAACAGAATGACGGGAGTCGCGTTGCAGAAGATGTCGGACGATCACACGGAACCTCGGGAACTTGCCCACCGTAACGCCGCCCCGCCTATCCCCTGAATGACAATGGGGGCGAGAAGACGGCGGAGCTGCGTCACCGTTGGTCCAAGTCACGGAGTCCGAACGCGCGCCGGTCAGTCGGTGATTTCGATGGAGTGGAGCTTGCACCAATCGCGCAAGGCCCGCTTTGTCGCCTCATTCTCGAAGGCATGCCAGCGGTCGATCGCTCTTCGCCGGGCGAGCAGGGACTTGAATTTCGGATAGGCGCCCCGCTTGCTGAAGAAATAGCGCACGTCGTCGAAATCGTCTGGCAGGAACTCGCGGGCAAAATCGAGCACTAGGGGCTTGCCGAGGTCGAGCTCACGCTTGTCCGGGAGCGGGATGTATTTGTCCTCGTCCTCGATGTCGTCAGGCAGCTTGTCGTCCTCCAAATCCTCGAGGTCGACATCCTCGAACTGGTAATAGATCCTTCCGGTCTGTTTGCAGACGAAGGCGCGAAATTCCCCCGTGTCGCCATTGGTGTTGGCGAACTCGAACGCGGTGGCGATGTCTTGGAACTTCACGGGCATCGGGGTTGGCGCCATATCACCGCAACTGTAGCACTCTCAAACCGCCTCGTAAGACGCGATCTTCTTGATCTGTGGTGCGAGCACGTCTTCCGCCGTTTCGAGGTCGAAGCGAGTCTGAATATTCATCCAGAACGCCGCGCCTGTCTTGAAGAATTTTCCCAGCCGCAGCGCGGTATCGGCCGTGACCGGTTTTTCTTCGCGCGCAATGCGCTCGATCCGCGTGCGCGGCACGTTTAGAGCAGCAGCGACCGCGTAGGGCGTCAGCTTGAGTGGAACGAGAAATTCCTCGCGGAGGATTTCGCCGGGATGAATCGGCGGAAGTTTCCTTGCCATCTGCGAACGATTTATAGGTTATTTCACGGGAGTTGGTTCCGCCTGTTAATCTACCCTCTCCCGGCCGTCGGGCAAACCACCCGAGTCAAGCCATTATCTAAAAAATATTCCACTTTACCGAAATTCGGATTTGTCGTATGTGTCGGACATCCCAGCCCACCAAAGGGGCGGTCGTACGTCGTTTCGAGCGCGGGCTGGGAGTTGCGGTGGACGCGGGCGGCGTTAAGGGCGGAGCTTGCGCGTGCAGGGCGAGATGATCTCGTGAGCATGGCGTGATCCGTGAAGGCGAACGGCGCCCCTGCGTACGGCGAAACCGTGTGGTCCTGGCCGTCGTTGCTACGGCCAAGCCTTGGCGAAGGCGACATCGCGTCAACCGGCGCGCTGCCGTGCATTTCGCGGAGGTGACGGAGGCAAGAAGGAACTCGTCTCCGGGGAGAGCACGGCATAGGCCGTCAAACCATCGCGCAGGGAAGGCCGGATTTCGGCTGCCCTGTGTCTCCCCTGTGCATTGCGTGTGCATCTGTTCAGCACGGGGGTCTTTACGGGTGCCAGCCGGTGCCCGGCCTTCCCTGCGCCCTTTCTTTCCGGGAGGGCGAGGAGAAAAGCAAAACTCGGGCAAACGATGCCGCGAGGCCGCGAACGCGTGTTCGCGATTTGCCCGCGAATTGACCTCCCTTGCGAGCATGATGCATCGGCATCGGTGGAGGTGGTCGTTGCTCCCAGAATCTGCCTCAATGCGAATTCAGCGCGGAGGAGTTTTCGGATGAGCGGCTTGGTGATTTCTGACGGCCGGGTGGTGGATCCCGCGAGCGGGATGGACGCTATCGGCGACGTGGCGGTGGTGAATGGCAGGATCGCCGCAATCGGCGCCTCGCTCGGCGGTGCCGAGCGGGTGATCGACGCGACCGGGCTCGTGGTCGCGCCCGGCTTCATCGATCTGCACGCACACGGCCAGTCGCTTCCGGCCGACCGCATGCAGGCCTTCGACGGGGTGACGACGACGCTCGATCTCGAGGCCGGCGTGCTGCCGGTCGCGTCCTGGTATGATCGTCAGGCCAGGAAAGGTCGCGTGCTGAACTACGGCGCCGCCACCAACTGGGCCTTTGCGCGCATCGGCGCGATGACCGGCTCCAATGCGGAGAGCTCGCTGGAGGCGTTCGGCAATGCCATGCGCGACCGACGCTGGATGGACAACGTCGCGAGCGATGCGGAAGTCGCCGGCATTCTCGAGCGCCTTTCGCGCGGCCTCGACGAAGGCGGCATCGGCGTCGGCATTTTGAACGCCTACGCGCCGGGGGCCGGCGTGCAGGAGCTGACCGCGGTCTGCCAGCTCGCGGCAGTCAAGGACGTGCCGACCTTCACCCATGTCGCCTTCATGTCGCGGATCGATCCTGAAAGCGCGGTGGAAGCCTATATCCGCCTGATCGGCTATGCCGGCGCCACCGGTGCGCACATGCACATCTGCCATTTCAACTCGTCGAGCAAGACCGACGTCGAGCGTTGCCGCGTGCTGATCGCGAAGGCGCAGGCGCAGGGCCTGCCGATCACCGTCGAGGCCTATCCCTACGGCACCGGCTCCACCGTGCTCGCCGCCGCCTTCTTCAGCGATCCGGAATTCGTCGAGCGCAACGGCACTGCTTACGATTCCGTGCAGCGCGTCACCGACGGCTATCGCTTCCACGACCGCGAGGAGCTGTTGAAGGCGCAGGCCGAAGAGCCGTCTTCGCTGGTGCTCTGGCACATCCTCGACACCGAGAACAATGCGCATCACCGCGACCTGCTCGACATGTCGGTGCTCTATCCCGGCGGCGCCATCGCCTCCGACGCGATGCCGTGGACGACGTCTGACGGCAAGACCTACACCGGCGATGCCTGGCCGCTGCCTGACGATGCCACCTCGCATCCGCGCTCGGCCGGCTGCTTCACGAAATTCATCCGCGAATGGGTGCGCGAGCGCAAGGCGGTCTCGCTGCTGGAAGGCGTGCGCAAATGCGCGCTGATCCCGGCGGAAATCCTCTCGCAGAGCACGCCCGCGATGCGCGCCAAGGGCAGGCTCACCAAGGACGCCGATGCCGACATCGTCGTGTTCGACTACGAAAAACTCTCGGACCGCGCCACCTTCACCGCGATGAACCGTCCGTCGGAAGGCGTGCGGCACCTCGTTGTCAGCGGCCAGGTGCTGATTAGCGACGGTATTCTCGATGTTGCAGCGCGGCCCGGAAAACCCGTGCGCCGCCCCGTCGTCGAGCGCTGACCCATGCCGGTCCCCATTCTCCTGGTGACGGGCTTTCTGGGGGCGGGCAAGACCACGGTCGTGAACTATCTGCTGGCACACGCGGAGGGACGGCGTATTGCTGCCGTCGTCAACGATTTCGGCGCCATCAACATCGATGCGGAGCTGATCGCGGGCGCCAGCGACGGCGTGGTCAACCTCAGCAATGGCTGCATCTGCTGCTCGCTCGAAGGCGATCTGTTGCGCACGCTCTCGAGCCTGCTGCGGCGCGACCCGAAGCCCGAATACATCGTTATCGAGACAAGCGGCGTCGCCGATCCCGCCGACATCGTCCGCAATTTGATGGACCCCGTGATCCTGCGCGAGGCGCCGTTGGAGACGGTGCTCTGCGTGATGGACGCGGCGACACCGCCGGCCGAGTTGGACAATGCGCTCCAGCGCTCGCAATTGCGTG
The DNA here is from genome assembly GCF_023074055.1 of Bradyrhizobium sp. 141. Taxonomy (GTDB): domain Bacteria; phylum Pseudomonadota; class Alphaproteobacteria; order Rhizobiales; family Xanthobacteraceae; genus Bradyrhizobium. The sequence goes on from NZ_JADPKR010000016.1 coordinate 65,148, forward strand.
TCGCCGATATCGTGGCGCTGAGCAAGCTGGATCTGGCGGACGAGGGCGCGGGTGTGCGGATGCGCGCGGCCATTCGCGCCCAGCGCGTTCCCGCCGTCGTGGTCGATGCGCCACATGGCGAGATTCCGTCCGCGCTACTGTTTCCCGCGCATCGCGATCGCGCGCCCGCGCCGCGCGAGCCGGGGCCGAAACGGCCGGCAGAGGACCGCTTCGAGACGCTGAGCTGGACCTCCGATCATCCGCTCTCACTGCCGCGCCTGCAGCAGGCGATTGGCAAGCTTGCGCCAAAGCTTGCGCGCGCAAAAGGCCTGTTCGAGACCGTCGAGCAGCCCGGCCGCCAGATGGTGTTTCAGTTCGCCGCCGGCCGCGCCACGCTGGCCCCGGGCGATGCGCCCGCAGCGGGCGTGCCGCGCGCGCGCATCGTCTTCATCGCCGAACTCGGGGTACTGTCGAAGGCGGAGCTCGATGAAATCATGGAGGCGTGCGTTGCGGATTGAAGCTGCATCCGCCTCACGCAAACTGCGCGATGCCGTTTCCCACGGACCAGTTCTCCTTGGGCGCATCGAGCACGTTCACGAATACATCCTCGGGCCGGATGCCCGGGTTCTCGCCGAGACGATCCGCGATCCGGCGATACAGCGCTTTCTTCTGCTCTGCTGTACGCGAGGCGAACACGGTGATCTGGATCAGCACGGCATCCTCGCTGCGGTCGACGCCGTAGGCGTTGCCGCAGCGAAAGTTCGCCGGCTCATGCTCGGTGATGGCCATGAACGCGTCGTCCTCGGGCACGTTCAGCGCCTCGCGCATGGCACGGTAGAGGCCGTCGAGAATCGCCTGCCGGTAGGCTTCGGACTTGCCGGCACGCATTGAGATGTGGAGGAGAGGCATCGCGCGTCCCTTTGCATGCGGTCCGGCCACTGTTCGGTCCGGTGTCGAACGGGGCTATCAATTCCGATCAGTTTTTGACACGATGTCTAGAAAGCATGTTTTTGACAGCATGTCAAATACCTTCCAGAGGAGCAGGGCTTGAGGCCGCGCGAATTCGATCACGACGAGGTCCTGCGCATTGCGTTCGACCAGTTCTGGCGCAAGGGCGTACGCGGCACCTCGTTGTCGGACATCGGGCGCGATGCCGGCGTCCAGCGCGGCAGCCTCTACAACGCCTTCGGCAGCAAGGAGGCGCTGTTCCTGCAGGCCTATGAGCGCTATGCGGGGGACTATCTCCTCGCCCTGCAAAAGGCGCTCGGTGCCGGCTCATTGCGCAGACGCCTCACGGCTTTCTTCGATCTGACCATTACCAACTTCCGCTCCGGCACGCCGCCGCGCGGATGTCCGACCACGCGCGGCTTGATGGAGCTCGGCGCCGCCGAAGGCGAGGGGCTTGATGAAGAAGCGCGTCAGGCTTTCGCGGACCTCATCTCGCGCATTACCGCACTGGTTCAGGACACGTTGTCGGCAGGCGCGGAGCGGGGCGAGTTCAACGGCAATCCTGCGGCCGCGGCGCTGCACATCATCACCGTGACGCGCGGCCTCGCCGTGCTCGAACGTGCCTTTGGCGACGAGCCGCAGTTGCGCAAGATCGCCGCGCACACGATCGATCTCCTGCTCGGCAGGAAAGGTGGCTAGATGTCAGCACAAGGCGAGCGCGTTGACCGCCCGCGTCGTCGCGTCTTCCTTGCCGGCGCCGACGAGCTGGCAGACGATGGATTCGAGTTCGCCCGGCTGCTTGCGGCGCGCGACCGCCAGCAATCGCATCAACTCCGCTTCGTCGTTCGACAGGCGGCGGCAGGACGGCGGCATGAAGCACAGCGCGCATGGCCGGCCGCTGCGCAGGATCCTGACGAGCGCGGCCGCCCGTGCCACCAACAGCGGACTGTCGGAAATGCCCGGCGCCTCGTCGGCAAAGCGATAGGCCGCTTCCCAGCAATCGGATGCGCCGGTCGTATAAGCCGCTCCGATGAATCGGAACAGCGACAGCGCGACGCGGCAGAAATCATCATAGCTGTCGACGCAGGGGCGCGCCGCAAGCGCGGCCTGGAGCGGACAGAGCCGCGATGGGCCGGCGTCCGGGATCGCCGCAGAACCGCAAATTTCTGGGATCATGAACGATCTCGTCAATGCAACGTCGGGCTTCCGACCAGCCAGCTCTTCATCGCCATGGTCCGGTCATGGTCGAAGGAGCGCACGTGCCGGTCGGGCAGGATGAGACCTGCCATGCGGAAGATCGTCGCCAGGCCCCGCACCGGCGCGAGCGCCCAGTCGGCGCCGACCGGCGGCAGCCAGCTCTCGAACCGTTCGCGCACGATTTCGATGCGATCCTGTTGTGCCGCGGCAATGGCGTGCAAGATTCCGTGCTCGCTGTCCGACATGCGCGGACAAGTCGGGCAGTGCACCTCGATGGCCGTATGGGCCGTGCAGGCGAAGATCTCGATGAGGGCTTCCAGCGAGAGCACGGCATCGCCCACGCGAAAATGGTCGTACACCTGCTGGATGTCGGCAGCGGTCGGAACGGCGCCGCCGCTGCGCGCCTTGGCCCTGAAACCCCAGATGAAGAGGCGTTCCGCGGCGCTGAGGGCGGGAAGGTCGAGAGACCCCGGTGATGTCGATGAATGCATGAAGCCTCTGGCCCTTGGCTGCGCGCACGCCACAGCTGGCGCTGATTGTCTGCATCGATCGTTCTGCCAGAGCCCTCTCCAAGTCAACGCGCGGAAAGGCGATATCGAGGTGTTCTAGATTTGAAGAGTTCGCATCTCGAATGCGAGGCCGCGTCGGAGGAAGACCAAAGCAGGGCGCCTTCGGCGGCCGTTTGGGGGAACCCGAATGCTTAAGGCTTTGCTAAGGGGATCAGGATAAACTGGCATATCTGTATCGCCAATTTTGCGAGTCCCGATGATTTTCTCCCGCATCAGTTTCAAGCTGGTTCTGATTGTCGGCATCAGCCTCCTCGGCATGATCGCGCTGGCGCCGATCGCGCTGTCGACCCTGCGCGCGCAGATGGTCGCCGATCGCCAGGCCAAGACGCAGCATATGGTCGATGTCGGCTACGGCATCCTCGCGCACTATCAGAAGCTCGAGAGCGAGGGGAAACTCCCGCGCGAGCAGGCCCAGGCCGCGGCCATGGCTGAAATCAAGAGCCTGCGTTACGACAAGGTCGAGTATTTCTGGATCAACGACATGACCCCGAAGATGGTCATGCATCCGATCAAGCCCGAGCTCGACGGCAAGGATCTCTCCGGCATGAAGGATCCTGCCGGCAACGCGCTGTTCACCGGCTTCGTTGACGTCGTCAACAAGCACGGCGCGGGCTTCTACGGCTATCTCTGGCCGAAGCCCGGCTTCGACCAGCCGGTCGGGAAAATCTCCTATGTGAAGGGCTTTGCGCCCTGGGGCTGGATCATCGGCACGGGCATCTATCTCGACGACGTCGACGCCGTCTTCCGCCAGGCCGCGACGACGTTCGGCTACGTCTGTCTGGCCGTGCTGGTCCTGGTGCTCGGCGCGTCGTTCGTGATCGGTCGCAGCGTGACCCGGCCACTCGCAAAAATCACCGCGCTGACCGAGCGACTTGCCGCCGGCGACCGCGCCTTCGAGGTACCCTACACCGATCGCAGCAACGAGGTCGGCGGGCTCGCCAAGGCACTGGCCGTATTCAAGGACAATGCATCGGCGGTCGGCCGGATGCATGCCGAGCAGCAGGAGCTGAAGCAGCGGGCCGACGAAGAGAAGCGCAAGGCGATGGCCGATCTCGCCGGCAAGTTCGAGGCGAGTGTCCAGGCCGTCGTCCGCGACGTCTTCAACGAGGCGCGCGCGATGCAGCAGGCCGCGCAAGGCATGTCGGAGACCGCGAACAGGGCGAGCGACCGCGCGAGCTTCGTCGCATCCGCCTGCCAGCAGGCCTCGAGCAACGTGCAAACGGTGGCCTCTGCCGCCGGCGAATTGTCGTCCTCGATCTCGGAGATCAGCCAGCGCGTCGCGCAGGCCGCGACGGTGGCCGACAAGGCCGCCGCCGACGGTCAGCGCACCAACGACACCGTGCAGGGGCTGGCTGCGGCGGCGCACAAGATCGGCGAGGTCATCGACCTCATCAACCAGATCGCCTCGCAGACCAATCTGCTCGCGCTCAACGCCACCATCGAGGCGGCGCGGGCCGGCGAAGCCGGCAAGGGCTTTGCAGTGGTCGCGAGCGAGGTGAAGTCGCTGGCGAGCCAGACCGCAAAGGCGACCGACGAGATCGGCGCGCAGATCACCGCGATCCAGGCCGAGACCAATCAGGTCGTCGGCAACATCGAGAGCATCCGCAAGACCATCATGGAGGTCAACGAGATCTCCTCCTCGATCGCCGCCGCCGTCGAGGAGCAGGGCGCAGCCACGCAGGCGATCGCCCACAGCGTGCAGGAGGCGGCCTCCGGCACCGACCAGGTCTCGCAAAACATCTCCGGCGTGACCGATGCGACCGCGGAGACCGGCCAGGCCGCCGGCCTCGTGCTGCAATCGAGCGGCCGGCTGACACAGAAGCTGCAATCCCTCGAAAACGAGGTCAGCACCTTCGTCGCGGGCGTGCGCGCGGCGTAGCGTAAAGCGCTGCAACACGACTGCATTTTTCCGCGTCGCGGCATCGGCCGCGATGCGGATGCTGTTTTTCTTGACATGACCTCTGCCGTGCTCGACGTGTAACGACGTCGCGTGACGGCACGTGCGTGCCTTACGACAAGAAAAGCAACACGGGAGGACGTCAGGAGCGCGCCCCTCAACGAGACGGACTATCTCGCCACCTTGCGCGGCCTGTGGGACAAGGCCTGGCCGAAGGGCATGCCGCGTTCGCCGAACTATCTGCACGGCGAAGTTCCCTTGACGGAATATCTGCGCGCCTGGGCGAGGCGCAGTCCGGAGCGCCCCGCGGTGATCTTCTACGGTCACGTCACGACCTACGCGGATCTTGACCGGCAGAGCGACCGCTTTGCGGCGCTGTTGCAGGCCAAGGGCGTCGGCAAGGGCGACCGCGTCGCCGTGTTCCTGCCGAACTGCCCGCAATTCCACATCGTGTTCTTCGGCATTTTGAAGCTCGGCGCGGTCCACGTCCCCGTCAGCCCGCTGTCGCGCGCGTTCGAGCTGACCTATGAGCTCAACGACACGCAGGCCGAGGTGATCGTCGCTCTCGATCAACTCGACCCCGTCGTCGAGCAGGTGAAGGGCGAGGTGCGGCTGCGCGAGATCATCGTCACCAGCTTCGCCGACGTCGTGCCGGCAACGCCCGCGTTCCCCGCACCGGACTCGATCCGTGCGCCGCGCGTCGCGGTCGCGGGCGCGACCGATCTGTTGCCCGCGCTTGCCGCGATGCCCGCACCATCGCCGCTGCCGGCGCCCGGGCTCGATGATGTCGCGGCGCTCAACTACACCGGCGGCACCACCGGCATGCCCAAGGGCTGCGTCCATACCCATCGCGACATGGTCTACACGGCCGCGGCCAATTACGGCATCTCGGTGCTGTCGGACGAGAGCAGCGGGTTCCTGTCCTTCTTTCCCGAGTTCTGGATTGCGGGTGAGAATTTCGGCCTGATCTTCCCGCTGTTCTCCGGCGCGACGCTGGTGCTGCTCGCGCGCTGGGACGCCGTCGGTGCAATGGCGGCGATCGACAAATACAAGGTCACGATCACCGCGATGCCGGTCGACGGCGCGGTCGAATTGATGGACCATCCGCGCTGGAGCGAGTTCGATCTGTCCTCGCTGAGCCAGGTGCGCGTCGTCTCCTTCGTCAAGAAGCTCAACGCCGACTATCGCAAACGCTGGAAGGATCTCACCGGGACGGTGCTGATGGAGGCCGCCTGGGGCATGACGGAGACCCACACCTCGAACACCTTCACGGCGGGCTTCCAGGACGACGATTTCGACCTCAACAATCAGCCGATCTTCGTCGGCCTGCCGGTCCCCGGCGCCGAATTCAAGATCACCGATTTCGAGACCGGCGCGCTGTTGCCGCTCGGCGCGGAAGGCGAGATCCGCGTGCGCACGCCATCGCTGCTCAAGAGCTACTGGAACAAGCCGGAGGCGACCGCCGAGTCGCTCGTCGACGGCTGGCTGCGCACCGGCGACATCGGCAACATCGACAAGGACGGCTTCCTGCACTTCCTCGGCCGCCGCAAGGAGATGCTGAAGGTCAAGGGCATGAGCGTGTTTCCGCCGGAGATCGAGGCGCTGCTGGGGCAGCATCCGAAGGTGCTGGGCTCGGGCGTGGTCGGGCGCGACGACCCTGACAAAGGGCAGGTGCCGGTGGCCTATATCCAGCTCAAGCCGGAGGCGGTCGGCGCCATCTCTGCGGAAGACCTGCGCGCCTGGTGCGCCGAGCGCATGGCCGTGTACAAGGTCCCGGAGATACGCATCATTGAAGCCCTGCCTCTGACGGCCACGGGCAAGGTGAAGAAGCAGGACCTCGATCCAAACCTGCCTGCTGCTGTCTGAGTGAGAGAGACGATGTCGTTCAAGAAACTCCTGATTGCCAATCGCGGCGAGATCGCCATCCGCATCGCGCGCGCGGCGGCCGATGCCGGCATCGCGACGGTTGCGATCCATCCCGCCGACGATGCGCTGTCGCTGCACGTGCGCGTTGCCGACGAAGCAGTCCAAATCCCCGGCCGCGGCGCCCGGGCCTATCTCGATATCGATGCGGTGGCGAAGGCGGCGAAGAGCGTCGGCTGCGATGCCGTACATCCTGGCTACGGCTTTCTCAGCGAGAACGCGGCGTTTGCCAAGACTTGCGGCGATGCGGGCATCGTTTTCGTCGGGCCGAAGGCTGCGGCGCTGGAGCTGTTCGGCGACAAGGTTGCGGCACGGCAACTGGCAAAACGCTGCGGCGTCCCCATCATCGCCGGAACCAGCGGGCCGTCCTCGCTGGAGGAGATTTCGGCGTTCTTCACCTCGCTCGGTGGCAATGCGGCGATCGTGATCAAGGCGATGGCCGGCGGTGGCGGCCGCGGCATGCGCGTGGTGGAGAACGCGTCCGATCTTGCGGAAGCCTATGCGCGCTGCCAGTCGGAGGCCAAGGCCGCGTTCGGCTTCGACGGGGTCTATGCCGAGCGGCTGATCCGGCAGGCCCGCCATATCGAGGTGCAGATCATTGGCGACCATCACGGCGCGATCTCTCATCTCTGGGAGCGCGAATGCACCATCCAGCGCCGGCACCAAAAGCTGATCGAGGTGGCGCCCAGCCCCTCGCTGAGCGATCCCTTGCGCGGCCGCATCATCGACGCGGCGAGGCAGCTCGCGACGGCAGCGTCGTACGACAATCTCGGCACCTTCGAGTTCCTGGTCGACGGCAGCGCCGAGGACAGCTTTGCCTTCATCGAGGCCAATCCGCGGCTTCAGGTCGAGCACACCGTCACGGAAGAGGTGCTCGGGCTCGACCTCGTCCGCGCCCAGCTCGCCGTTGCTGCGGGCAGCACGCTGGCCTCGCTCGGCCTTGCGCAAGCCTCGATCCCGAAACCGCGCGGCCATGCCATGCAGCTTCGCGTCAACATGGAGACGTTGGACGAGACGGGCGCGACGCATCCGACCGGCGGCGTGCTCGCCGTGTTCGAGCCGCCGTCGGGGCCTGGCGTGCGCGTCGATAGTTTTGGTTACGCCGGCTACAAGACCAGCGCGGCCTTCGATTCGCTGCTGGCAAAGGTCATCGTGCATACGCCGGGCGAGGCCTGGCATGACGTCGTCGCCAAGGCGTCGCGCGCCTTGCGGGAGTTCCGGATCGACGGCGTCGTCACCAACATCGCCTTTCTCCAGGCCGTGCTCGCGCATCCCGATTTCAGGACCAACCGTATCGCGACCGACTTTGTCGATCGCAATATTGCCAAGCTCGTCGACGCGGCCGACGGCGCGGCCAAGCCGCTCTACTTCGCCGCGACCGAGCGAAGCGGTGGCCACAGCGCGGAGGCGCAAATTGCGCAAATCGTGCCGGAAGGCGCGGTGATGGTCGCCGCGCCCTTGCAGGGAACCATCGTCACCATCCAGGTGAAGGAAGGCGAGATCGTGCGCCCCGGCCAGCAGCTTGCCGTGATCGAGTCCATGAAGATGGAGCATCTCGTGATGGCCGAGCAGGGCGGCCGGGTCATGAAGCTCGGCGCCGGCGACGGCGCCACGCTGATGCATGGCGAGCCGATCATGTATCTGGAGCCGCTCGACGTTGCGGCCGACAGCACGGCCGCGGAAGCCGATATCGATCTCGATCACATCCGGCCGGACCTCGCCGAGCTGATCGCGCGTCAGGCCAACACGCTGGATGCGAACCGCCCGTCCTCGGTCGAGCGTCGCCGCAACACCAACCAGCGCACCGCGCGCGAGAACGTCGCCCAGCTCGTCGACGACGGCTCGTTCATGGAATATGGCAGCCTCGCTATCGCGGCGCAGCGGCGCCGGCGCAAGCTCGACGATCTCATCAAGAACACGCCGGCCGACGGCCTCGTCATGGGCGTTGCCACGGTGAATGCCGGGGAATTCGGACCCGAAGGGGCGCGCTGCATCGTCGTGGCCTACGACTACACCGTGCTCGCGGGTACGCAGGGCCACATGAACCACAAGAAGATCGACCGCATGCTGACGCTTGCGGAAGACTGGCGCGTGCCGCTGGTGTTTTATGCCGAAGGCGGCGGCGGCCGGCCCGGCGACACCGACCGGCTCGGCATGACCGGGCTCGACGGCCCGTCCTTCGTGCAGTTCGCAAGGCTCTCCGGCCTCATCCCGGTCGTGGGTGTGGTTTCCGGCTATTGCTTCGCCGGCAACGCCGCGATGCTCGGCTGCTGCGACGTCATCATCGCGACCAAGAACGCCTCGATCGGCATGGGCGGTCCCGCCATGATCGAGGGCGGCGGCCTCGGCGTCTATCATCCGGCCGAGGTCGGCCCTGTGACGTTCCAGTCGCCGAACGGAGTCATCGACATCCTGGTCGAGGACGAGGAGGAAGCGACATCCGTCGCGCAAAAATACCTGTCCTATTTCCAGGGCGCGGTCACGGAGTGGCAGGCCGCGGACCAGCGCCTGCTCCGCCGCGCGATCCCTGAGAACCGGCTCCGCGTCTACGACATCCGCAGCGTGATCGATCTCGTCGCCGACAAGGACAGCGTACTGGAGCTGCGCCGCGACTACGGCGTCGGCATGATCACCGCGCTGATCCGCATCGAGGGCAAGCCGTTCGGCCTGATCGCCAACAACCCGCGCCATCTCGGCGGCGCGATCGACGCCGATGCCGGCGACAAGGCCGCGCGCTTCCTCCAGCTTTGCGATGCCTTCGATCTGCCGATCGTCTCGCTCTGCGACACGCCCGGTTTCATGGTCGGCCCGGAGGCCGAGAAGACCGCGATCGTGCGCCACGTCTCGCGCATGTTCGTAACGGGCGCGAGCCTCACCGTGCCGCTGTTTGGCATCGTGCTGCGTAAGGGCTATGGGTTAGGGGCGCAGTCGATGATCGGCGGCGGCTTCCACGCCTCGTTCTTCACCGCGGCCTGGCCGACCGGCGAGTTCGGCGGCATGGGGCTGGAGGGTTACGTCCGGCTCGGCTTCCGCAAGGAGATGGAGGCGATCGCCGATCCCGAGGAGCGCGAGACCTATTACCGCAACAAGGTCGCCGAGCTCTATGCCAACGGCAAGGCGGTCTCGATCGCCTCGGTGTTCGAGATCGACAACGTCATCGACCCCGCCGAGACGCGTCGCTGGATCATGGCGGGCCTGCGGTCCGTGCCGAAGCCGCCGGTGAGGGCGGGAAAGAAGCGGCCGTGTATCGATACGTGGTGAGGGCAGTGCAGCAATTCAGCGCTGCTTAGGGCAATCTGCTCCTGCATCGTCACGCCCGGGCTCGTCCCGGGCATCCACGTTCCTTTCGCACGCGCGGCAAAGGCGTGGATGGCCGGGACGAAGCCCGGCCATGACGAGGTTGCGAGAGAACGTCACTCCACCTCTAGTCCCGGTTCCCGATTGACATCCCCGCCTGTGGTGCCAGACTTTGCACAATAATACAGGGTGGAGACGTCCGCGATGGCCAGCCTGTCGGCCTCGAACCATGTCGCCCGGGTCTTGTCCGTCGCCAATCATGTGGCCGACGTCGATGCCTCTTCGCGCATAGCCGATTCCTGGCGGCGCTCCCTGATCAGCCACAAGCTCGATCCCGCCCGTCGGGGACCGCCGCAGACGCTGACCGCAGCCGAGATCCGCCACGTCGCCAGCCCATGGAGGAGACGATCCGGCTCGCCACGTCCGAGCTCGAGGATCTCGCCCGCGTGCTGCGGGAGGCCGGCTATTGCGTCAATCTCGCTGATGCGAACGCGACCATGCTGTTCAGCCGCTTGCCGGGCGAGGCCGACACCGAGATGTTCCTGCGCTGGAAGGTCTATACCGGCTCGAATTTTTCGGAGGCCCATGAAGGCACCAACGGGCTCGGCACGTGCCTTGCGGAGCAAAAGCCGATCCTGGTTCATCGCGACGAGCATTTTCGCGAGCAGTGGGGCATCTTCTCCTGTGCGGTGACGCCGCTGTTCGACCAGGCCGGCCGCATCGCGGGCGCCGTCAACATCACCTCTTGTCGTGATGACCTCAGCCGCGCCGCGCACCAGCTTGCGCTCGCGATCACGATGCAGGCGACGCGCCGCATCGAGGGCGCGATCTTCCGCGACCATTTCCGTAACGCCTGGATCGCGACCGTGCCCGGGGACGGCGGCAGCGTCCTGCTCGCCTATGACGATGATCGCCGCGTCGTCGGCGCATGCCGGTCCGCGCGGGCACTGTTGGGCCTCACCGACGGCTTGATCGCTTCCGGCATCGACCTGTCGCGCTACATCAAGTTCGATCGTCACACTGCGCGCGACGAGGGCGACATCGTCCAGCTGCGCCGCGCCGATGGCAGTCCGTTGGGGCAGGGTCAGATCGCGCCGCCGCAGCGCGCGCGGCCGCTCACCAAGCGCCGCGATCCGCCCGTCAATCGCTTCGATGCGCTGCACCGGCTCGCCGGCGGCGATCCCGGCCTGGTCAGAAGCGTGAAACGGCTCAAGCGCATCGGCGACCACAATCTGCCGGTGTTGCTGCAGGGCGAGACCGGCGTCGGCAAGGACGTGTTCGCGCGCGCCATTCACGCGGCGAGCAACCGGGCGCGCAACAATTATGTCGCGCTGAATTGCGCCGCGATGCCCGAGAGCCTGATCGACGCCGAACTGTTCGGCTACGAGGCGGGCGCCTTCACCGGCGCGCGCCGCGACGGCTCGAAGGGCCTGATCGTGCAGGCCGATGGCGGCACGCTGTTCCTCGACGAGATCGGCGACATGCCGATCGCGCTGCAGACGCGCCTGTTGCGCGTGCTGGAAAACCGCGAGGTCTGGCCGCTCGGCGCGCTCAAGCCAGTCGCCGTCGACATCCGTCTGATCAGCGCCACCCACCGCGACCTCGGCCGCATGGCGGAGGAAGGCACCTTCCGCGCCGATCTCTATTTCCGTCTGCGCGGCCTCGCGGTGCGGCTGCCGGCCCTGCGCGAGCGTGCCGACCGGGACGATATCATCCGTCAGATTGCGCGCGAGGAAGCACCTAGCTGCAGGCTTTCGGACCAAGCATGGTCGCAGCTTGCGGCCTATCCGTATCCCGGCAACATGCGCCAGCTCCGCCACGTGCTGCGGCTCGCCGGCTGCACCGCGGAGAACGGCGTCATCACCGATGCCGATCTCGATCTGCCGCCGTTCGGCGGAAGGGCGGAGCCGGATCTCGGCGCGGCCGAGCGCGCCACGATCGTCGAGGCGCTGCGCAAGCATGGCGGCCGCGTGACGGAAGCAGCGCGCGCACTGAAGCTGAGCCGCGCGACGCTGTATCGCAGGATCAAGCAGCTGAAGATCGACACAGCGCAGTAGCGCTCAATCGCGTGCGGCACGCTTTCTCCTTGTGGAAGAGGGGACTCTTTCCGCGATCGCAGATATCGTAGGGTGGGCAAAGCGAAGCGTGCCCACCACCTTTGTTGCGATGTCGATGGTGGGCACGGCGCAAGTGCGCCTTTGCCCACCCTACAATCTCGGCGCAAGGCTTACGAAAAATCCGTCCAGCTCAGATGGCGTGAATCGAGGTCGCCGACCGTCACCGTCTCGCGCATCTCGTGCGGCGTGTGAAAACTGCTGCGCAGGTAGACCAGCGGTCTCGCCGCATCCGCATGCGACACGCCACGCACCTCGCCGACGAAGATCGAATGCGTTGTCGTCTCGAACTCCTGCGCCAGCACGCAGTCGAACGCGGCGACCGCATCCGTCAGCACCGGGGCACCGGTCGCACCGCGCGTCCACTGGCCGAAAGCAAAGCGGTCGTCGCCATTGACGCCCTTCTGGCCGCTGAAGGTGAGCGCGAGCAGCGCGTGGTCCTCGTGCAGGAAATTGATCGCGAAGGCGCCTTCCTCGCGGATGCGCGCATGCGCGCTGGCGTTGCGGTTGACGCAGACGATCAGCGAGGGTGGATTGTCGGAAAGCGAGCAGGCCGACGTCACCGTCAGGCCGGTGCGCTTGCCGTGCTCGGCGCCCACAGTGACCAGCGCGACGGCACCGGCGCATTGGCGCATCGCCTGCTTGAAATCCTTGGCGTCGAGAGGTTTGGCGTCCACGGAAATCTCCGAAAATCGCTGCGGGTGCGGCACGATCGCGCCGCACCCGCATCGGGTCAAGCCGCCTTCTTCGCGGAGCCGAGATGCGCAAGGCGCGGCATCACCTCGTTCTTCAGCAGCGAGAGCGAGTGATGCCAGGCTTCGGCCTTGTGCTTGTAGTCGAAGCCGAACACCAAGAGCACGCCGAAGCCGCCGACCTCGTCGTAGATCTTCTCGATCTTCTCGGCGACGGTCGCAGGCGAGCCGACGATCCAGTTCCGCTTGGCGCAATATTCGACGGTGACGTCGCTGTCCGGCACGTCGGGCGCGTGCTTCAGATAGTCCTTGAAGCCGAAATGGCCGAGCAGCGGCAGGAAGTACTCACCCATCATCCGGCCCATCATGTCGCCGGTCGAGAGCCTCCATGCCTCTTCGTCCGTGTCGGCGACGAACACCTCGCGCACGAGACGCCAGTCCGCGCGGTTCGGCTTGCGCCCGGTCTTGGCGGCGCCGATCTCGACCGAATCCCAGTGGCTGCCGACATAGGCCGGGTTGAGGTTGAGGCTCATCGGGATGAAGCCGCGCTCGCCCGCGAGCTTCAGCGTGTCGGAGTTCTTCGACAATCCGGCAACGCCGATCGGCGGATGCGGCGCCTGCAGCGGCTTGATGTGGGGCTTGAGGAAGTCGAACATCGTGTCCGGCTTGGTCACCGTCCAGAACTTGCCCTTGTAGGTGAAGGGTGCGGGATCAGACCAGAGCTTCAGGATGATCTCCAGCGCCTCGCGGGTCATGTCGCGGTTCTGTCCGCTCATGCCGTCGACGTTGAACATCGCCCAATCGCTCGGCAGCCCAGATGCGGCGACGCCGAAATTGAGTCGGCCCTCGGAGAGATGGTCGAGCATCGCGACACGGTTGGCGAGCTCGGCCGGGTGGTGATAGGGCAAGAGGAAGCCGCCCGGCCCGATGCGAAGCTTCTTGGTCTGCATCAGCGCCTGCGCGATCAACAGGTCCGGCGTGGGGTTGGGTTCCCAGGGCGCGGTGTGGTGCTCGCCGACCCAGGCCTCCTGATAGCCGAGCTCGTCGAGCCAGCGCATGACCTGCAGGTCCCAGTCGTTCCCTTCCTTCAGGCCGCACTCCGGCGGATGCGAAGGCATCGTGAAATAGCCGATCTCCATGGGTTTCCTCATCTGGTGTTGACGCGTCTTGTCGCGCGTTGACGGATGTGAAGTGCCGATCCATGAGCAAGCGGTGTGCCAGCGCGGGCAGCATCTCGGGCCCGCGAGAAAAGGCTGGTTTGCGGCGGCAATAGCCGATATCTCGGGGCAGATTTGCTAAGCGTCGTCTCATTGTCGCGAGACGGTGTCTTGGCGTTGAGACGAGGATACGCGTTGAGATGACCGAACCCGCTTATGTCGCGGTGGACTGGGGCACCAGCAGTTTTCGCCTGTGGTTGGTCGATCTTGCCGGCCAGATGCTGGCCGAACGACGCAGCGACGAGGGTATGCTGGCGGCGGCGAAGACCGGCTTTCCCGCCGTGCTGCAAGCGCATCTTGCGGCGGTCGAAGCGCCGGATCATCTACCGGTTCTCGTCTGCGGCATGGCCGGTGCGAAGACCGGCTGGGTCGAAGCCGGCTATGTCGACACGCCGGCGCCGCTCTCGGCGGTCCTGAAACAGGCCGTGCGCGTCCCCGGGCAGGCGCGCGACATCCGGATCCTGCCGGGCATCGCGCAGCGCGACGCAACCGCGCCGGACGTCATGCGCGGCGAGGAAACGCAGCTGCTCGGCGCGCTCGGCCTCGATGCCGCCGGCGATGCGCTGGTCTGCATGCCCGGCACGCATTCGAAATGGGTGCGCGTCAAGGGCGGCATTGTCGAACGCTTCTCCACCTTCATGACCGGCGAGCTCTTCAGCGTGGTCTCGCGCGAGACCATCCTGTCGTTCGCGGTCGCGGGCGCCGACGAGGCCGAGGATGTCGCGAGCTTCAAGGCGGCGGTCAAGGCCGCGTACGCGAAGCCGGCCTTCGCCGCCAATCTGTTGTTCGGTGCGCGGTCGCGCCAGCTGTTGTTCGGCGGCACGCCGGCCGCGGCGCGCGAGACGCTGTCGGGCACGTTGATCGGTGTCGAACTGGCGGCCGGGCTCTCCGGCACCGTGCCGCAAGCGGGCGTCGTGTTGCTTGCCTCGGGGCGGCTCGCGATGCTGTACCGGCTGGCGTTCGAAGCGCTGTCGGTCAACGCGAAGCCGGTCGATGCGGATGAAGCCGTCCGCCGCGGCCTGTCGATGGCGGCTGCGGCGATCTGGACGAAATAGAAGGATCTTTGAGATGACCGTTCCCTTTCCGCCGATGAAGCGGCCGCTGGTCGCGATCCTGCGCGGCATCAAGCCCGAGGAGACCGAGGCCATCGTCGGCGTGCTGATCGAAGCCGGTATGACCGTGATCGAGATCCCCCTGAACTCGCCCGATCCATTCCGCTCCATCGCAATGGCGGTGAAGCAGGCGCCTTCAGGCGTGCTGATCGGCGCCGGCACGGTGCTGACCACCGCGGATGTCGATCGCCTCAATGACGTCGGCGGCAAGCTGATGGTCTCGCCGAACGTGGATACGCAGGTGCTCGTGCGTGCCCATCAGTACGCCATGGTCACGCTGCCCGGCGTGTTTTCGCCGACCGAGGCGCTGCTTGCCGCGCGCTCCGGCGCATCGGGACTGAAGTTCTTTCCCGCGAGCGTGCTCGGCGCCGCCGGCATTGCCGCGATCAAGGCGGTGCTGCCATCAGGCGTGATGATCGCCGCTGTCGGCGGCGTCTCCGACCAGAACTTTGCCGAGTACATCAAGGGCGGCGTGACCGCCTTCGGGCTCGGCTCAAGCCTCTACAAGCCCGGCATGACGGCAAGTGATGTGGCCGCTCGCGCAAAGTTGACGATCGCGGCTTATGATCGGGCGATTGCGAAAGACTGAGCCGGCAATAAACAAGCCGTGATGCCGTCACGGTCGCGCGTTATCCTATCTTGCTGCAGCAGCGAGATCAGGAGACCGACATGGCGATCAACAACGTGGCCGATCTGTTCGTGGCAACGCTCGAACAGGCCGGCGTCAAGCGCATCTATGGCATCGTCGGCGACAGCCTGAACGCGCTGACCGAGGCGCTGCGCCGCCGCGGCACGATCGAATGGATCCATGTCCGCCACGAGGAGGTCGCCGCGTTCGCCGCCGCCGGCGAAGCGGAGATGACCGGGAGCCTTGCGGTGTGCGCGGGCTCCTGCGGCCCCGGCAATCTGCATCTGATCAACGGGCTGTTCGACGCGCATCGCAGCCGCGTTCCCGTGCTGGCGATCGCCGCGCAGATCCCTACGGCCGAGATCGGCGGCGGATATTTCCAGGAGACGCATCCGCAAAACCTGTTCCGCGAATGCAGCCATTATTGCGAGCTGGTCTCCGACCCGAGCCAGCTTCCCTTCGTGCTGGAGAACGCCATTCGCGCAGCAGTGGGCCTGCGCGGCGTCGCCGTCGTCGCCATGCCCGGCGACGTCGCGTTCCGCAGTCCCCCAAAGCGCGCGCTGTCGACGACGCGCGGCCTCAACGTGCCGGCGCCGAAAATTGTGCCGCAGGCGGATGAGCTGCAGGCGCTCGCCGACCTCCTCAACGGTGCCGAGCGCATCACGCTGTTCTGCGGCCGCGGCTGCGCCGGCGCGCACGCCCCCTTGATGCAGCTCGCGGAAGCGCTGAAGAGCCCGATCGTGCATGCCCTCGGCGGCAAGGAGCATGTCGAATACGATAACCCTTACGACGTCGGCATGACCGGCTTCATCGGCTTCTCTTCGGGCTACGCGGCCATGCACGCCTGCGACGCGCTGGTGATGCTCGGCACCGACTTTCCCTACAAGCAGTTCTTCCCGACCGACTGCCAGATCGCGCAGATCGACATCCGCCCGGAAAATCTCGGGCGGCGCTGCAAGATCGATCTCGGCCTCGTCGGCGACGTCAAGCTCACCATCGAAGCTCTGCTGCCGTTGCTCAAGGCCAAGACGCAGCGCAAGCATCTCGACGATGCGGTCGCGCATTACAAGAAGGCGCGCGAAGGGCTCGATTCGCTCGCCAAGGGTACGCCGGGAAGCAAGCCGATCCACCCGCAATATCTCGCAAAAGTCCTCAGCGACCACGCGGCGGACGATGCCGTGTTCACCGCCGATGTCGGCACGCCGACGGTGTGGGCCGCGCGCTATCTCGACATGAACGGCCGCCGCCGGCTGATCGGCTCCTTCGTGCACGGCTCGATGGCCAACGCGATGCCGCAGGCGATCGGCGCGCAGGCCGCCCAGCCCGGCCGGCAAGTGATCTCGCTCTCGGGCGACGGCGGCTTCACGATGCTGATGGGCGATCTGATCACGCTGACGCAGATGAAGCTGCCGGTGAAGGTCGTCGTCTTCAACAACGGCGTGCTCGGCTTCGTCGCGCTGGAGATGAAGGCGGCCGGCTTCGTCGACACCAATGTCGACCTGGAGAATCCCGATTTCGCGGCGATGGCGCGCGCGATGGGCATCTTTGCCAAACGCGTCGAGGATCCCGGCGAGCTTCCGGGTGCGGTGAAGGAGATGCTCGCGCATAACGGGCCAGCGCTGCTCGACGTCGTCACCGCCAAGCAGGAACTGTCGATGCCGCCGACCATCACCACCGAGCAAATCAAGGGCTTCAGCCTCTGGGTGCTGCGCGCGGTGATGAACGGCCGCGGCGACGAGGTCTTGGATCTCGCGAAGACGAACCTCTTGCCGCGCTAAAGCGTGATGAGATGAGGCTTAATCGCTGCAACGACGCAGGTGCGCTCCCTCTCCCGCACGTGGGAGAGATGAAAGAGCCCTTCGTGCGCGGCTAACCCCGCTTCACCGAGGGCGCAGGCAGCCGCTCGTCGCGGCGCTGGAAGCGTTGCCAGCGCAGCACGGTGCCGATCAGCAGGGCCGGCAGGAAGCCGAGCACGATCAGGAAAAGCGGCAGCTGCGTCGGTGAGACGAAGGCGATGGCGATGTCCGAGATCAGCCAGAGCGCTGCGAACATCACTGCAAAGTCGGTTCGCGGGCAGCGCAAATAGTAGAACACGGCAGTGATGACGATCGCGGGGCCGATCGCAACGCCGATCATGATCGCGGTCAGCTCCTTCGGCGTCAGCGCGTCGAGCATCATCGAGGCCAGCAGCCAGAGTGCGGCGAACATGGCGACGATGTCGAGCGGATGCCGCAATCCAATACCTCTCGCAGTGACGCGCTATCGTTGTGGCCGGAACTGCGGCCGTCAAGTCAAAAGGCGCTTATTCCTCGTCACTTCCCGGCGTCGGGCGCAGCATGAAATGACCGAAAGCCGTGGCGATCGGCTTCTCCGCATCGTCCTGCCAGGCGCGCGCCTCGAAGGCGACGATGCGCCGTCCCTGCTTCACGATCGAGACATCGGCGAACGTGTCGAGGGCGCGGCCGGAACGCAAATAATTGACGGTGAGGCCGATCGGCTTGGGCGGCGCGGCGATGCCGAGCTCGCGCGCCACGCCGACGATCGCGGTGGTCTCGAGGAAGGCCCCGGTCATGCCGCCATGGATTGCGGGCAGGATCGGGTTGCCGATGATCACAGGCGAAAACGGCATCGTCAGCGTGCCGTCATCGTTGGCGCGGATGCCGAGGCAGCGCGCAAACGGGCTGCTCGCGAACGGCCCGTCCGGATCCTCCGGCGCCTCCAGCGTCGGGATGCTCAGTGCACCCATCCTGCGGTCCGCGAGCATGTTGGTGCGGTTGGCGCCGATCATGAAGCAGGCGGTCGCGGTCGCCACCGGATCGTCCTCGGACTCCTGATAGGCGGTGGAGCGCACGAAGGCGATTGAGCGTGTGGTACGGTAGCAGACCGAATGCGCCTTGATGTCGAGGCCCGGGGTCGCCGGCTTCTGGTAGTCGATGCGCAGATCGAGCGTCGCGATCGCGCGCGTGCCGTCGAGCGCGAGCTGCACCGCCATGCCGCAGCTCTCGTCCAGCATGGCGGTGACGACGCCGCCGTGCAGCACGCCGGTCTCGGTGTCGCCGACGAAGACGGGCCGGTAGGGCAGGCTCGACCATGCCTCACCCGGCGCGAAACGGTCGAGCTGGAGCCCGCTGATATGGCCGTAATCGGAGCGGCGGCCCTTGATCGCCTCGGCGAGTTCCTCGAAGGGAAGCATGGTCGGAATGGTGCTCATGATGACGTTCTAGACCAGTGTCGGGCGCTGCGCAAAATCCCCGAAGGGGCCTCGACAGAGCGGGCCAAAGCACCGATGGTGGGCGCTTCGTTCGTCGTTTAGCTGCAAGGAGCGCCCATGGCCGACCCCGAAACGCCCACCGCCAATCAGGGGCCCGTCACCATTTCGAGCTCCAGCTCGGAGCGGGCGCCGATCATCTATTTCGACGGCGCGTCCTGCTTCGGCCATCACAACGGCGCGATCCAGATCGAACTCGCCGCGAACCTCTTGATGCCGATCGGCGCCGCCGTCAGGGTCGACGTGATCCAGACCGCGCACTTACGTTGCAGCGTGGCCGCAGCGCTGGCACTGCGCGAAGCGCTCGACAAGGCTCTGGCGATGTTCAAGCAGGGGCAGCAACAGCCGAACGAGGAGATTCCGGCGGTGAAGAACTGAGGCTGATTGTGCGATCGCATGTCACTGCGATCGCTAGCTTCTCAGCCCACATGCACCTTCGGCTTCCGGCCGCCGTTCCACTTGCCGTCGAGCGCGCGCTCGATCTGGGCGGCGAGCTGCAGCAGGAGGCCGTCATTGGCCTGCTTGGCGATGGCCTGGATGCCGAGTGGCAGGCCGTGCTCCTGGGTCGCCATCGGCATCGAGATCGCGGGCATGCCGCACAGGTTGGCGAGCGGCGTGAAGGCGAAGAAGCGCCAGAGATTACCGAACCAGTCCAGCACGTCGGGATTGTCGGAGATGGTGAGATATTCCCTGGTGCCGACCTTCGGCGTCGGCAGCGCGGTGATCGGCGTCAGGATCACGTCCCACTGCTCGAAGAAGGCGCCGAAGCCGCGTGACGTCGTATTGAACACGCCCTGCATCTTCGCCCGCTCGGCAAAGGTGGTGTGGCGGCCGGCTTCCCAGATCCGGATGTTCATGGGCTCGATCAGGTCTTCCGGCGGCTTGTCCAGTCCGCGCGCGGCGAGCATGTTGGAGATCACCACCGCGAAGTTCGAGATGTAGCAGGTGGTCTGCGCGGCGAAGGCGGCGCGGAAATCGAGCTCGGGCAGGGCGTAGTCGACGTGATGGCCGAGGCCTTCGAGGAAGCGGCCGGTCTTTTCCAGCTCGGCTGCGAGCTGCGGCGTTGCCGTGTAATCGCCCCATGTGTGCGACAGCGCGATGCGCAGCTTTGACGGATCGCGCTTGATCATCTCGGAATAAGGCTGCGCCGTGGTCCAGAACGGCATGAACTCACCGGGCGCGGGTCCCCTCGCATGATCGACGAACGCTGCGGTGTCGCGCACCGAGCGCGACTGGCAGCCCTGGATCGAGACGAGGCCGGTGAGGTCGGACATGTGCGGTGCCAGCGAGAACACGCCGCGCGAGACCTTCAGTCCGATATTGCCGTTGACGCCGGCGGGAATGCGGATCGAGCCGCCGCCGTCGGTCGCATGCGCGATCGGCACCACGCCGGCGGCGACCATCGCAGCGCTGCCCGCGGACGAGCCGCAGGTGGTGTAGTCGGTATTCCAGGGATTGCGGGTGACGTAGACGGCGGGATTGTCGGCCGAAGAGCACACGCCGAATTCCGGCGTCGTGGTGCGCCCGATCAGGTTGAGCCCGGCCTGGCGGAATTTGCCGGTCAGGAACGTGTCGGCACTGGGGCGATTGCCGCGCATCAACAGCGAGCCCATTTCCTGCAGCCGGCCCTTCATGGTCGGCCCCAAATCCTTCATCAGGAAGGGCAGGCCGGCGAAGGGGCCTGCGAGATTGGCGCCGTCCTTGGCGGGATCGGCGATCACGTCCTCGAACAGCTCGACCACGCCGGACAGCGCCGGATTGACCTTGGCGACACCCGCGGCAGCCTGGCGCGCCAGCTCCTTCGCCGTCAGTTCGCCCTTGCGGACGCGCCCCGCCAGCGCGACGCCGTCGTGCTGCGCCCATTCCGTCCAGCTCATCGGCAAAGTCATGACGTCCAAATCCCCTTGAATAGCGGGCCACCTTTTTCGCAAGGGGCCGCCTTAATCAACCGAGGCGGCGCGAGGGGCAGGGTTGCGCGGGGCGGAGGGGTGGCCGCTCAATCGGAGAGCCGTGCGATGACCGCAACCGGGCCGCCGCCCGCCGGCCCCTGATGCTCGGCGCCGCCGGAAACATAGATCGCCCCGGTGCCGGCGAGACCTGCAATCAGGCCGCCGACCGCGGCGCGCGCGTGGCGGGTCGAGCTGATGTCGGTATCCTCCAGCATGGTGTGGCGGAAGCTGCGCACGCTGCCATCAGGCGAGGCCTCCGCCTTGGCAAAGATGTTGACGAGCTCGCGGCCTGCGTTCGCTTGCGGCGCCACGCCAAGTCCAACGCTCGTCAATGCCGACATCACCGCCGAGGCGTCGATCGCATCGTCCATCACGGCATGGCCGATCTCGAACTCGCTCACCGACGCCGCCGAGTTGCCGAGCGCGATGACGACGTTGTGCATCAGCTCGATCCCGGACGAGGTCGAAGCCACCTTCGAGAACAGATCGTAGCGCCGCAGCACGTCTTCGTCGCTTACCGCTGGTGCGATCTCGCCGAGCGCAACGGCAACGCCGAGCGCGGACGCACCGCGCGAATAGGCCATCGACCTGTAGGCGCTCGTCGTCACCGTCTTGTTGCCGCGCACGTTTGCCGCCGCGACGCGATCGCTGGTCAGCAGCGGGCACTTGATCTGCACGAAATGGACGTCGGCGGGATCGGTGAGGCCGGCATCCACCATCGCGGCTTTCACGGCCCTCGCCGTCTCCGTGATCTGCGCGGAGCGGCCGAGCTCTTCGGGAAGGAAATCGCGGGTGTGCGCCATGCCGATGCTCAGGCGCTTGCCTGCGATGCCCGCCGGCCGTTGCGGGACATCCTGGCGTGTGAACACGGTGATGTGCGGGCTGAGCACGCCCTCGGTACCGCCTGACATCACGAAGGCGATCCGCTGCTCGACCTCGTGCGCCGTCAGGCCGAGTTGCGGCGCCAGCGCCGTGCACAGCGCGGCAACGGCGTACTCCCGGGTGAAATCATTGACACCGCCATTGCCCTCGGTCTTGCCCAGGATGGCGAGGATCGATTTGGGATCGATCGCGCCGGAGCCGATCATAGCCATGAGGCTGGAGACGTCGCCGGGGCCCTTGGTGGCGAGCTTGAAGACGCCGACCGATGTGGTGCGCATGGAGTGTCCTCAGTTCTGTGGTCCGGCAGGTTCACCAGCGATGGAACAGCAGCATCTGTCAAGCCACAAGCAGTGCGCTCCAACCGTCATCCTGAGGTGCGAGCGAAGCGAGCCTCGAAGGATGAGCGGCCCCGCTGCATCCCGGCCGCTCATCCCTCGAGGCTCCCCATGGGACGCGATGCGTCCCATGCCTCGCACCTCAGAGGCTGTGAATCTATGTGATTTGGCGCGTTTCCGTTTGCCGAACGGTGAGCCGAATGATTCTCTGCTTTCAAAGGTCGATGGAGG
>NZ_JADPKR010000098.1 GCF_023074055.1 Bradyrhizobium sp. 141
GCCTCGTCAATCTTCCAGAGTCGAAAATCCTTGCTCATAGCCCCGCAAAGAATCAGACTCGCCCCAGCTTGACCAGCGACTACTTGGACAGGCTCCTAGCCCGGACCGGCGCTGCGCGCCATCGGGGCGGCCGAGGGCCGCGATCAGATGAACTTGATGCCGGCCGATTTGCCGCGGCGCCAGACCACCTGGCAGCTCCGCCCGGTGCGCGCATCGCGTGCGAAGGCGAGCCGGATCACACCCGGGAGCTGGCTGGCGTCCTCGTCCAGCGTGATCTTGGCACCCGAATCCGAGATGTCCTGGACCAGGCAGTGCCGCGCGGCGAAGCCGCCGTCGAGCGTGATCCAGGCGTGCTGCGACAGCAGCTTGCGGGCTGCGCGCTTTTTCGGCGGTGGCATTGGTGAAAGATCTCCCGCTCCAGCGCTAATCCGGGAACCCTAAGAAACCGTTGAAATCGCCCTCCGAATGGCCTCGGGGCCAGCGCTGTCCACCGGCGCCAAAAGACCGGTCCGAACGGCTTGCCCGAAGCCAGAAAGGCCACTATACGTTCGCCCGCTGCAAGCCGCCGGGCCCTGTTCGGCCGGCCAGCGGTCATGCCGGGAAACGGCCGGGCCCTGTGTTTGCTCCCTTCGTCTATCGGTTAGGACGCCACCCTTTCACGGTGGAGAGAGCGGTTCGATTCCGCTAGGGAGCGCCAGTGCGCACGCGACGCCTGTCGCCCTCCCTCCCTAATTGCCACGATTTCCGCCGCGGCGGCATGAACCTTCCCGCCTCTCGCCACCGACCAATGCCAATTGGAACCGGTCGAGACCCATGGCACAGCGTCACCCCGAGATTGAAGCTTCGTCCAGCGCGGTCGCAATGACGCCGGGCGTTCCGACTTGGCTGGGCCATTCCCCTCAGCACCCATCGGACCGGCGCGCCAAAATGCTGGAGCACATGGCGCGCGCCAGATCGCTTCCGCAACGGCAGGCAGATTCTGAGCCGGCCGTGTCTGCGCTGCCGGGCAGAAGCACCCAAGACATTCTCGGCGATGTCATCGGCTACGCCGTCCTGTTCGGTATCCTCGCCCTGCTCTTCCAGTCGCGCATTCCACTCTATCTCGGCGCGTTCGTCGTCCTGACCGACGGCGAGCGCATTGAAAGCGCGCTGGCAAGGATCGGCATCCGCCTTGAGCCCGAAACGATCGGCCCAGACATCATCAAGCGCTCCGCATTCTGGTTCGGATGGTTCGCCTTGCTCGCCGCCTTGAAAGGCTCCGTTCCCGACTGGCTCGCACCGTGGATGCCGCCGGCGGAGGCATGGTCCTTCCTCGCCGGCGTCGCCCTTCTGCTCGCCATCGTCGAAGCATTCACGGCGCTCGCGATGCGGCGCGCATTACCGCCGTTGGGATTGCAGATCAGTCCGAGCGGCCTGGCGTGGACGACGATCCAGTTCGTCACGGCCGTTGCCGCGCTGGCCTTGCTGGTGCTGTTCGGATCTCCTTAGGCGCGGCGTCACGCCGTTTGCTTCACTGCGCCATCAATGACGATGTTGTGAGATTGCCTGCAGCATATCGGGTCCTTATGCCGCGCTTTTGGCAGGGGCACCGAGGAGCGTATTTACCGGAAATTTACCCCCGCTCGCGAGCGGCGGTATCAGTTACTTAGAATTTGAGCGCTACCGTGGAATTACGGAAACGATCCCAAACCACGATTGGCGCGCATGTCCGTCACAGAGTTCCTCCGGCAACGAGCAGTGGAAGTCACCGTGGCCGGCAGCTACTCGCTGCCGCGTTGGTACGATTGCGAGGGCAAGCTGCGCACCTTCGCCTGCCGGACCAAGCGCGTCTCGCCCTTTCGCATGATCGTGGACGTGCCTGTCGTCGGCAAGGTCGGCGAGCGTGTGACCTCCTATTTCCAGGATTTCGGCGAATTCCAGTGCACCATCAGCGCGACGCTGAAGGCGGGCTTTCTGATGGAGCTCGACATGACGCGGGCGCGGCGCGCCTGGATGTCGGAAAAGCTGACCTGGCTGGAGAAGAAGCAGAGGGACGACAGCGTCCAGGAGCTGCGGCGTGACGCTCGTTTCGTTCCCCAGGTCGCGCACACCCTCCTGACCCTCGCCGACGGCAGCATCCATCCCTGCTTCATCATCGACGTCTCCACGGCCGGCGTCGCGATATCCTGCGAGTACGACCCGCCGGTGGGAACCGCGCTTGCCGTCGGCGCCTGTGTGGGGCGGGTCATCCGCAAATTCGACAGCGGCTTCGCGGTCAAATTCGCCGAAAAGCAGTCGCGGGATGACCTGGTCCGCCTCGTCGTGCGCTCGCCCCTGCAGCAGTCGGCCTGAACCGGACCGGCCAATTTTAACTCTTCTTTAACTAAATACTGGAGATGGAGTCCCTCGCGCGATAGGGTGTGATCCAGCACGTCCGCAATCATTGCGGGCCCCATATTGGAAGTCCTGGAATGTCCATCGCTGACGCCGAGTTCGTCCCGGCTGAGACCCCGCAGAATGCGTCCATCGCGCCCAAGCCGCAGCTTCCACCCGGCGTCGTCACCGAGGGACCGCTCGTGCAAGCCAAGCTGCGCGAGAGCTATCTCCTGCTCGGCATCCTCTATGTCGGCGCTGTCGCCGGCATCATCTGGGCTGTCACGCAAGGTCTCGGCAAGGTCGAGCTGTTCACGTTCGTCTGGATGTTCGCACTGACGACGTTCGGTATCGGCGCCGGCATGCACCGCCTGTTCGTCCATCGCAGCTTCCGCACCGGCCCGATCATGCGGGTCTTCTTCTGCGCCATCGCCCAGATGGCGATCCAGGGCTCGATCGCCAAATGGGTCGCCAACCACCGCCGCCACCATCTCTACGCCGATGACATCGGCGATCCCCACAGCCCGCAATTCGACGGCTTCGGCAATCGCTATGTCAGCGCGCTCAAGGGCTTCTTGCACGCGCAGGGCAGCTGGGTGTTCGACCAGGCGACCACCGACAACGAATACTACGCCAAGGACATCCTCGCCGATCCCATTGCGATGTTCTTCGTGCGCACGCGCTGGGTTTGGTACGGGATGTCGGCGGTCTTCATCCCGGGCGTGATCGGCTACACCTTCGGCGGCGTGCACGCCATGATCGGCTGCGTGCTGTTCTCCGGCCTGCTCCGCGCTTATCTGCTGATCCTCACCAGCCAGCTCACCGGCTCGGTCTGCCACGCCTATGGCTATCGCCGCTTCGAGGTCGACGATGCCTCGACCAACGAGTTCGTGACCACGATCCTCACCTTCGGCGAGGGCCTGCACAACAACCATCACCGCTTCCCGCGGGACGCCTACATCTCGCACGCCTGGTGGGAGATCGATCTCAACGGCCTGATCATCCTGGGCCTGGAAAAGATCGGCCTCGTCCACGACGTCTTCCACGCCTCGCACCGTCAGCTGGAGCGGGCAGCCGAAGCAGAGGCAGCCTCGACGGCGCGCTGAACCGGCAGGCGGCGGCCCTCCTCCGGCCGTCCCGCCTCCGCATCGCCGCCCTATCGCGGCCCCATTGCGGGATCAGCTTTTGTCGGTCCGAGCCTCACGCCGGACGTCATTTGCGGACTTGCGATCGGGGGACCGGATGGCAGTCAACAAGATCACCTGGGACAGGGTCGGCCGGGTCAGCGAGCCCGGACGCTACATGTACAGGTTCGGCTGGCTCACTATCACCGCCGGCGACCTGGAGATCTGGAAGCTCTACCCCCAGGCCGCGTTCACGCTGCTGGCGCAACCAGGTGGGCCGGACGCGTCTCCTGGCGAAGAATTCCATCTCGGCACCTTCGACATCGCCCCCGGCGCGCCGCCGCCGTTCACCACCCACTGAGTCCCGGCTCCGAACGCGCCGCCGGAATACGTGCGCAGCGCATCGAAGAAACCTGCGCATTTCCTTGATCTGACATGCCAATTGCGCCCGGCACAATCACGCCGTCGTTGCCATGGATGACGAACAGGTTCTGTCATGCAATTGATTGCGCTTGCATTCTACATCTCCACGGGCGACGGCAGATGAACGAAAGCTGTCGCGCTCGTTAAGCGAGCCGACAGCGAGCGCATGACACATGGTCGCATCGGCAATTGTAGATTAGCGGACCAAGGGAACCTATTTTCGGCGCCGATGTATCTGATTGAAGCGTTGCCCACCGTCATCGGAACTGCAGCCATCGCCCCGGCGCTGTTGATGCTGTGGCTTGTCATCGCCGCTGAAGAGCGCCCTGGCCCACCCGCTCAGGTCTGGACCGCGTTCCTGCTCGGTGCCGCCAGCATCTCGCTGCTGGGCCTTGCCCGTGCCCCCTTCGCCAAGATGGTCGCAGCCCCCGACGACCCCTGGGCGGCGCTCGCCATGCATTCGGTTTTCGGCGTCGCGTTGCCTGAGGAAGCCGTCAAGGTGATCGCCATCGTGGTGGTCTCCTCGACCAAGCGGCGGACTTTTGCCAACCCGATGGACACCGTGGTCTATGGCGCCGCGGTCGGCCTCGGCTTCGCCGCTTACGAGAACCTGGCCTATCTGGTTCAGCACGCCGAGATGTGGCGCTCGCTGGCCGCGTTGCGCAGCGTGCTGACGGTGCCATTCCACGGCGCGCTTGGTATCATCGCGGGCGCTTACCTGACGATCGCGCGCGCCGGCACGGCGCTGGGCGCCAACCGCCACCATCGCGACTGGGCTCGCCTCTCCAGCCGCCTTTTGATCTTCGCGGGGCCCCTCGCGCTGCATTCGGCCTTCGATTTCCCCCTGCTCACCCTCCAGCGCATGCCGGACCTCGACCCGAGCTTGCGGATGTGGCTGGGGGCTGCGAGCCTCTTGATCGGCTTCAGCTCGATCGCCTTCGCCATCCGCCTGGTCCGGCGCGTCGCCCGCCACCACGCACCCCGGACCGATGTTGCGCGGGAGCGGCTCAGCCAGCTTCGCCGGATGTGGGCGCTGCTGCTTGCCGGCGGCGGCGTCGGCTTTCTCGGGCTCGCCTTCGTGCTGACCTCGATCCATCACTGGCTCATCAACCCCGAACGCAATCTGACGCTGGCCCTGATTCCGATCGGCTTCGTCTCGATCCTGCTCGGCCTTGCGCTTCTGATTGTCACAACGGCGATCTACATTCTCAGCCGCAACCGCATCCGCACCAGCGCGGAAGGTTTTTCCTCGGCGCCCGGCGGCGGTTGATCCACCTCCTAGTGAATGATCTGCTGGAGAAAGCCCTTTGCTCGCTCGGTGCGGGGGGCGCGAAAAAAGGTTTCGGGATCGGCTTCCTCGACGATTGTCCCGCGATCCATGAAGACCACGCGGTCGGCGACTTCGCGCGCAAAGCCCATTTCGTGGGTGACGCAGATCATCGTCATGCCGTCTCGCGCGAGACCGATGATGGTGTCGAGCACCTCCTTGACCATCTCCGGGTCGAGCGCGGAGGTCGGCTCATCGAACAGCATGATCTTGGGCTGCATGCACAGGGCGCGCGCGATGGCAACGCGCTGCTGCTGACCACCGGAGAGCTGTCCGGGATACTTGCTGGCCTGATCGTGGATGCGCACCTGGCGAAGAACGCCCATCGCGCGCTCACGCGCCTCCTCGCTGGACAAGCCGCGCACCTTCATCGGTGCAAGCATGCAGTTCTCGACGATTGAGAGATGCGGGAACAGATTGAAACTCTGGAATACCATCCCGACTTCCCGGCGGACGCTGTTGATGTCGGTCACCCGGTCCGTCAGATCGACGCCGGCGACGACGATCCGGCCGCCATCGTGCTTTTCGATGTGGTTGATGCAACGGATCAGCGTCGATTTGCCCGATCCCGATGGACCACAAAGGACAATCTTCTCGCCGGCCGTGACGCTGAGATTGATGTCGCTCAGCGCGGTGAAATGACCGAAGCGCTTCACCACGTGCTCAACGGCTACGATGGCCGATGGCAGATTGGCCCCGCGCGCAGTATTGTCCTGAAGCATCGTCGCCTCCTAGGTTGGCGTGGTCAGACTGAATTCGTCACCGGCGGGATCCAGCGATCGCGTAGCGCTTGCGCAGGGATGCGACGCATTGGGATGCAGCCGAGCTGATGGCGAGATAGACCAGCGCAACCACGAGGTACATCTCGACCAGACGGCTGTTGAGCTGCGCAAGCTTCGAGGCCGCGCCGAGCAGGTCCGTGAGCGAAAGCACATAGACCAGCGACGTATCCTGGAAGAGGATGATAGTCTGGCTCAGGATGATCGGGCTCGCCACGCGGAGCACCTGGGGCAGGATCACGCACCGATAGGTGTCGAAGGTGGATAGCGCGAGGGCCTGGCACGCCTCGAACTGTCCCCGATTCACGGCGCGCAATCCGACCCGGATGATCTCCGAATAGTAGGCCGCCTCGAATAGGCCGAAGGTGATAAAGGCCGTCCAGGTGGCGCCAATCGGAATCGGACGGCCGTTGCCGCTGAGATGACCAAGCACGATCGGCACCAGGAAAAAGAACCAGAACAGCACGAGGATCAGCGGGATCGAGCGGATCAGCGCGATGTAGGCGCGCACGATCCTGCCGATCACAGGCACCTCGAAGTGCTGAGTGAGCGCAAAGCAAGTGCCGAGGATCATCCCGATGACGCTAGCCGCGGCGGTCAGCGCGAGTGAGAACAGCAGTCCCGACCAGAGATAGGGCCACGACTGGAAGACGATCGAGAAATCGAGGCTGTTCATTTTGCGACCTCCATCCCCTCGGGCAATGAATCAACCGGCTGGACGTCCTCCGGACCGGGTTCGATCGCATCTTTTGCAGGGGTGGTGCCCGGGATACGCACCGCCTTGTCGATCGCGACCATCATTTGGTAGGCGAGCAAGGCGAGTGCGAGATAGATCAGCGTCGCAGCGCCGAAGGCAGTAAATGTCTGGAATGTCGCTTCGCTGATCTGCCGCGCCTGCGCGGTCAGCTCCATGAGGCCGATCGTCAGGGCGACCGACGTGTTCTTGTAGATGCCCATGACCTCGCTGGTCAGGCTGGGCACGATCAGGCGCAACGCCTGCGGCACGATGATGAAGCGATAGGTCTGATATCCCGTGAGCCCGAGCGCCTGGGCAGCCTCGGTTTGTCCTTTCGGCAGGGCCTCGATCCCGGCACGAACCTGCTCGGCAATGCGCGCGGCGGTATAGAGACCCAAACACACGAGCGCGGGAAAGAATGAGCCCCAGGGCGGCGGGATCTGCTTGATGGCGTTGCCGAGCGCGGTGGGCAGGATGTCCGGCAACACGAAGTACCAGAGAAACATCTGCACCAGCACAGGGATGTTGCGGAAGATCTCGACATAGAGCCGCGCCAGCGCCGCGATGATCCGGTTCTGGACGGTCCGGCCGATCCCTACCACGAGGCCGACCGCGAAGGCGATCCACCAGCCTAAGAACGCCAGCGCGAGCGTCCAACCGAGGCCCGACAGAAGCCACTCGATATAGCGCTGGCCATCCGCCGCCTGTTCAAAAAGCACTCCGAACATCGCGAACCTCGGGTTCGAGGGAGGATCAATGTGCGAGAACTTCTCCGCGATCGGCCCATCAATCGACCGCATCGCTGGGATGGGCGATCCGCTCCATCAGCTCGTCGGTGAGCGGGAAGGCAAGATTCTCACCCTTGGACGGAATGGGCCTCGTGAACCATTTCGTGTAGGTCTTCTCGAACTGGCGGGACGCCATCTGCTTGGAGAGAACGTCGTCGACGAGCGCCTTGAAGGGCGCATCGCCCTTCGTGAACATCAGGCCATAGTAGACCTTGGCATAGCCTCCCGGAAGGAAGATCAGCGCGTCCGGATTTGGCGCTGCGGCCTTCAGGCCTGCGAGGAGAATGTCGTCTTCCATGAAGGCGGCTGCGCGGCCGGTGTTCAGCATTAGGAAGGATTCCGCATGGTCCTTGGCTTGGACGATGTTGAGGCCGAGCTGTTCCTTCGCATTTGCCGCTTGCGCGAATCCGATGGCGTTGGAGCCTTGGGTGACGACGATGGTCTTGCCCTTCAAGCCGCCGGCGGTTTTCACGCCGCTGTCGGCCTTGACCAGCCAGCGTGGCTGGCTGACGAAGGTCGTGACCGAAAACGAAACCTGTTCCTGCCGCTTCTTGTCGTTTGCCGTGCCGCCGCATTCGATATCGACGGTGCCGCTTTGAATGAGGGGGATCCGGTTGGAAGAGTTCACCGGGCTGTAGTTGACGGTGAGATTGGGTAAGTTCAGCTCCGTCTTGATGCGTTCGACGATTGCCGCGCAAAGATCCAGCGAAAAGCCGATCGGCTTTTGATCGGGACCGAGATAGGAGAACGGAATGGAGGCTTCGCGGTAGCCGATGGTGATGGCGCCGCTCGATTTGATCTTGGCCAGCGTCGAACTGTCGGCTGCGCTCGACGGCCCGAGAGAGACGCCGAAGGCCGCGAGGCCGGACAGAACACCGAATACACGCGCAAGCTTCGTCATGTGCATCTCCTCTGTTAAGCGGCCTTGTGCGACGGTTTGACGCCGCGCCGGCGGATGACGTCGATCAGGCGATCGACGTCCGCGAACGTGTTGAACATCCCGAACGACACACGAATGCCATCCCGCTCCGGCGAGATGCGGATGCCGTTCTCTTCGAAATGGCCGAGCCATTCGGCGGCGGGCAGCGCAATGACGTAAATGTGCGGCGAGCGGTGCTGCCGCTCGCGGGGGCCGACCAGGCGAACGTCGAGCATATCGAGCTGCGCGATCAGGTGATCGCCGAGATCGAAGCAGTGGTTCGCAATGTTCTGCACGCCGATCGCGTCAATCATGTCGATGGAGGCACCGAGCGCCTGAATGGCCGGAAGATTGAAGTTGCCGAGCTCGAAGCGGCGCGCGCTCGCGGCCAGTTCCAGTTTGTCGGATTGGGCGATGAGATCGGCCGGTATCTCGGCAAGGCTCGCTGCCGCAAGGTAAGCGGGCTCGAGCTCGGTCCTGAACTTGTCCCAATAGAGCAGCCCGAGCCCCTGCGGCACGAGCAATCCCTTGTGGCTGCCCGACCCGATGAAGGTCGCGTTCATGGCTTTGGCGTCGATCGGCACCACACCGATCGCCTGCATGACGTCGACGACGAAATAGAGACTCTTCTCCCGGCACAGGGCGCCGATGCTCTCGACATCGAAGCGGTGGCCGGCGTGGAACGTCACCAGCGACATCGAGATCACGCGCGTGTTCTCATCAATATAGGGGCGAATGCTCTCGTCGTTGGCGATGTCCGTCATCGGCACGAACTCGACCGTTACGCCCCTCCGTTGCAGATTGAGGAACGCATAGGCGTTGTTTGGATGATCGCCGTGAATCATCAGCACCTTGTCGCCGGCGCGCAGAGGCAGCGCATTCGCAGCGATGTTCATGCTCTCCGAGGTGTTCTTGGTGAAGGCGATCTCAACGGGGGACGCGCCCAGAAACCGCGCGACTTTCGCGCGGGTTGCTTCGACGCGATCGAGCCACACGTTTTTCGGTCCGGCCGTCTCCAGTCCTTCGCGAAGGAAGAGGTCGATCGCCGCCTTGACGGGGCGGGCAAGCGGCGTCTGGAAGCCCGAGTCGAGATAGGTGATCCGCTCGGCAGCCGGGAATTCCTTCCGCACGGCGTCAACGTCGTAGTGACCTGACAATCCACCCTCCTGTTCAGCCTGCCGGCGAACTCTATGTGCGTTGCACAAATCTTACTCATCCGCCGGCAGCGCCAACGATATGAGCATTGGGGGTGACCATCTAGATCTATTATCAAATTCCGATAGCATTAATTCCGAAAAATGATAATTACTGACATGCCAGAAACCAAAGGACGCGCATGACGGAAGCAAGGGCCGAGGCAAAGGGCGACGGACCGCTCGACCGCGCGTTTGCGATCGTTGGACATATCGCCGGGCAAACCAAAGCCGTCTCGGTTGCGGAGGTCGCCAGTGCGCTGGCGCTGCCGCTGCCGACCGCGCACCGGCTGGTCGGAAACCTCGAGGAACGCGGCCTAGTTCAGAAGGCGCTCGGCACCAAGCGCTATGTAGTCGGCAATCAGCTCGTGACGTTGTCGGCAAGAGTCATCGGCGCGGCCTTCCGCACCGCGCGCCGGCATGCCGTCCTGCGCGCGGTTGCCGCCGAGATCGGTGAGCAGTGCGAGATCGGCGTGGTGCGCGATAACACGGTCGCGTACGTCGACAGTGTGCGCGTGTCGCAACCGCAAGGGCTCGAATTCAATCCGGGTGAAGCCGCGCCACTGCACTGCACGTCCACCGGCAAGATTTACATGAGCCGAGTGCCGGAGCGAGTGCGTGAGAAGCTGTGCCGGGCACTCCCTCTAACCCGATATACCGAAACAACGATCGTGGATGTCGAGAGCCTGCTGAAGGTCCTCGATGAGACGCGCAAACGGGGCTGGGCCAAGACGAATGAGGAGTATGTGAGAGGGGTCGTTGGCTGCGCGGTCCCTATCCTGTCTCCGGATCGTGAACTGATCGCATGCCTGGGTGTCTCCGTTCCCGTGGCGCGGGTTAGCTTCGCCGAATTGGACGGGTTCCTAGGCCCGCTACAGAAAGCCGCAGCGCTCTTGTCGGAAACGATCCTCCAGGCTGATGACGATGGGGACGACCGGTAAACTCGCTCGCGCGATCGTTCGTTTCTGGCCCGTTGCGACCTATTGCGCTGCCGCACAACTTGGTCCCTATAGGAGAAGTAGCGCGTCACATTAGGCCGCCGGGTATGGGTACAGTGCCTAGATGGAACGCCCTCCTTCCGTTTCCGGAGTTAGACGATGACATCGCCCGAAGATTTTTCACGGCTGCAATCCGTCATGAGCCAGACGGTCAAGGCACACTGGAAGGCCTTCCTGTTCGAAGGCATCCTGCTCGTCGTTCTCGGCATCGCGGCGCTGATCCTGCCGCCGCTCGCGAGCCTCGCGATCGCGATCTTTCTCGGCTGGATGTTCCTGATCAGCGGCATCGGCGGACTGATCGTGACCTATTGGGCGCGCAGCACGCCGGGCTTCTGGTGGTCGCTGATCTCGGCCGCGCTCGCCGTGCTCGCCGGCATGCTGCTGCTCGCGCGGCCAATGCAGGCCGTGCTGACGCTGACCATTGTCCTCGGGGCCTATTTCCTCGCCGAGGGCGTCGCCACCATCATGTACGCACTGGAGCACCGCCGCGAACTGAGCGGCCGCTGGTCGTGGCTCCTGATCTCGGGCCTCGTCGACATCGCGATCTCGTTCATGGTGATCACGGGACTGCCGAGCTCGGCGGAATGGGCCATCGGCGTTCTCGTCGGTATCAACCTGCTGTTCGGCGGCGCCAGCCTGATCGGCATGGCGCTGGCGGCGCGCCACAGCAACACCTGAGGCCCCTCGTCGCCTGCCGCGCCGATTGGGGGGTGACAAGGCGCCGATGGCGCGCTATATGGCCTGCCATGATCACCGTCGCCACCAGCTATTTTTGGTACTTTAGCTACGACAGCTCGCTGGCGGCAGGAGGATCGCGCTCAATCTGAAACATTGCAGCAAACGTCCGAACAAGCCGCCAGACCTGGCGGCTTTTTTATTGGCCGGCAGGTTCTCAAAACGACAGGAGCCCGCCGTGCTGAGCACGACCGACGATCTTCGCATCCGTGAACTGAAAGAACTGAGCACTCCGGAAGAGGTGATGCGGGAGGTCCCGCGCACGCTCACCGCGACCCGTGTGGTGATGGCCGCGCGCAACGCCGTCCATGCCATCCTCACCGGCCAGGACGACCGCCTTCTGGTCGTCGTCGGTCCCTGCTCGGTGCATGACCCCAGGGCCGCGCTCGAATATGCCGAGCGCCTCGCGAGCTTGCGCGAAGACCTCGCCGACCAGCTCGAGATCGTGATGCGGGTCTATTTCGAGAAGCCGCGCACCACGGTCGGCTGGAAGGGCCTGATCAACGATCCCGATCTCGACGGCAGCTTCGACATCAACAAGGGTCTGCGGCTGGCACGCAACGTGCTGTCGGCGGTGAACAATCTCGGCCTGCCCGCCGGCACGGAATTCCTCGATATGACGACGCCGCAATACATCGCCGACCTCGTGTCCTGGGCCGCGATCGGCGCGCGCACGACCGAGAGCCAGATCCACCGCGAGCTGGCTTCCGGGCTGTCGTGTCCGGTCGGCTTCAAGAACGGCACCGATGGCAATGTCCGCATTGCCGCCGATGCGGTGAAATCAGCCGCGCATCCGCATCATTTCATGGCGGTGACGAAACTCGGCCGCTCGGCGATCGCCTCGACTGCCGGCAACGAGGATTGCCACATCATCCTGCGTGGCGGCAGCAAGCCGAACTATGACGCAGCAAGCGTTGCCGCGGCCTGCAACGAGCTGGCGAAATCCGGCGTCGCGCCGCTGGTGATGGTGGATGCGAGCCACGCCAATTCGAGCAAGAAGCCGGAGAACCAGCCGCTGGTAATGGCCGACATCGCCGGTCAGATCTCCGGCGGCGAAAACCGGATCATGGGCGTGATGATCGAGAGCAATCTCGTTGCCGGCCGCCAGGACGTGGTGCCGGGCAAGCCGCTCGCCTACGGCCAGAGCATCACCGACGGCTGCATCGATTGGCCGGCCACGGCGACCGTGCTCGAGCAGCTCGCCGATGCGGTCGAGGTCCGCCGCAACACAAGCCGCGCCGGATTGCACGAGCGCTCCGCCTAAAGCGTGGCGAGCAAAGGTTCGGTCGCTTGCGCGCTTCACCTCTCCCCAGCGGGGAGAGGTGGAGCGATCAGCAGCCGCGGCAAATGCTCTTGATCTTGCGATCCAGCTCCGCGTCTTCCTTGTTCACGGGGCTATTCGGATTGCTCAAATTCTTCTCGCTCGGCACGTCGGCCGCGCGGGGCTGGCGGTGACCGACCGGTGCCGGCAACACCGAGCCAGAGGACGCTCCGCTGGATGTCGACCCCTTGGAACCGCCGGTCTGTGCTACCGCCGCGCCGCCAAGCAAGACCACGAGCGATGCTGCCACCATGATCTTCTTCATGTCCGCTTCTCCATTCTCAAGCCGGCGCGCGCCCCATCACCGCTCAGGTCTCGGGCGGATAGAGATGAACGTCGCCGCAATAGTCCATGATACGATAGCGCGTTTCGGCTCCCGCTTCACCCGCGTCGGGTGCGGTATTTTGCGGCGCCAGTACGTAGCTCGGCCCCACCGGCGATTTGCCGGCGCCGCCGGGAATGTCGACGACATAGTCCGGCTGGCACAGTCCTGACACCCGCCCGCGCAACTGCCGCATCAAGTCCTGCCCCTCCGCCAGCGTCGTCCGCAGATGCGCTGTGCCCGGCGCGAGATCGCCGTGATGCAGGTAGTAGGGTTTGATCCGGCATTCGACGAAAGCTCGCATCAAATCCGACAGAGCGGCGATGTTGTCATTGACGCCGCGCAAAAGCACGGACTGGCTCACCAGCGGAATTCCGGAATCGACGAGCCGCGCGCAGGCGGCGCGCGCCGGCCCCATCAGCTCGCGCGCATGGTTGGCATGCACGGCCACCCAGGTGGTCGCGCCCTCGACCTTGAGCGCCGCGACCATCTCGTCGCTGATGCGCGCGGGATCGGCCACGGGGACGCGGGTGTGAAGGCGGATGATCTTGACGTGATCGATTGCCGCCAGATCGGTCATGATCTCGCCCATCCGCCGCGGCGACAGCATCAGCGGATCGCCGCCGGTCAGGATCACTTCCCAGATTTCGTGATGCGAACGAATGTAATCGATCGCCGCCCGATAGGCGCTGTCCGACAGCGCGCTCTCCTTGCCGGGCCCCACCATCTCGCGGCGGAAACAGAATCGGCAATAGACCGCGCAGACGTGAACGAGCTTGAACAGGACGCGATCGGGGTAGCGGTGCACGATTCCGGGAACCGGCGAATGCGGGTGATCGCCGATCGGATCGGCATTCTCGCCGGGCTGCATCTCCAATTCGTTTGCACTCGGAACGAATTGCCGCGCGATGGGATCGTCCGGGTCGGACGTATCGATCAGTTCGACCAGCGCCGGCGTGATGGCCACCGCATAGCGCGCGGCAACGCGTTCGAGCGCCGGCAGCGCTGCTGCGGGCGCCAGACCTTCGGCGACGAGCTCAGCCGGCTCGCGCAGCGTGCGTGCAAGGTTCGTCTTCGTCATGTCTCACTTGACGTTTCATTTGCAGGCGGTGTCCACACCACCTGATCAATTCGCGATGCGCCGCTCGCCAGCATCACCAGCCGGTCGAACCCGAGTGCAACACCGCTCGCCTCCGGCATTGCCGCAACGGCGGCCAGAAAGTCCTCATCCAGCGGATAGGCTTCGCCGTAACGGCGCTGCTTCTCCGCCATCGATTCC
The DNA here is from genome assembly GCF_023074055.1 of Bradyrhizobium sp. 141. Taxonomy (GTDB): domain Bacteria; phylum Pseudomonadota; class Alphaproteobacteria; order Rhizobiales; family Xanthobacteraceae; genus Bradyrhizobium. Next base: position 14,297 of record NZ_JADPKR010000098.1, read on the forward strand.
GTGAAGCGTTTGCGCTGCTCCTCGGCATCGGTCAGTTCCCCAAAGCCGTTGGCGAGCTCGACGCCGCACGCGTAGATCTCAAAGCGCTCGGCAACCCTGGGATCGTCAGTCTTCGCCCTTGCCAGCGCCGCCTCTGGAGATGGGTATTCGAACAAAATGGTCAAACGTCCCTGCCCCAGATGCGGCTCGACATGCTCGACCAGGACCTTGCTGAAGATGTCCGACCAGGTGTCATCCTCGGCCACACGGATCTTGCTGGCCGCCGCCTGGGCGAGCGCGGCACGGTTACCCTCGTTGCCCGAGATTGTCGACAGCAGGTCGATGCCGGCGAACCGTTCGAAGGCGCCCGCGACCGTCAACAGTTCCGGCTCAGCGAAGGGATCGGCGGTCCGGCCACGGAAGGAGAAGGTCCCGATCCCGGTCGCCTGCGCCGCACGGGCGATCACGACAACGCAATCGGCCATGATGGCGTCATAGGGCGCGCCGGCCCGATACCACTCCAGCATGGTGAATTCGGGCAGATGCAGGTCGCCGCGCTCACGGTCTCGGAACACCCGGGCGAGCTCGAAAATCCGCGTCTCGCCCGCCGCCAGCAGCTTCTTGCAGGCGAATTCGGGCGAGGTCCGTAAGTATCGGCTGGCTCGGCTGCCGTCCGGCCGCATGACCTCGGTCCTGGGGGCGTGCAAATGGGTCTCGTTGCCCGGGGAGACCTGGAGGACGGAAGTTTCGACCTCTACGAACCCCTGCTCGGCGAAAAAGCCCCGTAGAGCCCCGGTAATGGCTCCCCTAGCCTGGAGGAACGGCCGACGGTCGAGGTGCCGTCCGGGCAACCAGAAAGGCGAGATCGGCTTGTCCCCAGCCATTAGCCGGCCGCCCCCGTCCCGAGCAAAAGGCTGGCATCCAGCGGCAAAATCAGTATGTTGCGGCCCGAAACGGGTGCCGAGGTCCGATTTGAGGCCCCAACTCCCCCATCGATTTGACCACGTCCTGGCCCGAGCCGGGCCAAGCAAGCAGGAAATATAGCTTTGAGAGTCATCGCCAGTTCTATTCGCAAGGGCAACGTGATCGAGCAAGACGGCAAGCTTTACGTCGTCGTGAGCGCCGAGAACATCCATCCCGGCAAGGGCACCCCGGTCAGCCAGATCGAAATGCGCCGAATCTCGGACGGGGTAAAGATCTCCGAGCGCTACAAGACCACCGACCAGGTCGAAAAGGCCACGATCGAAGAGCGCAACTACACCTTCCTGTATGAAGATGGCGACGGCTTCCACTTCATGAACCCCGAGACCTACGACCAGGTCCAGGTCTCCAAGGACGTCGTCGGCGACGCGGCCTCCTATCTTCAACCGGACATGACCGTCAAGCTGTCGACGCATGACGTCAACGTGGTGTCGCTGGCGCTGCCGCAGCGCGTGACGCTGGAAGTGGTCGAGACCGAGCCGGTGACCAAGGGTCAGACCGCCTCCTCGTCTTACAAGCCGGCGGTGCTCTCCAACGGCATCCGTACCACCGTGCCGCCGCACATCGCCGTCGGTACCCGCATCGTCGTGATGACCGAAGACGGCTCCTACTCCGAGCGCGCCAAAGACTAATCGAGGGATCAGAGCAGCAGGTGCCGCCGGGGGGCGAGACAGTGGTTGGGAAGGGTTTCCGCTTCGTCTCGCTGCTTCTGGCGTCGCTTTCGCTCCTTATCGCCGCTCCGCTCGCTGCCGATGAATTCCGCAGCCCCTCGCTCACGGCCCTGCGCGTCGACTGGCGCGCAGCGCTCGACCAGGTCCGCACTGAGATCAACAGCCGCCCCCGGGTCGCGGACGATTTCATCTTCGCACCTCGCCGTTCGGTGCCACGCTACGATCCGCGCGCGACGCCCGCACTGGTGCAGCTCAACGCGGTTTCCTCGCGATTCTTTACCGGCATCACCCGCAGTCCCGTGCCGGTGCTGCTGCCGTTCGATGCCGCCGCGTATCTCGAGGCGCAGCGCGGCGGCGCGCCGGCAACGCCCGCGCTGTCGCGCTACCAGGCGGACTTCAATCCCGTCGACATGTTCGATGCCGGCCCCGCCGGCTACAGCGCGACCTTCTCGTTCGAGCCCGGCGCCGGCGACGGCATGCCGAGCCGCGTGTTCACAAGGCCGGTCGAAGTGCAGATCACGGGATCGGCGCTGGTCTACGACATCGCCGATCCCTCCGGCGGCAAGGGCGAGCCAGTCAAGCCGCTCGCGACGACCTATCCGGACCTCCGCAGATTCATCCGGGAGGGCTATGTACGCTACGCATTCAGCCGTTTCGGCGCCGCCTATGTCGTGTCGATCCAGTGCCTCGACAGCGTCGCCAAGCCGCGGCGGCTCGCCTGCAAGGAAGCCTATCCCGTCGCCGAGCGCTTCCTGAAGGCCCTGCGTGTCGCCGGCGGCCAGCGTATGCGGCCATTGACGGACATTGCCTCCAACATCCTCGATCGTCCGGCGGAACGTTCACAGGACTTCAGCTACCGGCCGAGCGGCGACATCATCCCGAACACCGGCTACCGCAAGCAGGGCGGCCATCCTGACGTGATGGCCTATGCGCAGATCCGATTCCCGCTCGAGAAGGCGCCTGCGTTCGTGCGCTCGCAGTCCTACGGCAAGCGCGACAAGAGCGAAGGTCCGACCGCCTATCCCTGGCGCGACAATTTCTGCGAGTCGCGCAGTTTCGAGGTGTGGCAATGTGGCGGAGGCTACGGACATCAGGGCGAGGACATCCGCGCCGCCGACTGCCCCGCGCCCGGCGAAGGCCGCGAGCCCTGCGATCCCAAGCAGCGCGGCGTCGTCGCCGTGCGTGGTGCGATCGTGATCCGCGGAGCCAAGGACCAGGCCGCGACGCTTCAAGTCAACAGCCGCACCGAGCACATCCGCTTCCGCTACATGCACATGAATCCGCAGGCGCTGAACGCCGACGGCGTGGTCAATGGCCGCATTGTCACCGAGGGCGAGAAGATCGGTGTAATCTCGAACTATCTCGACCATCCCGCCGGAACCTCGATGCATCTGCATTTCGACGTGCAGGTGTTCACACGCGACGGCTGGATCTGGGTCAGCCCCTACGTCACCCTGGTTTCCGCCTATGAACGCCTGATCCGCGCCCGCGGGCGCGAGGTCGGCCCGGAGATAGCTGTCACGACGCAGCCCGTGGCACACGCGCTGCCGGACGACGTTCTCAAGCCGGACCTGCGCGAGGGATCGAGCGGCGAGGACAATTGACGGCTTGCGCGTTCCAATGCCGGGTGGTGCGAGGGAAGTCGTCGCGCCCATCGCCAGATCGAACAAAGGATAGGGGTTGATGAGTGTTGGACTGATCGGTCTTCTCGACGATATCGCGGCAATTGCAAAGGTGGCGGCGGCCTCACTCGACGATGTGGCGAGCCAGGCTGCCAAAGCAGGCACAAAGGCGGCTGGCGTGGTCATCGATGATGCGGCCGTCACGCCGAACTACGTCATCGGTTTTGCCTCGAAACGCGAACTGCCGATCGTCGGTAAGATTGCGATCGGATCGCTGCGCAATAAATTGCTGATCCTGCTCCCCATTGCCCTGCTGCTTGGATATTTCCTTCCCGCCGCGGTCACACCGCTGCTCATGCTGGGCGGAGCCTTTCTCTGCTACGAGGGCGCCGAGAAGGTGCTCGAAGCCGTGATGCCGCATCATGCGCACCACCACGAAGCTCAGCTCCAGCCGATTGCGTTGAATGCCCGGTCGGTCGAGGACGAGAAGGTCGCGAGCGCCATCAAGACCGATTTCATCCTGTCGGCGGAGATCATGGCGATCACGCTGGCGGCTCTCCCGACGGGCAGCATCTGGACGCAGGCACTGGTGCTGGCGCTGGTTGGCATCCTTATCACTGCCGGAGTCTACGGCGTGGTGGCCCTGATCGTGAAGGCGGACGATGTTGGCATGGCCCTCGCGCGCTATGACAGCGCCTCGATCATTGGCGGCGCGATCCGCTTGCTCGGACGCGCGCTCGTCCGCGGTATGCCCGTCTTCCTGGCGGTGCTGAGCACCATCGGAACCGCCGCCATGATCTGGGTCGGCGGCGGCATCATCCTGCATGGCATCGAAAAATACGGCCCGCCCGTGGTCGGGCGCACCGTCCATGCCGCAACCGAGGCCGCCGCACATGCCCTTCCATCCGTCGCCGGCATCATCGAATGGTCGGTCGAGGCGGCCATCTCAGGCTTGCTCGGACTGCTTGTCGGCGCACTTGCGATTCCGGCCGTCGAATACGGTCTCTCTCCGGCATGGAAACGGTTGCGGCGGTCGCGGCAGGCCTGAAGGCAACCCGCCGCGTAGCCCGGATGGAGCGAAGCGCAATCCGGGCTACCGATTATTCAAGCAGCGTCGTGAGCTGCGCGCCCTCATCCGCCACGAATACCGCGATCAACTCTGCCGGCTCGGTCGCGCTGGCATTGGAGGAGACCAGATGCGTCGAGCCCGGCGGCTCGAAGAAGGACTGGCCGACGCCAAACGTCTCGACCGGACCGCCGCCGAGCTGGGACCGGATCTCGCCCTTGGTGATGTAGGCGGTGACGGATCCAGAGTGACGATGCGGACGTGAAAATCCGCCCGGGCCGTAGAACACGCGCACGATGGTGACGCGCTTGCCAGGCACGTTTGGCAATGCGTAGGAGCCGATCGGCTCGACCTTGTCGAGCGGCGAACCCTCCGCAGCTGTGGCGCAGAGCGGCGCCAGCGCACCTGACACACTGTCGATCGTCACCGGCAGCACCTTGCCGATCGCTAGCGCGCAGGCGAGCCCGCCCAGGACGGCGATCGCCATCGACCGCGACGGCATCGGGCGCTGCGCAGCGGTGAAACTCATTGCTGTCACGTTGACCTCCCTGCGTTGCAATCAGGATGCCGCAGCATTCGCCGCGGCCGGCCGCTTGGCCGGCGTCCAGCGATACGCCGCGCCAAACCGGTTCCAGACATTGATCGAGGCGACCGCCGAGGTCAGGTAGGTCAGCTCGGTTTCGGAGAACTCGCGCGTTGCCTCCGAATAAACCTCCTCGCTGACGCCACCGGGTAGCAGTGTCAGGGCTTCCGCCCAGGCCAGCGCCGCGCGCTCACGCGCGGAAAAGACCGGCGCCTCGCGCCAGACCGCGACCAGATGGAGCTTATCGACGGGAACGCCGATCCGTTCCGACAGCAGGACGTGGTGCTGCACGCAGAAGGCGCAGCCGTTGATCTGCGAGGCGCGCAGCTTGACGAGCTCGATGAGCTGCTTGTCGAGGCCAGCCTTGGTTGCAAGCTGACCGAGCGCCAGAACCACCTCATAGACGTCGGGCGCGATCTTCTTGAAATCCTCGTATTCGCTGCGGGCGTGTGACATTGCGGTGCACCTCGTATTAATATAAGTGTACTTATATCTTATAAGAGCTCTGATATGTCGCGCAAGACCGCTGCCATCACAAGATCGAAAATCGCCGGCAAGGCGGCTGCCGACGACGCCGTACGTATTCCTGCGCCCGGAGAAGGCAAGCGCGGCGAGCAAGGCTATCTCGGCTATCTCCTGCGACAGGCCCATGCCGCTGTCCGCCTGACCATGGAGCGCACCCTCGCCGACCTCGGCGTGACATCGCCGCAATTCGCGGTGCTGACGATGCTGAACGCCTATCCGGGCCTGTCCGGCGCCGACGTCGCCCGCCTCACCTTCCTGACGCCCCAGACCGTCGGTGTCATCATTCGCAATCTCGAACGCGACGGCGCAATTCTGATGACGCCGCATCCCGTCCACGGCCGCATTCAGCAATGGGCGCTGACGCCGCGCGGTGCGACGCTGTTAAAGGCGTGCAGGGAGCGTGTGATCGCGCTGGAGAAGCGGCTGGCGAAAGGCTTGGACAGCAGGGACGAAACTGCGATCCGGCGGTGGCTAGCTGGCATCGCAGCTGACTTGAAGGAGGACTAGGCGGGCTTCCGCCCCTCGTGCCCAAAAGGGGATGCTACCCGCCCTTCAGTGCATCCTTGACCTCACCATCGGGCCAGCTCTCGCCCGCTGCGATCACCCGCACGCGGCTGAGGTCAGTGTCATTCACCAGCACATGCGAACTCACCCGGTCGCCGCTCGGCTCCAGGTGCAGATCGGTTTCGGGCTTCCAGCTCAGCGTCGTCGCGAGATCGCCGGGAAATATCTGCCATTGCGATCCGTCGTCGAGTTCGACGACATGGCTTTCCGCATGCGCGTATATCTTCATTCCACCCCTAATCTCGATGAACAGAATGGGCCCCGGCGCTCCCGCCGGGGCCCTGCTCTATCAATCGTTGTCGTGATGAATCACGGTCTTTTCGCGATTGCCGAATTCATCTTCCTTCTTGATCACGGTGGTGCGGTCGGCGGGCTCGCGCTCTTTAATGACCGTGGTACGGTCGCGATCGCGGTCTCGCTCGCGATATTCATGGGACTGACCTACCGTCACGCCCGCGCCGACCGGGCCGACGTGAACGCCGACCTCGTCCGCGAACGCAGGCGCTGCGATGGCCGTGACCATGGCAGCAGCAAACAGATATTTCCTCATCTTGTCCTCCTCAGTGGTGCGGGGGGAATGCGGGACTGCGACAGTTTGTTCCGACGGAATGCCTGATCCGGTCACGCAGAACTAGCCGCCCAGTTGTTCCAGGAACCGGCGCACACAGGCCATGTTTCGGGCTAGAATGTGCCCATGAAACACGCTGATTCCTCGCTCCATCCGACGCGCCGCGCCCTGCTCCAATCCACGCTCGGTGCAGCCGCTGTGCTCGCACTTCCGACACGCGTCCTCGCCGCACCTCCAGGCTTCGACGAATGGCGCGAAGCCTTTCGCGCACGTGCGATGGCGAAGGGCATTTCGCCTGCGGCCTGGCAGCGCGCAATGGCGCGGGTCGAACCCGACATGAGCGTGTTCAAGCAGATGCGCAGCCAGCCCGAATTCCACGAGCAGGTCTGGCAATACATCAACCGCCGCGTTTCCGATTGGCGTATCATCAACGGCAAGACCGCCCTGAAGAACAACGAGGCGCTGCTCGCGCGCATCGAGCGCGATTTCGGCGTCGAGCGTGGCACGCTGCTGGCGCTGTGGGGCGTCGAGTCCGCCTATGGCGATCCCTTGGTGCAGCAGAACCACATGACGCCGGTGTTTCCCTCGCTGGCCGCGCTCGCCTGGAACGAGCCGCGCCGGAAGGCCTATTGGGAGACCGAACTGATCAACGCGCTGCGCATCGTCGACAAGGGCTGGAGCACGCCGGAGCAGATGCAGGGATCCTGGGCCGGCGCGATGGGGCATTCGCAATGGATGCCGGAAGTCTGGCTCAATGTCGGCATCGACTATGACGGCGACGGCAAGGTGTCGCCATTCGGCAAGCCCGACGACGCGCTGGGCTCGACCGCCAAATATCTCGTCAATCGCGGCAAATGGCATCGCGGCGAGCATTGGGGCTATGAGGTGCGCGCGGCCGGCAATATGAGCGGCAGCCGTACCTATGCGGCATGGCAGGCGGCCGGCGTCACCCGCGCCGACGGCCAGCCGTTCCCGCAACCGAATGCATCCGCTCAGATGTGGACGCCGGTCGCGGGCGGACCGACGTTTCTGCTGGGACCGAACTTCTACTCGGTGAAGAGTTACAATCCGTCGATGAACTATGCGCTGGCGATCTGCCATCTCGGCGACCGCTGTCTCGGGGCGCCGCCATTCATTCAACCCTTCCCCGGCTCGGAGCGCGCACTGACGCTGGCCGAGGTGCAGGAGATGCAGACGCGTCTGACCAAGGCCGGCTTCGACACCGGCGGCACCGACGGCCGTGTCGGCAACGACACCATGAAGGCGATCAAGGATTTCCAGCAGCGCGCGGGCATCACACCGGCGGACGGCTATGGCGGGCTGAAGGTGCTGGCCAAGCTGCGGCAGGGGTCGTAGGCGACCTCAGTGCCGGTACTGCGGCTCCTCGGCATCGAGCTGCCGCCGGATCGCGGCGAGATGCAGCCGCGCGGATTCGGAATCGCCCTCACGCATCTGCCTGTAGGTTTCGGCCGCAATCGCGGGATCCACGGGCAGCACCTTTCGTCCCGTCGACATCGCCAGCACCTGCACCTCGGCGGCGCGTTCGAGGTAGTAGAGATCGTCCCAGGCCTCCGCGATGGTCGGCGCCAGCACCATCACGCCGTGATGCTTCATGAAGATGATGTCGGCATCGCCGACGGCGGACGCGATGCGCGCGCCTTCCTGGTTGTCAAGCGCAAGGCCGTTGTAGTCGCGATCGACCGCGGTGCGGCCATAGAACTTCAGCGCGGTCTGGCCGGCCCAGATCAAGGGGTCGCCTTCGGTCATCGACAGCGCCGTGGCGAATGGCATGTGGGTGTGGAAGGCGACTTTCGCGCGCGGCAGGCGCTTGTGCATCTCGGCGTGGATGTAGAACGCGGTCGCCTCGGGCACGCCCTCGCCATCGAGCACGTTGCCGTGAAAGTCGCAGATCAGCAGCTTCGACGCGGTCAGCTGGCGAAAGGCGTAGCCGTAGGGGTTGACGAGGAACATTTCGTCATGGCCTGGCACGACGGCTGAGAAGTGGTTGCAGATGCCTTCTTCGAAGCCATTGCGCGCCGCCATGCGGAAGCAGGCGGCAAGGTCCTCGCGCGCAGTGCGGATCGCATCGGTCGCAAGGTCCGGCCGGTTCGAGCGGAATGGCGCTGATGCGGGGGAGGAAGCGTGAAGGCTGTGCGCCATGGCGAAGGACACCTCTGTCGGTCGAGAGCTGCTCGCGTTGTACAGGGGCTACGCCTGCGCGTCAGCCCCTGCGCGTGCCGCCCTGCCCTGCGCGGCTCACGCCCGCCGCGGCACGCCGCCTGCGTTCATGCCGCCGTCGATGACGAGCTCGCTGCCGGTGACGTAGCGCGAGGCATCAGAGGCCAGATACAGCACGCCGGAGGCGATCTCTGCGGCCTCGCCGGCGCGGCCGAGCGGCGTGACGACCTTCGCCCGCTCCTCCGGATCGATCGGCGCGTTCTGGCCGGCGCCGGTTGCGCCCGTCGGGATCTTGCCCCAGATCGGCGTATCGATGATGCCGGGATGAACCGAGTTGACGCGGATGCCGTCGCCCGCCGCCGCGCATTCCATCGCGATCGACTTGGCGAACAGCCGCACGCCGCCCTTGGTCGCCGAATAGGCCGACAGCCCGGGCGAGCCGCGCAAGCCCGCCAGCGACGACATCATGACGATCGAGCCGCTGCCATGCTTGCGCATCAGCGGCAGGCAATGCTTGACCGAGAGAAAGACGCCGTCGAGGTTGATCGCGTTCTGCTTGCGCCAGTCGGACAGCGTCATGTCGACGATCGAAGGCACGGCAATGCCGATACCGGCGTTGGAGACCATGATGTCGAGCCGGCCGTAGCGCTTGGCGACCTCGGTGACGATCTCGATCCAGCGCTCCTCGCTGGTGACGTCCTGCTCCAGGAAGATCGCCTTGCCGCCCGCTTTTGTCACTCGCTTGGCGAGTTCGGGCCCGCGCAGCTCATCGATGTCGGTGATGACGACGGTGGCGCCCTCGCGCGCGAATAGCTCGACGATGGCTTCGCCGATACCCGAGGCCCCGCCCGTCACCAGCGCGACCTTGCCCTCAACCTGCCCTGCCATGTTCACTCCCTTTCTTTTTGTTGTTTGAGCGCATCATTTTTTTTCGCATGATCTCCGCGCAAACGCGTTCCGCGTTTGTCGCGTCGGATCTTGCGTTATCTAATCACGGATGGCCCCTGGTCGGGTAGCGCGACGTCGATGACGCGGAATTGCACGCGTTCGGTGCCCTGATAGCGATCGACCGAGAGCGAGCCCGCGACATGCAGTTGCTGGCCGCGATTGGCCAGAAGCGCATTACCGAGCTTCTGACCGACCGAGCGGAACGCGATGCCGTTGACGATGGCGCCGTCGCCTGACTTGAAGCGCAGACGCAGATGCGCCTGCCCGACCTCGTCGGCAAAGACGAGCTGATGCGCCGGCAGCGCCAGCACAGCTTCCGGATTGCCGCTGCCGAAGGGACCGGCACGGTTCAGCGTCGCCGCGAGCTCCGTCGTCACCGCACGCGCGGACACCGCGCCGTCGATATAAAGCTCGTTGACGTGGCGCGCCTCGGCGACGTCCTGCGCCAGCGCGTTCTCGAGATAGGCGCGGAATTCGGCGAGCTTCTCCTTCCGCAACGTCACACCCGCGGCCATCGCGTGCCCGCCGCCCTTGAGCAAAATGCCATCAGTGACCGCCTGTCGCACGGCTTTGCCGATATCGACCCCGGCAATCGAGCGGCCCGATCCGGTGCCGATGCCGCCGGGCTCCAGCGCGATGGCAAAAGCCGGCCGCGAAAACTTCTCCTTCAGGCGGGAGGCAACGAGGCCGACGACGCCGGGGTGCCAGCCTTCGGACGCCGTGACGATCACCCCGAGCTTGTCCTCGAGCCCGATCGAGGCCAGAGCCTCGGCTTCGGCCTGCGCTTCGGCCGCCTGCTCGATGACGCGGCGCTCGCCGTTGAGGCGGTCGAGCTCGGCGGCGATCCGCGCGGCCTCGACGCCGTCGCCTTCCAGCAGCAGCCGCACGCCGAGATCGGCGCGGCCGATGCGGCCGCCGGCATTGATGCGAGGCCCCAGCATGAAGCCGAGATGCCAAGCCTCCGGCGGCCCGTTGAGCCGCGCCACGTCCATCAGCGCGGTATGACCGACATGGTCGCGGCGCCGCATCGCGATCAGCCCCTTGGCGACGAAGGCGCGGTTGAGGCCGATCAGCGGTGCCACATCCGCAACCGTGCCCAGCGCGACGTGGTGGAGCATGCCGAGCAGATCCGGCTCGGGCATCTCCGCGCTCCAGAACTCGCGCTGGCGCAGCTCGCGATTGACCGCCACCAGCGTCACCAGCACGAGGCCGACGGCGGCGAGATGGCCGAGGCCGGAGAGATCGTCGAGCCGGTTCGGATTGACGAGCGCGTCGACCTCCGGCAGCTCCGTGCCGGCCTGGTGATGATCGATTACGACCACGGACATGCCGAGCCGTTTCGCTTCAGCCAGCGGCTCGATGCTGGTGGTGCCGCAATCGACGGTGACGAGCAGCGTGGCACCCTTGGCCGCGAGCCCGCGAACCGCTTCGACGTTCGGGCCATAACCCTCAAAGATGCGGTCGGGAATGTGGATCAGCGGATCGAGCCCGCAATGGCGCAGATGCCAGGCCAGCAGTGCCGCCGAGGTGGCGCCGTCGACGTCGTAGTCACCGAAGATCGCGACCTTCTCGCCCCGCGCCGCGGCATCCGCGATCCGCTTGGCGGCCGCTTCCATCTCCGTCACCGTGAACGGGTCCGGCAAAAGCTTGCGGATGGTCGGATCGAGGAAGTCGGCGACCGCGTCGATATCGACCCCGCGCCCCGCCAGCACGCGCGCCAGCAGCTCCGGAAGCTGGTGCCGCTGCACGATGGCAAGCGCCTTGGCCGCCCCGCGCGCGTCGAGCCGGTCGCGCCAGAGCTTGTCGGTGAGCGAGCGCGCGACGCCCAGGAACGCCTGGGGCGCTTCGACGGGCAAGGCGGTGGCAGGCGGCGTCATGATTCGAGAGCGATCTTTGGGAACTCGGGACCCCGGACGAACACGCAGGGCGTCCGGTCACTGGCGGATTGGCCGGGAATCCGCCGAACTTTGCAACGGCAGCGGCCCACAAAGCGGTGGATGGCTCCCCGACAGGGGCGGAGTGACTATCATTTGGGCATTCCGCCGAACAGCAAATTAAGCAGGCGTTAGGCGGAATCTTCGAAAAAGACTTGTATTCGATCTGTAATTTGATGTTCCGGGTTCGTTGCAGATCAGACCTCATTGCCAAGGGAAATCCCCCGATGTCTGCTGCGCTGGGTCTGAAAGCCAAGCCGATCGCCACCGAACCCGCTGACGATGATTCCGACATCTCCGCGCTGATCAACCGCCTGACCGCGGAGGTCAACCAGATCGCGGTCGACAAGACCAAGTCGATCCAGCAGATCACCAACCAGATGAAGATGCTGGCGCTGAACGCACTGATCGAAAGCTCGCGCGCCGGCGCGCAAGGCGCGGGCTTTGCGGTGGTGGCCCAGGAGGTGCGCGGCGTCGGCCAACAGGTCGAGACCATCGCACGCGAGCTCGAAAGCCAGCTGACGAAGCGCACCGGCGATCTCGTCTCCTCGATCGAGCGCATGAGCCAGCGTTCGCGCGGCGAGCGCATGATGGACTTGTCCCTGAACGCAATCGAGCTGATCGACCGCAACCTCTATGAACGCACCTGCGACGTGCGCTGGTGGGCGACCGATTCCGCCGTGGTCGATTGCGCGGCCTCCCCCAGCGCGGCGGCCGTCTCGCATGCCTCGCAGCGCCTCGGCGTGATCCTCGGGGCCTACACCGTCTATCTCGACCTCTGGCTCTGCGATCTCGACGGCAATGTCATCGCCAACGGCCGGGCCGACCGCTTCCGCGCCGTCGGCCAGAATGTCGCCCACACCAAATGGTTTCGCGAGGCGCGCAGCTTGCGCTCCGGTGACGACTACGTGGCCGGCGATGTCGAGAACCAGCCGCTGCTCGGCAACGCGCAGGTTGCGACCTATTGCGCCAGCGTCCGCGCCGGCGGCCAGGCCAACGGCGCCCCGATCGGCGTGCTCGCCATCCATTTCGACTGGGAGCCGCAGGCCCGCGCCATCGTCCAGGGCGTGCGCATCGGCGACAGCGACAGGGCCCGCGTGCTGCTGGTCGATTCGAATTTGCGCGTCATCGCGGCGTCCGACGGCCAGGGCATCCTCAGCGAGCGCATCTCGATCTCGCTGAACGGCCAGCGTTCCGGCTTCTATCACGACCGCAACGGTTCGCTGGTCGCCTTTCATGCGACGCCGGGCTACGAGACCTATCGGGGCCTGGGCTGGTACGGCGTGATCATCTGCGGGGCCTGAGGCGCCCCGCAGAATCGAACGAGGAGCCCCGCTCTGATCAAAACTCGCGAAACAACCCCATGCACAGTAGCCAGAGGGTTGGTTTCATTGAGTTTTTGTCAGAGATGTTCATTTCCTGTTTTTTCGGTTACGCCGAAATGGCTTGACACGTCGGGCAAAACATTGGCAATCTGTGATCATCGCAGGCCGTGTTCGCCCACGAGCGAATGGCCCTTGCCGGTTTGTGACATCGCCCCCGGCTTCTGAAGCATTTTCCGACAAGCCGCGCTCGTTACAGGCAAGAGCCTCACGCCATTGGTCGAGTAGGGTCGCTTCGCATCACGTCATTGACGTGAGAGCGCGAGCCGGCATTGGTCTTGGATCATCTCGCGCTTGGTAAAATACCGAGGAGACATGCCATGAAGATTGTCGTGATCGGCGGAACAGGGTTGATCGGATCCAAGCTCGTGGCGAGGCTCAAACAGCAAGGCCACGAGGCTGTGGCGGCCTCGCCGAAATCAGGCGTGAATGCCGTGACCGGGGAAGGCCTCGCTGCGGCATTGGCGGGCGCGGATGTCGTCGTCGATGTCGCCAACGCGCCGTCCTGGGAGCCCGCCGCCGTGCTCGAATTCTTCGAGCGTTCGAGCCAAAACCTCGCCGCGACCGAGGCGGCTGCGGGTGTGAAGCATCATGTGGCGCTTTCGATCGTGGGTACCGAGCGCTCGCCCGACATCGCCTATTTTCGTGCCAAGCTTGCGCAGGAGACCATCGTCAAGGCCTCTCCGGTCCCTTACTCGATCGTCCGCGCCACCCAGTTCTTCGAATTCCTCGGCGCCATCGCCGATATGGGTGCGACCGAGGGCCGGATCGTCGTTCCATCGGCGATGTTTCAGCCGATCGCGGGCGAGGACGTGGCCGACCGCCTCGCGGAGGTCGCAACAGGCCAGCCGCTCAACGGCACGATCGATATCGCAGGACCCGAGAAGGCTCCCTTCAATGAATTCGTCGCGCGACGTGTGAAGGCGTCCGGCGACGCCCGCCCGGTGGTGGGAGACCCCAAGGCACCGTACTATGGCGCCCCCATTGGCGACACATCGCTGATCCCGCTCGGCGAGGCACGGCTCGGGAAAACGCCGCTCGCAACATGGCTCGCGAGGCTCTGAAGACCCGCAAGTCCAGAAAATCACGACAGAAACGGCAATGAAGGGAATCCCATGCGCAGATTGCTGATCGCAATTGTGGTTTACACCGCCTCCGTCCTGGCGGCCCACGCAGCCGAGACGGCTGCGCCATCGGCCAAAGTGACCGTCGTGTTCGACCAGGCGCTGCCGAATGTCCCGGGCAAGAGCATGAAGGGCGTACTGGTCGAGTATGGTCCCGGAGGCTCCTCGCCGGCCCACATGCACCCGCCCTCCGCCTTCATCTACGCCACCGTCCTGGAAGGCGCGATCCGCAGTCAGGTCAATGACGGCCCCGCCAAGGTCTTTCACAAGGGAGAGAACTTCTCTGAAAAGCCCGGCGATCGCCATGCCGTCAGCGCCAATGCCAGCGACACCGAGCCGGCGAAGCTGCTGGCCGTGTTCGTGGTGGATACGGCCGATAAGGAGCTGGTGACACCCATCGCGAAGTAGTGCCGGATCAGCAGACAGCGGAGCTGGAACGAGACGCTGGCGTCAACCGGAGCTCCCTACGAAAGCGACCGGCGTACCTTTCGCGACACTGGCTGCCACGCGTTCGGCGTCCCAATTGGTGAGACGCACGCAGCCGTGGGACTCCGCTTTGGAGATCTTCTTCGGCGAAGGCGTGCCGTGAATGCCATAGCCCTCGGCGGAAAGGTTGATCCACACCGTGCCGACTGGATTGTTCGGACCGGGCTGGATGGTGAAAGGCTTGCGGGAGCGGACGTCCTTGAAGCGATAATCGGGATTGTAGCGATAGTGCGGATTGCGGCTGATCTCCGTGACTTTAAGCGTGCCCGAGGGCGACGGCTTCTCTTCGCTTCCGACCGTCGCTGGATAAAATCCGATCAGCGCATTCGACTTGTCGAACAGCTTCACCGTCTGTCGGCTCTTGTCGATCTCGACCCTGTCGGCTTTGGCAGGCGCAGCGCCTCCGCTCGCGGTATCCACGACGACGATGGTGTCGCCGGCCCGATCGAAGTGGCGCCCGGGGTTGAGCGCCGCCAACAACTCCTCGCCCATGTGAAACTTCTCGGCCAGTCCTTCGCGCGGACTCGTGAAGCCGAGCTTCGGGATGTCTTTCATCTCCTCCATCCTTGATGGAAGCTTGCTCAGGAAAGGACCCGCCACGTCCTGCTGGGTGATCGTGTATGTCATCGTTACCGGCCGGTCATCCGCCTGCAACGCCTTCCAGACGTCCTCCGACAAAGCGTCCGAACTCGGCAATTGCTGCGCTTCCGCATAGGCCCGTAGCGCCTTCCGGGCGTTCTCTCCGAACTTGCCGTCGATCTCGCCGGGCGAGAAATGCGCCCGGTCCAGGAGGACCTGCAGCCGGACGCCCGCCGGCGTCGGCTTCTCGTTCGAGAGAGTCTTGTTCGTTGGCTGAGCGGAATTGATGGCGGCGGCGTCCATCTCCGCGGCGAACGCCGGCGGGACCGCCAGAGCGAAGACCAGAAAGATGCAAATCTGCCCCGCTTTTCCGAGCGACATCGCCGAGCCCTTTTACGTTTCCAACGGTTCTGTGATCAATTCCCGGGCCGCGGCGGCGGCCAGCTTGCGGTACTGGTCTTCGTATTGCCTCGCCATCCGGCTCGCGGAGAAGCGCTCCTCGAAGCGAGCGCGCACCTTCCTTCGATCCAGCTTGCCCAACTCGCCGACGGCCTTGACGGCCTGCTCCTCGCTCTCGACGATGAAGCCGGTCAGGCCGTGTTCGACGACTTCGGGGACGGAGCCGGAGCGGTAGGCAATCACCGGGGTTCCGCACGCCATCGCTTCGATCATGACCAGCCCGAATGGCTCCGGCCAATCGATCGGAAACAGCAGCGCAGCGGCTTCGGCAAGGAAGGGCTGTTTCTTCGCGTCATCGACTTCACCAACAAGCCGGATGTTCTTGCCGTCGATGTTGGGCTCGATGTGCTTCCTGAAGTAGGCTGTCTCGGCGCGCGGGATCTTCGCGGCGATACGGAGGGGCATCTGGACTGCACGCGCGATGCGGATGGCGTCCTCCGGACCCTTGTCCGCGGTGAGACGCCCGAGAAACGCCAAATAGGATCCCGGTTCGTAGGACGGGCGAAACAAGTCGGACGGCAGCCCGTGCTGGATAGTTCCGATCCATTTCGCAACCGGAAGCGGCAGGCGCTGATGATCGGAAATCGACACGAAGCATGCTTTAGGGAATTGCCGAACCACGTCGGGTAGGCCAGGCAAGTCGAGGCGACCATGCATGGTCGTGAGGAACGGCACGCCAAGACGACTGAGCAACGGCAGGGACAGCCAGTCGATATGCGCGTGGATCACGTCGAACTCTCGCGCACGCCTCGCGATCGCCTCCATCAGCATCGCACTCGCCGCGGCCGGGTCCGCCCCCTTCCGCCCGAGACGCAGCGCGCGTGGCCAGACCGGATGAAGCTTGCCATTCGTCCTGGAGTCGCCGCTCGCAAACAGCGTGACCTCGTGGCCGAGTTCGACCAGCCCATCCACCAGCCAAGCCACGACCCGCTCGGTGCCGCCGTAGAGCTTCGGAGGGACGCTTTCGGCCAGGGGAGCAAGCTGAGCAATGCGCATGGGAGGCTACCCGTTAAACCGCCGCACGCACGATCAGCACGATCGCGGCGGACAGAAGGTTCGAAATCGCGAGAAGCGTCCAATTCGGCCTGGCACTTGTGGCCGCCGCCCGGCAGACGAGCCCTTCCATGAGCCTCAACATTCGTCGTCGGGAAGCCGATCGAGGTAGGCAATCCCGAATCCCGTGAGTTCTTCGGCATCGCTCTCGCGCGCTTCCCATCTCCCTTGCAGATGACGCTCGAGCAGGCAGCGACGACTATCCGCGGCATCGACGTGGGGACGCCGGGCGCGGTAAACGGACCAAGCAATATCCACCGCCGTTCGTAGCGGGTCGTCGTCGACCATGTTCCAGCTCCGAGATGGAGACGTTCATGGGACTGCAACTCGTTACGACGGCGGAAGTTTCCACTTTTTCCCGGAAGGGCTGAAACTGCGCGCGGCCGGCAGGCACAAGCAGGCGCCCTCCTCCTCATCTGAGGGAATCAAGCGACGCGACGAGCCGCCATCTCCGCCGCCAGCAGCAGCGCGGCGCGGCTCGCGCCGATCGATGCGACGCCCTGCCCTGCGATGTCGTAGGCGGTGCCGTGCGCGGGCGTGCAGATCGGGAATGGAAAGCCGCCGAGCAAGGTCACGCCGCGATCGAAGCCCATCAGCTTCATCGCGATCTGGCCCTGGTCGTGATACATCGTCAGCACCGCATCGAAGGCGCCGCCTTTGGCGCGCAGAAATATGGTATCGGCCGGGAACGGTCCCTCCGCGGCGATGCCCGCGCGCTGAGCGACCGCGACCACGGGCGCGATGATGTCGATCTCCTCGCGGCCGAAATTGCCGCCGTCGCCGGCATGCGGATTGAGACCAGCAACCGCAATGCGTGGCCGCGCGAAGCCGGCCTTACGCATGCATGAATCGGTCAGCTCGAGCGCGCGATGGATGCGTTCGCTGGACAGCCGCCCGGCGACGTCCTTGAGCGGGATGTGGGAAGTCACCCGCGCATTCCAGAGCCGGTCGAGCACGTTGAACTCGCTCGCGGGCGTCTTGAGACCGACCACCTCGGCCGAAAACGCGATCTCGTCATCGTATTCAGCACGGGCAAGCCGCATCGCCTGCTTGTTGAAAGGCGTGAAGCAGACGGCATCGGCCCGTCCGTCGCGGCCCAGTTCGAGTGCGTGCTTGTAATTCGCCAGGGCGAACTTTCCGCCGGCAAGGGTCGCAGTCTTCGGTTCGACCTCTCTGGGATCGAGATGGCCGAGGTCGACAAACAGCGTCTCGCCCGCCGCCGCGCGAAGGTCAGCCCCCTGCTCCACTGTCGTCAGCTCCGGCTTGACACCGGCAATGCGCGCGCCGTCGTCGAAGATGCGGCGGTCACCGATGACAACGAGCCGACTTTGGGCACGGATGTCGTCCTGCACCGCGAGCTTCGCCGTCAGCTCCGGGCTGATGCCGGCGGGATCTCCCATTGCCAATGCAATCAGCGGCTTTGCGGTCATATGATCACCTTCTCGTGGGCGGTCGTTTCGGTCGCAGGGGATGCGGGCTTGCGCCAGATCCGCGCGAGCTGCAACGCGAGCGGAAGCAGCAAAAGCGCAATGCCGGCCACGATCAGGCATGTCACCAGCTTGTTTGCAAAGAAAATCCCGAGCGATCCCTTGGACATCAGCATCGACTGCCGGAACGCATCCTCAGCCTTGTCGCCGATCACGATCGCGAGCACGAGCGGCGCCAGCGGATAGAACAGCTTCTTGAAGAGATAGCCGACGATCCCGAAGCCCAGCATCATCACGACGTCGAGATAGGAGTTCGACACCGAATAGGCGCCGACGACGCAGATGATCACGATCAGCGGCGCGATGACCACGAAGGGAATCCGCATCAAGGCGGCGAAGACCGGAACGGTCAGCAGCACCAGCGCGACGGCAACGATATTGCCGACATACATCGAGGCGATCAGGCCCCAGACAAAATCCTTCTGGTCGACGAACAGCATGGGCCCGGGATTGAGGCCCCAGATCATCAGCCCGCCCATCATGACGGCCGCGGTCGCCGAGCCGGGAATGCCGAGCGAGAGCATCGGCAGCAGCGCGCTGGTGCCGGCGGCATGATCGGCGGTCTCCGGCGAGATGATGCCTTCGACCTCCCCTGTGCCGAAATACCGGCCGCGACGCGAGAAGCGGCGGGCGATGCCGTAGCTCATGAAGGACGCCGCGGTCGGGCCACCCGGCGTGATCCCCATCCAACATCCGATCGCAGCGCTGCGCAGCAGCGCAACACCATGCCGCGGCAGGCGGCCGACCGCGCGAAACACCTCGCGCCAGTCGATCTTTGAGGACACCGCGCGGGCGTGAAACTCCTCCTCGACGGCAACCAGAAGCTCGCCGATGCCGAACAGGCCCATCACCGCGACGACGAAGTTCACGCCCTTGACCAGTTCGTCGATGCCCATGGTGAGGCGGACGCTGCCGGACACCGTGTCGATGCCGATCGCGGCGATCGCGAAGCCGATCGCCAGCGCCACGATCGTCTTGATCGGGGCCGCGCCGCCCATGCCGACGAAGCTGGCAAAGGCGAGGAAATAGACCGCAAAATACTCAGCCGGCCCGAAGGCGAGCGCGACCTGCGCGACCCAGGATGCGAGGAAGGTGATCAATATGACGCCGATCAGTGCACCGAACGCGGCCGAGCCGAAGGCGGTGGCGAGCGCCGTGGTCGGCCGGCCGTCGCGCGCCATCGGATAGCCGTCGAAGGTGGTTGCGACCGAGGACGGCTCACCCGGGATGTTGAACAGGATCGAGGTGACGGAGCCGCCGAACAGTGCGCCCCAATACATGCTAGAGAGCAGGATGATGGCCGACACCGGCTGCATGCCGAAGGTCAGCGGCAGCAGCAGCGACACCCCGTTCGGCGCGCCCAGCCCCGGCAGCACGCCGACGAGAATGCCGAGCAGCACGCCGACCACCATGAGGACGAGGTGCGGCACGGTGACCGCGATGGTGAAGCCGTGCCAGAGCTCCGAGAGATTCTCCATCGGCCCCTCCGTCAGAACCCGAGCGCCGCAGCGAGCGCGCCGTGCGGCAGGCTCACCTGGAACATGCGCTCGAACACGACATAGAGCGCGAGCGCGGTCGCTGCCGCCATGGCGAGCGCGCGCGGCACGGATTGGTGCCGGGGAATCGCAAGCACCGTGAAGACATAGAGCGAGGATGCGACGTACATCCCGGCGAGCGGGATCGCGGCGACGAAGATCGCAGCCGGCACGAACAGGCCGGCGAGACGGCGCAGCTCGACCGGCGTGATCGCGACGGGGACATTTGCGAGCGTCGCGGCCGGCAGCGCGCCCCGCGCGAGATTATAGAGGCTCCCGAGCACGATGATGATGCCGGTCAGGAATGGGAACGTGCCGGCTTCCACGCCTGCACTCGACCAGCCGATGCCATTGTCGAGGCTTGAGACGACGACGGTCACACCAAAACTGCCAGTGAGGATGGCGGTGGCAAGTTCAAGGGCGCGGCGGGAGATCATTCGGGGTTCCCGATGACGAGAAACAACAGGACGTCATTCACCAGCCTCGTCCTGAGTAGCGCGCCCTTGCGCGCGTCTTGAAGGACGGCCACAGGCGACATGGCGCCCGCGGCCATCCTTCGAGACGCCCGCTTCCGCGGGCTCCTCAGGATGAGGTTCTCGGATGCGATTGGCTTCATGGAAGCGATTAGCCCAAAAACAATTCAGCTCACTTCACCAGCCAGCCCTGCTCGCCCGCGACCTGCTTGACGTGCTCGAGGTCGTCCTTGATGAACTTGTCGAACTCGGCGCCGGTCAGGAACGTGTCGACCTGGGAGGTCTTCTCGATATAGTCCTTCCACTCCGGCGTCGCCTGCACCTTCTTCATGAGGTCGACATAGAACGCAGCCTGGTCCGTCGTGACCTTGCCGGGCAACCACACCGTGCGCGGCTGCTCATATTGCTTGATGTCGAGCCCTTGCTCGACGCAGGTCGGTACGTCGCTCCAGCCTTCGGTTGCGGTGACCTTCTGTCCCTGCGGCAGCCGCTTCGGACTGAAGACACAGAGCGGACGCTGCGTTCCGCCACGCCATTGCCCGAGGCTCTCGCTGGGATTGTTGACGTGGGACTCGAGGTGTCCGCCGGCGAGCTGGACGGCGGTCTCGGCGCCGCTCTTGAAGGGGATATAGGTCAGTTTGACCTTGCCGGCCTTCTCGATCATGCGCGTCAGCACCTCGTCGGTGTCCTTTGACTGCGCGCCGCCCATCTTGAATTCGCCCGATGCGGCGGCCTTCAGATAGTCGCCCGCCGTCTTGTAGGGCGCATCCTGCTTGACCCAGAGTAGGAACTCGTCCTGCGCCATCGCGGCGATCGGGGTGAGATCGGTGTAGTTGAAGGCGACCTTGGAGACGAGCGGCTGCTGCCAGGCGTTCGACGTCCCAAAGATCACCTTGTAGGGATCGCCGGCGGAGGCCTTGCCGTAGACGTAGCCCTCAGCGCCACTGCCGCCGCCCTTGTTGACGACGACGATCGGCTGCTCCGTCAGCTTGTGCTTGGTGATGATGTTCTGCACCGCGCGCGCGAGATTGTCAGTGCCGCCGCCCGGCCCGGCCGTGGCGATGAATTCGATCGGCTTTTGCGGTTGCCAGGCACTGAGCGCCGGCATCGTGCCCGCGAGCACGGTCGCGGCTGCGGAGAGCAGGAATATTGACGTCCGACCCATGATTTCCTCCAGCTGATTTGTCTTTTATGTTTTTGTCTTTGTTCTTGTCGTTTCGAAATCCGTTCAGGCGACGCGTTCCTCGCGTCTTCCTGAGGCCAGCACGATTGCACCTTCTTTTTCGAGCGCTTCGATCTGGCTCTGGTCGAACCCGTGCTCGGCCAAAACCTCGCCTGTGTGCTCACCATAGACGGGCGCCCCTGATCGCACTTTGCCTGGGGTCTCCGAAAACTTGACGGGAAGGCCGATCGTCTTAACCGGACCGAGGGTGGAATGCTCGACCTCGACGACCATCTCGCGCGCCAGCGTCTGCGGATCACTAAGTGCCTCCAGCATGTCATGCACGGGTCCGCACGGTACGCCCTTCTCGTCCAGCGCCGCGAGCCAGTGCGCCCGCGATTTGGTACGGAAGCGCTCGCCGAGGACCGCTTCGAGCTCCTTCAGGTGCGCCATGCGGTCGGCCCCGGTGACGAAGCGCGGATCGGCGGCGAGCTCGCTGGCGCCGAGCGCCTCCAGCATCAACAGCCAGTGCTTCTTGTTGGCGCCGCCGACCACGAGCCAGCCGTCCGAGGCCTCAAAGGCCTGATACGGCGCGTTGAGCGGATGGGCCGAGCCCATCGCGCGCGGCGCGGTGCCCGCGGCGAGCGCGATGGTCGATTGCCAATAGGTCTGCACCAGGGCGGCCTCATAAAGCGAGGTCTCGACCCATTGCCCTTCGCCGGTCTTGAGACGATGCGTATAGGCGGCGAGGATGCCCATGCTCGCGAGCAGACCGGCGGTGATGTCGGACAGCGGCGGGCCGCATTTGACGGGCGGACCGTCGGGACGTTCGCCGGTAAAGCTCATGATGCCGCTCATCGCCTGCGCGACGAGGTCAAAACCGCGGCGATGCTTGTAGGGACCGGTGCGGCCAAAGCCCGACAGCGAGCAGTAGATCAGCGCCGGGAATTCGGCGTGCAGATCCTCATAGCCGAAGCCGAGACGCTCCATCGCGCCGGGCGCAAAATTCTCGACCAGCACGTCGGCGCCCGCGATCAGCCGCCGCAGCACTTGCTTGCCGCCGTCGGTCTTCAGATCCAGCACGATGCCGCGCTTGTTGCGGTTCATCATCAGGAAGGACGCCGCCTCGTCGCCGATCTTCGGCGGCACCGAATGACGGGTATCGTCGCCGTTCGGCCATTTCTCGATCTTGATCACGTCGGCGCCCATGTCGGCGAGCATCAAGGTGCAGGTCGGCCCGGCCATGACATGGGTGAGATCGATGACCTTGAGGCCAGCCAGCGGTCCCGAACGGCGAGAGTTGGATTGCGATCGATCGCTTTGCATCGGCTGGTCCTATTGGCCGCGCCATTGCGGCGCGCGCTTATTGAGGAAAGCATCGAGCCCTTCGCGAAAATCCTGGCTCGTGTAGCACATCAGGATGAGGTCCTCGCCCTCGTCGCGCGTCAGCCGCCTTTGTAGGCGGGCCACGGCCTGCTTGGTCGCATTCAGCGTCAGGGGCGCATGGCTGGCGACGAGGCGAGCCACCTCGTCGGCGCGCCGATCGAGGGCCTGGAGATCGTCGACGACCTCGCCGAGCAGCCCCACGCTTGCAGCCTCCGCGGCGTCGACGAGGCGCGCGGTGAAGATGAGATCCTTGACGCGCGCGGCACCAATGAGCGCGGTGAGACGGCTGACATTGGACATCGACAGGCAGTTGCCGAGCGTTCGGGCGATGGGAAACCCGATTTTCGCGCTTGTCGTGCCGATGCGCAGGTCGCAGGAAGCGGCAATGCCCGCCCCGCCTCCGGTGCAGAATCCGTTGATCGCCGCGATGGTCGGCACCCGGCACTGTTCGAGCGTGGTCAGCACGCGATCGATCCGGTTCTCGTAATCGATCGCGTCCTGCGGCGTCCTGAATTCGCGGAACTGGTTGATGTCGGTGCCCGAGGCGAACGCCTTGTCGCCGGCCCCGCGCAGCACCAGCACCTTGATAGCGTGGTCGCGGTTGGCTTCCTCGCAGATCGCCGCGAGCCGCTCGTACATGGCGAAGGTGAAGGCGTTACGGGCCTGCGGGCGGTTGAAGGTGATCCGCCCGATGCCGTCCTTGCATTCAAAAAGAAGGTCTTCTGCCTCGACTTGCAGGTCCATTTCCTCGGCGTCCTCCTGTTTTTTACAATTTTTGAATGCAAAACATGAGATTTTCAAGCTGGAACTTGAAAATTTCTGCCTGTAAGTTCATTTTTGAATGCAAAATTGAGCTCAGACCCATGCTTCATGAAGACGTCGTCGGACGCATCCGTGCCATCCTGCTCGACGGCGAAATCCCGCCGGGCGCCCGAATTCCCGAGCGTGAGCTGTGCGAGCGGCTCGAGATTTCGCGCACGCCACTGCGCGAAGCGCTCAAGGTGCTGGCTGCGGAAGGTCTCGTGCAGCTGCTGCCGCATCGCGGCTCACGCGCGGCAAAACTGACTGACAAGGACATGCGCGACCTGTTCGAGGTCTGCCAGGGCCTGGAGGCCCTCGCCGGCGAGCTCGCCTGCGAGCGCATCACGGACACCGAGATCGACGCAATTGCCGCCGCGCATGCGGACATGGTTCAGCATTATCGCGCGGGCGACCTGATCCAGTATTATCGCGGCAACCGCGCCATTCACGAAGCCATTGTCAACGCAGCCGGAAACCCCGTGCTCGCGGGGTTGTACACCTCCGTGACCGCGCGCATCCGGCGCGCGCGGTACGTCACGCCGATGACGCCACAGCGCTGGGCGCTCGCCGTGAAGGAGCATGAGGCAATCCTGAACGCGCTTCAGAGGCGCGACGGCGCCGGCCTCTCGCACATCCTGCGTGCGCATCTGCGCCACAAGCGCGAAGAGGTGCTGCAGGCGGGCTTTGCCGAGACGGAAGGAAACGACCTCACGCTGAGAATTGCCTAGGCGCAATTCGTGTCGTCCTGGTTTGGCGGAGAGCGCGTCCACACGTGGCCTTCCCGCTCCGGGAGCTCGTTCCCGCTCCGCGTGAATCTGCGCACTAATTCCACTTGCTAGCTTGTCGCGGCCGGCGCAGCATACTTTTCTGCCGACCTGCCGTCGCGTGGCCGATCGGGCCGGTGCCAACGCGCGAACAATCGCGCAAAACAAAAGACAAAGCGGAGAAACGCATGACAATCGATGTCTCTCGTCGGTCCCTGCTCGCACTTGGGGCGGGCCTTGGTGCTGGCCTTGGCGCCAGCGCCATGCTCGGCAGCAGCGCGTTGGCGCGGGCTCCCAAGCTCGGCACCCAGACGCCCTACTGGCACCGCTTCGTTCTCGGCGATGCCGAGGTGACCGTCGTATCCGACGGGCCGTTGCCGCTCGGTGATCCCTCCGGGACTTTCACGGGCGTTCCAAAGGAAGAGGTCAAGAAGATGCTGGCCGACAATTTCCTGTCACCGGACAATGTCGTGCTCGAGCAGAATTCGCCGATCGTCAATACCGGCGACAAGCTCATCCTGTTCGATACCGGCATGGGCAGTTCGAAAATGTTTGGCGCCACCACCGGGCGACAACAGAAGAGCATGACCGAGGCCGGCATCAAGCCGGGGGACATCGACGCCGTGGTCTGCTCGCATGCCCATATCGACCATATCGGGGGCATCGTGGACGAAGGCGGCAAGCCGCTGTTTCCGAACGCGCAGATCTACATCTCCCAGACCGATTTCGATTTCTGGACCGACGAAGGCAAGCTCGGCAGCCCGGTCAAGGACTTCGTCGTCCACGCCCGCAAGAACCTGCTGCCGGTCCGCGACCGCATCGTGTTCTTCAAGGACGGCCAGGAATTTCTGCCGGGCGTGCAGGCATTGGCGGCGCCCGGCCACACCGTCGGCCACACCATCTTCACGGTCTCCTCGGCGGGCAAATCGTTCGCCTTCCTCGGCGACCTCTCGCACCATTCGGTGCTGTTGCTGGAGCGGCCGCGGATGGAGTTCTCCTACGACACGGATCCGAAGCAGGCGGCCGAGTCGCGCGTCAAGCTCCTGACGATGCTCGCGGCAAACAAGATCCCGGTGATGTCCTATCACTTCGCCTGGCCGGGTTACGGCCACGTCGCCAAGGCGGGCGAAGGCTTCCACTACTATCCCGAACCGATGAAGATGACGCTGTAGGCCGAGGCCGACCAAGGCAGGTCGGTCCACTCGCTCGCCTCACCAGGTCCGGACAGCGCGCGCTGTCCGGACCTTTTGCTTGCAACCGGGCTCCGCATAGCTCCGCGCCGTTATATCGGGAATATCGATAGCAACAGTCGATATTATTCGTTTGTCAAAACCATTCTCCTGCGTAGCTTGAGGACGCGATCGCCTGCAGCCGGATGGCTGCGCCAAGAAGGGCGACGCGCCAGGAGGATTTTCGATGACGACCACGCTCGATGCATCGGGGCTGCCTTCACGCTCCCTGCTGTCGTTCCTCGATCGCGAGCATACGGTTGCAAGGCCGGGTTACAGCAGGTGGATGGTGCCGCCCGCGGCGCTCTGCGTGCATCTGTGTATCGGGCAGGCCTACGCCTTCAGCGTCTTCAACCTGCCGATGACCAAGCTGATCGGCATCACCCAATCAGCTCCGGGTGACTGGAAGCTCACGGAACTCGGCTGGATCTTCTCCATCGCGATGGTCTTCTTGGGGTTGTCGGCGGCAGTGTTCGGACGCTGGGTCGAGGAAGGGGGACCCCGGCGGGCGATGTTCACCGCCGGCATCGCCTGGGCGAGTGCCTTCCTGATCTCCGCGCTCGGCGTCCATCTGCATAATCTCTGGATCATCTATTTTGGCTATGGCGTGATCGGGGGCTGTGCGCTCGGCATCGGCTACATCTCGCCGGTGTCAACGCTGATGAAATGGTTTCCCGATCGGCCGGGCATGGCAACCGGCATGGCGATCATGGGCTTCGGCGGCGGCGCGCTGATCGCCTCCCCCTTCTCCGTCTGGCTGATGAGCAAGTTCGCCAGCATGACCGACGTCGGCGTCTTCGGCGCCTTCATCACGCTGGGCTGCGTCTACTTCCTCTTCATGATGGTCGGCTCCGCGATCGTCCGCGTGCCGGCGCCGGGCTGGAAGCCGGAAGGCTACGTGCCGCCGGCAACCGCCACCAAGCTGATGACGAAGAACGATGTTTTTGTCTATCAGGCGATCAAGACGCCGCAGTTCTGGCTGATCTGGATCGTGTTGTTCTGCAACACCACCGCAGGCATCGGCGTGCTCGGCCAGGCTTCGGCGATGAGCCAGGAGATGTTCCCGGGACACATCACCGCGGTCGCGGCCGCCGGTCTCGTCGGCCTGATGAGTCTCTTCAACATGGGCGGACGCTTCAGCTGGGCCTCGTTGTCCGACTTCATCGGGCGCAAGAACACCTATTTCGTCTACATGGTGCTCGGCTTCGCGCTTTACGTGACCGTGCCTTATGCCGGCGCCAGCGGCAATGTCGTGCTGTTCGTGCTGTGCTTCCTGATCATCGTCAGCATGTATGGCGGCGGCTTTTCCACGGTGCCGGCCTATCTGCGCGACATGTTCGGCACGCGCTATGTCGGGGCCATCCACGGCATCCTGCTCACAGCATGGTCGATGGCCGGCATCGCCGGGCCGGTGCTGATCAACTACATCCGCGAATACAACGTCACCCATGGCGTGCCGAAGGCGCAGGCCTACAACACCACCATGTACATCATGGCCGGACTGCTCGTGGTCGGCTTCCTCGCCAATCTCTGCGTCCGCGCCGTCGACAAGCGCCATCACATGAAAGACGACGACAAGGCAAGTCTCGAACCGGCGCGCGCTTGAGGCGCGGCGAGCAAAAAGGAGCAACCATGACGACGACATCGCGAAGCGAGGCATCGTTCTCGCAGCTGCTGCTGAGCTGGGTCGCCTATCGGCTGTCCCGGACCATGGCGGCGATCAAGCCGGCATATCGCGCCAGTGAAATCGCGGCGGCGGTCGCGGCCAGCAACAATCCCTCGGGGGCATGACATCATGCAGAGCGCTCAGACGGCAAGGACCACACCGCTGCAATTGGCGCTGGCCTGGAGCTTTGCGGGCATCCCCCTGCTCGCAGGCGTCATCCAGACCCTGCTCAACGCCATGAAGCTGTTTCAATAGGCAAGAGGCCGATGCGCCCCACGGACATGCACGCAACGCTGCTCGGCAACGCGCGACGGTTGATCAGCGACGAAGGCTTTGCCGTCTCCATGCTGGCCGCGGTGATCGCCGCCATGGTTCTGGCCTTCGGCCTCGGCGCGACCGCGGACATCGTCGTCGCGATGCTGGCGATTGGCGCCGTGACGGCCGTCGCCGAGACTCGCCTTTATAGACGCGGGTAGCTTCGAACAGGCCGTCAGCGACGCTTGCGTGTGGCACGCGCCGGCGTTTCCATCATGCGGCGGGTCTGCTCGGCGGCGAGGTCGCGCATGAGCGCGATCGCGGTCTGAACGTGATCATCGGGCTGGTCGACTGAGTGGACGACATAGGCCGGCATCGAGAATTTCGGTGCACCCGCCACCAGATGCAAGCGCCTGGCCTTGAGCAGAGGCTCGACGATCCGGTGCGCGAAGTAGCCGGAGCCGCCATTGGCGAGCACGTGCTGAAGCCCGAGCCAGCCGATGTTTGCAGTCAGCGCGGGTCCCGCAAAATTGGGAAAGACGGCGCTGTGGCGGGCATAGAATTCCGGCCCCCAGTCGACATAGACGTAACCATCCTGCGGCTCCGGATCGCTTTTGGGGTTGGTCGAGACCAGCACAAGCTGCTCCTCGATCAGCAACTCGACCTTGAGGCCCGGGCGGCTTTGCGGCGTGTACATCACGCCGATGTCGAGGCGGCCTTCGACCAGCCCCTGCATCAGCTCCGGCTCCAGCGCGCTTTCGGCGCGGATGGAGATATGCGGATTGGCCTCCTGCATGCGCGGCACCCAGAGCAGCAGAAATTCCTCCCACAAACCGATACGGCCGCCGACGACGAGCGCGCCGCTAAATCCCTTGGGAATTCCGACGTCGTGCCGGGCCTGCTCGACGGTGCGAACAAGTGTCGAAGCGTGACGCTGAAACTGACGGCCCGCCGCCGTCAGCGCCGCGCCGGCCTTGTTGCGAACGAACAGTGTGCAGCCAAGCAGCTCTTCGAGCGAGTGAATCCGCGTGCTGACTGTGGACTGGCTGACGTGAAGGCGATCGGCGGCCGTAATGAAATTCCCCGTCGCGACCACGGTCAGGAATGTACGCGCGAGCTCAGTGTCCACCGGCATCCCCACAAATCGAAATTATCGATATGAAAGGCGCTCTCTTCGGGGATGTCAAACTGGCAAGTGGGGGCTATTCCGCCGGCTCGGCTGCGGCCACGGTCTTCGACCCAGTTGCATCCGCCGGGGTCCCCGGGAATACTCGCCGGACCAGAACGAACAGCGCGGGCACGAAGAAGATGCCGAGGACGGTTGCCGCGATCATCCCGCCGGCGACGCCAATGCCGACAGCGTTCTGGCTGGCCGAGCCCGCGCCGGTCGCCACCGCCAGCGGCAGCACGCCGAGGATGAAGGCGAGCGAGGTCATCAGGATCGGACGCAGGCGTTGCCGCGCCGCGTGCAGCGTGGCATCGACGAGGCTGCTGCCGGCCGCGATCTGCTCCAGCGCGAATTCGACGATCAGGATCGCGTTCTTCGAGGCAAGACCGATCGTGGTCAAAAGGCCGACCTGGAAATAGACGTCGTTGGCCTGGCTGAACAGCGTCGCCGCAAGCAACGCGCCGAGCACGCCGATCGGCACCGTCAGCATCACCGCGAACGGGACCGACCAGCTCTCGTACAAGGCCGCGAGGCTCAGGAAGACGATCAGGAGCGAGATCGAATAGAGATACAGCGTCTGGCTGCCGGTGAGCCGTTCCTGAAACGACAATCCGGTCCATTCGTGGCCGTAGCCCTTGGGGAGCTTGGCCATCTGCTCCTCTACTGCCTGCATGGCAACGCCCGAGCTGATGCCCTGCCCCGCCTGGCCCTGAAGCTCGACGGCGGCAACGCCGTTGTAGCGCTCGAGACGCGGCGAGCCGAAGCTCCAGCGATCGGTCGCGACAGCCGAGAACGGCACCATCGAGCCAGAGACGTTGCGCACGTACCAGCGGCCGATGTCGCTGGTGCCCATGCGGAACGGCGCGTCGCTCTGCACATAGACCTGCTTGACGCGGCCCCGGTCGATGAAGTCGTTGACATAGGCTCCGCCCCAGGCCGCCGACAGCGTAGTGTTGAGATCGCTGAGGTTGACGCCGAGTGCTGTGGCCTTGGCCTGATCGACGTCGAGGTTGAATTGCGGCGTGTCGTCCTGGCCGTTCGGCCGCGCCTGCGCGACGCGTCTGTCCGCCGCGAGCTGCCCGAGCAGCTGGTTGCGGGCCTGGATCAGCGCCTCGTGGCCGTTGCCGCCGGTGTCCTGGAGATAGACATCGAAACCGCCGGCATTGCCGAAGCCGGGGATCGACGGCGGCAGCACCGCAAACACCATGGCGTCGCGGATCTTCATGAACGCCCCCATGGCGCGGCCGACCACCGCCTGCGCCGAGGCCGCCGGATTCTTGCGCTCGTCGAACGGTTTCAGGCTGACGAAGGCCAGACCGACATTTTGCCCCTGCCCCGCAAAGCTGAAACCATTGACCGCGAACACACCGTCCACGGCATCCTTCTCGTTGTCGAGATATTGATGCTCGACCTGCTTGATGATTTCGAGGGTGCGCGTCGAGGCCGCGCCGACCGGAAGCTGGATCAGGGTCATGATCGTGCCCTGGTCCTCCTCGGGCAGGAACGAGCTCGGCAGCCGCTGGAACAGGACGACCATGCCGGCGACGATCGCCACGAAGGCGATCATCACCCCGGCGACGCGCTTGATCGCAGCGCCCGCGGTGCGCTGATAGCCGTCGGCCATGCGGTCGAAGCCGCGGTTGAACAGCCCGAAGAAGCCGCGCTGCGCGCCATGGTGCTTCGGCGGCTTCAGGATCGTCACGCAAAGTGCCGGCGTCAGCACCAGCGCCACCAGCACCGACAGCAGCATCGCCGTGACGATGGTGAGCGCGAACTGCCGGTAGATGATGCCGACCGAGCCATTGAAGAACGCCATCGGGATGAACACGGCCGAGAGCACGACGCCGATCCCGACCAGCGCCCCGGTAATCTCGCGCATGGACTTCTCGGTCGCCTCGCGTGGGCCGAGCTGCTCCTCGGCCATCACGCGCTCGACGTTCTCGACCACGACGATGGCATCGTCGACCAGAAGGCCGATCGCCAGGACCATCGCGAACATCGTCAGCGTGTTGATGGAATAGCCCGCCAGCGAGAGCACGCCGAAGGTCCCGAGCAGCACCACGGGTACCGCGATGGTCGGAATGAGGGTCGCTCGCCAGCTTTGCAGGAACACGAACATCACGACGAAAACCAGCACGATCGCCTCGAACAGCGTGTGCACCACCTTCTCGATCGATAGTTTCACAAAAGGCGTGGTGTCGTAGGGGTAGATGACGCGAAGGCCCTCCGGCATGGTGGCGCTGAGCTGGGCGATGCGCGCCTTCACCGCCTCCGCCGTTGCGACCGCATTGGCGCCGGTCGCAAGGCTGATGCCCATGCCCGCGGCAGGCTTGCCGTTGTAGCGAGCCGCTGAATCATAGGACTTCGAACCGAGCTCGACGCGCGCGACGTCGCCGATGCGCACGGTCTGGCCGGACGATGCGGTGCGCAGGATGATGTCCTTGAACTGTTCGACGGTCTGCAGGCGGCTCTGCGAGGTGATGGTGGCATTGAGCTGCTGGCCGCCGACGGCGGGAAGACCGCCGAGCTGGCCGGCCGTAACCTGCGTGTTCTGGGTCTGGATTGCCGCGGTCACGTCGCCGGGCATCAGATTGTATTTCGCCAATTTATCGGGATCGAGCCAGATGCGCATGGCGTATTCGGCACCGAACAACGTCACCTGGCCGACCCCGGCGACGCGGCTGATGGGATCATTGACCGAGGACGCCACGTAATCGGCGATGTCGCTGGCGGCAAGCCGTCCGTCCTCGGACACGAAGCCGAGCACCATCAGGAAGCTCGCCGACGACTTCACGACCTTGATGCCCTGCTGCTGCACGACCTGCGGCAGCAGCGGGGTTGCCAGCTGAAGCTTGTTCTGCACCTGCACCTGGGCGATGTCGGCATCGGCTTCGTTGGTGAAGGTCAGCGAGATCTGCACCACGCCGGTCGAGGTGCTCGACGACGACATGTATTGCAGATAGTCGAGACCGGTCATGTTCTGCTCGATGACCTTGGTCACCGAGTTCTCCGCGGTCTGGGCGTTGGCGCCGGGATAGGTCGCAGTGATCGTGACCACGGTCGGTGCAATCTGCGGGTATTGCGCGATCGGCAGGCGCAAGATCGCGAGCACGCCGCCGAGCATGATCAGGATGGCGATGACCCAGGCGAAGATCGGCCGCTTGATGAAGAAATGGGACATGACGATTACTGCCCGGCTGTGGCGGCCGTGGGCCGCGCGTCGGCTTGCCGCGTCGGATCCACGGTGAGGCCGGTTGCAGGATCGACCGCGAGCTCCACGGTCTTGACGGGCGCACCGGGGCGGGCCTTCTGCGATCCTTCGACGATCAGGCGATCGCCCGACCTCGCGCCGGAGCGCACGAGCCAGTTGCTGCCGACATCCTCGCCGAGCTCCAGCGTCCGCTGCTCGACCTTGCCGTCCTTGTCGACGAACATCGCCACCGCCTGCCCCAGCGGATTGCGCGAGACCGCGCGCTGCGGCACCAGGATAGCGGCCGGATCGACGCCCGCGACCACCCGGGCGCGCACATACATGCCGGGCAGCAGCGCGCGCTCGGGATTGGCGAAGACCGCGCGCGATGAGACCGAGCCGGTGCTCTCGTTGACGCTGGCATCGGTGAATCCGTACTTGCCCTTGTGGCCATAGGCCCTGCCGCTCTCCATCAACAGCTCGACCTGCACGCCCTCGGCCGGGCGCTTGAGCCGGCCACTGGCGATCTGGCTGCGCAGGCGCTCCATCTCGGAGGTCGACTGGTCGAGGTCGACATAAACAGGGTCGAGCTGCTGGATCGTCGTCATCGCGGTCGCCTGGCTGGCGATGACGAGCGCGCCGGGCGTGATGCTTGACTTGCCGATCCGGCCCGAGATCGACGCGGTGACCTTGGTGCGGTCCAGCGAGATTGCGGCGGTTTCGCGGTTGGCCTCGGCGGCCTTCAGGTCGGCCTCGCCCTGCTTGTAGGCGGCAACGGCATCGTCAACGTCCTGCTGGCTGGCCGCGTTGGTCTGCAGAAGCTGGGTCTTGCGCGCAGCCTTCAGCTTGACGCTGACGAGCGTTGCCTCCGACCTCTGCACCGCGGCCTCCGCGCTCGCCAGACCCGCCTTGTACTGCACCGGATCGATCTCATAGAGCAGATCGCCTTCCCTCACCTCGGCGCCTTCCACGAAGTCACGCTTGAGCAAAATGCCCGTGACCTGCGGCCGGACTTCGGAAACCTGATAGGCAACGACGCGCCCCGGCAGGACCGTCGAAATCTTCGCTTCCTGCGGTTTCAGGGTCGTGATGCCGACCTCGGGCGCCATCTGCTGTAGAGCGGCTTGCGGGCTCCGTTCCCCGCAAGCGGCAAGCAGCAGGGCAATCAACGGGACGGCGCGGACGATCGGGGGACGCATGATGAGATCCATGGGTAAGTTGCGGCCCCTCCAGGGGATCGCGCACGGAAACATTTGGAAACTATTCAGTTTCCGCCCGGAAACTTGTTGGTTTCCCTTCCCGAAGTCAAGTGCTAGACTGCCTGTTCAACTGCGTTCAAGCAGTCGTGAAGCAGCTCAGATTCAAGGCGGGTGTTTCCATGGCGAGAGAATCCAGCAGTCAGGGGCGCATCGACCCGCCTTCGGGGCGGACCAAGCCGGCCGTCGGCCTTCCCGCCCCGGACGCACGCATGTTGCAATTGCTGACGGCGGCGAAGGAGACCTTCACCAGCAAGGGTTTTGCCGCGACGACGATGGACGATATCGCCGGTACCGCCGGCATGTCGAAAAAGACACTCTACAAATTGTTCGAGAGCAAGACTGAGCTGTTTCGCGCCATGCTGCTGCGCAGCCTGCCGCAAGCCGATTACGCAGACACCCCCGCGGAAGGATCACCAACGATCCGGCTTCGAAACACGCTCCGGGAGGCGGCGGACGTGGCGTTGTCGCCGGGCGAAATCGCGCTGC
The DNA here is from genome assembly GCF_023074055.1 of Bradyrhizobium sp. 141. Lineage (GTDB taxonomy): Bacteria > Pseudomonadota > Alphaproteobacteria > Rhizobiales > Xanthobacteraceae > Bradyrhizobium. The sequence continues at coordinate 47,860 of NZ_JADPKR010000098.1, forward strand.
AGCGCCTGATCATCGGTGAACGTCAGGCCTCGCCTGCGCTGGGACGCATGTTCGCCGAGGTCATCATCGAAAGCGGCATCGAGCATATCGTCGACCTGCTCAAGGCCGTTCGCCTGGAGCCTCGTTTCGAGGGCGTGCCGCTCCGCCTCATCGCCGAAATGCTGTTTGGCATGGTGTTCAGTCACGATCATTTCAGGCTGCTGACGGACACCGGATTCAAGCTCAATCGCCGCGCGCTGGACCGGCGGATCGATCTTGCGATTGCGACGTTCTGTGCGGTCGAGAATCGCGCCGGTGCAACGCGGCCCCGGGGCGAGCACCCATCGTCCGAGGGTTCGGCGTCCGAAGGAAGGACACCGGCTCGATCCCGGATCTGAGGCGTCAGATGCGCGAGCGCTCCTCGATGTCGCGCAACAGCCTCTTGGCATCCGCGCGATCGCCGCGCTCTGGTTGACCAGCGAATAGCTGCAATTCCTGCTGCAGCAGCGTGCGTGCGCGGTCCGTCTGGCCTCTGGCGGCGAGCAGGCTCGTCAGCCCTTCGGCGGCACGCAAGCCAAATCCTCGCTGGCCACGCCGGTGGGCGAGCGCCAGGGCCAGCTCGAAGTTCTGCTCCGCGAGCATGGTGTCGTTGATTTGCGCGTGCGAAGCAAACCGCCCTTCGATACGCAGGCACTCGACCTCGTACCAGTAGTTGCCGCCCCGCCCGAAGACGTTGCGCGCCTGATCGAGGCAACGTCGGGCGTCCGCCAGCCTGTCGACGCGGAGATAGGCCTCGGCCAGCCAGCAAAGATAGGTGGGCAGCCAGTAGACGAGGTGCGCCGTCTGCAGGAAATCACGCTGCTTCTCGAGCACTTCGATGCCTTCCGCGAGGCGGCCGCTTTCGAGGTCGGCCCAACCGAGAAATGTCCGCGCCACCGAGACCCAGAGCGGCAGTTCCCGTCTGATCGCCCCATCGAGCGTGCGTTGCGCGAGCGCCCGGACGGTCTGCACGTCCCGCTCCAGCGTGTGGAGCATGCAGGCATGCGCGTAGGCATAACCGAGGGTATGGGCATGCGACAATTGCTGCGCATGTCCGAGTGCCTCCTGGCCGTGCGCGATCGCCTCGCTCACTCGGCCCACCAGCCAGCAGCAAATGCACAAATTGGACAGGCTCGTGATCTGCACGTCGGTCCCGTAGATCACGGCCGTCGCGCGGTCGGCGGCAGCATCGTAGAGCTTGGCCGCCCGATCGAGATGGATGCACGCCTGCTCGGTCTCCCCGTCGAGCAAGGAGGTGCCGAGCAACCGATGGCCGACCATCCGATCGGCCCTCGTTCCCTTTTGCTCGGCGAGCGTCAGAAAGTCCCGCGCCAGCGTGCCCGCCTCCCGGACGTTGCTTGCCACACGCAGGTAAGACCATCTTGCGTACAGCGCCGGAAAGATGCGCGGATCGTTATCGAGAGCGCGGCAGAGCTCGATCGCACGGCTGCTCACATCGGCGACCGCGTCGGCGCCAAATCCCTGGACCGCGATCGTCGGTCCGATCAGCGCGATCTGGGCGTTCAGCTCCAGATTGTCCCGTTCAAGCCCTGCTGGAAGCCTCCTGATCTCCTCCAGCGCCATGTTGAGTTCGGCAATCGCCTCCAGATTTGCCGAACGTTCTGCTGCCTGCTGGGCCGCTTTAAGCCACATCTGTGCCGCTCGGGAGGTGCGTCCCGCCTCAGACAGATGCTGCGCGAGATAGCCGGGTTCGGTGGTGGCAATCTCCGGCAGATGGAGCTCGATCTCCTCAGCCACGCGGTCGTGAAGCTCCCGCCTCTGGCGTTTGAGAAGCGAATAATAGGCGACGTCCCGGACCAGGGCATGCTTGAAGGAGTAGACCTTTTCATCGTCATCGCGCTCAAGCCCTATCAATCCAGACGCTCGCAGTCGCTCGAGGGCGGGTTTGAGCGCGTCGCGAAGCTCGCCGGCAACGGCGGCAAGAAGCCGATGCGAAAAGCTCCGGCCAATCACCGACGCGAGCTGCGCGACCGCCTTCGCATTGCCGAGCCGCTCCAGACGCAGCATCAGGGAGTCGTAGAGCGCCGACGGCACCTCTGAAGGTCCGCTCGCGCCAGCCCTTCTGACGCCGGGATCGACCTGTCCAGTCTCGAGGGCAGCCGCCGCCAATTCTTCCACGAACAGCGGCACACCGTCCGATCGCGCGACAATCTGCTGGAGCAACTGGCTTGGCAGTTGCTTGTCGCGGACGACCGATCCTGCGAGATCGCGGCAGTGCTCGTCGTCGAGACGCTGAAGCACGATGCGCAGGATCATCGGCGACACGCTACCGATGACAGACGCTCGGCTGGTGACCACCAGCAGGTTGCGCGTGCCCCCGATCTGGCCGGCAATGCGCTCGACAATCTCGATCGTCGACGGATCGGCCCAATGAAAATCCTCGACCAGGATCAGGCTGGCCTCGCCGCGCGTCAGCGAGATCAACAGCCGCACCGCCGCATCGCGCGTCTTCCGACGTTGCTCATGCGCGTCGGGAATTGTTGTTGGACCTGACGCCGCCGGCCCCGGTAAACCGAGCATTTGACCGATCAGCGTCAACTGCTCCTCGTCGCCGCCGGACGTTGCGGCCATGAAATCACGCAGACGCGCCAAGTTCACCTCGGCGTCTTCGTCCCTGCCAATGCCGATGCGCTGCTCAAGGGCTCTGATGATCGGGTATAGCGGCGTGTTCTGATGCGGGCCGGAGGCCTGGATCGCCAGGATCAGGCCATCCGGCAAAGCCGCCCTTTCGATCAGCTCCAGTGCCAAGCGCGATTTGCCGATGCCGGGCTCCCCGGTGATCTCCACCGTACGCCCCTGCCCGGTCTTCGCCAGCTCCCAGGCCTGCAGCAACTGCCCCAATTCGGTGACCCTGTCGACGAGGCGCGAGGCATTGCGATGGCGGGCGCGGTGGCCGACGCCATCTTCCGACGTCTCGCCTGAGACGAGAAAGACCTCGACCTTCCGCGACAGTCCCTTGAGTGAACGCATGCCTAGCGGTTGCAAGGCGAATTTGCCTCGCAGCAGGCGCTTTGTCTCACCACTGATCACGAGCGAATCGGGCTCGCCCATTTCCAGCAACCGGAATGCGATGTTGGGCGTATCGCCGACGATCTCGGTCGCATCGTGTACGTGACCCGGCCCCGCCCTGCCGATCACCGCTACTCCCGTATGCACGCCGATCCGAACGCGAAGCGGTTCCCGGATCGCCGCGATCGCGCGATCGCTCAACTCCCCAATTGCCCGCAACAACAGCAGACCGCAGCGTACCGCGCTCTCAGCCTCGTTTTCCGATGCGAGGGGATAACCGAACTCGGCGCGAATGCCGTCGCCGATGTAGTTGACGACACTGCCGCCGGCATTCGCGATGCACTGCGAGCTGATCGCCTGGAATTCCAACAATATCTCGCGCAAATCCTCGATGTCGCAGCGCTCGGAGAGGCCCGTTGAATCAACGACGTCGCAGAACAAGACCGTGAGCTGACGGCGTTCGGTTGCTCTGTCGTGAGGATCGTCCATCACCCACTCCGGAATTCTGACATTTTTCGGCGTTTTCGAGCTGGCGCCCTACCTTTTCCAGGGGGCGACAAGATTGCGCATTTCTCCCAAAACAAGTCCACAACGCTTTCGGCGACTATCCGTCAGCCACACTGTCTCGATCCCGCCGGGCACAGCTTCAGCCCAGACCGGACTTGTCGGCACGTCACTCCCGTCGTCGCTTCGCGTCGATCCTCACGGGCTAAGCAGATCCGCAAAGAACGGATTCAGCATGCGCCCGTGCGGATCCTCGCGTCTGACTTGCTCAGAGAACTCCGTCCATCTCGCCCCATACGCCGCCGTGACATGGCGCTTGGTGATGAACGGACTCTGGTTCAGCAGAGGAATGCCATTTCTCTTGGACGCAAACTCATTGAACTCCTTCAAAAACCCGTCCCACGCCGGCCTGTCCGTATAGGCGTGAATGGGATCGACTGAAAAAACATCTCCGTCATGCGAGTAGGACAGCAACGAATGCTCGTCCTTCCGGATGAAGTAGGAACCAAGCGCCATGTTGCAGCGGAAGTCATGCTCCTCAAAATACTTCTCGCTGAAGTCCACATAGTCGCGCAGCACGTTCAGCCACTCACCGCGCGGAAATGTCCAGAACGTGAATGCATAACGCGCCGATGGCGGCGTCTCGCTGTAGTCGATCGTCTTGTCGGGATTGTACAAGGTCGCGCCGCCGACCAGGTGCAGGAACGACATCAACAGCTTGCTGCCAACGAACCAAGCGTCGAGCGACACATCCCTGAGAGGCTTGGTGGGGATGCTGCTGTCGATGAACCTGCCGACGCGCGCTTCCGTATAATTCCAGAGGGTACGGCGGCTGGCGGCGAACAGCGATCCCAACGGTCCAACCCGGTCGGCGGGGTGCCGCGTCTGGAAGTGCGCCTTTCGACCGACCGTCCAGCAGATCAGACCTCGCGACGCATCGATGATCCCATCCACCTCCTTCTCGGTCAGCTCTGCGATCGGGCGCGGCAAATAGCTGAAGTGGATCGCCTCCAGCCGTTTGATCCGAAACGTCACTTCGTAGATGACGCCGGACAAGCCGTAACTCGAGCGCATGAAGTACATCAGATGCGGGTCTTTATCCTGCGACGCTTCCGCCATCTCGCCGCTGGGGGTTACCCATTTGATCGCCGTGATGTACGAGCCGACCTGTCCAAACTCGCCGCCATCCAGTCCGTCCTTGGTGTGGCAACAGGCCGCCGCCCCCAGCGTCATGTTCCCGATCTCGATATTGGTCAGAAACTGGAGGTTCATCGCCCGTAACGCCCGAGATGCGACAATGAACTGGAGGCCCGCCTCGGCCGTGAACGTCATGCCATGTGGATCGATCTTGAGGATGCGGCTCATCGCGGACATGTCGATGATCGTGCCGTCCGACGATGCGCAAGGCGTCAAGGAATGATAGCTGCCCATGGCCCGGACAGGGCTTGGGTAGCGCTCGGCATCCCTGAGGATCGATTGTATCTCCTCGACGGATCGCGGCGACACCAGTTGCGCGGGAGAGCTTGTGATCCCGCCATCATAATTGCGAACCATACTGCCCATCTGCGTCACCCCCTCGACGGCGAAACACGCAACTTAAGATGGCTCTTCTGTCCTGCCGACGCCGGTGTCGGCCTGGTCTTCACAAGGTTCAAGCACGTTGCCGCGCAGTTCGCTCCGCGCGCAAATTCAGCCGGGCGGCCTAACGCAGCCAGGGCTGCATGGCATCCTATCCGAGCAAATGTTCAACCGACAGGGGAAATTGTACGACGGGGCGACCGCAGCTTCCAGCACGTCGCGTTGGCAAGCGGGGCATTTTGGTGCTATTGAACTGCCTTTGCTAGTTGCAATCCCAATTGATTTCACGCGGTTGTTTGGGAGCGTCAATGTCCCGCGAAAACGATGGTTTTGTCTTCCATCGTGGCCTGCTCCAGGCGGTCCTGGATGTCGCCTTTCGGGTCATCAATTTTTTTGTCAGATGGGACCACCTGCCGACCCTGCTCGGATCCGCCAATCTTTCGGTCTTCCGCGAGCGGTTGCGGGAGCACAACCTCCGCCACACGGGTTACGGCACGACTCCGCCTGGCTGGAGCACCGGCAATGACCGGTGGCGTTCCGCCGATGGCTCTTTCAACAGCCTCGACCATCCGCGCATGGGCATGGCGGGCGCCCGGTTCGGACGCAATTTCCCGCTGCCGGAATGCGTGCCGGACAGCGTAGACGACCTGCTCGAACCCAGCCCGCGCGTGATCTCGATGGAATTGCTGGCGCGCGACACCTTCATTCCCGCGACCAGCCTCAATCTGTTGGCCGCCGCCTGGATTCAGTTCGAAACGCATAATTGGTTCAGCCATGGGGTTCCCGAGCCGGAAAACGAGTTCAAAATCCCGCTGAAGACGGGCGATACCTGGCCCGAAGACGAACGGGTCGACGGCTGCATGAAGATCCGCCGGACTGTCCCCGACCGAACGCCGCGTGAACCATGGCTCGGCGCGACACCCACATTCCGTAACCTCAACTCGCACTGGTGGGACGCCGGACAGATCTACGGCAGCGATCGCGACAGACAGATGCAGATCCGTTCCAAGGCCGACGGAAAGATCGAGGTCGGGAGCGATGGAATGCTTCCCGCCGATCCAGCTCATCCGGGCGCCGATCTCACTGGATTCAACGACAATTGGTGGGTCGGGCTCAGCCTGCTCCACAATCTCTTCGCACGTGAGCACAACGTCATCTGCGATGGCCTGAAGACACGGTATCCAACCTGGAATGACGAGGAACTGTTCCAGCGCGCGCGCCTGATCAACGCAGCCCTGATCGCCAAGATCCACACCATCGAATGGACGCCAGGCATCCTCGGCCATCCTGCGCTGGACTTCAGCATGCGCGCCAACTGGTCGGGGATACCGTGCCGGGTGCTGCGAGCGGTGCTCGGCGAGAACAGCGAAGCCGCCTATGGCATCATCCGCTCTCCGACGGATCAGCATAGCGCGCCCTACGCGATGACCGAGGAATTCACTGCGGTCTACCGCCTGCACCCGTTGATCCCGGACGACATGGATGTGCGGCGGATCGACGCCGCGGGGGTTGAACACTGCAAGCTGGTCGATATGCAGGGACGCGCGACCCGCAAGTTCATGGAGACGCACGGCTTCGTCGACCTGCTGTACTCGTTCGGCACGGCACATCCCGGCGCCATTCGCCTGCATAATTACCCCAACTTCCTCCGCCAATTCGAAAAGGACGGCCAACCGCTGCTCGACATGGCCGCCATCGATATCGTGCGCGACCGCGAGCGCGGCGTGCCGCGCTACAACCGGTTCCGCGAGCTGGTCGGCAAGCAACGGGTCAAGACATTCGAGGAGATCACCAGCATTCCCGGCGCGGCAAAGAAGATGCGCGCGATCTACAAGGGCGACGTCGACCGCGTCGATCTGATGGTCGGACTGTTGGCCGAGGATCTGCCGGACGGTTTTGGCTTCAGCGATAGCGCCTTCCGCATCTTCATCCTGATGGCATCGCGGCGTCTCAAGAGCGACCGCTTCTTCACAGACGATTACCGGGCGGAAATCTACACCGACTTCGGTCTGGACTGGATCCAGAACAACGGAATGAAATCAGTGCTGCTGCGGCACGTGCCGCAACTCGGCCCGGCGCTCGAGGGCGTCAACAACGCCTTTGCCCCCTGGAACGTGCTGCGAGGCTCAGCGTGGCCCTCATCATAACCATTCCGGGCCTCGTCCGCCTCGCCCTCGTCCGCAACCCGGATGAACTGCTCCGCGTCAACGATGCGGCTGTGGTCACTCGCTCGCTGTCCGGCCGCGGAGGCCTGTTCAATCGCTCGGTCGCGGCAAAGCTAACGGTTTTCCGCGCCCCCGATGGCGACATCTGGCCAGCATTTCGCGACCGGCACGATCCGCTGCGCGCTGCGCATCAGGCCTCGCTCGAATCCGCGCTTTCGAAGATCGATGCGCTGTTGCAACAGATCGCGCCGGAGATCACCGAGCTCGGCAATTACGTCGGCGGCCGGCGCGCGCATCGCAGCATGGGCGTCGTTGTACAGCAGGCCGTAGGCCGGCTGTTCTTCCCCGACTATCTCGCGAGCGAGGAATCCTACGCCGCCGCGCGCACGTTGCAGGCCTGGTCGTCGGCCTGGCCGCTGCGTGCAGCCTGGCTCAGGCGCAGCGGCGCGTTGAAGGCCGCGCTCGATCGAATCCAGACTGCCTCGCGCGGCAACATGGCTTGCGCGCACGCAACTGCGCTCGCGATGAACAACATCGTGAAATCGATCGAGCTGATGCGCGAGCTGGCGCTCCACGGCGACAATCTGGCGAAGATCGAGCCGAAGGACGCGCTGCTTCGCACCCTGCGCGCGCCGGCGCGCGTGGTCCGCGAGACGCGCGACGGAGACTTCATCGGTCTGATCCGGCTGCGGTCGCGGACGCTGGTCCTGCTGGCGGTCGAAAATGCCCGGCAGCAGCGCGCCTCCGACCCGGGCTTCGCATTCTTTGCCGGTGCCTGGAATCAGTGTCCCGCTCACGGCCTTGTCCCGGCCTTGCTCAGCAACGTCTGGCAGGCGGCCAGAACGCGCGCGACAGCAGGCGCTTGAAGAACGCCGCGCAACGTCGTCGGCAATCGCACGGGATGGAATTAGCAGGCGAGCTTATCCGCGATCCCGCCAAAGTCCTTCGCGACGATGTCCCAATTGCCAGTCGCTTCGAAGTCCACCTTCTGCAGCGGCCCGTACTCTGTCGGCCGCGCCACGAAGGCGGTCTTCAGCCCGTTCTTCTGCGCAGCCGCGAGATCGCCGTTGTGGGCGGCGACCATCATCACCTCTTCCGGCTTGAGGCAGAGCAGACGCGCAGCGCCGAGATAGGTCTCCGGATCAGGCTTGTAGTGCGCGAACAGCTCGGCCGATAGGATGAGATCCCACGGCAGCCCTGCAAATTTCGCCATGTTGGTGAGCAGCGCGACGTTGCCGTTCGAGAGCGGCGAGATCACGAATTTAGTTTTCAACCGGGTCAGGCCCGCGACGCTGTCGGGCCAGGGATGCAGGCGGTGCCAGCCTTTTGTGAGATAGTCGAGATCGGCTTCGGTGAGGCCCTTGATCGAGAATTGATCGACCAGCTTTTCCAGCGAGCGGCGGTGCAGATCGTCGAGCATGACATAGCCACGCTCGGGATGTTTGCGCACGTCGTCCATCGAGGCCATGTACATGCCGCGCCAGCCGTCGACCAAAGCGGTCCAGTCGGCGCTGATGCCGCGCTGTTTGCCCCACCACATGAAGTCTGTGATCAGACTGGTGCGCCAGTCCACGACAGTGCCGAACACGTCGAAGACAAGGGCTTTGACGGCGGAGAGATCGGATGTTGGCGTCATGTTTCGCTCCGCGGATTTTCCTGCGCGCGGTTGGCTCCGGTTGACATCGAGGGCTTTAAAGCACGATCCTTTCCATGCAACAATAGCGGTTGTCCGCCACATCACGTTCGTCCGCGACGAGCAATGTGACCATCTCAACCAGTTGGGTGCGCCCGCATCTGCCATGACAACCATCCCTGTCGCATACATTTTGCTCGACGATGCCCGCCTCCCGGACGAAGAGGCGTTGATCCGGGCGCTACGCGTTCGTCATCCCGAGTTGCAGTGGAGCCGCAGCACGATCGCATCACGCGCCGACGCTGGCGATCCGATGTTCATCCGTGCCGGCGATCAACTCATGGCGATCCTCATGATTCCGGCGCCCATGCCTTTCGATCAGCAGCTGTGGCAGCGGGCCTCCTGGCTATGGCCGGAATCTGTCGACGCCGCCGGCCGCCATCGCGCGCACCTCATCGTCTCGCCGATGGGTCCTGCCGAAAGCAATGCGGAACTGAAGGCGCTGGGTTTTGCCGAGAATACACGTCTCGCGACGGCCTTTGTGGGGGCCGTCGTCGCGGCACTGGCTGGTGTTGTCGCCGTGGTCTGGCGGGGAAACGTCGGTCGTTCGCCCGAGATGTGGCTGGAGCAGTCACGTAGCGCGTTTGCGCCCTATCCAGATCAACCGTTCGCATTGTGGATGGAGATCGTCCCCTACCGTTCCGGCAAGACCATAGGAGCCTACACGGTCGGACTGTCGGCGTTCACTGGACGAGAGATCGAGTTCGAGGTGGATGGGCTCGATCAACACACCGTCACCGCCCGCGTCGCCCAGCTTTCGGCATATCTCATCGGAAACGGCCTGGACGACGGACCCAAGAGCGGCGAGGTGTTCGAGGCCGATTCCGAGATCGATCATCGCGTCGCGGTGCTCCACCGCAACTCGCGCTTCAATATCGGACCGGTCATCTCGTTCTCATCCCTCGATGATCGATCGGGGAGAATCAGGACCTATCCGATCATTCCCGCCGCCATTGCCCGGAATCATCCGCTGCTGGTCATGCTGGGCAAGGTCGGGCTTTTCGATCCGGCACAGGCCAAGAACCAAATCAGGCTCAGGCCGGATCACTATGAATCGGAAGTCCGCATCGAGAGCTTCGATCAAGGCCTCTCGCAGGCGCTGTCCGGAATGATCGCAACCGATGTCTATGCCGAGGCCGACACGAACGCGCGCCGCGCGCTCGAGAGCGGAGACATGGCGTCCGCGAGATCCATTCTCCAGCCCTGGGCCGAGGAGGTTGGCTTGCTGCAAGGAGCAGCCAAGCTCGCTCTGACTTTGTGCGACGTGTTCTTGTTCATGCCGTCGCCGCTGCGCAGCCCGTAGCGGGCAGACGATGGACCAGTCCCTGCGACGTCCGGCTCAACCGGCCGAACGATCGCGTGGGGGACAGCCTTAGTCCAAATGGAACTTGGCCAGCTCGCGGTGCTCGGCCTTGATGTAGCGCACGGTGCCGGTGACGGAGCGCATCACCACCGTCTCGGTCTCGATCACGCCGTCCTTGCGGAATTTGACGCCTGACAGCAGCGAGCCCGTGGTGACGCCGGTGGCGGCGAACAGGCAGTCACCGCGCGCCATGTCCTCGATGCCGTAGATCATCTTGGGATCGTTGACGCCCATCTTGGCGGCGCGCTCGATTTTCTCGGCGGAATCGAGGATTAGCCGGCACTGCATCTGGCCGCCGATGCAGCGCAGCGCCACGGCCGCGAGCACGCCTTCCGGCGCGCCGCCGGTGCCGAGATACATGTCGACGCCGGTATTGTCAGGATCGGCGCAATGGATCACGCCGGCGACGTCGCCATCGGTGATCAGGCGCACGGCGGCGCCGGTCGAGCGCACGCTCTCGATGATGCTTGCATGGCGCGGACGATCGAGCACGAGAACCGTGATGCCGTCAGGCTGGACGCCCTTGGCCTTGGCGAGGCGGCGGACGTTGTCGGCCGGCGTTGCATCGAGATCGACGACGCCCTTGTCGTAACCCGGGCCGATCGCGAGCTTCTGCATGTAGACGTCGGGCGCGTGCAGCAGCGTGCCGCCGTCGGCCATCGCCATCGTGGCAATCGAGCCCGGCATGTTCTTGGCGCACAGCGTGGTGCCTTCGAGCGGATCGACCGCAATGTCGACCTGCGGGCCGGCGTTCAGGCCAACTTTCTCGCCGATGAAGAGCATCGGCGCCTCGTCGCGCTCGCCCTCGCCGATCACGATGGTGCCCTCGATCGGGAGCTTGTTGAGCTCGCGGCGCATCGCATCCACCGCGGCCTGGTCGGCCGCCTTCTCGTTACCGTGCCCGCGCAGCCGCGCCGACGACACCGCCGCCCGCTCCGTCACCCGCACGATCTCCAGCGTGAGAATGCGCTCGAGCAAGGCGTGCGGGGGGACTTCAATATGGGTCGACATCGGCTAACTCCTTCGAAACAGTTTTGGACAGGATTCCTTGCCCGCATTAACTCGTAACGCCCACGGTTCGTTCGACGAACCGCCTCAGTTCTTCTCGATCCGGATCACCTGCGGCCGTCCGCTGATCACCTTGTCCTTCTGCACGGCGGCGAGCGCGCGGCGCACGGCGTCCTCGTGGGTCGCATAGGTGATCAGGATGACGGGCACGGGGACCGCCTTGCCGTTATCAGGCGCAGCGCCGCCATTGGGATGACGCTGCACGATCGACTCGATCGAAATCTTCTGTTCTGCAAGCCGCGTCGCGATCGCAGCCGCGGTGCCGGGGAAATCGCGCGCCAGAAGGCGGATGTAATAGCCGCCCTCGTGCCGCTCCATCGGCGCCTTCTTGGTGTCGCGCAGTTGCGAAATCGGCCGGCCGAACGGATTGGCACGGATGCCGCGCGCGACATCAGCGATGTCGGCGACCACGGCGGATGCCGTCGCGGCGCCGCCGGCGCCGGGGCCAACCAGCGTGATCGGCGGAATGCCCTCACCGTCGATCGTGACAGCATTGGTGACACCCATCACCTGCGCGATCGAGGAGGATTTTGGAACCATCGTCGGATGCACGCGCTGCTCGATGCCCGTGGCGGTGCGCACCGCAACGCCGAGCAGCTTGACGCGGTAGCCGAGATCGGACGCCGCGCGCAGATCTTCCGGTGCGATGGATGAGATGCCTTCGACATACACCGCGCTTTGAGCAACTTTCGTGCCGAAGGCGAGGCTGGCGAGGATCGCGAGTTTTTGCGCGGTATCATGGCCGTCGACGTCGAAGGACGGGTTGGCCTCGGCATAACCGAGCCGCTGCGCGTCCTTGAGGCATTCGGCGAAGGACAGACCCTCCTGCTCCATCCTCGTCAGGATGTAATTGCAGGTGCCGTTGAGGATACCGTAGACACGGTTGATGCCGGTTCCGGCAAGACCCTCGCGCAACGTCTTGATGACGGGGATCGCGGCGCCGACGGCTGCCTCGTAATTCAACGCCCCGCCGTGCTTTTCGGCTGATTTGGAGAGCTTGAGGCCGTGCTTGGCCAGCAGCGCCTTGTTGGCGGTGACGACCGACTTGCCGGCGTTGAGTGCGGCCTCGACGGCCGCCAGCGCGGGATCGCCGGCGCCGCCCATCAGTTCGACGAAGCAATCGATGCCGGGATGGGTGGCCAGCGCCATCGGATCCCTGACCCATTCGACGCCGCGCAGATCGACGCCGCGCTTCTTCGCCTTCGAGCGCGCGGTGACGGCAACGACACGGATGCCGCGGCCGCTGCGGCCCGCGAGCACGCGGGCCTGCGTTTCAATCAAACGGACCACTTCGGCGCCCACGGTGCCGAGCCCCGCTATGCCCACTTTCAGGGGTGCAACCATGATGTCTTAGAAAACCTGCCGAAGAGAACTTAACGCCGATTGGCGAGCGGAACGACGTTGTGCAACGTTTCGATGCCGCTTTCAAGGAAGCGTCGCACGCCGCGCGCGGCCTGCCTGATCCGTTGCTCGTTTTCCACCATGGCGATGCGGACATATCCTTCACCATGCTCGCCGAAGCCGACGCCGGGCGACACCGCGACGCCGGATTTCTCGACCATCAGGGTCGCGAACTGCATGCTGCCGACGCTGCGGAAGGCTTCCGGCAGCGGCACCCAGGCGAACATCGACGCCTCCGGCGGCGGAATCTCCCAGCCGGCGCGGCCGAACGATTCAACCAGCGCATCGCGGCGCTTGCGGTAGGTGTCGCGCATCTCCTTGATGCAATCGTCGGGCCCGTTCAGCGCCGCGGTCGCCGCGACCTGAACCGGCGTAAAGGCGCCGTAATCGAGGTAGGATTTGACGCGGGCGAGCGCCGCGATCACGCGCTCATTGCCGACCGCGAAGCCCATGCGCCAGCCGGCCATCGAATAGGTCTTCGACATCGAGGTGAACTCGACGGCGACATCGATCGCACCCGGCACCTGGAGCACTGAGGGCGGCGGATTGCTCTCGTCGAAATAGACCTCGGCATAAGCGAGATCGGACAGGATCAGGATCTCGTGCTTCTTCGCGAACGCGACCAGGTCCTTGTAGAAATCGAGGCTCGCGACATAGGCGGTCGGGTTCGAAGGATAGCAGACGACGAGCGCGAGCGGCTTCGGGATCGAATGCACGATTGCCCGCTCCACCGCCTCGAAGAACTGCGGCGTCGGCTCGGAGGGCACCGAGCGGATGACGCCGCCCGCCATCAAGAAGCCGAAGGCGTGAATCGGGTAGCTCGGGTTCGGACAGAGGATGACGTCGCCGGGCGCCGTGATCGCCTGCGCCACATTGGCAAAGCCCTCCTTCGAGCCGAGCGTCGCCACGATCTGGGTGTCGGGGTTGAGCTTCACGCCGAAGCGGCGGGCGTAGTAGCCGGCTTGGGCCCGGCGCAGTCCGGGGATGCCGCGGGACGCCGAGTAGCGGTCGGTGCGCGGCTTGCCCAGCGTCTCCTTCAGCTTCTCCAGCACATGCGCCGGGGCCGGCAGATCCGGATTGCCCATGCCGAGGTCGATGATGTCGGCGCCAGCATTCCGCGCGGCCGCCTTGGCCCGGTTGACCTGCTCGAACACGTAAGGCGGAAGGCGGCGGATGCGGTAAAATTCTTCCATGGCTCTCTGGGCTCCGGGCAACCGGTCAGGGCAGAATCGACAGGACGGACGACGATTCGGAAGGGCGCTCAGGATCGTCGTGAAAACTACTCAAAATCAAATGCTTAGAGCAATCATCGACAACGAAGACTGAAGTCGTTCGCCCTGACTCTCGGCTGAACCGGGATCTTTTAGCACGGCAAGGCGGGGGCGCCAGCGATTACCTTGCTGTGCCTCATTTCGCGTCCTTGCCGGCAGCGGCCTGGCGATCGCGCGCGGCGGCGAGCTCGGCCTCGATCTTGGCGCGCTGCTCCAGCGGGATGGTCGCCTGATCCCGATCCGGCGGCAGGTCGTGCACCGGCAGGTAGGTACCGGGCTCCCTCGGATGTGCCTGCGCGTCCGTGGGCGTCATATCCGCGAGCTGGCTCGAGCAGCCGCCCATGGCGAGCGCCGCAATCAGCAGCGCGCTGCGGATCGGCAGCGTCTTTTGCAGGTCCCATAACGCCAACACTTGGGAAATCCCCTACTCGTCCCAAAGCACGGCCCCGGGCAACCTTACCCAAGACCGCGCCCAAGCTCAAACCATTGCTGCCCGAATGGCGAGAGCGAGAAAACAGCCGTTGCCCACCAAGCCGAGCGGTGCGGCCCGAATGTGACGGAACCAAGAAGATTTGTCGCACTGCAACACATCTTCGAGAGTGTTTAACGCCAAACATGCGAGCTTCGCGGTGACGAATACGGAATGAGTCGTTACTGTTCTGCTCATGAGTATGGCCACGACCGATACGCCCAAACCCGAGACGAAGTTCGATGCGGAAGCCTTCGCGATGAATGTCGCGCGGGCGATGGAGAGCGGCGGCAAGGCGCTGGCCGCTTACCTCAAGCCGCGCGAGAGCGGCGAGGTGCAGGATCGGCCGCCGGCCGAGCTTGCGGAGGTCGTCAAGACCTTCACGTCGGTCGCCGAATACTGGTTGTCGGATACGTCCCGCTCTTCCGATCTGCAGACCAAGCTCGCCAAGGACTATCTCGACCTCTGGGGCTCGGCGGTGCGCCGCATGGCCGGCCAGGACGCCCCGCCTGCGATCGCGCCCTCCCCGCGCGACAAGCGCTTTGCCGACCCGGAATGGAAATCGAACCAGTTCTTCGATTTCGTGATGCAGCTCTATCTGCTCACGACCAAATGGGCGCAGGAGCTGGTGCGCGATGCCGAAGGGCTCGATCCGCAGACGCGTCGCAAGGCCGAGTTCTACGTCCAGCAGGTCACCAATGCGCTGTCGCCGTCCAACTTCGTGCTGACCAATCCGGAGGTGCTGCGCGAGACGGTGGCGAGCAGCGGCGACAATCTGGCGCGCGGCCTGAAGATGCTCGCCGAGGACATAGCGGCCGGCAAGGGCACGCTGAAGATCCGCCAGTCCAATCCGGACAACCTCGTCGTCGGCGTCAACATGGCGACGACGCCGGGCAAGGTGATCTACCAGAACGAGACGATGCAGCTGATCCAGTATTCACCGACCACGGAGACGGTGCTGCGCACCCCGCTCCTGATCGTGCCGCCCTGGATCAACAAGTTCTACATCCTCGATCTCAAGCCGGAGAAATCCTACATCAAGTGGTGCGTCGACCAGGGCATCACCGTGTTCGTGATCTCATGGGTCAATCCCGACAAGCGGCTCGGCAACAAGAGCTGGGAAGACTACATGAAGGAAGGCCTGCTCACGGCGATGGACGTGATCGAGAGGGTCACCGGCGAGATGAAGGTGCACG
Source organism: Bradyrhizobium sp. 141 (assembly GCF_023074055.1). Classification (GTDB taxonomy): domain Bacteria; phylum Pseudomonadota; class Alphaproteobacteria; order Rhizobiales; family Xanthobacteraceae; genus Bradyrhizobium. The sequence goes on from NZ_JADPKR010000098.1 coordinate 63,616, forward strand.
CCGCCGGCTATTGCGTCGGCGGCACGATGCTGGCGACCACGCTGGCCTGGCTCGCCGAGAAGCGCCGCCAGCGCGTGGCGTCCGCGACGTTCTTCGCCGCCCAGGTCGACTTCACCCATGCCGGCGATCTCCTCGTGTTCGTCGACGAGGAGCAGATCGCGGCCCTCGAACAGGACATGAAGACGGCCGGCGTGCTCGAAGGCTCGAAGATGGCGATGGCCTTCAACATGCTCCGCTCAAACGATCTGATCTGGTCCTACGTCGTCAGCAACTATCTGAAGGGCCAGCAGCCGAGCGCGTTCGACTTGTTGCACTGGAATTCCGATGCGACGCGCATGACCGCGTCGAACCATTCCTATTATTTGCGCAACTGCTATCTGGAGAACCGGCTCTCCACCGGCACGATGGTGCTCGACAACACGTTGCTCGATCTCTCCAAGGTCAAGGTGCCCGTCTACAACCTCGCCACCCGCGAGGACCACATCGCGCCGGCGGAATCGGTGCTGTACGGCTCGCAGTTCTTCGGCGGCCCGGTGAAATATGTGCTGTCGGGCTCGGGCCACATCGCCGGCGTGGTCAATCCGCCGGCCTCGAACAAGTATCAGTACTGGACCAACGACAACATCAAGGACGTCAACGTCGCACAGTGGATGAAGGGCGCCGTGGAGCACAAGGGCTCGTGGTGGCCGGACTGGCGCGAATGGCTGCGCGGGATCGATCCGGAGGAAGTCCCGGCGCGCAGCGTCGGCAGCGACGCCCTGCCCCCGATCGAGGACGCGCCCGGCAGCTATGTCAGGGTCCGCGCATAGCGGAATCTTCCGCGCTTTTGTATAGACTCGCGCTCAACGCAGCGACGACAGAGGGATCGAACCATGACGCGCGAATTGTTCTGGCTGACACTGACGGTGATCCTGACCGGGATCCTCTGGATTCCCTATATGGTCAACCGCTGTCAGGTTCGCGGCCTCGGGAGCGTGATGGCCAACCCCACCCGAAACGACAAGGCACAGGCCGACTGGGCGACGCGGCTGATGTTCGCGCACGACAACGCGGTCGAGAACCTCGTGATCTTCGCGCCGCTGGTGTTGATCCTCAACGCGATCGATTATTCCACCAAATGGACCGTGCTCGCCTGCGCCGTCTATTTCTGGTCGCGCGTCGCGCATCTGATCGTCTACGCGCTCGGCATCCCGATCTTCCGCACACTGGCCTTCACCGTCGGCTTCCTCGCGCAGGCCGTGCTGGCATTGGCGATCTTCAAGGTGCTTTGAACGCTCGTCCCGGCACGAGCGATGCCAAGCTGAAGCACGCTCCGATGCTGCAACCAAAAGTTGCGCCACCATGGACTGTTGCCGACGGACGACAGTTCGGGAGAATTAGGCAAAGCGCCGCTCCGCCACTGCGGAATCTCACCCATCCCCGGCTATATTTGCGCATCGCAATTGATTTGATTCGGGGCAGACATGAATTGGAAAATTGCATCCGCGCTCGGCGTCCTCTCGCTCGCCGCCGTCACGACCCAGACCAACGCCGCTGATCTTGCCGCCCGTCCCTACACCAAGGCGCCGCCGATGATCGCCGCGATCTACGATTGGAGCGGTTTCTACATCGGCGCCAATGGCGGCTACGGATCGTCGCGTAAGTGCTGGGACCAGACGGTCGGCTTCGCCCCTGGCGTTGCCGAAGGGTGCCATGACGCAACGGGCGCCGTCGCCGGCGGCCAGGTCGGCTATCGCTGGCAAAGCAGCGCCTTCGTGTTCGGCCTCGAAGCGCAGGGCGACTGGGCCGACCTCTATGGCCGGAATGCCAGCGCCGTGCTCGGCGTCGAGAACCGCACCCGCATCAATGCCTTCGGCCTGTTCACCGGCCAGGTCGGCTACGCCTGGAATAATGCGCTGCTGTACGTGAAGGGCGGTGCCGCCGTTACCAGCGATCGCTACCGCGGCGCCGGTACGGGCGGTCTGGCCGGGGCCGAGTTCGATCGTGCCGACGAGACCCGCTGGGGCGGCGCGGTCGGTGTCGGCTTCGAATACGGCTTTGCCCCGAACTGGTCGGTCGGCCTCGAATACGACCACCTGTTCATGGGCCGGCACGACATCACGCTCACTTCCAACGGCGCGCTGACGCCGGTCGGCACGTTCTCACGCACCGACCGTATCGGTCAGGACGTCGACCTAATCACCGCCCGCATCAACTACCGGTTCGGCGGCCCCCTCATCGCGAAGTACTGAGGTCTCGTGTCCCGGACGCGCTGCAACGCGCAAGCGTTGCTGCGCAGAGCCCGGACCCAGAAGGCCGCAAGCGAAGCAAGAATGGGCCCCGGCTCTGCAGCGCACCGCCAATTGGCGCGGCGCTGCGTCCGGGGCACGAGACTGTCTTACTCCTCCGGCAATCCAAGCATCAGCCGCATGTTTTGCACGGCTGCGCCGGAGGCACCCTTGCCGAGATTGTCGAGGCGAGCGACCAGCACGGCCTGGTGATATTTGTCGCTGGCGAAGACGTAGAGCTCGAGCATGTTGGTCTCGTTGAGCGCTTCCGGCTCGAGCTTGCCGCCCTTGGTCGCCTCGTTCTGCAGCGGCATCACCGAGACGTATTTCGAGCCCGCATAGCGCTTGGCCAGCGCGGCCTGGAGGTCTGCGCCGCTGGGCTTGCCGGGCAGCGTGTCGAGCTGCAGCGGTACCGAGACCAGCATGCCCTGCCGGTAGTTGCCGACAGAGGGAATGAAGATCGGCCGCCGCGTCAGGTTCGAATAGAGCTGCATCTCCGGCAGATGCTTGTGCTCGAAGCCGAGACCGTAGAGCTCGAAGGACGGCGCGCTGCCGTCTTCAAAGCTTGCGATCATCGACTTGCCGCCGCCGGAATAGCCGCTCACCGCGTTGACGGTGACGGGATAATCAGCCGGCAGCAGGCCGGCGTCGACGATCGGCCGCAGCAGCGCGATCGCGCCGGTCGGATAGCAGCCGGGATTGGAAACCTTCTTGGCGGCCTTGATCTTGCCGGCCTGATCCGGCGTCAGCTCGGCAAAGCCATAGGCCCAGTCGGGCGCGACCCGATAGGCGGTGGAAGCGTCCAGCACCTTTGGTGCCGAGGCGCCCATGCTGTCGACGAGCGCGACCGTCTCCTTGGCGGCATCGTCGGGCAGACAGAGAATGACGAGGTCCACCTCCTCCATCAGCGCCTTCTTGGCCGCAGGGTCCTTGCGCTTGTCGTCGGCGATGGTCTTCACCGCAACATCACCCTGGAGCTTGAGCCGCTCGTTGATGCCGAGCCCGGTGGTGCCGGAGCCGCCATCGACGAAGACGGTTGCGGGTTTTTTCGCCGCGCCGGTGATCGGGGCCTTTGTGGTCTCAGCGAGGCTCATGACGCGCTCCTTTCGAGCTTGTTCGTGTCGTGTTCGAAAACTTGCGGCCTTGCCTGCCGCATCAACTGTGAGATCTGCTTGGCGTCGGCATCGCCGGCGCTGAGCGCATTCGCGATCGCCGCATAATCGGCGTCGGATTTGTGCTGGTTGAGCTTGAAGCTGCCTTCGACCTCTTCAACATTCATCACCAGACCCACGATCGCCTTTTTCATCGCTTCGAGCCGGCCCGCCGTCATCTTGCCCGACGTCCACGGTTTCTTCGGCAGCAGCCAGTGCTCGAACTTGTCGCTGAGCGTGTCGATCTGCACCGACAGCTCGTCGTCCGACAACAGCCGCACCGGCCCGCTCAGATGCACCGACTGGTAGAGCCAGGTCGGCACCTGGTCCGGCGAGACGTACCAGTCCGGCGATACATAGGCATCAGGCCCATTGACCGCGAGCAGCCAGGACGCATCGCCGCCCGCAAGCTTTAGCAGCGGATTGTGACGGGCGACATGAAACGCGGCCTGCGGCGTCCCATCAGCGGCGTAGGTCAGATAGAACGGCAGCGGGGAAGCGACCGGCTTCTTTCCGTCAAAGGCGCACATGGTGCCGAAGCCGCGCTCTTCGGCGAACTTCAGGCTTGCGGTGCGGTCCTGCTTGAAAAAGGGTGGCGTGTACATCGTGGTCTCCTGCTGGGCCTCTTTGGGGGGCCGCCGGATCAGATCGCGCTGACAGGAGAGAGAATGCCGCGGATCGGATCCAGCGGCAAAGACGATGATCTCAAACGCGATCGACCGCCCAAACCGCAAGACTGCGGCGGCGGCGACGGGCGAACAGGATGGTCGCGGCGTTGATCATGGCGCGCGGCTATAAGGCCAGATCCGGTTTCCGTCAAGGTTTGGAAGTCAGATCACCCGCCAGATCCATTCCATGATCTTGGCGAGCACGTCACCGAACAGCAGGAGCACGGCCGACCAGACCAGGGCCGAGACGAAATTGGCGGCCTGGAAACTCCAATAAGGCATCTCGAAGATGCCGGCCGCGAGCGGCACCGAGGCGCGCAAAGGACCGAAGAACCGGCCGATGAAGATGCTGGGCACGCCCCAGCTGCGCACGAAAGCCTCGCCTCGGGGCAGGAGTTCCGGATACCGCGAGAGCGGCCACATCTGGGCGACCTTCTCCTTGTAGCGGAAGCCGAACCAGTAGGAGACCCAGTCGCCCAGCGCCGCGCCGAGGCCGCCGGCAATCCAGACCGGATAGAAGCTGATTCCGCTCGCCCCGATCAGCGCACCGATTCCCACCAGCGCGCCCCAGGCCGGGACCAGCAGCGAGATGAAGGCGAGCGATTCTCCGAAAGCGAGCAGGAACACGATCGGAGCCGCCCAGGCCTGGTGAACGCGCACGAAATCGGCCAGGGCGTGCGCAAACTGCTCCATCAAAAATAGCCTTCCGCCCCGTCTCAAGGTGCTGCTCGATGAAAAAGACTGGTAAGCCAAGGGCTTGTGTGACATCAAGTCACAAAACCGGGCTCGGCACAGACCGGCAGGTCAAATTGCCGGGAATTAGAGGGCCTGCGGCGTAAAATCGCCGGGATTGGCCCTCAACCACATCGCCCGGCCCGCCCCTGCGATAACCTTTCCAAGTCAGAAGTGGCATAGTCGGCGCAATCGATTCGCCGCCCATGCGGCCCTCAAAACGCATCAAGATATATGTCCAAACAGTTGAAACCCAAAGCAAAAGACGACTTTTTCGGCGGCGACGAGCCGAAATCCCGCGCCGCCAAGGCGGCGCCGCGCGCGAGCGGCGGGGAAGCCGACTACACCGCAGCCGACATCGAGGTGCTCGAAGGCCTGGAACCGGTGCGTCGCCGGCCGGGCATGTATATCGGCGGCACCGATGAGAAGGCGTTGCATCACCTGTTCGCCGAAGTCATCGACAACTCGATGGACGAGGCGCTGGCCGGACACGCGACCTTCATCGGAGTCGAACTCAGCGCAGACGGGTTCCTCACCGTCACCGACAACGGCCGCGGCATCCCGATCGATCCTCATCCGAAATTCCCGAAGAAGTCGGCGCTTGAAGTCATCATGTGCACGCTGCATTCGGGCGGCAAGTTCGACTCCAAGGTCTACGAGACGTCAGGCGGTCTGCACGGCGTTGGCATCTCCGTGGTGAACGCCCTGTCCTCGCGTCTCGAGGTCGAGGTTGCGCGCGGCCAGAAGCTGCACCGCATGATTTTCGAGCGCGGCCATCCCAAGGGGAAGCTCGAGGACCTCGGCAAGGTCAACAACCGCCGCGGTACGCGCGTACGCTTCAAGCCCGACACCGACATCTTCGGCGCCAAGGCTGCGTTCAAGCCGCAGCGCCTGTTCAAGATGACACGCTCGAAGGCGTATCTGTTCGGCGGCGTCGAGATCCGCTGGAACTGCGCGCCCGACCTGCTCAAGGGCATCGAGGATGTACCGGCGGAAGCGACGTTCCACTTCCCCGGCGGACTGAAGGACTACCTGGCGGCTGCGATCCACGCCGACACGCTGGTGCATCCCGACATTTTCTCCGGCAAGTCCGGCCGCAACGGTGCGCACGGCGCCTGCGAATGGGCGGTGGCGTGGACCGCGGATGCCGACGGCTTCCTCTCCTCCTATACCAACACAGTGCCGACGCCGGATGGCGGCACGCACGAATCCGGCCTGCGCAGCGCGCTTCTGCGCGGATTGAAGGATCACGCCGAGCGCGTCGGCCAGGGCAAGCGCGCAGCCTCCATCACCTCCGAAGACGTGATGGTGGGCGCGGCCGTGATGCTCTCGGTGTTCGTGCGCGAGCCCGAATTCCAGGGTCAGACCAAGGATCGTCTCGCGACCGCCGAAGCGCAGCGTATCGTCGAGCAGGCGATGAAGGATCCGTTCGACCATTGGCTGTCGGGCAATCCGAACATGGCCAACAGGCTGCTCGACTTCGTGATCGACCGTGCCGAGGAGCGGCTGCGCCGCCGCCAGGAAAAGGAAACCGCGCGCAAGACCGCGGGCAAGAAGCTGCGCCTGCCCGGCAAGCTCGCCGACTGCACCGATGCCGGCACCGAGGGCTCGGAGCTGTTCATCGTCGAGGGCGACTCGGCCGGCGGCAGCGCCAAGCAGGCGCGTGACCGCAAGACCCAGGCCGTACTGCCGCTGCGCGGAAAAATCCTCAACGTCGCCTCCGCCGGTAAGGACAAGCTGACGGCGAATGCGCAGCTCTCCGACCTCGTGCAGGCAATCGGCTGCGGCCAGCTCTTGCACTACCGCGAAGAGGATCTGCGCTATCAGCGCATCATCATCATGACCGACGCCGACGTCGACGGCGCCCACATCGCTTCGCTCCTGATCACCTTCTTCTACCGGCAGATGCCGCGGCTGATCGACGAGGGCCACCTCTTCCTCGCGGTGCCGCCGCTCTACAAGCTGACCCACGGCTCGAAATCGGTCTACGCGCGCGACGACAAGCACAAGGAGGCGCTACTCAAGAGCGAGTTCAACGCCAACGCCAAGGTCGAGGTGAACCGCTTCAAAGGACTCGGCGAGATGATGCCGGCGCAGCTCAAGGAGACCACCATGGATCCGAGCAAGCGCACGCTGCTCAAGGTGGTGCTGCTTGCCGACGATCGCGACACCACGGCGGATTCGGTGGAACGCCTGATGGGCACCAAGGCCGAGGCGCGCTTCGCCTTCATCTCGGACAAGGCCGAGTTTGCCAGCGAAGAGTTGCTGGACGTCTGAGCCCTCGGGCCGTCCACTCCGTTCAAGAGCCTCGGCGAGGAGCCGGGGCTCTTTCATTTTGTGGGGGCGCCGCCCTTTGCCGATAACGCCTGCCCGCGGGTCCGCACGCCTTTGAGCGATTCCCTGCGCCGCCACCGCGACTCGGCCAACGACTCACGGCGCTGAGGCTGAGGCGGGACTGCCTCCATTTCGGACAAAGCCGAATGTCCTAACGAAACCTTACCCGAATTCGAGATCTCAAAATCGACACAAATGATTGATTTTGCGTGATTATTTCCGCTTTCGAGAGCTACGCCTCAAATGCCCGCTCAACGGCGTTTTCCGGCAACTGTGCCTAGCCGGCAACAGCATTTCGGCGAGAACCGTCTATAGTCCGGACATCAGATGACACGGACTTCAGCGCGCTCGCGCCTGCTACGACAGACCAAGGTTGGGGATTTTGACATGAAAAAGACTTTGCTCGCTCTAACCGCTGTTGCGGCGATGACCGGTTCGGCCTCGGCCGCTGACCTTGGTGCCCGTCCCTACGTGAAGGCTCCGATGCCGGCGCCCGTCGCCAACTGGACCGGCTTCTACGTCTTCGGCGGTGGCGGCGGCGGCCTCTCGAATGCCGACCAGCACGTCCAGACCACTGTCGGCGCGGTTCCGCTGACGATCGACCAGCGTCAGGGCGGCTCCGGTTGGTTCGGCACCGTCGGCGCCGGTTACGACTGGCAGTTCAGCGGCACCTGGGTCGCCGGTGTGTTCGCTGACGGTCAGTTCGGCAGCATCCGCGCCACCATCCAGGATCCGACCATCGGCATCACCGGCAACCAGAAGCTGGAAACCTCCTGGGCCGCGGGCGTGCGCCTCGGCTGGCTGGTCGCCCCGAACGTTCTCTCCTACGTCAACGGCGGTTACTCGGGCGCCCACTTCGGCCAGACCAACTTCACGACGCTGGGCGGCACTCCCGCCGGCATCCACCTCAACAGCTACAACCGCAACGGCTGGTTCGTCGGTGGCGGTGTCGAGAACAGCCTGAACATCTTCGGCGTCTCTTCGCCCGGCTGGTTCATGAAGACCGAGTATCGTTCGGCCTTCTACAATGCCAAGACTCAGGACGAACTGTTCGACGTCGGCAACGTTGCGGTTGGCAACAGCATCCGCGCCAACAGCTGGAACCAGACGATCTCGACCTCGCTGGTCTACCGCTTCAACTGGACCGGTCCGGTCGTCGCGAAGTACTGATCTGATCTCACGATCAAACGTCAAAGCCCCGGCATTGTCCGGGGCTTTTTCGTTGTGAGCGCGTCGGCAGCCAATGCTCGCCTCCCAACGACGGTCCGCAGCGGTGAGCTGAGCTTCGATCACCCGCACAACATCGGTGATCGCCCTGCCCGCGCATCGCGACATGTGCTGGGATTTGCCTGCGACGGCTTCTGCCGGCGCCGCCATTGTAACCGAACCAAAGCTACGGTTACTGTGCGCCCCAAGCTTTCGAGACCGCAGCATCGTTGATGCCGCGAGTCGCGACGGAAGCGGACCGATGGGGAGGAATGCATGCGCAGATTTCTGCTTGTAGCAGGCCTGTTCGCCCTCGCCGTCGGGCTGCTCTGGATCGGCCAGGGCACGGGCACCGTCCCCTGGCCGCGATCGAGCTTCATGGTCAACCAGCTGCAATGGGCCGGCTATGGCGCCGCCATGGCCGGCTTCGGGCTGGTGCTGATCTGGCAGAGCAACCAATAGAAGAAACCAGGGAATACAAGCATGACATCCAGCCGGTTCGATCTCCGCGGCAAGGTCGCGGTCGTAACAGGAGGCAATGGCGGCATCGGGCTCGGCATGGCGCGCGGCCTTGCCGATGCCGGCGCCGACATAGCCGTGGTCGGACGTAACGAGGCGAAGTCCAACGCGGCCGTCGAAGATCTCAGGCAGCGCGGCGTCAAGGCGATCGCGGTTGCGACCGACGTCACCGACAAGGCCGCGATCGAAGCCATGGTGGCGCGCGCGGTCAAGGATCTCGGCCGCATCGACATTCTCGTCAACAATGCCGGCATGAGCATCCGCAAGCCGCCGCACGAGCTCGAGCTCGACGAGTGGAATAAGGTGATCGACACCAACCTCACCAGCGCGTTCCTGTGCTCGAAGCTCGCCTATCCGGCCTTGAAGGCGTCGGGCAACGGCAAGGTGATCAACATCGGCTCGATGATGTCGATCTTCGGGGCGAGCTTCGCCACCGCCTATGCGGCCAGCAAGGGCGGAATCGTGCAGTACACGCGTGCCTGCGCCAATGCCTGGGCCCCCGACAACATCCAGGTCAACGCGATCCTGCCGGGCTGGATCGATACCGACCTCACCCGCGGCGCGCGGCAGCAGGTATCGGGATTGCACGAGCGGGTGCTGGCGCGCACGCCTGCGGGGCGTTGGGGCGACATCGACGATTTCGCCGGCATCGCCGTGTTCCTGGCATCGTCCGCGTCGAACTTCGTCACGGGCACCGCAATCCCCGTCGATGGCGGCTTCTCGGTGATGGCCTGAGACCGGGGCTACACCACGAAAAAAAGAAGCCCCGGACCAGGCCGGGGCTTTTGAATTTTGGCAGTGCTTTTCTTGATCGTTGGTCGCGTTGCGGTCGACGTGCTCAGTAGCGGGCGATGGTCGGCGCGTCGAACTTGTAGCTCGCGCGCACGACGGCCCACTGGATATCGCGCGGCTTGGCGTCGAAAGTGTAGTTGGTCGTGGTGCCGCCAAGCTGATAGGTCTGGCTGCCGAAAGCCGCGTAATTGTACTCGAGGCCGACGATCCAGTTGCGGGTGACGCCGTATTCCCAGCCGGCGCCGACGGTCCAGCCGTTGGCCCAATGGGTCTGACCGCCCGAACCCGCGGTGCCGACGGTGTCACTGACCGACAGACGGTTGTTCACGCCGGCATAGCCGCCCTTGATGTAGAAGAGGTTGTTCTGCACGGCGAAGCCGGCGCGGCCGACGACCGTTGCCAGAACGTTGGCACGCCAGGAGAACACGTCGTCACCGGTGCCAAACACGGTGTTCGTGAACGAACCCTTGTTGTTGAGGCCGGAGATCGTGCCTTCCATGCCGAACACGTAATTGTTGGCCTGCCAGTTGTAGCCGATCTGGGCGCCGCCCATGATGCCCGAGTTGCGCTGACGGAAACCTTCTCCCGGAGAGAGATCACCGAAGCCGCCACTGTTGCCGTTGTTGATGAACTGCTCGTTGGTCCAGGCGCCACCGATGTGGCCGCCGACGTAGAAGCCGGTCCAGTTGAACAGCGGCTCGACATAAGCGGGTGCCTTGGTGTAGCGCGCGCCGAGATCGGCGGCGGAGGCCGCGCCCGTCGAAACCAGAGCGGTCGTGCAGGCGAAGGCGGCAATGAATTTGTTACGCATGGTACACCCCGTGTCCTTTGATGGGCGCAAGGTCACAGACGGGTGTTACTAAAATTCGAATCAACAAAGTTAACGCGGCGCAGGGGCGCGCGCCGGTCCGCAAATCCCTGGGCGCTGTTGCACGCTAGCAACGCCGCACGCGCGATTTAACGCGGCGTTATCCCTACCGGCTCCCTGCGCTACGATCCGGGCGCGGCCTTCGAATGCACGTGCTCGGGCCGCACGCCGAGCGCAAGCAGGCGCGCCGGAATGCCCTGGAGCCACGGCAGCGCGGTGATGAGGCGCACGATCAGCGGCACTTTGAGCGGCCGATCGCCGCCTTTCAAGGCGCCGCTGATGATCTTGTTCTGCACAATCACCTGCATCCGCTGCGTCATCTTCACCGGGAACTCGCGGCGACGCCTGATAGCATCGAGATCGTTCTCGGACGGACAGCCGTGCTGCAACTTGTCGGCCAGCAGATTGGCGGTCGCGACCGCATCCTGCACGGCAAGATTGACCCCGACGCCGCCAACCGGCGACATCGCATGCGCGGCGTCGCCGATGCAAAGCAGGCCCGGCCGCGTCCAGCGCGCCATGCGGTTGATCGCGACGGTCAGCAGCTTGACGTCGTCGAAGCTCTTCACGTCGGCGATGCCGCCCTTCAGGATCGGCGCCATGCGCACAACGTCGTCGAGCAGCGCCTGCAATCCCCTCGCCCTCACCGCGTCGTATTGTCCCTTGGCGATGACATAGGCGCACTGCCAATAGTCGCCGCGGTCGAAGGTGACCATCATCTTGCCGGGCTCGACGCGCGCGAACACTTTTTCGGTCTCGTCGGGTTTGCGGCCCGCACGGAACCACAGCACGTCCATCGGCACACCGATCTCCTCGACGGCAAGGCCCGCGCGCTCGCGCACCGTCGAATGCCGGCCGTCGCAAGCGATGGTGAGATCGGCTTCGATGTCGATGATGCCATCAGGCGTTTTCGCCCGCACGCCGGCGATGGTCTCGCCGCGGCGGATCAGATCGACCGCCTCCGTGCTCATCATCACCTCGAGCGAGGCAAAGCGCCGTCCGGCCTCGCGCAGGAAATTCAGGAAGTCCCATTGCGGCATGAAGGCGATGAAAGGATATTTGGTGTGGAGCCGGCTGAGATCGGCAATGCGCACCGGCGTGCCGCCGAACAGGCCGTCCATCTTCTGCAAACGCTGATGCGGCAGCTTCAGGAAGCCGTCGATCAGGCCGAGCTCGTCCATGACCTCAAGTGTCGAGGGATGCACGGTATCGCCGCGGAAATCGCGGAAGAAATCCGCATGCTTCTCCAGCACCACGACCTCGATGCCGGCCCGCCCCAAGAGATATCCGAGCATCATGCCGGCCGGCCCGCCGCCGACAATGCAGCAGCGGACTTTCTTGGTCCGGTTCGATTGCTGGTCGGATGTCATTGCAGCCGCGATCCGCGATGTGAGTATGGATCAAGATATGGCGGGCAATGTAACGCCGATTCCGGGTGATCGGCGTCTGAATTTGGATGCGGGATGTCGAACGCTGCCCGGCAGCTCAGGTCACTCCGGCCCGTCCGGTCCCGGGAATAAGCCGCGCCCCCTGATGTTTGCCGCTCGCGAGGCAACAGATAGGCCCGCACGGCGCGGGCCTATCCTGGACGGGAACTGGACTATTTCTGATCTTCATTGCTGGTCCCGCTGCCCGGGCTGCCGATCGGCAACCCGTTGGGCGCATGGCCGGCACCAGAGTTCCGCGCAGCTTGCGCCGCTGTCGGCGACGTGCCGTTCGCAGTCGGCGGCTGAACGTTCGGATTGCTCTGGCTCCTGTTGGTGTTGACGTTGGCTCCGGTGGTGGTGCCCTGCGTCCCCATCCCTGACGGAGCCGAGGGCCCCGAATTGGCGCTGCTGGATGACGTGCCCATTCCAGCACCCGAACTGGCCGCGGATCCCGCGCCGCCGGTACCCGTCCCTGCAGCGGCGCCGGCACTGGCACCACCACCCGCGCCACCGCCGCCTCCAGCACCGCCGCCTCCCTGAGCATAAGCGGACGTCGAAAGCGCAGCGCAGGCGAAGGCTACAAGGATGGACTTGCGGATCATGGATCATCTCCCTGGTTTGGTGGACAATCCAGGGACCCAAGGAGTTGTTCCTTGGTACGTGCTTACCGAACTTCTTTCGCTTCAGTCACGGGATGCCGAAGCCGTCAGCTTTCGTCGCTCTGCCAGAAGCTCAGTGATGGTTGGACGACGACCGCAAATCCTGCAAAGGCTTGGTCCAAGGTGAATTTAACATGCCTCTTGAAGAACAGTTCCGTTAGTCCACTCCCTCGGGGTCGCGACGCAACCCCCCACGGGGTCGCGACGCAACCGACAAGGAGTCATCATCAATTATTACTGCGGTTCGCGCTGCGGAAACTCTTGATCTCCGACACGCTGCCGTCGCGATAAGTCAGCTCCACCGAGACGGATTGCGTAGCGGGAGCGAGCTTCATGTAGAGCGGCATGCCGGCAGTGATCGCGCTGGGGTCGCGCATGTCGCACGGCGGCATCTTCAGCACCTGGTTGGGCACGGCGGTGTCGATGCCGATGCGCACCTCGCGGATGGCGCAGCGATAGGACACGAGGTGCGTGTAGTAGACCAGCAGCCCGTTGAACTCGCGGAACGACAGCCAGCTCGTCGCCGTCATGTCGAGGATCTTGCGCTGGTCGCGGATCAGCGCGGCCTCAGGATCGAACCTGATCGGGAACGGCCCCTGCATGTCGCCGGACTGATCGACATAGCGGACTTCGATGGTGCCGGCCTGAGCATCCGGCGGCAACTCGATCGACGGGTTCGGCATGCGCTTGCGCGTGCGCGGATCGAGCGTATCGATGAAGCCGGTCTCGCGGAAGTCACCCTTGCCGGCGATGCGCCAGGAAATGCCGAGCGCCGGGTCGGCGAAGGAGAACACCACGCTCCAGCCGCCATTGTGCCGCGAGAAGCTCGCGATCGGCGCGTTGGTGGCCTCCTCCTTCGGCAGCTGCGGCACCGACACCGGCGGCAGCGCCGCGAGCTTCTGCGGCGGCGGGTCGTCCGAACGCGCGACGGCATCCTTGGCAAGGCCGCTGAGAAACACGTCGTCGACCATCTGGTCGAAATAGACAGGCACCTGCCTGTGCTTCACGGTATCGGCCATCTCGCTCACGGCCCGGCGGGTGCGCTGCGCCACCTGCACGAGATTCTCGCCGGGCTTGAGCAGCTCCTTGGCGAAGGTGCGCGTGAACACCGAATTGGGATTGGCGTCGTCGTTGGACAGACGATCGAGCGCGGTCTGGCGAGGACCTGCCGAAAACACCGAGAACACGCCTTCAGGCAATTGCATCATCGGCGCAAGTCCGCCGGCGCCGGCGACCGCACGGGTGCCTTTGCGCTCGAACGGATTGTTGCGGCAGGCGTCGAACACCAGGATCGACGTCCGCGCCTTCTTGTTCTGGAGGCGCTCGACGATGCGGTCGGCCAGGATGGAGGCGTCGCGCACCAGCTCTTCCTGCCCTTCGGTCGCCGACGGCACATCAGTGGGCAGCAAATAGTTCTGACCCGCGATCTCGAAGCCGTGGCCGGCGTAGAAGAAGAACGCGGTATCGCCGGGCTCGATCGCCTTGTCGAAGGCGAGCAAGGTCTCGGAGAATTGCTGCCGGTTCTGGTTCTCTGCGACCATCACCGAGAAGCCGAGCTGCTTCAGCGTATCGCCCATGGTGCGGGCGTCGTTGACCGCCTTGAGCAGCTTCGGGACGTTCCTGTAGTCGTTGTTGCCGACGACGAGCGCGACGCGCTTCTCGGCATGGGCGGGAATAGCGAAGCCGCTCAGGCCCGCCACCAGGCCAAGGGCCGCCAGAATTCTGAAAAGCCGACGCGTCATCGCAAAAATTCCCGTTGCAGAACGGCCGCAGGCCGCTTCCTTCGAACAGCAGTTCATTGGATCCCCTGCCGCTGTGTGATAGTCGGCCCAGGCGTAACGGCGGTTCAAGGGACCTGGGCTCCGGTTCCATGATCTGGCTATGGCAGATTCCCACGGAATCTGCTCTTTCTAGGGCAATTGCGCTGCAAGCGGGGGCTGCCGTGTATCGCTGGTGTACCGACGAGGTCGAGCCGAATGATCGCTTCGACTATTGGCGCGAGGTGCGTTCCAAGGGATTGTTCGGCGTCACGGCCGAACTCGAGCGCGAACGGCGCGCGGACTTCTTCGGCGAATTCTCGCTGCTCCAGCTGGGCGGCGCCGGCCTCGTCGAGCTGAAGGCCTCGCCCTACACGGTGGAGCGCAGCACGACCGACATCGCCTACGCGCCGGGCGACGCCATCTGCGTCTACCAGCAGCTCGGCAGCGGCGGCTGGTTCGGCGGCATGCGCGGAAGCGACTTCGCGATCGCCAACGGCAGCTTCGCCACCAGCCATACCGACCTGCCCTACCGCACCACGCCGCTGGGCGCCGGGGGCTTCCACCTGCGGATCCTGAAGATCCCGCTCAGCAGCATCCCGGCGCAGGACAAGCGCATGCGCGAGCTTTCGCCTCGGACGTTCGGCGATCCGACCCTGGCGCCCCTGCTCGGGGCCTGCTTTGCCGAGCTCGGTGAAGCCTCCGCGGATCAGGCCAGCGATGCGACCTCCCTCGTCCAGGCTTTGGCCCATCTGGCGCTGATCGAGCGCGGCATCGTCAGGCCCGGCACCCGGCGCGGACAGGCCGCGCTGCGGGCCGCACGCCTCTCGCAGGCCCGCCGCCTGATCGCGTGCCACCTGCAAAACCCGGATCTGGCGCCGGCGATGGTGGCTGATGAGCTCGGCGTGTCCGTGCGCCACCTGCACATGCTGTTCGAGACTGCGGAGAAGAGCTTCTCGCAGACCGTGACGGACGAACGCCTGAAACAGAGCCGCCGCCTGATGCGCGAGGCGCCCGAGCGGCTGATCGCCGACGTCGCGGCCGCGTGCGGCTTCGAGAGCCTGGCGACCTATTACCGGGTCTTCAACGCCGCCTACGGCATGGCCCCCGGTGACTTCCGGGCCCAGGGCTCGGATGGGCGTTAGCCGCCATTTTGGCGGCTCCGGCCGGAGCGCGGGGCCGGGTGAAAAACCCCAGTCGCGCCCGCTATTTGGTGAAAACCTCAGGTTTTTTAGGGCCTTCCCGCGCCCGCTCCATTGACTTTGGCCGATTCCCGCCTATGTTCCGGGGCGACGCGGCTCAGATCGAAGAGCGATTCCTGAGCCTTGCGCTTTGTCCGCGTGAGTCAGCACCCCCAGCTTCTTTGAGAGCGCGCCGTTTCGGGGTGGAACGCGACAGCCTTAATCATCCTCGATTCCGAACGGCGGTTTCGACCAGAGGCTCAATGTCCTTTTCAAATCTCGGACTGTCCGAAAAAGTCCTCGCCGCAGTGGCGGCCACCGGTTACACCACCCCCACCCCCATTCAGGAACAGGCGATCCCCCACGTCCTCGCGCGCAAGGACGTGCTCGGCATCGCCCAGACCGGCACCGGCAAGACCGCGGCCTTCGTGCTGCCGATGCTCACCATCCTCGAAAAAGGGCGCGCTCGAGCCCGCATGCCGCGCACGCTGATCCTCGAGCCGACCCGCGAGCTCGCGGCCCAGGTCAAGGAGAACTTCGACCGATACGGCGCCGGCCAGAAGCTCAACGTCGCGCTCCTGATCGGCGGCGTTTCCTTCGGAGACCAGGATGCCAAGCTGACGCGCGGTGTCGACGTGCTGATCGCCACCCCTGGCCGCCTGCTCGACCATACCGAGCGCGGCGGTTTGCTCCTCACCGGGGTCGAGCTGCTCGTCATCGACGAAGCCGATCGCATGCTGGACATGGGCTTCATCCCCGACATCGAGCGCGTCTGCAAGCTCGTCCCGTTCACGCGGCAGACCCTGTTCTTCACCGCGACCATGCCGCCGGAAATCCGGCGCATCACCGAGACCTTCCTGCACAATCCGCAGAAGGTCGAGGTGTCCAAGCCCGCGACCACCGCCGTGACGGTCACGCAGGTCCAGGTGCCCGCCGGGCGCGAGGCGCACGAGAAGCGCGACCTGCTGCGCCGCCTGCTGCGCGAAGCCAAGGACCTCAAGAACGCGATCATCTTCTGCAATCGCAAGCGTGAAGTGGCGATCGTTCACAAATCGCTTCAGAAGCACGGGTTCAGCGTCGGCGCCCTGCACGGCGACATGGACCAGTCGGCCCGCACCGCCGCACTCGAGCAATTCCGCAAGGGCGAGCTGCCGTTGCTCGTCGCCTCCGACGTCGCCGCCCGCGGCCTCGACATTCCCGAGGTCAGCCACGTCTACAATTTCGACGTTCCCCATCACGCCGACGATTACGTTCACCGCATCGGCCGCACTGGCCGCGCCGGCCGCACCGGCACCGCGATCTCGATCGTGACGCCGCTCGACCAGAAGTCGATGGTGGCAATCGAGAAGCTGATCGGCCAGAGCATTCCGCGCGCCGAAGGCAATTTTGAAATCCACACCGAAGCCTCCGATGCGACCGAGCGTCCGCGCGAGTCGCGTGGCCGCGAACGCTCACGCGGCGGGCGCGGCAAACCGCAGCGCGGCCGCGACCGTGAGCGCAGCCACGAGCCGCGTGGCGAGGCAAGACATGCTTCCGAAGCAAGACAAGCTTCCGAGGCCGGACATGCGTCCGAAGCCAAGAGTCCTTCGGAGGCAAGACAGCCCGCTGAAGCAAGGCATCGTTCCAGCGACAAGCGCAGGGCGGAGCCGCGTCACGACGCGCGCCAGCCGGCCAATACGGCGCATGTGCCGTCGATCGGCCGTCCCGAGCCCCGCCGCCAACGCGAGGCCGACACCGAGCCGGGCGATCACTCGCATCTGCCGGCGTTTCTGCTGCGGCCGGTTCGCTCCCCCGCCGGGGCCTGAAGCGCGACGCGCTCCAGGTTTCGGTTGAGCAAACCCGCCGCACAATTTTTTAGATGCATTCGTGAACGTATATTTACGGGGCGTTCACGATCGTCCGTTAGCCTACGAACATAATTTAAGCATTGCTGCGGTCGACGGCGCACCGACCGCTGTGGGGTATGTTCCGTGGTCAAGGTTCTCGACGAACACGAACGCACGATGGCGTTCGCCGAGGTAGCGCTCGGTCAGATCCGATCGCTGCGACAGACGGCAATTCCCCGCAATTACGAGATCTGGTACGTCTACGCCACCGGCTACAACGCGCCACTCAACAAGATCGTCAACGAGACGCTGGCGCGCAGCGGCAAGCTGACTGAAGCCGATCTCGAGCAGATCTACGAAACCTATCTCTCCCACATCAAGACCACCGACCGCATCGACAAGGTCGGCGCGCGCGTCATCGGCGAGATCGACGACGTGATGAAGGTCTTGGGCGATGCACTCGGCATGACCGGCTCCTACGATGCGAGCCTGTCGGACGCCACCGAAAAACTCTCGTCGGCCAAGAGCCGCGAGCAGATCAAGTCGATCGTCGAAACGCTGCTGCGTTCGACCAGCGAGATGCGTGAGACCAACAAGGCGCTGGAAGACCGACTGACGCTGTCGAAGAACGAGATCAGCAATCTGCAGCAGAGCCTGGAGGCGATCCGCGCGGAGAGCTTGACCGACCCGCTCACCGGACTCGGCAACCGCAAATATTTCGATCGCATGATCGATATGGCCGTGCAGAGCGCACTCGCATCGGGTGAGCCGCTGTCGCTGCTGTTGTTCGACATCGATCACTTCAAATCGTTCAACGATTCCTACGGCCATCTGACCGGCGATCAGGTGCTGCGGCTCGTCGGCCTTTCGCTGAAGCAGACCATCAAGGGCCAGGATATCACCGCACGCTATGGCGGCGAGGAGTTCGCGGTCGTGCTGCCCAACACCGCGCTGCGTCAGGCCCTCACGGTGGCCGACCACATCCGCCGCGCGGTGATGGCGAAGGAATTGAAGAAGAAGTCCACCGGCGAGATCCTCGGCCGCGTCACCATCTCCGTCGGCGTCTCCATGCTCAAGCAAGGCGACGACACCGATGCGCTGATCGAGCGTGCGGATGCCTGCCTCTACGCCGCCAAGCGGAACGGCCGCAACCGCGTGATCTGCGAAGCCGATCCGGAATACGCGGTCGAGACGCATAGCCGGGTGGCGTGATGGAAGCAGCGCGGTCGAAAAATGCCTGCGCTTGACTTTCCCGCCTGACGAACGACATCTTCCTCGCCGCCTCAAAGCGCCCGATCGCGAGGACTTGTCGTCTTGCCCAACCCCCACGATTTCCACACGCCACAACCGTCCTACACCAGGGACGAGCTGCTGAGATCGAGCGAAGGCGGCTATTTCGGCCCCGGCAATGCGCAATTGCCGGCTCCGCCGATGCTGATGATGGACCGTATCACCGAGATCAGCATGGACGGCGGCGCGTTTGGCAAAGGCCATATCGTCGGCGAGCTCGACATTGTGCCGGACCACTGGTTCTTCGATTGCCACTATCGCGGTGACGCGATGATGCCCGGAAGCCTGGGCCTGGACGCGATGTGGCAGATGATCGGCTACTGGCTTGGCTGGTCGGGCTCACCGGGCAAGGGCCGCGCCATCGGCGTCGGCGAGGTCGAGTGCACCGGCACGATCACGCCGGACGCGCGATGCGTGCGCTACGAGGTGACCATGCGTCAGGTCCGGCGCGGCAAGCTGGTGCTCGGGATCGCCGACGGCCGCGTGCTTGCAGACGGCGTCTGCGTCTTCACGGCCAAGGACATGAGGGTCGGCCTGACCAAGGCCGTGGACTGAGCATCAGGTCTCGTAGCAACCATTAAATGGCGGCGGTGTTTTGAGCCGACGGATCGCCTGCGCCTGCCATGATGACGCCGTGCTCGCGTCCGTCAAGGCGTGGCCTGGCGG
>NZ_JADPKR010000087.1 GCF_023074055.1 Bradyrhizobium sp. 141
AATCCCACCAACCTTGAGGCCTACCGCCCGATTGCTATCGTCCCACCGAGCCAAATAGCGCGCCCGCAACTCATAGGGTCACAAGCTCTCAGGATGACGGGACTGGCAGGACGCTCGCAGAGCTTAGCCCGTCTTACGGCGCCAGATAGCGCATCAGCTCCGGATTGCCCCTCACCTCCCCGGCCCCGCCTTGCAGCGCGACCCGCCCGCGGTCGAGCACATAGGCGTAGTCGGCAACGCGGAGCGCGAGGTCGAGGTGCTGCTCGACGATGATGACGGCGATTGTCTGGGCGAGCTCGATCAGGCGTTCGGTGATCTCCTCGATGACGCCGATCCAGACCCCTTCGGTCGGCTCGTCCAGCAGCAACAGTTTTGGATCGCCCAGCATGGCGCGGCCGATCGCGAGCATCTTGCGCTCGCCGCCCGACAGCGTGCCGGCGGGCTGGTCGAGGCGCTGGCCGAGCTTCGGGAAGATGGTCAGCACGCGGTCGACCGCGGAAGCATCCTTGCTCGCCAGCGAGCCGACGGCCAGATTGTCGCGCACCGACAGGCGCGCGAACACCGAATGCTCCTGCGGCACGTAGCCGATGCCGGCGCGGACGCGCTCCTGGGTGGCGCGGCGGCTGATGTCGCGGCCGTCGAAGGCGACCTCGCCCTTCCACGCCGGCAGCTCGCCGACGATGGTCTTCATCAGCGTGGTCTTGCCGGCGCCGTTGCGCCCGAGCACGGCGACGCCGCCGCGCCAGGGAATGCCGAGGTTGACGTCGAACAGGACCTGGCTTCTGCCATAGCCGGCGTCGAGATGCTTGATGTCCAAAAATTCAGGCACGGCGCAGATAGATCTCCTGGACGGATGGGTTGGCCTGGATCTCGGACACGGTGCCTGACGCCAGCACCCGGCCCTGGTCGAGCACGGTGAGGCGGTCGCAGATGTCGCGAATGAAATCGAGGTCGTGCTCGACGATAACCAACGAGCAGTGCTGCTTGATCGGCTGGAGCAACTCGCCGGTGACGCGGCGCTCCTCCAGGCTCATGCCGCCGGTCGGCTCGTCCAGCAGCAGCAATTTCGGCTTGCCCGCCAGCGCCATCGCGATCTCCAGCCATTGCTGCTGGCCGTGCGACAGCGCGGCCGCCGCATCGAAGGCGCGGTCGGCCAGGCGAAATTGCCTCAGCATGGTCATGACCTGGTCGTGCAGCGCGCCCCGCGTGCGCGAAAACACGAGATCGAACAGCGAAGACTGGGCCTGCAGCGCGAGCAGGATGTTGTCGTAGAGCGTCAGCGACGGCAGCACGGACGTGATCTGGAATTTCAGGCTCATGCCGGCCCGCGCCCGCTCGGTCGGCGTGAACGCGGTGATGTCGGTGTTGACGAAGGAAACTTTTCCCTGCGTCGGCACTTCGGCGCCGGCGATGCACTTCATCAGCGTGCTCTTGCCGGAGCCGTTCGGGCCGATCAGGCCGTGGAACTCGTTTTCGCCGACGGTGAGTGCGGCGCCGTCGAGCGCGGTGAGCTTGCCGAATATCTTCTTGATGCCGGCGGCTTCAAGGAGCGGCATTGCGCTTCTCCCTAGCGGCGGCGCCAAAGCTCCCGACCCGCTCACGCTCGCCGAGGACAAAGCTGATCAGGCCGAGCGGCCGGAACAGGATCACCAGCAGCAGCAGCAAGCCCAGAATGATCGGCCAGATGTCGCGATAATTGTCCGACAGCCAGAAGCTGACACCTTCGACGATAACGGCACCAATGACGGCGCCGATCAGCGTGCCGGAGCCGCCGAACAGAACGTAGAGCACCACCTGCGTCGAGACCACGACGCCGACCATGTTGGGCCAGACGAAACCTTCGTGAAAGGCATAGAGGCTGCCGGCAAGCCCGGCGACGCCGCCGCCGATAGTGAAGATGATCGCTTTCAGGTGCTGCGCCTTGTAGCCGAAAAAAGCGATGCGCTGCTCGTTCTCGCGCAGGCCGGCGAGCGCGAGGCCGAATTGCGAACGCACCAGGAAGCGGCAGAGCAGATAGACCACGACGAGAATGCCGAGCACGAGATAGTAAAAGGACGGGCCTTCCGTGAACTCGTAACCGCCGAGCGTCATCGGCGCGATCGAGGGGATGCCGTTCTGGCCGCCGAGATAATACCAGCCGCGCGCCAGGCGGTCGGCGGCGTAGGACCCCGTCAGCGTGCCAAGCGAAACGAAAATCACGCTGGAGGGATGCCGGCCCAGCAGCAGGAAGCCGCCCAGCAGCAGCGCGAAGGTGAGGCCGATGATGGTGCCCGCCGGCAGCACCAGGAGGATGTTGGTGATGTCGAGGTCGCGCGCGAGCAGCGCCACGCCATAGCCGGCCGAGCCGAAGAACAGGGCCTGGCCGAAGCTCATGATGCCGGCATAGCCCCAGACCAGGTCGAACGACAGCGCGAACAGCGCCAGGATGATCACGCGCGTTGCGAACACCGTGAGATAATCCTGCAGCACCAGCGGCGCGAGCAGCGCCGCGACCAGCACGACGCCCTCCACGATCGGCAGGACTCTTCGTCCCGCCTTGACGCGGTCCTTGGCTTGCCCCGCCGCTGCGCCTTCAGCCATCGCACCGTCCATTTCGTCGCTGGCGTCGGCAACGATGGCCTGTCTTACCACACTCATCGGCTTCAGCATTCCACCTCAGCATTCCGCCTTTAGCATTCCTTGGGGTCAACCAGACCGGCGCTGCGCGCGACGATCTCGTAATTGCCGCCCTTGGCGACCGCGGTGTACATTTTCATCTTGCAGTGCCGCTTGCCCGGCACCATCTCGGCCGGTCCGCCAGGACCTTCGGCGATCTTGGCATGGTCGAGGCTTGCTGCGACCGACTCCCGGTCGATCTTGCCGGCTTCCTTCACCGCGGCTTCCCACAGCTTCAGGCCGCGATAGGTGCCGGTGGCGGCGCTGCCGGCGGCGAACAGGAAGTTGCCCGGAAAATCTTTCTCGTAAGCGGCCTGGATCTTGGCGTCGAACGGGCTCTCCTTGGTCAGCACCTTGAAATAATCGAGACAGCTCGCAAGTCCCTCGATTTCCGCGGCCTGATTGATGTTGAGCGTGTTCTCGTCGTAATAGACGCAGGCGAGACGCCCGCCGTTCTTGAGGAAGCCGGCTTCATAGAGCTGCTTGAAGAACGGACCGACGCCCGGCGGAATGACGGTGTTGAAGACGACGTCGACCTTGTTGGAGACGATGCGGTTGACGGTCGCGGAGAAGTCGACCTGGTCGAGCGGATAGTATTCCTCGAACACGACCTCGCCGCCGTTGGCCTCGATCACCTTGCGGGCATAGACGTTGAGCGTGTGCGGCCAGACATAGTTGGCGCTCGGCAGCGCGAACTTCTTGCCACCGTTCTTGATCAGCCAGGGAATGAACTCGTCGCATTGCTGCGCCGGTGTCGGCCCGGTGCAGAACAGATAGGGCGTGCACTCCTTGCCCTCGTAGAGCTGCGGATAGATGTAGAGCGTCTTGCCGCGCGCCACGATCGGGTCCTTGATCGCGTTGCGCATGGACGAGGTGATGCCGCCGAGCACCATGTCGACCTTGTCGCGCTGGATCAGTTTTCGCACGTTGCCGACCGCGACGGATTCGTTGGAGGCGGTGTCTTCGATATAGAGCTCGAGCGGACGGCCGAGCAGGCCGCCGGCGGCGTTGATCTCCTTGATCACCATCTTGGCGACATTGGCATCGGCGTTGCCGGCATAGGCGATCGGGCCGGTGAGGTCGGTGGCGATACCGACCTTGATCGGCGCTTCGGCCGCATTGGCCCAGGGGGCCGGGATCACCCAGCTCCCGACCCCGGTTGCGACCGCACCGGAGGCAAAGGCGAAATTGGACAGAAAGCGGCGGCGTGAGAGCTGAGTGCGATCGAACATGTGACTAAACCCCTTTTCCAGCGATGAGGCCCTGCGGGCGGAATTTGATGAAGACAATGGCAAGGACGAAGACGAGCACGTCGGCGACCACGGGTGCCATCACCCAGGGCAGCGCCGCGCTGAGCGTGCCGATGACGCCGGCGCCGGCAACCGGGCCGATGAAGGAGCCGACGCCGCCGACCATGACTGCGACAAAGCCCTGGATCAGGAAACGCAGGCCGAGATCGGCGAACAGGCTGAACACCGGCACGATCAGCGCGCCGGCGAGGCCGGCAAGCGCGGCGCCAAAGGCAAAGGTGGCGCCGTAGATCAGCGGCGTGGAGATGCCCGAGGCGCGCGCCAGCGACGGATTCTCCAGCGTGGCCCTCACGCGCAGGCCGAAGCTGGTGCGCGACAGCAGCAAATAGCAGCCAGCCATCACCAGGAGCGTGATCACGATGATGGTGAAGCGCCAGGCCGAGATGTGCATGGCGCCGATGTCGATCGAGCCGCCGATCGGCTCGGGCACCGTGAGATAGAAGCCGCCGATCAGGCCCCGCACGGATTCGCGGATGATCAGACCCAGCGCATAGGTGCCGAGCATGGCGACGATCGGCGCGGCGTAGAATCTCCGGATGATCAGCGCCTCCAGCACGAAGCCGAGCGCGCCGACCACGAAAGGCGCTGCGACCATACCGGCCCAGATCGGCAGTCCCTTGGCATAGGCGAGATAGGTGACGTAGGCCCCGAGCAGGACGAACTCGCCTTGCGCGAAGTTGAAGATGCCCATCATGCTCGCGATGATCCCGAGCCCCAGCACGATCAGGACGATGATCGCGCCGAAGCTCAGGATCTCGAACGCCGCGACGAACGCGTTAGCCATTCGATGCTGTTCCGCCCGTCCGTATCAATGCCTCTTTCACATCTTCTTCCAGTCGCCGATCTGCTCGAAGGCATGGGCGGCGCGGTAGATGGTGGATTCCTCGAACATGCGGCCGACCAGCATCAGGCCGACGGGCAGGCCGTCGACCATGCCGCAGGGCAGCGACATCGCGGGATGATGGGTGATGTCGAACGGCGCGGTGTTGGAGATCATCTCGAGCGCGCGGGCAACGTAATCCTCGCGGCTGGCATTGGGCTCCGGCAGCTTTGTCGACTTCATCGGCGTGGTCGGCATCAGCAGCAGATCGTAATCGCTGAACGCCTTGTCGTAGGCTGCGGTCAGCCGTCGCGAGATGTTGAGCGCCTTGCCGTAGAAGCGCGGACCGAAATTGTTGTTGATGTAGGTGCCGAGCATCATGAACAATTTCGTGGTCTCGGACAGCGAGTCGGCTTGCCGGCGCCAGCCGCGATGGAAATCCATCAGCGAGGTCGAATAAAGATCGCCGCGGCTGAGGCCGTAGCCGTCGCCGAACATCATGGTCTGGGTCAGGCCTTCAGTGCCGATCGGGGTCCAGATTGCGCCGCCCAGAAGGTGCATCGGGATCGAGACGGTCTCGACGGTGGCGCCGAGATCCCTGAAGCGCTTTGCGGCCTCGCGCACGCTTTCATTCACCGCGGCCTCCGCGGTCGGCTGCTCAAAACCTTCCTTGACGATGCCGATCTTCATGCCCTTGACGCCCTGGCCGAGCGCCTTGGTGTACTCCTCGACCTTTGGCGACTTGATGCGCGGATCGTAACCGTCGTCGCCGGCGAGCACTTCGAGCAGCAGCGCGTTGTCGGCGACCGTCGCAGTCATCGGGCCGGTATGGTCGACATAGATCTCGATCGGCATGATCCCGGTATAGGGTACCAGGCCCCAGGTCGGCTTCATGCCGTAGATGCCGCAGAACGAGGACGGCATGCGGATCGAGCCGCCCTGATCGCCGCCGATCGCCATGTCGACCTCGCCGAGCGCGACCACGACGCCGGAGCCCGACGACGAGCCGCCGGCCGAGTAACCCATCTTGTGCGGATTGTGCACGGGCCCGTAGGAGCCGGTGTGGCTGCCGCCGGACAGGCAGAAGTGCTCGCAATGCACCTTGCCTTTGATCTCGGCACCGGCGTCCAGCATGCGCGTGACGATGGTGGCGTCGAAATCGGGCACATAGCCTTCCAGCGTCGACGAGCCGTTGGTCATGGGCACGCCGGCCAGCATGATGTTGTCTTTCAGCGCGACAGTCTTACCCTTGAGCTTGCCGCTGGCAGCGCCTTTCACGGTCGACTTGCGATACCAGGCATTGCGCGGGTTCTCCTCGGCCGAGGGCCGATAGCCCGGCGTGCGCGGATATTTCACCTCCGGCACCTCGTCCGGCATTGCGGCAACGAGATTGTAGGCCTCGATCGAGCCCTGCATCAGGCCGCGGAACGAAGCGACATCGTCGTCGGTCAGCGAAAGACCGCACTGCTCGGCGACGCTGCGAAGTTGGGTTGGCGTGGGAAGGACAACAGTCACGGCGCTCTCCTGAAGTTTCTTGAAACGATCCCTTGAAGCGATCCCTTGGAACGGTCCTTTGGACGCGGCCGCCCCGGCGCGACGCACGCACCACCGGCCTCGCCCGAACATTCAAAACGGAAATATTTTCCTTTTCAAGTATTATTTTGCAATGAGGTGCGAGCGGATAGCCGCGCCGAGGTCAGAGCGGCTTGATCAGCTTGAAGTCGAGGCCATCGGCCGCGGCGAGATGCATCGGCATCCGCGCGTGCCCGTTGCGGACGGTGACGGGGCCGCGGGCGCCGCTGTAGACGATGTTGCGGCCGGCCGCGAGCATCGGTGCCAGCGCCAACGAACCGGCCTTGTTCGCGACCGCCTCGAGAAAGCGCAGGCCTTCGTAGCTGGATTGTCCGACCGAGCCGATTGGCGGCGCATTCGGTCCGAACATCGCGTGATAGCGGCTCTGGAAGTCGTCATTCGCGCGCGCGCCCGTGCCGGTGAAATAGCCCGAGGCACAGAACATGTTCTCGCTGTTGTCCGCGCCGATGCCGAGCAGCACGGTATCATCCATGGCGCCGGCAAGCCGCAGCGTGGTGCCGCCCAGGCCACACTCGCCGAAGGCGCGATTGAAGGCGCTGCTGTCGGTTCCGATCAGGGAGATCAGCACGACGTCGGGCCTCGCGGCACAAATGCGCGCCAAGTGCGGCTCGTGATTGTCCTCGCCGAGGGGAACAAACTCCTCGCCGACGACGTGGCCGCCGGTTTCCTTGATGTAGCTCTTCACCGCGCGGTGCGACTGCCAGGGCCAGACGTAGTCGCTGCCGATCAGATACCAGCGCTTGGCCTTCTTGACGTCGGCGAGCCAGTGGATCGCCGGCCGGCTCTGCCAGCGCGGCGTCTCCCCGATCGCCATCACGCCAGGCGTCCGCTCGCCGCCTTCGTAGACCGGCGTATAGATATAGGGGATCCGATGACGCGTGGTGACGTCGCGCAGGCCGACGCGGACCGCACTGGTGTGCAGGCCCACGATGAGATCGACCTCGTCAAACGCGATCGCCTGCTCGGCGCGGTTCAGGACCTCATCCAGCGGCCCGCCGGCGTCGTAGATGGACAGCTCGATCTCGCGGCCGAGGATACCACCGCGCTTGTTGATCTCGGCAACGGCGAGCCGTGCGCTGTTAGTGGCACAGGGACCCCAGACGCCAGGCGATCCGGTGCAGCAGATGAAGCCGCCGACACGCAGCTTGTTGGCACCCCGCCGCCTGAAGGAGGCGTGATCGCTCGGCGACAACGCACCATGCGCCGCCGCGGGCGACAGATTCCTGAACAGCAAGGACGGCGGCAACGCCGGGCCGCCGTGAGCCGGGAAGTTCACCGTCGCGCGCACGCCAACTCCTGTCTGACACCAGACCTGAAAGCACATTGAGCAGGCGGCCGCGGCTTCCGCCCTTTTGTTGGGCAATGATCCTATTTTGAAAATATTGAATATTCAACAATTGAAGTGCATATAGATGCAGCATTGATTGCAAGACATTCACTCATTTGGGTCAAGACGAAGTCTTAGCCGTGGCAAAACCGTCGAAAGAAAACACCCCGATCACCGAACATCTCGCCTACCTGCTCGCGCAAGCCAACCGGGAAATCAACCGGCAGCTCGAACTGCGGTTGAGCAAGGAGGGCGTGCCGGTCGAGCAATGGCGCATCCTGAAGGTGCTGTCGGATGGCAACGGCCATTCGATGGGCGAGCTTGCGGACGCGGTGCTGCTCAACCATCCGACGCTGACCAAGATGATCGACCGCATGGTCTCGGACACGCTGGTCTACCGCGTGCAGGACCCCAACGATCGCCGCAAGGTCCTGATGTTCATCTCCGACCGCGGCAAGGTGCTGAGCAGGAAGCTCAATTCGCTCGCGGTGGACCAGGAGGAGCACATCCTGGAGAGCTACGGCGACAAGTCGACCAGCGAGCTCAAGCGGCTGTTGGAGAGCCTGATCGACAGCTCGAATTGAGCGCGCGTGTCGCGCCGTGCATCCGGGCTACGAGCACACACCACATACTCGCTGTCCTCGCCCGACTCGATCGGGCGATCCAGTATTCTAGAGGCGGACGTAATTGAGCCGAGGGACCGCGGCGTACTGGGTCGCCCGGCCGAGCCGGGCGACGACATTGGAGAATGAGGCGCCTGTGTTGCGCCTCACGCCCGCGCAGCTAATTACGCGTACCGCCCGTGGCAGTGCTTGTACTTCTTGCCTGAGCCGCACGGGCAGTCCTCGTTGCGGCCGACCTTGCCCCAGCTGGTGGGGTTCTTGGGATCGCGCAGCGCGGCGTCGGAGGCCTGAGCGCCGAGCGTGACGTGGGCGAGCGCCACTTCGTCCTCGCCGGTGTTCGGGTCGAACTTGTGCGCCTCCATCGGCGGCAGGACAGGGGCTTCCTGCTCCGGCGGGACGATCTCGACGCGCATCAGCTGCGCCGTGACGGCCTCGCGCAGATGCGCGCTCATCTCCTGGAAGAGATTGAAGGCTTCGGTCTTGTACTCCTGGAGCGGATCGCGCTGGCCGTAGCCGCGCAGGCCGATGACCTGGCGCAGATGGTCGAGCATGATCAGATGCTCGCGCCAGAGATGGTCGAGCGTCTGGAGCAAAATGGTCTTCTCGACGTAACGCATCACGTCGGGACCCCATTGCGCCACCTTGGCCGCCATGTGCTCGTCGGCCCTGGTCTCGATGCGCGTGAGCAGCTCCTCGTCGGCGATGCCTTCTTCCTTGGCCCAATCGTCCACCGGCAGGTCGAGATCGAGCACGCGCTTCAGTTCGTCCTTCAGGCCCGCAACGTCCCACTGCTCGGCATAGGCATGCTCGGGCACGTGCTTGGCGACGAGGTCGTCGATGAAGGCGTGGCGCATGTCGGTGACGGTCTCGGCGACGCTCTCGTCCTTCATCAGGTCGACGCGCTGGTCGAAGATCACCTTGCGCTGGTCGTTCTGGACGTTGTCGAACTTGAGCAGGTTCTTGCGGATGTCGAAGTTGCGCGCCTCGACCTTCTGCTGCGCCTTCTCCAGCGCCTTGTTGATCCAGGGGTGGATGATGGCCTCGCCCTCTTGCAGGCCGAGACGCTGCAGCATGCTGTCGAGGCGATCCGAGCCGAAGATGCGCATCAGATCGTCTTCCAGCGACAGGAAGAATTTCGAGCGGCCGGGGTCGCCCTGACGGCCGGACCGGCCGCGCAGCTGGTTGTCGATGCGGCGGGATTCGTGGCGCTCGGAGCCCATGATGTAGAGGCCGCCGGGCTTCGTCACGGTCTTGGCGGGCTTGCTGCCCTTCGCCGGCTCGATCTCGACGATCTCTTCCGCCTTCAGCACGATGTCGCGGAAGCGCTCGACGTCGGCCTTGATCTGCTCGATCTTCCTGGCCTTCTCGGCCTCGTCTTCGATACCCGCGGTCTCCTTCGGGATACGCATCTCGAGCGAGCCGCCGAGCTTGATGTCGGTACCGCGGCCGGCCATGTTGGTCGCGATCGTGATCGCGCCGGGCACGCCGGCTTCCGCGACGATATAGGCTTCCTGCTCGTGGAAGCGCGCATTCAGCACCGCAAACAGTTTTGCCGGCTTGCCGGCGCGGGCGGCAGCGTAAAGCTTGTCGAGCGCGTTCTCCTTGCCGAAATCGATCTGCTTGTAGCCGTTCTGCTTCAGAAACTCTGCCAACACTTCCGACTTCTCGATCGACGCCGTGCCGACCAGCACCGGCTGGAGCCGCGAATTGGCCCGCTCGATCTCGGCGAGGATGGCCGAGTATTTTTCCTTGTGGGTGCGATAAACCTCGTCGTCCTCGTCGAGGCGGCCGATCGGCACGTTGGTCGGGATTTCCACGACCTCGAGCTTGTAGATGTCGAAGAGTTCGTCGGCTTCGGTCAACGCCGTGCCGGTCATGCCGGCGAGCTTTTCATACATCCGGAAATAGTTCTGGAAGGTGATCGAGGCCAGAGTCTGGTTCTCCGGCTGAACCTGCACGTGCTCCTTGGCTTCCAGCGCCTGGTGCAGACCTTCGGAATAGCGGCGGCCCTGCATCATGCGTCCGGTGAACTCGTCGATGATGACGACCTCGTCGTCGCGGACGATGTAGTCCTTGTCGCGCGTGAACAGCGTGTGAGCGCGCAGCGCCTGGTTGATGTGGTGCACGACGGAGACGTTCTCGACGTCGTAGAGCGACTCGCCCTTGAGCTGGCCGGCATCGCGCAGCAGGGTCTCGATCTTCTCCATGCCGGCTTCGGTCAGCGTCACCGTGCGCTGCTTCTCGTCGACGTCGTAGTCGGTCTTGTCGAGCTTGGGCAGGAAGCCGTCGATAGTGTTGTAGAAGTCGGAACGGTCGTCGAGCGGGCCGGAGATGATCAGCGGCGTGCGCGCTTCGTCGATCAGGATGGAGTCGACCTCGTCGACGATGGCGAAGAAGTGCGGCCGCTGGACCATGTCCTCAAGCCGGTACTTCATATTGTCGCGCAGATAGTCGAAGCCGTATTCGTTGTTGGTGCCGTAGGTGATGTCGCAGGCATAGGCGGCCTTGCGCTCGGCATCGTCGAGACCGTGCACGATCACGCCGGTGGTCATGCCGAGGAAGCCGTAGATCTCGCCCATCCAGCCGGAGTCGCGGCGGGCGAGATAGTCGTTGACGGTGACGACGTGGACGCCCTTGCCGGCGAGCGCGTTGAGATAGACCGCCAGCGTCGCGACCAGCGTCTTGCCTTCGCCGGTCTTCATCTCGGCGATGTCGCCCTCATGCAGCACCATGCCGCCGATCAGCTGGACGTCGAAATGGCGCTGGCCGAGCGTGCGCTTGGCGGCCTCGCGCACGGTTGCGAAGGCGGGGATAAGCAGGTCGTCGAGCGTCTTGCCCTCGGCGAGCTGCTTCTTGAACTCGGCGGTGCGGGCCTTGAGCGCCTCGTCGGAGAGTTTGGAAACCTCTCCCTCCAGCGCGTTGATCGCGTTGACGCGGGACTGATATCCCTTCACCCGCCGGTCGTTGGCGGAGCCGAAAAACTTGCGGGCGAGCGCGCCGATCATGCCTAGTTCCTGTGTTCGCGATTCAACCGCGTTGCAGCCAAGAAGTTGTCACCCACCTGCCCATCAACTCACCGTGACGCCTGACGGCGCCGTTGGCCCGGACTGCGGGGGGCGTCCGCCATATGGGTGGGAGTTGGACAAGTCTGGGTTCAACGGCCAAAAACGCAGCAAAATAAACGCCATCGCCATGGTCGCGACCGGGCAGAGATATGGCCCGGTCAGGGCCTTGTCAACGGCGGGCGCATTGCGGCTAATTCATCATTTTGACAGACTTTTCGCGTTGCCAAGGCCCCCTGAATTGGGCGAGTGTCCGCCCCGCTCGAGCAGCCCCCTGCTTCAACATAAGGATTTTCCATGACCACCTCGTTCCCGGTAACCACCGGCCAGCGTTTCCGCCGTGCGTCCGCCCTGGCTGGCAGCCTCGCTCTGGCGCTGTCCCTGGCGTTCGCGGGCCCGCTCCGGGCCGCCGACGATCCGGTGCTGGCGAAGGTCAATGGCGCGGAAATCAAGAAGAGCGACGTCGCCATGGCGGAGGAGGAACTCGGGCCCAGCCTCGCCCAGATGGACCCGGCGACCAAGGACGAGAACGTCCTGTCGTTCCTGATCGACATGAAAATCGTCAGCAAGGCTGCCGAAGACAAGAAGGTTGCCGACAGCGAGGAGTTCAAGAAGCGCCTGGCATTCGCCCGCAACCGGCTTCTGATGGACAGCCTGCTCGCGGGCGAGGGCAAGGCTGCCACCACCCCTGACGCCATGAAGAAGGTCTATGAGGAGGCCTCCAAGCAGATCACCGGCGAGCAGGAGGTGCGCGCGCGCCACATCCTGGTCGAGACCGAGGACGAAGCCAAGGCAGTGAAGGCCGAACTCGACAAGGGCGCCGATTTCGCCGAACTGGCCAAGAAGAAGTCCAAGGATCCGGGCTCGGCCGACGGCGGCGACCTCGGCTTCTTCACCAAGGAGCAGATGGTGCCGGAATTCTCGACAGTCGCCTTCGCGATGGAGCCCGGCAAGATCTCCGACCCCGTGAAGTCGCAGTTCGGCTGGCACGTCATCAAGGTCGAGGAAAAGCGCAACCGCAAGGCGCCGGACTTCGAGCAGGTCAAGACCCAGATCGAGAGCTACGTCACCCGCAAGGCCCAGGCCGAGTATGTGGCCAAGCTGCGCGCGGAGGCCAAGGTCGAGCGGCTGGACCAGCCGGCGGCAGACGCGTCCAAGGACGCCAAGCCCGATGCGAAGCCGTCCGACAGCAAGATGGCGCCGCCTGCTAAGAAGTAAATCGACTTCGCTCTCGAACTTCATTAGTTTGACGTCATGCCCGGGCTCGTCCCGGGCATCCACGTCTTAAGACCCTCATCAAAATGTGCTGAAGGACGTGGATGGCCGGGACAAGCCCGGCCATGACGGCTTCCATTTGTCCATAGGCGCCCCGCGATGTCCTCAACCGTCTCCCCGCTCGCCCCCAAAACCGTTCCCGACATGCCCGTGATCGCAGGCGTCCGCCTGGCGACGGCCGAGGCCGGCATCCGCTACAAGAACCGAACCGACGTGCTGCTGGCAGTGATGGACAAGGGCACCGCGGTGGCCGGCGTCTTCACCAAATCGAAGTGCCCCTCCGCCCCCGTGGAATGGTGCCGCGCCAAGCTGAAGGGCGGCAAGGCACGCGCGCTGGTGGTCAATTCCGGCAACGCCAATGCCTTCACCGGCAAGACCGGCCGCGCCTCCACCGCGCTGACCGCCAAGATCGCGGCCAAGGCGGTCGGGTGCAGCGAGGGCGAAATCTTCCTGGCCTCGACCGGCGTGATCGGCGAGCCGCTGGACGCGACCAAGTTCGACGGCGTGCTGGGCCGCCTCGCGGAGGCCGCCGAGCCCGGCGACTACCTCACTGCTGCCAAGGCGATCATGACCACCGATACCTTCCCGAAGGTCGCGACCGCGACCGTCAAGCTCGGCAAGGCCAAGGTCACCATCAACGGGATGGCCAAGGGCGCCGGCATGATCGCCCCCGACATGGCGACGATGCTGTCCTTCATCTTCACCGACGCGCCGATCGCGCCCGCGGCCTTGCAAGCGCTGCTCAAGAGCGGCGTCGAGGACACCTTCAACGCCGTGACGATCGATGGCGATACCTCGACCTCGGACACATTGCTGGCCTTCGCCACCGGCGCTGCCGCCGAGCACGGCGCACCCAAAATCAGCCGCGCCAGCGATCCGCGCCTGAAGGCGTTCGTCAAGGCGTTCAACCAGGTGCTTGCCAACCTCGCCGAGCAGGTGGCGCGCGACGGCGAAGGCGCGCGCAAGCTGGTCGAGATCACGGTCGAGGGCGCCAAGACCAAGGCCTCGGCACGCAAGATCGCGATGTCGATCGCGAACTCGCCGCTGGTCAAGACCGCGATCGCCGGCGAGGACGCCAATTGGGGCCGCGTCGTGATGGCGGTCGGCAAGGCCGGCGAGCCCGCCGATCGCGACAAGCTCTCGATCTCCTTCAATGGCATCCGCGTCGCCAAGAGCGGCGCGCGCGATCCTGACTATGACGAGACAAAGGTGTCGGAGGCGATGAAGGCGCCGGAAATCGCGATCAAGGTCTCGCTCGGCCTCGGCAAGGGCCGCGACCGCGTGATGACCTGCGACCTCACCAAGGAATATGTCGCGATCAACGGCGATTACAGGTCGTGAGGTTTCTCCCTCTCCCCGTTCTTACGGGGAGAGGTGAACCACATCACCCCGAAATCCGCGCGTCCGCGACCGCCTTCCGGAATAGCGCGTTCATCGCG
Organism: Bradyrhizobium sp. 141; assembly: GCF_023074055.1. GTDB lineage: Bacteria > Pseudomonadota > Alphaproteobacteria > Rhizobiales > Xanthobacteraceae > Bradyrhizobium. The sequence continues at coordinate 14,105 of NZ_JADPKR010000087.1, forward strand.
TCCGAGATGCCTTGCGTCGGGCTCACCTCGAAATACAGCCCCGGCGAGGCGCAGCTCTGCATGTTCTGCGCGATCTGGCTGTTCGGCGACGGACCGAAGGGGCCCTTATTGAAAGGGTCGATGTAGGTCATGTACCAGGAGTTGGTCGGCAGCTGCAGATAGGTCGTGTAGAGCACCGCGATCTTGATGCCGCGGTTCTTGATGGTGGTGCAGAGCGAGGCGTCGATCGGCGACTGGCAGCGGCCGCCACTCACCAACGGCTTGGAGCAACCGGTGTTGTATTCGTCGGCGACGCCATCGGAGACGAAGAACAGATATTTCATCGGCGCCGACGACGTGCCGGCACCCGGCGCGGTGATCGCGGAGTTGATCGCCGGAAAGACCGTGCTGAATTGCGTGTCCTTGTCGGCGGTGTAGGAATCGTTGTTGCCGTAGACGCCCATCAGGTCGATGCCGCCTGCCGCCGTCTTGGCACTCGACAAGCTCGCCGACAGCGAGAACAGCGCGCGCAGGCCGATCGTCTTCGACGAGGCACCGAAATCGTAGATCGCCATGCGAAACTGGTTCGAATAGGTCTCGCTGGCCGCGGCGGTGTCCATCAGCGACTGGGTCGCGCTACGCAGTACGTCGATCCGCGTCGTCACGCCGAGCGTCTTGGCGAGATTGTAGTAATTGTTGGCGTCGTTGTAGTCGTGGCAGGCGAAGGCGCATTTGTCGGAGGTATTGTTGACCATCTTGCTGACGTCGGCCGGCGTCGCCGCCACGCCCATCGAGGGCGAATTGTCCAGCAGGAGGTAGAAATCGACATAGAGCGGCATGCTCGCCGTCGCCGTCGACGTGCCGCTCGCCGTCAGCGCGGTCTTGCCGATCACGCCAAGGAACATGGTGTTGATGCTGCCGCTGAAAGCAACGGTCGAGGTGACCGTCGAGCCGTTCTTGACCACGGTCGACGTGAGGCTGTCGAGCGTATAGCCGGTCAGGTTGGCGACGTTGGCATTGAAGATGTTACTTGCGTCGGTGACGCCGACCGGGATCGCACCGTCCGAGGTCATCGTGCCCGCCGCCGCAAAGGCCGGCGAAGCCTTGGCGACCGCGCCGACACTGGCCGCGTCGGCCGCGGCCTGAAGCTTCGACCGCATCTGCGTCGCGCGGGAGTAATCGACCGCGCAGCCGACCACCGTGATCAGGGGGACGCAGGCGAGCGCGAAAATCACCGCGATATTGCCGCGCCGGTCGCGGACGAACCGGCGGATCATGATGGAAAGCGCCGCGCGCATGGCTCGGGTCCGGAATGGTTTAAATATGTTTCCACTCTAGGAACCGTTGATTAAATATGACTTATGGGAGCCATAGAAACGTGGCCCCTCAGCGGGATTAACGAATCCTTGCGAACGACCTCAGCGAGCAACATTCTGGGCATGGCCGATCTCAAACTGACACTGGTGGTGGCCTGCGCGCTGGTCGATGCCGACAACCGCGTCCTGATCGCGCAGCGCCCCGAGGGCAAGGCGCTGGCCGGCATGTGGGAATTTCCCGGCGGCAAATGTGAGCCCGGCGAGCGGCCGGAGCAGAGCCTGATCCGCGAGCTGCACGAGGAGCTCGGCATCACTGTCGCCGAGCCGTGCCTCGCGCCGCTGACCTTCGCGAGCTACGGCTATGAGAGCTTCCACCTGTTGATGCCGCTCTATATCTGCCGGCGCTGGGAAGGACAGGTGGCGCCGCGTGAAGGCCAGGCTCTGGCCTGGGTCCGCGTCAACAGACTGCGCGACTACCCGATGCCGCCCGCGGATATTCCGCTGATCCCGCATTTGATTGATTTGTTAATGTGAGGCCGAAGTACTCGCCACACTCTCAGCGTCATGCCCGGGCTTGTCCCGGGCATCCACGATCTTCCTCCGAGCCTGAAAGACGTGGATGGCCGGGTCGAGCCCGGCCATGACGGAGGAGAGAGCTTACGTCTCTCCCGCCTTCTTCACTGCCTCGGCCAGGCTCGCCTTGGCCGAGCCGGGCTTGAGCGGCTGCTGCTGGCTCGCATGCGGCGCCCAGCCGGAGAGCCAGATGATGTCGAACGTGGCGCGGATGCGGCCGTCGGCATCGGCAAAGCGCTCAGTGTAGATCTCCGCCATCCGCAACAACGTGGCGCGCCGCGACGGCGTGCGCCGTCGCTCGATCAGCACGTTGGCGGCGCCCATGCGTCGGAGATCCTGCATCAGCGCGAACGCATTGGCGTAACGCACCACGACGCGATCGACATCGGTCACGGGCAGCGCGAAGCCCGCCCGCTGCAACAGCGCGCCGATGTCCCGCAAATCCGCGAAGGGCGCCACGCGCGGCGACACGCCGCCCTCGCATTCGGCCTCCGCCGCGGCAAAAGCCTGGCGCAACTCAGTCAGGCTGTCGCCGCCGATCATCGCGGCCAGCAGCAGCCCATCCGGTTTCAGCGCGCGCCGAACCTGCGCGAGCACGCCCGGCAGGTCGTTGACGAATTGCAGCGCCAGCGCGGAGACGACAAGGTCGAGGCTTTCGGGTGCGAAGGGCAGTTTCTCCGCACCCGACACATCGAGCGCGATCCGCTCGATAGCGGGCAGGCGCGTGCGCAGCACCGCGAGACCTTCACCGGGCGTCCAGAGATCGGCCGGCGTGTGAAACTCGCGCATCACCGCCGCGAGCCGCTCCGCCATGTCTTCCGCAACACGATCGAGCAGGAAGCTCACGGCACCTTGCATCTGCGCGCGCCGCTGCCGCGCGTTCAGCAAGGCGCGATCGAACAAAGCAGGCGGAGTTGGGGGGTGTTGAGCCATGCCGCTGGTTACGCCGATCATGCTGACTATTGCAATCACTCTCGTGTCCCGGACGCGGTGCGGCACGCAGTGACGCTCCGCAGAGCGGGACCCAGAAGCCACACCGCACGATGCGGACGGATGGGCCCCGGCTCTGCAGCGCACCGCTACGCGGCGCACTGCGTCCGGGGCACCAGACCATGACTTGAGCAATCCAGGTTGCAACGCTAGCCTCCTCCCATGGAAGCCGACGCCGCCCCCACCCGCTCCATCGCCGCACCGCTGCGTGCCGCGTGGACGGCCGGCCGTCACATTCTGTCGCGCGCCGCACGGCTCGCGCTCGACATTGCGCTGCCGACGCTGTGCGTGTCCTGCCGCGAGCCGGTCGATGGCGAGGGCGTTTGCGCTTCGTGCTGGGCGCGGCTGTCGTTCATCGAGCGGCCCTACTGCCCGCGGCTCGGCATTCCCTTTGTCTATGATCCCGGCCCCGACATGCTGTCGATGGAGGCGATCGCGAGCCCGCCGGCCTACCAGCGGGCCCGCGCGGCAGTGCGCTATGACGACGTCGCGCGCACGCTGGTGCATGCGCTGAAATACCAAGACCGGACCGACCTGGCGCCCGCCATGGGCCGCTGGATGGCGCGCGCGGGCGGCGAGCTGCTGGCCGGCGCCGACATGCTGGTGCCCGTTCCCCTGCATTGGCGGCGGGCCTGGCGGCGCCGCTACAACCAGTCCGGGGCGCTGGCGCAGACCATCGAGCGACAGAGCGGGGTCAAGACGAGGGCTGAGGTGCTGCGCCGGGTGCGGGCCACCGAGCAGCAGATCGGCCTGTCGCGAGCCCAGCGCGCCACCAATGTGCAGGGCGCGTTCCAGGTATCCCCGGACCGTCAGGCAGAAGTCCAGGGCCGCCGCATTGTCCTGATCGACGACGTCCTGACCTCCGGCGCGACGCTGGATGCCTGCGCGCGGGCCCTGCTACGCGCCAAGGCGGCCCAGGTGGACGTGCTGGTGTTCGCCCGGGTTGTGGAGGTCAGGTAAAGTCCCATATAATTCAATGAATTCATGACAAGAGAGCGCCAGACGAGATGACTGCTGCTGTCGAGATCTACACCAGGCCGGGCTGCGGCTATTGTTCCGCTGCCAGGTCGCTGCTGACCCGCAAGAAGGCGGCTTTCACGGAATTCGACGTCGCCAGGAACCCTTCCTGGCGGGCCGAGATGTACGACCGCGCCGGCGAGGGCTCGACCTTCCCGCAGATCTGGATCGGCGGAACTCATGTCGGCGGCTGCGACGACCTCTACGCCCTCGATCGCGAGGGCAAGCTCGACGGCATGCTCGAAAGCGTGAAGGCAGTGTCATGAGCGAGAATCGGACCTTCACCGCCGCGATGGTGCAGATGCGCACCGGCTTGATGCCCGAGCCCAGTCTCGCGCAGGCCACCAGACTGATCAGGCAGGCGGCGGCGAATGGCGCCGATTACGTGCAGACGCCCGAAGTCAGCAACATGATGCAGCTGAACCGCAAGGCGCTGTTCGAGCATCTCCAGAGCGAGGAGGACGACACCTCGCTGAAGGCCTACCGCGCGCTGGCGGCAGAGCTGAAGATCCATATCCATGTCGGGTCGCTGGCGCTGCGCTTTTCGCCGGAGAAGGCGGTCAACCGCTCCTTCCTGATCGGGCCCGAGGGCAATGTGCTCGCGAGATACGACAAGATCCACATGTTCGACATCGAGCTGCCGGACGGCGAGAGCTATCGCGAATCCGCCAATTACCAGCCGGGTGAGACCGCCGTGATCTCCGATCTGCCCTGGGGGCGGGTGGGCTTAACGATCTGCTACGACGTGCGCTTCCCCGCGCTCTATCGCGCGCTCGCCGAGAGCGGCGCGTATTTCATCACCGTGCCCTCGGCCTTCACCCGCAAGACCGGGGAAGCGCATTGGCACGTGCTGCTGCGCGCGCGCGCGATCGAGACCGGCTGCTTCATCTTCGCCGCCGCGCAGGCAGGCTTGCATGAGAACAAGCGCGAGACCTATGGCCATTCGCTGATCATCGACCCCTGGGGCGAGATCCTCGCCGAGGGCGACGTCGAGCCCGGCATCATCATGGCCCAAATCGATCCGGCCAAGGTCGAGACCGCGCGCCGCGCGATCCCCTCGCTCCAGCACGGCCGCCGCTTCGGCGTGTCCGACCCCAAGGCGGGGCCGGATCATCTGCACCTCGTACGGGGATCGGCATGATCCGCTATGCGCTACGCTGCGACCGGGACCACGACTTCGAAAGTTGGTTCCAGAGCTCGTCGGCGTATGATTCTCAGGTCAAGCGCAAGCTCGTGACCTGTCCGATCTGCGGCTCGGCCAAGGTCGAGAAGGCGATCATGGCGCCGCGCATCGTCGGCAAGAAGGGCCGCGGGCGCGCGGAGCCGCCGCCGGAGCCCGCGGCTGCGACCACGCCCGAGGCCGCACCGTCAGGTCCGACCTCGCTGCTGATGGCACAGGAGAAAGAGCTGCGCACCAAGCTGAAGGAGCTGCGCGATCACATCGTGAAGAACGCCGACAATGTCGGCGAGCGCTTCGCCAATGAAGCCCGCGCGATGCATTACGGCGACAAGGAGCATCGTCCGATCTACGGCGAGGCCTCGCCGGAAGAAGCAAAGTCGCTGATCGACGAGGGCATCGAGGTTTCGCCGTTGCCGACGCTGCCGGAAGACCGGAATTAGACTCTCGGCTCTTCGTCATGGCCGGGGTTGATACCCGGCCATCCACGCCTTTTCTTGCTGTGACAAAGAAGATCGTGGATGCCCGGGACAAGCCCGGGCATGACGGCAGTTGAGGGACTTGGCTAGAGGCCCACCAGCACGCCCACCCCAACTACGATCAGCACAATGCCGAAAATCTCGCGCGGTGCGATCGGCTGCTTGAACGAGTAATACGCCACGCCTTGCGCGAACAGCACCTCGATCAAAGCGAGCGTGCGGACATTGGCGGCGGCGGTCAGCGCGAACGCCAGAAACCAGAATTGCGAGGCGAAGGCGCCCATGAAGCCCGCGAGCATCGACGGCTGCCATAGCCCCAGAATCGCCCGCAGGATATTTGGCGCGCGCCAGAGCAGATAGATCGTCAGGATCAGTGTCTGCACGAGGAGGCCGAGCACCAGTGTAAACGAGGCCGCGGTCACGAAGGAGACGCCCGGCACGTTGATGATGGCGCCGCGAAACCCGACCGCGGAGAGCGCGAAGGCCGCAGCAGCAACGAGGCCGGTGATGGTTGGCCTCAATTCCGCAAAACTCTTCTCACCGCCGGGCCGCAGCGCGGTGATGACGACACCGACGGTCGCAATTACGATCGCCAGCACCTTCAGCCAGGTCAGGTGATCGCCGAGAAAGACGAAGCCGAAGATCGCGGTCTGGATCGCCTCGGTCTTCAGATATGCCGTCGTCACCACGAAGGAGCGGTCGTTCATCGCCAGCAGCATCAGGCCGGTGGCGACGATCTGGCTGAGCGCCCCGAGCAGCAGCCATGGCCAGAACGCGGTCGGCGGCATACCGAGATGATCGCCGGTCGCGATCAGCACCACCCCTAAGAACAGCACCGAGAACGGAAAGCCGAACAGGAAGCGGATATTGGTCGCGCCCCAGGTCCCCAGCGGCTTCGTCAACGACCGCTGCATCGCATTGCGCGCGACCTGCCCGAGCGCGGCAATGACGGTGAAGGGAATCCAGAGGTTGGCGATGGTGAGCATGGGGGGTGGCAAAATGCAGGAAGGGATGTTCAGCGAACCTGCCGCTAGCAGCGAAGCAGGTCAATCACGTGGACGTCATGGGTGCGATGCTCTCGCAACAAACTCGGTAGATTCCGCGGCATGGGTCCTGCGCCTCGTGCGCAATTGCGCACTAGGCGGGGACGACACCGTTCCACGCCCCCTCACACCATCCCTTCGGCCACCACCATGTAGTTCACGTCCATGTCCGACGAGAGGGTCCATTTGTCGGCGAAGGGGCTGTAGACCACGCCGGTCTGCTCGGTGATGACGAGGCGGTTGTCGAGCAGGTATTTTGTCAACTCGTCGGGAGTGACGAACTTATTCCACTCATGGGTGCCGCGCGGCAGCCAGCGCAGGACGTATTCGGCGCCGACGATGGCGAGCGCGAAGCTCTTCCAGTTCCTGTTCAGCGTCGAGACCACCATGAGGCCATTCGGCTTCAGCATCGAGGCGCAGCGCTTCAGGAAGACGCCGACGTCGACGACATGCTCGACCACTTCCATCGCCAGCACGATGTCGAAGCGCTCGCGGGGGTCGATCTCCTCCACCGTGGTGCAGCGGTAGTCGATCGCAAGATGGCCCTTGTCGGCATGCAGCTTCGCGGCGGCGATGCTGCTCTGGGAAGGATCGACGCCGATGACCTGCGCCCCGAGGCGGGACAGCGGCTCGCACAAGAGGCCGGCGCCGCAGCCGATGTCGAGCACGCGCAAGGACCCGAGGCAGTTGAGGCTGCGCACGTTGCGCTCGAACTTGCGGCAGGCGGCGTCGCGGATATAGCCGAGCCGCAGCGGGTTGATCCGGTGCAGCGGCGCCATCTTGCCGTTGGGGTCCCACCACTCGGCCGAGAGTTTTGAGAATTTCGCGATCTCGGCGGCATCGACGGTCGAGCCCGGCTGGGCGGTTGCGGAAGTATTTTGCTGCATGCTCATGGTTACGCGCGGTCCTACCGCGTGGTGATCGAACTACGGAAGGCGAGCGGCGAGGCGATCGTCCGGATGGTTTCACGGCCTTCGCCGACCCCGTTGATGGTCACATCGCCGTAGTTGAGAATACGTCCAAGAATCGTCTGGTTGACGTCGACGCTCTCGACCTTGTCCAGCGCCATCTCGAAGGTGCGGCGCTTGATGAAGCCGGTCTTGTGCACGATCCTGAGATTGGTGACGTCGGTCTCGGTGGTGAAGCGATGGAACCAGCCCTTCACGGTCCAGTACAGGGCAGCGAGAGCCACCAGCGCCGCGGCGACGAGACACAGAATCACGAGACCATCGACCGCGGTCTGCCGCGACAGCACGAACAGGCCCAAGGCCACGATCCAAGCCAGGATCGCCGGAAAATAGAAGATCCAGTGCGCATTGGTCGAATACAGCACCCGCTCGCCCGGCTGCAGGATTTCGTCAATATAGCGCGCCATAACCTCGATTAACCCATTGCCCGGATTGGCCGGAGCAGGAACCCGCTTGCCCCCGGCCCCGCCCCTCTGTATACGCGCGGTCGGGTGTCCGCAGCATCGCCTCGCGCGGGTCACCATACTTATCCTTATGAGGGAATGCACGCGTCGTCATGAGCCGCCTCGTGATGAAATTCGGCGGCACATCCGTCGCCAACATCGAACGTATCCGCAACGTCGCACGCCATGTGAAGCGTGAGGTCGATGCCGGCCACGAAGTGGCCGTGGTCGTCTCGGCGATGTCCGGCAAGACCAACGAGCTGGTGGCCTGGTGCACCGAGGCCTCGCCGATGCACGACGCGCGCGAATATGATGCCGTCGTCGCCTCTGGAGAGCAGGTGACCTCCGGCCTCCTTGCCATCGCGCTCCAGGGCATGGGCATCCAGGCCCGCTCCTGGCAGGGCTGGCAGATCCCGATCAAGACCAGCGACGCCCATGCCTCGGCCCGGATCGAGGACATCGACGGCAGCGAGATCATCAAGCGCTTTAGGGAGCGCAAGGAGGTCGCGGTCATCGCCGGCTTCCAGGGCATCAACGCCGAGACCAACCGCATCACCACGCTCGGCCGCGGCGGCTCCGACACCTCGGCCGTGGCAATTGCCGCAGCCGTCAAAGCCGACCGCTGCGATATCTATACCGACGTCGACGGCGTCTACACCACCGACCCGCGAATCGTGCCGAAGGCCAAGAGGCTCGACAAGATCGCGTTCGAGGACATGCTGGAACTGGCCTCTCAGGGCGCAAAGGTGCTCCAGGTCCGCTCGGTGGAACTCGGCATGGTCCACAACATGCCGATCTTCGTCCGCTCGAGCTTCGACAAGCCCGAGGACATCGACCCGCATGCCAACCAGCCGCCCGGCACGCTGATCTGCAGCGAGGAGGAGATCATGGAAAGCCACGTCGTCACCGGTATCGCCTTCTCCAAGGACGAGGCCCAGATTTCGGTGCGCCAGATCGAGGACAAGCCGGGCGTTGCGGCCTCGATCTTCGGCCCGCTGGCGGATGCCAACATCAACGTCGACATGATCGTGCAGAACGTCTCCGAGGACGGCAAGACCACCGACCTCACCTTCACGGTGCCGGCGGCCGACTATACCCGCGCCAAGGACACGATTACCGCCGCCAAGGGCAAGATCGGCTATATCAGGCTCGATACCGCCACCGATGTCGCCAAAATCTCGGTGATCGGCAGCGGCATGCGCAGCCATGCCGGCGTCGCCGCCCAGGCGTTCTCGGCCCTCGCGGGGCGGAATATCAACATCCGGGCCATTACAACCTCCGAGATCAAATTCTCGGTTTTGATCGACACCGCCTATACCGAGCTTGCGGTACGCACGCTGCACACGCTCTACGGCCTCGATCAGGGCTGAAGCGACCGTCGTCGCGCTTCAGATTGCTGTTTAAGCATGGTCTTTGCGGAAAACCGCTTCGCACTTTTCCGGACCATGCTTGGACTAATTTTCTCTTAGCGGTCGCAGCAAACGCGAAGGTGTACACACCTTCGCGTTTGGCAGGCGTTTTGCTTGGCAAAACAAGCCTCAATTCGCTATACGGCGAACAGGGTGGGCTGCCGCAGACTGTGTCCCAGTTCAGGCGGCGCCGCTCCGGTGCAAGCGCTAAATCTCAAGTGATTTTGGGCTTGTGCCGGCGCCGGACAAACAAATTGGTTGTTTTTCTGGAATTATGGGCCAGCCGCCGGCCGATACCGCCGGGCCGGGCACACGGAGGAGATTGACGGGACATGCGGAGCGCGTCGGGAGGTCCCCGCGTCTTGTTGAGACGGCTCCGCGAAACCATGGCGGAGCAGGTCTCGGCCCAGGAGCGGCTGGACAAGATCGTGGTGCTGATCGCCGCCAACATGGTGGCCGAGGTGTGCTCGGTCTATGTGCTGCGCATCGACAACACGCTGGAGCTCTACGCCACCGAGGGCCTCAACCGCGAGGCGGTGCACCACACCGTGCTGAGCGCCCATGAAGGCCTGGTCGGCCTCGTCGCCAGCGAGGCGACACCGCTCAACCTAAGCGATGCGCAGAGCCACCCGGCCTTCTCGTTCCGCCCCGAGACCGGCGAAGAAATCTACCACTCCTTCCTCGGCGTGCCGATCCTGCGGGCCGGCAACACGCTCGGCGTGCTGGTGGTGCAGAACCGCGCCAAGCGCAACTATGTCGAGGAGGAGCTCGAGGCGCTGCAGACCACAGCGATGGTGCTGGCGGAGCTGATCGCCTCCGGCGAACTCTCCGCGCTGGCCCAGCCGGGCCAGGAACCGGCCGCGCGCCATTCCGCGCAGAAGGTCGGCGCCATCCTCTCGGAGGGCATCGCGCTCGGCCATGTCGTGCTGCACGAGCCGCGCGTCGTCATCAAGGACTACATCGCCGAGGACCTGCCGAAGGAGATCAAGCGGCTCGACACCGCGCTCGCCAAGCTGCGCGCCGATCTCGACCGCATGCTGGAGCGCGGCGACGTCGCCGAAGGCGGCGAGCATCGCGAGGTGCTGGAAGCCTACCGCATGTTCGCCAACGACCAGGGCTGGTCGCACAAGCTGCACGAGGCGGTCGCCACCGGCCTCACGGCGGAAGCCGCCGTCGAGCGCGTGCAGTCCGACACCCGCGCACGCATGCTGCGCTCGACCGATCCCTATTTGCGCGACCGGCTGCACGATCTCGAGGATCTCGGCTACCGCTTGATGCGGCAGCTGGTCGGTCAGGACCATGCGCCGTCGCGCGAGCAGCTGCCCGACAACGCCATCGTCATCGCGCGCGCGATGGGCCCGGCGGCGCTGCTCGACTACGACCGCAAGCGCCTGCGCGGCATCGTGCTGGAGGAAGGCACCGCCAACTCCCACGTCTCGATCGTGGCCCGCGCGCTCGGCATTCCCGCGGTCGGCGAAGTGCCGAACGCGCCCGGCATCGCCGATCCCGGCGACGCCATCATCGTCGACGGCACCTCCGGCTCGATCTATGTGCGCCCCTCTCAGGAAGTCGAAGCGGCCTTCGCTGAGCGCGTGCGCTTCCGCGCCCGCCGCCAAGCGCAATATCTGGCGCTGCGCGACCGGCCCTGCGTCACCAGGGACGGCCAGAAGGTCGAGCTGATGATCAACGCAGGTCTTGCCATCGACCTGCCGCATATCGAGGACACCGGCAGCGCCGGCATCGGCCTGTTCCGCACCGAACTGCAATTCATGGTCGGCCAGAGCCTGCCGCGCACCAGCGACCAGCTGGCGCTCTATCGCACCGTGCTGGATGCCGCCGGTCACAAGCCCGTCACCTTCCGCACCCTCGACATCGGCGGCGACAAGGCCCTGCCTTATATGGAAGCCGTGATCGAGGAAAATCCCGCGCTCGGCTGGCGCGCGATCCGGCTCGGGCTGGATCGCCCCGGCCTCTTGCGCGGCCAGATTCGCGCGCTGCTGCGCGCCGGCGGCGGCCGCGCGCTGCGCATCATGTTCCCGATGATCTCGGAGGTCGCCGAATTCGATTCGGCGAAGGCGCTGGTCGAGCGCGAGCTCACTTACTTGCGTCAGCACGGCCACACGCTGCCTGAACGAATCGACATCGGCACCATGGTCGAGGTGCCGGCCCTGCTCTATCAGCTCGACGAGCTCCTGAGGAAGGTCGACTTCATCTCGGTCGGCTCCAACGATCTGTTCCAGTTCCTGTTCGCAGTCGACCGCGGCAACGCAAAAGTGTCCGAGCGCTTCGACACCATGTCGGCGCCGATCCTGCGCGCGCTGCGCGAGATCGCGCACAAATCGCAGGCGGCGAAGAAGTCGCTTTCGCTCTGCGGCGAGATGGCGTCCAAGCCGCTCGGCGCACTCGCTTTGATCGCGCTCGGCTATCGCTCACTCTCGCTTTCGGCAACCGCGCTCGGCCCGGTCAAGGCGATGGTGATCGATCTCGATGCAAAGAAGGCCGAAGCCATGCTCGGCCCGCTCCTGGACGCGCCGGCGGGCAGCGTCTCGATCCGGCAGAAACTCACGGAATTTGCCGAGGCCGAAGGCCTGGCGTTGTAGCGGGCCTGTCCCGCTCCCTGCCGCCTCGCCTCCCGCCATTTGAGACTGAACCGATGTCGTCACTCCCCGAAGCCAAACTGGACGTCCTGCTCGCCCATCACGCCTCACTCGAGGCCGAATCGCTGGGGCAACTCGCCTCCGAACGCTACGTGCAGATCACGCGCGAGCTCGCCGAGATCACGCCGCTGATCGAAGCGGTGAAGGCCTACCGTTCCGCCGTCAAGGAGCTCGCCGACACAGAAGCGCTGATCGCCGATCCCGCAACCGATGCCGAGATGCGCGGCATGGCGGAAGCCGAACGCAACGAGCTCGCACCGAGAATCGAGGAACTGGTCCAGAAGATCCGCGTTGCGCTGCTGCCCAAAGACGCCATGGACGATCGCAACGTGGTGCTGGAAATCCGCGCCGGCACTGGCGGCGACGAGGCCTCGCTGTTTGCCGGAGACCTGTTCCGGATGTACGAGCGCTTCGCGGCCTTGCAGGGCTGGAAAGTCGAGGTGATCTCGGCCAGCGAAGGCACCGTCGGGGGCTACAAGGAAATCATCGCGGAGGTGCAGGGCCGCGGCGCGTTCTCCAAGCTGAAGTTCGAATCCGGCGTGCACCGCGTGCAGCGCGTGCCCGACACCGAAACGCAGGGACGCATCCACACTTCGGCCGCGACAGTCGCCGTGCTGCCGGAGGTCGAGGATGTCGACGTCGACATCAAGAACGACGATCTGCGAATCGAGACCATGCGCGCGCAAGGAGCCGGCGGCCAGCACGTCAACAAGACTGAGTCTGCGATCCGCATCACCCACATCCCGACCGGCATCGTGGTGATGATGCAGGACAGCCGCTCGCAGCACAAGAACCGCGCTTCCGCCATGAACATCCTGCGCTCGCGCATCTACGACGCCGAACGGCAACGCGTCGATGCCGCGCGCTCGGCGGAGCGCAAGGAGAAGGTCGGCTCCGGCGACCGCTCTGAGCGCATCCGCACCTATAATTTTCCGCAAGGGCGCGTCACCGACCACCGCATCAATCTGACGCTCTACAAGCTGCCGCAGGTGATCGCAGGCGAAGCGCTCGGCGAGCTGACCGACGCGCTGACCACCGAGCACCAGGCCGCGCAACTCGCCGCACAAGGCGCAGCGGCCTGAATCCGCGCTTCAGCGTGTCTTGTTCAGCGCGCCTTATTCAGCGTGCCTTGGCCCGGAACGATCGCAGGAGCTTGGCCAAGGCGGGAGCGGCGGCACCCAGCTCGTCCAGATGAATGCGCGAGAGCGACCGCAGCTTCTGCTCGCCCTTGGCCGTCAGCTTGACGAGAACGCGCCTTGCGTCCTCGGGATCGGCTTCCCGGCCGATCAGCTTCAGTTTCGCCATGCGATCCACCAGCTCTACCGCCGTATGGTGCCGGATCAGGAGGAAGCCGGCGATGTCGCCGACGCTGGCGCCGCCGGGGCCGGCCAATCCCTTGATCGCCAGCAACGCCTGGTGCTGCTGCGGCGTCAACCCGGCGTTCTGGGCCGCGGCTTCGCTGAAAGCAAGGAAGCCTCGCAACTGGCGGCGGAATTGGGCAAGCGCCGTGTAGTCGGCTTCACGCATCGCACCGCCCTTTGCGGGAGCAGCCCGCGCCGTGCGTCCAGTCTTCCGTTTCGATTCAGCCATTCCGTGCCTTCGACCTCAGCCCGCCCGCCGGCGAAGCGGGAGCTGCCGAGATTAGCAAGGAAGCCCGGGCGGAACCATCGGCAGGCGTCGCGGATGCACAAATATGGGGGCTTTTGCAGCTCTCCTATTCGTAGTTGGACAGCAGGATCTTCACCAGGATGACCTGAAACGCGATCGGAATACGAACGCTCTTCCGCCTGATCGAACGCTGAAGCGCACTGACGATCTCGGCGCTGGTCAAGGCGCCGTCGGATGCATTCGTGATCAACTCACCCCACATCTGCGACAGCGAGCCGCCGGGCGGGATCACCGGCTTGATGGTCACGCCGCAGCCCTGCGCCCAGTCGACGATCTCTTGCATCGTGTGAGGACCGCAATTGCGCGTCGTCGCAAGTCGCTCGGCCGTCAACGCAAGCAGCAGCTCGCGCGAGGGCGACCATGTCCCCTTCGGCGGCTGCTCGCCGGTGAGCTCGACCGCGAGTTCCTTCAAGACATTCTGGGCGCGCACGCTAAGTCTCTGCATCGGCACCGGCGTGCGCTTGGCCTGGACGGAGCCGACGGCCGGCCCGCGTTGACCGACGGACCGACTGCGCGGCTCCGACATGCGCGAGCCATCGCCGGACTGCGGCGATACGCGTTGGTCGCTCCCCTCCCCCGCAGGCCGCGCCGCCTCCTGCCGCTCCGCCTCTTGCGGCCAGGATCGTCGCTTCCGGGTACCCGCTACTGTCGTCTGCCGCGGCATCTCTCTCGCCGAACCCGCCATTCTCGTACTCACAAAGACTAATATATATCGTGATCCGATATGTTTTCACGCGATAATTTTCGTCGTTCGACCAAAGACGAAATTGACAGAAGGTGTTCACAAGCAATGTTTACGTCCAGGAGCTACACGCGGATGTGACGTGCCCGGTGCAGGCAGGCCCTCGAGGTCGGCTGCCGCCGGACAGGTCGTGTTGTGCCTGCAAACAAGAACGACATTCGGAGGAAACGATCATGACTGACGATCTCGTCCGCCGCGGCCTCTCGCGCCGCGGCCTGCTCCAGACCACCGCGGGCCTCATCGGCGGCTCGGTGCTGCCGGCGATGCCGGCCTTGGCCGAGGACAAGCCGATCGGCACCTATCCCGCGGGCGTTTCGGGTTCCACCGCCTTCATCGGCATCTCGGTGCCGCGCACGGGAACCTATGCCGTTCAGGGCGAGGACGAGCTCAAGGGCTATCAACTCGCGATCGAGCACATCAACAGCGGTCACGAGCTGATCAAGAAGATCTCGCCGAAGACCAGCAAAGGCGTGCTCGGCAAGGAGCTCAAGTTTGGCGTCGCTGATTCCGCAGCCAAACCGAACGAGGCCGTGCAGGCACAGCAACGCTTCATCAGCGAGAACAAGGCGATCATGATCACCGGCGGCACGTCGAGCGCGGTCGCGGTCGCGCTCAACAAGCTCGCCCAGCGCGAGAAGGTGATCTTCGTGTGCGGCATTTCCGGCTCGAACGACACCACCGGCAAGGACTGCGTCCGCTACGGCTTCCGCCAGAACTTCTTCGGCCAAACCGCCGCGGCGGCGATCGGCCCCGTCATGGTCAAGGAATTCGGCAAGGGCAAGAAGGCCGCGTATCTCACGCCGGACTACACGTACGGCCACACCGTCACCAAGTCGATGCAGGATTTCCTTGCGTCCGCCGGCTGGACCACCGTGACCAATCAGGTCGCGCCGCTCGGCGCGCCCGACTACTCCTCATATCTTCTGAACGTCGCGAATTCCGGCGCCGACGTGCTGATCAACGTCAACTGGGGCCACGACGCGGTGCTGTCGACCCAGCAGGCCAAGCAGTTCGGTGTCCTCGACAAGATGAAGCTGGTGGTCCCGTATCAGGTGCCGTTCATCGCGCGCGAGACCGGCGGCTTGATGCAGGGCGTCTACGCCGCCACCGACTATTGGTGGACGCTCGAGGACAAGTTCCCGCTGGCCAAGATGTTCAACGAGGCCTTCGAGAAGAAGTACGGTTACAAGCCGGAATGGGGTGCCGAGAATGCTTATGTCAGCTTCGCGCACTGGGCCCGCATGTGCGAGCAGGCCGGCAGCTTCAACCCGCCTGATGTGATCAAGGCCTATGAGAAAGGCGAGACGATCCCCTCGCTCGTCGGCGACGTGCATTACCGTCCCGAGGACCACCAGTGCATCCGTCCTGTCGTGATCGTGAAGGGCAAGATGCAGAAGGACATGAAGAACAAGGAAGATTGGTACGACGTAGTCGAGATCGTCCCCGGTGAAAGCCTGATGCAAAAACCGGACGCCTTCGGCTGCCATCCGGGCGACTACAGCTGAGCCCGCTCTAACCCCTGTGACGCCGCGGGCTGCCCTCTGCTCCTGCGGCGTCACCTTTTTGGCGCGCCGCGGCGCCTCGCAACAGTGACCCTTTCATGATCAGTTGGCCCAACCTCGTTTCGCAGCTCTTCAACGGGCTGGCGCTCGGCGCGCTGCTCGCGCTGATCAGCTCCGGTCTGACCATCATCTACGGCACGCTCGGCGTGCTCAACCTCGCGCATGGCGCGATGTTCATGATCGGCGGCTATGCCGGCTTCGTCGCCTATCAGTATACGGAATCGTTCGTCCTCGCCGTCATCGCGGGGTCGCTGTTCGTGATGCTGCTCGGCGTGCTCATGGAGCGCGTCATCATCCGCCATTTCTATCATCGTCCGCACGAGGATCAGCTGCTGGTGACCTTCGGGCTCGGCATCTGTTTCGTCGAGCTCGTGCGTCTGATCTTCTCGAGCCAGTCGCAGCTGGTGCCGCCGCCCGCGCTGTTCCAGGGCATCACCAATCTCGGCTTCATGTTCTATCCGACCTATCGCCTCGCCGTGGTCGGCATCGTCGCGGTCGCGCTCGGCGCGCTGTTCATCATCCTCTACCGGACCCGGCTCGGCATGATCGTGCGCGCCGGCATCGAGGACTCCGTGATGGTCGATTCGCTCGGCATCAACGTCTACCGCGTCTTCATGGTCGTGTTCGGCATCGGCGCAATGGCCGCCGGCTTTGCCGGCATCATCAACGCGCCGGTGGTCTCGCTGACACCGGGCATCGGTGACGACATCCTGGTCCAGACCTTCGTGGTGGTGGTGATCGGCGGCGTCGGCTCATTCCCCGGCGCGATCCTCGGCGGGCTGATCGCCGGCGAGATCATCAGCGTCACCTCCATGTTCAACCCCGGTTATGCCTATGTGATGCTGTTTGCGGTCATGACGCTCGTACTCGTGGTGCGACCGCATGGCCTACTCGGCGTCCAGGGCCGCGAGTAAGCGATTCCCCGATGCTCAAGCAACGCCCATTCCTGATCGAGACGCTGACGGCCATCGGCCTGATCGTGGCTCCCTTCGTGCTGCCCCATCTCGGCTTCGCGCCGAACACCGTGAACCGGATCCTGGTCTGGGGCCTGTTCGGGCTCGGTTTCGACATCCTGTTCGGCTTCACCGGGTTGTTGTCGTTCGGCCAATCCGCCTTCTATGGCACCGGGGGCTTCGTCGCGGCCTATCTCCTGACGCGCGCCGGCTTCGGCAACGTGCTGGGTGCGCTGATCATCGGCATGATCGCGGCCGCCGCGACCGGCTACCTCGTCGGCCTGATCGCGCTGCGCCGGACCGGCATCTATTTCGCCATGATCACCGTGGCGATCGCGCAGGTGTTCTTCTTCGTCGAGTTCAATCCGCTGTCGGATTTCACCGGCGGCGAGAACGGCCTGCCCGGCGTGCCGACGCCGAGCTTCAATCTCGGCTTCACCACCATCCACTTCAGCAATGGCTGGTCGCTCTATCAATTCATCGCGCTGTGCTACCTCGTCGGCGTCATCATCGCGCTCAGGATCGTCCGCTCGCCGGTTGGGGCGATTTTGAGCGCGATCCGGGACAATCCGCTGCGCGCCACGGCGGTCGGCCACAACATCCACGGCTACAAGCTGACTGCTTTCGTGATCGCTGCCGCCTACGCGGGGTTTGCGGGCGGCCTGCTCGGTGTGCTCCAGGCCTTCATGCCGCCCGATGCCTTCACCTTCGAGACATCCGGCCAGCTCGTGATGCAGACCGCGATCGGCGGCAGAGGCACGCTGTTCGGGCCGCTGGTCGGTGCGGCGGTCTGGCTCTTCCTGCAGGATTTCCTGCAGGCCGCGCTCGGGCTCGGAGCGGCCTGGAAGCTGGTGCTCGGTGTCGTGTTCGTGCTGCTGGTCTGCTTCCTGCGCGGCGGCATCGTCGGGGGAATTGCGGATCTCTATCGCCTCGCCTCCGGCAAGCGTAAGCGGACGGAAGCTGAGACTGAACAGGAAGCTGCGGACGCCGCGGCGACACAGCAACCCGCGCCAGCGCCGATGCAGGCCAAGGAGGTCGAGCATCCCGCTTATTCCGGGCCGATCCTGAAGGCCACCAGTCTCACCAAGCGCTATGGCGGCCTCGTCGCCAACAGCGACATCGATTTCAGCGTCAACCAGGGCGAGCTGCGCGGCATCATCGGCCCCAACGGCGCCGGCAAGTCGACCTTCTTCAAGATGCTGACCTGCGAGATCGCGCCGACATCTGGCCGGATCGTGTTCGAGGGCCGCGACATCACGGGATTGAAGGTCACCGAGGTTTGCCAGCTCGGCCTCACCAAGAGCTACCAGGTCAACCAGCTCTTCACTGGCCTCACCGTTCGCCAGAACCTGACGATCGCCGCGCTGGCCGAGCTGCGCGGGAAATTCCGGCTTGATCTGTTCCGCAAGCTCTCGGGCGTCAAGGGCCTGACGGAGCAAGTCGAGCACACCCTGGCACTGGTCAATCTGACCCGCCGCGCCGACACGCCCGTGTCCGAACTCGCCTATGGCGAGAAGCGCAGGCTGGAGATCGGGCTTGCGCTCGCGACCTCACCGCGGCTCTTGCTGCTCGACGAGCCGCTCGCCGGCATGAGCCCGCGCGAGCGGGTCGAGACCGTCAAGCTGCTCAAGTCGATCGCGCGCGGCCGCACCATGATCATCATCGACCACGACATGGATTCCCTGTTCGAGCTGGTCGAGCGCGTCACCGTGCTTCAGGAAGGCCGCGTGCTGGTCTCCGGCACGCCCGAAGAAATCAAGACCAACGCCGCGGTGCAGGAAGCCTATCTCGGCGGCGTTCACGGAGAGATCGCCGCATGAGCCTGATCGAGGTCAACGGCCTGAACAGCTATTACGGGGACTCCCACATCCTGTTCGACGTCACCATGCACGTCGAGCGTCACGAGGTGGTGGCACTGCTCGGCCGCAACGGCGCCGGCAAGAGCACCACGCTGAAGAGCCTGATGGGCGTCGTGACCCCGCGCAGCGGCAGCGTGAAATTCGACGGCATCGACATCGCCGGACGCAGAAGCCACAAGATCGCGCGGGCGGGCATGCAGCTCGTGCACGAGGAGCGCCGCATCTTCGGCAGCCTGTCGGTGGAGGAGAACATCACCCTTGCAGGGATCACCGCGCCGAAACGCTGGCCGCTCGGCCGCATCTACGAGATGTTTCCCCGGCTGAAGGAGCGTCGTAACAACCGCGGCACCGAGCTCTCCGGCGGCGAGCAGCAGATGCTCGCGATCGCGCGGGCGCTGGTGCGCGATCCCAAAATCGTGCTGCTCGACGAGCCGTTCGAGGGCCTTGCGCCTGTGATCGTCCAGGATCTCGTCAAGGCCTGCCGCGAGCTGGCGGCCGCCGGGCAGACCATTGTGCTGGTGGAGCAGAATCTGGCGGCGACGCTGGCGCTGGCGGGCCGGATCTACATCATCAACAACGGCCACATCGTGCATGAGGGGCCGGCGCTGGAGCTGAAAGCCCAGCCGGAACTGCTACAGCGCTATCTCGGCGTTTAGATGATTTTTTGAGCATGATCTCTTCGGAAAACCGCTGCGCACTTTTCCGGATCATGCTCTAGCCAACAAGCGCCGCGACCATCCGTTTGGCGTGATCGGCGAGCACGGCCATGTCTTCCTTGCGCGTCTGCGCCGGCAATAGCTCGATACCGGACCTGACCGGCATGACGTGCATGTGCAGGTGAAGAACCACCTGCCCGCTGGCCGGCTCGCTGAACTGCTGCAGGATGATGCCCTCGGCGTCGAACGCCCTCATCGCCGCAATCGCGATCCGCTTGGCGGTTCTCGCGACCGCGGCGAGATCGTCATCGGCGATATCCAGGATGCCGCGCGCCGGCGCCCGCGGAATGACCAGCGTGTGTCCGGGCGCACGTGGCATGATGTCGAGGAAGGCCAGGCTGCGATCGTCCCTGAAGACCTCGAAGCAGGGAATCTCGCCGCGCAGGATCTTTGCGAAGACGTTCTGATCGTCGTAGGCCGTCACGGATCCCCTCCCTCGCTGCGAGGGCGCGATCAAACGCGCTCCTTTCCGTTGACGCAAGCAAGCCTGCCGATCTATCCACGATGGGGGGTAGGATGGTTCCATTGACGACAGGCTTCGATCCCGGAAACAGCATAGAGAGTGCGCGTCGCGCCCTCACCGCGCGGCTGCAATCGGCCGGCATCGAGGTGCCCGCCCTCGATGCGCGCCTGCTCGTCGGCGCTGCCCTGGAGCTCGATCTGACCGGCCTGATGACGCAGGCGGCACGACAACTCACACCTGAGGAGACCGCGCGCCTCGAACGATATGCGCAGCGCCGGCTGGCACATGAGCCGGTCGCCCGCATTCTCGGCGCGCGGGACTTCTGGGGCATGCCGTTCCGGCTGTCCGAGGCGACGCTGGTGCCCCGGCCGGACACCGAGACCGTCGTCGAGCTGGCGCTCGAGATTTTTCGCGGGCTCACGATATCGGGACAACGCCCTGGAATCGCGGATATCGGCGTCGGTTCGGGCGCCATCCTGCTCGCGCTGCTGCACGAAATTCCCGATGCGTTTGGCGTCGGCACCGATGTCAGCCTGACGGCGCTCAACACGGCACGCGACAATGCGGCGGCTCTCGGCCTCGCCGGCCGCGCCGGCTTCGTCGCCTGCTCCTACGCGTCGGCGCTCGGCGGCCCGTTCGACCTCATCGTGTCGAACCCGCCCTATATTCCCTCGGCCGAAATTCCGACATTGAGCATCGAGGTGCGCGAGCACGATCCGCATTTGGCGCTCGACGGCGGCAATGACGGGTATGACGCCTACCGCGCCCTGATTCCGCAGGCGAGCGAGCGTCTCGCCCCCGGCGGAGCGCTGATCGTCGAGGCCGGCCAGGGCCAGGCGAGAAATATTGAAACCCTTATGGCGGCCGCGGGGTTAACGGTAGACAGGCCACCCAAGGCCGACCTTGCGGGCATTCCCCGGGCCGTTTCGGCCCGAAAAATGCCCCCATAAAAGCCGGATTGGCTTGCAAATAGCTCTTGGAATATCCCTTGGGAACGACTACGTTTCGGTCAACACATCGGTGCCGGCCCCGTAGACCTACGGGCGAAAGCCGGGCTCTCGGGCGAGAGCTTTACTGATAAAGGTTCCAAGCCGCAGGTCCTGTGAAGCGCGATAGCCAGTGGAGCTGCGCTGCTCTCCGACCGCAAAGTGAACGAAAGCCTGATATTGCGCTTGAAGACTTACGCAACACCGCTGGGCTTGTTTCGGCAAGCAAAATGAATGGGTTCGCTGGCGATCAGTGCTGGCGGGTGGGGAACGCGTCCTTGTTGAACGCGACGGTCGACGAACATCGGCAGGGATCAATCCGCTTGCGCGCAGTGCGCGCGAGCGATGTGAGCCGCTGTCACCGGGTCACTCCTGGCAATCTGTAATGCGTGCAACGTTTAGGGCTGGAATTAAAGGCAGGACATGAGAAACGGTCAGAACAAGCAGCGGATGCGCAACCGCAACAACAATAACAACAACAACAACAATAACCGGCGCAGCCAGAACCCGATGACCCGGGTCTACGAGTCCAACGGACCCGACATCAAGATCCGCGGCACCGCCTCGCACATCGCTGAAAAGTATCTCCAGCTCGCGCGAGACGCGCGCTCCTCCGGTGACCCCGTTGCGGCCGAGAACTACTACCAGCATGCCGAGCATTATTTCCGCCTGATCGCCGCGGCCCAGGAACAGTTCCGCCAGAATCAGCAGCCACGCGGTGACGAACCGGTCAGCAGCAACAGCGACGACGGCGAAGACGACGGCGAGAATTTCTCGAATTTCGGCCAGGAACCGGGCTTCGTCCCGCAGCCGCCGCAGCAGTCTTTCGTGCGCGACCGCGACGGCCAGCGCGATCATCAGCAACGCGACAACCAGCAGCCGTTCCAGCGTGACAACCAGCAGCCGCGCGAGCACCGCGAGCGCGATCATCGTCCGCAGCCGCAATATCAGCCGCAGCCGCTGCCCGCGAACCAGCCGCAACCCGTCATCGCCGATGCCGGCAGCGTCGATCGCCTGCCGTCCTTCATCACCGGCGCGCAGCCGCAAGTGAATGCCGGCGCGAATGGCGGCGAGGGCGGCGCCGGCGGTGGCGAACGCTATCCGCGCCGGCGGCGCCGGCCGCATGGTCCGCGCCCCGAGCGCGAGGCAGCTCCGGCCGCCTCGAGCGACGATCTCGCGTCCGGCGAGTAAGCCTGTTCTGGACCTCCGATCTGAAATCGTCCCGGCCTCGCCGGGACGATTTTTTCAGCTGCGCGTCACCGTCGAGGACGGCACCAGCACCGGCTTCGCGAGCGAGGGAATGAGCCGCGCCCGTTCGCGCTTGGCGGGGATCGCGCGGTAGACCTGCTTGGTGGCCTCCACGATGTGCACGCCGGCAAAGGGCAGCGACAGCGCCGCGCCGGCGCGCTCCCACATCTGCGCCGACTTCAGCACCCAACCGCCGGCATAGGGCGGCATGAACAGCGCTTCGCCCCAGGCAGTCGGCGTAAACCAGGTCTGGCGCAACAGATCGGTGATCTGCGAGCGCGAATAGGGCCGGCCGTGACCGAACGGCGTGCTGTCGGTGCGGGTCCACACCCCGCGCCGGTTCGGGATCACCGCGATCACGCGCCCGGACGGCGACAGCACGCGCCACACCTCGCGCAGCAGCGCCGCCGGATCGTCCGACATCTCCAGCGCGTGGACCAGCAGGATGCGGTCGACCGCGGCGTCGGGAAGCGGCAGCGAGAATTCGTCGACCAGCGAGGCCAGCGCCGGCCGTCCCGTCGGCCATTTTAGGACGCCCTGGGCCGCCGGCATGAAGGCGATGCAGCGCTCGGAATCTTCCCGGAACAACCCCAGATAGGGCGTGGGATAGCCAAGGCCGAGCACACGCTGGCCGTCGGCACGCGGCCAGCGCTCCCGGATGCCGCGATTGATCATTTGTCGCGCCACAATCCCGAGGCGGCGGGAATAGAACTCGCGGAGGTCGACGACATCGATGGTCATGACGGCAATGTAACATGCGCAAGGCCGGCGCCGCGCGCGGAATATTGCATTGCCTGCGCGACGTTAACGCCATATTTGTCTGGCGGGGCTGAGCGCGATGGAGATGATATGGCCGCCGAAATTCGTACTTTCACCTGTTTAAACGATAATTTCGGCTATCTGATCCACGATGTGGAAACCAAGGCGACGGCGTCCATCGACGCGCCTGAGGCCGGCCCCATTGTGAAGGCGCTGGAGCGCGAGGGCTGGCAGCTCACCGACATCCTGATCACCCATCATCACGGCGACCATGTCGGCGGGGTCGCCGAACTCAAGCGCAAATACAATTGCCGCGTCGTCGCGCCGCACGACAAGACCACTGAGATCGCGAACGTCGATCTGCGTGTCGCCAATGCCGACGTGGTCAAGATCGGCAACCTGCTGGCGCGTGTGATCGAGACGCCCGGCCATACGCTCGACCACATCTCCTACGTGTTCGACACCGAGAAGACGGTCTTCGCCGCCGACACGCTGTTCTCGATCGGCTGCGGGCGCGTGTTCGAGGGCACCTATCCGATGATGTGGGATTCGCTTCTGAAGCTGCGTGCCCTGCCCGACGACTTCAAGCTCTATTGCGGCCACGAATACACGGCCTCCAACGTCAAGTTCGCGCTTACCGTCGATCCCGACAATGCGGCGCTCCAGGCGCGCGCGGCGGAGGTGGCGAAACTCCGGGCCGAGAATAAACCGACCATTCCCACACTGCTGGGTGACGAGAAGCGGGCAAACGTGTTCCTCCGCGCGGACGAACCGTCGGTCGCGGCCAGGCTGCACATGAAGGGCGCGGATGCCGCCGCGGTGTTCGGCGAGCTACGCGAGCGCAAGAACAAGTCCTGAAGAACAAGTCTTGACGAGGATCGATGCCGACCGCAGCCGAGATCATCGCGCGCCTCGAACTCCGCCCGCATCCTGAAGGCGGGCATTACCGCGAGACGTTCCGCGACCAGACCACGGACACCAACGGCCGGTCGCGCTCGACCTCGATCTATTTCCTGCTCGCACGCGGCGAGCGTTCGCACTGGCATCGCGTCGACGCGGTCGAGACGTGGCACTATTACGCCGGCAGCTCGCTGACGCTGCGCATCGCCCATGACGGTTGCTCGCAGCATGTGGTGCGCCTCGGCACCGATCTTGCGAATGGCGACAGGCCCCAGGCGATCGTGCCGGCGCAGGCCTGGCAATCCGCCGAGACGTCGGGCGAGTGGACGCTGGTCGGCTGCACTGTCGCTCCGGCGTTCGAGTTCGCAGGCTTTGAACTCGCACCTCAGGACTGGGAGCCCTGAAGCTGCGATCCGGAATCGGGTGGGTCCCATTTGTCTTCCGCACTAGGACAGCGCTTCCAGTGAACAGGAGCGCACGATGCACGGAACACTCGGTCCCGCCGCCGTCCAGATCGACCCGGCCATTCTGTATTTTGGAACACCCGTCGTCCTGATCGGAACGATCAATGACGACGGCTCTCACAATCTCGCGCCGATGTCATCGGCATGGTGGGTTGGGTGGCGCTGCATGCTCGGACTCGCGCGCAATTCCAAGACCACCGAGAACATGATTCGCACCGGCGAATGCGTGCTCAATCTGCCGTC
Source organism: Bradyrhizobium sp. 141 (assembly GCF_023074055.1). Taxonomy (GTDB): domain Bacteria; phylum Pseudomonadota; class Alphaproteobacteria; order Rhizobiales; family Xanthobacteraceae; genus Bradyrhizobium. The sequence goes on from NZ_JADPKR010000087.1 coordinate 38,719, forward strand.
GGCAGATCTCGTTGCCGCCGTCGATCGCCTCGCGCGCACCACCGGATCGAACCCGGTGCCATCGGGAAAACTCTATCGCGGTTATCGGTACGAAAAGGACAAGTTCAGCCTCTGCGGATTGACGGCGCTGGCAGGCGAAACGGTCGGCGCGCCGCGTGCAACTGAATGTCCGGTGCAAATGGAAGCCAAGGTCGCATATGTGCATGAGATGGCGCAGGACGATGCTGTCTGGCGCGGCAATCTCGCCGCAATCGAGGTTCGCATCACCCGCGTGCACGCGCACCCCGCCATCATGATGAGTGGGGCGAGCAACCGCATCGATCCCGATAAATGGCGACCGCTCATCCTCAGCTTCCAGGAATTCTATGGCCTGATGCCGCAGCGCCTGCAGCGTTCCGAGCTCGGACAGATTCCGGAGGCGATGTACCGGCCACCAGGGTGGCAGCCGGCGCTTTAGCTCATCGCTTCCGCAGCACCATATCCTTCGCCGCGATCAGGCCGCCGCCGGCGATCAGGATCGCGGCAATCGCGATGTTGGCGCTGGCTTTTGCAAAACCAGCGGCGATCAGGAAGCCGGTCGAGAGCAGCGGCGTCGCATAGGAGGCGGCGCCGAGCACGCGGATGTCGCCGCGCTTCATGCCGATGTCCCAGGCGTAGAAGGCGGCACCGACGGGGCCGATGCCGAGCGCGACCACGGAGAGCCATTGCAAGCTCGTCTCCGGCATGACGGTGGTTTCGAGCGCGGCGTGCATCAACGCGGCGAGCACCGCTGTGGCGAGACAGAAGCCGGCGACCGCATCGGTCGGCACGGCCTTCAAACGCCGCGACGACACCGAATAAATTGCCCACACGAACGCAGCGATGAAGGCCGCCACTAGCCCCGGCACCGCTCCCGGCGCAAAGCCGCTGGTGTTGCCGGCGAACAGCAGCACGGTGCCGACGAGGCCGAGCACCGCGCCGACGATGTGATGCAGCGCGAGCCGCTCGCCCGGCAGGAACGACGAGAACAGCACGATCAGGAGCGGCCAAAGATAATTCAGCAAGCCGGCTTCGGCCGGCGGCGCAAAGCGCAAGGCGAGAAAATACAGCGCGTGATAGCCGAACAGACCGCCGACGCCGACGGCCCAGACGACGAGCGGCTGGCGCAGGCTTTTCGCCGCCTCGCCGCGGCCGATCCAGGTGAGCAGACCGACGAGGCCGCCGATCGCGAAGGTCATCGCGGCGAGCTGGAACGCCGGGATCTTTCCGGTCGCCACCGTCATCACTGACAGCAGCGACCACATCAGGATCGCGGTCAATCCGATCAGGGTGGCTGTGCGCGGGGTCATCAATCAAGGCCCGAGGACGATGATGCCCGGCACGAGGCCGGGCATTTTCGTCTTCACTATCGCCTTGTCGCGCCTGAAGCTACAGGCTTTTAAGAGCCTGGCGTTATCTCAGGCCTGATATTGGCCGCCATTGATGGTCATGGTCGAGCCGGTGACGAAGCCGGCCTCGTCGGCCGCGAGGAACACGACCGCGCGCGCAATCTCCTCGGGCTCGCCAAGCCGGTTGACCGGGATCTGAGGGATCACGTTCTTTTCCAGAACGTCTTTCGGCACCGCCTGCACCATTTCGGTGTTGATATAGCCGGGGCAGATCGCATTCACGGTGATGCCGCCCTTGGCATTCTCGAGCGCGAGCGCCTTGGTGAAGCCGATATCGCCGGCCTTCGCCGCGGAATAGTTGACCTGACCGAACTGCCCCTTCTGGCCGTTGATCGAGGAGATCGAGATGATGCGGCCGAACTTGCGCGAACGCATGCCTTCGATGACCTGGCGCGTCATGTTGAACAGCGAACCGAGATTGGTGTTGATGACGGCGTTCCACTGATCGAGCGTCATCTTGTGGAAGGCGGTGTCGCGGGTGATGCCGGCATTGTTGACGAGCACCTCGACCGGCCCGAGATCGGCCTCGACCTTCTTCACGCCCTCGGCACAGGCGTCGAAACTGCTGACGTCCCATTTGTAGACCGCAATGCCGGTCTCGGCCTTGAACTTCTCCGCCGCCGCGTCGTTGCCGGCATAGCTCGCCGCAACCTTGTAGCCAGCCGCCTTCAGTGCCTTGCTGATCGCAGCACCGATGCCCCGCGTACCACCCGTGACCAATGCAACACGTGCCATATCGTATTCCTTCCCTTGGACTCTTCGGACGTTTCTGACGTGATCGTTTTTTAACTCCGGATTATGCGGGACGTTTGACGGACATCAAGAACAAAACGCCCGGCGTTGAGCCGGGCGTTTCTCTTTAGTCGAGGCTTGCGCGGTTGCGAAGAATATTTGATTTGCAACCGCTGCCTTTTTAGTCGCGTGCAACGCACTAACCAATGTGTGCAGCGCACGCGCGCATGACACGTCAGTTACGCGTAAGCTATCTTCAGTCGCGCGCGATGCACATCGCGATGCCCATGCCGCCGCCGATGCACAGCGTGGCAAGGCCCTTCTTCGAATCGCGCTTCTGCATTTCGTGCAGCAGCGTCACCAGCACGCGGGCGCCGGACGCGCCGACCGGATGGCCGATCGCGATCGCGCCGCCATTGACGTTGACCTTGGAGGTATCCCAGCCGAGGTCCTTGTTGACCGCGCAGGCCTGCGCAGCGAAGGCTTCGTTGGCCTCGATCAGGTCGAGATCACCGACGTTCCAGCCGGCCTTCTTCAGCGCGGCGCGCGAGGCCGGGATCGGGCCCGAGCCCATGATCTTCGGATCGACACCGGCCTGCGCCCACGAGACGATTCGCGCGAGCGGCTTCTTGCCTTCCTTGGCCGCCTGCTTGGCGGTCATCAGCACCACGGCGGCAGCGCCGTCATTGATGCCGGACGCCGAGCCCGCGGTGACCGTGCCGTCCTTTTCGAAGGCGGGCTTGAGCTTTGCCATGCCGTCGAGCGTTGCGCCGTGACGCGGATATTCGTCGGCGCTGACGACCACGTCGCCCTTGCGGGACTTGATGGTGACCGGGACGATCTCGTCGTTGAACTTGCCGGCCTTCTGCGCCGCCTCGGCCTTCTGCTGCGAGGCGACCGCGAACTCGTCCTGCTGGGCACGGGTAATCTGCCACTGCCGCGCCACGTTCTCGGCGGTGTTGCCCATGTGGTAGCCGTTGAAGGCATCCCACAGGCCATCCTTGATCATGGTGTCGACGAACTCGACGGCACCCATCTTGACGCCGCCACGCAGATATTGGGCGTGCGGGGCCATGCTCATGGATTCCTGGCCACCGGCGACCACGATCTCGGAATCGCCGTTGAGCAGCGCCTGGTAGCCGAGCGCGACCGTGCGCAGGCCCGAGCCGCACAGCTGGTTGACGCCCCAGGCCGGGCTCTCCACCGGAATGCCGGCGGCGATCGAGGCCTGACGGGCCGGGTTCTGACCCTGGGCGGCGGTCAGGATCTGCCCCATGATGACTTCCGAGACCCGACCGGGCTCGATGCCACCGCGCTCCAGCGCCGCCTTGATGGCGATGGCGCCGAGATCGTGGGCGGGAAGGGTCGCGAAGGCTCCGTTGAAGCTTCCGACCGGGGTGCGGGCGGCGCTGACGATGACGACATCGTCTGACATGGGCATCTCCTGAGGCTTGAGGTTCTTGAAAGGGGCAGGCGGGGCTTAGGAAAACGGCTCGCCAGTCTCGTCGGCCATCCTGTTAACGTCGTTGAGGCATGTCAATCGGCCGGCGACCGAATTCATGCCGCGGCGCATTCAAAATAGCGTTCTTGGCGCTTTCGCAAGCAAGATTTTGCACCGCAATTAACCGTGCCGCACAAAACGGTAGCGTGACCCCTTTGAAAATGCTTATTTTGTTGCGTTGCGTACTCTTCCCGCCCTGCGGCATTGCCCGCCGGGTTCCCGTTCTCCGCGCTTGCAAGTGAGAGCCCATGGCGAAATCAGACCAACCCACCACCATCAAGAAATACGCGAACCGCCGGCTCTATAACACCGGGACGAGTACCTACGTGACGCTGGAAGACCTCGCCGCGATGGTCAAGGATGGCGAAGATTTCCTGGTCTATGACGCCAAGACCGGCGACGACATCACCCGCTCCGTGCTCGCCCAGATCATCTTCGAGCAGGAGAACAAGGCCGGCCAGAACCTGCTGCCGACCACCTTCCTGCGCCAGCTCATCCGCTTCTACGGCGACAGCATGCAGATGGTGGTGCCGAAATATCTGGAGCAGTCGATCGCGACCCTGACCCAGGAGCAAGAGAAGTTCCGCAAGCAGATCGCCAATAGCCTGTCCGGCACTCCTTTTGCTCCCTTGGAGGAACAAGTCCGCCGCAACATGGAGCTGTTCCAGCAGACTTTTTCGATGTTCAAGCCGTTCGTCCCGCCCCGCTCGGCGACAAGCGCTGAGTCCGAGCCGGATGCGAACGCAGAGACGCCGAAGGACAGCAACATCGACGATTTGCGCCAGCAGATGAAGGAAATGCAGGAACGCCTGGAGCGGATGTCGAAGAAGGAAGAATAGCTCTTTCGTCCGTGCGGGCGCACCCCATGTTGCGGGTGCGCAAGCTGCCGGTCGAGAGCGATGCTGCCTCGCTCGCTGTCATGCCGGCCTAGTCCGGAGCACCCGCCTTGCCTGACCGAAGCGGCCATTGGGAGCACGTGTACGCCACCAAGGGCGAGGCGGAAGTCAGCTGGTTTCAGGACAGCCCGGCGATCTCGCTCGAGATGATCCGCGCGGCCACGGCGGATCATGACGCCGCCATCATCGATATCGGCGGCGGCGCTTCGCGGCTGGTTGACGCTCTCTTGCACGGCGGATATCGCGATGTTGCCGTGCTGGACCTTTCCGCCAACGCGCTCGACGCAGCCAAGCGCCGAATTGGCCACGCCGCCTCGACGATCGACTGGATCGTCGCCGACGCCACGACGTGGCGGCCGGCGAGGATTTACGATGTATGGCACGATCGCGCGGCGTTTCACTTCCTGACGGATTCCCGCGACAGGGCCGCTTACGTCGAGCGCCTGCGATCTGCGCTTGCGCCCGGTGGCCACGTCATTATCGCGACGTTTGCACCCGACGGTCCGGAGAAATGCAGCGGCTTGCCGGTGCAGCGCCATGACAGCGCCAGTCTTGCAGCGGAGCTCGGGCCGGAGTTCGAACTGGTCGAGACGCGCGGCGAGACGCATCATACGCCGTGGAATTCGACGCAGGCGTTTCAGTTCAGCCGGTTTGAGCGACAGAAATAGCTCTCGTCATGGCCGGGCTTGTCCCGGCCATCCACGCATCACGACATGCGAGCAAGTACGTGGATGCCCGGGCCTTCGCCGCGCCGAAGCGGCTTCGGCCGCGCAGGCGGGACGAGCCCGGGCTTGACGGCGTAAAGTGCGGATCAAGCCGCCAGCTTCACCGCATGCGCAAAGTCCCAATAGAGTTTTCGCGCTTTTGTGTAGAACGGGCCCGGCTTCAGCTCGCGCTCGTCGATGCGGATCACCGGGGCGACCTTGGCGAAATTGCCGGAGGAGAATATCTCGTCGGCGGCCAGGAAGTCGGCATAGCGCAACGTCTTCTCGACTACGGTGACGCCGTCGCCGCGAAGCAGGTTGATGACGCGCTGGCGCGTGATGCCGTTGAGGAACGTGCCGTTGGGCACCGGCGTATAGACCACGCCATCCCTGGCCATGAACACGTTGGAATTGCCAAACTCCGCGACATTGCCGAGCATGTCGAGCATCAGCGCGTTCTGGAAGCCGCGGGAAGCGGCTTCCGCGAGCGCGCGCGAATTGTTCGGATAGAGGCAGGCCGCCTTCGCCTCGACCGGCGCGCATTCGGCGGTGGGCCTGCGGAACGGCGATAGGGTGATAGCGTTGCCGACGGGCTTTGGCATCGGCGCCTCGTAGATGCACAGGCACCAATTGGTGGTCTCGGGGTCGAACAGCACGCCGCCGCCAGCGCCGTTCTGCGCCCAATACATCGGACGGACGTAGAGCTCGGCATTGGCCGCAAAGCGTGCGATGCCTTCCGTTGCGAGCGTGAGCCAGGTGCCGGTATCGACCACCGGCTTCAGGCCAAAATTGATCGCGGATTGATTGGCGCGCACGACGTGACGGTCGAGATCGGGCGCGACGCCCTCGAACGCGCGTGCACCGTCGAACACCACCGAGCCGAGCCAGGCCGCGTGCGTGCGCGGACCCATGATCGGCACATTGCCTTCGTGCCATTTGCCCTCGAAGAAGGTCCAGCTCGGCGAATATTCGATCGGCTTCTTGATTTCGGCCATGACCGGCGGCCTCCCCTTGGAAATACCCGGGCACTATTGTCCCAATTTCTAAACGATTTGCTGCGGGACTGGCACCCCTCCCCTGGAGGGTAAAGCAGGCCAAACCGGCTATAATGCGAGCAATGATACGGAGTTCACCATGCCGCTCGATCCGCTCGCAAGGCGCTTGTTGACCATGATTGCTGCGGCCGCACCGCAGGCGAGAGGCCGGCCGAGCGTGGAGGCGCGGCGGCAATCGCTGGCCAAGCTGATGCAGTTCGCGCGCACCGATGCGCCGGATGTGACGACACGCGACGGCAGGCTGCCCGGCCGCGCCAGCGAACTGCCCTATCGCCTTTACACGCCGGCAAATGCCGAGGAGCGCGCGCCGGGCTTCGTGTTCTTTCATGGCGGCGGCCTCGTCGCCGGCAGCATCGCCACGCATGATCGCATCGCGGCGGCGCTGGCACATGCTACCGGTTGCCGCCTCGTCTCGGTCGAGTACCGGCTCGCGCCGGAGCACAGATTTCCTGCCGCCGTCGACGATGCGATCGCCGCCACCGAATGGGTTGCGCGCGAGGCCGCATCGCTCGGCATCGACGCGGAGCGTCTGGTGGTCGGCGGCGATTCCGCCGGTGCGACGCTCGCTGCGATCGTGTGCCAGGAGGCGGCGCAAACCGCTGGCCTTGCCATCGCCGCGCAATGCCTGATCTGCCCGGTGCTGGATTTCGAGGAAACATCGCCCTCGCGCGAGGCTTTTGCCGAGGGCCACCTGATCGACCGCGTCACCATCGCGGCCGATCTTGCTGATTATTTGCCTGACGGCATCGACACCGCCGATCCCCGCGTTTCCCCTTTGCGCGCAACGCGGCTCACAGGCCTACCGACCGCGATCATCCACACGGCCGAGTACGACCCGATGCGCGATGAAGGCAATGCCTATGCCCGCAAGCTGCTCACTGCTGGCGTCGCCGTCGAGCATGTCTGCCACGACGGCATGGTCCACAATTTCCACGCCATGGGGGCGATCCTGCCGCAGGCGCAGCTCGTGCTGTCGCAGATCGGCGAGCAGGTCAGGCGGGCGGTCGAAAACTGAGCCTGCGAATCACACGCGCGCGTCGAGCACCGCCCTGGCTGCCACGACGTATTCAGGCCAATGTGCATCCGCATAACGTTCGGCCTGCCTTGCGCAGGTGACATCGGGCGCATGCGCAGCCGCAATGGTGCGCGCGAAGCGCTCCTCGGCGACCGTCACGTCGTCAGGCGCGGACGTCGGTATGGCGGCAACCACGGCCGTCGGAGCAACAGCGAGCCCCGCCAGACCAGTGAGCAGAATGCGGCGTGACGTGTTCATGGCTGTCGTCCTTCCATTGTCTCGCCTGCACCCCGGCCGGCGTGTGTGTGTCGGTACAATCACCACAAGGTAGCTGCGCACGTCCGTGCAGTCCACCGCTTGCAATAGCGCTTGACCGCACCAACGATCACGTTCCATCTAGGAAGAATTCCGTCACCAAATCGCCGCGCGTCGGATTGTCTCGTGCTCGATCATAGCCCCTTGCATCGCCAGGCTCTGCGCGCGGCCGCGATGGGGCTGCTTTGTCTGACGATCTCGGCCGGCGCCGCCTTCGCTGCCGACGACGCACCGGCGAAGCCGGCCGTACCAAACATCTATCTCGATCTCCGTACCATCTATGCGACGATCCCGGCGGGCACGCTCGGGCTCGGCTTCGGCAACACGTCATTGTCGGCCGCATTCCAGGCGCTGGCGGCGCGCCGGGGCGCAAGCTTGCCGAACGGCTTGCCGGCCGCGAAATCGATCGCCGTCGATCTGCCGCTGACGGTGGACGTCAGCGATCGCGTCTCGCTCTATGGCGGTGTGTCGGGCTCGACGACCGACATCGGCGGCGGCTGGTCGGCGTTCGACATCACGAGCTGGAACATCGGCGTCCAGGCCGACCTCTATCAACAGAACGGCGGGAAGATCCCGACCATCACGCTGCAATCGACGCTGACCCAATCGGTGCCGAACGAGCAGGGCATGACGAATTCGTTGAACAACATCCTGGAATTCGACTACGCGCTCGACGAGGATGAGACGCGGGGCTGGCTGGCCGGCGTGCAATATACCCACACCGACATCGCCAGCCAGCTCGCCAGCATCCGGCCGAACACGATCCTCTATGCCGGCGGCTATTACCAATGGCCGAGCAACTGGAAGTTCACCGGGCGCCTTGGCATGCAGTCGTTCGGCGGCGCGCAGCTCGCCGGCCGGACCTTGGCGGCGTCCTTCACCCAGCCGATCCTGCGGCTCGACCTCGACCGCATGGACGACAACGACAACCGCCTGTTCGGCATCACCGCCCAGATCGCGTGGATGCCAAAACCGTCCTACCAGGTGACGCTGCGGACACCGCTCTACGCCATCCGCAACTAGTGCGGCCACGGTCACCCCACCTCGCTCGTCAACCAATCGTTAATCCTCATCCAAAATCACTGATCGCGTTACATCGCCGCAAGGAACCTTGAGCGAGACTGGACCGGCTGTTTGGTGTCGTGTTCGTCCCGTCGTTTTCGCCTTGGAGGCTGCGAATGTCCCGCTTGGTTCCGGAACGGACGTTCCTTGCTGGGAAGATCTTTTTCAATTTCGGCCAGTCGTCGATCGACTGCGTCGTGCGCCGGCTGACCGAAGACGCCGCGACGCTCGAGATGGAGAGCGGCATCGGCGTACCCGAGCGTTTCCAGCTCAGGCTCGCGGGGCGCGAGATCCTGACCTGCCGCGTGATCTGGCGATCGGATCGTCAGGTCGGGATCACCTTCGAGCAGCCAGGCATCGTCGAGCGAGCGGTCGGCGAGGAGCGGGAACGCTCGCCCGACGCGCTGATGCGCAGCCAGATGCTGGCGCTCCGCGCGGCGCTCGATCACGTGCCGACCGGCATCGTGCTGCTCGACTCCAGTCTCAGGGCGCGCCTGATCAACCGGTCGTTCCGCAAGATGTGGCGCCTGCCTGACGAGGTTGCCGACAGCAATCCATCAATCCTTACGCTGCTCCATCACGGCCGTGACACCGGCGCCTATGAAGTGCCCGACCCCGAGCTCGATGCTCTGGTGGCGGAACGCGTCCGTGTGATCGAGGCGGGTGATCCGACGCCGATCGATCTGCGCCGGACCAATGGCGATGTCGTGCGTGTCCAGGTCACGCCCTTGCCCGATGGCGGGCGCATGCTGACCTATACGCCCGTCACGGACATCGTGCGCGCCTCCGACGAGCTGAAGCTGCTGCGGGATGCGCTCGAGAATGTCCAGGACGGGGTCCTGCTTCTCGACTCCGACCTGCACGCCACCTTCATGAACCGGCGTATGCGGCGCTTTTGGGAGGTGAGCGAAGACGAGGCGGCGAGCCGGCCGGCCTATTCGTCGCTCGTGCGGCGCCTGCATCGCGCCAGCGCGCCCAATCTTCCGACAAACGAGATCGCGAGATTTCCGGCGCGGCGCGTCGAAGAGGTCACGGCCGGCGACCATGTGCGCGATCTGCAGACGCCGGACGGACGGCGCATCAGGGCCCATTGCACCACGATGTCGAATGGCGGCCGCATGCTGACCTATGTCGACATCACCGACCTGATGCAAAAAGCCGCGATGCTGGAGACGCTCGCTACCACCGATCCGCTCACCGGCCTTTACAACCGCCGCCACTTCCTCGAGAGCCTCGAGGCTGAGTGGAGCCGGTTTCAGCGCTATTATCGCTCCGTCTCAGTGCTGATGCTCGACATCGACCACTTCAAGTCGGTCAACGATCGCTACGGCCATGCCGTGGGCGACGCCGCGATCAGGGCGGTTGCGGCCGCGTGCCTCGACGGCAAGCGCAAATCGGACATCGTCGGCCGCCTTGGCGGCGAGGAGTTCGCCGTTCTCCTGCCCGAGACCAGCCTGTCGCGGGCGAGGACTGTCGCCGATCGCATCCGCAAGCGCGTGATGAGCGCGCAGATCGTCGCCGGCGAGATTCAGTTCGACGTCACCGTCAGCATCGGCATCGCGGAGGCCACGGTCGGCATGTCCGGCATCGACGCGCTGATGGGCGCGGCCGATCATGCGCTCTACCAGGCCAAGGCCGAAGGCCGCAACCGCTGCATCGCCTTCGCGCCTCCGCCGCTTGCAAGCAAAGCGGCGGAGTGATCGAAGCACGCAGCTCTCAGTCCGGCACCGGCACGTCGAACGTGTTCAGCGTGACCGAGACCATGCAGTAGACGCCGACCAGATACGACAGCTCGGCCGCGCCATGCTCGCCGAACTCCTTCACCGCGGCGCGCCAGGTCAATTCCGGCAGCACGCCGCCACTGACCAGCGCGGATGCCACGTCGTAGGCGATAGCCTCCTGCTTGGTGAGATCGACCGGCCGCTGCCCGGCGACGATCGTCGCGAGCTTCTCGTCGGACAGGCCACGCTGCTCGGCGACCAGCACATGGGCATAGAGCTCGTAGCCAGAACGGAAATGCGAGCCGGTGACGAGGATGGCGACCTCGCGCACCGGTGCGGGCAGCAGCGGGTTCGACGCGATCGCCTTGACCAGCTCCCACACCGGCTTGCCGAAGCGCGGCTCGCGGATCCAGGGATTCCACGGCCCGAGCAGCGCGCCGTCATCGCGCATGTTCACGAAGCCCTTGAAGTGGTCCTTGATGCCCGCTCGCATGTCGTCATAGAGCGGCTTCTGCTCGTCGGTCAGATCCTTCGGATCGAGAATGGAAAGGCGCACGGCGGGATCTCCTCGTTGAGAAGGCGAGGACCGTCGCGCGCATGCCCGCGCGTGGCAAGTGAAGTTGCTGTGACAGGCCTGCTCAAAACTCCAGCGGCGCGTTGTCGACGACTTCCTTCATGACGAAGAAGGTGCGGGTCTGGCGCACGCCGGGCAGCGCGATGAGCTGCTCGCCGTGGATACGGTTGAAATCCTCCATGTCGCCGACGCGGATCTTGAGGAAGTAGTCGAAGTCGCCGGCAACGAGGTGGCAGTCGAGGACGAATTTCAGCCTGGCGATCGCCTGCTCGAAAATGGCAAAGCTCTCCGGTGTCGAACGATCGAGCACGACGCCGACCATCACCAGCGTGCCCTTGGCCACCTTCTTCGGAGCGACCATGGCGCGGACAGCGGCGATGAAACCGTCCTCGAACAGGCGCTGAGTGCGGCGATGGCAGGTGGCGGGGCTGATTGCGACGGTCTCGGCCAATTCGGCATTGCTGAGCCGGCCGTTATTTTGCAGCAATCTCAATATCTTAAGGTCGATGCGGTCGAGTCGAGCCGGCATGGAAGAAACTTCCAGAAAGTGTCATTACATTGGAAGACTTGATATCCTATTCCGCAAAAGCTGCAAGATAGTGTGCAATATTGGCGCAATATTCGAGAGCACATTTTCCGCGGCCAGTGCTAGCCAGGTCCCAGACCTCAACGCCAATCGGGATGACCCATGAAGCTGGACCAATTCGCGCGCTACCCGCTGACCTTCGGCCCGACGCCCATCGAGAAGCTGGAGCGGCTGTCAAAGCATCTCGGCGGCAATGTCGAGGTCTATGCCAAGCGTGAGGACTGCAATTCGGGCCTTGCCTATGGCGGCAACAAGCTGCGCAAGCTCGAATACATCATCCCCGACGCGATCGCCTCCAACGCCGACACGCTGGTCTCGATCGGCGGCGTGCAGTCGAACCACACCCGCATGATCGCCGCCGTCGCAGCCAAGATCGGTATGAAGTGCCGTCTGGTGCAGGAAGCCTGGGTGCCGCACGAGGACGCCGTCTATGACCGCGTCGGCAACATCATGCTTTCGCGCATCATGGGCGCCGACGTGCGCCTGGTCGACGACGGTTTCGACATCGGCATCCGCAAGAGCTGGGAGCAGGCGATCGAGGAGGTGAAGGCCGCGGGCGGCAAGCCTTACGCCATTCCCGCCGGCGCCTCTGTGCACAAATTCGGCGGTCTCGGCTATGTCGGCTTCGCCGAGGAGGTGCGCAAGCAGGAGAAAGAGCTCGGCTTCAAGTTCGACTACATCGTGGTCTGCACCGTCACCGGCTCCACCCATGCCGGCATGCTGGTCGGCTTCGCCGCCGACGGCCGCGCGCGCAAGGTGATTGGCATCGACGCCTCTCTCACGCCTGATCAGACCAAGGCGCAGGTGCTCGAGATCGCGCAGAACACGGCCAAGCTCGTCGAGCTCGGCAAGGAGCTCGTCGCCGACGACGTCGTGCTGATCGAGGACTACGCCTATCCCGCCTATGGCGTGCCGTCGGAAGAGACCAAGGAGGCGATCCGCCTCAGCGCGCGGCTCGAGGGCATGATCACCGACCCCGTCTACGAGGGCAAGTCGATGCAGGGCCTGATCGATCTTGCGAAGAAGGGCTATTTCGAGAAGGGCGCAAAGATCCTCTACGCTCATCTCGGCGGCGCCCCCGCGCTGAACGGATATGCGTATGCGTTCCGGAATGGGTGAGGCATGAGGGAGGCGGGCGATAGCCGCCTCTTCCATCTTCGTAGCCCGGATGGAGCGCAGCGCAATCCGGGGAATCGCACGATACGGAAAGGCTGCCCCGGATTGCGCTGCGCTCCATCCGGGCTACGGCACCTGCGATCGCTTACCGCGTCCTGACGATCTGCAGCAGCTCGTCGCCGTAGTGCTCGAGCTTCTTGTCGCCGATGCCGGGCACGTTGCGGAGTTCGTCGAGTGTGGTCGGCCAGGCCCGGACGATGCCGTCGATGGTGGCATCGTGCAGCACGACATAGGCCGGCACGCCGCGCTCGCGCGCGATGTCAGAGCGCCATGAGCGCAGCCGCGCGCGCAATTCGGGATCGACATCGCCTTGCGGCGGGCTGGTCGGAGGCGCGAGATCGCCGCGGCGGGATTTGCCGCGACTCGCGCGAATGCGCATGCCGGGCGTTTCCTCACGCAGCCACACCTCAGTCTCCCCGCGCAGCACGCCGCGCGCGGTCTCGGTCAGCTTCAGCGCGCCAAACGCTTCGCTGTCGCTCTGCAAATGTCCCGTCGCCACCAACTGCCGGAGCACGGTGCGCCACTGCTTTTCGTTGAGCTCGCGTCCGATGCCGAACACGGACAATTTGTCGTGGCCGAACTGCGTCACCTTCTCGGTCAACCGGCCCACCAGCACGTCGATCAGGTGCATCGCGCCAAAACGCTGTCCGGTGCGATAGACGCAGGACAACAGCTTCTGCGCCAGCACCTTGCCGTCGCGCATTTTCGGCGGCGTCAGGCAGTTGTCGCAATTGCCGCAGGTCTCGCCCATCACGATCTCGCCGAAATAGGCGAGCAGCCGCCGGCGACGGCAGTGCGGCGTTTCGGCAAGGCCAACCAGCGCATCGAGCTTGCCGATCGAGACCCGCTTGAATTCGTCGGAGGCGCTGGACTCGTCGATCATCCGGCGCTGCTGCACGATGTCGGAGAGCCCATAGGCCATCCAGGCCGCCGACGGCTTGCCGTCACGGCCGGCGCGCCCCGTCTCCTGATAATAGGCCTCGATGCTCTTGGGCAGGTCGAGATGGGCGACGAAGCGCACGTCGGGCTTGTCGATGCCCATGCCGAACGCGACGGTCGCGACGATGACGATGCCGTCTTCGTTGAGAAAGCGGTCCTGGTTGCGCGAGCGCACGCTGCCATCGAGTCCGGCGTGGTAGGGCAGCGCCGCAATGCCGGTGTCTTGAAGCGCGGCGGCGACCTCCTCGACACGATTGCGGGACAGGCAATAGACCACGCCGGCATCGCCCGCATGCCGCTCCCGGATGAACTCCTTCAGCTGCGATACGGCATTGCGCTTGTCGACGATCTCGTAACGGATGTTGGGCCGGTCGAAGCTCGAGACGAATTGCGGTGCGCCCGTGAGCTGGAGCCGCTCGACGATCTCCCTGCGCGTCAAGTCGTCTGCGGTCGCGGTCAGCGCGATGCGCGGCACGTCGGGGAAGCGCTCGGCGATGATGGAGAGGCCGACATATTCGGGGCGGAAGTCATGGCCCCATTGCGAGACGCAATGCGCCTCGTCGATCGCGAACAGCGCCACCTTCGCCCGCGCCAGCAGCGACAGGCAGCGCGGCGTCACCAGGCGTTCCGGTGCGACATAGAGCAGATCGAGATCGCCCGCGAGCAGGCGGCGCTCGATATCGGACGCCTCCTGCGGCGTCAGTGACGAGTTCAACGCGGCGGCGTTGACACCGGCCTCGATGAGGCCCGCGACCTGATCGCGCATCAAGGCGATCAACGGCGACACCACGATGCCGCAGCCTTCGCGCAGCAGTGAAGGAAGCTGGTAGCACAGCGACTTGCCGCCGCCGGTCGGCATCAGCACCAGGCAATTGCCGCCGTCGGTGACGTGCCCGACGATCTCACCCTGCGCGCCACGAAAACCCGGCAAGCCGAATACGGAATGGAGCACCGACAGCGCGTCGCGGCCGTTGGCCGGCGCAGGCAGCGGGGCGGTGGAGGAAGCGGACATGGGCGGGATGGAACCAAGGCCGTGAGATTCGTCACAAGGCCAGTCGCATAGCGGCGTCGGCGTGGCAAGTCCATCTTCTGCCTCTCCCCGCTTGCGGTACGGGAAACGCACATAAGGTGTGGGGCTGAGGCACCGACAGTACCCACAACGTCATGGCCGGGCTTGTCCCGGCCATCCACGCCTTTCCACACAGCACAACGAACGTGGATGCCCGGGACAAGCCCGGGCATGACGACATATTCTGATGTTCGAATGCGATTGCCCTGCCGCAAGCGGGGAGAAGGTAAAGAAGCTACGCCCCGATCCTTCGCAGCGCTTCTGCGACCGTCACGATCGGCATGTTGCGCTTTCCGGCCGCTTGCAACGCATGACGCATCAGGTCTGGGGTGCAGCCGTAGGGGCTCGGCGTGTTCGCCACGTCGTGGCCATAGAAGATGAGCCATCCGCCGCTCGCGACCGCCTCGTCGAAATAGCGATCGACGCCCGCTCTATCGATCTCGCAATCGACCAGGGGCGAAGCTCGCAGGAACTGGAGGTCGATGACGTCGCTGTTAACGCCGGGAAGGATGCCGCGCGCCGAACGGAAGGCCTTGGCGAGCTGCGGCTTGCGCCAGACCGAGGCAATCCCATAGGGATAGGCAAAATTCTCCAGCGTGATCGAGGAATCGATACCACGGAAATAAGCGCGGTTTCGCTCGATCTCGCGAGCCATCGCGGCCTCGTCGAGATTGACCGAGCTCTGATGCGAGAAAGTGTGGCAGGCAATCTCGTGACCGGCGCGGTGAAGCCGCACGATCGCGTCATCCGACAGGCCATGCCAGTGGTCCGACGGCTGATCGATCAGGCTCCCGGCGAGATAGAACGTGCCCCGGCCGCCGTGCTTTTCCAGAAGCTCCGCACCCTCGCCCGCGGCGCTGTCGGGGGCATCGTCGAAGGTGAAGCTCACGATCGGCGCATGCGCCGGCAGCCGGTGCGGCGCGGCGCGAAAGTGCCGAGCCAGCCGATTGCTCACGCGTCCCTGGAGTGCCGACCACACGACTGCGTTTCCCGTGATTTACGTATTTCTGTACTGAAACATTCGCGCGCTGGTTGAGGCAAGCCTAACGCTTGGGTAATCCTAACGCGGAACCAACATCCTTCGGCTGACGCGCAAGGACCCACGCATCGGCTCCCACGCTGAGATATTGCAACCAGTTGCGGAAAAGCACCGCCGCCGCGCTGCCGGCGCCGATATCGGCGCGCAAATTCAGTCCCGGCAGCTCGTTGGTGAGCGCCGGATGGCGCTGGTGGGCCGCTTTCTTCTCGAAGCGGGTCAATTTCTCTTCCGTCGCTGCGTCAAAATAGCTCACGGGCGGGCGCGGATAATTCTCACGCTCGCGCGCGAGATAGCGGCCGATGTCGCGCAGATATTCGCGCTGGAGCGACAGCGCGTCGTATTCCGGGTGCCCCTGGAAGAACACGAAGCGGCTGGCATATTGGCGAACGAAAACATCGACACCCGCCTGGGCCGAGCGTGTCAGCACCTGATAACCGGCCTGCGCCAGGTCGCTCTCCGCAATCTCGTTCAGGCGCGAATGCGAGACCTTCAGCGGCGCCGGCGCGGCGCGCGTCAGGGAATCGCTCGTCACGGCATCGCAATCGAAGATGCCGTGGCATTTGGCCGGCAGCCGTCGCCGTTCGATGCCGTCGAGGTGCAGCACCGCCGCGTGCGCGGCGAGGCACGACCAGATCGTCGAGCGCGTGTTGACCTTGGCCCAGTCGATGAGGTCGGTGAGGTCGCGCCAGTACGGCTCCTGGTCGAGTTCGGGAGCGACGGGTTCTGCGCCTGTTACGATCAGCCCGTCGAATTTCTGACGCTTGAGATCTGAAAGGTCGGAATACTCGCTTTCGACATGCCATTTCGCTTCCGGCGAGCGCTTGACCGAGGGCAGCGAGAAGCAGTGGAAGCGGATGCGGCACTGGCCTGCTGCGGCCTGGAGCAGCTTCATGAACTGCCGCTCGGTCGCCTTCAGCGCCGGATCCGGCATGTTGTTGACAAGCCCGATCGTGAGTTCGGGGCCGCGTTCTCGCGCGAGATCGCGCTCGGTCGGCACCAGCGCCGGGCTCGAGATGACTTGATCCCTGTCGATCAAGATCGTCATGGGCGCCGCCGTCTACTCCGCGGCCTCGAGGCGCGCTGACCGACAGGCCTTGTCCAGTGCCTGGTCAATGTCCTCGATAATATCAGAGACATGCTCGATGCCGATCGAGAGCCGGATGGTCTCCGGCAGCACGCCGGCAACGCGTTGCTGCTCTGCCGACATCTGTCGATGGGTGGTCGAGGCCGGATGACAGGCCAGCGACTTTGCATCGCCGATATTGACGAGGCGCGTGATCAGCTTCAGCGCATCATAGAAGCTCTTTCCGGCTTCCATCCCACCCTTGATGCCGAAGGTGAACAGCGAGGAGGCGTTGCCATCGAGATATTTCTGCACCAGCGGATAGTAGGGACTGTCGGGAAAGCCGGTGTAATTGACCCAGGCAACACGCGAATCCTTGCGCAGGAATTCGGCGACCTTGCGGGCGTTCTCGACGTGGCGCTCCATGCGCAGCGCCACGGTCTCGATGCCCTGGAGCAGCAGGAAGGCGTTGAACGGCGACAGCACCGAGCCCATGGTGCGCTGATAGACGCTGCGCGCGCGCTCGATATAGGCGGTGCGGCCGAAGCGCTCGGCATAGACGAGGCCGTGATAGGAGGCGTCCGGCTTGTTGTAGCCGGGGAAGCGGTCCGCGTATTTGGCCCAGGGGAAATTTCCGGAATCGACGATGGCGCCGCCGAGCGTCGTACCGTGGCCGCCCAAAAACTTGGTCAGCGAATGCACGGCGATGTCGGCGCCGTAGTCGAACGGCTTGAGCAGGATGGGCGTTGCAACGGTGTTGTCGACGATCAGCGGCACGCCATGCGCATGCGCGACCTTGGCCAGCGCCTCGATGTCGCACACATTTCCGGCGGGATTGCCGATGGTCTCGGCGAATACGGCGCGGGTGTTCTCGTCGATCAGCTTCTCGATCGCCTCAGGCTTGTCGCTCTCGGCGAAGCGGCCGGTGATGCCCTGTCTCGGCAGGATATGCGAGAGCAGCGTGTGCGTGGTGCCGTAGAGCTGCGGCACGGAAACGATGTTGCCGCCGTGATCGGCGACGTTGACGAAGGCGAAATGCAAGGCCGCCTGGCCGGTCGCGACCGCGAGCGCACCGACACCGCCTTCGAGCTGGGCGATACGCTTCTCCAGCACCGCGCTGGTCGGATTGGCGATGCGGCTGTAACGAAAACCTTCCGCCTCGAGATTGAAGAGCGCCGCGCCGTGATCGGCGCTGTCGAAGGCGTAGGCCGCGGTTTGGTAGATCGGCACGGCAACCGCGTGCGTGGTCGCCTCGGGCTCGTAACCGGCGTGAATAGCGATCGTCTCGTTGCGCATCGTGCCACCTCCGCGTGGGGCGGGCCGCACTTATTGGCCTGTATGAGGCATGTGCGTTGTCCGCCGTCCTCGTGTTAGAGGCGGCTGGTAAAGCGGACAATAATTCGCTTAGAGATCGAGGAAGTAACCCTAATGCTTGTGGGCGGATTGGCCGGAATCCGGGTTAAATTGCATTAATGAAGATGCTGCTCGGTGCAACTTGCGGATCGCGTCACTCATCGCGTGGCAGATGCCCGTGGATCGAAATCGCACCCGCGATACATCCCATGCAGCTGTTTACCTTGAAGAAAAACCGTACGGGGAGTTAGTCCTCCCCGGCGATCGAGCCATTGCTGGATTGGCGAGGGATACATTGAATACAGCATCCGGGTCGCCCCGCGGTCGGTAAATGTGCGGCCATTCCTGCCGAAGTCCCACGCAGCATGAAAGGCAAGTCTTGCCTTTGAGGTGACGCAGATGTCGTCCGATGCAATCGTCGCAAGGACGATCGTGCAGGCGGAAGCGCAGAGGCCATCGATAACGACCGACTGACGCGCGGCGCGCAATTTCTCGTATCGCTCGATGTAGTCAGCAATCGATCCGCCTCGATCATTGGCAATGCGAACCACGGCATGGCTCGCCCCCGTGCCAGTGAGTAAGAGCAATCCCGCGACAACCCCTGCCGGAAATCTCATGCTGCTCGCTCGATTGTGTGATGCCGCCACTTGGCAAGACTAGTGCTGATGGTGCGCCACCTTGATGCTTTCGGTCTTGGGAAACTTGACCTCGGTCAGAGAACCATTGCAGCGCGTTGCTAGAGGGAACCTGGACAAGTGGGTCACGGCGGGCTTGAGCCGGGGAAGCACCGGCAGCCTTGACGGACGGCAGCGGAGCTGGCCGCTACCGTCCCGCCAACTTCAATATCGATACCCGTATGGATATTGTCCGGGGCAAACGTAGTTGCCGTAAGTGTCATAGGTGCAGCTGCTGGATCCACCATAGTAGCCGTAGGCGCCGGCTGCGGCGGCTCCTACTGCGGCCGCACCTAGACCATAGGCTGCGCCCCTGTAAGCGCCGCGATAGGCTGCATTGCGATAGACCCCTCTGGCCACAGGGCGCCCCGCTATCGGGCGATAGCCATAACCACGGCCCGCGACGCCGTAGCGGCCTCCCGCAACCCGGTGTCCGCCGCCCCGGACATGGGCGACGCGGGCGCCACCGCCATGGAAACCTCCGGCGCGCATACCACCACCATGGAAGCCGCCGCCGCCACGGCGAGCGTATGCATCATCGGGAATGAGACTGACGGTGATCAGAACGATCGCCGCCAAAGCAGCGAGAAGACATCGAAGCATGGCTTTCCTCCATTACTTGGGGTGCCGCGCACATGATAAGGCGATGCCGCTCACGGATCGGCACCCGGCAGGAACCTCTCCTCCTGCTCAAGATCGGATTTGACCTAGATCAAGGAGTCGAAGATTGAGGGACTTCTCGTGAAGAGATGCGGGCTGAAACACCCGTTGTGGAACTTGCTGCGGCTTCCCTGCCCCACGCTTGCGAGCTTCGCGCGCGATGCGCGAAGCCCTGAAGAGCTTTTTGGAGCGGGTTCAGCCCATCCTCTCCCACAGCCGATGAGCGAGCACGCCGGCGCGCTTCTCGATCGCGGCCGCGGCATCGAGCGCGAGATCCTCGCGATAGCGCCCGGTAATCAGCTGCACGCCGATCGGCCTGCCGTCGTGAAGCGCCACCGGCACCACCGCGCCGGGCAGGCCGAGCACGTTGATTGCGGAGATGAAGCGGATCTCGCCCCAGAATATCTCGCGCACGCGCTCGGGGCTAACGGTGTCCTCGCGCGGGCCCGGCGTCGGCTTCACCGTGGTCGGCGCCAGCACGATCGGGTAGTCCTCGAAGAACAATTGCCAGGCGCGGATGTGGCCGTTGCGTGCGGCGGTTGCCTGCATCCAGGCCTTGAGATCGAGCACGTTGGCCTTGGCCTTCATGCCGCCCCAGGCCTTGTGAAAATCCTCGGACGTCACCTTCAGCATGGAGGCTTCCTGCATCACCACGGTCTCGTTGGTGATGATGTCGCACCAGGTCTGCCAGACGCCATTGATGTCGGGCACCTCGACCTCGCTGACGCGGTAGCCGGACCGCTCGAGATGATCGGCGGCCTGACGCAGGGCCGCGGCGACGGACGGATCGACGTCCATATCGTCGGGAATCTTGGCCAGGGCCACCTTGATCGGCCCCTTCGGCCTCTCGCCCACCAGCGGCGCCGGCACCCACCAGGGATCGCGCGGATCGCGCCGGCTCATCACCTCCAGCGCAAGACGGACGTCGGCGACGTGGCGGGCGAGCGGCCCCTGCGCCGACATCAGGTGCGCCAGCATCGGCCGCTCGGCCGTTGCGCTCTCGTTGAACGCGGGGATGCGTCCTTGCGTCGGCTTGATGGTGGCAACGCCGTTGCAATGCGCGGGCCAGCGCAGCGAGCCGCCGATGTCGTTGCCATGGGCGATGGTGCCAATACCGGCAGCGACCGCCGAACCCGCGCCGCCCGAGGAGCCGCCGCAGGTGATATCAGGATCCCAGGGGTTCAGCGTCAGCCCGTGCAGGGGATTGTCGGTGAAGCCGCGGAAGGAGAATTCCGGCGTGTTGGTGAGCCCGATGACGATCGCGCCGGCCTTCTTCAGGTTGCGCACCACCGGCGCATCGGAGGGTGCGATCAGGCCTTTGTTGGCGGGGACGCCGTTGAAGTTCGGCCGGCCTTCGTAATCGACGTTTTCCTTGATGGTGACAGGCACGCCGTGCAGGAGACCTAGCGCACCGCCCTTCGCGCGCTGCTTGTCGGCCGCATGGGCCGCTTTCAGCGCTTCCTCGCCGAGATCGACGACGACGGCGTTCAGCTTCGGATTGACGGCGCGCATCCGTTCAAGATGCGCCTCGACCGTCTCGACTGCGGAGATTGCGCCGGAGCGGATCGCGGCCGCGGTCTCCACTGCTGACCATTGCCAGGCCGGTCCCCGGGGGCGGGGTGGTGCAGCGGGCCGGCGCGGAGCGGCCTTCTTGGCTTTCTTCGCAGCGACGGCCTTGCGGCTTGCGCTGGTCTTGCTGGAGGGCTTTGCAGGTTTCTTCGAAGCAGTCTTCTTGTTGGTTTTCTTGGTCGTCTTCTTCGCCACGTCGCACCTCCTGGAATTGCGCCGCGGAGGTTACGGATGACGAAACGACGTGTACAGGTGCGTTTTCTGCATGGCGCGATGGCGCGACGCGGCGAATGGTCCCCGATCGCGCCGCTGTACTATTCCGCGGGGCACGCCGCGACGGCCGTCTGCGCGCGGTCGAGCCGGAGGCTGCACAGCGCGAGCACGAGACCGACCGTCGTCATGCCCGCTGCAACCAGCGGCAGCGCAGAGAGGCCGAGCCCGCGATCGATGGCGATACCGCCGGCCCAGGCGCCCAGAGCATTGCCGAGATTGAACGCGGCGATGTTGAGGCTGGAGGCGAGGGTGCGCCCGCTGGAGCCGGCCGCCTCCAACACGCGAAGCTGGAGCGGAGCGACCGTTGCAAAGGCGGCGATGCCGAGCAGCAGAATCAGCACGATCGCCGGGATCTTGACCGACAGCAGTGCGGCAAGCCCAAGAAGCACGAGGGCGAGCGCGGCGAGCGTTCCGATCAGCGCTCCGGCGAGGCCACGGTCGGCGAGCTTGCCGCCAGCGACGTTGCCAATCGCGAGTCCGACGCCAAACACCAGCAGGATCGGCGACACCGCTCCTTCCGAGAAGCCGGCGAAGCGCGTCAGGATAGGCTGAATGTAGGTGAAGACGACGAACAGGCCGGCAAAGCCGAACACGGTCATGGCAAGGCCGAGCAGCACCTGCGGACGGCCGAGCACCGCGACTTCCTCGGCAAGAGAGACCGGCTTGTCACCGTTGCCGACATGGCCGGGCACGAGCGCGGCGACCACGGCAAAGGCAATCACGCCGATGACCGTCACCGCCCAGAACGCCGCGCGCCAGCCGAGCATCAGGCCGAACCAGGCGCCGAAGGGCACGCCCAGCAGCGTCGCGACCGTGAGGCCGATGAACATGGTTGATATCGCGGAGGCCCGCTTGTCCTCGGCGACGAGGCTGGTCGCCACCACCGAGCCCACGCCGAAGAACGTCCCGTGGGCGAGCGAGGTCAGCACCCGCGCGGCCATCAGCAATTCGTAGTTCGGCGCCAGCGCGCAAGCCGCATTGCCCAATGTAAAGATCGCCATCAGCGCGAGCAGCACGGTTTTCCGCGGCATCCGCCGTGTTGCCAGCGTCAGGACGGGCGCGCCGACGAATACGCCGAGCGCGTAACCGGAGATGAGCAAGCCCGCGACCGGCACCGAGACATGCATGTCGGCGGCGACCTGGAGCAGGAGACCCATGATGATGAATTCTGTGGTGCCGATGCCAAAGGCACCGGCGGTGAGCGCGAGGACGGCGGGAGGCATGCGTGGCTCCGATGGTTGAGACGAGCCACGCAGATAGCCGTGCCCATGCAAAACCATTAGAATGTCGGCAATCCAATCATTTGTGACGTGAATTCAACATGGCCCGTTTCGACACCAACCGCTCCGCCGAAATGGAGGTCTTCGTTCGCGTCGTCGATCTCGGCGGATTCACCCCAGCCGCGCGAAAACTGCGCCTGACCCCATCGGGCGTGAGCAAGCTGATCTCGCGGCTCGAAGCCCGGCTCGGCTCGCGGCTCGTCAACCGAACCACGCGCAAGCTGACGCTGACGGAAGAGGGCCAGGCCTTCTACCAGCGCTCGTTGCGCATCCTCGCCGAGATGGACGAGGCCGAGCGCGAGGCGGCCTCGGGCACGGCGCCGCGCGGCCGCCTCACCGTCAACAGCAACATCCCTTTCGGAATGCTGCATGTGATGCCGCTGATCCCACGCTTCCTGGAACAGCATCCCGACGTCACGCTCGATCTCATGCTCACGGACACGCTGATCGACCTGATGCAGGAGCGCGCCGACGTCGCCATCCGCGTCGGCCCGTTACGCGCCTCGCGCCTCATTGCGCGAAAGCTCGGCACCAGCCGCATGGTCGTGGTCGGCGCGCCAAGCTATCTCGCCCGCTGCGGCACGCCGAAGGTACCGGCCGATCTCGCCGATCACCGCGGCATCGGTTGGACCTTTCCACGCGCGATCCGCGGCTGGCCATTCAAGCGCGGCGACCACACCGAGGAAGCCGTGCCGCCGCCCGTCGCGCGCGCCAGCGACGGCGAAGCCGCCCGCCGCCTCTGCCTCGGCGGCGTCGGCCTCGCCCGCCTCGCCCTCTTCCACATCTGGCCCGATATCGAATCGGGCCGCCTCGTACCAGTGCTGCAAAGCTACAATCCGGGCGACCGCGAGGACATCCACGCGGTCTATGTCGGCCATACCGCGCCGCTTCCGGCCCGCGTGCGCGCGTTCATCGATTTCCTCGCCGAGCACGTACGGGTGAGCGACGCCGCGCTGAAGCGCGCGGCGGATGGGCGGTGGAAGGTGGTGGGGTGAGGCGCGATGGCGGAGAGAGTGTCAGTCAATCCAGATTGAAAGATCAAGAATTTTCCGCGAAAATCCCAACTGTTGCAAAACTTGTCAGGGGAATTCCACACACATGCAGTTTGACGACGTCATCCTCGGTCGCCGGAGTATCCGCGGCTACAAACCCGATCCGGTGCCCAAGGAGCTGATTGCGGAAATCATTGGTTTGGCGATGCGCGCTCCGTCGTCGATGAACACCCAGCCTTGGAATTTCTATGTCATCACCGGCGAACCGCTGGATCGGATCCGCGCCGGCAACACCGAACGGATGGTGGCGGGCATCCCTCAGTCGCGCGAGTTCCGCACCGGCCAGGCCTTTGAAGGCAAGCACCGCGACAGGCAGGTGGGCGTCGCAAAACAATTATTCTCCGCAATGGGGATTGAGCGCGACAACTTGGAGAAGCGCCAGGATTGGGTGCTGCGCGGCTTCCGCCAGTTCGACGCGCCCGTCTGCGTGATCATCACCTATGACCGCGTGCTTGACGGTAGCGACGATACGCCCTTCGACTGCGGCGCCGTGGCGACCGCCCTCGTCAATGCCGCGTGGTCCCGCGGGCTCGGCGCTGTGATCAACAGCCAAGGCATCATGCAATCCCCCGTGGTGCGCGAGCACGCGGGCATAGCCGACGATCAGGTCATCATGAAAAGCATCGCGCTGGGGTGGCCGGATGAAACTTTTCCGGCGAATGCGGTGGTGTCGGAGCGAAAGTCCGTCGATGAAGCGACGGTGTTCGTCGGGTTCGAGATTTAGCGGCGCGCGGTCGGAAGGGCTGGAGGCACAGCAGTGATCCCCCCGATGGTCCGACGTGTCCTTGTGCTGGCGGCGGCTTTTGCCACTGCCTTGACGCCGGTCATTTGTCTTGGCGAAAGCAGCAAGCCGTTGCCGGCCAAGGCAACAAGGGAACTACCCGTTGAGCTGCTCTCGTTGCTCGAACAAAAGAAGATGCCGAAATATTCACCTATCGTCGTGCGTCTTTTCAAGGAGGAAGCCGAGCTCGAGGTTTGGAAGCAGGACGCGAGCGACCGTTTCCAGATTCTCAAGACCTATCCGATCTGTCGGTGGTCGGGTGATCTCGGGCCGAAGTTGCACGAGGGCGACCGACAGGCTCCGGAAGGGTTCTATGCAATTACACCTGAGTTAATGAATCCCAACTCCAACTTCTATCTTGCGATCAACCTCGGCTACCCCAACTCGTTCGACAAGGCGAACAAGCGCAACGGCAGCTTCCTCATGATCCACGGCGACTGCTGGTCGAGCGGTTGCTATGCCATGACCGACGAACAAATAAGCGAAATCTATTCGCTGGCGCGCGACTCCCTCAGCGGCCGGCCATCGTTCCAGGTCCAGGCCTATCCGTTCCGCCTGACGCCGGCAAATCTGGCGCGGCATCGAAATAGTCCCAACCTGGCCTTCTGGAAAATGCTCAAGATCGGCAACGATCATTTCGAGGCGACACGACTCGAGCCGAGGGTGGATGTGTGCAATGGCCGCTACGTATTCAATGCGCAACCTCCCCCGAATTCACCGTCCCCTCTTGTGTTCAACCCTGCCGAAAAATGTCCCCCCTTCGTCGTCAATCCGGAAATCGCGCGGCGGGCGCTGGAGAAGAGCCGCGCCGACGAACTCGAATACTCGCGATTGCTTGAAGACAATGTGCCGGCTGCCCCGATTTACAGCGGACTGGACGGCGGAATGAACAAGGCGTTCCTCACACAGTTTCCGGGCAGAGTGACGCTTGCGAAGGTCATGCCGTATGCATCCTACCTGCCGCAATTGCCACCGATCCCCTGGATCGACAATGATGGCTCGTTGACGAGGAGATGGTTTGGCAGCTCGTTGGACAAGCAGCCGGAGTGTAATCCGCCTCGTGTCGGCTTCCCGTCAGGTCGGTGCTGAACGCTCGTGCGGCGTCCGCGATGGATCAGCAGACAATGGCTGGCATCGGCATTTCATCCCAGCGAATGGGGATGGCGTCGGAGCGGAGGGATCGGAAAAAGTTCGTCCCCCGGCTTGCCGAGCCGAATCAAATGGCAACGAGTCCGCCTTCGCCCTACGGGCTTCGGCGCGCCAGCCTTGCGCAAACTTCGTTTCCGAAGGCTGGCGGAGGGAGAGAATCTCGAAAGAAACTTGCTCTATCGCTCCCTCAAGGCTCTCCCCTGGGGAGAGAAGACCAAGCTAACTGCTTCTCAGTTCAAAAGAATTCGGTACGACTTTTGTCGACGCTGGGACCGCGTGGCGAGTCGTGAGGTGGCCTGCACAGGCGCTGCGGAACACGGGGACAAACCCAGCCCTGTCGATTGCTAATCCCTACCGCCCGGAACGATCAACTCCGCGGAAGGACGATGTCCTCGTTGGACACCTCGTCGCCGGTGTCGGCGTCGACCTTCAGATACTTGATCCGATGGCCCGTGGCCCTATTGAGCTGGTTGAAGGCGATCTTTTCGCTTTCCGAGGCCGTCGGGTAGAGCGCGACGGGACAGGTGACGAGAGACAGGTGACGAAGCCCGGCGCTGCCCTCTGCCGGGGGCGACTCTCATGGCCTGCCTGGGATGTTTGACAAGCGTCGGATGCAGAAGCCATAACTTTCGACAGCCGACTGGGGGTTGCTGCAATGCGAAGAGCCTTTTTCCTTTCCCTGCTTCTGCTGACCGGCTGCTTGGGTGAAGAGGAGCGCATAGCGGCAGCCAATGCCAAGGATGACCAGCAATGCCTAGCCTACGGCGCCCAGAAAGGGACGGATGCATACGTCAATTGCCGCGCCCAACTAGAAGGGGCCAGGAGACAGGCCGACGGCGCTCTGGTCGCAGCGCGAAACGCAGAACGCCCGAGAAATTGCATCACCACTACGGGTTACGGCGGCGGATCGCTCATTTGCAACTGACCGCGCGGGATGCAATGACGATGCGGTCACGATCGCCATCGGCATTCTAGTTCGGCAAAAAAGCAAACTGTTGAGTTCCTCGCTCATTCGGATCATGGCTGCGTTCTGCCATCCGGTAACCCTCATGGGCCTCGATGAAAGCCCGCTCGGGAATCCAGGTCCGCTCGTATGTCACGAGCTTCTCCAGAAGCGAGGATGCATGCCCCGGTCCATTGTCGCTCAAGTAAGACGTCTGAACCTCTCGCCTAGCCTCTCCCTCGCTGATCGGCACGCGATGCCATACCAATTTCCCCGGGGCGGTTGCGCAGAGTGATCGGATGGTCCCGAAAGGATCGGGCACATACTGAATTGCGCCATTCGAATGGACCAGATCGACGTTTCCGAGCCAATCGGCAGCCGGCTCGATCTGCTCGAAAAACCTCACCTTGTCCGTCGCAAGCTCTTTCGCACGCCTCACCATAGCGGGCGTCTCAACTACCGCCCACCTGATATCTGGCGATTGCCGGCAGGCGGTCTTGTAGTGAATGCCGGCGCCACCTCCGAAATCGAGCACAGTTCTTAAACCCTCGACCAACGGCCAGTTGGCTTGTCCCCGATAAGCGACCGTCTTGCGGTAAATGGTGTCGACCAACTCCTCGTTTTCGTAGCCTTCGATCGCATCGCGCGGTGGAAAGAGCCGCCTTCGGAGCCTCTGGGTGAAACTCATGATCGTCCCGGTACTTCCTCGGATTCCGGTTGACACAATCAGAAACATTCAGAAATGTACAGCTAGAAGGCGAAGACTTTTCTCGATCAACTCGCGCGGCAAGCCCACCGAAAGACCGGGCCGCATGTGGCGGGCCTCTTTAGTTGCGGGTGTTGGCGATGGGCGTTTTACATGCGATCGAACATGGCTTTCTGAGGCCGGCCCTACGTCGACTAAGGCCCGCGAAGCGCGTCGTCCTGGGTGGGATCACGGTCGAATACAAGAGCGAGCTCGATGGAGGCCATCGAGTTTGGTCAAGACTTCATTCCGTTTTTGCGCTCCCGTGGAATGCCCAAGCAGCCCCGCCTCTTCGAGTGGTGCGCTGGGCCCGCGTTTATTGGCTTTTCGATGTTGGGCCACGGCTTATGCGAAACGCTGTGCCTGGCCGACATCAATCCCGCGGCGGTGAACCGTTGTAAAAGCACCGTCACGCTGAACCACCTCGAGGATCGGGTTTCGGTTTACGAGTCAAACAACCTACGGAGCATACCCACAAGCGAACGCTGGAACTTGGTAGTTAGCAATCCACCCCACTTCATTGACCAGTATGAAGGCGACATCCGCGCGCATGACCCTGATTGGGCGATCCATCGCGAGTTCTTTAACACAATACATCCCCTCCTTACGGACGATGCTGTGATCGTTCTCCAGGAGAACAATCGCGGTTCGACTGTGGAAACTTTCCGAGAGATGATCGACGCGGCCGGTCTTGAAATTGTGTTCACTCACGGCGACCACAAAAAGCTTACGCGCGAGAGCGTCTTCTACTTCATCGGGATAGCGAAGAAGGGGGCTGCCGTTCCCCCTTGGGCACGCTAGCTAGGTGCTGCTGGGGGTCTGGTGGGGCGCAACGTTAAGAGGCGTCCAATGGGTAACGAACTCATCGTTCGGAAGTCCAGTCTTCCGACCGCTCTAAGCGCCCGCAGAGCTGCCCAGTATGTTCGTATGTCGACCGAACGGCAGCAATATTCAATTCAGAATCAGGCTGCAGCGATCGCCGCTTATGCCCACGCGCACAATCTGACGATTGTTCGGACCTACAGAGACGAGGGAGAAAGTGGCCTCCTGATCAAGAATCGAGCTGGTCTCACTCAACTCCTAGAAGACGTACAAGCGGGAGAGACCGATTTCGCTCATGTTCTGGTTTACGACGTGAGCCGTTGGGGCCGCTTTCAAGACGCGGACGAAAGTGCGCACTACGAGTTCATCTGCAAACGAGCCGGTATCAGAGTGGCTTATTGTGCCGAGCAATTCGACAACGATGGGAGCATGCTCGCCAGTATCGTCAAGAACATCAAAAGGGTCATGGCGGCCGAATACAGCCGGGAGCTTTCGGCCAAGGTCTATGCGGGTCAATGCCGGTTTGCTCGGCTCGGGTATAAGCCTTGCGGCAAGGTCGGCTATGGTCTGGTAAGAGAGCTTGTCGACGAGAAGGATCAATCAAAAGGCATACTGAAGAAAGGGGACCGCAAGTATCTCACCACCGATCACATTCGGGTGCGCCTCGGTGATCCGCACGAAGTGGCAATTGTCAGGTGGATATTCACGCGCTTCTTGGAAGTGAAATGCGAAACCGTGGTGGCATGGGAGCTCAACAAGAACGCGGTGCCGAACAGAACAGCGAAACCCTGGACACGTGTCATGGTCGGAGCCATCCTCAGGGACGAGACGTACATAGGCAATCTGGTTTTCAACCGGCGTTCGTGGAAGCTGCGTCAAACACGCACGTACAATCCCCCTGATCAGTGGATTCGAGCAGAGGGTTGCCTCGAGCCGATCGTTGATCGCGACCTCTTTTTGAAAGCCAACAAATTTATCAGCGAGCGACGTGTTGACTTGTCCGAAGAAGAAATGATCGTTCGCTTGCGCCGAACTTTGCTCCAAAACGGCCGCCTGAGCATAAGCATCATAGAACACACGCCGGGCCTCCCCTGCGTTGCAACTTGTCAGACCCACTTCGGCAGCATTCGTAACCTTTACCGGTTGCTGGGTTACACCCCAAAGCGAAACTACGAGTTCCTCGAATCACGACCGATTTGGTCCGAGCAAAAGACGATGCTCGCGTCTCGCATCAGAAGCGCCACCAGGCGCGCGGGCTGCCGAACGAGCACCGGCGGATGGACAGATTCTTTTCGCGTGAATGGTTCCACGTGCGTTTCCGTTAGGGCGGCTCGCTGGACACCAGGGAAGGAGGAAGCGCATTCTCCGCACTGGGCTATTCAATGCGACTCGCACGTGCCCGCGGGGTGGATTGCTGCAATTCGACTATCCGAACACAACAAGGGCGTTCTCGATTACGTGTTATTGCCTACCGATGGGAAGGTGAAGAGAACCATAAGGTTCTCGGAGTCTGCACGCGGGCGTCACGATATCGCTTGTTTCAAAACGGCTGATGCCCTTGTTCGTGCGATCACAAGGCGGCTAACCAGGAAAATGTCTTTCCAAGCCACGCCAACAACGAGGAGCAAGCAATCGAGAGTAAGCCAGCCCAGATCCAGGAGCGGCCCCGCGCGGCGCTGATGGACCGCAGGTAAAGAAATGCGCCGAGTGCGGTGCCGTAGTTCCTTTTGAAGTCGCCATTGAGCTTTGCGATCTTAGAAAGCTCAGAGGATGTTTCGATTTCAGCCATTGCGCCGGTCCCTTGCTATTAGAGCCAGCGTCTTATGAACCACTGTTTTGCCCGACGGAGCAAGCGAAATTCGGGAAAACGAAATCGCCCGGCAGGCCTTTGGCTAGTATTGTCCGTGTCATCAGCAACGGCTCCCGCTTGTATCTCGTGGAACTCGGCTGCGACCCGCTGAAATGATCGGCGCAGAGGCAAAGGCTCATCGATTCGGCGGGTGTTTCTTTGGACCCCCTTGTTTTAGTTGGTTAGTGACTATCCGGCCCACCAAATCTTGAGGATTCGACTCTGGGTGCGCCATCTGCCTTTGATGAGGGACAATGTCCGCCGCCCGCATCATCAAACCGCCCCCGATGTCCGGCGGTGACCGGAAATTCTATGCCCGTGAAATTCACAAGGCGGAGGTTTCCTTCGCCAACCTGGTTGAGCAGGCGATCACCGCTCACGCGGCCGCCGACGCCGCCCGCGCCCAGGCTTACGCCCTGGATTGCGCGGCCTGGAATACCGCTCTCTTCATCGGTGAGTTGGACCACGCCTCACCAACCATCGCAGCGGCGATCGCGGGCGGCTTCCCGCTCCTTGAGGTGCGCTGCGAACACTGCAAGCATACCCAGACAATCGACCTCGCCCTGGTCGTACAACCGCGCGATCGTCAAGTCGCGCTGATGCGCAATTACCTATACTGCAGCCCGTGCCAACGTACCCTTCACAAGAAGCGCCGGCCGGATCTGATCGGCCTGCGTCCTATCGGCGATCCGCAACCCGCAACACCATTACGCCGCACGAAGAATGCCTCCTGACGATGTGCAACCTTTACAGCATCACGACGAACCAGGCCGCAATCAGCGCGCTGTTTCGCGTGGTCAACCGGTACGTCGGCAACCTGGCGCCGATGCCAGGCGTTTTTCCCGACTACAAGGCGCCTATCGTCCGGACCGGCGCCGGTGGCCGCGAACTTACAAACGCGCGCTGGGGGATGCCGTCCTCATCGAAAGCGCTCCTGGACGCGACAAAGAAGCGAGCCGAGAAGCTGCAAGCCAAGGGCAAGACCGTGGATTTCAAGGAACTGCTCCGGATGGAGCCGGATTCCGGAACAACAAACATCCGGAAAGTGAAGAGCAAACACTGGACACGCTGGCTCGGCCGCGGGAATCGATGCGTGGTGCCGTTCAACTCGTTCAGCGAGTTCAACAAAGCTCAAGGCGGAGACATCTGGTTTGCGATCGACGAGTCCCGTCCACTCGCCTGTTTCGCTGGGATCTGGACCAACTGGACGTCAGTGCGGAAGGTGAAGGAAGGCGAAACCACCAACGACCTGTATGCTTTCCTGACGACCGAGGCGAACGCCGAGGTCGGCGCCGTCCATCCGAAGGCGATGCCGGTGATCCTCACGACGCCTGACGAGGTTGAGATCTGGCTGAACGCGCCTGAAGACGAGGCGCTAAAGCTACGACGACCGCTCCCCGACGGGTCGCTGCGTATCGTGGCCCGCGGAGTGAAGGAAGATCAGCCACCTTCATGAACTCATCAAGACCCGGCTTACCCATTCCCAGAGAACCGCCGCCCGCAAGTAGCCGCCTGCCTCGAAGCGAGCGAGCATTCCCTCCAAGAATCAACCGACCAGTGGTTCCAAGATGAGGGGCTCGAATCAGCAGCGAACGACTCGAATACGATGTGGAGCCAAGTTGCTGCAAAAGCATCGAGCCCATCATTCGCGTATGCGTTGTTATGGAAGAGGTCGGCCGACGATGTCGGCTTAAGCACATTCAGCCGACCTACAAACATCTACGTCGATCGTCAGCTATGGGCCATAACCTGACCTTCCACGTGGCCCCCCGCGACCACAAGCACCTTCATTGCGCCAGCTCGTCGAGTAAGGACTTGGCCTGCTTCAAATCCAACGTGTCGAAGCCCTCGGTGAACCAGCCGTAGATAGGCGCGAGGAGATCGCGGGATTCTCTGCGCTTGCCACGGTCGCGCCAGATCCGGGCCAAGCTGGTGGCAGCGCGCAGCTCCAGGCATTTGGCGCTCTGGCAACCCGCCACGTCTAGCGCACGCTGAAACCACCCTTCTGCTTCGGTCCCGTCGCCGCTCCGCCTGGCAAGCGTCAGCTCCCCAGTTAACCGGCAGATTTCGGCCTCCCATCGCCGCTCGCCGGTTTCCTCGACAACGCGCGCAGCCTCGACCAGCGCGGTTAATCCTTGCTCGATTTCTCCGGCCCACGCCGATGCTTCAGCCAGCGACGCGAGATAATAGGGCCGACGGATGCGCACGCCCGTCGGCTCGACGGCCGCGAGACCGCCGCGAATCTCCGCGATCCCTTCCACCGCCTGCCCGCGTGCCGCGATCGCCCACCCCCGCAAGATGCTCCCAGCCGCCGCCAGGTGCGGTGCGATGCCATGCTCGGCGCACACCGCGATTGCGGTCTCCGCATGCTCCTGGGCCGGCTCCGCTTCCCGCCGATGCTGGTAGATCATTGCCGCGAACACCAGGGCGAGAACAAGGCTGAAGGGGTGCGACAGCCCCCGCGCCATCCTCACCGCCTCGCGCGCCGTGGCAAGCGCCTGCTCGGGGAAACCAAGCGGCCACAGCGTGAGGGCCGCGGTGTATCGATTGCAGACGGCTGCGTCGTGGCCGCCATACAGGAACGTATGGCCACGGTGCGCGTCCGGCCGATACAGCGCCCATCCGGCTTCGAGATGCGTCCGACACGCGGTCAGTTCCGGGAGATGAAGGAGTGTCGTCCATGCGGCATGATGCGCCTGTAGGAGGAACGCCGGATCGGCGGTCTGCCGAGCGACCGCGAACAGCCCGTCCAATAGGCCGCGAGCCGCCTTGAACTCGCAGCGCTGCTGGTAAACAAGCCACAGCCCCCAGTTCACGGCATAGAGCTGCGCTACATCGCCGGCTTGCTGACACAGATCGCGTGCGTGCAGATAGGCTTGCTCCACCTCCGGCGCCGAATAGCTCTTGGTGGCGATCAGCACCGGCGCAAGCACGAGCTGCAGGGCGAGTTCGCGGCGGGCACGCTCCGCCGGATCGGCGACCCGCCTGACGAGCGCCAGCCCCTTGTAGAGATGGGCAAGGCACTCGGCATGCGCCGAGCGCTCAGCCGCGCGCTGGCCGGCCGCCTGCCAGTAGGCAACGCCGTTTTCCGCAAGGTCAGCTTCGGTGAAGTGGTGCGCGAGCACCTCCGGCTGGGTTGCCGCGATGTCTGGAAACGTCTCCTCGAGCGCCCGGGCAATGCGCGCGTGCAGCGCGTGCCGCCTATTGCGCAGCAATGTGCCATAGGCGGTGTCCTGAACGAGGGCATGCTTGAACAAATAGGTCGCGTGCGGCGGGATGCCGTTTCGGAACAGCAACCCGGCTTGCATCAGGCGGTCGAGCGCCGAGACCAGTTCCGGCTCTGACTGCCGCAGCACGGCGGCTAATAGCACATGAGAGAACTCACGACCTATCACCGCTCCGATTTGTGCTACCTCCTTGGCCGGGCCAAGCCGGTCGAGCCGCGCCATCAGAGAAGCATACAGGCTCGCGGGGACCGCCAGCGCTGGAGAGGGAATCGCGGCCGCAGTCTGCATCGCTCCGCGCTCGCCCCCAGCCTCCAGCACCGCCTTCGTCATCTCCTCGACGAACAACGGGATGCCGTCGGTGCGCTCGACAATGTCCTTTCTGACCTTCGCCGGCAGCAGCTTATTGCCGACGACGCACTCGATGACGGTCCCGACCTCGCGATGTCCCAGCCGATTGAGGGCAAGCGTTGTCACATGCGGTTGTCCGACCCAGGGCGCGTCGAACTCAGGCCGAAACGTCACGATCAAGAGCACGCGAAGGCTCGCGATCCGGTTCACCGAGCGACCGAACACTTCCAGGCTCGTGGGATCGCCCCAGTGCGCATCCTCGACGATCATGAGCACGGGGCTGGACCGCGCTAGGGCTTCCAATTGGACGCCGAGTGCCGCCAGCGTTTTCTGCCGGCGCTGTTCGGGAACAGGCTCCAGAGCGGGATAGCGTCCGTCGTTAGGAAGCGACAACATCTCGGCCAACAGCGCCGCGTCCTGCCGGGACGTCGAAGTCTGCGCCAGGAGCGCATCGAGCTTGTCGAGCTTGGCTTGCGGTATGTCGCCGTGCACAAGTCCGGCAGCCCGTTCGAGCTGCCCGATGATCGGATAAAGAACGCTATCGATGTGTTGGGGGGAGCAGAAATAGCGAAGCCGTGTGTGGGGTTCGGCCGTCAGGCGCTCCATGAGTGCAGTGGAGAGCCTGGATTTGCCGATCCCGGCCTCACCGGACAGCAGCACCACCTGGCCTTCGCCGGCCTTGGCTTTTGCCCAGCGCCGTAACAGGAGTTCAAGCTCTTCTTCGCGGCCGACGAGGGCGGTCAGGCCGCCGGGATGCATTGCGTCGAAACGGCTCTCGACAGAACTGGCCCGCAGCACCGCGAAAGCTCGCACTGGATCTGTGATCCCCTTAAGCTCCGTTGGCCCGAGGTCCCGCAGCTCGAAGAGATTGCCCAGCAGTTTGCGCGTGGCCTCGGCAATGACGACCGTGTTCGGTTCCGCGATGCTTTGCAGACGGGCCGCAAGGTTCGGCGTCTCGCCGACAATCCCGCGCTCCTGCGCTTCGCCGGAGCCGACGAGATCTCCGACGACCACCAGCCCGGTGGCAACCCCAACCCGCATCCGCAGGGGCTCGCGAGCTGGGAGGGCAGCAACCGCGTCGATCAGGGCGAGGCCGGCACGAACAGCTCGCTCGGCGTCATCCTCATGCGCCTGAGGATAACCGAAATAGACGAGAACGCCGTCGCCCATGTATTTTGCCACGAACCCGCCGAAGCTGCGGACGGTCTCGGCAACACATTTCTGATAGGCCGTGATGACCTCGCGCAAATCCTCTGGGTCCATCCGGACCGAGAGCGCCGTCGAGCCGACGAGATCCGAGAACATTACGGTCACTTGGCGACGCTCGGCGGTGTCCTCTTCGTGGATTGCCAGAGAAACGTCGAATACTGGCGTGGCTGCGCTCTTTTCCGCGCGCAGAGCCGCAATCGCATCTAGAAGCATGCGGCGGTGCCCAACCATGGCGACGCCCAAGTCTTTCAAGTCCTCCGCCGTCAGATTGGGCAGGACCTTCTCACTGATCTCATTTTCGCGGAATGCCGCCTCATATTGTTCGAGGCCAAGCCTCCGCAGCCAAACTCCGACGTCCATGATGGCGACCCGGTTCACCTTGCGCTGCATGATCCCGCAGTCGAGACAGCCTGTCTAGAGCGCCCTCTTGGAGGACCGGTTTGGGTCAAAAGCGGCGGTCGGGGCAAGTGAGGCCGCGCGTCCGGTCTACTACCAACAGCAGACACTCAAATCGGCTCAGCCTTATTCAGCTAAGGGCCAACAGCGGACCTTGGGGCGCCGAACTGGCGTCTGCTTTATGATGAAGGGACAACGTCATTTTTAGATCGCCAGATTGAGCTGATAAGCTCGCACCACTACTGGGCGCTCCACCAGCGTCGAATATTGGAGAACAGCCGTCCGAAAATGAACAGCCCAAAAGCAGCTAAGAGCACAGCTGTGACGAGAGCCGATACAAAGGAGATAGGGTCGCTCTCAAAACTGATGAGTCTTGACCAGCCAACGTAACCAGGGCCGTATCCGCGTGAGTACAATTCTCCTGTCGTGAGCACGCGAAATAGTTGAGCTAGCCCTAGCCACGTCGCGAACGCGATGAAAGGCAGACCAACGACGAATGTGGCTATCCTCTTAACAATTTGCAGTTTCTGCATTTAACTCATCAGTCCATCCACACTAAACAGCCCGATGCGCTCCGAGGTCCGGTTTACCCTAATCAACCGACGGGCCGATGAACGCCGGGTTTCATCGGTATGGGCCACACGTGAGCGGACACAATAGTGTTGGAAACTTGAACGGTCAGTCGAAATCATGATTTTGGAACGCCTATAGCTGCGGACCAGATAATCTGACCTCTCGTTCAGCGCGAAGGACATTGCCATAGAGACTGCTGATCCATTGTCTTCCACTCGAGGTTACATTCAAAAAGCGGATTGCAGTTTGGATGTGCGGTGCGACCTTGGTCCAGTAAAATTGAGGATATTTGTACACCACGTCCGCGGGCGTGGTGTACCCGAGCGATTTGTTGAGTCCTATCTCCTCGAACTCATAGTCAACGCATTTGATTTTTTCATGTAGTTTGGATCGCCGAGCTGACCAATCAGGTCGGCGGCGCGAAGCAACAAACCTTCTTCTTCGTCAAGATCATCCTTGAGTTCGTTGGCTGATGCGTCTGCATAAGGAAAACGAGTGTATTCGATGGCTCGGGCAACGCGAGCGGCGTCGATTTCGTCGATTGGGTCAAGACGCTCAACGGCGAACAATTTTGAGCGGTCGACATGATACGGCGCAAGCGCGGCATCGGAGGAGCCGATCGGTAACTCAACCGTTCGGCCGGTACCATCAACAACATAGGCTCCGTCCTGGTCTCCCTGAACTATTCCCCGAACGTAGCCGATGTCGTGAAGCAGGCACGCCAGGATAAAGTGAGCATAGTCGCTGGCAGTCGTTGGCCTCAGAAGAGAGCGCCCGATCAGGATGTCGTGCCCCACCAGCGTGACCAACAATGTGTGCTCGACGTTGTGGTAGAGTGCATCGCTGTTACCGATACATTCCAGGGCCAGTTTTGCAGCATAAGGGAGCAATTCCGGCAAGCTGGCGTGGGACGAGCCGAAGCGGCCGCTTGTCTCCGAGATCAGGAACGCACCGAGCGCCTGGGACGTCAGTTCTGGGATAGTTATCATGAGCAAGCTCTCACTTTTCATCGCCAAACCTGCACTCTGCAGGATCGGGAGGGAGAGGACCATCCTAGAAGTGTGAAGCCACATGATGGGTCATGCTTGACCTAGATCAACAGCAACGACGCAGGGCCACGGTGCCCGGCAGCAACTTCCGCTTAGGGTCACAAGCGGCGCCGGGGACCAGCGTGGGCACGCGTCCGCTCTGCCTCCAATAGGCAACATTGCAACGGCCTCAGCCTTGTTCGGCTATGGGCGATGAGCCGAACTTCCGCACCGGCCGTTTAGCTCCCGTTAGTGTTTGGTGATGCAGAGCTGACACGTGTCCAACCGTGTAGGGCGCTATGAAACGCGCAAAACAGACTTTGGCTTTAGTTGGCACGGTGCTGTCGATGTCTGTCATCGCGAGCGCAACTTACTTTCTGTTTTGGCATAAGAGCCTGACGGCAATACTTTCCTTTGTGGCTAGCGTCCCCGTCTTTCTAATTATCGCCCTCGGCCTTCTGAAATTAGCTCGCGATAGGTGAGCGCACCGCCGTATATCCGCTCTAGGTCACAAGCGGTCTTCGACCGCATGCCTCCTGGAAGCAGACGTTGCAACGGTCGGAGCGAAGGCCGTTGCGGGGCCATAAGCGGACCAGAAAACCTGATTCACTAGCAGCCGTTGAAGAGCTTTAGGGGGAAGCCCACCATCCGTCGGGAAATGGCTCAGGCAACGTCCAATCGATTTGGTTGTCGTTCTGAGGAGGCCTGAGACCTCCTGCACTTCTGCTTGGTGGCGTGTAGCGACGGAGGCGGACAGACAGGGCGCCGAGATCACGACCTCGGAGGCGGCGCGAAGCATGGCGTCTAGAGCGCAATGCAGGCGCACCGCGGGCGACGCGCTCTGCATCTTCGACTAGACTTCGAAGATCTTCCAGTTCTGAGAGCTGAGAGGCGAGTTCACCAAGTCGTTGCAGATAAAGAATTGCGCGAGAGCTTCGCATAAATGTCCTCCACAGTACAAAAAAGCACTACTAGGACGGCTTCAAAGAAATCGGGATAAAGTGGTAATCTAACATGGCGAAAAATCGGTTTTCAATACGTCAGGCTCATTGCCTCATATGAGGGGCTATCACTTTCGAGCGCCTGCAGCAGCGAAAGGCCGCTTAGGGTTACAAGCGGACTGTCAAACCGCGCTCCGACTGCGCGATCCGCCTTATCCCGGAGAGCCGACGTCATTCGGATATCAGATGTTATGGCATAAGCGGGCCAATGGCCGACGCTTTCCCCGGCGAACATTCCGCTCTGGCTGCGAAAGCAGACTTCGTCAAGCAAAACGATCAGCTATGGGCCAATATCGGAAGTAACGGACACGTTGAGGCGTGGGCAGAGGCAGCGTTCAATCCGACAGACGAGGAATGCGAGGTATGGATGCGAGCGCGATGGGATGTGAGGCAAAGGCGTTACAGCCTTGCTCGCCGATTGCCCCATGATTGAAGGCAGCGCCGCCAATGCATTTCTGAATTACACCGGCCGTTTTAGCCACCAGACCGCATCAAATACGGATCCAAGGACCCAGCTAATCGATCCGCCACTTGTATGGCGGCCCGCGTGGACTGCTTTTCGCGATGAAGCGAGCCGACGGAATTCACGACCAGCCCACTACAAGCAAGAACAGCTATTGCAATCGCAGCGAGATATTTGGTCCTCATGACGATGGTCCCCGTTATCGCCCCATGAACTAACCCGGCACTCTCAGAAATGGTTCCCGAACAATGCGGCCCAATGTTTTCGGCCGCATTGGAAGTTGCTTCCATGACGCCAGCGACTAGCCGCTGGGCGGGTCCTCCTTCCGAAGGGAACATCGCGGTCGCGATCCGAGGAACGGAAGCGTCTGCCAGGCTTTAGAAAAACTGAGGCCGTCGCTCGCCGGTAGTAACACGGCGCATGTCGCGGATAGCCAAAGGTCGTGGCGAACGACCCGCTGTTCTCAATACAAGCGCTCGCGCAGATAGCCAAAAGCGACGGTCTCCGGTTCTATTCAAAATAGCCAGCAGTGCCCCGACCGGTTGCGGGAGGAGCGCAAGAGACGCCCCGACCAATTGTCGGGGCGCTCGTCGATCTCATATCTTCCGCCAACTAGCCCTTAGACGCTTGTCTCGCCCATTCGAGAGAACTTGCGTTTATCGGCACCGATTCGCTGATATCGACGACCGGAACGACATCAATGTCATTCCAGAAGTTGTACTTTGCCACGAAGGCGGTGATGGCTTTGGGGTCGTTGGCTTCGACCAAAACATAGCCCCCTCGTCCCGCCAGGTTCGCTACGAACGCGTGTATCGTCAGCCCCTTCTCTTCATCCGGCTTCCACTTGCTGAACGCAGCAAGAAGCGATTGCGATCCTGCAAAGTTTTGGTCAAAGGAAAGGCCGGCAGTGCGGACTGTATATTCAAGCATGTATTTCATGAAACATCTCCTTCAAAACTGGACAGTGAGCCACGCGACCGATCTAATCTTAAGTGCGAGCGGTCGCGCAAGTGTTAGCAGCGGCGAGAGCGGCCTCATTGGTCGAGAAGTTGTCCGGTCATGGTCGCGTCAGTTGGCGCAGCGACATATCCAGAATTCGGCGCAACCAGGAAGTCACGTCAGAGGGCAAACCGACGCGATCGGCGCCGTCGCGTGCGCCATTCGCTCCTACAATCGATTTTTTGCGAAGAAACGAGCCTTAAGCCTTAAGGTCCGTGATCCGCATAATCGCGACCACGTTCCCATCATTGAACGCCTGCTCCTTTGTGTCCTTGTTGCAGGTCCAGACAAAATTCTTCTTGCCGGTAAAGGTCTTTTCGTCCTGCTCAAGCCGAAGCTCTCCTTCGGTGATATGGCAGACCATGGCATTCATCATCGGGGGCCCCATGGTCTTCGATGCCGGCTGCATGATGATGTCGCGCATTGAGACGGCCTTAAAACCCGGGATCAGCGATGGTGTCTCGCCCTCATACTCACGCACCACCACACCTGGCCACGGAGTCGTGTCCTTGTAGCCCGTAGTTTGAGCGGCGGCGGGCTTTATCATGGCCGTCGAAGCCGCTGCCAACCCGAATGCCAAAGCAGACCTTCGATCGATCTTGCTCATCGCTTTTCTCCCTAGGTTGCTGCAACAAGCCGCCGCAAAAGTTGCGCGCGTGTGGAATGTGAAATCGTGGTGTGAAATCGAAAAGGGGGCGGTCTCTTAAGGCAGCGTACCTGCCGACAGCGCTAGTACTCTCGTCCCGAACGGTGACTTCGGCACATCCCGCTTCAGGGGCAACCACATTCTACGAGAACGGACGCGTCCTAGAAATGGGTGTTTCGCCCAAGAGGCATAATGCCTCAGTTTGCTTAGGCCTGAAGATCGGACCCGGCGTCAGCAACTCACATAGATACGCAAGTCAGTGTCACTGACTGGTCCTGCGGCTGGTCGTAGTAAGTGCGCGGCCACGACCTATTGGCGTCGAGTGCGGAGGCGATGGTGCTGCTCCCGCAGACCGTCCGGAGTTGGCCCATCAGCCGAAGTGGCAGCACGCCTCAGTGTTATCGGACAAAGGGCAAACGTCCGATGGCATCAGTGCAACCCGGAAATGAAATAGCTCCAAGCGGTGGCCGGTATTATACTGGCGCTACTGGAAGTGCTGTTTCAAGCGTTCGTGGAACGATTGTTACGACCAGTCAGGGAAGGACATCTGATGACGACCATGTTTGTTAGACACGCGGTTTCCGACTACAAGACCTGGCGGAAGGTTTACGACGATTTTGCTCCGGTTCAGAAGGCGAAGGGGGTAACAGCTGAGGCTGTCTACCGAGGAGTCGAAAATCCCAATGACATCACAGTAACTCACGAGTTTGCCACGATTGAAGCTGCGCAAGCCTTCGCGGAGAGTGCTGAATTGAAGAATGCCATGCAGAATGCGGGAGTGGCGGGAGCTCCAACGATTTGGTTTACGAACAAGGCGTGAAGTATCGATCCCGGCCAAGTGCCGGGATTTTTTTGCTGTGGTGGTGCCATGTCGCCTGTTGGCCCTTAGCTGAATAAGGCTGAGCCGATTTGAGTGTCTGCTGTTGGTAGTAGACCGGACGCGCGGCCGCACTTGCCCCGACCGCCGCTTTTGGACCCAAAGCCGACTTAGCTATTCGGACGGAGCTGACATGACGAACAATGTGACATCTCTCACATAAGTCCCCCTTGCCTTTGGGCAGTCTATCCATAGGCTGCGCACATATTGTCGGGGACTAAAATGGGCGCTTTTCGTTGGTTTTCTTTGATCGTTTCCATTTGGCTTATGTGCGGCTCGGCCCATGCGGAGCGCCGTATGGCATTGGTGATGGGCAACTCGGCCTATAAGAGCGTTCCGAAGCTCTCCAACCCGGCCAGCGATGCGGCCCTGGTCGGGGGCATGTTCAAGAAGGCCGGATTTGATTGGATCGACATCAAGACCGACCTGAACGCTTCCGAGATGCGCAAGGCCCTGCGCGACTTCGGCCAACGGGCGCGAGATGCTGAGGTGGCCGTGATCTACTACGCCGGTCACGGCATCGAGCTTGATGGGACCAACTACCTCATACCGACCGATGCGGCTCTAGAGACCGACAGCGACGTTCTGGACGAGACCGTGGCGCTTGACCGGGCGCTGTTCGCGGTCGAGCCTGCGAAGCAGCTCCGATTGATCATTCTCGATGCCTGCCGCGATAATCCTTTCGCCAAGACCATGAAGCGAACGGTTGCTGCCCGTGCGATCGGGCGTGGCCTCGCTAAGGTCGAACCAGCCAGCCCGAACACGATGATTGCGTTCGCGGCCAAGGCCGGGTCAACAGCATCGGATGGCGACTCGAAGAACAGCCCGTTCGCGGCAGCACTTGTCGAGCGGCTGCCGACACCCGGCCTCGATCTGCGCAAGGCCCTCGGCTTCGTTCGCGACGATGTGTTGAAGAACACCAGCTATAAGCAGGAACCATATGTCTATGGTTCTCTAGGCGGAGATGACATGCCACTGGTTGCCGCCAAGCCGACAGCTACCGGGCCTCAAGCAAGCCCGGAGGACGCTGTTCGCCGGAACTATGAGCTTGCTCTGCAACTGGGCACTCGCGACGGCTGGACGGCTTTCCTCAGCCGATATGCCGACGGGTTCTATGCCGACCTAGCCAAGGGTCAACTCAATAAAATCGCGGCGGAGGAGGCCCGTGCAGCGGCGGTCGAGAAAGCTCGGCAGGCCGAAGATGAAAAGGCACGGCTCGCCTCCGACCGCGCCAAGAAGACCGAACAGGACAAGGCCGCCGCCGCCGCCAAGGCTGCTGAGGATGCGCGGCTCGCTGCCGAGAAGGCCAAACAGGTCGAGGAAGCGAAAGCCGCCGCCGCCGAGCAGCGCCGCAAGGAGATTGAGGCCGCTGTTGCAAAGGCTCTCGCCGATAAGCAGGCAGCAGAGAAAAGCACAACCGACCAAAAGATAGTAGCTCTCCCATCGCCTGCACTTTCCCCTGAACCAGCGCAGTCGCCGCAACAACTCACGAGAGCGGTCCAGGCCGAACTACGGCGGGTCGGCTGTCTTGCAAATGCGGAAGAGGGAGATTGGGGTGCCAAGTCACAGCGCTCCCTGACCCAGTTCAACAAGTACGCCGGGACCAAGCTCAACACGACCCTCGCAAGCACCGATGCGTTGGATGCGATCAAGGCCAAGTCAGGCCGTGTCTGCCCCTTGGTGTGTGATCATGGGTTCAGGGCCGATGGAGACGCCTGCGTGAAGATCGCTTGTCGCGCCGGCTATCGGGTCAACGATGACAACGAATGCGAGAAGGCACAGGACAAGAAGCCTGTCGTTACAAGGGAAGAGCCGCGCAAGCGGGAGGAGCGGCGACAAGTCGGGACCGCTCCATCGAACAAACCGCAAGCCTCTAGCCAGTTATTCTGCAATTCCGCTGGGTGCCGTCCTGTCGGCAAAGGATGCAGAGTAGAGGCCGCTCCCGTCAGTGATCAGACCTCCCCGATGGCTGGCCGCACCAGAGAGGTGTGCAATTAACGCACCGTTCCCGTCAGAACTCGCCAACGTCTGCTTCTGGCCGATTCCGTTGAAAAAGGCTGCAGCAATCCGATGTATTGGCGCCAGCGTGGATGCGAGCGAACGGCTGTATCAGCCTTTTATGCGGGCCTGATGGTTTG
>NZ_JADPKR010000070.1 GCF_023074055.1 Bradyrhizobium sp. 141
GATTCGATGCAGCGTGGCGGCCCTTCGTGCCGGCGAGCTTCGATTTATCGGCTTCTCGCTGCACACCCCGATCAACATCTTCCTCCTGCTCCCGATGAAAGCCTATGCGCTCTGTACCTTGAGCAACAGCGACTGGCTCTCGCGCAGACCAGCCGATTTGCCCGACGGAAATGGAACGCATGGCAAGTTTTTGTGCCCGGGCCCGACAACCGACAAGCCCAAGGAGATTGTTTGCACGTCGCGCATTCAGCACCTTGAGCACCGCATTGCTCTACAATTGGAGGTCGTTGCTCAACTGATCTGCCAGGACAAATTCGCGCTCCGAGCGGTCAAGCTGCTCGACGAACTCACAAGCGAACTGGTCGCGGCGAAGCTGGAACTCGGCGCAATAGGCGAGGCGAGCGCCAGCAGACCCAGCAGGCGAACAGTCCCGGCGAAACAATACGGTGACCTCTTCTATCCAGAAGACCTCCGCATCCTAGCTAACATTTTCGACCAGGCAGTCGCAGCTTTACCGCCAGATCGCCGTACTATCGCCAATCGTACGCAAATCGCCAAACTTGTTCTAGCTCGGGGAACGACACGTGAAGCCAAGTCCGACCCGACTCATGGCGCCTGCGTTCTTGGCGATTTGCTCGATCGGACGTTCAACTCTTACTCGTCTAATCAAATCGAGGTTGCGCCTAGCACCTGGCGGAATTCTGCATAAGGCGTAGGTTAGATCACTCGATCGGGTAATGAGAAGACATCGTCCTGGTTTTGAGAGCCGGCGGTCCTTTCGCCCAGCGATGGGTATACAGGCAGCCTGCTTTTCCCTAACAGTTTCGTCTCGTCAGCAGGCATGCCGCGGGACAGGTGGCAGGACCACTTCTCCGGCATCGTCAAGGCAAGAACCGTGTATTCAAGCCCTCGGTCTCAGAGGATGAGTACGGTACCCCTTGCACTGCAATGCGACCGCCTGCCGGCCGCCGCGGTGCGCAAATAGTCCAGGTCCTAACGGCACTCCGAGTGCGCCGCGAGACGGCTAGTCTCGTCCACGTTTCAGCTGCGACCGAAAGTCGTCTCCGTTGCCCCCAGCGGGTGGGGCAATGCCGCCGAGAGAACCGCAGCACTCTGACCAAACCACAGGTATCAACCATCACGAATGTCGTTTTCCTGCAATGATCACGGCGTGGGC
The DNA here is from genome assembly GCF_023074055.1 of Bradyrhizobium sp. 141. Taxonomy (GTDB): domain Bacteria; phylum Pseudomonadota; class Alphaproteobacteria; order Rhizobiales; family Xanthobacteraceae; genus Bradyrhizobium. The sequence continues at coordinate 1,178 of NZ_JADPKR010000070.1, forward strand.
CGCTCCGCGGATCTGCATACTATGCCTGGCTCCACGCACACTGCTGCTGCAGGCCACCTCAAGTTAGAATACATTTTGGCTGGGAGTAGCTTGCGGCGCGGCAATCAGGATAGAAGTGCGTCCCATCCAGATTGATGGTGTGGAACGGCCCCGTTACCGACAGCATCAAAGTGCTAAAACGTGGGTCGTTGCTTGCAACGCCACAAGGTAGGGAGCCGTTCCGTGAATCAGATTAGCACCATCGGCCTGGATTTGGCCAAGAACGTTTTTCAAATACACGGCGCCGACGCCGAGGGCGCGCCGATCTTCAATCGAAAACTGCGTCGGGCCGACGTGCTGCGCTTTTTCGAAAAGCTTCCGCCGTGTCTGGTCGGCTTGGAGGCGTGCGGCAGTGCCCATTATTGGGCGCGCGAGATTGCGGCGCTCGGTGACGACGTGCGCTTGATCCCGCCGGTTTACGTAAAGCCGTTCGTGAAACGGGGCAAGACGGACGCTGCCGACGCCGAGGCGATCAGCGAAGCTGTGACCCGCGAGACGATGCGTTTCGTTCCGATCAAATCGGCCGATCAGCAGGCGGCGGCCATGGTGAAGACGCGCGCTCTTTTACTCCGCCAGCAAACTCAGGCGATCAACGCGCTTCGCGGGCATTTGTCGGAGCTGGGCATTATAGCCGCCACCGGCACGGCGAAAGTAGCAGAGTTGATCGAGATCGTGCGGGACGAAGAGGACGTTTGCCTGCCAAAAGCCGCCCGTTTGGCTTTGGCTGAAATCGCCGATCAGATCCAGGCGTTGACGCGCCAGATCGATAAGCTCGAACGAGGTATTGTCGGCGAGGTGAAGCGTGACGAGGACATGCGGCGGCTGATCACAATTCCGGGCGTTGGAGCGATCACGGCGGCTTCCGTCAAAGCGCTGGTCCCGGATCCCGAAGGATTCAAATCCGGCCGTCACTTCGCCGCCTGGCTGGGACTGACGCCAAAGCCCCATTCTAGCGGTGGCAAGGAACGGCTCGGCGACATATCGAAAATGGGGAATCCGACGCTCCGCTCGCTGCTTGTTTGTGGCGCGACGTCGGTCTTGTGACGCGTGAAGGCCAACGAGAAAGCGCCGCGGTGGCTAATCGCGCTTTTGGCGCGGCGGCCTTTCAAGGTAGTCGCGGTCGCGCTTGCCAACAAGATCGCGAGGATCATCTGGGCGCTCCTCACCAAGGGCGGAAGCTATCGAAATACTGGCGTGGCAAGCGGCGCAGCACGTGCCTGAGCCGAACGACGACCAGAACAGACTGCCCGGCACGTAGCCGGACAGAGGCGAGGTGCATGATTAGACGATGAGCCCACGGGACGAAATCCCGAGGCGAGAGAGGCCGGCGCGACAATGCGCTTAAAGCGCGTCAGATTGATCAGCCCTTCGCATCGCGAATTTCATCGAGGCCAGCGGTCCACGACCGCGCTGAAAGGCCGGACATATGACCGCACCGTTCCCGGAGGACAAATGTCTAAAAAAGCACTTGCCCGCGGGGCCGTTCCACATATGTCGCGTTATAGTAACCGAAGGGACTTGAATCGTACGTAGCGTCACGTTGTAGGAACCAGGCATCCGCCACCTCGCGCCGACCAACTAGTCAACGACCGAGGGCGGGAGTGTGACGTAACACATCAAAGCAATCCTCCGGTTTGGACATCGAGATGACGACACCGCTGCTTTTTCTCACTATGATCTTCTTCGGCGGCTTTGGATTAGGATATGCTATGCGCAGCTGGCGTTCCCGCAAGCGACGTGAGCACGCCCGGCTCTATGGCGCTTACTTTCATTCCGGCACTTCTGCTCCGCTGCCGCTCCGAGTTCCCGCACGCCGTGGTTCCTAAGGCTGCATTCGGCCTTGCTCAAGCTCGAAATTGCCGATGCCACACGAGGGCGAACGCCCACCGTCATCAATTCGTCGAGCACAGAATCGCAAGGCAGCGTGGAGGCCACGCGCGTGCTCGCGTGGAGTCAGTCCCAACGGCGCGGTGTAACGTGTGACTGATTGCCGATTTGACCCGAGACACTGACGGTGACGACTGCGAGTCGGCCGTTCACGGATGATCGAGTCGGCGGCGGTGTATTCGCAACCGGCCATGGACCTTGCAACGTAGATTTGTGACCTTAGCATGCGCGGAAGCCATTGCCGGACCGAATTCCAATCAGCGCTGGTGCACACCGCGGAGAAGATATGTCTGGCACGCGAGCTAGCGCTTGAACGAATGCGAGGGCGAGCACGATTGCGACAGCATCGACAAAGGAGCACCTTTCACTCTCCTGCGGCATCTACACCGCTTCTATGCCCGTGGCGATCTGCACGGGGCGAGAAGAGAGATCCAGAGCCATCGCACGACTTCGAATTTCATCTCGCGCAGGATCAGCGCCGCATTGACCGTGACCAATGCTTCCTGGCCGAGTCCGATTCGCTGAACTCGCCTACCTAAACTGAGAGGTTTCGAAGGTGAGGCTTCCCTCCTAGAACTCGATCCGCGATAGTCAGTACAGCGGATGCATCATGAAACCTGACGAGCGCCTCGCCGAGGTCCTTGAGAATAGCGCGTGTTTTGATGATGAGGCATGGGAGGTGTGGGCACAGTGCCTCTCACCCACTGAGCGGCTGGCGTATATTCGCAAGCATCGCTCTCACTTCCGGTTCGCAGATTACGATGAAGTGATAGCTGTTGTACGGGGTCGGCGCTTCACCGGTTGCTCATCGCAGCTCCTTCGATGGCGTGACAGGATAAGAGCAAGGACGTTGCAAAGCGCTTTGCTCTTTTCGGTTGCGGTGTGGCTGGGCATCATGTGGCTTGCGGTGCGCTTAATCCGCTGAGATCAGCAGCCCGCTTTTCGCCCACGCCTACGCAATCTACGTTCGCACGCGAAGGAGCATTGCGAGGCAGTTGAAGATGATCCGCGCAACGCCGCAACCTGACGCAGGGTTCGGTTCAAGCATTCCTTTCGGCGCAAATGTTGCGATGCAGTTACAGCTATTCGCGCGGATGTTGTTAAGACGCGCGAGGCTCGGGGCACTCAAGACATGAGATTAGAAATGAAGAACTTGTTGCTTGCGACTGTAAGCATTGTGGCGCTTGGCGCGGTGGCGCCCGCATTCGGCGCGGATCTGGCTGCGCAGCCCGTCCAGCCTCTCTATACCAAAGCTCCACAGCCTGTTGCGGCTGCGATCTACGACTGGAGCGGCTACTACGTTGGTATGAACGGCGGCTTGGGCTCAAGCTCGAATTGCTGGGACTTCAATGGCGGCACGCCTGAGGGCTGCCATGATGCGACCGGCGGTACTGTGGGTGGCCAGATCGGCTATCGAAGGCAGATGGGCCAGATCGTCCTTGGTGTTGAAGGCCAGGGGAACTGGGCTGATTTGACTGGCTCGAATGACAGCGTCGCGTTTGCGGATATTAACCAGACCAAGATTGATGCGTTCGGCGTGGTAACGGGGCAGATCGGTTATGCCGTGGACAACGTATTATTTTACGCCAAAGGTGGTGCCGCAGTGACGAGCAATACCTATCAGATTAGCTCGACCCTCACGGGCGCGCAGCTTGGGAAGAGCGACCACATTCTTTGGGGTGGTGCATTGGGAGCTGGGATTGAGTACGGTTTCGCGCCGAGCTGGTCGGTCAGCCTCGAGTACGACCACCTATTCATGCAGCCCGGAGCGGTGCACTTCGCCGCGCCCGCAGGCGGAACCGATCGCATCCGCCAGGATTTCGATCTTGTGACTGCACGGCTCAACTATAAGTTCGGCGGCCCGTTTCTTCTGAAATATTGATCAGCAGTACGAACGGCGGATCGAAAGCCCCGGCCCATGGCCGGGGCTTGTTTTTGCGAGGGCGGGCTTGCTGCATCAAGCAATCCAAGCCCAAAAACCGCTCCCATATTGGACGAGTGGCGGCATCCACAACCAACCACGCTTGCGAAGATCACTGTCATCGCACGCGCCATCGATGCGGCGAATGGTCTCCCGTCATGGCCAGTCCACGTCGAATTTAGGCAATCGTGCGAATCTCTCCCGCATCGAAAACACGACCACCCCTCGGCGGGATGCGCATCTATGCTCCCGAAGACGATCGAGATGACAGGCTTGTCAGCTATTCGCGGCAACAGCATCTTCTGCACCTTGGGCTGAACGTGTCCTCGCTGCTATTGTCATATTGTCACGCTGGTCAGATCGCTCGCTCGTGAGTTCGGCATAGGTCAATACGCGGCAGCGGCGCCGAAACGTCAGATAAGACCGAGGCGAATCGCCTTGGCAACGCAATGGGTACGGCTGTTCGTCTCTAGCTTTCGCATCGCGTTCTTCAGGTGAAAGTTCACCGTATTCTCGCTGACTCTCAGGATGACTCCGATTTCCCAGGATGATTTCCCCTCTTCCACCCAGCGGAGGCAATCCTTTTCTCGTTCGGATAGGGCCACTTGCATATGGCATCTTCCCTCCGATGACGGCGCGATCTCTGCAAATGCATGATGAAACTGCCAGGCCAATGCGTTGAGACGACTGAGGCGATACTCAGGGTCGACATCGTCGAACCTGGATGCAAAGGATGCGACAGATAGCTGTCCAAATGGTCCGAACAGTGGTACGGTTACGCCATGCTTCAGACCGGCCTCTTTGGCCTCGTTCAACACACGCATTTCGCCGGGCTGCAATTGATATTTGTGAGCGAGTTGATCCCATAGAAACGGCGCCGACTGCATCGTCGTACGCCGAACCACGGGATCGATGGCATTGTATCGGCGTTCAGCATAGCGCTCGCACCACGCGGAAGGAAAGTTCACTGTCACCGCGGCTGGCAGATACTCTGGCCGGCGGGTCGGCTCCGCGTCCGTCAGCGCCCCGTAAGCGACTTGACTGAAGCCCTGTTCGCTCGAACAGCTCACAAGCAGATCGAACAACACCTCGGGAGATCGACTCTGTTTTGCGCATTCGATGAAGCAAAATAGGTCCATTTGGTGCCTCCCGCCACCGACTTAGGCAAACCGGTGCTGCGTCTTTTGAGTGGATCGATTTGGGCAGGGGCCTGCGCCACTTCAGCCTCCTCTTGCTTGCGAAGTGCTCGACCGAACGCGACAATCATACGTCTCGTCATGAGCTGCAATCGAGTTGCCTCAGATCAGATAGTTGCTCGATAGAGAACATTGTGCATGCGCTTCTTCGGGAGGAGGCGGACCTGAAGCGTCCAGCAAATGTCGTACCAGCTGAGGCGCAAGGAGCAGTGCCGCAAAAGCACGAGTGCTGGAGAACTGGGGACGCAACGTTCACTGCTAGAATTCGGACATTTGTCGCAAGAGAGACAACCTTGTTGGCGCTAGCTGAAGAATATTTGTTGCATCGGCAAGTACGCGAATGATCTTACGCGTTGGTCAGCCTCCCGCCTTTGCTCCGGGGGCCAGCCGAGCTAGCGTAGACCCAGCGCCCGCGTCATAGGGCGCAGAGGCAATTAGACGCAGAAATGGCATGCATCCGCTGCGATACCCGTTTACCCTGGCGGTCGCGCCGTACCGAACGGAGCGCCGGAGATCCCCGGTTGCGCGATCGCGTATTGCCAAGCGCTCGTGTTCAAAAGCACCCGGACATGTTTGGGCGAACGAATCATCCGAATACGGCAATGGCACCTGTGGCTTAAATGACATCCAACTGACCGCACATCATGGGCGTTGTGCTCACGCACATTGACAGACAGAAGCCGTGCGCATGGTCTTCCTGCACGGGGCTGGTGCTCCACCTCGGAGATGCACGGCCATAAATCCGCTTTACAAATGGTAGATCATCGGCCGTGTCGGCCAACATGCCCAGAACTCGCGACTGTCTGCGCTACTGATCTCTGCTCGAGAGCGCCCCCAAGCGTCGCTTTTATCGGCCTCCTCCGCGCCATCAATACTGCCCTTGAAATCACCCGTCTCTGCTCTCATCCTGGTAAGCAGCGTCGCTCGCGGAGTGTTCGCAGGCGGCTTGCAGCGCCTGATGCATGTCCGCAATGAGATCACTCGGCCCCTCGATGCCGGCGTGAATACGAATCAACGGTCCATCAAATGAAACCATTGCTTCCGTTCGTGGAGGATCATCGACAGGCAGCACAAGGCTTTCGTACCCACCCCACGACAATCCGATTCCAAAAAGGCTCAGTTTCTGGAAGAAAAGCGAAAGCTGGGCCTTGGACATAGGCTTCAGAACGACGCCGAACAGGCCACTTGCACCCAAGAAATCCCGCTTCCAAATATTGTAGCCGGGATCGTTTGGGAGCGCAGGGTGTAGAACCCGGCCCACTGCCGGGTGGTCTTCCAGGCTTTGAGCCAGCTTGATGCCATTTTCGTAATGCTGCCTCATGCGAACGGCTAGTGTGCGCAGTCCACGAAGAGCTAAATAGATGTCATCTGGCCCAGCAATCTCCCCGAAATGATGAGCGCTTGGCTGCAGGAGCGGCCACGCTTCCTTGTTAGCGGTAGCAATGCCCAGAAGGGCGTCGGAATGACCAACGATATACTTGGTCGCGGCATGGATCGAGATGTCGACGCCATGGAGAAAGGGTTTGAAATAGAGCGGCGTCGCCCAAGTATTGTCCATGAGCACGAGCGCACCCGATTGATGTGCGATCGCGCACAGCGCGGGCAGATCCTGTACCTCAAACGTCATGGACCCAGGGGACTCCAGGTACACAGCTCGCGTTTTTGTCCCAATCTTCGCGAGTAGATCCGAAGGTTGTGTGGGATGGAAGTACTCCACCTTGACCTTAAATCTAGTTAGAACCTGGTTCGCGAACATCCTCACCGGTTCATAGACGTTATCGCAGATCAAAACATGATCCCCGGCCTTCAGGATCCCGAGAAGCGCGTGGGAGCACGCAGAGAGCCCCGAAGGGAACAAGATCGAACGATACCCGCCTTCCAGTTCACAAATGGCAACCTCGAGAGCGCGAGACAGCGGTGAGCCGAATCGTCCGTAGTTCGTCACTGGATTCTGCTTGCGCCTATCCCACTCTTCGAGGGTTTCGGAAACGATCGTGGAACCTCGATAGACAGGAACATTGACCATCCCGGCGTGTTCAGCCGGCGCGCGACCGAGATGAGACAATTGCGTGTTGGGCTCTGGCAAGCCTTTACCCCAAGCGATCCGATCCATACCTCTCCTATCTGGGATCGCGCCGCTTAAATGCGCGGCGAATACCCACTACTATCAATCTGCAACTCATCTCCGGCGCGACGACTCGAGAACTCTGCATCAACGGCCTCTTCGTCATCATATCCCAACGTTAGAACAGCTCTCCTCCCAGATCGAAAGCGCGGTCGACCGCACAGTGAGACCGCGCCGGACCGCGCCCCTAAAAGTCGGTGGTCAGCTTCATGCAGATCTACAGTGGGTCCATCACTACAGCAAAGGTTGGGCCAGACGCGCGGGCTGCGCGCTGCAGGCGGATTAACCCGGACTGGTCGGATGCCTCGGCACCAGGCGAATTTCTTGTCGGACAAAAGACGCTGCATGTGGGCTCCTCGCCAAATCGGTTAAATCGGGACGATCTTGATGTGGGTTGACAATTGCACTTCTTATGAACTCGCGCGCTGGCGTTGTTTTTGCAGCTTCCCAATGAAGGCCTAGTTGCTGCACGCTTATGCTTATATCGAAGCGGGGAGCATGATTTGCGCCATTTAAGCACCGGTTGCGGTCGTTACCGCCGCCGTCATGCAAGTTCGTGGTGCAAGAGAATTGCGCAGGCCCACTACGCTGAATGATCACAACTTACACGAACTGAACCGCCCCGGGTTTGCCGGAGGCCCTTTGGTTTAAGTTTTGCCGCCATGGCGGGTTGTTCCAGCATGGCGTAGTAGCGTTGCTCGGCTTCGGCCAGCGGTATGTTGCCGATGGGCTCCAGGAGCCGCCGGTTGTTGAACCAGTCGACCCATTCCAGCGTCGCGAACTCGACGGCCTCGAAGCTGCGCCATGGCCCGCGCCGATGGATCACCTCGGCCTTGTAGAGGCCGTTGATGGTTTCGGCGAGAGCGTTGTCATAGGAATCTCCGACGCTGCCGACAGAAGGCTCCACGCCGGCTTCCGCCAGGCGCTCGGTGTATTTGATCGAGACGTATTGGGCTACCCCTGTCGCTGTGATGCACGAGCCCGCCACGATGGACCGGCCGGCGATCGTGCAGGGCCTGCTCCAGCGCATCGAGCACGAAGCCTGCATGCGCCGTGCGCGAGGCCCGCCAGCCCACGATCCTGCGGGCATACGCGTCGATCACGAAGGCGACGTAGACGAAGCCCGTCCAGGTCGCGACATAGGTGAAGTCGGAGAGCCAAAGGACGTTCGGCCGTGGCGCCTTGAACTGGCGGTTGACGTGATCCTGTGGCGCCGCCTTGTCGCTGATCGTGGTCTCGACGGATTTGCCGCGGATGCCCCCTTGCAAACCCATGTCCCGCATTATCGCGACACCGTGCAACGGGCAACATCGAAGCCTTCGCGTTTGAGCTGGCGCCAGATCTTGCGCACACCGTAGACGGAGAAGTTCTGGTCGAAGACGCGACGAACCTCGACCTTCAGCGCGGCATCCTGCCTGGCGCGCGCCGACCGCTTGGCCGGATCGCGCCGCTTGGCCACATGGGCGTGGTAGGTCGAGGGGGCGATCGGCAATACCTTGCAGATCGGCTCGCCCCCATGCGCCCCACGATGATCATCAATGAAGGCGATCATGGCTTGGACCGGCGGTCGAGCTCCGCCATCGCAAAATAAGCGCTCGCCTTGCGCAGGATCTCGTTGGCCTGCCGAAGCTCACGGTTCTCCCGTTCCAGGGCCTTCAGCTTCTCGGCCATCTCAGTCGGAACGCCGGTCCGCTGCCCGCTGTCGATCTCGGCCTTCTTGACCCAGTCATGCAGCGTTTGCGGTGTGCAGCCGATCTTGGCCGCAATCGATGTCACCGCCGCCCAGCGCGAAGGGTGCTCGCCGGCGTGATCCAGAACCATCCGAACCGCGCGGTCCCGGACCTCAGGCGAAAACTTGTTCGTCGTCTTGCTTGCATGGCTCCCTCTCAGGAGTTGGAGCCTCCGGCAAACCTGGGGCGGTTCAAACCGACACCTGACTGAATCGAGAGCTGGCCCTTAACAGACTTGAATCGTACCTAGCGTCAAGTTGTACTAACTAGCGGTTCGATTCTCCGAACCGAGACACATTCCGGCCTCAAGGTGCAGGCCCGGCACATTGAGGATCTGCGAGGCGCGCTTGAGATGATGGTGACAGCTCTTATTGTCCTTTCGATTGTCGCCGCCGGTGGGGCTGGCTACGGCGTCCGTACTCGGCGTTTTCGCAGCCGACGAAAGCGCGCGCGGCTGCATATGGCTACGGCCCACTCCGCAGAGAGCTGCAGCAGTCATGCGCCGTCGCGCAACTCGCTCGAGCAACCCGCCTGCTGGCAACCCGAACCAGATCTTGCGGACCAGAAGCGCTCGACAATAGCCCGCGAGGGCTAAACAATTCACGCGGGCTCACCTCTCACCTGCAGAATTCGCTGCCGGCCCCCTCGGCAAGGTGCAGCTGATGCGCGAGTTCTTACGTTGTGCTGCGGCGTGTCGCGGCTCCAGAACTACGACAGATGCTTTTTTTTGGTGGGGACGTCCGAACGGAGCGGCGTGCCGCAAGCGGCACGCGTTTCGACGCGCTAAGTTCAAATAATTTGAAACGCAAGTGAGTCAGATGATACCGCGAAGAAGAACCCCAATCCAAGATCGTATGATGGCTGGAGCCATGCGTGTCTATTCGATTGCCTGCATGCTAACGGAGCTTATGCGCGGTGCGAGGCTTGTTCGCCGATCCTTGCGCTGTACGATCGTCGATCCGCTTTCGGAAGCCTTAACATTCGGGCTCATCAGCCTCATACTGTGAATGATCGCGGCAAACCCCGTTTTTCAGAAAACAGGTGATCAGGATTGGAGCGAGGGCGCCGATCCCACACTCTGTCTGCCGGAATGCCGCACGGGTCTGACCAGCGCTTGCGCGACGTACAGCTCGATTTCAGTGAAGGAGCTTCCGGACGTCCTAGTCAAGGCGACGTTGGCAACCGGGGATCGCCGCTTCTATAGCCATTTCGGCATTGACCTTACCGCGATCGCGCTCTCATTGCATGCCGGCCCGGGCACAAAGGCCGTGCGCTCGTCCATTACCCAGCAGGTTGCGAGAATTCTATTCCCCTCAGATGAACCAACTTTGGAGGTCAGGATTCAGGAGGCGCTTGTCGCAATTTGGCTCGAATGGCGGCTCAGCAAGGATGAAATCCTGAAGATCTACCTAAACCGTGTGCAGATCGGAGGCGGCATCTTCGGCGTCAGTAAAGCTGCGCAGAGTTATTTCCACAAGCAGGTTCAGGATATCGAACTTGGCGAAGCAGCCCTGCTTGCCGGGCTGATAAATGCGCCACTAGATCTACCTTCGCATGTTGCTCTTCCGAATGCACGTGAGCGTGCAAACCTGGTTCTGGACACCCTCGTCGAGACCGGGCTCATCACTAATGATCAGCTGTTCGCGGCAAAGCAACATCCGGCACGCCTGATCTTCGTGCATCAGGACGCATCGCCGAATTGAAGAGATCGAGATGAGCGTGATCTCGCGGAAGATGATTGCCACTGCTGCCAAGGAGTGGAGGGTAGCACAGCTGATTGACTGCAAATTGGTATCGCACCCCGTAATGTAACTGGCGGATCGCGATTCATCGGAAAGAGCCGGCCGGTTGCCTGGCGATAGCAGGGAGGCTGACCGTCGGATCGTCGCTCAACGGGGCGACGGTTTCCAGGTATGTTGCGTGCCCGCCGGACGGCCCATCCATCGCTCAGCATGAGCACACCGATGAGGCGAATGATGAAGCCCTCATTGGCGAAGATGCTGACAAAATCGAGACGTACTCGTTGAAGTCGTATCATCCGATCGAAACATTAATATCGTTTTGGGCGGCAGCATCCTCATACAGTTGACGGGAGCGCGAGACGTGCGAGGGATTGAGCAAAGTCTTCATTGCTGCACGCGTCCTATCGTTATGAATGGTGTCTGGCGAGATGGTGAAAGCATGCGGCAACAACCTGAAGCGAGCACCTACCTACTCTGATGAGAAAGCCTTTCATTTCTCAATGAGGAAGCATTCGGGTGGTTAGGCAAGAGGGCAGAGCGTTGATCAATAGCGGCCGGAGAAGGCAAGCCTGTTTGCAACGTATACCGTGAAGCTGCTGACCTTAGATCTCGCATTGAGCTCGTCAGGCGGCCGGGTCGAGCTGTTGGACGGGTTGGATTGGCGGCGGCGCTGGTGGCAAGATGATAAGGCGCGGATCATCGAGAAGACGTTGGCGCCAGCGGCGAAGGTGATAGAGGCTAAGGCGATGGACAACATGCTCAAGTGCTGGAGCGAGTTCACCCGCGTGATCCGCGACGGCCGCGTCTGCCTTTGAATAGCGCCGCCTGGGATCACTATGTGTTATTCGGGGATGAACAACGATTAGAGACGCCACACCTCCCAGATATGGGAGTGGCCAGAAGGAGTTCAATGCCTCGTCCGGCGTGAAGAAGGTCTCGCTGGCGGACCTGATCGTTCTCGGCGGCACCGCAGCGGTCGAGAAGACCGCCAAGGACGCCGGCGTCAACGTGAAGGTCGGCGAAAATGTCCGTGGCTGTACTGCACGCCAACGACGGTGTTACCGCTCAAGATCCTTCGAGAAGCAAATTGTCCATCAGTAGCTTGAAACGCAGGCCCGAGCGTCCGCGCATGACTTGATTCGCATAAGCTTCAGCTTTGCTGGCGACTTTGCTGTTGCGGTGGACGGAACCGCTCACTGCAGCTGTGGGGCTTCGCCGGAAGTAGCCCACGACGGGCTTTACGCACGAGCCAAGCCTCGAGCGCCTCGGCGGCCCTGCACCCGGCCCAGCGGACACATCGAGGCGCCGGCGGCCGCGCTTTCCGAGACGGCCCCATTCCCGCAGCAATGCAGTGTCGCCAAACAGGGCTGGCTCGATCATGAGCACATAGAAGCGGGACATGTTCCGGGCCGGATCGCGGCGTTCGAGCACGAGGTATTGCAGTGAGTTCGGACACACGTCAGAATCGTAGCTGCCGAAAGGGCCGTCCAATTAAATTACTGAATCGTCAGGTTGCGAGCGTCGCTGTCGAATCGACTAGAGCGATTCGACGTGTGGCCTTAGCAGGTCAACCGTTTCGATCAGTCCCGCAGCCTCCATCACGAGCAATAGCTCCGCTGGCGTCATTTCCGGTTTTTTGAACCGTTCGCGCATACGCCGAATGGCTGCAACGGCGCGAGCTTCGTCGAGTGCAATGGTATCCGCAATGAAAGCGTCGGCGGATTTCGCCTCCATGTTCAGGTCGGAAAGAACTGCCGCCGGAAAGTCCTTAAGGTTTTCCGTTATGATCATTGCGGCTTGCGTCTTGGCCGCTGCAGCGACAACGTGGTGATCGCCGGGATCGGGCAGACCCGCCGCAACCGGCAAGAAGTTGTCAAAATCTGTAACCATGGCGTCTTCGAAGGCAGCTTCCATGCTGGCGCGCGCCCGCTCCGCGCGCGCCGTTGCATCGTCAAAGCCTTTGCCGCTCAAGATTTCCTTAATAGCTGCTTCGGTCTCGTCCAGGACGCGGCTCGACCAGCGGAGACGAAAAAATTCTGCCTCGGCCAGGGAAAGCAACAGGTTCCTTTTGAGCGCGCTCGCAAGCGAGCACGCATCGACGAATGCGGTGAAACGGTTTGCAAACAAGGCTACAGATGCTCCGCGTCCAGCTCGGCGAGATTCGCAAGCGCGTTGCCTCGCTTCTCATCACGCGTGCGCTTATAGGCGAATAGGTCCTCTGCCCTAATCCTGCGATGACGCCCCACTGTCACATGCTGAATTTCGTTCTTCTCAAGCAGCGAGACTAGAAACGGACGTGAGACATTCAGGATGTCGGCAGCTTGCTGCGTGGTCAACATCTCATGCACAGGCACGAGCGTCACCGCATCGCCGCGACCGATATGCCGAAGCAATTCCATCAAGAGGCTCGACAGGGCCGGCGACAAGGTTATCTCAGCAGCCTGTTGCGCATCGTCGAGCACGCGCAGTTTGGCGTCTCCCGTCGCATGCGACGCGAGAATCTGACGAAGCTGGTTGGCTGCCGCCTTCTCGCTCGCGGAAGGCAGGCGAGTCCCCCCCAGCTCTTCGGCGTAGGCTGGCATGGTCATCGTATCTTCTCCCCTGTACGGCTTTGTATGTACGCCATATTCGAAATAAACGCAACAAACGAAATAAACGAAACGTCCTAAAGTTCCTAGTCGGCCCCGGCCCTACTTCAAGCAGGTCGACTTCATACAGCTTTTAGAGCCTCCGAGCTCATGAACCGGATGGGAGGAGGTCTGGACCAGGAAAAAATTGGCGCAAAACGCCTCTCAAAGGGCTCCTGCCAATTCTGCAGCACGTGCACGTTCAGCGCGATTCTTCGCAAGGACCGTTTTGATTCCCTTTCTAGGAATACATTCCACCAAGATCTATGTTATGCGAACAATATCAACACCTTAGTATTATGCAGCATTCATCGTACCATTGCAACCGGCTGGGCAAATCGGCCTAGACCTGATCGAGCAGCTCAGCCACCAATATCGCGCTAATGTTTTGCGAAGCTTCATCTGGTTGCTGGTCGCTCTTCCAGTCTGGCGATGTCACGGTGGACGGGATGGTTCATTGAAGCTGTGGAATTTCGCCGGACGTAGCCACGACGGGCTTTGCGCACGAGCCAGGCCTCGAGTGCCTCGACGGCCTGCACCCGCCCTGCGAACAGATCGAGGCGCCGCCGGCCGCGCTGGCCGAGACGCCCCCATCCGCGCACCAATGCAGTATCGCCAAAGAGGGTCGACTCGATCGTGAGCACATAGAACCGGGCCATGTTACGGGCCGGATCGCAGCGTTCGAGCACGACGTATTGCACCGTGAGTTCGGACATGCGCCAGAATCGCATGCTACCGAAACGGCCGTCCAAATAAACTATTGAATCGATCAGGACGAACGATTCAAAAATTTCATGCCAGCGAGCAAACGATTGCGGCGCGCTCACCGAATTTCAGGAGATTTCCGTGCTATTTTCCAGCCGCTCACCGAGCGAGAATTGGCGTCACCCCTGTGGGACCCAGCTTACGGCTGCGCTGAAGCCCCGCAAGCGGGTCTTCCCCTTAACGGGCTGCCATCTCTGGATTGATCGTCGTCGCACCCATTGCGGCTCGGATTCTGCTTATGGAGCGGCGGACCGCTTCAAGGGAGGCCGCGCTCGCGTTTTAGCGCCGCGCGAAGCACTATGCATTAAGACGATCCTTCGTTCCCTCGAAGGAGCCCGGGCCAGTAGTGTCCGTCTTTCGTCGGTCGTGGCCCAAAAATCGCTTGGCCAACTCTAATGACGTCAGCCCCCTCTTCGATTGCTATCTCGAAGTCGCTTGTCATGCCCATAGAGAGCACCTTAAGTCGCGGCGATGTCCTATCGCGTAACGCGTCTCGCAACTGCCGCAGCAACTTGAAACACCCGCGAACCTTGTCGGCGTCACCACTGAAGATTGCGAGAGTCATAAAGCCGCGAGGAATCAGGGCCGGATAGTCGGGAAGCCGACGTACAAAGTCACCCACTTCGTTCGGCGCGAGACCGTATTTGCTCACCTCACCGGAGGTGTTGACCTGGACGAATACGTCGAGACGTTTACCTTCGGCGCTGAGCCGGGCCTGGAGCGCATCGGCCAATCGTATGCTGTCCAGCGCGTGAAACTCGCTGGCGAACTTGATCATCGAATTCACTTTGTTTGTCTGGAGGTGGCCGATGATACTCCAGTTCAGCGACAGATCGGCGAGATCTCGAGCCTTGCCCTCGGCTTCCTGAACCTTGTTTTCCCCGAAGTTAGAGAGGCCGAGTTCGGACGCGATACGGATGACGGCGGCTGGCACCGTCTTGCTAACGGGCAACAGTCGAACTTCCGAGCGGCGACGGCCTGCCCGCACGCAAGCCGTCTTTATCCGTTGTTCAAGCTCATCGAGATTGGAGCGAAAAAGCGAGCGCGGATCATTCGTGAACCTCTCGTTGTCTATTTCTGACATCGTCCGCTCCCTGCTGGTCCCTCACTCTACTCTTCAGTGAGCGAGAGATCACGACATGCTGAATTTCGGTCGTTCCGTCCAGATATTGGGCCGTCTTTGCCGCGGTCACATGACGCGCTATCGGCGCCTGGGTCAAAAGCGTTCTCGCGCCAATCGATTGCATACGCGTATGATGCCGTTCATTGCGGCTCTCGTGGCGAACTTTTTCGCGTGGGCGGTGTCAACGCTAGCGCGCTCACCGCGATCGAGCTTGGATGCCGCAGCAGAGAACAACAGCCGCGCGGCGTGAAGGTCCGTCGCGACGTCCGCCAGCAGCCATTGCAGCCCTGAAAATCGATGGTTTTCGAACCAAAGGCGGTCCGGTCGTTCGTGGCCGCCAGCGCGCAATCGAGCAAGGCCTCCATCATTCCACAGCACAGGGCTGCGACGAGCGTTCGGGCGACGTCGACACCGGCCATGGCACGTTTGAAGCCGTCGCCCGGAGGAAAGAGCACTGCAGCCTCGTCTACGGGCAATCCGACAGTTCGATCCCAGCGAGCCCCACGGCGTGACACCCGACTAGATCGTACGGCGGCGTCACCGACAAGCCCGCAGATCGTCGCTCCGCCAGAAAGCCCGCAATGCCGAACGCGCACGCATGGCCGGTATCCGCCCAGGTAGGCGAGGCTACCCTGCACCGTGCGTTTGCTGGCGTGCCGATTCTGCGCCATCTCGCGGGTGGCGCGTTCGTCGATATACTTCTTGCCTTGGAGCTCTTGTTGCCTGGACCGTCTCTCGTCTTTACTGGGCCGCGAAGCGACCGGCCCTTGAACGACTAAAAGCTCACTCCGCGGGTCGGGCGGTCGCGACGCCGTTCCCCTCCGCGACGTCGAGCGCCGCAAGGGCCTTCGGCTTGCGCAAGCGCACGTAGACCTGTGCCGCCAAAAGCGTCACGCAAAGAAACAGAAAGAACGCGCTGATCGGCCGCTCGACGAAAATCATGGCGTCACCGCGCGAGACCAGCAGCGAACGGCGGAAGTTCTCTTCCAGGCGTGGCCCCAGGACGAAGCCGAGCAGGATCGAGGCCGGGTGGAAATCGAGCAGCAGGAGCAGATAGCCGATCAACCCGACGACGACGGTCTCGCCGACCTGGAACATGTCGTTGTTGGTCGAGTAGACGCCGATCGCGACGAAGAACAACGCGCTTGGATAGAGATATTTGTAAGGAATCATCAGGAGCTTCACCCACAACCCGATCAGCGGGACGTTGAGCAAGACCAGCATGACGTTGCCGATCCAGAAGCTCGCGATCAGGCCCCAGAAGATGTCCGGATGCTCCTTGATCAGCTGGGGACCGGGCACGATACCCTGGATCATCAGCGCACCCAGGATCAGGGCCATCACTGCGTCGCCGGGAATACCGAGGCTCATGGTCGGGATGAAGTCGCCCTGTACCGACGAATGCGTCGATGCCTCCGGACAGGCGACGCCTTCGATCATGCCGGTGCCGAACTTCTCTGGCGTTTTCGAAACCCTTTTCTCGGCCGCGTAGGAGATAAAGGATGCGATCGTTGGTCCAGTTCCCGGAATGAGGGAGCAAAGGCTCCCGATGATGGTGCCGCGCAACATCGCGGGGATGGAGCGGCGGAGTTCGTCGCGCGACGGACGCAGATCGCGCAGGCCCACCTTCGAATAGCGCGTGTTTACCTCGGAGTATTGGTTCACGCTCTTCATGAACTCGGCGATACCAAATAGACCGAGAGCGAGTCCGACGAGTTCGATGCCGTCAAGGAGATTCGGGATGCCGAAGGTAAAGCGCTCCGAGCCGGTCTCGACATCCGTTCCCACGATTCCTAGAAACAGGCCGAGCAACGTCATGGCGATGCCCTTGAGAGGCGAGCCTTTCGCCAGCGTCGAACCGGCGAGCAAGCCCAGAAGCATCAGCGAGCAAATTTCGGTCGGACCGAACTCCAGCGCGACCTTCACCAGCACCGGAGCCAGAAAGATCATCTCCAGTATGCCCCAAGAGGCGCCGACGAACGAGGATAGGACCGTGATGCCGAGCGCCGCTCCGCCACGGCCCTGCTTCGTCAGCGGAAATCCGTCGAGGCACGTCACCGCGTGCGGCGGATGGCACGGTAAGTTGAGCAGGATCGAACAAATCGCGCCGCCGTATTGTGCCCCATAGAACACCCCTGACAGCATCAGGATGGCACCGACCGGCTTGATGCCGAACGTCAGCGGCAGCAGCACCGAGATCGTGGCGAGTGGCCCCATTCCCGGCAGGACGCCCACCATGTTACCCACAAGGACGCCGACGAAACACCACATGAAATTCTGCGGCTCGAAAGCGACGCCAAAGCCGTACCAGAGATCGGAAAGCGCGCTCGCGAACATCTAAAACCCCCAACGGTACAGCGGGAAAGGAACCTTCAGCACGTAGGAAAAGAGGAGGCAGCCGACCACCGCGACGACCACAGCCAGGACGGCCGAACGTCTCACGGTGGCGGTTCTGTCGCCGAGCGCGGAGACGAAGATGCACATGAAGGTGGCCGCGGCCATGCCGAAATAGAGGCCGAAGAGGATGAACATCAGCGGTCCCGCGAGGATGCAGGCCCAGCCGCGCCACTCCATCGCCGCGGGCAATATGCGCTCTCCCTCTTCGAGAGGCGTCGCCAAACCGGTGACGAAGATCAAGCCTCCGACGATAGCCATCATGACGCCGAGCATGAACGGAAACATGCCTGGTCCTATGTGCGCGAAGGTCCCGAGCGAATAGGTAGCCGAGTTGAGACCGATCCCGGCGCCTAGCAGCACCATGAGCAGCCCGGCGTAAAAGTCCTTCTTTCGCAGCATGATCGGCATTCTTGGCACCTCTATGCGGTCTTGGTCGCTATCACGACGAGCGCCGATGCCGGTTCGGAAGACACCTGGATCAGCTTGTGCGGGATCGTGGAATCGAACTGGATGCAATCGCCGGGATTCAGGGTCTCCTTGCGCTTTCCGATGACGAGTTCGATCCGACCCGTGAGGATGAACAGGATTTCCTCACCTTCGTGGTGACTCATGATGCGACCGCGTTTCGCCGTCTTGGTCGGTCGCACGATGAAGGCGCGCATCGTGCGTTCGGGAGCCAGTCCGGCGACTAGCGACAGGTGCGTGTCGACGTCGCCCGCCCTCCCGTTCTTCGCGCGGACGATCGTGATCGGGTCGTGGTCGTCGGGTTGACCGTAGAAGTGGTCTAAGGTCGTTCCGAGCGCCTCGGCGATCTTGAGCGCGGAGCCTATCGACGGAGAGGAAAGCCCACGTTCGAGCTTGGAAAGATAGCTGCGGGTCAGACCGGAATCGGCGGCAAGCTGCTCCAGCGTCATGCCGCTCTGCACGCGGAGGAATTTGAGGTTGAGTGTCATTGCGCTCGGCTCTTTCCGAAGTTTTTGCCTGCATCGATCTCGCACCAAACCACCGACAGTTCAAACCGTGGAACGGGACCCCGACTGATCACAGATCCAGCACCAGCCTTTGTCCGGCGCAATCGCCCACGCAGACGATGAGCTCATTCTGCCGCTCGGCAATTGAAAGCACGCGATCGCGATGGATGGGCGGCCCCTCGGTCCAGCGCGTGCGGCAGGCGCCGCAGATGCCGCCGCCGCAGGACACGGGGACCTCGACGCCGAGCGCGTCGAGCGTTCCGAGAAGACCAACATCTGGTGTGACAGTCGCGAGCTTCTGGCTCGCCGACAGATAAAGTTCGTAGGGAGGCACGTCGCTTCTGGCGGAGACCTTCGGCGGCGTGAACATCTCGATGTGCTTCCGCTCTTCCGGCCAGGCCGAAACGGCATCTTCGAAGGCTTTCAGCATCGGGGCGGGTCCGCAGCAGGCCGCCAGGCCAGATCCGGTGAATTCCCCGACGATCGCGGCGATGACGGGCTTGGTCTGCGCGGTCGTGTCGTAGAGGCGGACACGGCCTGCTTCGATTGCCGACGCGATCATGTCGGTCAGGACCGGTCGTCCGCGGCTGGTCCAGTGCAGCACGAAGTTCGAGCGCCCTCGGCGCTCGAGATGCCGAATTGCGGAGATGAACGGGGTTACACCGATGCCTCCCGCGAGGAATACGTTCGTTCCCTCCTGGTCCAGTGCGATCCCGCCGCGTGGCAGCGAGACCGAAATCGGCTGTCCCACCTCCACCCGGTCGTGCAGGAAGTTCGAGCCGCCGCGGCCTTCGCGTTCGCGCTTCACTGCGATCACGTAACGCCGATCGTCGTCCGGGTCATTGCAGAGCGAATAGGTCCGGACGAGCCCCTGGCCCAGGTGAACGTCGATGTGCGCCCCCGGCCGAAACGGTGGCAGTTCCCAATCGTCCTGGTCGACCAGCGTGAAGCGCTTGGTGTCGTTGCCGAGATCCTCTACCTTTGAGACAACGGTGGAGACCGTCTTGATCGCCTTCGCCATCTAGATCGGCCTCACGGCGTCGCCGACGCGCAGCGTGCCCCCCGCGATGATCTTGCAGTTCAGCCCCGACCGGTTGATCAACGGATCGAAGACCGACTTGCCGAGTATCTCCTCGATGTGCCGGCACGGCGTCGAAAGACGGGTCGCCTCGACAATCGCTTCTCCGAGCCGGAAGCGACGGCCGACGAGATGATTCAGCGGGACACCTTCGATGGTCACGTTGCGGCGATGTTCCTCGGGCAGCAACTCGATCTTGTGGTCGCGTTGCAGGGCCTCGAGCGTCTCCATCTCGAACAGGGTGACCTGCCGTCCCTCCTCCGGCTTGTGGGAGTAGAATCCTGTTTCGTGGCCGACGAAATATCGATCGCCCTCGATACCGCGTCCAGCGACGAGCTCGAGCGAGGGAAACGAGCGCATCGGCAAAAAGGCGCGCGGGGTCTTGTGCAAGAAGCGCACGACGCCCTGCCAAGAGATCGTGACCTCGGGCTCATCGATTGCGATCGCGTCCATCGTGTTTTCTCCCTGGGCCTTAATCCGAGCTGGTTTCATCGTGAAGCGGCGAGCGATTTGTCGAGCGTCTGACGCACGTCCGAGCGCACCTCGATGACGACCGGCCCTCTGGTCGTCATCGCCTCCGCGACCGTCGCTGGGGCACGTTCCGCGTCCTCGATGACGAAGCCCGTCGCGCCGAAGGCGCGTGCCAAAGCGGCAAAGTCGGGATTCGAAATATCGGTGCCGTACGGACGATCGGGATAGGCCCGCTCCTGGTGCGACCGAATGGTCCCGTAGGACCGGTTATTGGATACGACGATCTTGAGGTTCGCGCCTCTGGCGACGGCCGTCGCAAGCTCATTGCCCGTCATCAGGAAGCCGCCGTCTCCGCAGAAGGCGACCACTTGCCGCCCGGGAAAACGAAGGCTTGCGGCGAGCCCGGACGGGATTCCGCTGCCCATCGCCCCGCAAGCCGAGCCGAGCAGCCGCGCGGTCGGCTCGAGGCTGAAGATGCGATGGACCCATCCGGCGAAATTGCCGGAGTCCGTCGTGACGATGCCATGGGGCCTGAAGTGTGCTGCGATGGCCGCCACCGCGTGACCGAACACGTCCGCCGGCGGTACGCCGAAAGGAGGCCAACCGTGCGTGGCCGTCCGCACCGCGGCGGCCGCCCGAAGCCACTCGGTCCGGTCCGGAGCTATCGCTGAAGTGGCGAGCATGGCCGACACGAACGCGTGCGCTCCTGAGACGACCGCGACGTCGGCTCGGACGCGCTTTCCGATGGCATTGGGATCCGGATACACGTGAATCAGCGGCTGGCGGGGCTCGGCCTGTCTCGGAACCGCAAAGCCGAGCGAGGACAGATCACCCAGACGCGTCCCGACGGCGACGATGAGGTCGGAGCGTTCGAGCAGTTTCACGTGGGGCTGGGACGGGAAGAATCCGAACTGACCGGCCCACAGCGGGTGAGCGTTCGGAAACTGGTCCTGCATCTTGTTCATGGTGACGACAGGGACGCTCCACTTCTCGGAGAACGTGACCAGGTCTTCGCGGAACGAGACCGTTCGACATTCGCCGCCAACCAGCAGGATCGGCCGCTCTGCTGCCGTCAACGCCGCCGCCGCAATTTCGATAGCCGAACCGCTTGGCTCCGGACGCGCGAGCCCGTTGGTTCTGATGGAGAGCCCCTCGGCCGCTTCCTCAAGGAGATCCTCAGGCAGCTCGACCGCGACCGGGCCTGGTGTTCCTGCATGGGCCACCGCGAACGCGCGGGCCATCATCTCCGGAACGAGATCTGCCGAGTTCAGACGCACCGACCATTTCAGCACGCCGTCGAACGAACGGCCACAGTCGATCTCCTGCACGGCGTCGCGCGCGAGATTCGGACGGTCGACCTGACCGACCAGCATCACCAGCGGGATCGCCTCCTGCGCGGCCACGTGTAGTCCGAGCGCGGCGTTGAAGGCGCCCGGACCACGGCTCGCCATCACGACGCCCGCACGACCCGTGAGCTTGGCGTCCGCGACGGCCGCGAGGCTCGCGCTTCCTTCGTGTCGGCAGGTCACCAGATCGAAGTCGTTGCGATCGCGCAACGCATCCAGCAGCGCCAGGAAGCTCTCCCCCGGCACACCGAAAGCCCTGTCGACTCCATGAGCGACGAGGCTATCCGCGACGAGTTCGGCGACGCGATAGGTCATGCAACGCTCCCGTCCTGCCTGATCGTCTGGAACTCACCGGCGAGGTGCAGCGGCGCCTCCGTCCGATCGCGCAGCGCCTCGACCGTAAGGCCGTCGAGCAGCGCTCGGACCGCCAGTCCTCCCTCGGCCACGTCGATGATGGCGAGGTTGGTGAAGATGCGGGTTACCACTCTGCGCGCCGTGAGCGGATATCCACATCGCTCCACGATGCGGGAGCGGCCATCCTTCGTGGTGTGGTCCATCATCACCCAGATCGACTTGGCGCCGACCGCCAGATCGATGGCTCCGCCGATCCCGGGGGGAGACCCGTTGTCGCCGGTCGTCCAGTTGGCGAGGTCGCCGTCCTTGGAGACCTGAAACGCGCCGAGCACGGCGACATCGAGATGGCCGCCCCGCATCATCGCGAACGAAAGGCTTGAGTCGAAGTAAGAACCGCCCGTCCGCAAGGAAATCGGCATCTTTCCGGCGTTGATAAGGTCCCAGTCCTCCTCGCCCGCTGCGGGCTTCGGGCCAACGTTAAGGATACCGTTCTCACTGTGAAGGACCACGCCCGAACCGGCCGGCAGGTAATCGGCCACATGCGTCGGAGCGCCGATGCCGAGGTTCACAAATCCTTCCTCGGGAAGATGCAACGCGACCATGCGCGCCAGCGCGTCACGTGAAAGCGGGATCATCGGGAGCTCCTTGCGAAAACGCGATCGACGAAGATGCATGGAGTGACTATGGCTTCCGGATCCAAATCGCCGACGTTGACCACGCGGTCGACTTCCACGGCGACCGTCCGGCCGGCGGTCGCCATCACCGCGCAGTGGTTGCGCGCCGTCTTGTTGTAGGTGACGTTGCCGAGCGTGTCGGCGAGATGACCTTTGACGAAAGCGAAATCTGCATGAAGCGGTAGCTCAAGAATGAATTCGCGTCCGTCGACGACGATCTTCTCCTTGCCGTCAGCGAATACCGTTCCGACGCCGACGGGAGAAAGGAAACCGCCGAGACCGGCGCCGCCCGCCCGGATGCGCTCCACCAACGTGCCCTGCGGAACGAGTTCGAGCTCGACCGTGCCGGCACGATATTGTTCGGCGAACTGCTTGGCGCTGCGCGGATAGGAGCAGACGATCTTGCGAACGATCCTGGCTTCGAACCACAGCGACAGATCGTCCTCCGTGGAGCCGGCGTTGTTCGATATCAGCGTCAGGTCGCGGACGCCCCGGTCGAGCACCGCCTTGACCACTCCGAGCGGAAGCCCCGCTCCGCCGAACCCGCCCATCATGACGGCGTCGCCGTCCTTGATGCCTTCCACGGCCGCCGCCGCGTCTTCAACCACTACGTTGCGCATCGTTAAATCCGCCGTCTCTGCTACGGGATTGATTTGAGGTACGTCGTGGACAGGCCACGGCCGACCCGGTCGAGCAGCATCTCGTTGGTGCCGTCGGCGTAGGCCGCCATCCGGACCTCGGCGAAATGCATGTTCAGGCGGTGGGCTGCGCCGGCGCCCGTCGCGCCCACGATCCGGACGCACTGATCGATGCCCCAAAGCGCGGTGTCGACAGCGAACTTCTTGGCTTGCGCAGCGAGCGCGACCGGATTTCCCCCGGTCTGTATCTGCTCGGCGGCGCGGAAGACGAGCGCGTTGGCGGCCTCGAGCCGGACCGACACCTCCGCCAGCTCCCAGCGCAGGCCCTGATGTCCGGTCAGCGACTTTCCGAAGGCCTGCCGACCTTCGCAGTAGTCGACCGCCTCGCACAGTGCCGCATGCAGGGTCGCGACGCACATGGCGGCCACGTGGACGCGGGCCGCGTTGACCGATGCCATAGATGTCTTGAGCGCGGTGCCGGGCTCAGCGATCAGACACCACTCGGGAATGAAGTGGGAGTTGAAGGCCACTTCGGCCAGGCGGAAGGAACGCGCTCCGGGAACGACGATCTCGCTCCGCTTCACCGTATCGGCCTCGCCGAACGGGACATAGAAGCTGGCGATGTCCCCTGCCCCCGCGGCGTCGCCTACACGGGCGAGGACGATCAAACCACCGACCAGCAGGCCGTCCGTCATCCACGCTTTTGTGCCGCTCAGAGCCCAGCCGCCGTCGACCGGAGCGGCCGTCGTGGTAAGAGCGGAGACATCGCTGCCACCCGCCGGCTCGGTCATGGCCGTCGTCAGGAGAAGCTCGCCGCGCAGCGCGGGCTGCAGCAGGCGCTCGATCTGGATCGATGTACCGGTCTGCGATAGGCGCGTCGCTCCGCCCTGATGATGGTTCATGCAGAACGCCGCCGCGAAGCCGTGACGCGCCATCTCCTGCGCCACGCGAATCTTGCACAGGTAGGACGCTTCCAGTCCACCGTGAGCACGCTTTGCCTGGAGGCCCAGCATGCCTAGCGCCGCCCACTCGGCGATCCACTTTTCCGGAAACGCATCACCCGCCATGTGCGCGGCGAAGACGCTCTCGGAGAAGGCACCGGCACAGAACGCCCGCGCCTTCACCACATGATCACGCTCATCGGCGGAGAGATGAGCGTCGTACTGGTGATAGAAGCCCATAGGAGATCCTTCGGCGAGCGAGCTACTTCTGAAGAGGCGCCCCGATGTCCTTGGCCCACTTATTCCAGTAGGCCTCTTCCTGTCCGACCTCGGCCGTGAAGCTCTCCACCGTTGGACCAGTGATCAGCGTGGCGCCGATCGTTTCCAGTTGCTTCAGGAATTCCGGGTCGCTCGAAGCCTTGTCGAGTGCTGCGCCAACCTTGGCGACGACGTCCACGGGAAGGTTCGGCGGACCCGCGACCCCGAACCACGGCGAGATATCGAGAGGCTTGCCACCGGCCTGCTCGATCGTCGGCAGATCCGGGAAGGCCGGCGACCGGTCGGCCGACGTCACCGCGAGCGCCTTCAGGGATCCGGCCTTGACCTGCTGGCCGATCGTGGCTTCGGTGAAGAAGCCCACCTGCAGGATGCCCGACATGCAATCGACGATCGGTTGGTTGCCGCCCGAATAGTTGATGAACGACATCTTCGTATCATAGGCCATGTCGAACAGCGTGCCGCCGACATGGGATGTCGCTCCGAACGTGCCGCCGAAGTTTACTTCTCCAGGGTGCGCTTTCAGATAGGCGACGAGTTCCGGAACGCTGGATACTGCAAGCTTCGGGTTCACCACGAGCAGGTTCCGCTGTTTCGCAACCTTTCGGATGTAGGTGAAGCCCTTCTGCTGATCGTAGCGCACCGACGAATAGAGTGCCTTTGCGCGAGTATTCGAGGATTCCACCGCGACGAGAAGCGTGTAGCCGTCAGGCTTTGCGCGGGAGACGTTGGACGCGGCGATCATTCCCCCGGCGCCGCCGTTGTTCTCGACGATGACGCTCTGGTTCAAGTCCTTCGCGAGCAGACGACCGATCACCCGGCCGATGATGTCCGTTGGCCCTCCGGGTGGAAATCCGACGACCAGCTTGATCGTGGTCGAGGGATAAGCATCGGCGGCCTCGACCGGCTCAGCAAGGAAGCCGAGACAAAGGATGGCGGCGCCGGCGGCAATCGACGCGGCCTTTCGGAATGATCGAAACATGCAGCACCTCTCTCCAAGGACGATCCACAATCGATCCAAGGACACTTTGTGTCAAGTGTGAAACTAACGTGACGCGATCCGGAGCCGCTCAAGGAGTCGGCAAACGCTGGAGAAAAAGCGTACATTATGCAATATATAGCAGCATTTTTGTCGATATTTGCCATCCGCCAGCCGAGTTCCGGGCTTGCCAAACCCGATGGTTGTGTTCTAGACGATCGGTCTAATGAGGACACAATGGCGAAATCTGCAGACTATCACCGCCAGCTGAACGTGAAGGGCCGAAACGAAGTCGGCTATGCGCCGACCCGTGTCGTTCTGATCCGTTGCGGAATGGAGGTGATGACCCAGCAAGGTTTCGCAGCTACGGGGCTGGACGCGCTGCTGCGCCGTGCCACCGTGCCAAAGGGTTCGTTCTACCACTACTTCGAAAGCAAGGCCGACTACGGCCGCGAAATCATGAAGGCCTACGACTCCTTCTTCCGACACAAGCTGGACCGCGCCCTGAACGACGGAAGGCTTGCGCCGTTGGCGCGCATGCGAGCTTTTGTCGATGATGCCAAAGCGGGCATGGCGAAATACAGCTATACGCGCGGCTGCCTCGTCGGAAACCTCAGCCAAGAGGTCGAAGCGCTGCCCGACGATTACAGGTCCGCGTTGGACGAGATCGTCAAAGGATGGCAGCGGAAGGTGGCGCATTGCCTGGAACTCGCATGCGAGGCCGGCGAGATCGGCAGCGCGGACTGCGATGCCTTGGCTGAGTTTTTCTGGATCGGCTGGGAGGGAGCGGTGATGCGGGCGCGCCTCGTCAAGAATGGCCTCCCGCTCGATACCTTCATCGCCGGCTTCGTCGCCGGCCTACCGCGTCCGGACGAGCCGAAGACCATGTCCAGAAGAAAATCGTGAAGAGGAGTTCGAGTTGTTCAAAGCCGTGTTGATCGAGAAGGACGAGCGGGGATATCGCGCCGACGTCACCGAATTGCCGGACAGCCGCCTCCCCGACGGTGAGGTGACCGTCGACGTCGAGTTCAGCACGCTGAACTACAAGGACGGCCTCGCGATTACCGGCAAGGGCCCGATCGTGAGATCCTTCCCGCTGGTACCCGGGATCGACTTCGCTGGCTTGGTCTCGTCGAGCTCCGACCCGACTTTCGCGCCGGGGGACCGGGTAGTTCTCAACGGCTGGGGTGTCGGCGAACAACATTGGGGCGGCCTGGCGCAGCGAGCAAAGGTCAAAGCCGACTGGTTGATCAAGCTGCCGCCCTCGATGCCTTCCCGCCGCGCGATGATCATCGGTACCGCGGGCTATACGGCGATGCTGTCGGTCGTAGCCCTCGAGAAGTATGGCATCCGTCCCGGCGCGGGTGACGTGCTGGTGACCGGCGCCGGCGGAGGCGTCGGCAGCATCGCGATCATGCTTCTCCACAAGCTCGGTTTCCGCGTCGTGGCTTCGACCGGCCGACCGGACGAGGAGCCCTATCTCAAGAGCCTGGGCGCTGCCGAGATCATCGACCGGTCACAATTGTCGCAGCCCGGCAAGCCGCTGCAGAGGGAACGGTGGATCGCCGCGATCGACTCGGTAGGCAGTCATACCCTCGCCAATGTTTGCGCCGGGATCAAAGCGGACGGAGCGGTCGCCGCGTGCGGCATGGCGCAAGGATTGGATTTTCCCGCAAGCGTCGCCCCCTTCATCCTGCGAGGAGTGGCGCTGTTCGGCATCAACAGCGTGACCCGCCCGAAGGCAGAACGCGTCGAAGCCTGGGATCGTCTCGCTTCCTTGCTTACCGAAGCCGATTTGGAGAAGACGGCGGTCGAGATCGGTCTGAACGACGTCGTCGCCGCGGCTGGCGGCCTAATGAGTGGCCAAGTGCGCGGGCGCACGGTCGTCAACGTCAATAGATGACATCGATCGAAATGTAGGTGATGCGACTGTGGCGGTCGCGCCTCGAAACAAACCTGAAGGCAATGACCGCTCGTCCAAAGATGGGAGATCCCCAAACATGGTTGCTTCGGAACGAATTGCAAGGGATGAACCTGGGTTCGGGTTCTCGACGCGAGCGATCCACCATGGGTATGACCCTGCCCATCACTCTCGCGCGATATCCCATCCCATTCATATGACGTCGACGTTCGCCTTCGACAGCGTCGCCGAATTGGATGCGGTGGCCGCATTGGGGGGCAAACTGTATGGGCGGGAGTTCAATCCCACGACCGCTTTGCTGGAATCCCGCTTGGCAAACTTGGAGGGTGCCGTAGACGCCGTCGTACTGGCCTCGGGAATGGCCGCGTTCGGTGCCTTGGTTCTTTCGCTCCTATCCCAAGATGACGAACTCATCGTCCATCGGACCTTGTATTCGAATACGACGACCATGACGGAACAGGGCTTGCCTCGCTTCGGCATCAAGACCTCCCCTGTCGATCTCAGTGACCCCGCCAACCTGGATGCTGTGCTCACATCTCGCAGTAGAGCCGTCTACTTCGAGACGCCGGTCAATCCCACAGGGGACGTCCTCGACATCGAAGCCATTGCGAACCGTGCTCGGCGGGCCGGCCTCATGGTCATCGTCGACGGCACATTCGGATCTCCCGCGCTGCAGAGACCTCTCCGATGGGCGGACATCGTGCTACACTCCCTTACCAAGTATATCAGCGGGCATGGAGACGTTCGCGGAGGGGCCCTCCTGGGACGGACTGAACTGATCGAAAAAATACGTGATTGCGGCTTGCGCTACATCACCGGTGCCGTCATGTCGCCGATGGCTTCTTCCCTGATTCTGCGCGGGATCAAGACGCTTCCTCTCCGGATGGACCGCCACGGATCCAACGCACTAGCGATTGCACACATGCTCGACGCCCACTCCGCGGTAGAGTGGGTGAATTATCCATTTCTTCCGTCTCATCCGCGGCATGCAATCGCCAAGAGACAAATGTCAGCGGGATCTGGAATGCTGTCCTTTGGGCTTCGTGGCGGCTTTGATGCTGCCCGCTGTTTTCTCGACCATCTCAAGCTCATTACGCTTGCCGTCAGTCTCGGAGACGCTGAAACGCTCATCATGCATCCCGCGAGCCTGGTTCATGCCCGGCGCGCCGTTCGTCCCGAAGCGCGCCTTCAAAGGGGAGTCGGAGATGACCTGATTCGCCTGTCGGTTGGTCTGGAAGACGGGGCAGATTTACTCGGCGACCTCGAGCAGTCGCTAGACAGTATTTAGCTCGCCCGCAAGGAGCGTTCGTCAAAGAGAGGCCAAACATGATTGCTCCGCCGCCAGGACTCGAACCCGCCATGGACTTTGGTCGGATTGTTCTAACCCCGCAGAAAGAAGTCGTCCGAAAATTCTACAAGGACATGTGGGACAATGCGGACGTTGCTCTAATCCCTGAAATATTTCAGCCCGGATTCGCCTTCCGGGGCTCCCTCGGTCCTGTCCTCGTCGGCTTCGATCAGTTCGCGGACTACGTCAGATGGGTGACAGACTCCCTTGAAAACTACACGTCTGACATCTTGGATCTCCTCGAGGACGGCAATGCAGTCTCGGGCAAGCTGCGCTTCCACGGCATCCATCGGAAGCCGATGTTCGGCCATGCGCCCACCGGACGCCACGTGTGGTGGTACGGTGCGCCGATCTTCACGTTTCGAGGCGACAAGGTGAGCGATCTGTGGGTCTTGGGCGACATCCATGGACTGATCGGTCGTCTCGCGCCGGATGCGACTAGCAAGCCGGAATTCACAACGGACAAGTAGCCCTGGTCCATGATCGCTCGCGCCGAGCGGGGACCACCTTTGATCCGAAACGGAGACAAGCCATGTACACGCCTCCCGCCTTCAAGGACGAAGACTTCGAGAGCATCCGCGCGACGATCCGCGACGCCCGCCTGGCCAATCTGGTGACGGCGACTGCCGAGGGCCCGCTTGCGACACCGCTTCCGCTGTTTCTCGACGAAAGCGAGAGCTAGCACGGCGTGATCTACGGGCATTTGGCGAAGGCTAATCCGCAGTGGCAGGTTCCTCCGATCGGAAACGCGCTCGCGATCTTCATGGGTCCGGAGGCCTATGTAACGCCTTCCTGGTACGCGACCAAGCAGGAGACCGGCAAGGTCGTGCCCACATGGAATTACGTCGCTGTGCACGCGTTCGGACCGGCCGAGTTCTTCCAGGATCCAGAGCGTCTGCTCGACGTGGTGACTCGCCTGACGCGGAAGCACGAAGCAGCGCGTGCGAAGCCATGGGCCGTCTCGGACGCTCCCGCGGATTTCATTGCCGCCCAGTTGCGCGGCATCGTCGGGATCCGCATCCCCGTGGTGCGCTTCGAAGGCAAGCGCAAGATGAGCCAGAACCGTCCAGAGGCCGATCGCGTCGGCGTCGCGGCGGGCCTGGCGGCCAGCGAGAATCCTGCGGATCGTGCCGCGGCCCCTCTAATTCCCGTACCTGTCTAGCTTTCGGAGGTACGATGTTCGAGCTTCAGACGTTCGCGCTGTTCTTGGCCGCCGCTAGTGTCGTGGCGGTCACGCCGGGGCCGGGCATTTTCTACATCGTCGCCCGCACGCTGGCCGGCGGCCGGACCGAGGGACTGGCATCCAGCGTCGGCTTGGGTGTCGGTGGTTTCGTACACGTGCTCGCCGGCGCGATCGGCATCTCGGCCCTGGTGATGACGAGCGCGGAAGCGTTCACTGCGCTGAAGATCGCCGGCGCCTTCTATCTCATCTGGCTCGGCATCAAGACTTGGAGGGAAGCGCGAGTCCCCGCGCCGGCCGAAGTCCAGACGACCGGCGCTGGCCGTGCACTGCGCGAAGGCATCGTCGTGGAGGCGCTGAATCCAAAGACGGCCGCGTTCTTCCTTGCCTTTATTCCGCAGTTCGTCGACACGAGCGTGAACGTGGCTCTGCAGTTCGTTGTGCTCGGCACGATTTCCGTCGCCTTGAACACTGCCGTAGACCTGATCGTGACCCGTTGGGCGGCCAAAGCGAGGGATGGACTCGCCGGGCGACCCACGTTCATCGCGCGGACGAGACAGACCTCTGGAGCCGTAATGTGCGGACTCGGGGCCGCGCTCCTTATCGCGCGTCGCGCAAGCTAAGCTAACGCTTTGTCGCTGTGTCGATCTGACGGTCGACATGCCATCAGCACAAGCAAAACATCAAACGCCCGACCCAATCGACCATGGGCCAATTTGCGTAAAGTACAGCCAAATGCGCAGGTAGGCTCATCCTACTGTCACATGTTGTCAGGCCCGAGCCTGTCCGCCGGCGCGGTCGTCGATGTAGCGGCGAAGCGCCGCGGCGGCGTTCAACATGTGCGCGCGCATTCTGCGAGAGGCCGTATCGCCGTCGCCCTCCGCAATCGCCTGCATGATGGCGTCATGCTCGTCGCGGGACTTGCGGATGCGATCGCCCTGCCGCAATTGCGTGCGGCGGAAGGCGCTGAGACGCGCACGGACCTCCTGCGCCTGCTCGGCCATGAACGCGTTGTGCGTTGCGCTGTAGATGCCTTCGTGGAACAGCCGGTTGAACGCGTCGTAGGCATCGACGTCGTTGGCGTCGACCATTGCCAGCGAGCTGTCGTGGAGCTCGATCAGATCGCTGCGCTCCAGCGGCGTCATGCGATAGGTCGCGAGCCTGACGCACATGGCCTCCACCTCTGCGCTGGTCTCAAACATGTCCATGATGCGTTCGGGTGTCATCCGTGCCACGACGAGCCCGCGACGGCCCCGCACCTCGACGAGCCCGCTGACGACGAGCTGCCGGAGCGCTTCCCGCACCGGCGTGCGGGAGGCCCCAAAGCGATCGGCAAGCTGCTGCTCTTCCAGCGCCGAACCGGCAACCAGCGCACCGGAGGCAATCTCGTCCGTGAGCGCATTGCGGATGCGATCGGAGAGAAGGCCGCCATCTTCTTCTGCCTCAGCCGCAACTTTGAACAGACCTGCCATTCAGCTTCCTATGATTGCGCGCACCGTGAAGTAGAGAATGGACGCAAGCCCTCCTGACACGCCGCTGACCGTTCCCATCAAGCCGCCAAACACCATGGCGCTACGCGGATTGTTGAGGCCGATCATCTTCGCGACGAACGGCGTGCCGATCATCACGATCACTGCCTTGAATACACCCGTCGCGATCGAGAGCGCAATAACCGGCGAAGAAGCGCCAATCGCCGCTCCCGTGACCGGTCCGACGATGTAGGTGACCGCGCCGGCGCCGATCGTCGTCAGCGATTCGGCGTCAGTGTAGCCAAAGGCTGCGGCGACGAGAACGCCCAGAATGAACGGAACGACCGTCCCCAATCCGAGCGCGACCGCACCGATCAGTCCGGCCTTGCGAGCATGGACGACGTCGACCTCGAAGGCGGTGGCGACGATGGCAAAATCCCGCAGCATCGCGTCTCCCATCAGCCCGATCCCGGTCAGCGCGGGCAGGTCGGCGAGGCCCTTTTCACCACCGGTGGCGACACCTCCGAAAAACGCGAGCAAGAGCCCCAGCATGATCGCGATCGCCGAGGCGTGGATGCGCCCGAAGGTGAGATATTTCGAGATCGCTCCGGAGATCCACATCAGGACGCCCACCGCGGCGAACGCAGTGATCAGCGAGTTGGCGGCAAGAAGGTGAAATATCATGGTCATCCGATCCTCCCGGACTTGAAGTGGGGCACATTCGCCTCGATCGCCTCCAGCGCCTCGATCTCGTCCATCGTCTCGACATGGCCGCTGAGTCGACTGATCAAAGCGACCGGGCGAAACACACCGCGACCGCGCCGATCCCCGCAATGACGACGATCGGACCGCCTTTTGCCGCAGCGACGACGTTCTGCTGCGCGGCCATCGCGACCACGATGGGAATGTAGAAGCTGCCCCAGAACTCGACGCCGGTCATGAGCCCGTGGCTGAGGAGACCGTGCCGCAGCAGCCAGAGCCGCGCTGCAATCAAGAACATCATCGCAATGGCGTCCCTCGAGAACACCCATAATCGTGCGGGAAGAACCGTTATGCCCGCCAATTGGCAACGGCAGATAGGGGATGAATGTCGCGCGCGGGGCATTGCCATTCATCTGGATGGCGCGCGCTTGTGGAACGCCGCGGCCTACGCCCAGTGCGAGCCGAAGTTGCTCGTTCAGGGAGCCAACAGCGTCGCGGTTAGTCTGAACAAGGCTCTAGGCGCTCCTCTGGGCGCAATGCTCTGCGGTGACAACGCATTGATCAAGTACGCAAACTATATCCGGCGTACATTAGGCGGAAATTGGCGTTCTGCCGCGGTCGTTGCTGCCCCGGCGGTAGTCGCGCTGAAGTCCATGCAAGAACGAATAGCTGAATGCCAACGCACGGCGGCTCGGCACAGCGCTCGCCGCCGAGCATCCGTGGCTCTCGATCGACTTTGGAACTCTCCAGACCAACATCGTCTTGGTCAAACTTAGAACAAGAAATCAGCGCGTCCGAGCTAGCCAAGCGCTTATCGGACATGGGCATTCTTGTGCTGTCCTATGGAGATAGGCATGTACGTTTAGTCATCTACGCCGGAATAGGCCCAGCGCAGATAGAGAGTGTTCTTACGGCGTTCTCGGAAATCGGCCGAGTTCTGAAAGCCGACTATCTTGCGGAATGCTGAGTACTTGGGTGCCGGCGTCGTAACCTGACCACCCTCTCACTTAGAAGATGAGGCAACTAGTCAGGATTGAAGAGGCGGCGAGCAAAACAACGAAGGGCACCCCGGCGACGACGAGCGGAAAGAGCCGACACACAAAAGCATCAGAGGATTCCGTCGGCCGGAACAATCGCGCGCATGATGACAGTCGGCCGGGACTTGCTCGCGAAAGCAGAGACCGTCACGGTCGCGGTAATTGAAGCTGGCGTGCCAGCCTTGGTCGAGGCACGCGAAATCATCGCCTAATTCTACCTGATGATCCGGCGCAAGACCGAAGCAGGCCTCATCCCGTGGATCGAGCGCGCTCGCGCCAGTCAGGTCGCCTCGTCGCCAGTGGCGTCGCCAGGGACGAAGCGGCGGTCCGAGGAGCAATCACTTTGCCCTGGTCTAACGGCGAGACCGAAGGCCAGATCACGCGCCTCAAGCTCGTCAGGCGTCAAATTTATGACCGCGGGAAGATCGATCTGCTTCAAGCCCGATTAATCGGCGCAGAATGAAAGGAGCTCCACCAAAATTGCGTCAGAGCCAATATTGCAGGCCGACTGACACGGATGTTCGAGCAAGCGATCCGAAGCTGCCGGTAACACCGACCTCATTCCCTATTGGATCTATGAAGGCTCTGTGCGTGTTTAACGGTGTGTGCCGATGCTGCCCTTCAGCCGCGAGGTCAAGCGCCTCGCCTGGCTGAACTGGCCTTCGGCCAGCACCGGCAGGACGATCTGCTGGACTACCTCCATACGCTTATGGGAGCCGACTCGTGCTGACGATCTCGCCGATCTACAAATTCGTCGTTTCCGCGAAGAGATTCAAACACTCAAGCGCCGCCCTTTTTCCCGTCGGCGTAATACAACCGGTATCATATCCGCCCCTGCCCCCCAGACATCGTTCAGCGTCAGCTTGTCCATATTTTATCGAATCTGTTTGACCGACCGCATGACGCTTTCGGCTGTTTTAAACTGAGTCCAATGTCGAGGCACAATTTGAAAAACTCCTCCGGAGCATCCGTCTTGTCCACACGGTATTGGCGGGTAAGATCCCGGGCAAACTTGCCGATCGGAACGATGTCACTTGAGGTTACCCACTGCGGATTTCCGACCTTCTCCTCAAACGCGAGGATTATCTCGTCAGGAAGCTCGGCGCCGAAGAGAAAATAGCGAAGATGGCGATTAAAATGCGGATGTGTATAGATGTCAGGGCCTCTGCAGCCATTTCTCTCGAATAGGCCTTTGCGCGAAGCTTTGATCCTCCCCTGGTGGTATCGGGGGTCATTCCAGTAATTCATCCTCTCTTGTGGAATCGCGGACCTGTCGCTCAGAGATTGGAGCAAGGCGAGGATCGGCTGCGCGTTGGCTTTATAAGCTGCGTGGCCCTCATCATGATTGCGATGAGATTCCCTAAGATCTATCTTCGCGAGTATCGTGGCCTCGCTCTCAGTCAGCTTGATATGATACTTCTCCATTTATCTCCTCTTCCGACCTGAACACTCCGAGGCCGCTGCTCCTGATATTATTGCGCGCTACTCGTCGCCGGCCATGCCGTTCCCATGTCATCAGAAACTCTAACCTCCGATCGCCCAGCGCCGCGCTTTTCTACGCGAACCTGCACGGCAATCCGCTCAATCATGGCGGCGACGTGCGTGATGACGCCAACCTTCTGACCTCTGCCTTGCAAGGTCTCCAGCGCATCTACTGCCAAGTCGAGTGTTTCCGCATCGAGCGATCCAAAGCCTTCATCGATAAACAGTGTGTCGACAAAGGACGATCGGCCTTCAAGACCTGACAAAGCCAGCGCCAGCGCAAGGGAGACCAGGAACCGTTCACCGCCTGACAGGCTTCGGGTCCCGCGGACCTCGTCGCCCATGTCGCGATCAATGATATGCAGTGTGAGATCGGACGCAGCCCCCCGCGCGAGCCTATAGCGCGGGGTCAATGCATGGAGGTGATCATTCGCCAATTGCACCATGTGGTCGAGCGTGATGCCCTGCACAAAGCGACGGAAACGATCACCGCTGGCCGAGCCGATGGCATCGTCGACTGCCTGCCAGATTGCGAGTTCCGCTTTCGAGGTGTCGACTTCCGCAGATAGATTTGCAGCGGCGCGGCGCGCCTCGTCGTCTCGCGCGAGCGCAGCGGCAAGTACACCTGTCCGTTGTTGCAAGTCTCCGATTTCAGTTGCCAACGCCGCGATGACTGCGGTCAACGCCTCGGCATCAGTGGTCTCATCGAACCCGTCCAACGCCCGGAGTAAGTCATTCTGGCGCGTCAGCGCTGCGGTGCCGGCATCGTTCACGCCTCGGTCGATCTCCTGAATTCGGCCCCGTAACGCTTTGCTTAATGCTGGGTCGGTTGCGATCAGCGCGGCAACCTGATCCGACGAGCGAGCAATATCCAGGCAGGCCACGCTGAATGCCTCTTCGGCTAAAGCGTTGCGGCCGTTGGCCGTCTCCAATCCAGCGGCGGCCTCGTCGCAACGAGCGCCGGCCGCCTGGAACGCTGCATCTGTCGCAGATTTCGTCTCGCGCGCACGAGCGAGCACCTCTCGAGTGGTCCGGCAAGCCTCATTGATCCGAGTCCGGTGGCTCGCTGTCGCCTCGCCATCGAGGAGTTCAGCTCTGGCACGCGCCTTCTCTCCCTCGGCCATGCGACGTTGATCGAGAAGACGTGCCGTCACCGTCACCTGCGCCTGCGCGTGCTCAAGCGAGGCGCCCGCCGCTGCACGCTCGGGCGCCAGACGCTGGAGCGTCATTTCAAGTTGGCCAACCTGCTCGCGCAGGCCGGCATACTCCGTCGCAACTGTCGACAGCGTAACGCTAACGCCGGTCGGATCGACATCGAGGTCATCGACGGCCAGACCTGCAGCCGCAAGAAACGGCGTGATTTCACGGCGAATGGAAATGAGGCGCTCAGCAAGGCCTGCCGCTTGGACCGTGTACTCAGTTGCCTTCAATTGCGCAGCGTGGAAATCAGGACGTCTTTGATCGATAGACCGCGTAATCGTCTCGATCGCCTCACCGAGCGCGTCATGCTCCCGCTGCAAACTGTCGATCTCTGTCCGAAGACGCCGAGCGTCTGCGAGCGGCGACGCAATGGCTAGCCGTTCTGCGATCGCGACTGAGATGAGGGCCGCCAGTTTCGACGCAGTCTGGTCATCGAGAATGGGAGGTACACTCTCCGCGATCTGAGCCTTCGTGCAGAGATCGTTCAACAACGGCCACTGTTCGCTATAAGTGGCCTTGGCAGCCAAAACTTGTCCACGCGCCACATCGATTCCGCGGATGGTCTCAGCCTGGCGCGCCTCTCCAGCGGAGAACGTGCGCGTAGCAACGTCTAGACGCTGGCTCGTTGCAGTCAGCGCCGCATCAAGCTCTTCGCGCCGGCGGCGAAGCCTGGCGGCCATTTCGTTTAACGCGCTGGGATGTGCAAGATGGGGGTGTTCGGTGCTGCCGCACACCGGGCAGGCCAAATTTGGAGCCAGCAGGCTGCGCAGATGAACGGCCTCAGATGAGACCGCCTCGTCAGCGAGCTCTGCGATTGGAACAATTTCCGCACGCGCGGTCCGATCGCGGAATTGGTCCGCTTCGGCCTCAACGATTTGGCTTTTGGCTGCGCTCACCTCCTGCGTCGCTAGCGTGTGTTCCGATTCCCGGCGTGTTAGATCTTGCGACGCCCGGACGTGCTGTTCACAGACAGTGTTTGCCTCGCGCAGAGTCTCAAGCGCGCGTTGCAGATCGATATCCCGTTCGTGGAGCGCCGCCTCGTCAATGCCGGCGAGACCGCCTCGGCGATCACCGATATCGCTACTGAGGCCATCTTTTCGTCCACGATCCTCAGTGAGCTTTTCCAACAGCGCGGCTATTTCACCTTGCAACCGCGTAGCGGTCTCTTCCGCTCCAACGGCCACTGACGTGCCTGTAGCATGGTCCTGTTTGAGCGCACCCCGCTTCGCTAACAAGTCCATCGCATCGCCGAGACGATCGACAAGAAGAATGCGATCCGATTGACTGTTTAGTTGCGCAACCGTTGTACGGTGTGACTCTGATGTCTGATCGAGAGTCTGATCAATCGTGGCCAACGCATCGGTCTTATCGCGCAGTGTTGCTTCCGCTTGCTGCGATTTTTCCATCGCATCATTAAACTCGGTCCGAGCTGCCGCCAGCTCCGTATCGAGTCTTTCGGCTTCGCTCCAAAGGGGACCGAAATTCTTGAGGACGTCTTCTGCCGCTACATTGGCGGTCGCCGAGTCCGCCAGTTGTGTTGCAGACGCGGCGTCTAGCGTCCGTGCTTCCTCGCGTGCAACAAGCAAACCGTCGAGACGGGACTTGGCCTCCGCTGCCGTCCGCCGTGCATTTTGCAAATCACCCGCTAGCGGACGAAGCGGTTCGACGAGATCGAATTCGGCAAGAGACCGATACTCATCGGCGGCTGCCTCGCATGTCGTGCGCGCTGCGACCATCTGAGCCTCAGCCCGAGCGAGATCGCTGCGAGCGGCGGCGACGCGCTTAAAATGATCCAACCGTCCGTTGTGTTGATCACGCTCCGCGCCTTTCTGAGCAACCGTCGAAGCAAGCTGACTTTGCTCGTCCAGCAGCGCCTGCCTGGCTTCGTCATCAAGAAGTCCGATGTCGTTTCGGCGCTGCTCCAATTGCTCGACAATTCTTCGTCGTGCCTCCGTTCCATCATGGACGCGGACCGAGATCGCCGCGTAGATTTCGGTGCCTGTGATCTTCTCGAGCAATTCCGCACGCTCGCTCTCGGCGGCGAGCAGGAAGGCGTCAAACTCGCCCTGTGCGAGCAGCACCGTTCGCCGGAACTGATCGAATGTGAGGTCGGTTCTCGCCTCTACGGCCTCGCGGACCTGAGTCTTGCCAGTTGCCACCGCACTGCCGTCGCCAAGTCGATACAACGCGCGCAGCTCATTCTGAAGCCGCCCATTTGCTCGCCCCCGCGCCCGATTGGCCTCCCAGCGGACGCGGTAGCGTTCACCATCCTGCCCGACAAAATCTACCTCGGCATATCCGCCGCCGGCGCCTCGGCGCAGGATCGCCCGGCCATCATGAATTGAAATCGCCTCCCCGCTGGGATCGGGCGCATTCTCCCGCCGACCGACTGAGACGCGCGGATATTCGCCATAGAGCGCAAGGCAGAGCGCGTCGAGGATGGTCGATGCGCCGGTCTCGCCAGTGATGGCAAAGAGGCCGGAACCGGCAAGAGGCTCTGCGCCAAGATCGATCTCGAAGGGAGCACCAAGACTTGCCAGATTCTCGCCGCGGATGGCCAAGATCCGCATGGCTATGCCTCCGCCCGTGCCCGGTGGAAGACATCTAGATGCGCGGCACCCGGGGCCACGCCGAAGGCGCGTTCGAATGCAAGCTTGAACAGATCCTCGGGATCTCTTTCCGCTAGCCGGATCATAGGATCGGCGAGGGTCACGTCATTTAACGCCCCGGGGATTGCCGCGACACGGGTATCGACGATGCGCACCGGAAAGCTCTCGGCGATGCGGTCGACCTCCTCTCTGAACCCAGGCGATAGCCCTTCGCGGGCAAGCCTAACCTGGACGAATGGCCGTTCATGAACCGGCAGGTCCGATGAGAGGTCCATTGCTGTCAGATGATCGCCAAACTCGCTCAACCGCATGTCGCCCGCTTCAGGAAGGCGGACGAAGGGGACTGGCCGGTCAATCGAGATATGTTCGGATAGAACCGTTGTGCCGTCGAGGCTCGCAAGAGTGACCCCATGTGTGTAAGGCAACTCCGTCGCCGACAAAGGGATCAGTGAACCAGAATAGCGGACGGTATCACGACCGATAGCCTGAGCCTTATGCAAGTGGCCAAGCGCCACGTAGCTTGCTTCCGCCGGGAACACGTCGTGCGGCACGGCATGCTGGCCACCGACCAGAATTCTTCGCTCCGCGCCTTCCGACTCGATGCCGCCCGCGACGTGGAGGTGTCCCGTTAGAACGAACGGTAGACCATCTATCGGTCCCCGTAACGTATCGACCAATTCGGCATAGAGGCTCCGCACGCCGGCGATGACGGGCGAGCCTGCTTCATCATCCAGCCGCGTCAAGTTCGGAAGGCAGGCTGCGGTTGGGTAGGAGACTGCAAGCACATGAGCAGCCACCGAACCGCTTGTGTCAGCGATAGGAACGAGATGACGTGCGGCCTCGACCCGCCCTTCACGCCGCCGCACATTGCCCACGACGCGGATGTTGAATGCCTCCAACAGAGGCCGCGGCGCTTCCAACCGACCAGCTGCATCATGGTTGCCGGCAGCGATCACCATAGCCATGCGCGGATACGCGCGGCTCAGGCGCACGAGCGTATTATAGAAGAGCTGCTGCGCTTCCCCGGAGGGATTTTGGCTGTCAAACACGTCGCCGGCGATGACGAGAGCATCGACATCCCGCTCTACGACGATCTCTTCGAGCCGCTCAAACACTTTGCGGTGCTCATGCTCTCGAGAGAACCCGCGTAAAGTTTGACCGATATGCCAATCAGCCGTGTGCAGAATACGGATCATTCTTCCTCCAGCAGTCGCGCCGGAGCAGCACCCGACCATGCTTTCGAAACTGCATCCCAATCGACGCTCCGCTCTTGGGCCAGCGTCCAAACGTTCCAGAAATCTGGATC
Source organism: Bradyrhizobium sp. 141 (assembly GCF_023074055.1). Taxonomy (GTDB): domain Bacteria; phylum Pseudomonadota; class Alphaproteobacteria; order Rhizobiales; family Xanthobacteraceae; genus Bradyrhizobium. The sequence goes on from NZ_JADPKR010000070.1 coordinate 40,712, forward strand.
TGCCGACTGTGGCCACTGCGCATCAGGCAATTCGTCCACCTCCACGCGATAAAAGTGCTTCTTATCCATACGTCCCCCAACCGCGATCACGGCTCTTCTTCGTCAATCGCGCCATGCGGAACGGAGGAATTCTATCGTCCCGCTACGCCTCATCGATTGCTGCTCCCGGCGACCACGGCCCGCTCGGCGGCCAAATTCGTTCTTCCTCCAAGCCGACGACCAGCGGCATCAAGAAGAGGCGAAGATCGGCGACGGCAATGGCGAAAACGTCTGGTGCTGCTGCCATACGGTCGCGGCCTAGGAAGGCGCGCCACTGAGCGGCCGATGCTTCTGCAAATTCATCGGTCAGACCCACCGGCACAACGGATGGGAGGACCGTTCCGCGTCTTTCGAAGGTCCGCTGAATTGCCTCGACAAGGGCAGCCCGGCGAAGCTCGAATGTTCGGGAGATCACCCAAAGATCATAGAAATCCTTGAGCCGGCTATTGGCCACGCCGAGCGTTACAAGCGCTTCGAATTTCTCGGCCACCACCGTTTCGACCGGATATGCGCGAAGGTGCGGCGTTGGGGCGTCCAGCAGGGTGGGATAGTCGATCTCGACCGCCGCGGGTGTAATGGCATCGCCGAAACCAATGTCGACCTGGATCGGAATACGCGCGCCGGCGATGGTTGCCGTTGTGCGGACCCGCACGCCACCATATTCCACCTCCTCACGGATCGGGGCCGCCATCAGCGCGGCGACATCGAACGCCACCCCGTCGTCGGCGACGGGTTGCGCACAAATGGCCCGGAAGGTTTCGGCAATGGCCTCGGCGTCGCTGTCGCCATTGCCAAGCAGGTCCAGATCGCGCGTAGGCCGAAACGGATCGGCGACCCAGGTCACGAAGAGCATCGCACCTTTGAGGATGAAGCGGTCGCGGTGTGGTGACACGCTCAGCCGATAGAGCAGACGCTCAAGCGCATAGCGCGTCAGCAGAATCTGGAAATCCGACCGTTCGGCACGTGCCCGATCGAGGAGTCGCGCTCGCACTGATGCGCCGATGTTGCGCGGCTCACGCGCCATCGGACACCATTGCTTCGACGTAAGGGCGCATGACCGACCAGACCCGCGCCTTGCGCGCGTAACGCCAGAGCTGATCCGGCTTGCATCGGCGACGGCGGAGACCCTCGCGCAGCCCCTCCATCGCGACGTCGAGGCCAATCTTGGTCCGGTAGCGAAAACAATCGACAATTGTCTTCGCCGGATTCGTGATGGGAACGTCAACATTCTCGATGCGGTGACGCTCAACTCCTTCGGTCAGAGCCGATCCAGTGAAGCGCACAAATCGAATAGCGGGATAATCGATCTTGGGCCGCCAGGCGACACGGTCGATCGCCATCCATACAGCCGATGGCATCTGCAACGTCAGTTCGTGGTATTGGAGGGCTGAGGTCAGGCAGACTACACCCTTTGGAACCAGAACCGCCGCCTCAGCCAGTGTATGAGCAGCCTCGACGTGGGCGTCCGGGAGTTGGTAGAGGCCACGTGCCGGGCGGACGACTACCTCCTCCCTGACAAGACGGGCCAGTGTCTCCGGGCCAATGCCTTCGGCGACGAAGTCCTTCAGCCGGAGCATTCCCCGGGTCTTCAGGAGATCGAGCGCACGAAGCCGCTGGCCGCTGGTGGATGGCATGGACGGTGACGTTTCCTCTGACCAAGAAATATATAGCAGAGGTTTTATCACAAATCGTTGGCTTGGAAATCCCCAAGTTTCGCCCATTACCGTCCTTCTCGAAGCTTGGCCGAGAAGTGCTGGGCGACACCGTCGTCGCCCGACCTCGTATTTTCTCAGTGCACCGATGAGACAAGAAACCGCGGCGAAACTCTCGTGGCCGGTAGTGGCTATCCTGTCAGCGTGATCCGACCGTCCTTCAGCCGATGCCGACTGGCTTGGGCCAAATTGACCGTATTCCGCACAAAATCGAGCCGCGCGATCCCAGCGTGGTAGGCTCGGAACGCCTCGCTCAAGGCGTCATCCGTCACCTCAGGCGAGACTTGATCATCCTTGCCTGTCGTGAGCGGCACATCATCGAGCGACAGGCCGCGCCCGCAGAGAAACGTCGTCACGATGACCTCGAAGGTCATTGGCGGACGGTGATCCATATGCGCCTCGTCCCGCGCGATGCGTTCGCCCGTAACGGCACAGGAAACCAGACCGTCAGAACCGCTACGGATAGCGAAGAAATTATCGCGGACCTTGTAGAGATCGAAGCGCACCGTACGTCGAAAGGCTTGGGCGACCTCCTGCTTACGGCTTGGTGGTCGCTGGGAGATGCAGTGTGGATAGGAGAAATCCGTGCCGCTGCCATCCCCGCAGATGATCCGGAAGCATTGCGTCCCATGCTCGGTCATCATGACTTGGAAATGGCTGACGCCACAGCCCACCTTGGCGACATATTCAGTGTGGCGTTCGAGAAGGGCCGAACGTCGAGGCTCCTCGTCACTCACCCGCTCACCGGGCCGGTAGCGGTTAAGCATGGCCTTGAAGAAAGCCGTGGCGTCGCCTTGCTTTTCGAAGCTGCGCGTCGCCAGCTCCACGGGTTTTGAACGCCCTCCCATTCAAGCCACCCCTGCCTGTGCTACCGCAAACTCGAACTGCGCCTCGCAACCATCATGCGCGCATACTGGCTTTTTGAGAGTAAAAGGCCTTTGGAACTTTCTCCGGCTGCACTTCTTGCAGGCGAACTGGCTGCGGAAAGCCTTGAACTCCTCCCAGCGCGCCTTCTCGTCGCCTATCGAGCCGTCGCCATAAAGCCCGTCCTGGAAGTGACTGCCAAAATTCTCGATCTCGCCCTTCACCAAGCTGTCGAGGAAGCGGTTGTTGACCCCCGGCACCAGCGCAGGCGCGAGCTTGGCATCCTTGAGCAGGCCGGCAAGCGCAGAGGCCAACTCGCTGCGTTCGTAAGAATAGGCCCTCTCCAGCGGCCGGATCCGCACGCTGACCCCGAAATCCCGACAGACGCCGAGAAGCCATTCTTCCTCGGCTTGGCGCATCTCGTTGGCCGCCGACTGGCCCGCAGCCCAACGCGCCTCGATCATCTCGTCGCTGACCTTGTGGTCGGCGAAACGCGGCCCGTAGGCCGGATCGAGGCCAATGATCCGGGTGAAGTGCCACACCTTTGCCTCGAGCTGGTCCTTCAAATAGTTGAAGAACCGCTCGTCGTGGGTGGCAATCAGGATTTGGCTGCCACCGAACATGGTGGCGATGAGCCCTGCAATGGTGCGCCGATGATCGGCATCGTAGGAGGTAACGATGTCATCCAGCGCGATGATGGGCGCGCCGACGTTAAACTGCTGGATCGCCGCCATCCGCAACGCCAGCGCCACCGAATGGATCTGTGAGTCGCTCAAATAGCCGCCCGGTTGCACGCCAGTGCGATTCTTGGCGAAATCGATCAGGAGGTTGAGCCGCTGCTGGTTCGTGTCGTCTTCCGCCGGCAGCTCCAACCGGATTGGCGCGGCGCCAGCGCCCTGGATCAGCTCGTAGATGTCGTTCATCGGCGTCTGAAGCTTGTCGAGCAGGGCCTGCACCTTCTTGCGGATCTCGGCCGAGATTATCGTCGCCTGCGCCGTCAAGGCGTCGGAGAGTTTCCCCCGCTGAGCTCGCGTCCGCAGGGCGAGGTCCCGCTCGCTCTGTAGCTCCAGCAACCGATCGATCTTCGTCTTGGCCCTGATATAGGTGTGGTCGCCTTGCTTCGACTCGATGTCGACGATGGCCTGATCGAGCGCAGCGAGCAGCTTGGCGATCGACGCAACGATATCGGCCGAGGCCGGCACGCCAGCCTGAGGCCAGCCGGCTATGCCGGCTTGATACGCGATGAGATCGGCTTTCAGTTCCGCTTCATCGTCGCCGACGAGGCCAATAAGCCCCGGCAACGCCGCCACCAATTGGGTATGAGCTTTGGTCGCCGCAGTCTTGGCCGCGTCGAGCACCTTCTTGGCGCCGGCATAATCGGCCAGCTCTTCCAGATGCTTGGCGATATGCCGCCGGATCGCCTCGGCGCTGCCCGCCGCCGTGTCAGCTACGGGCGTTTCACAGACCGGGCATACAGCAGGGGCCGGTGCATCTTCGGCGAAAAGCGGCTCTGCGGCTTTCCACAAAGCCTGAAACATGGTGCTCGCCGCCTTGCCGCGCTCTTCCGCTTCCTCCGCGACCGCGGCCGACAGCGCGCCCACGGCCGCATCAAAGGTCGGAATCGCGCCGCTGGCGACGGTCTCGCCGCTCTCCGCGTCCGTTACCTCCGTCCACAAGGCGGCCGCCACATTGCGGATCTGACGTAGGCCGGCAAGCCCGATCTTGTTCTCTTCGGCCTTAGCGCGCGCTTCCAGCTCGAGATAGGCCGGATCGCCAGCCGTGAGCGCCGCCAGCACTAGCGCCGCGTCGAGCGGAGCCAAGACCGACATGTTGGCGTAAGCAAGTATCGCCGCCGAATCCCAGGCTTTCACCACCTGGGCTGTCTCCCTAGCAAGCTGGGTGTCTACATGCTGCAGTGCCGTCCCGTCCTCCGAGGCCGCCTTCACCTGCGTGCGCAGCGCGCGAATATTCTTCTGCACCTCGACCAGCGGGCCGAGCTGCAGCCAATTGGCGACATCCGTGTAGCGCTGTTCGGGCGTATGAATTTCGACGAAGGTGCGCAGCGTGTGCCCGCGGATGATTGGTGGCACCGCGAAGCAGGCGTTCACAGTCGTGGCCACTGCCGGCATCGGCCGCTTCGCCCCTATCGCCGATCGGCTGCCGTTGGTGGCATCCTTGCCCGAGACGACGCCAATCGTGACCGCCGGTGCGATCTTCGCCTCCTCCGCCAGATTGTGCGCCAGTGCGACGGGGCCGGCCTGGTTGTTGATAGTGCGCTGCCCGAGCCTTTCGAGTGTGCCATCCTTGGAGAACATGAATTCCAGCGCATCGATAACACTGGACTTGCCGCTTCCGTTCGGCGCGAAGATCGCCAAACAGCGCTTCTTGCTGAAATCGAACGTCTTCGATTGGAGATACGCGCGGAACCCGGAAAGTCCCAAGGACTGAAGGAAGTAAGGGTCAGCCATTGGCCACCTCCGGCTTCGGAGGATTGGCACGTTCGCCTGCGAGTTTCAGGACGGCGTCCTTGGCCTGAGCGACGGCGTTCTGCGCGGGCACCGCTTTCAGGATGTGCGTCTTCAGGATATCCGCCAAGCCGGCATCGACACCCTCCCTCTGCGTCAAGCCTTCTCCCAATGTCGCAAGAAATGCCTCGGGCGACTCTATAGGCTCTACTTCACTTTCCACGCGCTTATCCCCTATTGTCTGCTCCTGAGGCACGAGACTGCCGCAGAAAAATGGCACTTCCTTTAAATCTACTAGCTTAGGGAATTCTTTTGCGGGCGGAGACTATCCTGTACCAGGAGCCCAAAACCGCGACACGCTTCCGCTGCTGCGCTGCGCGATTCGGCTGATTCGTCTTTCTCGGAAGACCGACCAATGGTCACCCCAATCCAGACTATGGCGACCATCGCAAGCAGGAGAGCGATGAGTCTGCAACCCGTGCGATCGATCGCAGAATCTTCATGACGTAGCTCCCGGCTGCCCGACATTGGCCGATGAAGAGAGAATCAGCGACTTTGTCGGAGAATAGGCCGTGTGCTGATTCGGTGCACGTCGCGCACTCGCGTAATGATGCACGATAACTGCGCCACAGCGGGTGTGCGGGTCGAAATCATGCGTCGGGTGAGCTCGCGGTCATCAAGGCGCTTGAGACCGCCTGGCTGTCGCCGCTTGCCGACAACATGCGAACGGTGTTCGCCTATCTGCGCGACAACATCTCCTCGGCGAAGTTTGTCGACCCCTCCAACACCAACAACATAATTTCGGACGATCTCACCGTTGCCGAGAAGCAGGCGATCAAGAAGGCGGCCACGCCGGTGCTCGCGGCGCCCTATTGGCGGGATATCGTCGTATGAGCGTCTGGTCGCTCGAAAAGCTCCTGGCCGGCCTTCACGGGGAGATTTCGCTGCGGCTTGAGCGCAGCCGTTCCGCGCTTGGCCATCCCGGTCGCTAAGGGCGATGCCACCGAGGGTATCTGGATTGAGTTGCTGAAAAACTATCTGCCGGAACGCTATCGCGTCGACAGGGCTTTCGTCATCGACAGCACCGATACTGCAAGCCAGCAAATCGATATCGTCATATACGATCACTAGTATACCCCGCTCATTTTCAAGCAAGACGGCACGCTGGTGATCCCGGCCGAAAGCGTCTACGCCGTCTTCGAAGCCAAGCAGTCAATCGATGCGCCTCAGGTCGAATACGCCGCGCACAAAATCGCGAGCGTCCGGGCCCTACACCGGACGAGCCTGCCGATACCCTCGGCCAGCGGCTTGCAACCGGCCAAGACACCCGGAGTCATTCTTGGCGGCCTGCTCACACTCGACAGCGAGTGGAATCCCCCACTGGGCGATCCGCTGCTAAAGGCGCTGACGGCAGCTGATGCGCTCGCGTCCCTGGATTTGGGATGCGTGGCCGCGCACGGGATCTTTATGAAGCCAAATCGCGGCCACATGATCGAAGCTGACAAACGCGCGGCAACGGCGTTCTTGTTGGAGCTGATCGCGATGTTGCAGACCATCGCGACAGTGCCGATGATCGATGTGCGGGCCTCCGGCGGCCTTGGACAGATAGAGTTCAACCGACTGGAGCAGGTCGATGACGTCGGCGGGTCCCATAAAATCGAAGAGGACAGCCCCGCCAAGGCCGGGCGTGATTTCGTAGGTGACGCCAGCAGGGCTGTTCGCTGTCGCATCGCGATTGTGCGCCGGATACTGCACCAAACGATGCTGACCATCTCTCGTAATGTTAAAGCGGTTACCGTGAGCAACACCGTTGCGGAGGTGGTACACCAGTTCCAAAATCGGTGCTCGGTCGAAATACTTGTGCGCCGACAACTCGTCGCCCAGGGTGAGCAGCGCGCCCATGGCCCACGACCTCAATATCTCGCTTTGTATGCCGTGATCTTCGCGGAAGAGATCAAGATAGAAGCGTAAATCCAAAGTGTGAGATGTGCCATCCTTATGCTTTATCTCCCCGACGGGGTCCCGTCCAAATTCCTCCGCCGGCGGGAGCGAGTTTATCGACTGCGGGTTTGCGGCGACATACTGAGCGACGAGGAATGCGTAGTATCCTAGAGCCAGCTGGCCAGCCGTTCGACTGACTGCAAGCATGTCAGAGGTTTTGGACGGCATATCACCCCTGCGAAGTCATACTAGAGCCGGGATCTCGGAAGAGTCCCCGACCAGCTAGCGGCAAGCTGCTGCGACTGTCAGGCCGCTGCGTCGTTCGTCCCGCGCGACCAACCAGCTCGATCAGTCTGTCGAAGTGCTCCAAAGGCGTGTGGGCTAGGCTCGGGGCTGCTCGGCGCCCCAATGTCTGATGCGAGCTGCTGCGATCGATCGAGAGATGCAGGATGACGTGGTGGTTCGGGCAGAGCCATTCGTGCTCATGATCGGGCGCAACGAAACCAGGTCAAATTGCTCGTTCAGAGGTATGACGTGGTGTGCCTGCGTGATTGGTCCAAAACCACCGCAGACATAGCAGGCCTTGCGAGGCCCTGGCTGAAACGTCAATCGCGCGGAAGCGATCCAAGCGCTCTTCCGTGCGGAGTATTGTGCAATCAACCTCTGCTTCAAGACACTCATCCTTGCCGCCAGCATGGCGCGCCGAGATGGATTCGGAATCTCCCGGGCTCGCGCGACCCAGTCCTCGAACGTCTCGTCGGCTTGGAACGGGAAGCTGCCGGAGACCCCCTCCTTGAGCGCCACAACGAAGGCAGCGCGGGTAATCCGCTGCATGGTTGGTATCCTCCACCGGCGTGGAAGATACAGAAGTCCCGCTGATTCGATTAGGCGGGGGGCAGAAACTGAATGACGCCAGGCGACACTCTGGTTTGTCCGTTGGCGTCGGTCACCAGGATTGGTACGCCCGGGTGGTACGCCCCGCTTGGTCCGTGGACTTGCATTACCTTCGGGGCAAGCCTTTCGAGGCCTGGTCGAGCACAGCTCCCGGGCCTCTTTTCATTCTAACCCTTTGATCTTCCGTGAAACCTCCAGCGACCTCAAGGATTATATGTCCACAGCTACGCGGCGCAGTTCCCAAACTTCGCGTCTTTGTGTAGGCTTCCCCCGGGGAATCGGGAACCAGCTGAGGGGGCAGTCGTCTGACTGGCATTACTAACCGTGAGCTTGTTTAGCAAATGGACACGACCGGTCCGGCTGCCGGCGTTCCCTGAGCCCGGCTCGTGTTCGGAAAGAACACGGTCAGCCAGAAGGCCTTCCCTGGCGAGGTGGTGCAGGCCCAGTTTTTCCCATCCCAGCATCCCGGACACGACCAAATCACGACCCGCCTGGCGCCTCCGCTCGACGCATTTCTGATCCGCTTTCCGAAGGTCCACCGCGTCGAGAGCCCCTTGCCCGTCCTGACCTGCGTCGATCCCGACGATTACAAGGAATCGACGTCCCCCTTTGAACTGACTTGGGACCGGCTTGGCGCCCTGGAGACCTGGGCCGATAGCCCTGAAAAGGTGCTGGAGTCCTGGCGAAACCGCTTCATTTTCGCCGTCGAGGATCTCGACCACGGCCATCCCGGTTTGCGTCTGCCGCAGATCGGCGCCCTGCACGCCATTGCGGCGCACTTCTCAGTGGGCAAGGAGTTTGAGCCTGCGACCATTGTCCTCCCCACCGGTACGGGGAAAACCGAGACCATGCTTGCCGACCTCGTGTACCGACGCGAGCGCAAAATGCTCGTCCTGGTGCCAAGTTCGATCCTGCGAAACCAGATCGGCGCCAAGTTCTCGACCCTGGGCGTGTTGCCGGCCGCTGGCGCCATACCCGTTGAACTCGCTCGGCCGTTCGTGGCTAAGATTACGAAGGGCATCAGCACGGTGGGCCACGCCGAGGCCATCGTGAATGCATCAAACGTCATCATCGCCACTCCCGACATCCTGAAGGCATCGGCCCCCGACGCGCTGCGCCGGCTGCTGGAAGGCTGTTCGATCCTGGTCGTCGATGAAGCCCATCACATCACCGCGGCGACCTGGAGCGAGGTGCGGGAGCGCTTCACAGCGAAAAAGATCATCCAGTTCACCGCAACACCATTCCGTCGCGATGAAAGGAAGGTCGACGGCAAGATCATTTTCAATTTCAAGCTCGGCGATGCGCAGGAGACAGGCTACTACCGGCCCATCAACCTCAGGAGCGTCGAAGAGTATGGCGACCAGTCGACTCGCGATCAGAGATCGTCGCTGAAGCCGTCGCCGTCCTGAGACGCGACCGGAACGAGCTGGGCCTGGACCACCTGCTGATGGCGCGGACCCGGACCAAGGAACGCGCTGAGGAGGTGTGGAAGCATTACCGCAAGCTCGCACCGGAAATGAAGCCCGTGCTGGTCTATTCGGGCCCTGGCCGCAAGACGGGGAACGCAAAGTCGATGGCGCAGCTCTACGACCGGGGCGTAAACGGGACCAGGATCGTCGTCTGCGTCGACATGCTGGGCGAAGGCGTTGACCTTCCAAACCTGAAGATTGCGGCCTTGCACGATACGCACAAGTCCTTGGCCGTCACGCTGCAGTTCATTGGCCGCATCACCCGCAAAGGCGACGACAAGACGATCGGTGAGGCCACCGTTGTCACGCCGATCAACGGCGCAAATGCGCGCGGAACGGTGGTGTATGCACTCACTACGGCGGCCGTATATGATCCTATGACGAAGAAGGCCGCGCCTGCGAAGTTGGCGATGCCGGCGAATGCGAGCTGCAAGTTGAGCGCGATGCAGGCAGTCGAGAAGATTGCGACGGTTGCTAGCATCAGAAGCGCGTAGTGATCGGCGTGAAACAGGCCGATCAGGATCAACGCACACAGCAATGCCATGCCATTGGCAACGCCTCGATAGTCACCGCAGGTGGCGGCGATCTCGCGGCCGATCTGCGTTCGATCCGCCACTCCAAACGCCAGAATGAAGGCCGCGAGCAAGGCGAGAACTACGGGCTGGGATTCGGCGTGCATCATCAGGCCGCCGCCGGAAAACAGAAGCGCCACCACGGCTGCGACGAGGGCGCGCGGATGACGACGAATCCGCGGAACGGAGAGCGAGGGAGCCGGGCTTGAAAGGCTGCTCATGTCACACCCGGTCGCTGCGCTGTTCTGCAATCATTCCTGTCGGGAACAACGCAATCAGGATGATGATGACGGCAAAGGCCACGACATCGCGATAAGCGCTCGAGATCGGCATCGCCACCACGACCAGCGTCTGCACGCCGGCGAATAGAAATCCCCCGATAATCGGCCCCCATCAGGCTTCCAAGACCGCCCACCACGGCCGAGGCGAATCCGATGATGCCGAGCAGAACGCCAATGTTGAAGCTGATCTCGCGGTAATACAGCCCGAGCATGCAGCCGGCAAAAGCGGCGATCCCCGATCCCAATGTGAAGGTCCCCAGCACCACGCGCTGCTGGTCGATGCCTGCAAGGCGTGCAACCTCGTCATCCTGGGCCACGGCGCGGATCGAGAGCCCGAACCGGGTGCGGGTCACCAACAGATGCGTTCCCACCACCAGCAGCAGTCCGGCGCACACGATGATCACACTGTCGATACCCACACTGAAGGAGCCGGCCTTGATCATGCCGCTCGGCAACAAAGCCGGAAACGGCTTCGGGTTGCCGCCGTTGGGCACGCCAAGCCGGATGGCCTCGCGCAGCACGGTGCCGGCCATCAGGGTCGCGAGCAGCACATTGATGCTGGGGGCGCCGCGCAAGGGGATCACAAGAACCCTCCCGATCACGATGCCCGCGAGCGCCCCGGCGCCGACTGCAGCCGACAAACCGGCGAGCAAGGCCAGCGCAGGAGGCAGCGCAAAGAGAGCTCCCGAAAGGCCGGCGGCTCCCAAGGCTGAGAAACTTCCCAGCGTCACGACGTCACCGTGCGAGAACTTGATGACGTTGAGCACCCCAAAGAACAGCGAAAATCCAACGGCGATCATTGAGTAGATCACGCCCAGCATGAGGCCGTTGAATACCTGCTGCGCTACGATTCCGAGGTCCATCAATGTCTCCGCGCGCTAGGGCGACGCATGACGTCTTGGTCAGTTAAGGCGGAGTTTTCGTTTGCCGGCGGAATATTCGCTATCCGGCCAGTAGACCCATTTACCATCCTGGGCGACATAGACGTTGGCCCTCAGAATGTTCTGCCTGTGGTCGTCGAAATTGATCTCGCCGACCAGCGACTTGTATGCCTTGGTCGTATTGAGCAGGTCCTTGACCTTGGCCCGGTCGGGGCCAACCTTCTCGATCGCATCCATGATCAGATTGGCGGCGGAGTAGGCGAAGGGGCCATAGGCGTCCGGGTCCTCGCGAAAGCCCGCCTTGGCGTATGCGTCGAGAAACGCTTGGCCCTGCTCATATTTGCTGATGGGAGCGCCGTTGTGGAAGGAAATCGTTCCTTCCGCCGCGGCACCTGCGCCTTCCAGGAAGCCCGCGTTCATGATGCCGGAGACGCCCGCAAGCTGGACGGTGACACCGACCCGATCCATTTGAGCCCGCAATCGGACGCCGAGCGGCGTCAGGCCGCCCACCATGATCAGGTCCGGCTTGAGCTCCTTGATCTTGGTGAGCTCAGCCGTGAAGTCCTGCTGATCCGGGCTGACCGGAAAAGTCGCGACGATCTCGCCGCCGGCCAACTTGAGATAGTCGCTAAAATATTTGTTCTGTCCCTTGCCGTAGTCGGTGGTGTCGTGAACGACAACGTATTTCAGGAACCCCTGCTTGGTGAGGAACTCCGCTGCGAGCTTGCCTTCATTGATCATCGTCCCGTTGACGCGATGAATTTCGTGGTAGTCGTTGCCATAGGTGATCTCGGGCAGGATGGCGCCCCACACCACGACCGGCAATCCGAACCGGGCATAGGTATCAACCGTCGCGATGCCTACGGCCGAGCAATAGTGGGTCACACCGGCGATGATGCTACGATCCGATGCAGCCTTGGTTGCGACCTGGATGCCGATATTCGGCTTGCATTCGTCGTCGAAGGTGACGAGCTCGAAAGTGTACTTTGCCGAGGGATCGGCGTTTCTCAATTGCACGGCCAATTGCGTGGAGTTGCGGCCCCCGATCCCGGGAGCTGAATTCCCGCCCGACAATGGTCCAATAAACGCAAGCTTTACGGTCTCCTTGGCCAAGAGCGGAACTGTTCCGGTCGCCACCGCGACCAGCGCGCCGCATGTCAGCAGCAACAATTTGGTTATCAGCTTCATTGGCAATGCCCTCCCTCGCTCACAAAACTGTATCCATCCCGGACAGGCGAGACAGTGCGAATCTTCGCAAACGGGCGTGCGCAACGGAGCACGAGCAGGTGCATCGGCGTTGATCGCCTACGAGCGAGACAGATTGCTGCTGCTTTGAGCATCGGGCTGCCTTCGACGAAGCAGATGCGGACCGCAAAAAAACACCCCGTTGCAATCGGCAACAAGGTGACTGGGTCGCAGGACATCTGCGACAAGTCGAGGGAGGTAATCTTCGCAGTCAGGACAGCCAGGGGCTCGTCGCAGACTTCGAATTACTCCTTCATACCATCTTCACGGCAGATTCCCGCCGGGTGTTCGTGCAAAGGGTATTGCACGAACACCTAGATGGCGGTTGGCGGCTTCGCGGCTCATGCGATCTGGCGGCTGGCTGCCGGTGTCCTGCCGAATTCATTGGAAAGGTCGACCGCGACAGACTTCGGCAGGCAGAGGACATTAACCGCCGCGGTCATGAGTGCGATCGCGATCGGATAGATCAGGCCGGCGTAGATGTTGCCGGTGTAGCTGACGAGCGAGAGGCTGATCAGCGGAACGAAGCCGCCGAATATCCCGGTGCCGATGTGATAGGGAAGCGACAGCGAAGTATATCGCAGCCGCGCCGGAAAGAGCTCGACGAGAAATGCGGCATTCGGCCCGTAGACCAGCGCTACGAAGATGAGTTGCGCCAGGATAAGCGCCGTGACGACCACGTAATTGTGCGCAGCCGTGGCGCTTGCAATCCCCATGTAGATGGGGACGTAGAGCGCGGCGGCGAGCAGCAGTCCGGTGACGATCAGCGGGCGGCGTCCGATGCGGTCTGACAAGGCCCCGCTCACGACAATTAGGGGCGTGCCAATGGCTAGAGCAACGGCGACGCAGACATTCGCCGTCAGGAAGTCCACCTTGAGAACGCTCTGCAGGAAATACAGCGCGTAGAATTGCCCGGTGTACCACACGCATCCCAGACCCGCCGTCGCGCCGAAGAGAGCATAGAGCGCATAACCCAATCCTTGTCTCGTGCCGAAACTTTCGCGAACCGGCGCGCGCGAGACCTTGCCGGCCTGACGTATCTGCTCGAAAACCGGCGACTCGCTCAGCTTGAGCCGAAGATAGATCGAAATCACGACGAGAATTGCAGATAGCAAGAACGGGATACGCCAGCCCCGAGCACGGAAAGCGTCCTCCCCGAGCGATAGCCGACACGTCAGCACGACCAGAATCGCAACAAAGAAGCCCAAGGTGGCGGTGGTCTGGATGAAGCTAGTGAAGAAGCCTCGACGGTTAGCCGGTGCATGCTCAGCCACATAGATGGCAGCGCCACCGTACTCGCCGCCGATGGCCAAGCCCTGTACCAAACGGAGCACGACCAGCGCGACAGGTGCAGCGAAGCCGATATTTTCATATGTCGGCAAAAGACCGACCGCGGTTGTCGAAATTCCCATTAAGATAAGTGTCAGCAGAAACGTGTGCTTGCGTCCCAATCGGTCGCCAAGACTGCCGAACAGGATGGCACCGAACGGCCGGATGACAAATCCGGTCGCAAAGGTTGCAACACTGATCAGGACGGCGGCGGTGGGATCATTGGCGGGATAGAAAAGGGTCGAAAAGAACACGGCAAGGCTTCCATAGAGATAGAAGTCATACCACTCGATAATCGTGCCCGCACTCGAGGCAAGCACCACCGTCCAGATTCCCTGGTTCGGGACGTCCGCTTTAGGTTCGCTCATCATATCTCTCCTTCGGCCTTGTTAGGCACGTGTTTTCCCGGGCGCGTGCGCCGCAGCGCACGCGCCTTTTCCACCCGGCAATACGTTGAAAGTTGCGGACCCGTTAGGCCGCAATAGAATTTCGCGTCGGCGCGTAGCGCGCAAGACATGCGCTTGCTTCTGCTGAAATGCGCTTCACCAGCTCACCGGCGGTTGGAATGTCGTTGATGAGGCCGATTGCTTCTCCGACCGTGACATTGGCGGTATCGTAGTCGCCGGAGGCCCACGCCTTCTCGACGCGCTGCAGCTCGGCTTCTTGCAGTGTGCGCAGCTCGTCTTCCCGGCCATGCCACCTTTCGATGAAGCCGTTCTTCATCAGGCGCCCAGTGTACTCCGAGGGCCAAGCCTTCTTGCGGACAACGTCGTAGACACGCGTCCGGATCGTTTCATCGCCGGTGGCTGCCAGCACCTTTTCCTTGGCGTTGCGATGAATGACCGATTCTTGCGTGGCCCAAAACCGCGATCCGATCAAAGCACCGTCGGCACCTAGCATTAGCGCGGCGGCGAGACCGCGCCCGTCAGCAATGCCTCCGGCGGCAAGAAGGAGAACGCGCGGCGCTCGTTGCGCGATCATATCGGCGACTGCAGGAACGAACGGCATCGTCGAGCGCGCCGTGAGTCCGTGGCCGCCGGCCTCCGTACCTTGTGCGATGATAACGTCCGCGCCGACATCGATCGCCCGCTGGGCATGCTCGAGCGTATGCACCTGACAGATCAGCGGGATGCCGGCCTGCTTCACTTTCGGGGCATATGGCGCAGGATCCGAAAACGACAGCATGATCGCTTTCTTGTGCCGCTCCAGAGCGAGATCGAGCAGACCCGGATCATTCGCCAGCGCCCAGGTGATGAATCCACAGCCGACGTCCGGGCGGCTCACCTTTGCGGACTGTTCTTCGAACCAGGCGCGGTTGGCATAACCGCCGCCAAGAAGGCCCAGAGCACCTGCCGCGGAAACCGCGGAGGCCAGCTCGCCGCCGGAGGCCGGATCCATCGGCGCCAGCACAATCGGGTGCTCGAGCCCAAAAAATTCGGTCAATCTCGTCTTGATAGCCATGTCTCTTCCTCTCCTAGGCTCATTCCCGTCTTGGATGCTGGGAAGCTAGAATAGCTATTGACAACATAAAAGTGATTATTATTGATCAGGGTCATCATTCCGGGAGATGACCATATGGACAGCACGGATCTGAATTTCTTTTCCGCGGTCGCCATGGCCGGCGGAATCGGCCGCGCCGCCCACGATCTCCACACCGTCCAATCGAACGTGACCCAGCGAGTTAGAGCGCTGGAGAACCAGCTCGGCGTCCGACTTTTTGATCGATCCAAGAAAGGCGTCACGCTCACCTCCATGGGCAACAGGCTGCTTCCTTACGCCAAGCGCATCAGCGATCTGTTGGCCGAGGCGCATTGCGCAGTGAAGGACGAGGCGTGGCCGGGCGGCGAGCTGCGCATTGGCTCGATGGAGACGACGGCGGCGTTACGCCTACCACCGTTGCTCACCCATTACGGCATCGCTTATCCCGATGTTGACGTCCAAATCGAGACGGGCCCGACCGCAGCGCTGGTCGACTGCGTATTGTCTCGGAAGCTTGATGGAGCTTTTGTCTCTGCACCGGTCACGCACGGTGAACTGACCTGCACACCGATCGTGGAGGAGGAGCTGGTGCTGATCACGCCGCCGATGGTGACGTCCCCCCAACACCTCAGCAAATTCCTGACTTCGGGAAGCGGCCGGAAGGTGATCGTGTTTCGCGCCGGTTGCTCCTATCGACAGCGTCTGTCGGAATATCTTGCGCATCGTGGTTTCGTCGACCTGCGCTGGATGGAAATGGGAACGCTCGACGGAATCATCGGTTGTGTGGCGGCTTCGGTCGGGCTGTCGTTGGTGCCGCGCGTCGTCGCTGATTCTGCCGAACGACAGGGCTTGATCCACCTGCATTCGCTGCCGAACGGGACCGGCAGGGCCACCACGGTTTTCGTTCATCGCAAGGACGCATTCGTGTCCTCCGCGCTGCGGGCGTTCATGGAATGCGCCGGATCGGGAACAATCCAAACAGCCCCGCCCGAGCAACCGGCAGTGGCGCTCAAGCAGCCTCGAAAGACGACCTCGCCGCCTTGACTGATGCCACGATGAAGCGATGCACTTCCGCAACGCGCCGCGTTTCGTGCGTATCGGGATGTGACGTTAGCCAGTAATTCCGCACGAAACGGATGTCGGGAAGCAGACGCCGCAATTCGGGATAGCGCTGGGCCACGTAATCATGAAGGATTCCGACGCCGTGTCCACCGCGAACAGCCTCCATCTGCGCAACGACGCTGCCGCATTCATAGCGTCGCGACATGAGCCGGCCGAGCACTGAGGCATAGTCCAATGCCCTGCTGTAGACGAAATCCTCGACCTGGGTGACGAACAGGCGGCCGGCAAGATCGGCCTGCGTCTTGATGGGACCCTCGCGCGCCAGATAGGCATCAGCAGCATAGACACTGAGCGTGTAGTCGGTGAGCTTGGACAGGATCAGCTTGCCCTGCTTGGGCCGGTCCAGCGTGATCGCAACGTCAGCCTCGCGCCTTGACAGTGAGAATGTACGCGGAAGCGGCACGAGTTGAATGACAAGGCCCGGGTGCTTCGCTGCCAGCGCGCCCAGCCGATCGGCCAGGAAGTAGTTGCCAAGCCCGTCCGGCGCCCCCACGCGCACCGTTCCGGTGAGGGCCTCGGCGGCGCCTCCAATGCTCGATCCCACTTTGAGGAATTCGCTCTCTGCGCGCTCGGCAGCCGCGACAAGCGCCTCGCCCGCCGCCGTCAGCGTGCAGCCTGTAGTGTGTCGTTCGAGCAGTTTGGCATTCAAGCCACTCTCCAGCGCGGTCAGTTGCCGGGCGACCGTTGCATGGTTCAGTCGTAGGCTTTTCGAGGCCTTCAGAATCTGGCCGGCACGCGCCACCTCCAGGAATATCCGAACGCGCTCCCAATCCATTGACTACACTTTCTGCACAACGGAGCCGCGAATTCGGCCGTTGATGCCGCATTTTTATGCGCTGCATATCTGGCTCGATCAAGCATCATGTTAGGGAGAGCAGCCAATGCCCGTGACTATTCTGAACTTCATCAATGGCGAGTTGGTGCCGAACCGGGGCCCTCGCACCGCGCCGGTTTACAATCCCGCGACCGGCGAGCAATCGGCAACGCTCGGACTTGCCACGGCGCAAGACGTGAGGTCGGCCGCCGCGGCGGCCCGCAAGGCCTTTCCGGCCTGGGCGAACACACCGCCACTGCGGCGTGCGCGTATTCTCAATCGTTTCCTGCGGATCATGGAGGATCGAATCGATGAACTTGCCCAAGTGATCACCGCCGAACACGGCAAGGTGCTCTCGGACGCGAAGGGCGAGATCCAACGCGGCATGGAGGTGGTGGAGTTCGCGACCGGCGCGCCGCAACTGCTCAAGGGAGAGATTAGCGAGAATGTCGGCACCCGTGTCGACAGCCATTCGCTGCGTCAGCCGCTCGGGGTGGTTGCTGGCATCACGCCATTCAATTTTCCGGCGATGGTCCCGATGTGGATGTTCCCGGTTGCGCTGGCCTGCGGCAATACGTTTATCCTCAAGCCCTCGGAGCGCGATCCCTCGGCCTCGCTCGTGCTTGCGCAGTGGCTGAAGGAGGCCGGGCTGCCCGACGGCGTGTTCAACGTCGTGCATGGCGACAAGGAAGCGGTGGATGCCATTCTAACCGATCCCGACATCGTCGCGGTCAGCTTCGTCGGCTCGACGCCGATTGCGCGATACATCTATGAGACGGCGACCAGCCACGGCAAGCGCTGCCAGGCGCTGGGCGGCGCCAAGAACCACATGATCGTGATGCCTGACGCCGACATGGACCAGGCGGTCGACGCTCTCATGGGCGCGGCTTATGGCTCCGCCGGCGAGCGCTGCATGGCAATCTCGGTAGCCGTTCCGATCGGAGACACGACCGCCGACCGTCTGATCGAAAAGCTGGCGCCCAAGGTCCGCGCGCTTAACATTGGTCCCGGTACCGACCCCGATGCCGAGATGGGCCCGCTGGTGACGAAGCAGCACCTCGACAAGGTCCGAGGCTATATTGACGCCGGCGTTGACGAAGGCGCGAAGCTGATTGTGGACGGGCGCGATTTCCATCGCCAGGGCTACGAGAAGGGCTACTTCATCGGCGGCAGCCTGTTTGATGGCGTGACCACGGACATGAAGATCTATCGCGAAGAGATCTTCGGACCGGTGCTCGTGGTAGCTCGGGCCAAGTCCTATGACGATGCGGCCGACATGATTAACCAGCACGAGTTCGGCAACGGCACTGCAATCTTCACTAGGGACGGCGACGCGGCGCGTGAGTTCGCGCATCAGATCCAGGTCGGCATGGTGGGCATCAACGTACCGATCCCGGTGCCGATGGCATTCCATTCGTTCGGTGGATGGAAAGCCTCTCTGTTCGGCGACCATCACATGCATGGCCCCGAGGGCGTTCGCTTCTATACCAAGCTGAAAACGATCACGACCCGTTGGCCGACCGGCATCCGGGCAGGCGCCGAGTTCGTGATGCCGACGATGTCCTGATCTTCTCCAAATGGAAGGCCGTGGCAGCTCCACGGCCTTCTCAACCCGCCAGTTGGCGTGGTCCTCAAATGGTGAACTCTTGCAATCGCCGCCAGAGAGGTGAATTCGGCCGATCAATCCGTGAATATCGCCCTAGAATCGTCGGACCGGACTCAGATTTGCCCTGTCGATCTCCATCGGCGGCTCGAGGTTGTCATGCTCGCTCTCCTCAGCTCCATTGGGTCACTGGGAACGCTCACCTCTCGGCCAAGCTCCCGTGGTGAGCGCCCTCGGAGAATATTCGACCACCTCTCCGATGAGAGGGATCGCCGCAGCCCGCACTCTCCGGGCAGCTGTGACATGAAGCCGCCAGGCGCGTTCGGCATCCTTGAAGCCCTGAATCGATGGATCATTCCAGAGCAACTCGATCGTCCCCTGCAGCACTAGGACATCGCCGATGACAAAGTCGACAAACAGCAGTCCCGCCCTGGGATTGGACACAAAATTGCCAAGCGTGTTGAAAAAGGAATTACCCGCAAAGTCCGGAACGGTGATCTGGTTACGGGGCGTCTACCGGAAGAATTTCCCGACATCAGCAAGCCGAAATCAAGCTGGGGCTGAACGAGAAACTCGGACTCAGCGGTCCGCTTCGCGCATCCGTCCACGCCATAGAAGCTCGACTGAAGGAGTTCCAAAATCCCATGCTCGCGAGCGGAATGCTCATGATGCGCCGTCACGAGAAGAATTTCATGCTCCGTCGAGACCAGAGCTACATCGAGGCCTTCCAAGAGAGCGCGAACGACTTCGCCAAGGCTGTCGAGACCTCTGATCTTGCGCCCGCTTCGAAGGCTGACATCGCAGCCAAGCTGCAGAGTTACTTCGCGCCGATGGCCGGAGATCGTCTCGCGGGTCGAGCGCATCGCCAGTAGTCAGCATAGACTTCGGTGGCTCTGGAGCGGCGGCCTCGCTCTCAAGCTGCAATTTCGCGGGGTTCGGGCGCGCCTCGATCAAACATTGAGTACGGCGCGTCCCCTTCGCTCGTCCTGTGCTAGTGAGCTCTTGGTGCGTTGAGACTTGAGCCAGCGCGACGTGGCGATTTAATGTGCCTGAGAACTGGGCGTCACGCTCAAATTGTGCGTTCAAGGAGAAATTTTTGACGGATTTCAGCACAATGGTTGTGTGAAGTTGCGAGGCACAGCGGCGGATCTTCTGCAGATTTGCACCGGGAGCGAGCTCGCGGGATGCAACTTGTCGATCTAACATCCCGCACTTGCCGGGTCGATTCGGTCAGCCAAACATTATTCCTCTCTGTTAAAACTCTGCTAGCGCGAACAGTTCAAGGAAGGAGCTCCTGAAATCCGATGGCGCCGAAATTGCCTAGGCCAACAACACGGCTCGGAAAAAGCTCTGCCGAAAATCAGGATGTACTCAGGCGATTTATGTGGGAAATCAGATCTCTCAATGTGTGTCTGGACGACCTTCGTCAGTACCAGGCGAATGCGCTCGACATTACCGGACCGCAAATGATGATCTTAATGGCGC
Organism: Bradyrhizobium sp. 141; assembly: GCF_023074055.1. Lineage (GTDB taxonomy): Bacteria > Pseudomonadota > Alphaproteobacteria > Rhizobiales > Xanthobacteraceae > Bradyrhizobium. The sequence goes on from NZ_JADPKR010000070.1 coordinate 60,907, forward strand.
TCACCGACTTGGAACGGGGAGACGGTGTTCCGGTCAACATGGTTGCAAAATTGATGGAGGTTGGTTCATCTTTCATCACGATGCATTCGAAGCAGCTCGAAGAAAAACGGTTGGTGCGGCGCAAGCCTTGCACTAAGGATGCCCGTTTCGTACACCTATCGTTAACAGATCACGCTCGCAAGCGTCTTGCGAGCATCGCGGCCCAGCAGCAAGAACTTGATCAGTTTGTTGTCGGAGATCTCGGTATTCAAGAGTTCGCCAGATTGGCTAGCTGCCTAAACGGAGTCAGGCAGCGGCTGGAAAAAGCTCGCCTGCATGCCGCACTAAGATCCTGAAATGAACTGAGACAATCCTTGAAGGGAGCGCAGTCATCCTTCCTTGTTTGAGCTTTCTAAGTCGGCGAGGACAAAAATGCCTATCGTCCTTCTTGCCGATTGAAGGCGCGCGACAAATGACCACTCACCATCTGAGGTTTCGTAGGGCGCTTGGCCGGCCTCCTGAGTACGATCTCGGATCACAGAGAGGCCAAAAGCACGCTGTGTGATCTCTGCTTGAGCTTTAAAGGGGCGGTTGCGCCAACGCCATTCACCGTCTCTGGAGATCTCGACCTTGAGGGGCAGCGGCGCGTTTTGGATTGCATGATCGATCAGAAGGTCGACGGAATTTGCATCCTGGCTAACTATTCCGAGCAGTTCCTATGTCTGATGAGGAACGCAGATTGCTAGTTGCAGCTCTGCCTATCATATGTGGCGGGCCGCAAACCGGTCATGGTGACATGCAGCCATTTCAGCACTCGTATCGCGGTGGAGCGCGCACGCTATGCGGCCGAACGAGGCGCAAACCTTCTCATGCTGATGCCGCCTTACCACGGCTCAGGTCTCAAGGCGGACGAAGCCCAGCCCCACGTCTCATCCGGTTGCTTAACGCCTACATCCCGTAGGTTTCGGCGGGATGGTCGAAAATCTCTCTCGACGTCCACCCGGCGTGGGACGGCGATTATAGGCCCACATGGGGATCGAGAAGTCCAGGCCCGGTGCCGGCCGCCATTGAACACGCGCCTAACACGAATCGTGTCTTCGACCGAACTCAACTGTTCTTGCGGATACGCGAACGCGCGATGCTTTGGGCGCGCGATCACGATTGAGGCCGCGCCCCAGGCATCGCGCCATTCAACGCCACTCAGCCGGCGTCCGCCTTGGCCGGCTAGCGAAGCATCCTCTTCATTTTTACGGCGGGGAAGGAAGTCGCGCTCACTACACCTTCAGCGCCAGAAGAATTTGTCGGGCTGAAGGTTATACCTCCGAGAAATTTCTGAAAAACTTTCGCGAGTGTGATCGAAGCCAATTAGTCCGGCCAATTGACGCTGGCAGTTTCCCTCACCACTGAAGTTGAGCCCCTATACAAGCGACCACGTGGGCTGCACTGAAATAAGTCGGTGTCCCTCTGCAAAGACGTAGCGATTTTGATTTCAATGGGGTTCGGGGCGTTTCGCGAAAGATTGGAAAATCGTTCGGGGGAGCGGCGACCACATCTTCTTGCCCAAGCGAAATCTCTCCGCTCGGTTGAAATGGTCCTCCATCAACTACCCTAAACGACGATCAAAAAAGATGCGGCGCGACCCGTAAATTGCAGAAGTAGAGCTCCTGTTCAAAAGAACGGCTTTGATCGGAATAACGAGGCTATCGCCTCCAAATAAATCCTTCGATGCAAATGCACGGTTAAGGCCGGCTGCTCACCACGGGCGCATTATACGTCCTTGATCTCATAGTCCTTCATTGGCGTGCAGAAATCGTCAAAGCGCTTATAGTATTTTATCGTCGGGCCTGGTGTGGTCCGGCCTGAGTTGCTGGCGCTTCAATTACAAAGACATAGGCCCCTGAAGGAAGGACAATCTGCGTGATACTGACGCCGTCAATGCGTGGGTGAACCCGACTGTTCAACCACTTGCTGTATCCATTCGCGCGTGATCTTGGGATCGGAAATCCCTTGATCTAGTCCCTTCGACTTTCGCGTTGTCTTGTCCTCCTCCACGCCACAGAGGATTTGGCCCCCAGCGGAATTCGCCATGTCCGGTGCACCAAAATGGTTGGGGTCCAGGGAGCCAGAAATTCGCTGGAACGTAGCGTTGAGGTCGGCATAAAACACTTCGGCCTCCGGCTGAACGAGAAGCGCCTCACCGAATGCCCACCATCCTTGCGACGCGCGCCGATGTCCTGTCGCCACGCATGTTGCGTGTCTTCGAGGAGTTGGCAGGCGACTGGCGCCGGCTGGATCAGCGCATCGATGGCCTATCCGGCGAGATCGAAGCCCTGGCCCGTCAAGATCAGGCATGTTCGCGCCTGATGACGGTGCCTGGCATCGGGCCGATCATTTCGAGCGCCATGGTGGCCGCGATCGGCACTGGAGACGTATTCTCCAAAGGCCGCGACTTCGGCGCCTGGCTCGGACTGGTGCCCAAGCAGATCTCGACGGGAGACCGCACGATCCTCGGCAAAATCTCCAGGCGCGGCAATCGCTACCTGCGCGTTCTGTTCGTGCAGGCGGCATGGGTTGTGCTGGTCAGGATAAAGAACTGGGAACGTTACGGGCTCAAATCCTGGATCGAGGCCGCCAAGAGGCGGTTGCACCACAACGTGCTGGCGATCGCGCTCGCCAACAAGCTTGCCCGCATCGCCTGGGCGGTGCTGGCCAAGGGACGCGCCTTCGAGCTGACGAGGAGCGACGATGCAGACGTCCGACCCGCTTGATCCTCGCGCCGTGCTCGGGGCGGTCAAGGCGCAGCCTGGCAACGCCGGAGCCAGCCGCAAGCCAAGCGCGACGGCCGGCCTTGACCGCCCCTGCGCGCGACGCGATCGACGTTCTGTGGGCCGGGACGAAGGAACGGCCCTTGGCTCGAACAAAGGAACTGAGCGATATGAGGAGCCCGCGATGACGTAACCCTATCAAAGTTTCCAGCCGAGGTCTGCGAGAGGATGAGGCGAGATGGAGGTTCGGTCTTCCGAGCGCATGCGAACACTGGTGACCCAAATGGTCCAATCGAGGCCTGTCCGCTAATGAGAACGCACGCGCGCTGATATCCATGATGGCCCGGAGCACAACACGCTCCAATCAGAGGCCGGATACATTGATGCAAGACCGCTCACCGCCAGCTCGGCGAAATCTTCTTGCAACGCACGGCCGGACCATACGTGGGTGGGACAATTTTTTTCTTCCCATATGATCATTAGGCTTCTTGCCCTGGCCGTCCCACGCCCGCCAGCTGAAGCGCCGTCGGCGAGCCCGACGGCAGCCTGCCGGTCAGCTATGCGCCATGTCCGATAACCTTTGTTTATGCGATCTGACGCATAATATTGTTTTATGCGCCAAAACCGATATTACAATTTTATCGGAGCTAGCTCATAATGGGGCCGAAGGGTGAGCTATGACCGACCTCGCAAGGACACCGCAACAGATAGGCAATCTGGTACGCCGTGCCCGCAAAAAGCGCGACCTCAGCCAGACGCAGCTCGCCGATCAGGCGGGGGTGCGGCAGGAGACCATTTCCCTGATGGAGACCGGCAACCCGGCGGCAAGGCTGGAGACCATCCTCGCCGTGCTGGCCGCCCTCGACCTTGAATTCCGGATTGTGGCCCGTGGCAAGGCCAGTCCGGCGGACATCGAGGATATCTTCTGATGGCCCGCCGCCCTCGCCATGTGCCGCTGCGTGTGCTCCTCAACAACCGCCTTGTCGGCCGCCTCACCAAAGCGGCAACCGGCGCTATTGAATTCCGGTACGAGGCTGATTGGCTCGGGTGGGAGCATGCCCTTCCCGTCTCGCTTTCGCTGCCGTTGCGCGAGGATCCCTTCCGCGGCGAAACCGTCACGGCTGTCTTCGACAACCTCCTCCCCGATTCCGACGCGCTACGCCGCCGAGTGGCGCAAACGGTTGGCGCTGCCGGGACCGACGCCTATAGCCTGCTCGCGGCCATCGGCAGGGACTGCGTCGGCGCTCTGCAGTTCGTCGCTGACGATGATGATCATCATGATGATCATCATGATGATCGCCATGGCGATGGTCACGCCCTTTCCGGCGACGCCGTCAACGACGAAGCTATTGAAAAGCTCCTCAAAGGGCTTGCCGAGGCCCCGCTCGGACTTACGCGCGATGATGATTTCCGGATTTCCGTGGCGGGCGCGCAGGAGAAGACGGCGCTACTGCACCACAGCGGCAAATGGTTCAAGCCGCACGGCACAACGCCGACGACCCATATTTTCAAGACGCAGATAGGGAAGCTGCCCAACGGCATCGACCTCTCGAACAGCGTCGAGAATGAATATTACTGCTTGAAACTTGCCGCCGCCTTCGGCCTGCCGGTGAACCATCCCGAGATTGCCACTTTCGGCGAGACAACAGCACTCGTGATCGAGCGCTTCGACCGGCGGTGGACGAGGGATGGCCGTCTGCTCCGCCTTCCGCAAGAGGATTGCTGTCAGGCGCTGTCGGTCCCGCCGACGCGCAAGTACCAGAGCGATGGCGGCCCCGGCATGGTGAAGCTTCTTGATCTGCTCAAAGGCAGCGATATCCCCTCTGAGGATCAGGCGATCCTGCTGAAGGCACAGATTTTCTTTTGGCTGATCGGCGCAACCGATGGCCACGCGAAAAACTTTAGCATCTTCATCACACCGGGCGGCCGCTATCGTCTGACACCGCTCTATGACGTGCTCACGGCGCAGCCCAGCCTCGACACGGGCCAAATCCAGCGCAAGCAAATGAAGCTCGCAATGTCGCTGGGGACGAACAACCACTACAGGATCGCCGAGGTGCAGGGTCGGCATTTCCTGCAAACTGGCGAAGCGGCGGGCGTACCGAAGAAACTCGTACAAGAGACAATCGAAGCGATAGCCGCTAACACGGAGGCTGCGCTCGGCAAAATCGAACGTGAACTGCCGGAAGGTTTTCCCGAAGTAATTCATCAGTCTGTGAAGGTGGCCGCTATGCAGCGCCTGCGTTCATTAAAATAGCAGGCCTACTACGGGTGCGTCCTGCGGTATCGGCCGCGAGGCCTGCGGCCAATTGTTGGACCAGCGTCACACATCGCGCACGGCGCTCTCGCTCGCGAGAGATTGGGCAAATACATGCTCGGCTGCGTTGTGACTGCAAGCCGCGCAAAAATAGGCCGAGCCGATTACGGCATAGCGGCAGGCACATTGGGAGCAGGAAATCCTGAGCTGCATGTCGCTGATGGCCGCAGGAAGCACAATTTCCTTGGGCTTGGCATCGACCTTCAGCGTCATCGATATGAACGAGTCACGTGGCCGCCCGCGGTTCCAGCGTTCAGCGTCAGTTCGCATTGCCTGCTTAACGCGACGCTTCACCTCCGCGAATGCAGCTTTCTTTGCCTTTTCGACCTGCTCATGGGTCCACCATTTATTGGGTTCCTTCATGGCCGCAAAACGGGCACCAGACCGCCTCATTCCGCACAATGTGAACCAGTCATCCTAATGAACCTTGAAGAGGAACTCGCATTCTGTCGCCGGATACTGGCGATCGATGTAGCCATCTTTGTCCGCCTGAACAGCGGCAGGCACCGAGACCTTCATCCCCTGAAGACTTTTCAGCGTCTCGATCAAATCATCAAACATAAAAGCCGTCCTGCGTCCGGTCATCTTCTGCTCATCGTCTCCTAGCTGCTGAACCGGATTATCGATTAGTGCCGTCATGTTTCACATTTCAAAATGACGTTTAGCTCCGCCTCTGCGGATGATTCTTATACTTTCTGTATGGGTCTTCATCTCGATTGTGGTCTGTAGCCACGATCTCGTGCGGAATTTAGGCGCGTCATCATCGCCGTCATCATCGTGGGCCTAGTCGGGCACATAGCTCTCATCATCGTCTCCCGCGCGGCTTTCGCCCCACCCCAATTCCGCGGCGTCATTGAAGCTCTCGCTGAGCTCGCCCGCTTCAAACTCCTTTTGTTTGCACAGTCCGTCATCGCGCGCGGCGACGCGCCAATCCCGTCGCCCTTGAGGCGAAGGGCGGGATCGGCACAGAAAAAGCTCAGATGCTCGAAATGCGCCGGGTCGGGATCGGGCGGGGCATGCCCGCGCGCGTCCAGGTAATAGTGGTGAAACAGTGCCGCCATATCGACCGAAATCTCCTCAATGGCGGCATTCGACGGCAGGCTTTGAGAGAAGTTGGAATTGGTAGGTATTTGTTCAGAGCAAGCTTGATGAGTTTATTCATTGCGATCTATCGCTCAGCCGCAGCCAGCGCATAGCTGGTGCTGCGGCCTCCCCCTCATCCTTGACTAAAATCCCGCGTTCCAGAAGATCGGTAATGTCGCGCAGCGCCGTATCCGGCGGACATTTCTCGATGGTCGCGTACTTGGACGATGTAAGCTTGCCTTCAGGCCCGTCGAGCAAGCGATTGAGCATATCGCGCTGACGCTCGTTAAGCGTACTGGAGGGGTGCTTCTCCAAAAGCGCGCCTTCTTCAGCACACCGGCGAAATTCGCTCTGCGCCGTCAACAGCGCGCCCAAGACACGCAAGAAACCACTGTAGCCACTCGGTAATGTCGAGATCGTCTTTCTGGCTTGCCTCCAGAACCTTGTAATACGCCTTGCGCTCCTGCCGTGTCTGCGCCGACATGCCGTAAAAGCGCTGCGGGCTCTGCTCCGAGCGTGCGAGCTGCATGTCTGCGATCGCGCTCGCGATACGCCCGTTGCCGTCCTCGAACGGGTGAATAGCTACAAACCACAGATGCGCAACACCCGCCTTGAGCACGGGATCGATGTCTTCCTGCGCGTTGAACCACGCGAGGAACGCTTTCATGTCCTGCGGCACGCGGCCAGCCTTCGGGCGCTTCGTAATGCACACGCTCGCGCCTGACTGGGCTTGAGATCACCTGCATCGGTCCCGCCTTGTCGTCGTGCATGCGCCGACCGTGATCTTGTCGCTGCGCCCTCTCGGGAAGAGCGCCGCATGCCAACCAAACAGCCGCTCGTCGGTTAGGACCGTCGGCATACTTCTGCGTCGCGTCGAGCATCATCTCGACGACGCCCTCGACGTCGCGATCCGCCGGAACCAGCCCGCCGATATCCATGCCGAGCCGCCGGGCGATCGACGAACGCACCTGATCGCAACCAAGGATTCCACCTTCGATCTCGCTGGACTTCAGCACGTCCTCAGTCAGCTCTGGACCATGGCCTCGCTGCGCGGCCCGAAGCCAAGCCCCTGCATGCGCCCGAACCTGCCTGTGCCGCACGTCCGCCAACAGTCCAGGACCTTGTGATCCCAGCGGAACTCCGGCCACCCCTCCCGGTTCATGGATGTAGGTCCTAATCGCCGCACCTCATGCGGTGATGGGGCCCTATTCGCCGCAAATGGGAGGATAATCGCCGCATCCATGCGGAGATTAAACCCTTAAATCGCGGCAAGCGGCCCGTGAAAATGGAAAGTGTGGGCAGCCGCAACCCCGATCATAGGTTCTTCGGAACGAATGGTGCGCGCTGGTCACAAGGAGATTCGTACCAACCGGGCAAGCAGTCTCGATCCGTTGCGCCCCTGCTCCAGGCACCTGATAAGGCCGCACAACGACATCAGCAGCGGCTACCAGGTCCTTTCAGTTTTTGTGATGCGGGGATTGGTCGGCACTATCCTAACAACGAATTTCGATTCGTCTCTGTCTGACGCTCTGAAGGCGCGGCAGCCTCACATCCGTGATGGTTCACGAAGTCAACCGCCCCCCGGTAATTACGACCAGTTCAACGTCTTCAATAAATGTCAGCTCGTCTGTTTGCACGGACGCGCTGAGCAATATTCCGGACAAGAACGCCGCCGGCGAAGTCGGCGTTCCCGATACCAACCTCGTATCACTGCTCAGGCCAGTGCTCGACGGCGCGCCGATTATTCTCATCGGCTATCGCGGAGCCGAGCCATCGATCATGGAAGGCATCTTTGCACAGAACAAGGAAAGGGTGGCTCGATTTTCCTCACGGCATACATATAAGGGTGCATACGTGATGGCGAAACGCTGCGTCCTTGTGCCGAGTCGTTCGCACGGAGGCTCGGCACAACTTTCCGTCTGTTGAAGATAGATGGCTTCGACGAACTATTTGCCGACCTTGGCAAAGAACTGGTAGGGCACGACTGCTACACAGCCGATTAGCGATGCGTCTGCGCAAGTTTCGCGGGTGCAGGCGTTTGACGAACGCGTGGTCGCACAAGCCATCGTCGCGCTGGCAATGCTTGATCACTTTCTTTCCTATACAAGTCCGCGCGACCCAAGCTTTTCCCATAAGGAATCAACGGTGTACTGAGGCAGTCGGAGCCCGAAGACATTGGCCAAGACCTGCTGCAGTTCGATCTTCGTTTCGAGTGTTTGTCTTTCCCTAAATTGGCTGCGAGTCAATTTGAGCTTCTTGTTAAGCAAGGTTGCACGCCCCTCGGATGTCAGCACACTCATCATGAGGACGGATGGAAAGGGCATACGGTCCCAGCGTGCGCAGATGAAGTTGGCGCCCTCGAAATCTGGTGGCAGGGCGACGGCTCGGTCGATACCGAAAAGAGCGAACCATTCATCTTCGTTCTTGCGTTCAAGCACGAGCTCTCCACTGGCCGGGTCGGCCCGCAGACGAAACACGTCATGGCCAACTATTTGCTGCTCCTTCGTATCGATTCGTAGCGGTGCAATCGGTGCCGGACCGGGAAAGCCGGCATCGGCAAGCCAGTCGCAGCCCTCTATGGTCACGATCAATGCCTGATGTGTGCGTGGGCCACCTTCCGGAGCCCCCATGCGCACCCTGCAAAGAATGGGCCGGACCGTGAACTCGAGTGCTTCGAGCGCCAAGCCAAACAACTTGTTCAATTCAAAGCAATAGCCGCCTCGCCGGGCATCGATCAGTTTGGCACAGATCGAATTTTCAGTCAGATCGGGGATATCGCCCAGCAGAACATCAATGTTCTCATAGGGGATCGCACGCATTTGAGCCTGCTGGAGCGCAAGAAGGCCATCAAGCGTTGTCGGGACTTGAGCAAGGCCAATCCGATCGAGATAGGTCGCAATTTTAAATGCCATAGCACGTCCTTGATATCTGGATTCGTTTGATTAAGCGGCCGGACGCGCGATGACTTCGCAGGGCAACGTGTAGAAGGTGGCCATCTCTCCTATAGAAATGAAACAGCCCGAGCACTCCGGCGACAACCTCAGTGCCGGTATCGAGCCAACGGGCCATTTGTGCACGACCGGAACCGCCCTTAGGACTTCCGGTCCGCGGCGGTTTGCAACGGCGATCTTCCAGCCTTGCGAATCATGTCGTCTCGTCTCGCCGCGAACGCTCCGCGTTTCCAGATCCACAGGACGCCTGGTTGCCCGATACAGGCGTGGCGTTTACGAATTGCTTTGCGTTGAGCTCATCAAATATCCTAGCCGGGCGCTTTGCCTCGCTCTTGCGCGAACAAGTTGATCTGCGGGCGCTTCTGCATTTCGGTAGTCCACATGACGCCCCCTGGCCGTCGGAACGGCCGCTTGTCGCCACCTGATCTGCGATTACCTGCCGCGCTGGCCTTGAGATCCTGGATGATTTCGAGATTTCCACCGTGTCGGCAATATGGCCGATCGCGCGGTGCCATCCATTGTGCTGCGTAGCGCCGCCAACGTTCGAAGAATGACGGATTTGCTTGATAGAATAGATAGCTCATCTGAACTCTTGAGTGGTGACGGCGAGAGATCGCTGCTCTTGAAATGCGTCCTTCACCGTCGTTGCAATCCACATGCCGAAAAACGCTATGCTAGTCTTGCTGCAAGACAACAACACCATGTGCTTTGCGAGCGCGCGCGGAAACATTTTACGCGCTGATGTCAGGGGCCGGACATGAACGTCTTCAAGACGACACGGCTGAAAACAAACATTGGGGGCATCAAAACATGATACGGTCTCCTTGCCGACGTCGCTCGCGTCTGCGCCATGTGCCTGAAACTACATTCTGTGAAATCTAGCCCAATCGTGCGAGCTTCGTTCACAAACGCCTCCTCATTTATGTGACGCTTCAATAGCCCTCACTTTGCGCATCGATGCCGTCACGAAGCGTCTACCCCTTCAAAGCCGCAACCAACGGCGGACAGCGCTGTTCGCTCCGTGACATCAAGGAGATCGGACCGCGCACGAATTCAATCAGCAAACAGGCCCGATGGTCCCTCGGTGGGGCGTCCGGTTCACTGAACGTCTTCGTCCTTCAGCGTACGGTTGGGAATGGCCGCTTGAGGATTGGACAGAGACATTCCCGCCGCGGCAACAGTCGCGTAACGCTCTTTGCTGCGGCTTCTAGGCGGAGCACCGCGGGATAGCCCCCATCAGGCACCGTGCCCGCCAAAGCTGACTTTTGGCGGCCGCGTTCTCGGAAGTCCGGAAGCCGGATCAGGGCGGCTTTTTCGAATCACACTCTTCGTTTGCCAATCTCGGCGAAGCCTCACGCGCGCGAAAGAGGACTTGGTACGAGCCTTGCTTGCTGAGGCGCAAAACCATGTGCTTCGCGCGAGCCGACGGATTACCTCCGCTCGGTGTCGGTTCCAGACATTGGATGTCTGCAACCGGACAGGGTGGAAAACAACAACACGCAACGGGCGACATCCATAATCGTCGGTCAAGGAGACATAGCATGTCCGGTGTTGCAGGCGCATTTCTGTTGCCTTCAAGCTGCTCACAAAGGACGGTTTACGATCAGCTCAAGCACATGGTGCCGAAGCTTGAAAACCGTGGACAGGAGGGGTTCGGAGTTGCCGCGTTTATGCATGAAGAACGGTTTCAACATACAAAGTCATGCCGGCCAGCAGGCAAACTAGCAGGTGTTGATTTCACTGAGCAGGACGCGCATTTCAGACCGCATGGAGCTATAGCACACGTTCGCGCTCCCTCTCACAGAGAGAAGAGTGACGCCGACTTCCAGCCCTTTGACAATCATAAAACCTCCTGCCGTCGTTTGACGGTTTGTTTGAACGGGGCTCTGGTCAACGCTGATGAACATAGGAAAGCACTGCAGGATCGCGCCGCAAACGCTCCGGGTGATCGAACGCAAAATTGCTCTATCGATCAACGCTGCTACCATCACGTATTTGCCCTTTGAAGATCTGCTTTCCTTGCTGCCGCGGGGACATGAGGGAATCGATTTTTCTGCGTTTACGTTCGAGATGCCGACCCCTGGCGGGCAAAAACGCGCAGACGAGAATTTGAATAGATTGATCGCCGATCTCACCTCAACGAAAACGTCTGCAGCATGAGGCCATGATGAAACCTGCTCTTGTATTCGACTGGAACGGCACTCTCCTCGACGACGCCGACGCCTTGCTACAAACGACGAACACCATTTTGGGCCGCTTCGGCCGGGCTGCCATCGACATGCACACTTTTCGGGATCATTTCGATGTTCCACTTTCGGTTTTTTTCCGCAATCTAGGAATGTCGGAGAGTGAAATCGAAACGGTGGATAGCCATGACAACGCTATTTTTCACGACACCTACGAACCGCTGGCGAGCAAAGCCGATCTGCGCGAAGGCGCGCGTTGCATTTTGGAAACGGCACGTCAACAAGACGTTTCTAGCATTATTGTCAGTAACCATATAGTCGATCCCCTTATTACCCAATTACGAAGACATGGAATCGAAGATTGTGTCGCGGAGGTTCTGGCGTTTGAAAGCCGCGCTACTCAATACAAAGGCATAAGCAAAGGAGAGCGGCTTCGTCTGTATATGCGAGCATACAATCTGGACCCCAGCTCAACTTTCATCGTCGGGGACATGCCGGTCGAAACGGATATTGCACGCGAACTTGGCTTGATCAGCGTAGCCATTACGGGCGGATTCGTTTCCGAGACGCGTCTGCAAGCGGCGCAGCCGGATTATCTCATCGAGGACCATCATAAGCTGCTGCCCATTCTGCAGGAGCGTGGCCTTTTTCAGAACTCATAACGACGCAGAGCATGACTGAAACTCTGTCAACTGCAACGCCTGGGAAAGTCGGACAACGAATCGACCTAATCGGCGCAGGGCGCATGGGAACAGGCACAGGAATCAGTCTTTTGCGTCATGGCACTGAACTGCATATCAAAGTCAACAGAACCCGTGTTGGCGCGGAACGCTTGGCTGGCATGGGTGCTCATGAGCACACCGCACTTTCTGAATTGGCCCGGCATGTAAGTGCCGTCGTTTTATCGCTGCCCTCAAGTTGCGAGGTCGAGGAAGTCTGCCTTGGGCAACATGGGCTATTTGCACATTTGCCCCGACACAGTTTGATACTTGACTGCACCACGTCCTATCATGCTTCAACCCTCACTCTAGCCGAACAGGCCAAAAAGCATGCATTGCACTTCATAGATGCCCCCGTAACACGAAGCCCTGAACAAGCAGAGCAAGGGCCTCTCAGCACCGCTTTCCCGTCGAACATCAATCGAACCAAGACGGATGCGTTCGGCTTGCTCACCGGCCAGATCGGCTACGCTTTCAAAACCGTGCTGCTTTAGGCCAAGGGCGGTGCTGTGGTGACCAGCAACACAGACCAGATCAACTCGACGGTCACTGGGGCCGAGCTTGCTAAAAGCGATAATGTCCGTTGGGGCGCGCCGTAGGCGCTGGCCTGGAAGTTAACTTCGCCCCCAGCTGGTCAGTTGGCGTTGAGTATGATCAGCTGTTCATGCCGGAGAGCAATGTGACCTTCCCCGCTGCCGGGTCGGATCGCATTCACCAGGTTGTCGATATGGTAACCCTTCGGCTTAACTACAAGCTGTTTCCTGTGGTTGGAAAATAGCGATCTCAGCACGTTTGCGGCGGATCGAGCAGCCCCGACCTTCGGTCGGGGCTTTTTTTCGGAGTGCTCTTCCGCGCAGCGCTGATGGCCGCTTTTGCGGAAGCGCCGCCTTTCCAAGTTACGCAAGGGACATGATCTTCTGCAATGGGGCCGGCGATATGCGCCTCGTCGGCAGCGGCACACTGGGTGCACGCGCCAGATCCCACCCTTCCGCCTCTGAAATGCGCGTGGTGTGTACGGTCAAGGCTAACGACGCGATTGTCAGGTTCGAGATATCGTTGTTTCCAATCTGACGCGCCCGCGCAACATGAGGCGACTGGAGAACCTTCAGTTTTCAAACGGCACGCTGCTTGCTTCATTTCGTACCGCCGTCACCGATGCCGGCTTCACGGCGCTTGGCTAAAAACCGGATGCGCGCAATGGAGTGTTTGATGTGATCTGGAGTTCGTTCTTCAGGAGCCGCGATGATTGCGCCCATCGCTAGCTGCGAGGTCAATTCGGCAGGCCTTGGCCCAGCAATAAAGCTGACGCCCGTTCTGTGGAGCTGGTCAGAGGATAAGTTGGCGCGCAGGCCGGCGACGGTTACGGCCGGTCGTCCTTCAATAACCCTTCGCCGATGTATAGTAAGCGCTTAGCCGCAACCCTATTGAGGCTGGCTTGACGTTTTGCGGAATCGCCACGGCATGAGGTCTTCGATGCGGCTATGGGGATGGCCGTCGAT
>NZ_JADPKR010000027.1 GCF_023074055.1 Bradyrhizobium sp. 141
CATCAACTGGATGTTCACAACAGAAAAGGCCCGCGCCAAAATGGGACGCGCCTACCCAAACTCCTCCAAAGAGTCATAATCACTGTGCAGAAGTACTAGGAGCCCGCCGTCATGGAGTCCGGCGGCTGCAGGTCCATGTCGGCGACCGCGGGCATTTTGGCGCCGCCCTGTTACATGCTACAGGAATCGACCGCTCACCTGGAAGGCCTTCGCGTACTCGCCCAGATGCAAGGCATGAGCCTCGAACTCGATGGCCTGCACAAGGCCGATATCGTCGTTGCCCGCAAGGAGGAAGACATCTATCGCGCTCTTGGTCTGCCCTTCATAGAACCGGAATTGCGCGAGGGGCGCGGCGAGATCGGACATGCCCTGGAAGGGAAGCTACCCAAGCTCGTCGCGGATCGCGATCTTCACGGCATCCTGCACTGCCACACCGACGCTTCGGACGAGACGGAGACCCTGGAGATGATGGCGAAGGCCACACGCGAGCGCGGCTTCGCGGCGCACTCGTCGGCAGACTTTCGATCGAGCAGATCGAGGAGCAGCACCGCGAAGCGGATCGCCTGAACAAGGAGTTCGGCAAGGACTTCCGGATCCTGAAGGGCATCGAGTCGGACATCCTGGCTGATGTACCGCGAAGAGGTGCTCGATCGGTTCGACTTCGTCATGGCCAGCACCCACGGCCGCTTCAAGCTTGACTGGATGGCGCACCGATCGCCTCCTCCGTGCAATCTCGAATCCGCACACAACTATCCTCGGCCACATGGCGGGACGGCAGCTTCAGCGTCGACCGGGCTACGACATCGACGTTGAGAAAGTGCTGCGCGCCTGCACCAGGCACGGCGTGGCGGTGGAGATAAAGGTCCACCCGTGGCGGCTCGACATGGACTGGCGCTGGCACCAGACCGCACTGGATTTCGGATGCATGATGAGCATCAATCCGGACGCCCATTCGATCCGCGAGCTCGACCACATGCACTGGGCGTCGAGATGGCCCGAAAGGAAGGCGTTCCGGCCGACCGTGTCCTGAACGCGATGTCGCTGCCGCAAATTCAGCAGCATCTCAGGCGCCGCCGCCCGGCGTTAGCGCGGGCCGACTGACATTCGCTCCGAAGAGAGGACGATGATTAGAACTGTTGCTCGAAGCTCAGTGGTTGCGGCGCTTCCAATTGCGGCTACCGCTCTAGTCAGTCCGGAGGCCGAAGGGGCGAACCAGGGCCTGCTTCCACAGGTGAGCAGCGCCTTGCTGCCGGCGCGCCCCCATAGTCAAATCCGAGGCCGTCAGTTCGTCCCTCTAGACGCCCAACGTGCCTGAAAGATTGCCTCAGAGGCTGCGTAGAGGCTGAAGCGCTCGGCCTTCCACCGGCAGGTGCTCGACGGCCTTAAATCATTCCGCCGGATCCACCAGCACGTCATGCGGCTGTCGGCGGGCTGACAAGAGCGCCGGTGGTCAATGTCGCACTGAAACGATGGAAGAGACTTGCTTGGGCCCGAGCCTCGGCTCGCGCGATCAGGAAATCGTAGCATCGGGTCTGATTAAGGCCTTCGGGCCTTCCGGCCTATCCCAAGTGGACCGTCCAGCTCACGGCAGCCTGACGACATAGACGGCAACGGCGAAATTCGACTGAACACCACAGCCCCGCTCATGTTTCCCGCGCCCCGGAGACCGGCCTTCTTGATAGGCCGGCCCTAAAGGCACGAAATTCAAGGCTGGGCCGACGATCCAGATCCATCGCGCAATGCCCTCGCCATAGGAACCGAGCAACCTGCAACCGATTGAAACTGGATGGACAGTTCGGTTGGAAAGAAACAAGTATCATCGTCCAAGAATATCTTGGCTGGTGCGATCAAGCGACGCCAGGCGATCCTGTTCGTTGGCGCAGGGGTTTCGATGGCTGTTGGGCTGCCGTCGTGGCAGACCCTGATAGACCATCTGTTAAAGGAGCTCGAACTCGATCCCGCGGTGATAGACGGAATGAGCGACGGCTATCAAATGCTCGCCGAATTCTATCGGCTGAAGCAGGGTGGAATGGGCCCGTTACGAAGCTGGCTTGATCGAAACTGGAAGGTCGCGACAGACAAAGTCTCGCACTCGGAGCTGCACAAACTCATTGTCGAACTCGACTTCCCAGCTATTTATACCACCAACTATGATCGAAACCTCGAGACAGCGTTCGAAGTCCACCATAAGCCTTATGCGAAGATTGCGAACGCCAAGCATATCGCAGACGCTGCCCAAGGCATTACGCATATAATTAAGTACCACGGTGATTTCGATGACGATGCATCACTGGTTCTTACCGAGACCGATTTTCTGGATCGACTATCCTTCCATTCACCGCTGGATATCAAATTCCGCGCGGATGCTCTCGGTCGCACCATTCTCTTCATTGGCTACAGCATGTCCGATCCCAATATCCGCCTGCTATTACACAGCATTTGGCAGACTTGGGAAAAATCAGGTCATAAGGACGATCGCCCGCCCTCGTTTGTGTTCATGCCAGCGTCTAACCCCGTGCAAGAGGCGATACTGGCACACTGGGGGATTACGCTTTTAACCCCCGAAAGCGGAAGCTGCCGGAGTGACTCATTGACGGATTTCCTTGCCGATATCCGCGCGAGAATTCGTTACACTGATGATTAAACGTGGGAGTCCGGGATCCCGCTGCGAGCCTTGCGCTCGGCCACCATGATGCGCCAAACCTCTTCCTTTAATTCGTCGAGATCGTAGTCGTCGCCGGTATCCAGGTTAAGGCGACCCCGCTCGCAAGCCAGGACGTCCTTCTCGCCCAGCCAGAACGTGGCGCCAGTCGGCGTATGGGTAAGCTTGTCGCCGTCAAGCACGAACTGCTCCTTCATCACTTTCATATGCATGATATTGTCCTCCTGACGAGCGTCCCGTACTAACATCGCCGGGATTAGCGACGACCTTTGTTGCTGCCACGACGAGGTTCCTTACCTGCCGGCTGACGGCTCGCCCGTCCCACTTTGTTGGCGCCTCGTTCGCGCCCACTGCGGTTCCCGCCGCGTTTGCTAATTCTTTGCCGGGCTCTGCGGCTGTCTTGTCTTGACCATGTTCAGCTCTTGGCACTCGAATTTTGGTTCTGTTTGCCGGACCGGGGGAGCAAAGCGAGCTGCCTGTGGTCCACTTATGGAAGGCGCGTCCTGCAGGCGTCTCACGCTCTAGCCGCGGTTCTTGTTGGCAGCGTGATCTTTCAATTGTTCGGTTTGGGTCCACTTACTGTCTTGTCCCCGATCTTTGGAGTGCTCGGTTTTATCACGGTTGGAAAGCACCATGTTATCGCTCAGGTCGTTCTGAACGTCAGTCATGGCACCAGTCCCGGCGACTTTACCCTTGGCTCACAGACCCCAAAATGCTTGCCATCTCCCTTTGATCCACGTGTCATGATATTTATCCCTGTGGCTTTTGAGGCCTATGGCCCGACTCCCCCGGATCATTGTGCTTATTGTGCTTGCTTTCCTGGTTGAGGCCGCCACGGCTCACCGGAAATTCCGATTGGCGTCCACTACGCTTGGCGGTCTTTGCGCCGCCATCGTGTTGTGTACGTGCGATCTCCTCCTCGATCTGCCTTGCCTCAGGAACATCAGGCTTTCTTTCAAGGATGCGCAGTTGCTGCTCGTGCGTCTTCTTACTCTGCAGTGCCGTCTTTCGCGGACCGCTGTTCCGATCGTTCAGCGGAGGGCCGCGACGCCGATCCCGGACCTCTGCTCTATCGATGCCACCCTGAGGGTTAGTGTCGTTCTCGATGTCGCCCTCAAAGGTATTGGCGCCTGCGAATTCCTCCAGCTCGTCCGGCGTGACGCCTGCCATCGTCGTTCCCTTCGAGCCGCCGATCAACGGGTTGCGTACAAGGTCGACGTTAGTCGGCCTGTTCAGTTTCACATGCTTAGTGCTCATGACCTGTCCTTCGAAGCTGGATGGGTGCCGCCACCTTTTCTTTCCGCATCATGAGTATGGTGACTATTGCTGTGCCGGCGTTGCGGATCGTGCCCGGCGGTTTCTCGACGTGGAGCGGCTCCTTGGCGTTTTCATGAGAAGCGCCCGGACCGCCCTGGCGGATGCTCGCCGGCGTCTTTGTTGAAGTCGACATTGGTCTCGCTCCTGACTAGCGATCCTGCTGATAGCCTTGGTGAGTGGTGTTCTGCGCGGTATTGCCAAGCTGTCCCTGCTCCCGGGGATTTTCGATATGGCTGCGGCCTTTCTGGACCTGATGGGCATTGCCGGTTTTGGGATCACCGGTGCCCTTGCGGCTTCGATTATCCGGCGGCACGGGGGGCTTGGTCATTGTTGGCTCCGTTGTTGCTTGCAACAGGACAACGCCCGGTGAACACGAGGGTTTCTTCTAGATTCGGGGACCGAGTCACATGTCGCATAGGGCGGCCAACGAAACCGGATATCGGCAAGCCACTCACGGCGATCGCTCGTGGCCATGCGAGCGCAATGGAGCCCATTTGGCGGTTGAGATATCCGTTAATTACACGCGTTGATGGCGGCCACGCAAATCGGAGCAAATTTCAAACTAGGCGACCTGCACTTCGCTGCGCTGCCCGTTGACTCGGTCAATCTAGCCAGCAAGCTCCGCCCCACTATGGAGCAATATTTTCTTACGTCTCGGCCATTGGCCGCACTTTCCACACGGTTCGAAACCGAGAATTCATATTCGAGTTCGGCAGAACGAAAGGTGAGGCTATGTTCCATCCAAGGAACGCTTCCGTTTGCGTGCAGTTTTGCTCCCAGTCCGCATATACGGAGGTGGGCCATGCAGAAACGAAAGCATTTCGAACGAGTCCAGTCCCTCGAAGAACTCTTGCTGAAGAGGCGAAGTGCTTGCGTGAGGAAGCCGAATTGCTTCCCCAGGGCAATCAGTGCGATGAGGTTGAAACGAAGGCCCGTCGGGCCGAGAGCGGCTTGCGCATTAGCGATTGGTTGCAGTCGCCCGGCTTGAGAGGCGTCGGCGGAGCGGCGCGCATGCCGCCAAACTCCACTACCCCCCCCGCGAGGCGACAAAACTTGAACTCGAATCGGCCGACACCACCACTATGTCTCGTCGAGAATGGAGGGACCGAACGGAGTTCAGGACATGACCGGGAGACCCAGACTCTGTCCGAAATGCAATCAGTCCATGAGTTTCGCGCCGCAGCCCGGCGGCAAGCTACCGAGGACCTGGCGCTGCCTGGAATGCGAGATGTCCGATCCGCTGCAGTCGCCCGAAATTCAAGCCCTCGTTGAGGGCCTTCTGAGGGAAGCTCCGCGGTAGCGACTTGCCCAGCCATCCGCGCTGGCCGCCGGCTTCTTCCCGTCGTCTAGCGCAAGGTCCATGCGGGAGATCGTGCGTTCACTGAATTGTTCGGTGATCAGCATCATGTCCTCTCTGCCTGACTCAGGCCACCAGATCGTGGACTGCGCCGGCCCAGCTGATCCAACAGCCGCATTCGTCCCGAAGCTTAGAGCGACCCGAAGCCTTGCTCATTCACAAAGGTTAACTCCCGCGGCGCGCTTACTCGAACCCACTCGTTCGATGTCCTCCGAGATCGCGGTCCGCACATGGAGCAGCCTAGCGGGGATGCGCAGGCAAGATCCTGTGAATGCGTGTGGCAGCGATCGCGGCATGGCCGGTGCCGACCGCGATCTGGTGAAGGCCCGAGACCACGTCGCCGGCCGCGAAAACGCCGGCCGGCGACGGTTGTGCATTGATGCTCGTCCACCTTGAGGCAATCGGTCTCACCGGTCGCGGCGCCCAGCTTTACGGCAAGGTCTGATCTGACCTCGCAGCCCAAGGCCGGATAAAGCACGTCGAAGCTCTTCTCACCTTCATTCGTGGTGACCCGGATGTTCTGGTCACTCATCTTGAGCTCGCCGATCCCTGTCGCAACGACAACGCCGGCTTCATCGATATCCTTCCGATCATCCGGTCCTGAACCATTCTGCCAGAGCAGCGTCACATCCTTCGAGTAGTTGCGCAGAAACTTCGCCTTGCCGATCGCGACATCACTCGCCCCCATGACCGATGCGTCGATCCGCAGCCTCGAAGGCGTCGCAAACGGGACAGTAGCGCACGAGACCGCTGCTGTCCGCCTCGTCGAGACCATCCATCTGCGGCACGATGTCCACGATGCCGGTCGCCAGCAATACGGTGCGCGCACTGACCTCGCTCTCACGACTGGTTGCATCGCGGGACTTGTCGAGGCTGGTGATCCAGGCACGCCCGATGGGCATCTCTTAGAACGCGACCTGCTGGGCCAACCGCCCGAGCAGCTCGGCGCCGGAGAATCCTGTCGGGAAAGCCGGATAGTTATGGCTTTTCGGGATCAGCGCGGCGCGGCTGTGGCCGGCGTCATGCACGGTGATCGATTTCCGATAGCGTGCGAGATCGATGGCGGCCGTAAGTCCGGCGGGGCCCCCACCGATAACGAGACAATCAAGCATGGGCTCTCCCTTGATCCCTCGCGAAGAGGCGCCACATCTCATTAAGGGTCCATGGCCGAGAAACCACCGATCCAGCGAAATCGCTGTGTCTCGGGTGCGACGGCATCTTGCTTGCCAGACTTCACAGGAACCTCGCCGCAGTGCCAACGTTGGCGCCGTATGCGGAACGATCTGACTTACAAAACGCCACCCCCCGAAGGAATGAGCCCTGTTCTCGAGCGGAATATTCAGGCGCTCGTCGAGCGCCGTCGTCGCGAGCAGGCGGATGCAACCGCTCAAGAGAAGCTGGCTGACTCCATCACCGCCTTCGCGGGCAGCATGAGGTTTGTCTACTTCCATCTCGCGGCATTCGGCTTCTGGATCGTCGCAAATTTGCAGTGGATCCCGGGGGTGACCGCGTGGGATCCGACTTTCGTCGTGCTTGGCATGATTGCGTCCGTCGAAGCCATTTTTCTTTCGACGTTCGTGCTGATCTCGCAGAACCGGATGGCCGCCGAGGCCGACAAGAGGGCGGATCTTGATCTGCAGATCAGTCTCCTGACCGAGCACGAGCTTACCAAGGTGGCCGACGTGCTCAATCAGGTCGCGCGCCGCCTGCAAATCGACTCCAGGTCTCAGGCAGATCTCGACGAAGCGTCCCGCAGTATCGCTCCCGAGCGCGTGCTGGACAAGATCGAGGAAACGAGCCGGCGGTAAGCCGACGAGCGGCCTCGTCGAGGCGCCGGCGTTACCTCCACATGGTCGGGGCGTCTACCAGCGCCCGTTGGGCGACCAGCTTCAGGCCTTCAGCGGAGATCTCGCCCTTGCTTGCGCTTTCGAGCAGCGTCGATGCCACGTGGACCCGCGCACCGGGTTCGTCACGAGAAACGGCAGCGCAGACTTCATCGAGAATTTTCCGCAGTAGCGCGGTCGTTTCGGCATCAAGCATGGCGCCCCACCACTCCCGCTTTGTGGGACCATGCACGAAAGCAGCGGGACGCGAATTCGCAAATGTTAAAGTTTAAGAAATGACGGCCCGCTCGACGTCCTCGGAAGAGCGCCACCAGCAGCGCCGGCAACTCCGCTCGAACATCGGGCTCGCGCCGCGGGTGTCAGCGGCGCCGGCCCGATAGCATTCGGCAGGTCAGGCGGCCCGGCGCTGGTGCTCCAGGAATTCCATGGTGACTTTCTCGACATTGGAGTCGATCCAGGCCGTCATGCGTTGCTTCTCCTTGCGAGGTCTCGAGGTCTGCTTTCGCTCCCTACCGCCGCTGACTCACAGAGCGTGAGAAGAGGCTTGTAGGCGGCGATCTCGAAATTCTCGAATGCGCTGTTGGCGAACGTATTCTTGAGGATTTCGTCGCCGGCGGTGGCGTGCGCCCCATTGCTTGCATATTGGCGAGGACAGATTGGGGTGGTGTCTTTGAGCGTCGATGTGCTCTCGAATCGAGCCGCTGGACGATCTTGCCAGCGGCGAGCCGCTATTCCTGGTGCTTTTCGCCGACCAGCGCCCCGTGCTCAGCCGGGCTCAGAACCGGGTCCAGATCGGTCATGGCGATGCGGCAGCGCATATCGAGCGCGAGCTGCGCGAGACCCGGGATCGCCTGTAATCCATGATCGAGGAGTACGAGACCGCGCTCGAGGAATTGAAGTCCTCCAATGAGGAGCTCGTCTCCGTCAACGAAGAGATGCAGTCCACCAACGAAGAGCTGGATGCTTCAAAGGAAGAGTTGCAGTCGGTCAACGAGGAACTTCATACGGTCAATGCCGAGCTTCACGGCAAGATCGACGCGCTGGATCGGGCCAATAGCGGCCTGCAAAACCTGTTCGAAAGCACGGACGTCGCAACCATTTTCCTGGACAGGAAGCTCGTCATTCGAAGTTTTACCCCCGCGGTCACGCAGGTGTTCAACATGCTTCCGACGGACAAGGGACGGCCGATCACGGATCTGTCGAGCCGACTGAACCTGACCGGCTTTTCGGACGGTATCGTCAAGGTGTTCGCGGGTGCGGATCCGATCGAGAGAAGGGTCGGCGGCGAGGGACAAAGGTCCGCACTATCGTGCCACTGGCGCCCTACCGCGACGGCGATCGGAAAATCCGGGGCGTCGTCGTGACCTTCACCGACGTGACGAGCCTCACTCGTTCGGAAGCAAGGCAGCGCGTTCTCATTGCCGAGCTGCAGCACCGGACCCGCAACCTGTTTTCGGTGATCCAGGCGCTTGCTCAACACGCTCGGAAACGGCGGGATCCCTGCAGGAATTCTCGACCCGGCTTGCAGCCCTCGGGCGCGTCCAGAGTCTCGTCACCAAGGCGAGCGACGACCAGCTCGATCTTGCGATATCATCCGCTCGGAACTGCAAGCGGTCGGTGCCGCCGAGGACAAGGTGTCGGTCTCCGGTCCCGCGGTTCCCTTGGGATTCGAACTCGTCCAAACGATCGGACTTGCCCTGCATGAACTGACCACGAACGCAGTCAAACACCGCGCTCTCAAGGAGAACCAGGGCCGCCTCGATATCTCCTAGCGTATTCAACCGAACGATCAGAGCACCACTCCCAATCTATTGCTGACCTGGAAGGAGAGCGGGGTTCTCAAGCTGCCCAAGCCTTCGTGGAACGGATTTGGACGCAACCTGATCGAGCGGCCGCTCGCACGCAGCTCGGGCCCAAAGTCCGAATTTCGGTCGGCGAAGATGGAATTTTGTGCCAGATCGAACTGCCGCTATCGGGGGAACTGATGTCGCCGCGAACCAGGAAGCGGGCGAATGACACCAGAAGCCGTAGCGCTTCTCGGAGCGGGGCTGTCCGTAAGCGGCGCGCTGTTATGTGACCATCATCCAAACGATCGCGGCGACCATCACCAGAAAGCCGCGACCGCAGTGCCGATGAAGATGCATTCCCACGCGGTCCATGCCGCTGCTCCCCCCGCTCCAGGCCGAGAGCTTTGACAGCTTGGGAAGAGTGAACGTTTAATATATGTGAATCGGCCGCTTCATTTTTGAATCCGCGGAGATGAGATACGCATCCTACGCCGTTCAGGGTTCCCTGACTGCAGCAACTGATTTGTCGAACCGATCCACAAATGTTGGATCGCCGATTACTTGCGACAGAGAGCGCCGCAGCCGGCAGACTTTATCAAACGTTAATGCAAGTTTCGTCGGCGTCCGCCAAATGGAAAGGGACAACGTGTAATGGACGCGTAATGCAAGCAGGGCTCCCTTTCTCCAAGCTCGCAGACCGATTGGCGACTCTAACCGATCTGACCCTCCAAGATCTCGAGCAGCTGGCGGATATGCCGAGTGCCATTGCGCACGTTGGAGCTCATCAAGCGGTTCTCCGGCGCCATGACGAAAGTGCTTCAAGGCTACCTCGCGTGGTACCTTGCCGAAGGCCAGCAAGACAAATTACGTCCATACATGTTCCCCGGTGACATTCCCGATCTGCAGACGCTTTATCAACCGCATGCCGAAGGCAACCTTGTCGCGCTCGGATCTGCCATCGTTGCCTTGGTTCCCTATAGCTTCTTTCATGAGCTGTCCGCGAGATCCGCCGCAATGTCTCGCGCGCTGCTTCTCATGCGGCTCACTGATCTCGCGATCCAGCGAGACTAGACGTTGAACCTCGGCAGCCGCGATGCTCTCGCGCGTGTCGCCCATCTGATCTGCGAAATCACCGAGCGTCTCCAGGCCGTCCGACTTGCGAGGGACCTCAGTCTCGCATCGCCGTTCACGCAGTCCGACCTCGCTGCAGCATGCGGCATATCTCCGGTGAAAATCGCACCGTTCAGGAACTGCGGCGCCGCAACTTGCTGCGATGGCATGGAAAAATCATGACGATAGTAGACTGGCCGGGCCTGGTCCGTCTCGCGGGCTTAGATCCGGCCTATTTGCGGACCCGATCTCTCGCCGACAGAGCGCCTTCGCAATGCGAGCCGGTATCGACAGCCGTCGCGGTCGCATGACTGATCATCCAGCCCGCCGCGTCAGCTCCGCGCGGGCGAGCAGCATCTGCCGCACCTCCTCGATAACGTCGTCCCAATTGCCTTGGGTCCTCTGGTGGAAAAGGCGCAAGCTCGGGTACCAGAACGTGCGAGAGCCGGAGATCGGCCAGCGCCAATCGCAGTCGGCATGCAGCAGCACCCATGCTTCACATCCCAGCGCCCCCGCGAGATGCGCGACCATGGTGTCAACGCAAATGACGAGGTCGAGCTGCCGGATCAGATGACCAAGAGCCACGATGCCGGGCGTGCTGATATCCCGCGCGACCGTCTCGGGGAGCGGCTCAGCCCCTCCTCCTCGCTGAAGTGAATATAAACTTCTGCCCTCACCGGCAAGGCGTCTCAACAGCGCCGGCGGAACGGCACGCCGCTTGTCCCAGGCACCGACCTCCCAGACCAGACCGACTGCCAGGCCTTGGCAATGTTGAAGTGGCCCTGCGGATGGGTCGGCGGGAGGCAGGGTCAAATAGGGCGCGGGCATTTCAACCGTTCCGCGTCCGGCCCTGATTGCGTGCGGAACCTCCATGATCTCGATATCGGCATCGAACTCGGTGCAAGGCGCACCGTCGTGAAGCGGAATGGCGAGACGGACCCCTTCGGTTCGCTCGACCAGCGGCAATAGCTCGGCTTGGCACCAGACCGTCACGCTGCGAGCTATCATCCTGAGCGCAGGCATGAAGCGCAGGAACTGGATGGTGTCCCCGAGCCCGTGATAGCAGCGGACCAGCACGCGTTTGTTTGCCAGTTCCTCCCCGCGCCATATCCGCTGCAGATGGCGCGGACCAGTGTGCTTGGGAGCAACGGCAAGCGCTGGCAGATCGCGATCGGTCATGGCCCAGGCGCAAGCGAAATCCCCCGCTCGCATCGCCTCCCTCCAGTTGTTCATGCTTGCCCCGTCGGGCGCATCCCTCCTAGGCTTTCACGAATTTATGGAAGCGACTGAGCTCGCCGTCCTTGGTCCGGTCCTGATGAAGGAACGCGATGCCGGCATCGTCGAATTTCTCGAAGAACTCGTCCCAGCTGATCCGGTCGAGACCTTCGTCCGGAGGGTCGAAGTCGATCCGCAGGATGCCGGCATGCCCGCCCTCCTCGGTCGCCTTCACGGTCGCCGGCTTGCCACCACGTTCTTCCGCCCATTTTCGAATAACCTCGTAGTTGGTGGTGTGCTGCGCTTCGCTGCTGTGCGTCTTCGAATGAGTTGAGTTCATTTGACACCTTCCTCGTTGCCGCTGGAACTCGACATGACGACGAGTTCGTCCGCTTTCGCTGAACGTCGGCCGACAGGATTTGTTCTTGTTACAATTGGCCGGCGCGCGACTGCATCATCAGCTTCATCTTCTTCTTGTTCTTCAACCGGGAGAAGATCGTTCCTTGAAAGCGCCCGCAGATTCTAATCCAGGTTAAGACTATCGCTTTTTGTCGGGGTTTGACGCGATCATCCTGTTGCACAGCATGATCGACACAGGAACGAACATACCTTCCGCACGTTCGCCGATCTACTTACGTTGACCGCGCTGGTTTCCGGAGGGCATCAATTCATGCATTCACGTCTTCAAGACGGGCAACGCGTACGCGTCGGCATCGTCGGCGTCGGCAACTGTGCCAGCTCCCTGGTCCAGGGACTCACCTACTACCGGAACGCGGATTCGAACGAGCCGGTGCCCGGATTGATGAATGCAGATGTCGGCGGCTACTACATCAGCGACATTCAGATCGCTTCGGCATTCGACGTCAACGCCGACAAGGTCGGGCGCGATGTTGCCGAAGCGATCTGGGCCAGGCCGAACAACACGCAACGCTTTTCCGACGTCGCCGCGACCGGCGTGATCGTGCAGCGCGGGCCGGTCATGGATGGCGTCGGCCGCTACCTCCAGGACGACATTCCGATTTCCAAGGCGCCCGAAGCGGACGTTGCGGAGGTTCTGGCGATGTCGCGCACCGACGTCCTGGTGTCCTATCTTCCGGTCGGTTCGCAGCAGGCAAGCGAATGGTATGCCGCCCGCGCGATCGAGGCCGGTTGCGGCTATGTCAATTGCATCCCGGTCTTCATCGCCTCCAATCCGGATTGGCGAGCACGATTCGAGCAAGCCGGCCTGCCGATCATCGGCGACGACATCAAGAGCCAGGTCGGCGCTACCATCCTCCACCGTGTGCTCGCCAACCTGTTCCGCGACCGCGGCGTCCGCCTCGACCGCACCTATCAACTCAACGTCGGCGGCAACACCGATTTCAAGAACATGCTCGAACGCGAGCGCCTGACATCCAAGAAGATCTCGAAGACCCAGGCCGTCACCAGCCAGTTCGACGTCCCCATGGACGCCGACAACATCCATGTCGGGCCGAGCGATCACGTCCCCTGGCTGACCGACCGGAAGGTCGCCTATATCCGGCTGGAGGGCACGACCTTTGGCGGCGTTCCCTTGAGCGCCGAGGTGAAGCTCGAGGTCTGGGATTCTCCGAACTCGGCGGGTGTAGTCATCGACGCGGTGCGTTGCGCCAAGCTCGCCATGGACCGCGGCATGGCCGGCGCACTGACCGGGCCTTCGAGCTACTTCATGAAGTCGCCGCCGCAACAGTTCACCGATGAGGAAGCCGGGCGCCGAACCCGCGCCTTCATCGACGACAAGGCCTACGCGTGATGGCGAGAATCATTCATCTCGTGCGTCATGGTCGTCACCCCCTGCTCGGCCGCACGCTGTGCGGCCGGATGAAAGGTGTCGCGCTCGACGAACTCGGCTGTGAGGAGATCGCGTGCTGCGCCGATGCGATCAGCCCCCAGCCGACCCTGGTTCAATCGAGTCCACAGCGGCGCTGCCTGCAGTCAGCCTGCATCCTGGCCGCGCATTACGGTCTCGCGGTCGAGATCGTGCCAGCTCTCGATGAACTGGAATACGGCGATTGGACCGGGCGATCGTTTGACGACCTTGCCCGGGATCCGCGATGGTCGGTCTGGAACACGCAGCGCGGCACGAGCCAGCCACCCGGCGGCGAGAGCATGCGAGCTCTTCAGCAACGCGTCGTCGACCATCTCGAGCATCTGCGGAGCGACCCCGGCAGCGACACCGTCGTCGTCGTCAGTCATGCAGAGCCGATCCGTACCGCGCTCCTGCACTATCAGGGCATTGAGCTCGACGACTTTCTCTCCGTCGAGATCGAACCGGGCAGCGTCAGCACGCTCACTGTCGATCACAACAAGGTCAAGATCACCGGAATCAATCAGCGGGTAAGAGCGTGAGGATCGTCATATTCGGACTGACTATCTCCTCCTCCTGGGGCAACGGTCACGCAACCTTGTGGCGGGGCCTCTGCAAGCACCTGGTGCGACTGGGGCACACCATCGTGTTTTTCGAGCGCGACACGCCTTATTATTCCGGCGCTCGGGATCTCTACGAGCTGCCGGGTGGTCAGTTGAAGTTGTTTTCGGATTGGGAGTCCGTCCGCCCGGTTGCAAAGCAATATCTCCGCGATGCGGACGTCGCGATCGTCACGTCCTATTGTCCGGATGCAATCGCGGCGACTGACTTGATCCTCGCGGAGGGACGCGCGATTCCGGTATTCTACGACCTCGACACTCCGGTGACGCTGTCGAGGATCGTGGCGGGAGAGGCAGTGCCGTATATTGGTCCGCGCGGCCTCAGGGATTTCGATCTGGTCCTGAGCTTCACCGGCGGTCCGGGCATCTCGCATGAATTCCGCTCAAGGCTCGGCGCGCGCCACATCGAGCCGCTCTATGGTCATGTCGATACCGACATTCATCGGCCGGTCGCACCGCAGCCGCATTACCGTGCGGATCTGTCCTATCTCGGCACCTACTCCGATGATCGTCAGCGGACGCTCGAGGCGCTGTTCGTCGCGCCCGCGCGTAACAGGCACGATCTGCGCTTTCTGATCGGCGGCGCCCAGTATCCGGACGATTTTCCATGGTCCCCGAACATTTATTTCGTCCGGCATCTGCCGCCGTTCGAACATGCCGCGTTCTTCGCGTCGTCCCGCCTGACGCTCAATGTCACGCGCCGGGCGATGGCGGAGATGGGGTGGTGCCCCTCCGGCCGTCTGTTCGAGGCCGCAGCCTGCGGAGTTCCTCTGCTCAGCGACAGTTGGGCGGGCCTTGATACGTTCTTCGTCCCCGGCGACGAAATCCTGCTTGCGAAGAACCAAGACGATACGCTCGCCGCCTTGGCGATGTCTGATGCCGAGCTGCAACGCATCGCGCAACGGGGACGCGAGCGGACCATGGACCAGCACACATCGGACAAGCGAGCCAATGAACTTGTTGCGCTACTCGAACGCGCAGCGTCCGGTCGCAGGTGCCAGCGGCAAACCGAGGAGGCCTAGACCATGTGGGGAATCGTCCCGGCTGCCGGTCGCGGCAGCCGCATCCAGCCGCTCGCTTTTTCAAAGGAACTGCTTCCCGTCGGCAGCCGCGGCGATGACGGCACCGCGCGTCCTTGCGCGGTCTCCGAGTATCTCCTCGAACGCTTGATCATGGGCGGAGCTGACAAGATCTGCTTCGTCATTTCGCCGGGCAAGTCCGACATTCTCGAATATTTCGGCGACCATTACGGCAGCGCCCAGCTCGCCTATGTGGTGCAGCCGGAGCCTCTCGGCCTGTGCGATGCCGTGTTCAGAGCGAGTACGGTTGTCGGCAGAGACGAGGACGTGACAGTGGGGCTGCCCGACACGGTCTGGTTTCCCGCCGCTGCCCTGCGCGCGCTGCCGGGCGCCGATCTGTCGTTCCTGCTATTTCCGGTAGAACATCCGGAATTCTTCGATGCCGTGGTGCTCGATGGCGATCGTGTGACCGAAATCCAGGTCAAACAAGGCAGCGCATCCTCAAAATGGATCTGGGGCGCCTTCCGAATGTCCGCACGCGGGTTTCGCGAGCTGCAGGCTTTGTGGAATGAGCGCGACCGCTGCGACGAATATTTTGGAACGTTGGTCAATGCTTACCTCGCCGCCGGCGGCCGCGGCACCGGGGTCAAAGCCGGCGAGTCCTATGTCGATGTCGGCACGATCGATGGCTATCGCACCGCGATGGCGCTGCTTGCCGAGACCAGCGCCGGCAATGGTCGTGCGCGCCTGCGGGCCGGCGCATCGGCGGAAGCAACCCCGGCAGCACCCATGACGAACAACGGAGTGATCGCATGACCCGATCGGCCCTTTCCCGTGACGAAATCCGCCGGCGCATCGATGCGCTCGGTCCATGGTTTCACAATCTCGATCTCGATGGCGTCCCGACCGCGCCGGCACATTTTCTTGGCGATTATCCGAACGTCAAGTGGCGACGTTTCTCGGGAATCATCCCGGACCGGCTCGAAGGCAAGACCGTGCTGGACATCGGCTGCAACGCCGGCTTCTACGCGATGGAAATGAAGCGGCGTGGTGCCGAGCGCGTGCTCGGCCTCGACACCGACGAAGAGTATCTGGCGCAGGCCCGCTTCGCCGCGGAAGTCAACGGGCTGCGTATCGAATTCCGCAAGATGTCCGCCTACGACGTCGGGCAGCTCCGCGAAAAATTCGACCTCGTGATCTTCATGGGTGTGCTCTATCACCTGCGGCATCCCCTGCTCGCGCTCGACCTGATCCACGAGCATGTCGCCGGCGATCTCCTGCTGTTCCAGTCGATGCTTCGCGGCGACAGCCAGGTCGAGCCGATCGAAAAGAACTATGACTTCTGGACCACGGATCAATTCGACGCTCCAGGCTATCCCAAGCTTCACTTCGTCGAGCACAAATATGCGGACGATCCCACCAACTGGTGGGTTCCCAATCGTGCCTGCGTGGAAGCCATGCTTCGCAGCTCCGGCTTTGCCATCACGGCGCATCCTGAAGGCGAGGTCTATCTCTGCAGACGAACGGAGCGGCCGCAGGCCGATGGCCCCATTTACCCGTCGCGGAAGGTGGGCTGATGATCGAAGCTGCCAAGATCTGGAACGAGCCGAATAACAAATCGCATTGGGACCTCCTGATCGACCCGGACTGGGCGATGTTTGCCGACACCGCGATCGCCGCGGGCAAGGCCATCCGTACGGCACATCCGACCTTGCCGCGCGTGCTGGGCGGCATATCGCCGATCGATCCATCCTTCATCCGCAACATGCAGGCGCGCGGCGTTCTCGATCATGTCGATGCGGTGGCGGTGCATGGCTTTCCACTTGACTGGAATCTCTGGCAGATCGGGGAATGGCCGAACAAGCTCGACGATATCAAGGCGGCGACTTCGCTCCCCGTCTGGGTTACCGAAGTCGGCGTTTCATCGTTCGGTGCTGAAGAGGTCCAGGCCTGGGGCCTGTCGCGCACCGCCGAGCTCCTGATCGGCCGCGCGCCGCGAATCCACTGGTACAGCCTTTACGACCTGCCCGCCGCCTGGGAGGCAACGACCCGGCACAAGGAAGCCGAAGGGTCCTCCTATTACCGGCATTTCCATATGGGGCTGCTGCGGGAAGATGGCACGCCAAAGGCCGCGCTAGACAAGTTCGGCCAATACGCGCGTGACCTCGGACTTTGCCAGTGGTTTCACTTTGAGGATCATCGCCTGCATCAGGCAGCCGAATGGATGCGCCGTCTTGGCGTGGTCCATCTCCGGACGGGGCTCTCCTGGGCCGACAGTTTCCGTCCCAATGCCCTTGATTGGTTCGACCGTCAGATGGACGCCCTGGCCGAATTCCAGGTCACCGTGACATTCTGCTTCACGCCGGAACATCGCGGGCTCGCGCCCCACCACACCAGCCCGCCCAAGGACGCGAACGAGTTCGCCGATTTTTGCGCCCAGATGGTCGAACGCTATTGCCCGAGGACCGGGTTGGCATCCGCGGTCTCGCCGCAACCGGCCGCGACGGAGCCGACATGCGCGCCCTGATCCTGGTGATGGATTCCGTCGGCATCGGCGCGGCGCCCGACGCTGCACGCTATGGCGATGAGGGCGCAGATACGGTCGGCCACATCGCCGAAGCCTGCCTCGCCGGCAAAGCCGACAATGCGAGCCGGGAGGGGCCGCTCCGGGTTCCCAACCTGCTCGCGCGCGGCCTTGGCCAAGCCTGCCAACTGGCCACCGGGCGCACACCGCCGGGCCTCGATGTTCGCGCCACGACATCGCAATTTGGATGTGCGACCGAGCTATCGAAAGGCAAGGACACCCCTTCGGGGCATTGGGAAATCGCCGGCGTACCCGTCCCCTTCGAGTGGGGGTATTTTCCGAGAACCGTGCCCTGCTTTCCCGGCGACCTGATGCGGCGCCTGTGCGCGGAGGCCGGTTTGCCCGGGATTCTCGGAAACTGTCATGCATCGGGGACGCAAATCATCGCCGAATTTGGCGAGCGCCACATGCGAAGTGGCGAACCGATCTGCTACACCTCCGCCGACAGCGTGTTCCAGATCGCAGCGCATGAAGCCACCTTTGGGCTCGAGCGCCTTTACGACGTATGCCTGACCGCGCGTAGACTGGTTGATCCCCTCAATATCGGGCGCGTCATTGCGCGGCCGTTCGTCGGCGGTCCCAGCACCGGCTTCAGGCGAACCGGGCACCGCCGGGATTTCTCCGTTCCTCCCCCGGAACGCACGCTCCTGGACATCGCCGAAAGTGAGGGTCGTGACATCGTAACCATCGGCAAGATCGACGACATCTTTGCGCATCGCGGGACCGGACGGAACATGCGAGGTGATGGTAACGACGCTCTGTTTGATGCCACCCTTGATGGGCTAGATGGCTTGGCAGAGGGCGGACTGTTGTTTGCCAACTTCGTCGATTTCGATACGACCTACGGGCACCGCAGGGACGTCGCTGGATATGCCGCGGCCCTCGAAGCATTCGACGCAAGGCTGCCGCAACTGCTCGATCGACTACGAAGCGATGATCTCCTGATCATCACGGCGGATCACGGCTGCGATCCCACTTGGGCTGGCACAGATCACACGCGCGAACAGGTCCCTGTTCTCGTGGCGAATGCCAAGCGCTCTTGTTATATCGGTCAACGCACGGGCTTTGCAGATATCGCGGCCACCATCGCGAGACATCTCGAACTACCCGCCCCGCTCCACGGTATCGGTTTTTAAACCTCGGTCGGCGATTCACTCAGGTTATTGATCCAGGTTAGAGAAATTTTCGTTTGTACATTTTGCAGGAACCAACATTCCTTGCACCGCTTCTAACTTCGAACGTGACTGGCGCGCGGGTCGCCCGACCGAAAGCAGAGCGCGCTTCCACACTCATCCAGGTCGATCCCGCGGGATCGGTCTCATGCGCACGGAGCGGTGAATGACGCGAGCATTGATCACGGGTGGCGCGGGATTCATCGGATCGCATGCGGCCGACAGCCTTTTGGCCGCTGGCTACGAGGTCAGACTACTCGACAATCTTTCGCCACAGGTCCACGGCGACAACCGTCAGCGCCCCTCCTATCTCGCCGCCGACGCGGAGCTCATCATCGGAGACGTGACCGATGCCGACGCTGTCGAACGCGCTCTGCGAGGGGCCGACATGGTCCTGCACCTCGCCTCCGTAGTCGGCGTCGGCCAGAGCATGTACGACATCGAGCCCTATGTCAGGACCAACGAGGTGGGCACCGCCGTGCTGCTGCAGGCGCTTTCAAAGGGTCCCGTCGAACGGCTGGTGGTGGCCTCCTCGATGAGTATCTATGGCGAAGGCCTCTATCGCAGTGCCGATCAAAGCGTGATCGCTTGTGAAGAACGGCCGATCGAACAACTCCGCAACGGCGACTGGGAATTGCGCGACAAGGCCGGCAGTCCCCTTGAGCCTGTTCCCACTCCCGAGACGAAGCAGCCTTCGCTGAGCTCGATCTATGCGTTGAACAAATATGCGCAGGAGCGGATGTGCCTGATCACGGGCAAGGCGTACGGCATTCCGACCTTGGCGCTGCGCTTCTTCAACGTGTTCGGTCCTCGCCAGGCCCTCTCCAATCCCTACACCGGGGTGCTCGCGATCTTCGCCGCCCGGCTGCTCAATGGACGACGACCTCTCGTGTTCGAAGATGGCCTTCAGCGCCGCGATTTCGTTCATGTGCATGACGTGGCTCGCGCGTGCCGCATGGCACTCGAGGCTGATCACGCCCAGGACGTCTTCAACGTCGGTTCGGGCCAGAGCCGTAACATCCTGTCGGTCGCCCAGGACCTCGCGGACGTCATGGGGCGGCCCGACATCGAACCCGAGATCACCCGA
The DNA here is from genome assembly GCF_023074055.1 of Bradyrhizobium sp. 141. GTDB lineage: Bacteria > Pseudomonadota > Alphaproteobacteria > Rhizobiales > Xanthobacteraceae > Bradyrhizobium. The sequence goes on from NZ_JADPKR010000027.1 coordinate 19,600, forward strand.
AAATATCGTGCAGGCGACATTCGACACTGCTTTGCCGATATCGGCAAATCTCGCGACGTGCTCGGCTTCATTCCGCACATCCACTTCAAGGACGGCCTTGAAGAGCTGGCAGAATACCTTGGCGACCAGATCGCGGACGATCAGGCCGAGCGAGCAACCCACGAGTTGCTGCAACGAGGATTGGTTGCGTGATGACTGACAACAGACCTGTCCTGATCACCGGAGGCTGCGGCTTCATCGGCTGCAATCTTGCCGACCGGCTCGCCGAGCGAGGCGATAACGTGCTGGTACTCGACAACCTTGCCCGCGCTGGCGTGCGTGAGAATGCTCAGTGGCTGAAGTCGAGGCACGGAGACCGGGTGGCGGTGACCATCGCCGACATCCGAGAGCCGATTCCCGTCATCGATGCCGTGCGCGAAGCCCGTGCGGTTCTGCACTTGGCCGCGCAGGTCGCCGTCACCGACAGCGTGAGCGATCCCGCTTCCGATTTCGAGATCAATGCCCGCGGTACGCTGAATGTGCTTGAAGCCGTTCGCCTGCACAATCGGCCGGCGCCTGTCATCTTCGCCTCGACCAACAAGGTGTACGGTCGTCTGATCGACGACAGCGCGATCACGCTGTCCGGCCGGCGCTATGTGCCGACGAGCGATGGTCTGGCTGGCGGTGTTTCCGAAGAGACGCCGCTCGATTTCTATAGCCCCTACGGTTGCTCCAAGGGCACTGCGGACCAGTACGTTCACGATTACGCCCGCGTGTTCGGGCTTCGTACGGTCGTGATGCGCATGAGCTGCATCTACGGCCCGCGTCAGTTCGGCACCGAGGACCAAGGCTGGATTGCACACTTTTTGCTGAGCGCGATTCGAGGAAATCCACTCACGATCTATGGCGACGGCAAGCAGGTTCGCGACGCGCTCCACGTTTCGGATGCCGTCAGCGCCTGGCTTGCGGCGCTTGACCGTATCGAGCTCGTCAGCGGACGCGTGTTCAATCTCGGTGGCGGTCCGCGCAATGCAATCAGTCTGCTGGAATTGATCGACCGGATCCGCGACCTGACCGGTCGAGGCGTCGCCTACAGTTTCGCTGACTGGCGTCCCGGCGATCAGCCCTGGTACGTCACCGATACAGGCGCCTTGTCCACTTCGCTTGCTTGGGCGCCGCAGGTTGAGGTCGCCGAAGGGCTCCGTTCGCTCTACACGTGGGTGCACAGCCGCTTCGGAGCATCAGGCAACAGCCGCGAGGCCATGGCATGACGCGGGTCGCCCTTATCAATCCCAACTGGGAGTTCGGCGGCAGCATCTATTTCGGCTGCCGGTCGCCTCACCTGCCGCTGGAGTTCGGCATCTCCGAGCACCATCTGAAGGCGGCTGGACACGAGACGCTGCTGATCGACGCCCACATGTTCGACCTGTCGCTTACCGACATCGAAGCCGAGCTGCGCGCGTTCGGTCCAGATCTGGTCGCCATTAGTACAGCCCCAACTTATCTGTTCTGGCGTTGCGCTCCTCCTGAGGTCCGCGTGCCGCAGCAGCTCGCGCTCGCGGTACGGGACCTCGCACCGGTCCTGGTCGCGGTCGGCCCTCACGGCTCGACCACACCAAAGGCGGCGCTGAAGAAGCTTGGTGCCGACATCGTCATCATGGGCGAATGCGAGATCTCGTTGCTCCGCCTGGCCAACGGCGAACGCGACTTTGCTGGCCTGTGCTTTAGGGACGGAGCTTCCATCCAGGTCAATGGTGGCCCGCAGGCTGCCCGCTTTACGGATCAGCCGCCGCTGCATTGGCCCGACGAGATGATCCGCCGGCATCACCATCACCATCATCGCTTTGAAGCCGAGCCGCTTGCACCTGGTGCCGAGGTCGAGGCCTCGCGAGGCTGTCCTTACAGCTGCACGTTCTGCGCCAAGGAAAACTTCCGCAACGCCTATCGCAGGCGTCCGCCCGCCGTCATTCTCGATGAGATCGACGGCCTCCGTGGTCAGGGCGTCGAATATGTCTACTTCATCGATGAGATCTTTCTCCCGAACGCCGAGCTGCTGCAGGAGCTGACGACGCGGGATCTGAAGTTCGGCGTGCAGACCCGGATCGACCTTTGGAAGCCCGACATGCTGGCCCTGCTCGGCCGCGCCGGCTGTGTTTCGATCGAGGCCGGGATCGAGAGCCTGACAGTTGAGGGGCGCGCCGCGCTTGCCAAGAACTGCAGAATGAGCACTGATCAGCTGACAGAGCGGCTGTCCGAAGCGCGTCGTCACGTTCCCTTCGTGCAGGCCAATTTGATTGAAATGCCCGAGGACGACGATCCGGTCGTGCAGCGCTGGCGTCGCCAGATGCAGGACGCCGGGGTCTGGGCCAATGACCCCGTCCCTCTCTATCCCTATCCGGGATCACCGGATTATCGCAAATTATGGGGCGAGCCCGACGACTTCGCCTGGGAGCGCGCCCATCAGCATTATCTCGCGATGTTCGACCGGTTCAGCGACGTCCAGAACGATCGCCCCGTCCCGCTCGATGCGCTCGAACTCCAGGTGGCGCCATGAGCCGCAGTTCGCACATTAGGCTCCTGATGACCACCGACACCGTGGGAGGCGTGTGGACCTATTCCTGCGGTCTCGCCGCCGATCTCGCAAACGCCGCTGTCGACGTCGTCCTGGTCACGATAGGTCCTCACGCGCGGACAGACGATCGGGCGCGCCTGCAGCGGTCCCGCGTGCGTCTGATCGAGACGGATCTCGCGCTCGAGTGGCAGGATCCTGAAGGCGCCAATGTGGCCGACGCGAGCCGCGTGCTCGCCAGCCTCGAAGCCAAGCTCAGGCCGGATGTCGTTCACCTCAATAGCTTCCGCGAAGCGTGTTTCGGCTGGCATGCGCCGACGGTGCTGGTGGCGCATTCCTGCGTCAATTCCTGGGCGCAAGCGTGCCGGGACACGACGTGGCTTGAGGAGCCGCGGTGGCGCCGCTACACCGAAGGCGTTGCCGCGGCTCTCGACCAGGCGCAGGCCTGGGTGTGCCCGAGCCAATCCTTTCACGACATGATTAGTGATATCTATGGTCCTCGTTCCAGAGGCACGGTGATCTGGAACGGGATTGCACCGGGCGATTTCGTCGGGCGAAAACAGGAGCTGATCTTCGCGGCCGGACGGCTTTGGGATCGTGCCAAGAACATCCAAGCTCTTGCGGCGGCCGCGCGTGGATTGGCCTGGCCTGTCGAAGTCGCGGGTGCCGCCGATGCGAGCCCCTCCGCCTCGGTGACCTGGCTCGGGCACCTGCCGCCGGAAGCCCTGCACGCCCGCCTACGGCATGCTGCAATTTTCGTAAGTCCGGCGCTCTATGAGCCGTTCGGCCTCTCGGTGCTAGAGGCCGCGGCAGCCGGCTGCGCGCTCGTCCTGTCCGATATCCCGACGTTCAGGGAGCTTTGGAACGGAGCTGCCATCTTCGTCGATCCGGCCGACACCGCCGCGCTGCATCATGTGCTCGCCGGCCTCTGCGTCGACGCGCGCGAGCGCTCGCGGCTCCAGCGTGCCGCCTACGAGCATTCGCTGACCTATTCGCAGGCGCGAATGACCAGCGCTTATTTGAGACTCTACGAAAGCTTGCTCTCATCGCAGCCTGTTGCGACCGGAGAAGACCGGATCGAGGTGCGGGCATGAAATGCGTTCTGTTCTACCATGCGTTCACCTCGTGCTGGAACAATGGCAACGCACACTTTCTCCGCGGCTACGCGCGCGAGTTGCATGCGCTGGGTCATGAGGTCGTCGTCGTCGAGCCGATCGATGGCTGGAGCCGATTGAATGCGATACGAGAAGGCGGTCCGCATGCACTCGACGACATCCCGACGCTGCTGCCGGGGATCGATATCCGCCGCTACGATGCCTTCCCCGACCTCGACAACGCCGCCGACGGTGCAGATCTTGTGATCGTCCACGAGTGGAATTCCCCCGATCTGATCGCGCAGCTCGGACGCAGGCGCGCGCAAGGGGCCCCCTCCACGCTGCTGTTTCACGATACTCACCACCGCGCCGTCAGCGCGCCCCACGAACTGGCGCAGTTCGATCTCGATGGGTTCGACGGCGTGCTTGCTTTCGGCGAGGTGCTTCGGCAGACCTACCTGAAGCTCGGATGGGCGGATCGCGCCTTCACTTGGCACGAGGCGGCGGATACCGCCTTGTACCATCCGCTGCCGGACATCGCGCGCACCGACGACCTCATCTGGATCGGCAATTGGGGCGACGGCGAGCGCGGGGCCGAGCTCAACGAGTTCCTCGTCGAGCCGGTTGCCGACTTGAAACTCCGGGCCAGCATCTATGGCGTCCGGTACTCGGACGCGGCTCTCGAGACGATTCGAACGGCCGGTATCCGATACCGCGGCTGGCTGCCGGCACATTGGGCTCCCGCAGCCTTTGCCAGCGCACGTGCGACGGTGCATGTGCCACGGGCGCCCTATGTCCGTTCTCTTCCGGGCATACCCACCATCCGCATCTTCGAAGCGATGGCGTGCGGCATTCCCCTGATCTCCGCCCCCTGGTCGGATGCGGAGGGCCTGTTCCCCGCGGGCGCCTATCTCAGCGTTGCCGATGGCGCACAGATGAAACAGGCATTGCGCACCCTCCTGGATGACCACGAGATGTCGTCAGCGATGGTGCAAACAGGGCTCCGTGTGATCAGCGAAAAGCACACCTGCCGCCATCGCGCGCACCAGCTCCTTGATATCGTCGAGAGCATCCGGGCCACGGGCCAGTCGCAGCGCAAGTCAACCGTCGGAGCGGTCGCATGAGGATCTGTTTCTTCGGATCGAGCCTCGTATCGTCCTACTGGAACGGCGCCGCGACCTACTATCGCGGCATGCTGAAAGAGATTGCGGCGCTCGGACACGAGGTCACCTTCTTCGAGCCGAACGCGTTCGAACGGCAGGCGCATCGCGACATCGACGACCCCGACTGGGCGCGCGTGGTCGTCTTTCCGGCAACATCGGACGGCTGGCGCGGCAGCCTGGAAGCCGCCGCCAAATCCGCGGACATGCTGGTCAAGGCCAGCGGCGTCGGGGTCTTCGATGAGGAGCTTGAGATCGCGGCCGCGACCATCCCCTCCAGAGCCATGCGCGTCTACTGGGATGTCGACGCGCCGGCCACGCTCGAAGCGATGGACCAGAACCCGCGGCATCATTTGCGCCGCGTCATCGCGTCCTACGACATGGTGCTGACCTATGGCGGCGGCGAGCCGGTCGTCTCCGCATACCGCGCCAGGGGTGCTCGCGATTGCATACCGATCTACAATGCGCTCGATCCGGCAACCCACTTCCCCGCACCGCGGATCGAGCGCTACGCCTGCGATCTCAGTCTACTGGCGAACCGGCTTCCCGATCGAGAGCAGCGCGTCGAGCGGTTCTTCATCGAGGTCGCCCGTCACTTGCCGGAAAAGAGCTTCGTGCTTGGCGGCTCCGGCTGGGAGACCAAGGACACGCCGGCCAATCTGCGCAAGGTCGGACACGTCGGCACCGCCGATCACAACGGCTTCTTCGGCTCGGCTCTCGCCACGCTCAACGTCAATCGCGACAGCATGGCGCGCTACGGCTTCTCGCCGCCGACACGCGTGTTCGAGGCCATCGGCGCCGGCGCCTGCCTGATTACCGATCAATGGGACGGGATTGATTATTTTCTGGAGCCCGACCGCGAGGTTCTGGTCGCGGCGACGGCGGCGGAGGTGGCCGGCCACATCAACACTTTGACCCCCGATCGCGCTCGGGTAATCGCCGGCCGCGCCCGCGCGCGCATCCTCGATCACCACACCTACCGGCATCGCGCGCGCCAGTTCAACGAACTCTTTGTCGGAAGCAGCTCACGCATCGAGGCAGCAGAATGAACCTCAACATCGTCGTCATCGGTCTTTCGGTCACATCCTCATGGGGCAACGGTCACGCCACGACCTACCGCGCCCTGATCGAAGCCCTGGCACAGCGAGGCCACCGCGTCAGCTTCCTCGAGCGCGACGTCGCCTGGTATCGCAATCATCGCGATCTGGTCAGTCCCTCCGCGTGGAACGTCCACCTCTATCAATCGCTCAGCGACATCCCATCACGCTTCGGATCGCTCATCCGCGCGGCCGATCTGGTGATGGTCGGTTCGTACGTGCCTGACGGCATCGCGATCTCTGACTGGGTGACGAGCCAGGCTCAGGGAATTACCGCCTTCTACGACATCGACACGCCGGTCACGCTGTCTCGCCTCGAGCAAGGCCTCGATTACATTTCTGCGGCAATGATTCCGCGTTTTGATTTGTATCTGTCCTTTACCGGCGGTCCGGTCCCGCAGATGATCGAGGAGAACTGCGGCAGCCCGCTGGCGCGCGCGCTCTACTGCAGCGCTGATACGAAGCTATACGCACCCAGGCGAGCGGAGCCAAAATGGTCGCTGGGTTACCTCGGAACGTACAGCGACGACAGGCAGCCTATTCTCGAGGAGTTGCTTCTGGCACCTGCCCGCGCCCTGCCGGCCGAGCAATTTGTGGTCGCAGGGGCACAATACCCCGAGCACATCAGTTGGCCCGCCAATGTGACCCGGATCGAGCATCTCACGCCGCAGCAACATCCGACGTTCTATTCCGAACAGCGCTTCACCCTGAATGCGACGCGGAGCGATATGCGCGCGCTTGGCTTCTCACCCAGCGTTCGCCTGTTCGAGGCCGCGGCCTGCGGAAGACCGATCATCTCGGACCGATGGCCGGGCATTGAAACAATATTCGAGCCTTCGTCCGAAATCCTCATCGTCTCCGAGCCAAATGAGGTAATCGAGATCCTGCGGGACATGCCTGAAGAACGCCGGCGAAAGATTGCGGAGAACGCGAGACGGCGGGTTCTTGCTGATCACACGTCAGAGCATCGGGCGCAGCAACTGGAGACCTACTATCTGGAGGCTCGCGCGCGGCTGCGTCGGAAATCCAAGAGAATGCCTGAAATCCGGACTGTGCAGGTCGCCGAGCTCTGAAGGGAGAATAACCGTGACGTTTCAAACTCGCATTCGTGCTCCGCGCCTGACCTCGACCGCCTTGATCGCCGGCGGTGCCGGCTTTATCGGCTCGCACCTATGTGATGCGCTGCTGCAGCGCGGCCACAGGGTGATTTGTCTCGACAACCTCTTCACCGGCACGATCGCAAACATCCGGCCCCTGCTCAACCACCCGAAGTTTCGCTTCGTCGAGCACGACGTTCGTGAGCCGCTGGACATCGACGAGCCGGTCGATCGGATCTACAGCCTGGCCTGCCCGGCCTCGCCGCGTCATTATCAGAAGGATCCGATCGGCACGATGAATACGTGCGTGATCGGCACCATGAACATGCTCGAGCTTGCGCGCCGCAAATCGGCTCGCGTGCTTCAGGCATCCACCAGCGAGGTGTATGGCGACCCCGAGATTCACCCTCAGCCGGAATCCTACTTCGGCAACGTCAATCCGATCGGTCCGCGCGCCTGTTACGACGAAGGCAAGCGCGCCGCAGAGACGTTGATGTTCGACTACCACCGGCAGCACGGAATCGAGATCAAGGTCGCGCGCATTTTCAATACTTACGGGCCCCGCATGCTGGAGAACGACGGACGGGTCGTCTCGAACTTCATCGTGCAGGCCCTGCGGGGCGAACCGATCACGATCTACGGCCGCGGGACTCAGACCAGAAGCTTCTGCTTCGTCGACGATCTCGTGCGCGGATTGCAGCTTCTGATGGAGAGCCCGGCCGAGGTCACCGGGCCATGCAATCTGGGAAACCCGCATGAGGTCACGATCGAAGCCATCGCCCGCGAAGTTCTGTCGTACACCCGTTCGGCGTCCCCGCTTCGGTTCGAGGCGATGCCCAAGGACGATCCCAAACGTCGCAAGCCCGTCATCGACATCGCCGAACGGTCGTTGGGATGGCGTCCGCGCGTGCCGCTGAAAGACGGGCTGCAGGCGACCATCGCCTATTTCGCGCTTCGCATTGCGACCGATGCCCCGGCGTTGACGCCGGCAATCTCCGCGGGCAGGACGGGCCGTACGGCCCGCGGACGACTGACCCTTGCGGAGCGCACGTGATGACGTTCTAAAACGCTAAAACAACCCCATGCACAGTAGCCGGGCCAAGCAAAATCAAAGACTTGACTGCGCGTCGCCGGACGTTGCGGATTTTGCGAACTCCTGATTGCGACGTCGGGCAAATCAGGTGCATGATGTCATCCTCGCTCGCTGCCGTTTGGAAGACGGCCGATGCTTCATCCTCGGCCGTCCTGGCCCCATCAAACGTGGTCGAGGTCGTGGATGACGGGACGGAGGGGGCCGTCCTTGTCCAATTCGAGCGTTGCCAGTGTGATCGGCAGCTTGAATCGCCGCCGCCCGGCGCTTCCCGGATTGAGGTAAAGCACGCCCTCCTTGGTGCTGATCTGCACACGATGGGAATGGCCCGACACCACGATGTCGATACCGAGATCAGCCGGTATAACGGTCAGATCGTTGAGGTCATGCAAAATGTAGAAGCAGTGACCGCCCAGGCGCAACGTTTGCGTGTCAGGATAGGATTTTGTCCACGCGCCTCGGTCGACGTTCCCCCTGATCGCGGTGACCGGCGCTATTCGGCGAAGCGCCTCCACGACTTCGGGAGCGCCGATGTCGCCGGCATGGATGATATGGGACACGCCGGCGAAGCAGCGTTCCACCTCCGGCCTCAGAAGCCCGTGCGTGTCAGAGATCACTCCGATCGTGAATGACATGCCAGATCAAGCCTTGTCGAGGCGCCTTGCCGGATCAAACCTCACTGCAGGACGTCCAGACGCACACGGCCGATCTCCTCACCATCCTGATTCGTCACAGGATCGAGAAGTGACGCCCCGAAGGTCGGGACGCTCTTTCAAAAGACGCCGTGCAATCTCTTCAGCAACATCCAGCGCCTGCATGTCGTCCGCCAGCTCAGCGCCCCCTTCGTCGGTCACTGTCTCGGAATCCACCAAATCGAAATGATAGGGCGGCACGTTCGACTCGTCGAGTTTCCCGTCGGGAACGCCCGCTGTCATGGCTTCGTTCCGCACGACACGGGGCACCGATGGCCAGACCGCCGCAGAACAGGAACCGCCCGGTCAGCACAATATTGCTGAACAGGACATCGGCGTCAGGAGTCAACACATGCCGGAAGAATTGCGCGTGCTTGCCCAACCCGGCGCGATGATCGCCACGCTCGCCGTGCTGCTGCTGATGGCCGCCGGCGATGCAGCCATCTTCGGGGCCGTCAAAGGCTGGCCGTTCTAGGGGTCCCGATTAGGAACCTTTGTAGGATTGGTCGGTTCCGCCCTGAAGCGGAGTACGGCGAGCGTCGATGCCAGCCTGGGTGCAAAAGGTTCTGGTGCTATGCACGACCTGGCTGCTGGCCGCATGCGCGGGCCGGCAGTCCGCACTCGACCCGCAGGGGCTGCAATCCGGCCAGATCAGATCCACGTTTTTCATTTTCCTCGCCGTCTCGGCGATGGTCTGGATCGCGGTTGTCCTCGTCCTCGCCGTTGGAATGCTGCGCCGGAAGCGTGCCACCCATACACCGCTCGACCTCCACGAGGGCTTCGAGCAACGTGCAGGCCGCCTCGTCCTGGGGCTCGGCGTGGCAACAACCGTGATCGTGCTCGGGCTCTCCTTTGTCAGCTATGCCGGCCAGCGCAACGTCTTCGCCAAGGACGAGCACGCCCTCACACTCAAGATCATCGGCCACCAATGGTGGTGGGAGGTTCACTATGAAGCCGACAGTCCGCACCAGAGCTTCGTGACTGCGAACGAGATCCGGATCCCCACCGGTCAACCGATCAAAGTCGAGCTGGAATCGGCCGATGTGATCCACAGCTTCTGGGTGCCCAGCCTGACCGGCAAGATGGACCTCATCACCGGCCAAAAAAACGAGCTGCAGTTCACGGCGAAGAATGCCGGGGTCTATCGCGGACAATGCGCCGAGTTCTGCGGCCTCCAGCATGCCCACATGGCTTTTGATGTCATCGCCTTGCCGCCGGACGAATTCGGCCGCTGGCGCGATCACCAGAACCAGAGCGCGCAAAGCCCTGCAGATCAGCTCGGCAGGCAGGGCGAGGCGTTGTTCCGCGCGCGGGGCTGCGCGCTGTGCCACAACATTAGCGGCACGCTGGCCGGCGGGCAGCTTGGTCCCGATCTCACGCATGTCGGCAGCCGCACGACCATCGCGGCGGGAACGCTGCCGAACAATCCAGCGACGCTCGGTGCGTGGATCTCCGACCCTCAGCATATCAAGCCGGGCAATCTCATGCCGAAGATGCCGCTGCAATCGAACGAGCTCATTGCGATCCTTCACTATCTGGAGCAGCTCAAGTGAGCATGGCCGCTGAAAAAAACCAGCTGCGCGACGACGTCCTGAACGGCTTCCAGCTCTCCCAGCAGCTCGAGCGGATCTGGCGCACACCATCGGGGCTGCTCGGCGCGCTCATGTCGGTGGATCACAAGGTCGTGGGGCGCCGCTACATCGTGACCGCGTTCGTCTTCCTGCTTCTCGGCGGCATTCTTGCGGTCCTGATGCGCATTCAACTCGCCGGCCCCGAGAACACTTTCCTGTCGGCGGACAAATACAACCAGATCTTCACGATGCACGGCTCGACCATGATGTTCCTGTTCGCCGTGCCGGTCATGGAGGCGTTCGCCGTCTACCTCGTGCCGCTGATGGTCGGCACGCGCAACATCGCCTTCCCACGCCTGAATGCCTTCAGCTACTGGATGTTCCTGTTCGGAGGCTGCTTCCTCTGGATCTCCTTCGCGCTCAATGTCGGTCCGGACGTGGGTTGGTTTGCCTACGTTCCGCTGTCCTCGTTGCAGTACACGCCGACGAAGCGTCCAGACGTCTGGGCGCAGATGATCACCTTCACCGAGGTCGCCGCGCTCGCCGTTGCCGTGGAGATCATCGTGACCGTGTTCAAGCAGCGCGCACCCGGCATGACGCTCGACCGCATCCCCCTCTTCGTCTGGGCGATGCTGGTCACGGCCTTCCTGGTGATGTTCGCAATGCCCTCGATCATGGTGGCATCGACGTCGCTGATCCTCGACCGCCTCGTCAATACGCGCTTCTACGACTCTTCCTCGGGGGGCCATCCCCTGCTCTGGCAGCATCTGTTCTGGTTCTTCGGCCATCCCGAGGTTTACATCATCTTAATTCCGGGCACCGGCATGGTCTCGGCAATCCTCGCGACGTTCGCCCGCCGGCCGGTGGTCGGCTATCCCGTCGTCATTCTCTCGCTGATCGCGACCGGCTTCCTGTCGTTCGGTCTGTGGGTCCACCACATGTTCGTGACGGGCCTGCCTCAACTTGGCGCCGGCCTGTTCACGGCGTCCAGCATGCTGATCGCAGTGCCGAGCGGCCTGCAGATCTTCTGCTGGCTGGCGACGCTCTGGGACGGACGGCCGGTCTACCGGACGCCGCTGCTGTTCGTGCTCGGCTTCATCGTGATCTTTGTGCTCGGCGGGCTGTCCGGCGTGATGGTCGCCTCGGTGCCGATCGACACCCAGGTGCACGACACCTATTTCGTTGTCGCCCACTTCCATTACGTGCTGATCGGCGGCGCCGTCTTCCCGCTGATCGGCGCGGTCTATTACTGGTTTCCCAAGATCACCGGGCGCATGCTGAGCGAAAGGCTCGGGCGCTGGAATTTCTGGCTGGCCTTCATCGGCTTCAACATCGCGTTTTTTCCGATGCATATTCTCGGACTGATCGGAATGCCGCGCCGGGTCTACACCTACACCGCCGACATGGACTGGGCGCATCTGAACCTGCTGTCCAGCGGCGGCGCGCTCATCTTCGCGCTCAGCTTCGCGCTGCTGCTCATCAACGTCGTTTACAGCGCGCGAAAGGGCACGCTCGCCGGCGACAATCCCTGGAACGCCTCGACGCTGGAATGGGCGACCGCCTCGCCGCCGCCGCCGCAGAACTTCGACCGCATTCCCGTCGTCAAGCACCGCGACCCGTTGTGGGCCGATGGCGAAAGCCTGCCCGTGGTCGCGGGCCTCAGTGCAGAGCGGCGGGAGGTGCTGCTGACGTCGCTTGCGGAAGCCGAGCCGCAGGTCCGCGAGGCTTCGCCCGAGCCGAGCATCTGGCCGCTGCTCGCGGCGATCGCGATGACGATCTTCTTCATCGGATCGATCTTCACGCCCTGGGCCGTGCTGTGGGGCACGCCGCCGATGGCCATCGCCCTGATCGGCTGGTTCTGGCCGACCGGCAGCAAGGAGGACGAGGCGTGAGGCAGACCATCGTACGCGACGTCTCTGACCTGCCGACCTTCGGCTTCGGCCCGCGCAGCGGACCCTGGTGGGGCGCCATGGGCTTCATGGCCCTGGAGGGCATGGGCTTCGCGATCGCCGTCGGCGCCTACCTCTACCTCTATGCCATCAATTCGAGCTGGCCGATCGGTGCGTCACCGCCCGATCTATGGCCCGGCACGCTCGAGGTCGTGCTTTATCTGCTCAGCATCATTCCCAACGAGTACACCAGCCGCGCGGCCCATCGGTTTGATCTGCGCAAGGTCCGTGTCGGCCTGATCGTGATGTCGCTGATCGGCATCGTGCTTCTGGTGCTCCGCGGCTTCGAGTTCGCGCATCTCAACACCCGCTGGGACAATTCGGCCTACGGGTCGATCGTCTGGCTCATCCTTGGATTGCACACCACGCATCTCGCAACGGACCTGGGCGACACCGTCGTGCTGGCAGTGCTGATGTTCACGCGGCACGCCAAGCCGCGTCGCTTCAGCGACGTGACCGACAACGTGTTCTACTGGAATTTCGTCGTGCTTGCCTGGTTGCCGCTCTATGTCCTGCTCGATTGGGTGCCGCGCCTATGACCGACACTGACGGACGCAGCAGACTGCTGTATTGGGCCGGCGTCGCCCTTGGGCCGCTGGCATGGGGAGTCAATCTGCAAGGCATCTACGCGCTCGCGCATTTCTCTTGCGAGACCACCAGAACCTCCGGCGCGATCATGAGCGCTGCTCTGGCTATTATCGCCCTTTTGGGCACGGCCATTTCGGCCCGCGCGGTTCGGCGCAGAGCCGGGGCTGAATGGGCCGATGCACAAGGCGGCGGGCCGAGCACCTTCATGGCCTGGCTCGGCGTCGGCAGTGGCGTGCTGTTCGCGCTGGTCATTGCCAACCAGCTCGCCGCCTCCCTGATGATCAGCCCATGCCTGCGCTGAGGATTACGATATTGTTGTTGGCGCTGCTTGCGCAGCCGGCCCTTGCCCACGGCCTTTCGGATGTCGATACCGGATCGCTCTGGAGCTACGATCCCTGGCTGCTCGCTCCGCTCTACGCGGTCGGCATCGCCTTCTATATCGGGACGCAGCGTCTGTGGCGACAAGCGGGCGGAGGCCGGGGCGTCAGCTTCCGCCAGGTCGGCGCATTCTGGACCGGCTGGCTGATCACGGCGCTTGCCACGACTTCGCCGCTGCACTGGCTCGGCGAACGCCTCTTTACCGCCCACATGGTCGAGCACGAATTGCTCATGGTCGTCGCCGCTCCGCTGATGGCCTATGCACGGATCAACGGCCCTCTGCTGTGGAGCCTGCCGTCATCACTTCGACCGGCAGCCGGCCGGTTTCTCAATCTGCCGATATTGGCCGTGCCGTGGCATTTCATCAGCCATCCTGTCAGCGCAACAGCGCTTCATGGCGCAGCGCTGTGGGCCTGGCACGTCCCGCCTCTGTATGCCTGGGCCTTGGAAAATCCCGGGGTGCATCGTTTCCAGCACATCAGCTTCTTTGCGACGGCGCTGTTGTTCTGGTGGGTGCTGCTCTACGGCCGTGGACAGGATCGCAGCAGCCGCGTGCGCGACGGCATCGCGATCGGCTGCCTCTTCATCACGATCCTGCATTCCGGCGTGCTCGGCGCCCTGCTGACGGTGTCGCCGCGGCTCTGGATTCCGGCTCAGGGCGCATTGGCCGGTGAATTCGGCCTGTCGCCGCTTGAAGATCAGCAGCTCGCGGGCATCCTGATGTGGGTGCCGATGGGCATCCTGTACACGGGCGCGGCGTTGTTCTTTGCTCATCGGTGGCTGACGGCGAACGATGCGCATACGCGCCTGTCGCTCGCGCGGAATGCCGGCTGAGAGAGGCTCTCTTTTCATAGGAACCGCAGGTTCGAGTCCGACGTTCGCCTGCCAAACATCAGATCCCCGGAGGCGATATGGGTAAACTCTCCGTCATGGCGGCAGCTGTAGTGGCAGCCGCCGCATCTTCGATGTCGGTAAGCTCCCTCGCACAGGACCAGCCCCATCCGGCACTGTCCTGCCCAGTCGACCATGATCAGCTCGCCGACACGCTCAAGAAGAACGTGAAGCCGGGTGGCGGGCCGAGCAATGGCGGATTGGACAACAACGAATGGGCTGCCGTCGTCAATCGGCAGGGCATTGTCTGCGCGGTCGCCTATAGCGGCAGCAAGGTCGACGACCAGTGGCTGGGCAGCCGGGCCATCGCGGCCGAGAAGGCCAACACGGCCAATGCATTCAGCCTCAAGGACAAGGCGATCGCGACGGCCAACCTCTATGCCGGCGCGCAGCCTGGCGGGTTCCTGTTCGGTGCGGCCCTCGGCAACCCGCCGTCCCCGGAGGTCCTGTACGCGGGAACACCGGAGCAATTCGGCACGTCCCACGATCCGATGGTGGGCAAGCCGATCGGCGGGACGATCGTGTTTGGCGGCGGCTTGGCCCTCTATGACGGCAACGGCATTGCCGGCGCGCTGGGCGTCAGTGGCGACAGCTCCTGCGCGGATCACAACGTGGCCTGGCGCGTGCGTCATCAGCTCGGGCTCGACCGCGTGCCGGCCGGCGTCAGCCCCAACATGAAAGACGCGATCATCTATGACATCGGGCCCGACGGCAAAAGCCCCTCGGGATTCGGGCATCCCAAGTGTAACGGCAAGGAAGATCAGATCGCAGTCGATCTCGGCGCCGGCGTATCCGGCAATGTGGTGAGATAGCCCGCCTCTGCTCTTGGAACCAAGCGGAGGCGCAACGTTTGTACGTTCGCAAACCGGCCTGCAACGCGGCACGGCCTCATCACTGCCGTGGAGATCTTTACATATGTTAGTGCGTGGTCTCACGCGTTTGCTGAAGCGGATTCCAGTTGTCCTCTGCGCTTGCTGTGCCGTGCTGTCGTCGGCGTCCGCCCAGAGCGATCTCGCCGGCCGCATGAAAGATCCGGGCCAATGGCCGATGGCGGCGCGCGACTACGCCAATACGCGCTACAGCGAGCTCGACCAGATCAACGCGTCCAACGCATCGCGCCTTCAGCTTGCCTGGACCTTCTCGGTCGGAGCCGACCGCGGCCAGGAGGCGGCGCCGCTGGTGGTCGACGGCACCATGTATGTGGTCGGCCCCTATGCAGGCCCCTACCCCAACCGCGTCTTCGCGCTCGATGCCACGACAGGCGAGTTGAAATGGTCCTATGCGCCGAAGCCCGAGCCTGCGGCCGCAGGGGTTGCCTGTTGCGACGTGGTCAGTCGCGGGCTCGCGTTCGACAACGGCAAGATCTTCCTGAATACGCTCGACAACCACACCGTCGCGCTCGACGCCAAGACCGGCAAGGAGCTGTGGCACACCAAGCTCGGGGAGATCAACAAGGGAGAGACCATCACGATGGCGCCCGTGGTGGTCAGGGGCAAGGTGCTCGTCGGCAACAGCGGCGGCGAGATGGGTGTGCGCGGCTGGGTCACCGCGCTCGATGAAGACACCGGCGCGATCACGTGGCGCGCCTACGCCACAGGGCCGGACAAGGACGTCCTGATCGGCGACGACTTCAAGCCCTTCTATGACAATCTCAGGGGCAAGGATCTCGGCGTGAAGACGTGGCCCGCCGACCGCTGGCAGGTTGGCGGCGGCACCATGTGGGGATGGATCTCCTACGATGCCGAGCTCAATCTGATTTACTACGGCACCGCCAATCCGAGCCCGTGGAATGCCAACCAGCGCAGTGGCGACAATCTCTGGAGCACCACGATCTTTGCCCGTGATCCGGACACCGGCCGCGCCAAATGGGCCTACCAGATCAACCCGCACGATTTGTTCGACCACGACGAGATCAACGAGAACGTGCTGGTCGATCTCGAGCTCAACGGGCAGACGCGCAAGGTTCTCATCCACCCGGGCCGCAACGGCTATATGTACGTGATCGATCGCGCCACCGGTGAAGTGATCTCGGCGGACGCCTTTGAATTCATCAACGCCTATAAGGGCGTCGATCTCAAGACCGGCAAGATCATTCCGAACGAGGAGAAGACGCCGCTCGCCGGCAAGACCGTCGAGAACATCTGCCCGGCCGCGCCGGGCGCCAAGGACTGGCAACCGACCGCATGGTCGCCCCGCACCAAGCTGCTCTATGTGCCGCACCAGCATCTCTGCATGAATTTCAAGGCATCGCAGGTCGGCTACATCGCCGGCACGCCCTATGTCGGCGCCGATGTCGACATGTACGCAGGTCCCGGCGGCCATCGCGGCGAGTTCATGGCGTGGGACCCCGTCGCACGCAAGAAGGTCTGGGAGATCCGCGAGAAGCTGCCGGTCTGGAGCGGCGCGCTGGTGACTGCCGGCGACGTCGCCTTCTACGGCACCATGGATCGCCTGTTCAAGGCAGTGGATGCCAAGGATGGGCATGTGCTCTGGCAATTCCGCGCCGGCTCCGGATTCATCGGCCAGCCGATTTCCTATCGCGGATCCGACGGACAGCAATACATCGCGATCCTGTCCGGCGTCGGCGGCTGGCCGGGCGTCGTCGCCAATGCGGAGGTGGATCAACGCGTGCGCAACGGCGCGCTGGGCTTCACCGGCGCCATGCAGGACCTGCCGTTTTACACCGCAGGTGGCAGTGAGCTGCTGGTGTTCAAGCTTGGCGGCGCGAATGGTGAGGAGAGCAGCCATGCGCCTGCGAAATAATCGTGCCGCCATCATCGCCGGCGTTGTCCTGTCGCTCGCGACGAGTGTGGCGGCAGCCACGGACGGCGCGGTTCGGGTTTGCGCCGATCCGAACAATTTGCCGTTCTCGAACAGCGCCGAGGCGGGATTCGAGAACAAGCTTGCCGCCATGGTGGCCGCGGCTTTCGGCGAGCAGGTCTCCTACACCTGGTGGGCGCAGCGACGCGGCTTCATCCGCAACACGCTGAAAGCGGGAAAGTGCGATGTGGTGATGGGCATGCCCGCCGGCTACGATCTCGTGGAGACGACCAGGCCCTATTATCGCTCGGCTTATGTCTTCGTCACGCGCCAGGATCGCCAGCTCGATCTCTCCTCGCTGCTTGACCCGCGCCTGCACGATCTTACGATCGGCGTGCATCTGATCGGCGATGACGGCAACAATCCGCCGCCTGCCCAGGCGCTCGGCAACCACGGCATCGTCGACAATTTGCGCGGCTACTCGATCTACGGCGATTATCGCGAGGCCAATCCGCCGGCGCGCTTGATCGAGGCCGTGGAGAGCGGCGAGATCGATGTCGCCGCCGCCTGGGGACCATTGGGGGGGTATTTCGCGCAGCGCTCCCCAGTGCCGCTGACGGTCACGCCGATCCGGGACACCGAGCGCTTTGCGCCTCAGCAATTCCAGTTCGCCATCGCGATGGGCGTGCGCAAAGGCGACCAAGCCCTGCGCGATCGGCTCAATGCCTTCATTGACGAGCACCGGTCCGAGATCAACGCCTTGCTGCGAACCTACGGCGTGCCTCTGGTGAATCTGCCCGTCACGGCCTCGGGAGGACATCAATGATGTCGTTGCGCGCAAGCATGCTGTCGTTGCTGCTGTTGTTCGCGCCCAGCGGCGCAACATTCGCCCAGCAGACCCTGCCGCAATCCCAGGAGGCGCAGCAGCCAGTGCTGGGGCCGCGCCCCAATTTCGGCGGCAGCGTCGGCAACGGCAGGCCCGGCGTCTTCATGCAGGTTCCGGTCAGCCATCTGTTTCCCGGCGCGCAGCCGGACCCGCCGCAGATCAAGAACCCCGTGCAAGGCGATCCGAACGCCGAGCAGCGCGGCATGACCTATTACGTCAACTTCAACTGCGTCGGCTGCCACGCGGCCAATGGCGGCGGCGGCATGGGTCCGGCGCTGAGCAACAGTACCTTCACCTATGGTGCGCAGCCCGCGAATATCTATCTCTCAATCTACCAGGGACGGCCGAACGGCATGCCGGCCTGGGGTGGCGTGCTGCCCGACAGCGTGATCTGGGATCTCGTCACCTATATCGGCAAGCTCAGCAACGAGCCGAGCCGGCAATGGGGCCGCACCTTCTCGGCCAACCCGCTGTCGCCCGAGGTCGAGCAAGTCCCGACCGAGCAGGTCTCGACGACCGATCCCTGGTCCGCCACCAAGGCCTTCAGTTTCGGCCAGAAGCCGTGATTGAACGGAGATGTCGATGATGAGCCCCGTCGCACGATTGCTCGTTGCCGCGCTACTCGCGCTCGCGACCGCTTCTTGCGAGCAAGGCAAGGCTGCGGGCCCGGACAATTTCATGGGCGACGCGCGTCGTGGCGCCGACCTCGTCAAGCAGTACCGGTGCGGCGGCTGTCACGATATCCCGGGCATCGCCGGCGCCGAAGGCAATGTCGGTCCACCGCTGCATCGCATTGGGGCGCGGACTTACATTGCCGGCTACATCCAGAACTCGCCGGACAACATGGCCGACTGGATCGAGGATCCGCAGCGGGCGTTGCCCGGCAACGCGATGCCGAGAATGGGTATCCCGCAGAAGGACGCACGCGACATCGCGGCATTCCTCTATACGCTGAAGTAGCCATCATGACTCCGACATCTCGTTCAACACACTGGTTCCGGGACGCGTCATGGCTGGCCATTACCATCGTGGTTGTTGCCATCATGGGCCTTGCGCTTGCCGGCGGCGGAGCCTGGCTCGCCGCGCTCGGCGGCTCGGTCTAGTATCTGGTCGCTGGCGCCGTGCTCCTGCTCACGAACTGGCTACTCGCGATCCGCCGCGCCGAGGGTTCTGGGTCTATGCCGCGCTGCTGCTCGGCACGATGGTGTGGGCGATCTGGGAAGTCGGCCTCGATTTCTGGACGCTGACGCCGCGCGGCGATGTGCTGGCGCCGCTGGGCGTATGGCTGATGCTGCCGTTCATCGCGACCCATCTTGGGCCGCGCTGGCGTATCGCGCGATGGGCCCTCGGTGTCGTTCTGATCGCCGCTGCCGTCGTCCTGGCCGTCTCCCTCACCAGCGATCGCCACGACCTCGCGGGCACATTGGCGGAGGACCAGACAACCGGCGCCATTGCCGCGTCCGAGCCGGCCGTCAGCTCGGCCGCCGAGAACTGGACCGCCTATGGCCGCAGCGGCTTCGGCACGCGCTATTCGTCGCTGAGCGAGATCACCGCGGACAACGTCAAGAACCTGAAGCTCGCCTGGGAATTCCGCACCGGCGACCACAAGGGTCCGGGCGATCCCGACGAGATCACCAACCAAGCGACGCCGCTAAAGGTGGGCGATCTGCTCTACACCTGCTCGCCGCATCAGATCGTGTTCGCGCTCGAAGCCGCCAGCGGGAAATTGCGCTGGAAGTTCGATCCGCAGGTCCGGCACAACAGGGCCTCCCAGCACATGACCTGCCGCGGCGTAGCCTATCACTCTACCAGGCCCGGCGCAGTGACGGCCGACGGCACGCCGGCGCCAGCCGAATGCGCCAAGCGCATTTTCCTCCCGACCAACGATGGACGGATGTTCGCGCTGGATGCGCAGAGCGGCAAGCCTTGCGAAAGTTTCGGCAATCATGGCCAGATCGATCTCAAGGAGGGGAGCGAGATCCAGATGCCCGGCTTCTACGAGGGCACCTTGCCGCCCGTCGTGATCGACAAGGTGCTGATCGTCGGAGGCGCGGTGATCGACTTTATTCCGACCGCGTGCCGTCAGGCGTGATCCGCGGCTTCGACATCTATTCCGGCCGGCTGATCTGGGCCTTCGATGCCGGCAATCCTGATCCGAACGAAATGTCCTCGGCCTCGTATCATTTCACCGCCGGCTAGCCCAATTCCTGGAGCATCGCCGCAAGCGACGAAAACGTCGGTCTCGTCTACGTCCCGCTCGGCTCGAGTTCGCCGGATATCTGGGGCGGCGGCCGCTCGCCCGAGAAGGAACGTTACGATTCGGCGATGGTGGCGCTCGAGATCACGACCGGAAAGCTGCGCTGGTCGTTCCAGAACGTACACCACGATCTCTGGGACATGGACATGCCCTCGCAGCCGAGCCTGGTCGATCTGCGGTCCAGCAACGGCGTGATGCTGGCGATCTACATCCCGGCCAAGACCGGCGACATCTTCGTGCTCGACCGCCGCGACGGGCATCAACTGGTGCCTGCGCCCGAGAAGCCGGTCCCCCATGGCGCTGCGCCCGGCGACCGCCTCTCCGCGACCCAGCCCTTCTCCGATCTGAGTTTCCGTCCCCGCGCCATGCTGACGGATGCGCAGATGTGAGGCAGCACGATGTTCGACCAGCTTGTCTGCCGCATCAAGTTCAAGCGCCTGCGCTACGAGGGGCCGTTCACGCCCCCATCGGAACAGGGCACGCTGGTCTTCCCCGGCGATTTCGGCATGTTCGAATGGGGCGGCATTGCCGTCGACCCCGAGCGTCAGATTGCCATCGCCAATCCGCAATCCATTCCCTTCATCTCGCGCCTGGTGCCGCGCGGAAAAGACAATCCGGCCGCGCCGAACGCGGCGCATCTGCCGGGCACCGAACTCGGGGTGCAGCCGATGTACGGCGTTCCCTACGGCGTCGATCTCGGCATTTTCCTCTCGCCGCTCGGCATCCCCTGCCTCGCGCCACCCTGGGGCAACATCGCGGCGATCGATCTCAGGACGCACAAGGTGGTCTGGCAGCACCGCATCGGCACGATCCGCGACCAGGCCCCGCTGCCGTCGCCGTTCAAGTTCGGCGTCCCCATGTTGGGTGGGCCGATCGTGACGGCCGGCGGCGTCATCTTCATCACGGGAACGATGGACGGGCGTTCAACGTTCGCGATGGCAGGCAGCTATGGGAGGATCGCCTGCCGGCCGGCGGCCAGTCGATGCCGATGACATACAAGCCGGCGGCAAACAATACGTCGTGACGGTGGACGGCGGCCATGGCTCGTTCGGCACGAAGCTCGGCGATTATGTCCGCGCCTACGCGCTGCCGAAATGATCACGCCCGGCGTCGCCTCGCCCGCGCCGGCCCGCGCGGCGTGCGAAGAACCTGCGAGGCGGCGACGGCGACGCAAGCCGCAATCCCGAGCGCGGCAAGGCCCGTGCTGATCACGCCGGCCGGTGGAAGTTGCTTCCGCGCCAGCCAACCGCCATCGACCGATCTGCCCTGCGGACCCGCTTCGACCATGGTGCCCTCGCTGCTCCTTGCGGGGCGCGCACGCGACAGCAGGAATTGGAAAGCTGCCCCCAGCACATTCTCGGTCGCCTGCGGAGCCATCGCATATGCGAATTGACCTACACGCGCGGGCCAGCCGACTGCGACCTCGTCACGCGGCGCGCGGACAAGGCGAACGAATGTTTCGGCAACGTCATCCGACTGGTAGAGCAGCGGACCCGGATCGAGCGTCCGCCCCGACATGTTGGCGCCGTGGACGAAGCCCGGCGTATCGACCATGGCGGGAAAGACGCCGCAGACGTGGATGTCGCGATGCGCCCGGAGCTCCTGGCGCAGGCTTGCGGTGAAACCGCGCAGGCCGAACTTGCTCGCAATATACGCTGCAGCGAATGGTGTCGGCGCCCAGCCGCCCAGCGAGATGTTGGTGATCAGGACGCCGCGCTTCTGGCGCAGGAAGATCGGCAGCACCGCGTGGGCACCATGCATGGTGCCGAGGAGATTGACCTCGATCGTCCGGCGGTGAAGCGCGATATCCGCATCCTGGTAAGCCCCGAAAACACCTGTGCCGGCGTTGTTGATCCAGACGTCGATGCCGCCGAAGGCATCTTCGGCCTGCTTCGCCAATCGCTGCACCGCCTCGGCGTCGGTGACATCGGTCGGGACGGCCAGCGCGCGGCCGCCCAAAGCCTCACATTCTGCCGCGAGGCTCGTCAGGATCACACCACGGCGCGCCGCCAGGATCACGCTTGCACCTTTGCGGGCAAACGCCAGCGCCGTGGCACGGCCGATGCCGCTGGAAGCGCCGGTGATGACGACGCGCGTGCCGGTGATCTGTCCCTGCTCACGTCCCGCAGCATCCGCGGGAACAAGCCAGCGCAACGATTGCCGCAGACGCTCGGTCCCGTCCGTTTGGAACCAGTCGCCATGGCCGAAGATCACACGTTCGGGCGCCAGGCTCAAAAGCCGCTCAGCCGCAGCCCGGACCGAGCGGCCCCCGAGACGCAGCAGAAGGCGAAGGTAGACCGGCGCCTTGCCGTCCGGCCTGGAGATGCCGAGCAGGTTTGCCGCAGGCTGGTTCGCAGTGCTGAGATGGCCGGGATCGAGGTTCTGCACGAGATCTGTCAGGACCAGCGTTCGGCTGCGCCTGTCGAACAGCTCGATCTCGCAGAACATCGGGGCATTCACCGCCACGGTCTGGAAATCGCCGCTCCATTCCTCGGGCGTGACGTCGCCCAGCTCGCGGTCGATGCGGATGCCCGCCGCGCGAACCTGCCTGCGCTGGGAGAGACCGCGGGCGGCGAATATCCTCGCTTGCGGCAGTGCCCGCTGCCAGTCGGCGAGGAACATCCAGTGGGCGATGTTCGGCGCCAACAGATATTTTATCGCGCCCAACCGCTCCAGCTCGTGACGCAGAGCCGGGGAATATCGCACTGGCGAATGCAGCACGAGATCACCGTTCGACAGCCGGAGGACGACCATGCGGATGGGCAATTCCAGACCGGCGGCACTGATCGGCTGGTCATCGACAATCCAGACGTCGTCTGTCACCCGGAACAGTGTGGCGAGCGACGAAACGGCATCGAGGTTTTGCATGAACGGCTTCCAAAGCGAGACCTTGCTCAAACCGCCGGAGCGAAGCTCGTTCCTAGGAGGCCCGCCTCAAGGAAGCGACCGGATTCGCGGACCTGCTGACGGATGCCGCAGCGCTGCGCTAGTCCGGCGAGCGCAGGCCGGGCGAGCGTACCCATTCATCGAGGGCTGCCGTGGTTTCAGCCAGGCGGGCCTTGCGGATCAGACTTTCGCGTTCCCCGCACGGCGCCATTTGCCGCGCCAGCGTCCGTGCCTGCTCCGCTGATTCCAGCAGCCCTTCCTTCAGGGTCAGGATCCGCTTACGTCGATTGCGCCTTCTGATTTCTGTCATTGTACGCCTCCTGGTCGCGCTGGGCGCCCTTTCGTTGTCGGCGACCGTCGCATCAGGTGGGAGCTCGCGCATTCGCATAAGTGAACCAGCCGTCCAGAATTGCGAAAAAACCCGCCGTCACACGGGCTGGCGAAGTGCACATCGTGTCCCCGATGGTGGTGTAGCTCGGTAGAGCAAAGCCGCCCGAACGCGTCGCCCATAAATAGCGCCGTAGCGGGCGGGCGGCATTGCGGTGGTCATCGGCGGTTCTCCGGTAGGATCTGCCTTGCGACACGCCAACGCAACCGAGGAACCACCGATGACCGACAACATGATGAACCTGCGCACGCTCGTAGAGAAGACCCCTGATGCCGATCTGCTGCGCGAGATGATCGGCTTTGCTGCCCAAAGGCTGATGGAGATGAAAGCCAAAAGCCAGACCGGGGCGGCCTATGGCGAGAAGAACCCGAGCGTCTGGCCCAGCGCAACGGTTACCGGGAGCGGATCTGGGAGACCCGCGCCGGCGCGGTCGAACTGCGATTCCAAAGCTGCGCAAAGGCTCTTACTTCCCGGGCTTCCTGGAGCCCCGCCGCATGGCCGAAAAGGCGCTCAGGTGGCGAAGCCACTGTCGGAGCGTCGCGGCCGTTGCCTTCCAGAGTGGGACGCTTCGGCGTTTTCTCCCCTTGCCATGGAGGTGAGCGACTGGCGAGACGTCCAGCCCCACGTCGCCGACCCGCAGGTTGACCACTTCGGACACCCTGGCCCGGTGTTGAAGGACTAAGTGCCTGATCACGCCGCCCGGCGCAGGTCGCGCAGTCCGGCGCGGTCATGATCGCTCCATTTCGGGCCTGGTCAGGAAGCCGAGCACGGCGCTGTCACGACGCTTCTGCGGAATGGCGAGGCTGCGTTCAATGACCGCGAGCGCGGTCAGATCGACGTGGGCAGCATACTTCTGGAATGAGCGGATAGCTGATAGGCGTGCATTGCGGCTCCGCACGGTGTTCTTCCCCTCGCACTCGAGATGGTCGAGGAAAGCGAGTATCAGCGTTGATCCAGGTCGGCCAGGGCAAGGTCGGTTGGAATCTTACGTATTTCCTTCTCGGCGAAGGCAAGCAGCAGCTTGAACGTGTCTCCGTAGGCCGCGACTGTGCTGGAGCTGACTGCGCGTTGCTGACGAAGATAATCAACAAAGAAGCGCTGGAGGAGCATCGCCACTCGCACTCCACCGCGTTTTGCGACAATTTGTTCGGTCCAAGCCGCCAAGTGAGGGACACAGCCCCATCAGGCACCGAGAGTGCGCCGTATTTCGCAGCGTTCGTCAGAAGTTCGTTCAGCACCATGGTGATGCTCAGCGCGGTTCGGACGTCCAAATCGACGTGGGGCCCCTTTGTCACCAACCGTCCGCCTGAAATCGGAGCGACGATATCGTGGACCAGCTGTTCGAAAGGTGCCTCCTGCAAGTTTCGCACCTGGTGAGCAGGTCATGCGCCGGCAAGCGCAAGCAGCCGCCCAGTGAACGTTGCAGGAATTCCTGCAGGTCAGCGGCGTGGCGCGCGGTCTGGTTCGCCAAGGACTGTACTGTGGCGAGCATGTTTTTCACACGATGGTTCAGCTCGTCGATGAGGATCTTTTGGGCGTTCTTGGCGCTCTTGCGTTCGCTGATGTCGACTGGCATGTTGATGGCGCCCACCAAATCGCCGTCCGCATCGCGCAACGGCGTCGGATAGGGAATGAACGACACACGTCTTCCGTTGCGTCCGGTGATGTCCTGGAAGCGCGTGGGCGTTCCCAGACGACCTGCCGCGGCCATGGGACGGTCGGCGTGGGCAAGCGGAGTCCATCGAGCAGGTAGAGCTGATACGAACCGTAGAAGCGCTCCTTCTTGTCAGGGTCAGGTGTTCGCCACGATTCCACGGCCTCGGTGTTGTAGGCGACGAGCAGTCCCTCCGCGTCACAAAGATATACTGCGCCGGGAATGGCATCGAGCGCGGCGTGGCCGGCCGCGACCAGCGCTTCGAACTCGGTGGTCCTTTGGCGGGCGGACAGCGGGAATTCTTCGACGTTTGACATGAAGCGCTCGGCTCCCGGGGGCGAGAGGAGCGACGGCCCGATGCGAGTGCAACCCAGATCACAGTGAAGCATTCCAAGTTCGCGAGGACACGCACCAGGCCACTACCGGGCGCATACGAACAGCTCGGCAGCCAGAACGGATCACGAACCGCGGCCGCGCGAACCTCATGTCCTCTTCGGATTAAAAGTGTCGGTCTAGCGCTCGTCTGCAAACTTCGGTCTACCCCTCTTGACCTGCTCCCCTGAAACGCCCACGGTTTTGAGTTAGGGTTCTGTTCTCCACCGAGAAAACAGACGATGCGTAAGAGCAGGTTCACGGAAGAGCAGATCATCAAGGTCTTGAGGAACACGCTGCCGGGATCTCGGCGAGCGATCTGTGCCGGAAGCACGTCATCAGCGATTCGACGCTCTACAAGTGGCGTTCGCGCTATGGCGGGATGGAGATCTCCGACGCCCGCAAGCTGAAGGCCCTGGAGGAAGAGAACCGCAAGCTAAAGAAGCTGCTGGCGGAGTCGATGCTGGACGCGTCGACGCTGAAGGAGATGCTCGGAAAAACTTCTGACGCCCAGCTTGCGGAGACGTATGTAGCGGCACCGCCTCAACGGTAGCGATGAGTCATTTGCCGACAAATGAACTATCAGCGTGGGATTTTGGTGGTGTCGATGCCGGTGCTCTCGTCAGTCTGCGCAGGAGGAGGTTTGGCGCCGCGTTTACGGTACGATGGTAAATCGCTGGCGTTTGCTGCCGGTGGGTTGCCTTCCAGTCGGGAGATGTTGCGTTCCATTTCGGCGATTTCGCGAACCTGGGCATCGATAATCCCATCGGCAAGCCTCCGCACCTCTGGATCTTTGATGTGCGCCCGCTCGCTTGTCATAATGGCTATCGAGTGATGCGGTATCATGGCTCTCATATAAGCCACGTCACCAATCGTTTGCTGACTGCGCACGAGCCACAGCGAAGCCCCGAATACAATCACAGCGACGGCAAGAATTGCGGCATTCAGTCGATAGCTCTTGTACATGCTGAACATGAAGCTGAGCATGACTATCGCCATCGCCGCCCCCATAAGCAGGGCCATATCGACCCGCGTCTCGCTGAAGCGCACGTGTTCCAAGGCATACGTGTTAAGGTACATCAACACGAACATCACGATGGTCGAGACCGCAATCATCGCGAAGAAGCGCGGGTACGACATGAGCCACCTCCGCAGAGGAGACGTATTGAACCTTGCGCGGTTCCTCAGCAAGCTCGCAGTTGTCGGCTTCGAGTCAAAAGCGTCGGTCTAGCGCTTCACTGCAAACTTCCGATCTATCCCTCTGAACCAACATGTAGCGGCACCGCCTCAACGGTAGCGATGGGCTAAAAGCGGGAATGCCAAATGAGCAGCCCCCTTGCTCAAGCCTCACTACGCAACGAGGGGTGAAGTTCACTTCCTTCAGGGGTGCATCAAGCTCTCATCTAAAGAAGACGAGCGTGATCACCACGAATAGTGGAAGCAATATTCCGCCAGACCAACGCATGTAGCCGAAGAAGCTTGGCATCCGGATGCCCCGTTCTTCGCAGATAGACTTGATCATAAAGTTGGGCGCATTTCCAATGTAGGTGTTGGCTCCCATGAATACAGAGCCTGAAGATATCGCGAGCAAAGTATTGAACAACGGACCCATGAGCTGTGGCGCATCACCCCCTGCAAGATTAAAGAAAACCAGATAAGTAGGTGCGTTGTCGAGGAAGCTTGACAATGCGCCCACCAGCCAGAAATACGCCGCTTCGTTGGGCCGGCCATCGGTTGTGGTGACGAGCGTTAGCAGCGGGGCCAATGGCCCGTCTTTGCCTGCGCGGAGGATTGCCAGCACGGGAATGATGGTGATGAAAATCCCCGCGAAGAGAAACGCCACTTCTTGAATTGGAGTCCATGCGAATGCGTTTTCGACGCGGATTGATCGCGAGGTTGTGTGCCACGAGAGATAGCCAAGTGCCAGAAGAACCAGGTCACGGACCAAACCTTCTAGTGGCAAGGCGACGCCGAGGCCGAGTGGGACCTCTACGTTCGACTTCCACACTCCACTCAGCAGCACTGCACCCATAATGCCCGCCAGGTACGCAATGTTGTGCAAACCCTCGATCCTCAATTGACGAGGTACGTGACTGGTTGGCCACTTCGCCTCTGCCTTCCGCCAATAATGGCGGTCGATACAATAAAAGAGCGCCAGAAGCATGGTACTCGCGACCACCATTGGCGGAAACATCGCGGTCACGGTCCATAGAAAGTCGACACCCTTCAAAAATCCGAGGAAGAGAGGCGGATCGCCAAGGGGCGTCAGCGAGCCCCCGATATTGGCGACGAGAAAGATGAAGAATATGAACACGTGCTGGTTGTGAGGCCGGTCCTCATTTGCGCGAATGAGCGGACGAATCAGCAACATCGCTGCGCCAGTGGTCCCAACAAGACTTGCCGCCACTGTCCCGACACCCAGCAGGGTCGTATTCGTGGCGGGGTTACCAATGAGATTCCCAACGAGCCGGATGCCGCCTGCCACGACGAAGAGTGAAAAGAGAAGGATAATGAACGGGAAGTATTCTAGCGCGGCAGCGTGAAGGACTTCAGTTGCGGTGACCCATAATCCGAAGGAAGTGGCGCACGCCAACAACAGTGTCGCGGCCCAAAATGCGGTGATTTTGCCAAAGTGGTGCTCCCAGAAATGCGGCGCGACCAAAGGGAAGAGCGCGATCGACAAGAGAGTGCCGGCGAACGGCAATCCCCATACCAAGCTTAGCTGAGAGCCGACAAGATGGGCTCCTTCGCTTGCAGTGGCGGTTGCCGGAAAAACCATCGTCAGCATGGTGCCGATGGCAGCCACGCGGTGCATTCCGTTAACCAACGAATGTCCCTTCTCTAATGTTCTACACGCCCACAAAACGGCAACGAATGATCGATAGAGCTAGTCAAGACCATAGTCCCGCGAAGCCAATTTGTAGATATCGGTCAAGCCACCACGCTCGTGCCGAAGCTGGGTTCCAAACGAGCCAGCCACTTCTCGCAGGCCCATGAGCTCTCAGGCTTAAGCTCGAAGACGACAAAGGCGTCCCCAGTTTCGGAGGCTGCCAGCAATTCCTCTCGAAGCTGGGAGACGGAGAGGTCGCTCTTAAAGACCCATGCCGATTCAAGCACCCTCGTGGCTGCCCAGCTTTGAAGTTTGTACAGCATGGCATGACGGTTCCGGAGGCGCACCCGGTGTAGATCATAGCTTGCGAGGTAGTGAGCCATTGTCGCCTCCTGCTTAGTGCGTGGCCTATCTTATTTGCACCTCCCTGACCAAATGGTGTGGCGGGCTGTCGCAGGGCGCCGCTCCTACTTTATCGTCCAGGCCGGAACAGTCCGACAGACGATCAATCACCGCAATTGCAGCGTCGTCACCGACAATGCTGATCTCGCTCCCTCACGTGAGGACTCGCTACTTCTGGTCTGTAGCGGAGCCAGAGACGATCAGGAGCACCCGTTCCTGCAATGCTCGCTCGCATCCCGCGAGAAGAGCCCGGCGTTCCTTCACTAGCTGACGACTTCGAGCAAGCCCGGCCGGCTGAATCGAGCAGACTTGGTGCCAGGACGGCCACGTTTATGAGCACAGACCCTTAGCCGGCGCTATCCCAGAAGCTGTCGTACTCGCTTCGCGTCCAAGTGCACCTGATCGACACATCTTTGCACCGGTCCCGGATCGTCTCGCTCAATCCAGGGCTCATCGGCTAAGCTAACCTGCCCTGATCTTCGACAACCGAAGGCAGATCCACCTGGCTCGTGCCGAACGCTTCGTGCTCGAACTTACCTCTAGAAGGAGGGCCAATGCGCGCTCCCCCCCCGGCGGCGTGTCCCAGGATGTAGGGGCAGACCGTGTGCCGCTCGCCGTCTTGGCCCACGTGAACGCACCGGCGAAGAAGAGCTTGTCCGAGCGCAATGAAAACTTCGCTGTGGCCTTCGGTAAGGATCTGGAAGGGTCGCTTGCGACCGCGGCGGGCCCGGCCCGGTAGGCCGCGAAATCTTCGTTGAACGTGGCCGCCCGCGTTATCCCGATGCGGTCTATCACGGCGAAGCTTGTCCCCAGTGAAAAGCCTGCGTCCGGAAAACGGCTCTCGATCTGCGCGGCCGCTTCCAGATCGGCGTGAATGACGGGTTCGATCCGAACTCGGCTGTCAAGCAGCCGCGCCCAGAACGTATCCGCAGTTGGCCTTGAGAAGATGCCATGTCCAGCACCAGGTCGGTGGTGAGGTATTGGTCGATGCTCTGAAGGATCGACTTGGCGCGCTCATTCTGAGCATCCCGCTTGGCGGCCGCAGCGAACCAGACGGAGCTGTCAACGAACGCACTCATGCGCGTCACTCCTGAACCGGGTACCGCCAAATGTCGCGCTTTGGCTCGTTGCCCTCAAGCCATTTTTGCGCGCGCTCTTTCGAGGCAAAGAGCTTGATGCAATCGGGCTCACCGATGGCTCTGGAGGCCGGATCGGGCAAGCTGAGCCAAACCGATCCTTCGGCTGGACCGCCTTCCACTTCGTATTCCCAGGCGACGCCTTCGGGGTCGTTGTCCTGCAGCCAGGCGTCGGCGGCACCCTCCGATGCAAATACCTTCACCCATTCGGGATCGCCCATCGTGCGCGAATCGCCGTTCTCGTAGTCATCAAGGCAGAGCATACGGTTCTGCCCTCGTGGCGAGCCGTGTCATGGCGGCAAACCACCTCGTTCACCCTCTGCCGGTCCGAGCGATCGGCTTCAGGCAGCGACGTCACCGCGGCATAGAGTTCGGCGGGAATGCTGCGCCTGTCGCCCAGAGGCTTGTAGCGCCACTCCACCCATTGATCGAATGCATCCGACTTAGGGCTCACCTCCTTGGTTTGGCGCGGAACGGACTGTCGATGGTGAAGGCGTCCGGCGCGATACCACTCTCGATGCGCTTCCAGGTCACGGGTGCTGCGATCGCAAATCCCTCTCGGGCTCGCGGCGAGTAGGTGCCGATTGCGGTGGTGCCGCGGCCATTGCGCAGATAATCGAGGAAGATGCGATCGCGACGCTTTGCCTGAGCAGACAGGAGGTAGCGGTCTGGATGGCGCGCTGCGAGGGCGGAGACCAACTGATGGGCGACCCGATGCGCCTTGTCGTGCAGCACCGGCCGATCCAGTGGCGCCATCAGATGAATTCCTTTGCCGCCGGTGAGCTTGGGCCAGGTCTCAAAACCCTCTACTTTCATCAGCGCGCGCAGATCGAGCGCGGTCTCCACGACCGCGTTCCAATCGACACCCTCTCCGGGATCGAGATCGATCACGATGCGGTCGGCATGTTCGAAGTCCCGGCCGCTTCGCTCGGCAGCGCTTTCCGAAGCGCGCCCTAGCACCATCGCGATATTGTCGACCGTACAGTCCCTGCGTATGTGTTCGACCATTCCACGCAACAGCGGGTTCTTTCCCAAATCGACCGAGATCGGCATCTAACCCTCGCTCATTTCGTAACCGAGGGCCAAAGAATTCGTTGTCCAACGTCCTCCTACACATGTTCTTGGAAAATTACGTGGAAGACCGAAGCTTCCGCGGTTTTCTAGCTGAAACGCCACGATACGGGTGGAAATGTCCTAACAAGTACGCGAAGCATCCGGACAGCTTTCGCGTCCCCGCACGTCATCAAGCGAAAGTCAAAATTGGGATACGAATATTGTCATGCGAGATGCAGTTGCGAGCAGACCATCGCTTTTCATGACGCGACGAAGGACGATCCGCTGATGCCGGCGGTATGCTCCCATACACGTGCTTAGGCAGGTCGGGCTGGCACCATGCCAGTTCAGCGCTCTTTCTCATTCGTCCTTAGCCGCTCTTCATGAGGCGAAGCGCCTTTGTCAGATAGCGGCCGGTGGCGCGCCTGAACAGAGTTTAGGACATAAGCCGCGCAAGCCGAGACGCAGCGCCATCTCGGCGTCATCGAACGTCAGATCGCGGCGCGCGCCGAACGGCTGACGATCACCGAGCGGGCGAAGCGCCGGCAGCACGGCCGGACCGCATCGAGCTGGACGAATGCGGATGAGCGGTTCTTTTAGCAGCATGTCGCGGAGTTCGCCTTGGCCCTCGCGGCGAGATCGACGCTCTCACGCGCAAGCTCGATCGCCAGGAGCCGGCGATCGCCGAGTCTCGGACGCGTCATCGCTTTTCCGCTGCGTGGCGGTGAGAGGCGAAGGACCCACCAATTGGAGCGCGAGCGGCGCGCCCGAACACTTCATGTCGAGGCGGAGAGTTTCAGCGGGTTTGGTCCAACCTCTCACGGTTTCGGCGGCTCGCTAACCCTTGGCCGTCACTCCCTCGGTTTGTGCTGCGGTCTGAACCGGCCGCGATCCGCTTCAAGGGCAAGTCGCGAGGCGATCGGCGGCCGCCGTCTCGCGATGGGGGCCGCGTTCTTTGCAGGCCTGAAGGCCCGCACTGCAACCCACCCATGCTCGCCTTGGCAGCCACCGCCCCCTGAAGCGGCTCGCTGAAGCCGGTTCTGGTCGACCGCACCCAAGGGGGCGACGGACAAGGGCCCGATCGCTTCCCAAGGCGAAACCGAGAAAGGATCTCATGATGACCAAGACCGCCCGTTCCCCCCGCTCCTCCGCCCGTGTCATCCCGCTCCGCCGCGGCACGACGATCGAAATGGTCCGCCTTGTCTGCCCCGACTCCGCACAGACATTGCGAATTTCCGAGAGCTTCGGCCTTGCGGTCCTCGACAGCGACGGCATCCGCGACTTGCACGAGCGGCTCGTCGTCGAGACTGCCGACGCACTCAAGGACGGCCTGAGTGAACGCGCCATGCAGATCCACCTGCAACGGATCGTCGGTGCATATGTCGGGTCGGCCCACGGCGCCGGCCAGTTCTACACCCGAGCTGTCACTGAAGCGCGAGATGCGACCGCCAAGCTCGCCAACGACAGCCGCGATGAGGACCTCGATGGTCCGGTCGGCTTCGATAGCCAGGCACAGCGCAAGCGTGAATTCGCCGCCGACATGGGCGCGCAGGCTCACGCGCTTCGCATGGCCGCTGAGGGTGCCGTCGCTGCCTACGAACAGGTCGTGGGCGAGACCTGGAAGCCTTTCGAGCGTCCCGTCGACAACACGACCGACACCGTCGGCCCGAAAGCGGCCAAGGCGCAGATGTCGGCGTTCGACTGACCGCCGGCGCGGGGCCTCGGCCCCGCGCCTCTTCCATTGCCGCCACCTGACGGGCCGGTCCGCGAGACCGGCCCTTCTTCGTGTCGCGGCTGCACCCAAGCCAGTCGCCCGAACCGCGCCATCGCCGGCCCCTCCCGGGCCGGGGTCCTGCGCCGGACCCGATGTCCGCGCAACGGCTTCGCCGTCCTTCGCGCTGCTTCGGCCCTTCGGGTGCGCGCGGTGGCGGACCCCGTGAGGGGCCGCGATGGGCGCGCCCTCCCGAACGGAGGCTATTATAATGAGCAGGAACGGAGAAAAGTCGCGAGGCGACCTGTACACCCGCATCACGGACCGCATTATCGCCGAGCTCGAACGCGGCGTGCGCCCCTGGGTTCAACCTTGGACCGCCGCGAATAGAGCGGACCGCATCACCCGACCGCTGCGACACAACGGCCAGCCCTATACGGGCATCAACGTCTTGCTGCTATGGTCAGAAGCCATCGCGCGCGGCTTCTGCTCGCCGATCTGGATGACGTTCAAGCAGGCCAGCGAACTTGGCGCGTATGTCCGTAAGGGTGAGACCGGCAGCACTGTGGTGTATGCAAGCCGCTTCACCAAAACGGAGACCGACGCTCACGGCGACGAAATCGAGCGGGATATCCCCTTCCTCAAAGCCTATACCGTCTTCTGCGTCGATCAACTCGATGGCTTGCCCGCGCATTACTACGGTCGGCCGCCCGTCGTCGCATCAACGATCGAGCGTAACGCGCACGCCGACGCTTTCTTTGCCAACACCGGCGCGATTGTTCGGCATGGCGGCTCGATGGCGTTTTACGCACCCTCGTCCGATCACATTCAGATGCCGCCGATCGAAAGTTTCCGCGACGTGGCATCCTATGTTGCCGTCAGAGCCCATGAGACCGTGCACTGGACCGCTCCTGCTCACCGCGTCAATCGCGATCTCAGCCGTTACGGCAAGGATCGGAGCGAACGCGCGCGCGAAGAATTGATTGCCGAACTCGGGAGCTGCTTCCTCTGCGCGGATCTCGGGATCTCTCCCGAACTCGACCCGCGGCCGGATCATGCGAGCTACCTCGCGTCGTGGTTGGAGGTCTTGTCATGTGAGAAACGCTTTATCTTCTCGGCTGCCGCGCATGCGCAACGCGCCGTCGCTTATCTGCACGACCTGCAGCCCAAAGCAGCTGACGTCGAGGAGGCAGCATGATGAGTGCACAGCGTGATTGGCGCCGGCGCTTACCGACCCTCACTTATCCGGCGATCAGCGCAGGGACCGCGGCCCCTTTGCTTGGCCGCCACGTCGAGGCCCCTTTATTCCTCGTGCTGCGCGACCTGACAGGGATCTCCCTTCGAGGGCGGCCGCCGTTCTGGCTTTGCACAGGTCGTCGGCTTTGCCGAGCAAATCTGGTTCGCGGCCTGCGGGTTCACTTTGCGGGTCGCGTGATTCTTGACGGCTGAGCAGCGTGCTTACCTTCCGGGTTCGGGCCTCGACCAGCAAGCTTGAGGAATTGCCAGATGTGTGCGGTGGGCGGTAATGGGTTCTTTCCTCGGTCAAGGTTTCGATGATCGCAGTTCGTGTTCTGGGCCGTTTCTTCCGGCACACCCACATCGTCCTCGATTGGCATGTCTGACCGAAGGGCGGCGTCGCTTAAGCGCCGCCTCGCTCTTATCCCCGCAACAGCCGGTTACGACTTTCTTCCCCTGGACCGCTGCGCGTCCATTCCTCGCGCAAGACAAGAAAGTCGTGCCCTGGCTGCCCTCTACTGCGTGCCGGCCCCTGCGGGGTGCGGGTCGACCGCCTCCGGTCTGTCGCCAGCCATCGAGGCCGCGATGGGCGTGGCCCGGAAACTGAAAAAGGACACGACAATGGCGACCATCGGCACCTTCACCTCGACCGGCAACGGCTTCACCGGCACGGTTCGCACCCTCGCCCTCAATGCCAAAGCCAAGCTAGTGCGGGTCGAGAACCCCTCCGACAAGGGACCACACTTCCGCATCTTCGCCGGTAATGTCGAGCTGGGAGCGGCTTGGCAGAAGACCGCCAGGGACACCGAGCGTGACTATCTCTCGATCAAGCTGGACGACCCGAGCTTCCCCGCCCCGATCTACGCCACCCTGATCGAGGTGGAGAGCCAGGAAGGTCTTCAGCTCATCTGGTCCCGCCCCAGCCGGGACTGAGGGCCCGCGAGAGCGGCCTCGCCAAAAGGCGGGGCCGCGTCTGCATTGACAGCAGCAGATGTGCGCATGCTCAGGACCCCAGGCGCGGGTACGTAGCTGTTTAGCTTATCCCTGTGAATCGTCGCATTGCTACGAGGGGATGAACCGGCCAGTTTGAAACTCGAGGCCAAAGTCGTAGTTGGACTACGATAACGAACATTAATCTAAGCGAGGAGAGTGAGCTTTATCGATCCCGCACCAGGAGCACGATTAGCCGTGCGAGGCCTAGCTCCGCGACGAGATCCTGCGTCGCGTCGGGGTGGCGAGTTGCTCTGCTACCATCCGCCGAGCCGCCCAAACCCCAGCGAACGCTCGGTTGCTGGCCGGGCGAGAGCTATGTCTTGGGAGCGGCGCGAGCCAGCCGTTGCTTCGCCAAATCTGCGCTCGCCGCCGCGAGCAGGTCGGTCCAGCTGTCGGGCGGATTGCCGCGATTGAGCATCCTGCGAAAGACCGCGTAGGCGTCGTCTGCGCTCTCATAAGCGCGCAACGTCGTGTCGTCATTGACCCAAGCCAGCACTATCACCTTCGCATCCGCGGACTGCTGGTAGCGAAAGAACAGCCGGAACTGCTGCAGGAATTTTGCCCGGAACCAATGCTTGTACGCATCGCCGAGCGTGCCGCCCTGGCGGTAGGTGTCGCGCGTCGGGTCGCTCGGAATGTCTTCGAACGCGACCTTGAGAACGGCCGCGAGCAGTTTTGTAGCGCGCTTCTTCTTGTATCCTTGCGGGTCTTTCTTCCGCGCTTTTTCGACGGCGTCGATCATCGCCTCAAGTTGGTCGAGAAACAGCGGGTGTGCGTAGATCGTCCAGCCGTTGATTTCGAGCGTCTCGTGGCTCACGCCTCGTCGTCCGCAAGCGGCGCGTCGAGATCGACCTTAACGCCCTTGACCAGATCCTTGCCGCGGGACACGAGTGAGCGCGGCACCGGCCGAATCCGCGACGGTTCTTTCGCCATGTCGCGCGCGAGAAATGAGAGAAACTTGCCGATCACTGGATCGCTATCCTCGACCTGGGCCACCTTCTTCGCGATCACGACGGTGCCATCCGCAAGCCCGCGAAACACCACCTGATCGCGCTTGCCGAGCGCGAGCATTTTCCGGATTGCCGCGGGCACGGTCGTCTGGCCACGCTCAGTGATGGTGGCGGGGATTTCGAGAATTTCAGCCGTTTTCGCCATGGCCGGCTCCGGGGTTGCACACTCTTCCATGTAATGCATTTGCATTGTATGTCAAGCCGCCACCGGGCACGATCGGGATACAGCAGCAGCCACGGTGCGCCCGGGATGCCGGTGATGCACCGCGTGGTGCACATTTGGGATCTATTCGCGGTGCAGCATCTAGCCTACGCTCCGGTCGCCAGAATCTCGTCCGCGAAAGTAGCCCCATGCAGAAGCCCCCGCTTGACCCGGATGTCGCCGACGGAGCACCGACCGCCTCCGTTCTGACCGGCTACGACGAAGAGCACCTGGTCACCTACCTGCGCCTGCTCGATGCCGAAGCCGACGGCGCCGACTGGAAAGAGGTTGCGCGGATCGTGCTGCACCTTGATCCGGCCCAAGAGCCTGATCGTGCCCGCCGCGCCTGGAGATCCCATCTCGCCCGCGCCCACTGGATGACCGAGCACGGCTATCGGCATCTGCTTTGTGGCGGGGCACCGCACTAACTGGGCGTCCTACAGGATGCCCCACGCCCGATAACGTCCCCGACCGGTCGCCTCACGCAGGCCGAGCTCGGCGACGAGGTTTTGGGCGGCGCGAGGCGTGATCCCGAGCTCCGCCGCGATCATGCCGGCCGAAACGATCGGCCGGGTCAGCACGTAGTCGAGGAGCGCCGGCAGTTTTGAAGTGGCGCGACGGCCGGCGAGCTTGCGGGCGAGCAGGTTTCTGGTCATCAGCCAGCGGTCGTGGTCCTTGCGGCCGGCCTCGGCCGCGGCCGCCATCGCCTCGAGCTGCACCGCGAGCCGCGCTGCGGCGTCGCGCGGCCGCCGGCGCTCACGCGAGATGCTTTTCAGCCCGGCATGCAGGCACGGCAGATGCCAGCGTGTCTTGCCGCGCGCGCGCAACACGCCAGCTGCGAGCAGGCGGCCGAGCCAAGGCGTGTGCTCGAGCGGTTCGATCGCGTCCCAGGCATCCACGGCGATCGCCGCCGCCAGGGTCGGCGGCAGCGTGCGGGTCTCGTCGATAACGGCGCGCCAGTCGTCGAGGCGACCGCCCTCGTTCCAGTCGGGATCGTAGACGAGGGAATCCCGCTCCGGCCGCGACCGCGCCTCGTCGGCGAGCCTGCGCTCCGCCCTGGCGTTCGCGGCATCGACCGCGGCGAAGGCGGCGGTCAGATGGGGATCGGTGTTGATGGCGTCAAGCGGCCCTTCGAAATCCACCTCCTCCCGCTCCGCGTCCTCGTCGACCCCAAAACTTCCCTCGACTTCCTTCCGGTTGCCCGTCCCCTCCTCTCGCTCGCTCCGTCCGCGGAGGCCAGCGAGCCCGGCAACGGACAGCGCCCAATCGGGCTTCGCCTCGGCGATGCGCCGACGGGCGCGCAGCACGGCATGAGCCCGGGTCAGCTCGTGGGTCGGGGCGCGGACGTCCATGCCGGCGTCGTGGAGGACGAGGTCGTCGAGGTGGACAAGTTCGCCGTCGAGCCACAGACTGGCGCAGGCGTCGGCGAAGTGCATCCGGCTGATCGCGCCGTCGCGTATTGGGCTTTTGGCCAGCCGCTCGTCGAGGCGGGCGAGCGCATCCTCGGCGACGGTGAGCGGCCCGGCGAGCTGGGCCCAAGGCAGCGGTTCGGGGATTTTGTAGCTGGGCAGCAAGGTCTTGATAACCTTAACAGGAAGCGGCGCAACGGAAGCTAACATGGCTGTGGCTTCCGTCATAGCGAGGCCTGTTCCCGGCCAGCTCTCCTAATCGAAACCACCGCTTATCGATGGTGTTGGGAAATCGCGTTTCCAGGCCCCTGAGGTCGACCAAAGGTCGTCCCTCCTCCTCTGGTGCGGGGGAGCCTGTTCTTCCCGGATGCTCTGTCATCTCGAGTGCCCGCTTGGCGCCAACTATGATAGGCTGGCGTTGCGATGTCGAGGTGAAACGCATGAACGAGTTTAGGCGAATTACGCAAGATCCTGCCTTGATGGGCGGGAAACCCTGCATACGTGGCCAGCGCGTTACCGTCGGCATGATCGTCGGCCAGATCGGCGCGGGCCGCAGCATCGATGCGCTGCTTGCCGACTATCCCTATCTCGCGCGCGAGGACGTGCTTGAGGCCTTGCGCTACGCCGCCTGGCGGGCCGAGGAGCGCGAGGTCGATCTGCAGCACGCATCCTGATGCGATTCCTGATCGACATGAACCTGTCGCCGAGCTGGGTTTCTTTCCTTCAGAACGCGGGGTTCGAAGCGGTGCATTGGTCGGCGGTGGGTGCGGTGGACGCGTCTGATCGCACGCTGATGCAATGGGCGGCCGGGCACGATCATGTAGTGGTGACCAACGACCTCGATTTTTCGACGATCCTTGCCGCGACGCAGCGCCGCAAGCCGAGCGTCATCCAGATTCGGGCCGATTTGCTGACGCCAGTGGCGATCGGCAGCGCCGTGCTCCGTGCAATCGCACAAACCGAGCGCGAGCTCGCCGAAGGCGCCTTGATCTCCATCGATCTCGACCGGGCGCGGGTGCGTATCCTCCCGCTCGGGTCGTAAATTTGATGACAGGGGCGGAAATCAACCCGCAGAATCGGCGATTCTGGCGCCAAGGCACCTGCAAATCCCGTCCGCCCAGGCCCCGGATGGATGAGAGACGACCACCCCAGCCCCCTCCCCTTCCGCTGTTTTTTCGGTTGGCGCCGGTCATCTGCGCGGACGCGATCGAGATCAGGCGTCGTCGAATAGACCGTCACTAAGTACCTTATCGGCCCCCCCCCCGCGCATTGCTGCGGGCACGCAGCTTCCGGCCAAAGTCGACACCAACATCAAGCAGAGTCACCCCGGCATCGTCGAGCTCGGCGTTGCTTCCTCGTACAGGCTGTCGCGGAACGCCTTGTCGGCAGGTTTGCCGTTTTGCGGATTGACCTTTGTCCTCAAATCGCGACAAAACTGGACGCCTAGGTCGACTAGGGACGGCCTGCCCTGCTCGCGCTCATGGGCCAGCGCGTCGGTTTCCGGCTTCTTGATATGGAAGGCCATGAGGCGCTCCTCCAGCGCGTATCGTGTATCCTTATACAACATTCCGGATGCATCTCGTGAAGGCCGAGGATTCTCGCCAAATCTGATGGAGAAGTTCATAAGAAGTCGGCGGAGGCACCTAAATTATTATGGTTAACGTTCTATGAGCGCCACCCTCTTCGCATTCCCGATGCAGCCTCAATCGAGGCCGTTCTGGCAGGGCTAGATCCCGCCTCGGCCGACGCGGATCTCATGCCCGCACTCACCGCGGCCTTTCCGTTTCGATTTCAGCCTAGCCCGCGTCGACGATGATTACTGGCGCGACACCCGATCGGTCATTCGACCCGACTGCACCCGAGTCGGGGAGCTGCGGCAGTGGATGACGGCCGAGCTCGTCAAAGATTGCGGGGATATCAAGGCGCTCTGGACGCGCCTGAGAGACACTGATCTGCAGATCACCGAGTGGCGCGGGACCCGCGCCTTCGTCTTCGCCCCGACCGGATCCGGGGCCGCCGATTATATCCAGATCGCACTTGGACGAGAAATCGAGTGGCGCGCTGGTCCGATCGTTAATCCGGACTATCGACCTTGGGGCGAAGAGGATCTGCTCGATCCCAGTTGGCCCAGCCAGTCCCTGCCCGAGACGGAGCGGCTCGCCGGTCCAGTCTACCGCCTGCTCGACCGCGCCGGCGGCGCATTCGTCCATATCCGCAGTTTCCTCGATCGCTGCAGCCGTGTCGAGCGCGAGAAGCGGAAGGCCAAGCGGCCCGAGATCGAGCGGCGCGTGATCCGTGAAGTCGGCCCTCAGGGAACGCGCGAAACGCCATTCCTCGATGCGGTTCCCGACTGGTTCGAGTACGTGCCGCGCGAGGTGCGCTTCATTCAAGACTGGGGGATCGAGCGCCCGTCCCCTGGCGTCTTTGAGCATTTGGGCGCTCGATGTTCGAGATTATAGCCACAGGGGCGAGCGCGAAGTCGGTTTCATCCCCCGGCCGCTGAAGCCCCAGAAGGAGCGGCTGCTCATGTCACCGGACGTTTCGGTGCATCTCCTGATGGATCGGATTGAGGCCTTGGACAGTGAGGTCGGCCTGTCCTGCGGCTGGTTCTTCCTGATGACCCACGGCCATTGGGTTGATTCCGACATCGGCATGGCGATTGCGCAAGGCCTGAAGGCGCAGCGCATTCGTCTGCCCGATCCCGACGCTCGTGCTGCTGCGCTAGGCGGATCGAAGCTACGGCTTTTGATGGCGCCGTCCATGGACGATCTTAGGTAGACTTCATGAAGGCCGATTCGGCCCAATTCAAGAAAGTTGACCGCGGTCAACTTTGGCCGGTCTCGCGCGCGAGTTGGCCAGAGCAAACGGATGAGGGGGCGGGCACGTCGAATCTCCCAAGTTGACTGCGGTCAACTTTCCATTCGCATGTGGCAGCCTGAAGTGACCGGTTAAGGATTCGTTTACCCTTTAATTGTTGCGCGACCGCTCAGAATCGGGCGTAGTAGCTACGCTTTGCGCATGCCCTGCCTCCGAAATTCGTAACTACGCGAGAAAGCCGTGGCCCTGAACGACCAGCAAGCGATGGCGTCAATCCCATCTGCCGCACCCCAGGCGATCCACGATACGATCGCGGCAGACGCGCGGGAACTATCCGCGAAACTTCACGCCCACCGAACGAAGCTGTTCCCGCCAAAAGCACGCAAGCATCTTCGCCGGTTCACATCTGGCGAAGTCGCTAAACTCGTCGGTATCAATGACGGTTACCTCCGCCAATTGTCGCTGGAGGGTAGGGGCCCTCAGCCGGACACCAGTCCATCGGGTCGAAGATCGTACACATTCGAGGACATCCAAAGCCTTCGTGCTTATCTCGACGAATCCGGCAAGGGCGTGCGCCGATACCGACCGCATCGCGTCGCGGGCGAACAGTTGCAAGTCATTGGCGTCGTTAATTTTAAGGGAGGATCGGGTAAGACCACCACCGCCGCGCATCTCGCTCAACATCTCACACTGCAGGGCTATCGAGTGCTCGCAATCGATCTCGATCCGCAGGCCTCGCTCTCCGCGCTGCACGGCTATCAGCCAGAGTTTGACGTCGAAGAGAACGGAACTCTCTACGGCGCCATCCGCTATGACGACGCGCGCCGCGAGCTGAATGAGATCATTCGGCAGACTTACTTTTTGGGGCTCGACATTGTTCCCGGCAATATCGAACTGATGGAATTCGAACATGAAACCCCGAAAGCTTTAGCTGCACGCCAGTCGGGTGACCCGCTTTTCTTCGCCCGCGTTGCGCGTGCCCTCGCCACGGTCCAGGACCGTTACGACGTCGTCGTGATCGATTGTCCGCCTCAACTTGGATTTCTCACGCTCTCCGCGCTCTGTGCAGCAACCGCAATTCTGATTCCGGTGCATCCGCAAATGCTCGATGTGATGTCGATGTGCCAATTCCTAATCATGACATCCGACCTCCTTGCCGTCGTCGCCAAGGCGGGCGGCAACATGAATTACGATTGGATGCGCTATCTCGTCACGCGCTATGAGCCCGGCGATGGACCGCAGGCCCAAATGGTCGGCTTCATGCGCTCGCTGTTTGGCGACCGCATGGTCACCAATATGATGCTGAAAAGTACGGCGATCTCGGACGCCGGCATCACGAAGCAAACGCTCTATGAGGTCAGCCGCGATCAGTTCACACGCGCTACCTACGACCGCGCGATGGAATCGCTGGATAGCGTCAACGGCGAAATCCAAAGCCTTATCCAGGCTGCATGGGGGAGGGCCTAATGGGTCGAAAAAACCTGCTTGCTGACCTCATGGACGACAAGTTGACCGCGGTCAACGAACAGCCGTCAGGTGAGCCTAGCGACAATTGGAGACCATCCCAACCAACACACGGGTCGCGCGGGGCAGTAGGTGCCATGAGCCGTTCGCTCGAGATGCTGTCCGCGGAGCGCGATGCCGCCAAGGCCTTGACCGAACGACTCACCGCCGGTCAAACCGTCGTTGAAATCGCCCCAGATTTGATTGATGCCTCGATAGTTCCGGATCGCATGACGAGCGTCGACGAGAAGCACTCCGCTCTCGTCGAATCGATACGCGCCAATGGGCAACTGGTTCCGATCCTCCTTCGCCCGCATCCGACCAGCCCAGGTCGGTTTCAGATTGCCTACGGCCATCGTCGCGTCCGTGCGCTCGCCGAACTTGGCCGCCCCGCGCGGGCCGTGGTTCGTGACCTCAGCGACGAAGACCTGGTGGTAGCACAAGGCAAGGAGAATGGTGAGCGGGAGGATCTCTCCTTCATTGAGCGGGCAACATATGCCACCGCTCTCGAGGATCGTGGATTCAAACGTGAGATCATCATGGCGGCGCTCAGCGTCGACAAGACGGAGCTCTCCCGCCTCATCACTGTCGCGCGAACCCTTGCACGGAGCCTAGTCGATGCGATCGGGCCAGCGCCGAAGACCGGCCGCCGGCGCTGGATGGAGCTCGCAGAGCGGATTGTAGGTCGCCACGATCAAAAGGCATTGGCTGACAGCATTGCTAGCGATCGTTTTGTGCGCGCCACTTCCGATGAACGGTTCGCGATAGCGTTCGCCGCGCTCGCGCCCCGCAAGCCAAAAGCTCCACGGCCGACAACTTGGGCCGATGACGACGGCAAGAAGATTGTGAAGATTGAACGTCGCGAAGGTCGCGTCACGCTAGCGCTCGACGAAAAGGCCGCGCCTGCGTTTGGAGACTTTGTGATTTCGCGGTTGCCGGAACTCTACCGATCTTTTCGCGAGGGGCGCACCGATGAATGACATCACGCGTGTCGCCGCTTTGGATATGGCGCCGACCG
The DNA here is from genome assembly GCF_023074055.1 of Bradyrhizobium sp. 141. GTDB lineage: Bacteria > Pseudomonadota > Alphaproteobacteria > Rhizobiales > Xanthobacteraceae > Bradyrhizobium. The sequence continues at coordinate 62,278 of NZ_JADPKR010000027.1, forward strand.
GACCTCTCATGGTCGGGCAGCGCGATGCGTACCCGCGTTTCCGTCCTCTAACCGTAGGAGCATAGCGGAAAAGAAAAAGGCCCCCGGAACGTCTCCGTCCGAAAGCCTTCTCTCGTCACGTTTGGCGACTGACAGAGAATCACTTTCGCGAATCGCAGTCAAGCGTCTTTAGCAACGGCGCCGTTTCGGCGAGCAGATTTTCTTTGCCCGCATGAGGCAAAGACATGCAGTCACACTCCCCAACGACGCCCTTTGGGCGGCGATCGTTGACGCTCGCCCATGTGGCAAGCCAGATGGTCGCAACGGAACGTCCTCCCGAAAAGATCGTGCACAAGTGGAAGATCTTCCACGCCATCTGCACGGCGCGGCCGCGCCTTGGCGTGTCGGAGCGCGCGCTGTCGGTATTAAACGCGCTGCTGACCTTCCATCCTGAGACGGCGCTGACAGGGGAGGATGATCTGATTGTTTTTCCGTCAAACCATCAACTCACTCGGCGAGCGCACGGCATGCCGTCATCGACGCTGCGGCGTCATCTCGCAGTGCTGGTTGACGCGGGCCTGATCGTTCGGCGCGACAGTCCGAATGGCAAGCGCTATGCGCGGAAGGACAATGCCGGCGAAATCGAGCTCGCCTTCGGCTTCGATCTGTCGCCGCTGGTCGCGCGCTCGGAGGAGTTCGAGAGCCTGGCGGCCGATATCGAAGCCGAGGCCCGCGCACTCAAGCTCGTTCGAGAGCGCATCACGCTGTGCCGGCGCGACATCGCGAAGATGATTGCAACTGGCATCGAGGAAGCCGTCCCGACGCGAAGGGGAGGGCAGGGGCCTGCCGATTGGCAGGTTGTGCACGCTGCCTTCCGCGTGATCGTCGATCAGATTCCGCGCACGGCTACGCGCCAGGAGCTCGAGCCGATCGCCGACGAGTTGTCTCAGCTTGCCGACGACGTGCTCAATCTTCTGGAAGCACACATTAAATCCAAGAATCCGAGCGCCAATGAGTCCCATTCTGAGCGCCACATACAGAATTCAAAACCAGACAACCCTATTGATCTTGAACCTGTCCTTCGAGAAGACAGGGCGGCGGGAGCTGTGCCCAAACCTCAACCCTCGCGAGTCGGGGAAGGGGCGTATCCGTTAGGAATGATCCTGAGTGCGTGTCCAGACATCGTCGATTATGCAAAGGGTGGGGTGTCGAACTGGCGCGATTTTCTCGCTACCGCGGCCGTTGTGCGATCGATGCTGGGCATCAGTCCGAGCGCCTGGGAGGAGGCTCAAAAGGTTATGGGCGAGGTGCCCGCAGCCATCGTCGTGGCGTGTATCCTGCAGCGCGGGACGGCGATCAATTCCGCCGGCGGTTATCTGCGCGGTCTGACGCGAAAAGCCGAGGTCGGCGAATTTTCGCTTGGCCCGATCCTGATGGCGCAGATCAATTCTCGCCGGCGAGACAAGCAGCGGGCGTGAGGCGATGAGGCGCCGTTCCCAGGTTGCCTTTTTCGTGTGATCAAATTGCCCGTGCCAACCCGGCTGCTGCGCCGGGTCGACGCAAAGCGTTCGGAGAGATCGTCATGGCAAAACACCCTCCACTCATCCTCACGCCGTTTTTCCAGCCTCGTGATGAAGGGGCTGCGGAGCAACGGATGTACGTGGCGGGGTTCGCGGACGAGGCGGGCGAGGCCTGGGGGACGCTGATTCCTTTGGATGCGGAGATGGTCGAGCACGCCGTTCTGGGACAACAGACATTCACCGTCTGGTGCAACTCCGACGGTCGCATCCAACCGCAGCCGAGCAGCGATACTCTTTTTGAGGAGCTTCTGGAGAAGGGCCAATTGAAGGAGACGCCTCTCGATGAACTCGTCGCCGAAGCGATCGAGCAGGGCAAGAATGAACCCAATGATGACATCCTCGATATGTTCGAGACCCTGCATGAGCGGTTGGTGCGGGCAGAGGGCATGGTCGCTGACGAGATCGCGCGGCGCAGGCGATGACGCCTCGCGCCGCGAGTCAGCGCGGTTCAGTGCTGTAGGGCCACCTTGTACTAACGCGAGCACCGCGACCGCGGGCGGCCGGCAACCGGACCGGTCGATGAACACATAGAAAACCGACGACCGGGCCGCACTCGGACTAGTCTAAGCTTCGCCGGAGCCGGAAAACAGCGCCGTCGGCGGCGTCGCACGCGGCGGCGGGAAGGTCCGACCGCCCGAGGCTCCCGGTCTGCTCTTGAGATCGTATCGCTGGGCTAGGTCGAGTAGCCGCCGCTTGGTGAACGGATCCGCGTTCTCCGCCAGATCGCGCGCCCGCTGCGCGAAGCCCCTGTAAAATTCTTCCACAACGCCACCCCCGCAACATCACTGAAAATCTGATTTCAGTGTGAGACGCGCTCCGCGTCAAGCGGTCTGGTGCATGCGGACAATTTTCGTCGATCTACTTGTGCTCGCGGCGCACGGGGAACTAAGCTGGTGCCGGCAGGCAAAAACCATGACTCCGCTCTACCTCAGCCGGAAGCTGTGCCCGAAGTGCGGTAAGCCTATGACGGCCGTGTCCGACGACGTCGCGCCCGGCCGGCCGCGTTACGTCTGCCTGGTCTGCGAGGACGATCCGCTGCGCGATCCCGCTGCCCGGAGGTGGGCGGAAAGCCCGCTGCGACCGCCGGCCAAATAACGTTCGTTGAAATCGAGCCCGGCAGCCGGATTGCTGCAGAGGCCGATTGTGCTCACAACCCTCTCCAACGCTGTGGCGTTGCAATCCGAACGCTCAGCTTCGTTCCAACGCGCGAGCCGGCGGATCGTCCCGGATTCGAAGGCAGGCATGTCCAGCGACGCTAGCATCTGTTCACGCCTCGCAGGGCGGTCGGTCGCATGGATGCGGAGGGCGGGGTTGCATCTACATGGCGAGTACGTCGCCAGCCTCGTTATCGATCTTGCGATGGCAAGTTCGACAGGTGCGCCGACGTTGCTGACAGCGACGGTTTCCATTGCGGGTGATGACGTGGCGCTTAGGTGGCCTGCATAAGGTGAACTACTCTCGCTGCGACGCCCGTTGCCTTGAGATGCGAATGGCTGAACCGACCAGGGCCGCCTGTCTTCATTCCATGTGTTTTCGCGATGGGCGCACCCATCTGCGTCCTCGATAGAGGCTGGTCTGACCGAAGGGCGATCCCGCTTTGCGGGCTCTCGATCTTGTCCCTGCAACGCCCGTCCACGACTTTCTTCCCCTGGCGCTGCGCACCATTCCTCGCGGTCCAAGAAAGTCGCTACCGGCCGCCCTCCATTTCATTTCGGCCCTCCGGGTGCAGGTCGATCGCCTCCGGTCTCACGACCGCCATCGAGGTCGCGATAGGCGCGGCCCGAGAAAACCAAGGGAATGAGACAATGGCTACCATCGGCACCTTCACCTCCACGGGCAACGGCTTCTCCGGCGCCATCAAGACGCTCAACCTCAACGTCAAGGCCAAGCTGATCCGTGTCGAGAATCCTTCCGACAAGGGACCGCACTTCCGCATCTACTCGGGCAACGTCGAGCTGGGTGCTGCCTGGCAGAAGACCGCCAGGGACACCGAGCGCGACTACCTCTCCGTCAAGCTGGACGATCCGAGCTTCCCCGCTCCGATCTACGCCACCCTGACCGAGGTCGAAGGTGCGGAAGGTCTCCAGCTGATCTGGTCCCGGCCGAACCGGGACTGAGGCTCAGCCAGTGGGCTCCGCCGCAAGGCGGGGCCCGCTCCCTTCGACGGGAAATGCGATCATGACCATCGACACCATTGAAGAGTTACGCGCCGAGCTGCGCGGATGCGTATTCACGCCGACGGAGCGCAAGGCGCTCGAAGTCGAACTGGCCGAACTCATTCGCCAACGCAACGAAGCGCTCGCAGCAGAGGAGATCAGCCCCCTCGTCTTGCGACTTATGATGCACCAGGGGCCGCCCCTCCGTTGAGAACATCCTTGATGGCTTTGGCAGACGTAAAGGTCAGCTTACTGGAAGCTGCGATCGCAATAGTTGCGCCGGTCGACGGATTGCGACCCTCGCGAGCAGCGCTATCCTTGACCTTGAATTTGCCGAACCCGGGAAGACTCGTCTCAGCTCCGCTCACGGCCGCATCAGCGATCGCCTTGAAACGCTATCGACGATGGTTTTTGCCTGAGCCTTTGTCAGGTCGTTCTCGGCCGCAATCTCTTCGGCGATCTCATTGGCAGTTGTCATGGGACGAGCTCCGTCTTGTTTCGATTTTGCTCGTCTGACACCAAGGCCGCGGAACAGATAGAGCCGGCATCACAGGCAGAGGCGTAATCCCCGAAAAATTGTCAGACTATGACGGTTTTTCGTCCTCGACAGCGTAACCGCGCCTCCGCTTTGCACGCTCCAACCGTCCGAACGCTTCGACCGCCTCCGCACTGCCATCGAAGGTCTGTACCATGACTTTGCCATTTACGCCGATCCGGCTCCAATTGCGGATCAGCGACATTTCTCCGAACAAAGTGGGCTGCATGGACAGCGCATAAAACCGCCGCATATTGCGCGCGGCATCGATGCGGCGCAGATGAAGCGGTTCTGGTTCGGGTTTCGGCACGGACAGATTCTCGCTTCCGAGGGAAGCGGCGTCCAATGAGTTTTATGAATCGACCGGGCAGATTGATTCATTTTATCGATAGGTCCATTGTGCCGGAAATGCCGCGACCCGTCCTATTGTCGGAGTGAATCTCTCCTCGATGGAGACTTCGCCATTGGGACGCGCGCGTCGCAATGCCTAGTCATCTGGAACGCAAGTTCGTCACATTAGTTGATAGCTCGAATCTCTGCAGAGGAGAGTGCGAGTGGCGAATGCAGGTGAGCGAGGCCGGCCGAT
>NZ_JADPKR010000094.1 GCF_023074055.1 Bradyrhizobium sp. 141
GGCCAGCTCCGACGAGACGAGCGCTACCAGCAAAGCCCGCCGTGCTAAGGGGTCAAAATTGGACGCCGATGAGGGGTCAAATTTGCAAGCCGATTGACAGCTGTTCGGCGGCTTTCCGAAATTCTGCAGCTTCCTCGATGAGCCCCTGACTGAACGAGGCGGACTGCTTGATGCGGCGACGCATGCCAAAATATCCTCGAGATCGGCCATTGGCGGAACTCTTGACGCCCCAACGCAGACGTTCAATTTAGGTCCCGAGTGAGGAACAGAGTGCCGGCGGGTCTTTGAATGACGTGATGTCAAACCTGGTCGTTCTGCAGTGGTCTGCGGGGAATTTGCTGCCCTCCGAAAAACCTCCAGGCTGGAGCCGATGTGGTCTCTACTCCGGCCGATGCAATCGGCTTGATGTAGAGCAGTCGGAAGTCAGTTTAATCGGATGTCATAGCGACGTTTGAGCCGGTCGCTTGTCGTCTTTGCGGCGTATTGAACGCGCGCAAGATCGCAGCCTTCCTGTGCGACGACATGCAGCTTCCAGTCTGTGGTGCCGAGTCGGTAATCTGGCTCGAACTCAACTTCGATGGAGACAACCCTTTCTGTGCCTGGAAAACTCCGGATCTCTTGCAGCGCAATTCGCTCAAGCTCGTCCTTCGAAACCGGTGATCTCGACACCGTTCGCTCCTAAGGGGTGGAGGCGGCAGTTTAAGCCGCTCGACTACTCAATGCAGTCATGATCTCGACGTTCCCCCGAGGGGCGCATCGCGATCCTCCAAGCTCGCGCCGATCTTATGGGCTGATCAGGGCATTTCGTATCGGGAACGGCGAGAGAAAATCGGACGCTGGGTGGGGACGAGCTCAAGCCTCGCGGACGAAAATTGGACTGGCAACCAAGAAGTTGGGCGATGCGAGGATCACTTTGGCAACGAATGCCACAGGTCGGGGACGATTTCTAACGCGTTTTAGAGCATCGACGACAGACGCTTCCATCTGTTTCTCGAAATTCTCATACCTCTCTCTCTTTGCTGGGAAAGTCGGATTAATTTCGTCGCTCGTTTCTGCCATGAACTTGATTTCGTAGTAGTCGATCGTGTGGTTCGCGTCCTGTTTCGCCGCACCAATCAAACTCGACGACGAACCTATTAATGCAACGCTTTTCGAGCCGACGATGCCGCCAAAAAACGCGATCTCTGCCGCGTAATCCGCGACGCGGCCGAATGAGAGGTTGGCAGTATCATCGACATACGCTTTCGGGGCGGCAATCGTACCGCACTCCCCTCCCGCGAGAATTTGGTTTCTGATTTCTTCCGCCTTTGCGTAGATCGACTTCTTCCCGGCGTCGCTATCCACCGATGCTTCAAAAAATGGCATCTTCAGTTTTATGGCAGCTTTGATTTTGCTGAAGCGCGTCACTCCAATCTGGCTGTGAAGCATGCCCACCTTGGTTTCGGAAATGTACAGGTAGTATTTCATCGGCAGCCTCATTTGTTTGTCAAAATGCGCCGAGCGGATGCTCATCGAGTTCGGGTCGCGCTAGAAACGGGCGATTCGGCGGACAGCGCGGCAGGTCCGTTACGGGCCATGAGCCGAACTTCCGCACCGGCCGTTTAGCTCCCGTTAGTGTTTGGTGATGCAGAGCTGACACGTGTCCAACCGTGTAGGGCGCTATGAAACGCGCAAAACAGACTTTGGCTTTAGTTGGCTCGGTGCTGTCGATGTCTGTCATCGCAAGCGCAACTTACTTTCTGTTTTGGCATAAGAGCCTGACGGCAATTCTTTCCTTTGTGTCTATCGTCCCCGTCTTTCTAATTATCGCCCTCGGCCTTCTGAAATTAGCTCGCGATAGGTGAGCGCACCGCCGTATATCCGCTCTGGGTCACAAGCGTTCTTCGAACGCATGCCTCCTGGAAGCGGACGTTGCAACCGTCGGAGCGAAGCCCGTTGCGGGCCAGAAGACGACTTGGAATGATATCCTCGGAGATCGGTGAAGAGCGTGGCTGGCTAACCGTTCACTCCCTTCAGGTTTGCAGGACCTCAAAAACCACGGCGACCCGTCTTCTTATTTCGTCCTCGATTTCTTTGAGCAGCTGGAGGAGGTTGGGGCCGTCCATTTCCTCACGCGCCGCCCGCTTATAGCGCTCCAGGATCGTCAGCTCGGTCGTCGAAAGAGGCCCAGCCCCGATTTCCATGCGCGTTTCCCATTCCAAAGGTTCGTGGCCTCTACTCTAGCTCATCGTCCCAAACGTGTTTGCGGCGCGACTGGCATTGGAAGTATCGGACGTTTCGATCATTGTGGGGATCAAACACCTTGAGGACAACGACCAACACGCCCGAACACCGAGGACAAGAAGGTCTGGGCGACGCGGTCCGCGATGTGGCGAGCTCGGTCATCAGGCATGCATACGTTGAATCGAGACCGGGCCGCATTGTCCTGGGTTAGTAAATCAGGCCTGATCTTTGTCCGGCCGCGCGGCTTCCCGAGGAATGTTGACGGCAGTGGCTGCCTCAACAGCTCCATACTGCGTGCGATTAGCTCGCGGGTTCGGGCGATCAGCTCGATGTCACGCGAGGCGAGACGCCGCCGCAAATCATTATGGTCATTGTTGATCGACTTGGACATCAGCCGCTCCTCTGCCTAGCAGGCAGGAGCGCGGCGCGTCTCTCAGCCACCGACGCCTACGGGCAAAGCCTCGGCCGGTGATACGCAGACCGTGCGCTTATCTTTCGCGGATAGCCAGCTAATTAAATCGGGCTATGCAAGATCCAGCTATGTGAAGGCTGGAACATGTCGGGCTGCGTGACGCTCTCTACGTGCGAAAGCGCGGTTAATCGGCCCCGGTCGCTAACTGGCGGCCTTGCTCTTTGTCTTCTTGGTAGCCTCTGACCTCTGTGCGCACCATGTAGCTAGCGAGCAAAGCGCGGCGGCATTCGGTGCGGATCAATTCGCCATTCAGATCGAGGGCGTCTCGCTCGTCCCGCAGTTTGCGGGCTTCTTGGATGGCAAGTTCGGCACGACAGAGCAGCGCATCTGGCATTGGCAAAAAATGCACGTGCTAAACAAAGGTTGCATTTGCATAGGTTAGGGATGATCCGACAACGAGCCCTCGTCTTTCACCGCCCGGGTCAGCAATTGCTGAGAACGCCAGAGCATTTCGCTTGCGATGGCGAGGCGTTCGGCCGTCTCTGATCGTGCCAAGAGACACTTGGACTGAAGCTGCTCCAGCTCGCCCGCGATCATTCGATGAAGAATATCCGGGAGGGGAAACGCGGTCATAGGAACCATCCTTGGTTCCTACAAAACGCTGTTCCCCGCGGCCGGTTCCCCCACCCAAAGTAAGGCCGCAGGCGCTGCGTTGAAACAGAACCTGCGGCCGGTGCCTCGACGTTCCGCACGATCGGCGGGGCACGCCACGTTGCTAGCATAATGGACGGCTAGCATGTACTGGCGGGCCCCATTGATCAGGGATCTGGCCTCAAAGTCGCTTGGCGAGCGCGACAACCGGTGTGGCTTTGGTGCCGCCTCGGAGCCGGCTAGGAATCCGGTCACGAGCTGCATAGCCAGCCGCAGAATCGAGAGCGCGTCTTCGGGCGCCTCCGGCAGGGCGGACACGATTTGGACAGCGTGGCGGCAATGCCAGAGCTCCTCTTTCATGCCATTGCCCCGTGCTGCCAACTCTGCGAGCCGACTTGGTCGAGCAAGCTGTCAAGGTCACCTATGCCTGTCGTCCGGCTCCCGGCCATCGTACTCCTGCTCGGTGTCGTCCGTGCAGCCAACCGCCCAGCGCTCCTGGTTGCTGCTGTTGGTCGAACCGAGCGACGGCTCCTGGTCGCCCGCAGCGCCTTCGTCCTCGCACTGCTCCTCCAACTCGGTGATGACGTAGATATCGGAGGCGTCGAGGAAGGCGATCAACCGCTCGATTTCGGCCTGAGGGCGGTTTGGCGGCGCCGCTCTTGGCGAGCGAGGCGGATCGTTGGCACAAAGTCGGATCCCGGCAAGGATCGCCCCGCCATCGTCCTGGTGCCAAACGCAGCCCGGCAAGGCTGTTTGACGGGAGTTCTCACGCTCCGCCTGTCATCTCACCTGATTAACAAATCCATCCCCTTCAGGGGCGAGTGCGCTGGAACGTTTGGTGCCGCGGCGCGTCCTGAAGAGGCATCGATCCTGTTGCCTGTGGATCGACCGATGGACACAGTAGTTGCCTATGCGATCTCGGCCTTTATCGTCGGCTTTGGCATCGGGATCTTCATTGCCGGTCTAAACTCTGGCGCGCCAGCTTTCTGGGCCTGCGTCGCCCTGATACCCGTTGCGATCGGGCTCCTGAGCGCTTTCGGTCCCAAATAAGAAATCCATCCCCTTCAGGCGCGCTTCGGTGCGCCCGGGACTGTTGGGACCGTTGACCCCACGTGCCTAATCCGAATTGCCTACTGCCCTAATGCGCGCCCCCCCGGCTGATCGACACCGGCAGAGAAACGGCCCCAGCAAAATCACGATGGTGCTGGGGCCGCTGAAGTGCCTGGCGGTAATGGAAACGCCAAGGTGGTTTGAGCCTAGGAAAAACCGGCAATCAGTTCTGTCCGCTTTTGCACACACCGGGTATAGTTCCCGTTTGGGAACGGACCGACCGCAATGAAAGACATGCAGGCTCAGTTGGAAAAGCTCCGCAGGGATGCGGCGGAGTGCGCCCTCATCCGCGATTTGGCCAGCGATGCTAAGAAGCGAGAACTCTTCAGCCGGCTGGCGGATCACCTAAGCGTGCTCGCCGCCGAAGTCGAGCGTGCGATTGCGGAGGGTGTGAAGAGCAAAGGATGACTGGGGGGCGGCCTTTCGAAGATCCGATAGACCTAGGCGGGTCTCCCAAGCTGGTGACGCTGCTAGACGTCGGCGAGTGCAGGAAAGGTCCGCCAGAAAGCGGCCGCCAATTGGCGCGGCCTTAGTTCATCTTCCGGCGGAGCTTCCGGATGATCTCTCGCAAGTCGTTGGCGTACTCCTCAACGATCCGCCGTGCCTCCTCCACGAGAGTGGCTCGGCCTCTTTCTCCTCGCTCTGTTCCTCGGGTTTGGTCATGGCCCGATGGTGCAACTAGCTTTAAAGAAGCCCGTTGACTTAAATCAAGGCCTTACTCCGTTTACCGCAACCCCGGTGAGTAAGCCAATCGCTGAGATGGGCGCCGGTCTCAGCTAAGCGTGCCCTTCTAAGAAGCCCCTCGCGCTCACTACCCGCAGGCAATTGGTCAGCCAGTGCTTTCAGTGGGCGGCCTGTTCGGCCAATCGTTCTTCAAGGGTTCGAGTTTGCTTCACCCTTCGGCGGCGCTGTGTCATGGCGCGTTCCTCAGCCGTTTACGAGGACTCCGCAACGGTATTAGGCAGGTTCAGTTCCTAACATGAAACGAGGCCACGCCTCGGGAGCCAGGCCTGCGTCGCTCAGTGCTCAGAAGGCCTCTCCCTTTGGGCTTTGCGCGCCATCTCCATCCACTCTCCTGCGAGCTTCAACCAAGCCTCCTTGTCGACCTCCCACGTGGCCTTCCGAGCCTCGTCTAGGCAGTCCTGCGCTTGCTGAACGTATCTTGCAAAATCAACTTCGCTCATCGCGATCAATGCGGCCGCGAAAGGAAGGTGCCTGCAAAAGTAAGCCGCAGGCGCGCTGGCTTGAGACAGATCCCGCGGCCGGTGCCGCGACGAACCGCGCCAGCATCGCGACATGCAGGACGCGCAATGCCAAGTGCCCCTTGGCTCGATCCCAAACCGCTGAACGCCTCGCGATCGCAGGCGAAATGTTCTTTCGTTGGCGAGTGAGAGTTAGCCCCCTCGATTGCCGCCTACACGCCGCACCAGGGGTATCTTACGAGGAACGACTCTCCGGCCGGGGAGATTAGGATTTCGGTCTGTGGCGCGATCTAGACGCGTCATCCACCCGGGACGGTCCGTCGTCAGACGCGCGTTTGGCGATGGGCCGGCTCTCGCAAGCCCACCGCAGCCTCTTCCCTAGGAACTGGTAGCAAGTAACTGGATTGGTGCTGTGCTCCGGCTCAAAGCCCCCCTTGGGGCCGGAGCGTTCCAACGGCCCCAGCCGCCGCCAAACGCTGGGGCCTTTTTTTTGCGCCGAATTGCGGCCGAGGAGGACCCGAAGTTGCTAGGTCACAGGCTCTTGCCTGGACTTAGAAGGCGCACATAGGTGCCGCTCTCGTGCAGCTCGAGCAAGCCTTGCTGGACAGCGTGCTTGATCCCCGCGCCGAACTCCGCGCCGCTGCCCTTCAGCGTGTAGAGGAAAGGTGCGTTGATTTTCTCAATATGAATGCGGCCGTCCTGGGCCGGCTCGATGCTGGCGGTGAGCTGAACCAACTGACGCGCTGCGGTTTCAGGATCTGAATAGGGTCGTTGGGCCGTGAACCTTGTCATGCTCTACCGCTCTTCGGTCGGATGCACCCATTTATAGGGCGTGATCTGCCTTGTCTCGGTCAACTTGATCATGCGGGCCGGGGCGCGTAGCGTGGCGTGCGGCACGATCGACATTTCAGGGAAGCTTCCAACTTCCAGAGCGGGGTGTCTCGAGGTCGGCGAATGGCCTCCAGTGGCAGGCTGGCGCGTGTCTTACAGCGGGAGCACTCGACTTCCAGCCAGGCAAGCCGTCCGTTAAGACATTGGCCGATCGTTGGAGAGGGTTGGGCAGGACCGCCGTAGCCCTCCATGCGAACGGACCAGGCGTCGGCCTCCGCCCGGTCTGCCTCACGGGTGGCCTGCTGGGCACGCTCACGCGCTCCCTTAGCATGGATCTTTGCACCCATGATCCGGCCGCCCCAGATGACCTCTCGCGACTTGGTGCTCATGCCAGATAGATTCCGGCGAATGGATCAAGAGGCAAGCCGCTAGCCCTATCTACCTACCGTCCCGTCGCCGCCAAAAGGTTGGTCAAGCATCGATGGACGTCCTAAGATCAAGTTTTGAAAAACCGAAATAATCACTTGCTCCGTCGGGCAAAACGGTGGTTCATAAGACGCTGGCTCTAACCAGAGGACCAGCCATGGCGGATGAAGCCGAAGCTTCTAACGAGTTGTCCAAGATCGCTAAGCTCAACGGTGACTTCAGGAGGAACTACGGAACCCTTCTGGGGGCGTTCCTGTACCTGAGATCGATCAGTGCCGCGCGCGGGCGCTCTTGGCTATGGGGCGGCCTGTTTTCCGTCGTCTGCTCGGCCGTGCTAGGATGACTGAGCAAGCACGGTTTCTCGTTGCTCTGGTGACTGCATCAAGCGGAAGTGAGCCCCTTTATAGCGGAGGCGCACATGACCAACGCCGTGATCATTCGCCCTGCGTCTGATCTGCTATCACCCTCAAGCGCGGGACGGGCCGCCCAATACGTGCGGATGTCGACGGACCATCAGCGCTACTCTACGCAGATCCAAGCCGCCGCGATTGCCGTGTATGCCGCGCAGCATGAGCTCGTGATTGTTCGCACCTATGGGGACGAAGGCCGAAGCGGTCTTCGCATCCAGCGTCGCGAGGGGTTGATCGAGCTAATTGATGACGTCCGTAGCGGCCGCGCGGATTTCGATCATATCCTCGTCTATGACGTGAGCCGATGGGGAAGATTTCAGGACGTCGATGAAAGCGCATACTACGAGTTCACTTGCCGGCAGGCAGGGATCAAGGTTTGCTACTGTGCGGAGGAGTTCGATAACAACGGCAGCGTCATCGCAAGCATCGTGAAAAATATCAAACGGGTGATGGCGGCCGAATATTCACGAGAGCTCTCGGTCAAGGTCCATGCTGGCGCCTGCCGCGTCGCCAGTCTCGGGTTCAAGCAGGGTGGCCCTGCGGGGTATGGCCTCCAGCGCGAACTGCTCGATGAAAACGGGCGCTCAAAGGGGATATTGCTGAAAGGCCAACGCAAGCATCTACAGACGGACCGGGTCGTGATCCGGCCGGGGGCGGAGAACGAGCAGCGTATCGTAGCTCGCATCTTTCGGGAATTTGTCGTTCATGGCCGTTCGCGAGGATCCGTTGTTCGCTGGCTGAACAATGAGGAAATCCCCAACCACAGAACGAAGCCGTGGTCACTTGCCATAGTCCGTCAGGTCTTGAGTAACGAGACCTACATTGGCAATAGCGTCTATAATCGAATGTCAGTCCGGTTGAGGCAGGCGAAGAAGAGGGATCCACCGGAGCTATGGATTCGAGCCACTGGTCTTTTCGAGCCGATCGTTGACAAGAGCATATTCCTTAAAGCCCAGAATCTGTTGGAGGAAAAACAAGGCAGGTGGTCGAATGAACTGCTTCTTAGGAAGTTGCGGGAGACGTTGTCGGCGAATGGGAAGCTGAGCGCCTCGATTCTGGCTGGTACGGAAAATGTGCCGAGCCCCGCACTTTACGCACACCGTTTCGGAAGCCTGAGGGAGGCCTTTCGCCGTGTCGGATACGTTGATTCTGAGCGGAGTTACGATTACGCCGACGCGCGAAAGCTATCAAAAGCTGAGCTATCGAGACAGGTAGAAACTCTGGTCACTCATATCACGGCGCGTGGTGTCACCGCAGTCTTTGATGCCGAAACTGGAGTGATGACGGTTGCAGGCAAGCTCGCGATCTCGGTACGGATGGCGCGGTATTACGTCGGGAGATGCCACGCGCCATGCTGGTTCGTCCATCGGCGCACGATCGAACCAGCCGGACTGATTCTTGCGCTACGATTGGATGATAAGACAAACAGGGAGGTCGTTGACTACTTCCTCATACCTTTGAGCGAAATGGCCAAGCATGTAATTGGGCTAACGGCGACGTCCCGCTCTCGCTATGCAGTCTATCGCTGCCCCACGATAAGCGATGTGCTGCGGGTCACGATGGAGAAGGTCGCGGCATCGTTGAGGTGACGGGCTGGGGGCGCCGGTGTTCATTACAAGTCCGCGCGCCGGCAATCGCCAGATATCCGATGGGAGTAGTTGAGGCACCTGCCATGGTGGGGCGCTCGAAGGAGCTTGCGACTGACAAGCTGAAGTTTTTCGAGCGCATTGAAGAGGCGGCCGAATGGCTTGGCGGGGTCCACCTTGTCCATTCAAATGGAGCTATACAATACGTCCGGAATCCACTGGAAACCGTCGAGACGCTGTGCTCCGTCGGCCCAACAAAATTGGTCTGGCAGCGCGTGCTCATCGGCGCGGAGACTAGGTGCGAGGTTCAGACATCATTCCTAAATGACAACGGCCCAGGGACATCGCTGGCTTCCAAGGAGAAGCTCGTCAAGTACGGGCGAACTTGGATATCTCGAAAGAGAATTCGTTCACGCTCATCAAGGCTATCGCATTGTGCAGCGAGGGCCAGATCCGGATGAGCGGGGACGGAGCAATTCAAGTTCGAGCGCTGCTAACTGTGCAGTTCACGCAGCTACAAAGAAATGAGGGTGTTCTCGGCGCGGTCGCATGCGGCCATTGTTGATGACCAATCCGCCGTGTTGATGCAGTGCCCTTCGGCGTCCTTCAGGCACCTTGCTCTCCCGGCTTGCCTAGGATCCGCCGATCGGCCAATCGGAGGAGTGTCGGCCGCTCGCTAAGGGCTCGCGTAGGGAGAGCCATACTTCTCGCAAGTTTGCGCTACGCAGTTGTCCGGGGCGCAATCGGCTTTCAGAGCGCTAGCGGACCAAGGGCGAGTATGTGACCCCATGGCGGACTTGCGGTGCTATTGTTTGCCAGGGGAGGATCATCCCTCCGGTCCGGGAATGAAGCAGCGCCACAAAGGAGTCATTCTTCCATCGGCGTAGGACGGCCACCACCAAACCATCGACCTGCCGCTGAGGTTCTGCCGGTTGAGCACGACAGAGTTTGGCACGTCAAACCACTGCCCGGGTTCGTTGGGCCGATGCGGATGTTTCAGAAGGACTCTATAGCCATTTTTTGCCATATCCCACTCGGCCTCCGCATATTGGCCGTCCCCACCATCACAGCACGGCTCACCTGCCTTGTTCTTAAGACTTTTGAACCAAGCGTTCAGTTCTGGTCGCATCAGGTCATGTGAATAGGCTGTGTTGATGCCGAAAAATGTGACCGTACACAATCCCACCGTGCGCGCTACGATCAACCGACAAAGATGCGCCGGGCGTCCATTGGAACTGGTCATGGAAACCTCCGTTTCCCCACCCGTTTGCGTGGGCCGCGCGGTTCTATTGGGAGCCAGACACCGCGCGACGCCCGCGACTTACCGCGAAGGCTCGATCGCCATAACCGGGGAGAGTACCAGCGCTGTGATCGCTCGGCCGCCGCTGGTGCTCTGCTCGTCGCGTGCTCCTTGGCGCGGCGCCAGAACCGGGCCTGACAGGCCGGCCGTGGACGTGTCTTGTCGCGCATTGGCGGGACCCACTGCCGCGAACTGATGCGGCGTGATCGGAAAACCCATAACTTCATACGTCGGCAGTTCTGCAGCGTTGGCTCCGATTGTGCCCATCATGAAGGCTGCGGCGGCTGCGATCGACAAGCGGTTCCACATGGTGATCTCCATTGGTGTTAGTGGGCCCTGACCTCGCACGCAGACTACTTGCCGGTCGCAATGGACCTGTCGGCCCGAGCGTGATAAATTCGCAAAATCGTCGGACCGGGTGCTTTTTGCATCCTGAGCCTAGGGCCGGCGGATATGGCGAAGGCAAACCTCGCACTTCTCGGCGGTTTCCGGCTCCAGATGGAGGACACCGGAGAGCCCATCCCGTTGGTCACCAAAAAGACGACAGCCCTGCTGGCCTATATGGCGCTGCACGAGGGGGAGGCACAGGCCCGGCCCAAGCTTGCGGCGCTGCTGTGGGGCGACCACATCGAGGCGCAGGCCCGCGACAGCCTTCGCCAGGCGCTGAGCCTTTTGCGCAAGGCATTGTCATACGCCTGTCCGGGCGCGTTGATTGCTCACGAGGATACGATCGGTCTCGCGCCAGCCGCTCTCACGATCGATGCAAGGACATTCGAGGATCTCATCAGGAAATCGGGTGTCGAGAATCTGGAGCGGGCTATCGAACTCTACCGTGGTGAATTCCTTGAGGGCTTTCAGGTAGCGGCACCGGAATTTGAAAGCTGGGCAGCGACGGAGCGTCAGCGGTTCCGTCAACTTGCCTTAGATGGTATGGCAAGACTGCTCGATCATCACCTCTCTGCAGGTGCGCTCGAACGTGGCATTCACATCGCAACACGCCTGCTTGCCGCAGATCCTCTGCAAGAAGTGGTTCATTGCACCCTGATGAAGCTATATGCCCAGCAGGGCAGACGGGGCGCGGCGCTCCGCCAATATCGCACTTGTGTCGAACTCCTCTCCAGAGAATTGGGCATCGAGCCCGATGCGCAAACCAAAACACTTCACCGCGACCTCCTGCGAGAGTGGAATCGTACACAGCTCAACTCCTCCGTGGTGCGCAGCGCAGTGCCACAGGGACCTGCCAGCGTGAGCAGCGATGGATCGCCACCCGCGGACGTTTTGGACAAAAGCATTTCCTCGTCGATGCACGCGATTGCTGCGCCTGGTAATCTACCTGCCGAGACAACGAGCTTTCTCGGGCGTGACAGGGATATCGCCAAGGCCGGCGGCATCCTGTCCAGCGCGCGGCTGGTGACGCTGACGGGTCCCGGCGGGATCGGCAAGACACGACTTGCACTGCGGCTTGCGGCACAGATGCATCGAGATTATGCAGACGGCACGTGGCTGGTGGAGCTTGCCGCATTCGATGATCCCAATGCGATCGGTCATGCTATCGCCGATGTCTTCGGCATTGCGCAGCAGGCCGGCAAGACCATTGAGCAAAGCGTCGCCCATTCGCTGTCGAGACGAAGCTTGCTTCTCATTCTCGATAATTGCGAGCACTTGATCGATGCGATAGCCGCTCTTGCACGGCAGATTCTGTCGGCATGCCCACACGTCAGCCTGCTGGCGACCAGTAGAGAGACGCTGATGATAGAGGGCGAGCGAACCTACCCGCTGGCGCCACTCGAGTGCGGCGGCGGAGTTGAAGCACCGGCCGTGGAGTTGTTCGTGGAGCGCGCGCGATGCGCGGAACCACGCTTCGAGCTCAATGGTGACGCCGAAACGGTGCTCGAAATATGCCGCCGCCTCGATGGCATCCCCTTAGCCATCGAACTCGCAGCTGCCCGAACGCGCGCAATGAGTCCCGCTCAGATACGCGATCGCCTGCATGAACGCTTCCACCTGCTCACCAACGGGTCGCGACGCGTCCTGAAGCGGCATCAGACGCTGCGCCACGCCGTGGAATGGTCGTATGACCTGTTATCGTCGTCTGAGCAGGCCCTCCTTTCGCGCGCGTCGGTGTTCTCCGGAGGTTTCGGGCTGGAAGCTGCCGAGTGCGTTTGCAGCGGCGGCGACATCGCTACCCCGGACGTTCTGCTTATCCTGGACTCGTTGGTGCGGAAATCGCTGCTCGGTACCAGACGAGTCGGGAATGCTGTCCGATACAGCCAGCTCGAAACGATTAGACAGTTTGCCGAGGAGCGGCTCGCGGTGCTGGGCGAAAGGGAGGCCGTTCGCGATCGTCATGCGCAATTTTTCGCGCAGGCAGCAGAGACGCACCACAGAGTTTGGCGAAGCCCGCAGCAACTGATGGCCTACGCCTGGCTCGATCAGGAGATCGACAACCTGCGGGGGGCGTTTCGGTGGGCGAGTAGTCAAGATAATATCGACGTCGCGGCCCGCATTGCGTCGAGGATTCCGGGCATGGCAGTACTCCGGGTGCGCAGCGAGCCTCTCAATTGGCCGACAGAGATCGTCGATGCAGTTCGTCGTGCCGATCATCGCCGGCTCGGAGCCGTGCTAACCTATGCAGCGATCCGGACGTGGAACCTGGGAAATGTTCAAGAGGCGACGCGCTACGCCGAGGAAGCGATAGCGCTGATCGGCAACGCCAACTTTGATCCGCCGGTATGGGCGTTCGCGGTTCTAGCCATGATCGAGTCCCGACAGGGCAATGCCGAAAGAGCGGTCAGATTTGCGCGGGCCGGCGCCGAGCACCCAGCTGACCAGCGCGAGCGGCAATGCCTCGCCACGCTTCCTTTCTATCTGGCAATGGCCGGCGCGCATGAAGAGGCGATGGCGATCGCCGACGACATTTTGGAAAAGGTTGCGGCCACAAGAACGCCAAGTTCGCTCGTTGCTGCGCTGTTTTCCCAAGGAAGAGCCTTCAGCAAAGCCAACCCAGTACGTGCCTTGGATGCGCTCGAGAAGGCGCTGGCTCATGCGAGGACATCTGGCAACCGTTACTGGGAGATCGTCATCATACCGGCCGTCGCGGAGCTGCAGGTGCGGAACGGTGATCCGGGCAAGACGTTACGATCGCTCCCCCAAATGCTCGAAATCTGGGGGCAATCAAACGAAATTGGGCTTGCGACCCTCACCACTGCTACCCTGATTCTCCTGTTTGAGCGACTTGGCCATCCGACGGCTGCGGCCACGCTCAGCGGTGCCCTCTCGCAAATGATCCCGTCCAGCAGTTTTTTCCCGGAGCTACCTGACACCGTCGCCCGCATCCGCCGCGTGCTGGGCGATCCCTCCTTTGAGCAGGCGAAAAGGCACGGTGCGGGAATGACCCATCGCGAAGTGGTTGATTATGCGTCCAATCAGGTCCGGCACGCATTAAATGTAATGGGTGCGTCCACTGCGGCCTCGTGATGGAATTGATCCCGAAGGGTGCGGCAGGCGTGACTGACGATTGCTCGCAGGGCGTCGGATTTGATGATGTAGAAAGAAGTGACGAGGGCACGTCTGAATAAGCCGAAGCGAAGCAAGGTAGCCTTCTAGCGAGGTCAGCTTCTGGCCCTTTTGGGAGGTGGCTGCTAACCTCGCGTGCGTCCGATTGTCGGTGCAGACCGGAAGTGCGCGGGCAGTAGTCCAAACGGCGCTTTGGCCCATTGTCACTCTCGCTAATGCCCGATTTGCGACGCAAATGCGCCCGCACTGAGTGCGACAATCATTGAGGCGTGATATTCTGCATCCCGTCGTCCTCAAGCAGCCATGAGGAACGAATGAAGCGGCGGGAGTTCATAGCGGCTACTGCGGCGGTGCTCGTTTCGCCCCAGAGTTTGTGGGCACAGAGGAAGCCTCGTCGCATTGGCTTTCTTGCGGTCGGTGATGGGAGCGGGCGGGCCCTTAATCAAGCCGAGCGTGTATTCCTTGATGGGCTGCGACACCACGGCTGGGTAGGTGGAAATCTGATTATCGAATTGCGCTTTTCTCATCCTCCCCATCAACTGCCAGCTTCAGTCGCCGACCTGATCGCCCTCAATCCCGATGTGCTAATCGCCGCGGGACCTCAAGCGGCCCTAGCCCTGAAATCGGCAACTGCCACCATTCCAATTGTATTCGTCGCTGTGCTGACCCCGTCCGCCTCGGCCTCGTTCAAAGCCTATCGCGACCGGGGGTAACATAACGGGTATTACGACCAACGTACCCGAAGATTTTTCGGTAAACGTATCGAAATCCTTCGCGAACTTATTCCCGGCGCCTCGAGAATCGCGATCTTGGTCAATCCAAAGAACCCAATGCTCTACTTAGTGGAAGAGACACGCAGCAAGGCGCGGAAGCTCGGCATAGTGCTGCTGACAGTTGAAGCGGCCACGGCCGAGGAACTTGACATCGCCTTTGCTTCGGCTTCTGCCCAGAACGCCGATGCGATAATTGATTTCGGTGATCCGCTCACCTATGTCGAGGCGCCGCGAATAATCGCACTCGCGGCGAAGCATCGTCTGCCCGCAAACTACTTGTTTCGAGTCTACGCCAATGGCGGAATTGTCGATCTACGGCGCGGATACAGCCGATCTATTCCGCCGTGCAGGCAATTTGGTCGATAGGATACTCAGAGGCACCAAACCTGTCGACCTACCGGTAGAGCGGCCGACGAAATTCGAGCTTGTGATCAACATGAAGACCGCCAAGGCGCTTGGCCTCACCGTGCCGCCCTCACTACTCGTCCGCGCCGATGAGGTGATCGAATAATGTCTTGCTAGGGTCCATGACTCCCTGCCGGGACCAACGAAGATTTGGCTGGATCCGCAAAGACCATGCCAGCGGAGTGCAACCTGGTTTCACGCAGAGAGCGCTGTAGGACTATCGGGTGGGTGGCACCTTCCATCCATAGGACTGGCGCGGGATCTGGCCAGTAACGTCGACGTCCTTTTCGTCAGAGAGGCGCCAGGCCGCCACTCCGAAGCAGACGGTCAGTACCACGGCTGTTGTTAGCAGCAGCATCGATAGAAACTGGCTCAAATCAACACCCCTGAACGCGACGCATGGGCGAGCGACCATGGAACGTCGATTCGGAAAATGCAGATGCGTTGACCTAACGGTGGAATTTCCCCAAGCTTCTGCTGCGGCCGGCGAACTTAAGTGCTGGAGGGGACCATTAGTGCTGGCGCGAACCGTTCCGAGAATGTTGCGGCCTTCGCATCCCGCGCTGCAGAAACGGCGGCCGAAATAAACGATGAAAATCCGATCGTTGCCAGAGCTACGAGCACTACGCCGAAAATCAGGCTACGCATCTAACCCTCCTTCAGGGCCGATCATCGTTTCTCAATATGGGATCGCATTGTTTCAACACCGCTTCGTGCGGCGACCAAAATGGCTTCGTGTGCGCGGCGTGCGCACCGAGAGATCAAAATGAAGCCAGTCATGATCATTGCGAGCGTACGTTCTGAAGAGCAGGGCCCCGGTCGCAGCACACCATTCTATGGGTTGAATACGAGCGGCGAAAAACAGCCTCAATCATCGGACGTGGGCAATCCTTCCGCGGTCATGACCTGCTGTGCGCAACCCGGCCGGTCCGCGAGATCGCACTTTCAATAGAGCCGCCATCACGGAACGCCGTTTCGCGGAGAGTGCAAACCCGGAAAGATTTGGTCTCAAATCCCGTTCATGTTGGGCGCGGCGTCCAAGCACTCCCGGCGCGACGACTGCCGCCGATCCGCACACGCGTAGGATTCTGCGGGTCTCGCAACTGCGTTCTGCACGTCAAAAAAGTATCAGTTGCACATTGAAATGGTGGTGGCGTGCCTGGGTACCGGTCGCTACTCTTCCGACGAGAGGAAGCGCTGAGCAAATTCAGCCAATAAGGGAACAGGGGCGGATCATTGCAAGCCGCACCGGCCCGAAGGGAGCGGACATGGAACCGGACCTGGAAGTTGTCCAGATACGGCGCGGCGAGTCATTCAAGGCGTGGTCACACGGCTACCCGTTCCATACGGTCCGCTGGCATTTCCACCCCGAATACGAGCTCCATCAGGTTGTAGCCACCTGCGGTCGCTATTTCGTCGGCGACTTTATCGGCGAGTTCGAGCCGGGCAATCTCGTCCTTACCGGCCCCAACCTGCCGCACAATTGGGTGAGTGATCTGCCGGCGGGGAGTACCATTCCGCTGCGGGGACGCGTCCTCCAGTTCAGCGAAGAATTTGTAGGCGACCTGATAAAGGTCATGCCTGAGCTTTCTGGCCTTGCCTCGCTGCTCGAATTCTCCCGCCGCGGCGCGCTTTTCACCCGCAGCGCGAGCGACAAGATCGCCCCGCTCATGGAGGAGATCGTGACGGCGAACGGCGTGCGTCGGATCGAGCTGTTCCTGACGATCTTGGGAACACTCTGCCGCGCCCGAAATGCGCGCCCGCTCTCCAGCCCGAATTATATGCCCGACCCGTCTGGTTATATGTCTGCGGGCATGAACAAGGCGCTCGCCTTCATCCGGCAGAACCTGACGCAGTCTTTCGGTGAAGCCGACCTCGCGGCAATCGCAGGCCAGTCGCAGAGCGCGTTCTCGCGCTCCTTCCGCCGGCACACAGGCATGTCGCTGGTGCAATACGTCAAGCGGCTTCGCATCAACCTCGCCTGCCAGATCCTGATGAGCGACGAGCAGGCGTCCATCACCGACATCTGCTTCGAGGTCGGCTTCAACAATCTCTCCAATTTCAACCGGCAGTTTTTGGCCGAGAAAGGCATGCCGCCTTCGCGCTTCAGGCGATTGCTCGCGCAAAACAGCAACACGGCACGCGCTGCCTAGTCGGCGAAAAAGAAGAGGAGGACGAACAACGGGACGAAGAACGTGGGCATGCCGATGGCAGCCCGCGACAGGAATCGCTTGTCCAGGAATTCCGCGCGACTTCGCAGCACCGGCACTCATCACCGCCGGGGACGGGAGCGGCGATGACTCATCTTAGGGATCAACCACAGCACTCCAGTTCTGGAAAGGAAAGTCCGAATGAAAAGGTTCTCCTCGAAAAAGACGGGCACATTGGCCTTGGCTTTGTCGCTGCTCGGTACAACGGCCATGTTCTCGCAGGCCGCGGAAGTGAAGGACGCGACCGTTGCCTTCCTGATGCCGGACCAGGCTTCCACCCGCTACGAACAACATGACTATCCGGGTTTCGCCGCGGAGATGAAGAAGCTCTGCGAGAGCTGCAAGGTGATCTACCAGAACGCCAGCGCGGATGCTGCGCGGCAGCAGCAGCAATTCAACTCGGCGATCTCGCAGGGCGCCAAGGTGATCGTGCTCGATCCCGTCGACTCGACCGCCGCGGCCTCCCTGGTCAAGATGGCACAATCGCAAGGCATCAAGGTCATTGCCTATGACCGGCCGGTCCCGGACGCCAAGGTCGATTTCTACGTGTCCTTCGACAATCAAGCCATCGGCAAGGCCATCTCCGAATCGCTCGTTAAGCATCTCAAGGCCACCAACGTGACGGCGAAGGAGGGTGAGGGCGTGCTTGAAATCAATGGATCGCCGACCGATGCCGCGGCAGGACTCATCAAGAAGGGTATCCACGAGGGCCTTGATAAGAGCGGCTATCCCATTCTCGCCGAATACGACACGCCGGACTGGGCGCCGCCGAAGGCGCAGCAATGGGCGAGCGGCCAGGTCACGCGCTTCGGCAAGAAAATCCTCGGCGTCGTGGCCGCCAATGACGGCACGGGCGGTGGGGCAATTGCCGCTTTCAAGGCCGCAGGTGTCGATCCGGTGCCGCCGGTCACGGGCAACGATGCGACGATCGCCGCGCTCCAGCTCGTCATCGCTGGCGATCAGTACAACACGATCTCCAAGCCCAGTGAGATCGTGGCTGCTGCGGCTGCCCAAACGGCGGTGAAGTTCCTCTCCGGTGAGACGCCCAAGGCGGAAACCACGCTATTCAATGCGCCATCGAAGCTGTTCGTGCCGGCGGTTGTCACGCAGGAGAACCTGAAGGCGGAGATCATCGACAAGAAGATCCAGACGGCTGACCAGCTCTGCACGGGCCGATATGCCGCCGGCTGCAAGAAACTTGGCATCACGCAGTAAACTGCGTCCGTCCCGGCCGCTCGGCCGGCCGGGACGAACGTCGAGAGGGCGGACAGGACATGACAACGATCCCGGATGTCGATCAGGCGCAGGGCGGACCGCGCGAGCCGGTCTTGAGTCTTCGCGGAATTTCCAAGCATTTTGGCGCCGTGTCCGCCCTGACCAACGTTGATCTCGACGTGCATGCCGGCGAGGTCGTAGCGCTTGTGGGTGACAACGGCGCTGGAAAATCCACACTGGTGAAGATCCTTGCCGGCGTGCATCAACCGACCTCCGGGACGATTGCCTTCGGCGGCGAACATGTCGTCCTGTCCGATCCATCCACCGCACTCGGCCTCGGCATCGCAACTGTTTTCCAGGATCTGGCGCTCTGCGAGAATCTCGATGTGGTCGCAAATATCTTCCTCGGCCGCGAGCTCAATCCGCTGCGGCTCGACGAGGTCTCCATGGAGCTTCGCGCCTGGACCTTGCTCAACGAATTGTCGGCGCGGATCCCGAGCGTGCGAGAGCCCGTTGCGTCGCTGTCCGGTGGACAGCGCCAAACCGTGGCGATCGCCCGTTCACTGCTCACTGAACCGAAGCTCATCCTGCTCGACGAGCCCACCGCCGCGCTTGGCGTCGCCCAGACCGCCGAGGTGCTCGACCTCGTCGAGCGCGTTCGCGCCCGCGGCCTCGGCGTCATCATGATCAGCCACAACATGGAGGACGTCCGCGCGGTCGCCGACCGGATCGTGGTGCTGCGCCTCGGCCGCAATAACGGCGAATTCGAGCCTGACGTCTCCAATCAGGATCTCGTCACGGCCATTACCGGTGCGGATGAAAACTCGGTCTCGCGGCGCGCCAACCGGCGCCGCGCCCATCAGTCGCCGGAGCTTGGGCGATGACCGACGATACGCAACAGGTTTCGACGGCGCGGCTGCTCGACCGCAGTGACGAACGGGTCAAGCACGCGGACACGCTTGGAAACACGATCCGCGCTTTTGTGGACCGTGTGCGGTCGGGCGACCTCGGTTCGCTGCCGGTGGTCGTCGGGCTCGTTGTCATCTGCACGGCATTCGAGAGTCTCAACCCGGTTTTTCTCGCGCCGAACAATCTGGTCAATCTGCTGTTCGATTGCTCGACGGTGGGCGTGATCTCGCTGGGCATCGTCTGCATCCTGATGGTCGGCGAGATCGATCTCTCGGTCGGCTCGGTGAGCGGGTTTGCATCGGCGCTGGTCGGCGTGCTCTGGGTCGGGCAGGATTGGCCGGTCGCCGTGGCGATCGTCACGGCGCTGATGCTGGGCGCTGCCATCGGCGCGCTCTATGCGTTTTTGTTCAATCGCCTGGGGATGCCGAGCTTCGTTTCGACGCTGGCTGGGCTGCTGGCGTGGCTCGGCCTGCAGCTGTATCTGCTCGGCTCATCCGGTTCGATCAACCTTCCGTACGGATCGCCGCTGGTCAATTTCGGGCAGATGCTCGTCATGCCTCCGATCGTGTCCTATGTGCTGGCGGCGGTTGCGAGCCTGGTGATGTTCGTGACCAGCTACCGCACGGCGGCGCGCCGACGGCAGGCGGGGCTATCGGCCAGTTCGCTCGGCCGCATGGTGCTGAAGGCGCTGCTGGTCACCATCGTGCTCGAATTCGTCGTCTATTATCTCAATCTCGGACGCGGCATTCCCTGGATGTTCGGTCTGTTCGTCGGCCTGTGCGTGGTCATGAACTACGCGTTGACGCGGACCAAATGGGGCCGCTCGATGTCTGCCGTCGGCGGCAATCGCGAGGCGGCGCGCCGCGCCGGCATCAACGTCCGCCGGGTCTATTTGTCCGCGTTCGTGCTGTGCTCCACGCTGGCAGCTGCCGGTGGCGTATTGGCCGCAGCGCGGCTGGCATCGTCCAGCCAGCAGGCCGGGACCGGGGATGTGAACCTCAACGCGATCGCCGCTGCGGTCATCGGCGGCACGAGCCTGTTCGGCGGCCGCGGCAGCGCCTATTCCGCACTGCTCGGCGTCATCGTCATCCAGTCCATTGCGAGCGGCCTCACGCTGCTCGATCTCTCCTCGTCGCTACGGTACATGATTACGGGCGCGGTCCTTGCCATTGCGGTCATCGTCGATTCGCTGGCAAGGCGCTCACGCCTCTCCCATGGCCGAGCTTGAATAACGCTCACAAGAAAAGGACAAGCCTTGGCCCAAGACCTTGTAGGAAAAGTTGCCGCGATCACCGGCGCCGCGTCGGGCATCGGTCTCGAATGCGCCAGAACGTTGATCGGGGCCGGCGCGCGGGTGGTGCTGATCGACCGGGCGGAGGAGGCGCTGAGCAGCGCCCGCGCCGAGCTGGGCGATCAGGCGATTCCATTGCGTATCGACCTCACCGATCCCCCGAGCGTGGAAGCCATGATGCCGCAGGTGCTGGAAAAGGCGGGCCAGCTGGACATCTTCCATGCGAATGCCGGCGCCTATGTCGGCGGCGAGGTGCTTGGCGGCGATCCCGACGCCTGGGACCGCATGCTCAATTTGAACATCAATGCGCTGTTCCGGTCGATCCATGCGGTACTGCCGCACATGGTCGAACGTAAAAGCGGCGACATCATCGTCACCAGTTCGATCGCAGGTCTCGTCCCGGTCGTCTGGGAGCCGATCTACACCGCCTCCAAGCACGCCGTGCAGGCTTTCGTGCATACGCTGCGCCGGCAGGTTGCCAAACATGGTTTGCGCGTCGGCGCCGTTGCGCCCGGTCCGGTCGTGACCGCGCTCATCAAGGATTGGCCCAAACAGAAGATCGAGGAGGAAATGGCGGCTGGCGGCTTGATGCAGCCGGTGGAGGTCGCGCAGGCGGTGCTCTTCATGTTGACGCGCCCGAGAAACGTCACCATCCGCGACCTCGTCATTCTCCCACAGAGCAACGATCTGTAGAGTCTTCATGACCAAGCAACCCGATGACCGCCATTTCCTTGGCATCGATGTCGGCACCGGCAGCGCACGGGCCGGCGTGTTCGACTGCTCCGGCAGACTGATCGCGAGTGACAGCGCCCCTGTGGCGCTTTGGCGGGAAGCCGGCGACGTCGTCGAGCAGTCGAGCGAGGATATCTGGCGTGCCGTCTGCCGGAGCGTGCGTGGCGCAGTGGCACAGGCCGGCATCGCGCCGGACAGCATCGCCGGCATCGGCTTTGACGCGACCTGCTCGCTGGTCGTGCTCGGCGAGGGGGGCGAGCCGCTGCCCGTCGGGCCGTCCGGCGATCCTGCCCGCAACGTCATCGTATGGATGGATCATCGCGCCGCCGATCAGGCGCGCCGGATCAACCAGACGGGCGAAAAAGTTCTCGACTATGTCGGCGGAACAATCTCACCCGAGATGGAGACGCCGAAACTGTTGTGGCTTGCCGAGAACATGCCCGATACATTCTCCCGTGCGTGGCAGTTCATGGACTTGACGGACTTCCTCACCTGGCGCGCGACAGGAAGCTTGTCCCGCTCCATTTGTACGGTGACGTGCAAGTGGACCTATCTGGGTCACGAAAACCGTTGGGACGACGAATTCTTCCGCAAGGTCGGCCTCGGTGTGCTCGCGGACGAGCAGTTCCGCAGGATCGGCACCGAGATCGTGCCCGGCGGAACAAGGCTGGCGGCGGGCCTGACGGCGGAGGCCGCGGCCGATGTCGGTCTCACCGCGGGTACACCGGTCGCCGCCGGCCTGATCGATGCACATGCCGGCGGGGTTGGCACGGTGGGCGCCCGGGGTACGGCGGGCACGGTGCTCACGCGCATGGCCTATGTGTTCGGAACCTCCGCCTGCACCATGACGACCACGACGGACCCGTCCTTCGTGCCCGGCGTTTGGGGACCCTATTTCTCCGCCATGGTGCCCGGGCTTTGGCTCAATGAAGGCGGGCAGTCGGCCGCCGGCGCTGCCATCGAGCATCTGTTGCAGATGCATCCGCATGCCGCGCAAGCGACCCAGGCTGCAAGCCAGAAGCAGCAGGCGCTTGCCGATTGGCTTGCCTCGGAAACAGAATCCCGCGGCGGTGCCGCAATGATTCCGCAGTTGGTCGGGGAGCTTCATGTCGTTCCCGAATTCCTCGGCAATCGCGCACCGTTCGCGGATTCCGACGCGCGTGCGTTGATTGCCGGACTCGATATGCGCTCGGATCTGGAGAGCCTGCTCGCGCTTTATCTGGCCGGGCTGTGCGGTCTCGGCTGCGGCGCGCGGCAGATCGTTCGCGCTCAGCAAGACAAGGGCATTGCCGTCGATACGATCGTGGTCAGCGGCGGCGCCGCCAAGAGCCGTCTCGTGCGGCAAGTCCTCGCCAATACGACGGGCCTGACGGTCGCTACGTCGGCCTCCCCGGAGGCCGTCCTGCTCGGCTCCGCGATGCTTGGATCCGTTGCCTCAGGCGACCATGCCAATCTCTGCGAGGCGATGCAGGCGATGTCGGTTTTAGGAGACATCCATCAACCCCAGGCCGCTCTGGCAGACTGGGCCGATCGGCGCTTTGCCGCCTTTGAGGCCCTGCAAAAGGTCGGTCGGGCGATCAGAAGCTCTTCTTAGCCGCTCTGCCGGCTCGACCCGGCGTCCCCAGGCACGTTTGTATCTGGCGCCGTGCGTTGCCTGTCGTGCGAGAGGGCCCTTGACCGCTCTTTCATCATCTCGACACATATGTCATGATAGAAATACAAATGTACAGTCCGGGCTTCTTTGCCTGGCGAGGGAGGGGTGCCCATGGGTAGGAAAGTCGCTTTCATTGCGGCCTTGTTCGGTGCGTTGGCATTGGCTGGTCCGGCGCAGGCGCGGGTCGAGGTCCAGTGGTGGCACGCCATGAGCGGCGTCCTCGGCGACCGGCTCAATGAGCTGGTCGAGAAGTTCAACACCTCGCAGGACAAGTACAGGGTCGTCGCGGTTGCCAAGGGGAACTATGACGAGGTGACCAACGGGGTGATCGCTGCCTATCGCGCCAAGCGGCCACCGGAGATGGTGCAGATCGCCGAGCGAGGTTACATGACGATGCTGCTGTCAGGAGCCCTTGTCCCCGTGCAGGATCTGGTGGAGCAGAAGGGTTACAAGATCGACTTTTCGGACTTCATCAAGCCCGTGGCGAGCTTCTGGAGCTACAAGGGACGGATGTCGGCGATGCCCTTCAACTCGTCGACGCCGATCTTCTGGTACAACAAGGATCACTTCCAGAAGGCCGGCTTCGACAAGCCGGCCGACACCTGGCAGGAGCTGGAGAAGCAGCTCTACGCCATCAAGTCCAAGGGGATCAGCGAGTGCGGCACGGTGCTGCCCGGCGATTTCTACTGGAGCCTGCTCGAGAACTACAGCGCCATCAACAACCAGCCCTACGGCACGCTCGCGAACGGCTTCGACGGGCTCGGCACCGAGTTCGTCTACAACAAGACGAAGGTGGTGTCGCAAGTCGCGCGGCTCAAGAAATGGCTCGACGACGGCGTGATGCAGATCGCGGGCCAGGGCTTCAGTCCCGAACAATTGTTCACGTCGGGCCGGTGTTCGACCTTCGTCAATTCGACCGCATCGCACGGCAACATCGAGCGCAATGCGACCATCAGCTGGAGCGCCACTTTCCTGCCGCACGAAAGCGACATCAATCCGCCTCTCAACAGCACCATCGGAGGCGGCGCCATCTGGGTCATGAAGGGTCACACGCCGGAGCGATACGAGGCTGTCGCGGCCTTTCTGGATTTCGTCGCGCAGCCGGAAACCCAGGTCTGGTGGCACGGCGCGACCGGCTATGTTCCCGCCACCAACCGCGCCTATGCGCTCGCGCGGGAGCGGGGTTATTACAAGGATCATCCGACCCGAGAGATCGCGGTGCTGCAGCTCTCGCGCGGCACGCCGAACGAGAACTCGCGCGGCTTCCGCTTCGGCAACTTCGTGCAGACGATGCTGGCCCAGCGCCAGGAGGTGGAGGCGGTGTTCGCCGGTCAGAAGCAGCCCCAGCAGGCCATGGATGACGCGGTCAAGCGGGGTAACGAGATCCTGCGGCAGTTCGAGAAGCTGAATGCCGGAAAGACTCCGGAAACCGAGCGTCCATGACGCTGCGCCTGTCCATCCCGTGGCGTGATGCGCGCGCGCCCATGCTTTTGCGAAGGCACGGGGGAGGCGGGTCCGAGGCCGTGCCGGCGGCAACTGCCGGCAGCTCGCGCAGGTCGGGAAAGACGCGGCGGCGCGAGGAGGCCGGGCTGAAGCGAGCCAATTTCGGCGACGGTCCGGGCCTGCCGACGCTACTGTTGCTGCCGCAATTGCTGATCCTGCTGTTCTTCTTCTTCATTCCGTCGCTGCGGGCGCTGATGCAATCCGTCCTGCTCAGCGATCCCTTCGGCAATAACGTCCAGTTCGTGTGGTTCGACAATTTCAAGGCGCTGCTTGCGAGCAGCGACTACCGCCAGTCGATCGCGGTGACGTTCTGGTTTACGGTGGCTCAGAACGTGCTCACATTGGGCAGCGCGCTCGTGCTGGCCTTTGCCACAGACAGGATCGTGCGCGGCCGCTCGGCCTATCGTACGATCATCCTGTTGCCCTATGCCATTGCGCCCGCGATTGCCGGCATCCTGTGGGCCTTCCTGTTCAATCCGGCGGTCGGCCCGCTCGCGCAGCTGCTGCACCATTTCGGCATTGCCTGGGACCCAAACCTCAATCCGACCGATGCGCTGATCCTGGTGACGCTCGCCGCGTCCTGGAAACACATCTGCTACGACTACATCTTCCTGGTCGTGGGGTTGCTCGCGGTGCCGGTCTCGCTGATGGAGGCCGCCGCCGTGGACGGCGCAGGGCCGATCCGCCGCTTCGTCTCGATCGCGCTGCCGATGCTCGGGCCCACCATCTTCTTCCTCACGGTGATGAACTTCATCTATGGCTTCTTCGAAACCTTCGCCATCATCGATGCCGTGACGAAAGGCGGCCCCGCCGGCGCGACCAACATTCTGGTCTACAAGGTCTTCGTCGACGGCTTCGTCAATCTGGATCTCGGCTCTTCGGCCGCACAATCGGTTCTCTTGATGAGCTTTGCGCTGCTCTGCACGCTGCTGCAATTCCGCTACTTCGACCGCAAGGTCAATTACGGGGTCTAGCCGCATGGTCGAACGCTCGCCGGTCCTCAACATGGTCTGCCATGCGATCCTGATCGCGGGCGCACTGATGGTCTGCGTACCCCTGTATTTCGCGTTCGTGGCGGGCTCGCTCACGGTGGCCGAGGTGCAGAAGGTGCCGTTGCCGTGGCTGCCGGGAGGCCAGTTCTTCGACAATCTGCAGCTGGCCTGGAGCAAGGGCAATTTCAGCCGCACCTTCGCCAATTCGATCATCGTGGCGCTCGGCATCACGGCCGGCAAGATCGCGGTATCGCTGCTCTCGGCCTTCGCCATCACCTACTTCCGCTTCCGCTATCGAATGCTCGCATTCTGGCTCATCTTCATGTCGCTGATGCTGCCGATCGAGGTTCGGATCGTGCCGACCTTCGAAGCCGTGGCAAACGCGGCGCTGCCCCTGCAATGGCTCCTGGAAACCCTGCATATCGCTGATCTCTGGGGCTGGATCAGCGGTCATGAGGTCGCGATCGCGCTTGAATGGAACATGGTCAACACCTATCCCGGGTTGATCCTTCCGCTGATCGCCTCGGCCACCGCCACGTTCCTGTTTCGCCAGTTCTTCCTGACCATCCCGGAGGAGCTGTGCGAGGCGGCGCGGCTGGACGGCGCCTCGCCGCTACACTTCTTCTGGAGCATCCTGCTGCCGCTGTCCGTCCCGAACATGGTGGCGCTCGCCATCATCCTATTCCTGTTCGGCTGGAATCAATATCTCTGGCCGTTGCTGTTCACGACCGATAAGGACATGGCAACGGCGGTCATCGCGTTGAAGGGCCTGATCCCGCGCTCCGACAGCGAGCCGGCCTGGAACATCGCCATGAGCGGTGCGCTTCTCACGATGTTGCCGCCGGTATTGGTCGTCCTGCTGTTGCAACGCTGGTTCATCAAGGGTCTTGTCGACAGCAGCAAATAGAGTCTGATCATGGTTTTCATCGCCGGGCATCGCGGCGGACGCAATCTTTGGCCGGAGAATAGCCTGACCGGCTTCCGCAACCTGTGCAGGGAAGGGGTCGACGCAGTCGAGTTCGACGTCCATCAGAGCACGGACGGCGGGCTGGTCGTGATCCATGATCCGCTGCTCGATCGCACCACATTCGAGAGCGGGCCGGTGGGCGAGCGCAGCCTGCGGCAATTGACGGCCGCGCGTCTACGCGACGCCGGCGATGAGTGCATTCCGACCCTGGGCGAGGTGCTCGATGTGTTCAGCGACACCACGCTCGAGCTGCATATCGAGATCAAGACGGATGCGCTCGGCAATCCCTATTCGGGCCTCGAGGCGCCGCTCATCGACGAGATCAAGCGGCGGGGCCTGGAACGGCGCGCCGTCATCACCAGCTTCGTGCCCGGCGTGATCGAGACCGTGCGCCGGCTGTGGCCGGAGGCGCGGGTGCTCGTCTCGCTTGACCGCCGTTCGGCAGAGATGATGGGGGGAATTGAGCCTGCGCTGGCGCAATTGGCCGCCATCTCCGGCTGCATCGTCGCGGTCGAAAAATCGCTGCTGGGGCTCGCCCTGCCGCTCGCCCTCAAGATGCTCGGCTCCGAGCGTCTCGGCGCATGGGTGACCAACGAGCCGGAGGACATTGCTTACTGGCTTGCCCAGCCGGTGCGGCAGATCACGACCGATCGGCCGGATCTCGCCGTGAGCATTCGTCGCAGGCTCGAAACGATGCCGGCGCGCCCATGATTCCCCGCCGTCGCTTTCTCGTGGGGTCGCTGGCCAGCGCCGCCTTGGCTGCGCCCGCTGGCTTCGTGCGGGGAGCGCCAGTCTCGTTCAGCGCAGATCCCTTCGCGCTCGGTGTTGCCTCTGGATGTCCGCGTGAGGATCGCGTCATCCTGTGGACTCGCCTTGCACCGCAGCCGCTCGAGGGCGGCGGCCTGCAGGCCGCGTCGGTGGACGTGGAATGGCAGGTTGCCGACGATGAAGGCTTCTCGCGCATCGCCTCCCGCGGGGTCGAGCGGGCCACGGCAGAGCTGGCGCATTCCGTGCATGCCGAGGCGACGGGTTTGCTGCCGGATCGCGTCTACTGGTACCGCTTCCGTGCCGGTCCGGCGCTCAGCCCGGTCGGACGCACCCGAACCGCGCCCGCGGGGTCGGCGAGACCGTTCCGTTTTGCCTTCGCATCCTGCCAGCAATACGAGCAGGGCTATTTTACCGCCTACCGCGACATGGCTGCACGCGATCTCGATCTCGTCGTGCATCTCGGCGACTACATCTATGAGAAATCCTGGGGATCGCGCCACGTGCGCCAGCACGGCGTAGGAATTCCGACCACGCTCGAGGAATTCCGCAGCCGCTACGCGCTCTACAAGAGCGATTCCGACCTGCAAGCGGCGCACGCGGCCTTTCCCTGGCTCTCGGTCTGGGACGACCACGAGGTCATGGACGACTATGCCAATGATCGCTCCTACACCGTGCGCGACGCCGGTCAGTTCCTGAAGATCCGTGCGGCCGCCTATCAGGCCTATTACGAGCACATGCCACTGCCGCCTTCGGCGCGCCCACGTGGCGCGAACGCCACCATCTATGAGTACTATCGCTTCGGCGAAATGCTCGACGTGCTCCTGCTCGACGACCGGCAATATCGCTCGGCATCGGCGTGTGTCGGAAGTGGGCGGCCGACCTGGGCGACGGATTGTGCAGGCCGGACCGACGAAGCGCAGACCATGTTGGGCCAGGAACAGGAGCAATGGCTGGATGCGCGCCTGCGCGACTGCCGCGGCCGCTGGACCATCGTCGCGCAGCAGACCTTGATGGCGCAGGACAAGCGCGAAGGGGACGATGGCCCGCACTTCTGGATGGACGGCTGGGACGGCTATCCCAATGCGCGCCGCCGTCTTCTTGATTCGATTATGGCGCATCGTCGGCGCAATCCAATCGTGATCGGCGGCGACCGTCACGCCTTCTTTACCACCGATCTGAAGCGTGATTACGCCCGCCCAGATGGCCCGACCATAGCGACCGAGTTCGTAGGCACGTCGATCACCTCAGACGGGCCGAGCGAAGCCAGCGTGCGCAAGGCGCTGGCGGAGAATCCGCATCTGATCTATGCGCGTGGCGACAAGCGCGGCTATGCGATCGTCGAGCTCGACACCCGGCATTGCACCGTGAGATTCGAGGCGCTCGACGACGTCAAGGACGCCGCGAGCGCCGTGCGCCGGCTGAGGAGCTTTGTGGTCGAGGATGGCGTGCCGGGCGCGAAGACCCCATGACGACATCCGCATGCCGCAGATTTG
Source organism: Bradyrhizobium sp. 141 (assembly GCF_023074055.1). GTDB lineage: Bacteria > Pseudomonadota > Alphaproteobacteria > Rhizobiales > Xanthobacteraceae > Bradyrhizobium. Next base: position 28,580 of record NZ_JADPKR010000094.1, read on the forward strand.
ACGGCCAACGAAAGATCGCCTCAAATGCCTCGACGTCTGACTGTGCTTTGTGGCCGCTGCGGGGGGTGAGCCGTGACTGATCAAACCATCCTGCGGGTCGCCTGGCTCTACTACATGGAGAACCTGACCCAGGCCGAGATCGGCGAGCGGCTCGGGTTGACCCGCGCCCGCGTGAACCGCATGCTGTCGGATGCGCGGCAGACCGGCATCGTCAACATCCGCCTCAACTCCGCCTTTGCGAGCTGCACGGAGCTGGAGCACCGCTTGCGCCGGGAATGCGGCCTCGAAGATGCCATCGTCATCCCGAGCCCGGAGAATCCTGAGCAGGTCGGCAGCCTAATCGGGATGGCGGCGGGCGCGTATCTGTCCAAATTCCTCGAGCAGAAGCGTCCGCGCATCATCGGTATCGGCTGGGGCGCGACCTTGCGCGAGACCATCCGTTACGTCACGCCGGCCGACTATCCCGAGCTCTCCATCGTCAGCATGATGGGCGGCCTGTCGCGCGGACTCGAGCTCAACACTTTCGAGATTGCGGGCGAGCTCGCCCGCCGGCTGCACGCCCAGTGCAGCTATCTGGCGGCTCCGATCTTCGTCAGCAGCCGACGCTCACGCGACACTTTCCTGGCCCAGGAGGTCTATCAGGAGGTGCTGAACAGTTTTGAGAAGATCGATCTTGCGCTTTTGAGCATGGGAGACATGACGCCGCGCTCGCTGTTGATGCGGCATGGGCTGCCGCCGGACGTCCGTGCCGAGCATCTGCGGGCGGCAGGCGCCGTCGGTGACGTGTTGGCGCAATTTCTCGACAAGGCCGGCCGTCCCATCGACCACGGCATCAACAGCCGCGCCATTGCGATGCCGCTCGACGAGCTGGCGCGCGTATCGACCTCGATGCTGATCGCCGGGGGGCTTAACAAGGCGCCGATCATCGCGGCGGTGCTGCGCGGCCGGATCGGCAAGGTGCTGGTGACCGACGAGAACACCGCCATCGCCGCGCTGAAGCTGATCGACAAGCACAAATAGCCGCACTTTCCGCCACCGCTATGACATCCGCGACGTCGACACCCTCTCCACGCGCAGCCGACGTGCGCCGAAAGGCGTGCAAAAGCATTTGTCACATCGCAGTTACATATGTAATATGAGGGAGACAATTGCTCAGAAGGATGGCGTCGACATGCGCGCTGCGGTACTCCAGGACATTCGTGATATCCGCGTCCTCGATATCCCCGAGCCGAAGCCGCTCGCGGAGGACGAGCTCATCGTCCGCGTCAAGGCTGTCGGCGTCTGCGGCAGCGACCTGCATTCCTATCTTGAGGGCGGAACGACCGGTCCGACCAGCGTCAAGCCGTTCGTCCTGGGGCACGAATTCTCTGGCGTGCTCACGCCGGACTCGGCGCGCAAGGCGGGGTTCTCGGCGGACGCGCTGGTGGCGGTCGATCCTTCCATTCCCTGCGGCCATTGTGAATGGTGTCACCGTGGGCAGACCAATCTCTGCCCCAATGTGAAGTTCCTCGGTTACGCCCCTCACAACGGCGCCATGGCCGAATTCGTTTGCGTGCCGAAATCGGCCGTGCATTTGGTGCCTGACAGCATCGACCCGGCTGGCGCAGCGATCCTGGAGACACTCGGCGTCGCGATCCATGCCATGGATCTGGCGCGTCCGCGGCTTCTGGAAAGCGTGGCGGTGCTCGGCTGCGGGCCGGTGGGATTGCTGCTGGTGCAACTAGCGCGGCTCGCGGGCAGCGGAAAGATCATCGCGATCGACCCGGTCGAGCAGCGTACCGCACTGGCCTGCGACCTCGGTGCGGACGTGGCGTGCCGCAGCTATGCCGAAGTTGGCGGCGCCACCGAAGGCCGCGGCGTCGATCTGGTGATCGAGGCAACCGATTCCTCCCACGGCTTCGAGCATGCGGCGCGTTGCGCCCGTATCGGCGGCCGAGTGGTTCTCGTCGGCATCCCCGAGAACAACCAGTACATCCTCAGCGGCGCGGAGTCGCGCCGGAAAGGTCTGTCGATCAAGTTTTCACGGCGCATGCCGGAAGTCTATCCGCGTTCCATCGCGCTTACGCGAGGCGGGCAGGTCAAGCTGGCGCCGCTGGCCACGCATCGCTTCTCGCTCGACCAGACGCCTGCCGCGTTCGAGCAGCAGGTCGCGCGGCGCGATGGAATCATCAAGGCGATCATCTGCCCGTAGATTGAGTGCCGTCTCGTCAAGAGCCTGGTGCAGTGGGAGCAGGCACAGAAGCAGGACCGGTCGTGATGGCGAAATCGTCGAAGTTGGTCGTCGCCCGAAAAGGGCGCGTGCTGATGGTCAGACGCAGACGCGACGGGCTCTGGATGTTTCCCGGCGGCCGAAGGCGGGCAGGCGAGAGCGACAGGAGTTGCCTCCGTCGCGAGATCAAGGAGGAGCTTCCCAAGCTGAAGCTCGGGCCGTTGAAGCTCTGGAAGGAAGTCAAAGCGAGGAAGAGCCGAACCGGCCGGCGGATGAGCGATGCGATCTTCCTGGCCAAGAAGGTGTCGGGGCGGCTGAAGGTCGGTGACAAGAAGGAGATCGACAGAGCGGTTTGGCGCAAGCCTCGCGGCGCCAGACTGACGCCGACCTCGCGCTACATCCGCGACAAGCTGTTTCCCAGGCGCGGCCGCCGCTAGGTCTTTTGCGCCAATCGGATCCTTCGGGCGAAGGGTCGCCTATCATGCGGGTCTGGAACTGCTGGTCATTGCAGCGCCTGGCGCAGGAGAGCGAGCAACTCCTCGTGGATCCACCCGTTGGAAGCGATCTTGTCGAGGTCGTCGTTGCGGCACGGACGCCCCGTCAGTGTCGTGACTTTTCCGCCGCCGGCCCACACCATCGGCATCGCGGCCGCATGCGAGACGATGTCGGCTTTCAGGGAGACAAAGCCGTCCAGGCGACCCGAGGCCACCATCGTCGTCTCGAAAGCGCCCGAGACGACGATACGCACGCCGCGCACCACTGTGCCGAGCAGTTCGATCACGCGCGTCGTCCGCCGGACTTCGTCGGGCGAGAAATGCGAGGTCAGAATCACCGAGATCACCGCATCCGATAGTGACCGCGTCGTGGAGACGCGGGCAGGCACGCCGTCGATCGTCGCGCCTTCCCCCGCGAGATAGCGCGCCGTCAGTCCGATCTTGGGCGCGTTGATCAGGCCAAGTTTCGTCTCACCGTCGACCTCGTAGGCGACCGTGACGGAAAACCACGGCAGCCCCCGCGCGTAGTTGATCGTGCCGTCGAGCGGATCGATGATCCAGCGCGCCGCATTGTCCCCCGGGCTCGCGCCGCTCTCTTCGGCCAGGATGCCGGCATCCGGCGTCAGCGCCTTCAAGCCCGCGACGACGATCGCTTCGGCGGCGAGATCCGCCTCGGTGACGATGTCGAGATGGTCCTTGCGCTCGGTGCGCAGCGGCGTGGATTGCATCGCGACCAGCCGGGTCGCCGCCTCGGCGACGACGGCCTCTGCGCGCGCTAGCAGTGTCGGAAGGCCATCGCCCCGGTCCGCTCCCGGACGGTCTTGGTCGGCCGCGATCTCGAATGGGCGACCATAGTCTCCGACCGGAACGAGGTGGCTGCTGGTGCCCATGTCCGGCCGCCAGACATGCAAAGCGAATCCCGACGGCTCCTTGATGAAGCGATTGCTACGACCGGGCCGCAGGTCGAGCGCGACCTGATGCGCCGTGCTTGGGGCGACGTAGCCCACGGTCCCCGCGTAGCGCACCGTGATCGAGCGATGATAGTGGCCGCACAGCACGCGTTCGATTTCGGGATGGTCCTTGATGATTGTGTCGAGCGCGTCTGCCCCGAGGAGCCGCAGATCGTCCATCCCGTCGGCCCCGACCAGGAACGGCGGATGATGAATGACGACAACCGTCGGCTTGCCGCGCCCGGTCGCGAGCACGTCGCGCAGCCATTGCTGCCGGGCCACGCAGAAGGTGCCGTGAATTTTTCCGGCTTCGACGCTGTCGAGGAAGATCAGCCGAACCGGGAAAGCATCCACCACAAAATTAATGAAGCCGTCGGATGGAAGATAGCGGTGGCGCGGGCGGAGCGACCGGATGAGCTGCTCGCGGCGGTCGTGGTTGCCGGGAATGACGAACACCGGCATCGGCAGCCTGGCAAGGCCAGCGGCGACAATCTCGTATTCCTCTTCGAGCCCCTCATCCGTGAGGTCGCCGCTGATCATTACGCAATCGGGCCGTGGGTCGAGCCTCAGCACGGCGTCGATCGCGTCGTGCAACATCGCGTTGGTATCGACATCGCCGTAAGCGAGCTTGCCGGGCGGTCGGACGTGCAGATCGCTCAACTGGGCAATGATGAACACAGAATTCCGCCTCCCGAACAGAAGAGTTGCGGCCGGCGTCCGGCCGCTTGCCGCAATTCATCGCCAGCTGCCTACGAGCTCTTCATCAAGGCGTTGCTTTCCTTGACCATGCGATCTAGTCCGGCTTCGACGGGCGTCTCGCCGCGCATGACGGCATGGATGATCTCGCGCTGCGTGCGCCAGATCTTCACGGACTGTCCGCCGGGATAGCCCTGCCACGGTTTCGCGCGCTCGATCTGCTGCGACACGGTGCGGAAGTTCGGGTTCTTGTCATAGAACGGGGCCAGGAATTCGGGACCTGAGGCACGCAAATTGGTCGGCATATAGCCCGTGGTCTCGACAACGATCTTCTGCGCTTCCGGACCGCTCACGAATTTCAGGAACTCCCACGCGGCCTGCTGCTTCGCCGGATCTTTCGCCGTGATGATCGCCGCGTTGCCGCCGGTGGGCAGTCCACCCTTCTGCTTGTCGTCGATCGGGAAGGTGCAGGTGCGCAAGGTGAACTTGTCGCCGATCAAGTCCGTGACTTGGCGCAACCGAGCCGGTGTGTCGGCGAAAATGCCGGTTTTCCCGGCGATGAACTGCTGACGCGAGGAGTCCCAATCGATCAGCGGCATCTTGGCGTCGGCAACGAACCGTCGGCAATGGGTCAGGGCCTTCACCCCGGCGTCGTTGCCGAAACCGGCAGCGGTTTCCGACGCGTCGAGCATCTGGCCACCACCTTGCAGGATCAGGGAACGGAACAGCCAATCGTCGGGCCAGTCGTGGATGTTATAGGCGATACCGGCGACATCGGACCCCTTGCTCTTGATGCTGACGGCGAGGGCGATCATGTCCGTCCAGTTGTGGGGCATCTTGTCGGGGTCGCCACCCGCATCCTTCACGAGCTGCGTGTTGAAATAGATGATCGGTAGCGAGGCATTGAACGCGAGGCCGTAAATCTTGCCGTCGACCGCCCCGAGCGCCAGGATCCCGTCGGAATAATTGGCCTTGCGCCAGGCGGCGTCCTCCTTCTGCAGCAGCGGGGCAACCTCGGTGATCTGCTTGCGTTTCATCAGCGTACGCACGAGCTCGGCGAGCAGGTGGTAACCCGAATAGTAGACGTCGGGCAACTGGTTGGTGACGGCCTGCCGCAGCATGGTCTGATGACCTTCGTCATAGCTCGCCGCCGGCGCCCGGAACTGGATCTTGATGCTCGACTGCCGCTTCATGAACTCCTGAGCGATCGGCTCATGGAATTTCGCGAAGGCGGGAAAGGCATAAAGCACATCCAGCGTCACGTCTTGCGCTTGCGCCGAGCGCGTCAGGAACGGGCTGGAAAGCACGGTCGTCCCGACGGCAGCGGCGCTCTTCAGGAGGTCTCGGCGATGCAGCATGACGGTGTCTCCCCTGGCAGTGGTTGAAGTCATTTGATTCCGGTCATCGTGATGCCAGCAATGAAACGCCGCCGCGCGATCAGGAACGCGATGACCAGTGGCGCTGTGATGATGGTGGCGCCGGCGGCGAGCGCCCCGTAATTCGAGCCCAACTCGGAATCGGCGAAATACATCATGCCGAGCGGCGGCGTCGCGAGCTTGGTGTCGGAGACGACGATGAGCGGCCAATACAGGTCGTTCCAGTGTGCCACGACTGAGAAGATCGAAAACGCCGCGATGGCCGGCCAGGCGCTCGGCACGACGATGCGCCACACGATCTCGAACTCGCCGACGCCGTCCAGCCTCGCGGCCTGGATGATCTCGTCCGGATAGGACTTGAAGAACTGGCGGAACAGGAAGATCGCGAATACTGACAGGAAGAACGGCATCATCATCGAGAGGTAGGTGTTGAGGATGCCGAGCTCGGCGAACGCGATGTAAAGCGGGAGCGAAGGCGCCTGGACCGGAATGCAGAGTCCGAGCAGGACCAGCGAAAACAGGATCGGCCGTCCCGGAAACCTCAGCTTGGCGAGCGCATAGGCGCAGGGAATGGCGACTAGCAGCTGGACGACGAGGATGCCGCCGCAGACGATGAGACCGTTGAGCAGGAAGCGCAGCAGCGGCGCGGTGCTCAAGGCAGATTCGAAGTTCTGCCAACCATAGAACTGGCGGGGCCAGAGCCGGAACGTCGCCTCGAAGATCTCGCCCGGAGGCTTGATCGCGCTGGTCAGCATGAAGACGAACGGCAGCAACATGAAGACCGCGCCGCCGATCAGCACCGCGTGGACGAGCGCAAGCGACACGAGGCGCCGCATCCGGATCGCCACTGGCGTGGGCGGGCGAGCGATCGTGGTCGATGTGCGCATCAATAGTGCACCCGTCGGTCGAGGATGAAGGTCTGCAGCACCGAAAACACCAGGGTGAACGCGAGGAAGACCAGCGTGAGTGTCGCCGCATAGCTCATGTGAAAGTACTGAAACCCCTCCAGGTAGATGGCATACAGGAGCACCTCGGATGCGCCTCCAGGACCGCCACGCGTCATCACCGCGACCGTGTCGAAGATCTTGAACGCCGTGATGAACGTCGTCACGGTCACGAACATCGTCGTCGGACCGAGCATCGGCCAGGTCACTTTCAGGAAGCGATCAATGGGATGGCTCGCGCCGTCGATGTCGACGGCCTCATAGAGGTCGCGAGGGATCGCCGAGAGGCCGGCGAGGAACAGCACCATGTTGAACCCAACGAGCTGCCAGATGCCGATCGCCGCGAGCGTCGGAATGACGAGGCGCGGATCGCTCAGGAATGCCGTCTCGGCGAAACCCAGCCCCTTGAGAGCCTGATTGATGAGCCCCAGCGTCGGGTGCAGCAGGAACTGCCACATCGTGGCCATTGCGATGAGCGTCGAGGTGACGGGGAGAAAATAGATGACCTCATAGAGGCTGCGCGTGCGCTTGCGCTGGTGGATCAGGATTGCGACGAGCAGCGAGATCAGGACGCCGCCGGGCACGACAATCGCCACGTAGAGCAGCGTGTTGGTCACCGATCGGCGAACTACGGAATCCTGCAGCGCCGCGCTGAAGTTTTTGAGGCCGACGAACGAGAAATCGAGCGCGCCCAGCTCGTAGTTGGTGAAGCTGAGAAATGCGAGAGCAGCCAGCGGCGCCAAGTTCGTCAGGACCAACAGGATGAAGGCCGGTGCTGCAAAGCCCAGGCCCGCGAACCGTTCGATCCATCGCTGGCGGCTGGCTGGCGGCGCCGCGTCGAGCGGAGTGATTTGAGCCGTGGCCGTGGTCATCGGACCTCGCTCGCGCGGCGTACGTCGCGGCTGGCCGCATTGCGGCTTTCCACCTCGATGCGGCGGCCATTGTTGTCGAACACGTGACAATCCCGTGGCTCGAAGGCGAGCGTGACCTCGCCCTCGGGAATGGGCATGCCATTGTCGATCCGACAGAGTACCGCCACCTCCGGAGAGGCCACGAGGTCGAAGTGAAGGATGCTTTCGGAGCCGAGATTTTCGCGGCGCCGGAACCTGCACGTGACGGCGCACGGGCCGCCTCCGATCCGCATCGCTTCCGGACGCACCCCGACCGTCAGTTCCGGAGCCGGCACGTTGCGAACATCGATCGGCAGCGTCCGGCCGAGCAGCTCGACCTGGCCGCCGGGGCCCACACGGGCCGGAAATAGATTGATCGCCGGACTGCCGATGAACTGCGCGACCGCGGTCGTGGCGGGCCGGTCATAGACGTCGGCGGGTGTGCCGAGTTGGAGTATGTCGCCGTGATCCATCACGGCAAGGCGATCAGACATCGTCATCGCCTCTATCTGATCGTGTGTCACGTAGATCATCGTGACGCCGAGACGCGCGTGCAGCTCGGTCAGCTCGCCGCGCATGTGCACACGCAGCTTGGCGTCGAGATTCGACAACGGCTCATCCATCAGGAAAGCTTGCGGATGACGCACCATGGCGCGGCCGAGCGCGACGCGCTGCCGCTGCCCGCCCGAAAGCTGTCCAGGACGGCGGTGAAAGAACGTCTCGATGCGAAGCTGCTCCGCGACGGCCCGGACCTCACGCGCGATCTCGTCCATGACGCGCCTGCGGCGGGGCGACAGATGACGCATCAAGGGCAGGCGCTCGAACAGGTTGAGGCGTGTCATGGTGAGCGGCAGCGCCATATTGTCGAACACCGACATGTGGGGATAGAGCGCGTAATTCTGGAACACCATGGCGATTCTGCGTTCGTGAGGCCGCAAATGGTCGACCGAGGTCCCGCCGATCGACACCGAGCCGCGATCCTGCGATTCGAGGCCGGCGATGATGCGCAGGAGTGTCGACTTGCCACATCCGGAGGGGCCAACCAGCGTCAGAAACTCGCCGTCCGCAATATCGAGATCGATGTCGTTGAGGACGGCCGTGTCGCCGAAAGTCTTCCGGATACCGCGCAATGTGAGGCCGGCCATCGCAGATCACGCCTCAGCTTCACGCGGCGGATAGACCTCGTGCACCACGTCGTCGATCCAGTAATCGGTAAGGCCTGGCACCGGACGAATGCTTACGTCGATATTTTCGCCGTCGATGTCGTAGATCACTGCTCCAAGCCGCGCGGTGCCGCCCATCGGTGGCGCCAATTTCTCACCGACCAGAAAGCCGGCCGCCGGCCCCCAAACGTAGTGCGTGCCGTTCAACCGAATTTCGTGCCAGCGATGCAGATGTCCGCTTGCCACGATCTCGACCCGATAGCGATGCAGCAAATTGAGAAGGGCCCGGCGCGGCTCCGGCTTGACCGACCAGTAACCAGTGTCGGCCTCGGTCGGTGACTCTATAAAGAGTGGCCGGTGCGTGAACCAGGCAATGCGACGTCCCGCAGCATCGGCCATCGCGGCCTCGAGCCATTGGGTCTGCCGCGCCTCCTCGGGTCCGCCGCCGAAGATCATCGAATTGAGCCCGATCAGGCGCCAGCCGTCCACATCGCGTAGCCAGCGGTCGTCACCGAAGTGGCGGCGAAAACGATCGAGCCGCTCCTCATTCACCGGCTGGTGCGGATTGCCGACCTCGCCGACATCATGATTTCCGGGAACCGCCACGACCGGGACGCCGAGCGAGGCCAGTTGGGCCGCGCAATATGCCGCGTCGGTCTCTTGATCGGCCGCATCGACCGTCACGTCGCCAGTATGTATGACGAGATCTGGCTTGTGTTGCGCGATCCAGCATGCAAGGGGCGCCCAGTTTGCCTCGAAGTGCTGCTTGCTTGGGCTGAGATGCGTATCGGAAATCTGAACAACTCGGACCATGACGCCTCTGCTATGGGTCGCGTGTCACGCCTTGCGTCGACCGCGCAGCGGTCTCTCGCTCGAATCGAACGCGCTGCTCCTCGCCGCGCGGACTTGGCGGTGATTGCAATCGTGGGATCTGAGGTTTTGGCTCTCCTCCCCTGATGACATCGCTAAGCGGATTGAATATTTTCGAATATACATATGAACAACAACGGTGACAAATGTAATTTCAAGTCCGAAGTCTGGACGGCGGTTTCGATCACTGCACTGGGGTTCGGCCGTGGTAAGACTACCCCACAGCGGCTGCGAACGAGCAGCTCGATGAGAAAAAGCCTACCCCGGGCACTCCGATGCCGTTCCTTTTCGCCGCACGCGAGGGAGAACTCATCTAACATTGGCACCAGGCGCGGACCGCGTCCGGCCTTGAGTGTGGATCGGCGTGGCTATTGACCCCCGACCGGCGCTCAAGGTTGACCACCGCATACTCAGCAAGCGCCCAAATCCATTTGGCATTAAGGCAGGTGCTGGGGTCCTTGTTGGAAGCCGAAAGGGGTCAATATTCCGAGCCGCAGTACACCGTAGCTTGCGAGCGTAGGTTTGAAGGAGAGATCAAACGATCGAAGCGTGGCAAAGCTCATCCCGATCGAGGTTGAATGCAGAAAGGAGGTGCGGCCAATTAGTTAGATCGCCACCTGAACCGGATGTCGGTATCGGTGGTTGCGCCTCCCCGCAACCAAATTCGGATCGACCGGATCCGATACGAAAATGGCCCGCATGATGCGGGCCATTTTTGTTTGTGATGCAGTCGCGGCCTTTGTGGACGATGCCGTCGCGCTCGTGCAACGCAAGGCGCGCCTGAGTTACCGACCGGATTGGCTTGGCGAGAGGTGATCTCATCGCAAACCAATTGAATGCATCGCCTCGCCATTCGCTTGATCAGCGTCACGCTGCCGCCTCTTGCATTATGTCACCGGCGGCGCGCGTTCACCGATTGAAGTATCACTGGGAGGCGCTGTTCGCCCGCCCGCGGACTCCAGCATCTCGAGGGCCGGATGGATGGTCCGCCGGTCTCACGGTCCCACCCGGGCCACCAAGTTGCACCTTCAGGGCGCGACAACCTGCCGCATCCAGATTGTATTTCAATGACTTAGCGGCTGCTCGCCCCTCCGAAAAATGTCAAATTGTTGTACGCGCGCCACGGCTTTTCATTTCGCCCTCCGGTAACATTTGCTTGTTTTGGAATTGTGGAATTGGAATTGGAATTGGAATTGGAATTGGGGGTTGGGGTGAAAAGGCTGACATCACTGACGAGCGCTTCGTTGGCCGGCGCTTCGGTCATGATTTCTGTGGGAGCTTTAGCCGCCGACCTGACTGTGAAGGCGCCGCCGAGGCCGGCCTGGACCGATAGCTGGGCAGGGCCCTATATCGGCGCTTATTTCGGCGCCGGTGCCGGACGTGTGAAGGAATCATCGACCGGCTCTTTCAGCAGCAGCTCTGTTTCGACGACCGCTGGCGTGGTCACGTCGAACTCGAGCCTGCTTGGGACGACTGCAAGCAATCTTTCGGGCGACGTGACCGGTTCGATGGTCGACCTGTTTGCGGGATATAATTGGCAGGCCGGGCATATCGTCGCGGGCGGGCAGGTTGAAGGCACGATCTTTTCCGATGTCGCCTTGAAGCCGTTCGGTAACCAGACGTTCAACAGTGTCAGCACCAACGTGCTGCTTGGCGTGGTGACGGGGACCGCCGCCGGCTCGGCGACTGTGCAGAGCAACCAGCAGCTGCGCTCGCGGGTTGGTCTGATCGGCCGGCTCGGTTTTCTCGCGCGTCCGGATCTGCTGCTTTATGGACTCGGCGGCCTCGAGCTTGGTCACTTTACCTTTGCCGACAGCGCCGATCCGTTCGGCGGCGACAATAGCAAATGGGTGGCGGGCTACACGGTCGGCGCCGGCGGCGAATTGAAGCTGACCGGCAATTGGTCGCTTCGCGGCGAATACCGGTACTTGAATTTCGGCTTCAATCGGAGCGCAGCCGCCGGCGGAACGACCAGCTCGGCGACGGGCGCAACCACTTTTGTGTCGACCAGCAGCGAATCCTCTTCGACACATACAAATGCCGATTTCCACCTTGCCAAGATCGGTCTGGTCTACCAATTCGGCGACGCCGGACCGCTCTCCGCAATGGCGGCGATACCTCCGGTAGGACGCGGGACTCCATCCGCAACCGCCTGGGGCGACAGCTGGGCTGGTCCTTATGTCGGTGCTTACTTCGGCGCCGGCGCCGGGCGCGCAAGGCAGACCTCCACGAGATCCGACAACGAAGGCAGCGTCAGCATCCCCGGCGGGACGTCGGCAAGTACGCAGTCGGGATTCGGCAATCTCGCCGGCGATATGACGGGGTCGATGGTCGATCTCTTCGCGGGCTACAACTGGCGAAGCGGCAATGTCGTGGTTGGCGGGCAGATCGAAGGCACCCTGTTCAGCGACGTCACCACGAAGACGGTCGGCAACGAGGCATTCAGCTCGGCTTCGAGCAACAACGGCGTCGTTACCTCGACCAATTCAGGGACGAACAGCATCGAAGACCGGCAGCAGTTGCGGTCGAACGTCGGCGTGGTCGGCCGGGCCGGTTATCTGGTGACACCGAATGTGCTGCTTTATGGCCTCGGCGGCCTCGCGCTGGGACATCTGACCTATCCCGACAGTTATCCAGATTCCGAAGTGCGCGTTGGCGGCAAGAACGGCAAGTGGGTGGCCGGTTATGTCGCGGGCGCCGGCGGCGAGGTCAAGCTGACGGACAACTGGTCGCTGCGCGGCGAATACCGCTATATGCATTTCGGATACGACCGCAACGAGCCGTCAGGCAACTCGCAGACGTCCGTATCGGGTGGTGGTACCACCACGTCCACCAACAGCACCGTCAACGGGCGGCATATCGACGCCGATTTCCACGTCGGCAAGGTCGGTCTGGTTTATCAATTCGGCGCGTCAGGTCCGCGGTCGGCGATGGCGGCACTGCCGGGCGCGGCCTGGAACGACGGCTGGGCGGGACCTTATATCGGTGCCTATTTCGGCGCCGGCGCCGGACGTGCCGCGGAAAGCATCGCGGGCAACAGCAGCAGCACGAGCACTTTCACCTTCGTCGGGACCACGACGTCCACCGGTACCCAATCGACGGCCGGCCGTCCCGTCGGCGACGTGACCGGCTCGATGGTCGACCTTTTCGCGGGCTACAATTGGCGCGCCGGCAATGTCGTGGCCGGAGGCCAGATCGAAGGCTCGGTCTTTTCCGACGTTACGTTCAAGACCATCGGCCCTCAGACATTCTCCTCCGTTGATACCTCGAATGGAGCTGTCACCTCGACGACTTCAGGTACGCAAACCGCCGCCAACCGAACCCAACAGCAGCTGCGTTCGAACGTCGGCCTGATCGGCCGGGCCGGTTATCTGGTGACGCCGGACGTGCTGCTCTACGGCCTCGGCGGACTGGCACTGGGACATTTCACCTACCCTGACGGGGACTTCAGCCGCGGCGATGCCAACGGCAAGTGGGTGGCCGGCTACACGTTAGGCGCTGGCGGCGAGGTGAAGCTCACAGGCAACTGGTCGCTGCGCGGCGAATATCGCTACACGCATTACGGCTTCAGCCGCAACGAAACCAGCAGCTTCGCATCGAGCACGCAATCGACGGGATCCTCCAGCACCTCTTCGTCCACCGACAGCACCACCCGTCAGATCAATGCTGACTTCCACACCGGAAGGATCGGTATGGTCTACCGGTTCGGTGAAGGAGGACCCCGCTCGGCCATGGCGGCGCTGCCCGGCGCACCCAGCGACCACTGGGCAGGACCTTATCTCGGCGCCTATTTCGCCGCCGGCGCAGGTCGCGCCCGACAAATCCTCGCCTCCACTGCAGACTCTGCCCAGCAGAATTTCACCGGCGCCGTGATGACGACGGATTTCGTCAGCAACACGACGAACCGCGGCAGTGCCGTCGGCGACACGACGGGCTCGATGGTCGATCTGTTCGCAGGCTACAATTGGCGGGCCGGCAATATCGTGGCCGGCGGTCAGATCGAAGGCACGCTGTTCTCGGATGTTGCCTTCAAGACGACCGGCGAGCAAACGAGCAACACCCGTCAAGTTCTCAACGGCGTCGTGGCCACAGGTGCCAATACGACGACGATGCAGGCCAGCGAGCAACTGCGTTCGAACGTCGGAGTGATCGGCCGGGCCGGCTATCTCGTCACCCCGAAGCTGATGCTCTATGGTCTCGGCGGCCTGGCGCTGGGCCATTTCACCTTTCCCGACCCCGGCAACGTCAACGGACCCAACGGCAAGTGGGTGGCGGGCTATACGGCTGGCGCGGGCGGCGAGTTCAAGCTGACTCAACGATGGTCGCTGCGCGGCGAATATCGCTACATGCATTTCGACATCGACCGCAGCGAGACACGTACCAGCTCGAGCACGCAGATCCAGGGCGCGACGACCATTCTCAGGTCCAACGCGGACAGCACGTCGCGCAAGACCAGTGCAGACTTCCACATGGCCAAGATCGGCGCGGTCTACGGCTTCTGCTATTGCGACTAGAAGCCCGGCGGCAAGCGCGAATGCAAGTCGCGTTTGCCGCCAAAACGACGCCCCTCAAAACTGCCCTCTCGCCTTCCCTGCCAGAACTGCTTGACCTCGATGGTGCCTTCGACCTCCAGCAGTCCAAAGGGCATCGGCCGCTCCTGTCCAACCGGCGCGACGGCCGGCCTTCCGCGAAAGACCACTCGCGCACAGTGGGGAGCAGCCGATCATCTTCGTGCGGCGGGCCCATGACATGAGACAGGCGCGATGCGCTCGCGGCTGCGGCGACAGCTCTGGACTGACACGAAGCTGACGGCGGCGTTCGCCACGGACGGCTCGACACCACCGGTGGGCCGGCAAGGCGATCGAACGGGCAAGATTACCTGATCGATGCCTCCCGCGTGCCAGTGGCGCGGGCGAGAGGTGATGATGGCTGTTCGCTTGATCGCGCCAGATGCGGTCGAAGGATCACGACCTGTGCGGGCAGACCATCGTCAGGTTGAGTAGCGTCGGCTTGTCCGAGCCCTTCTTGTACTCCCACTCCAGCCGGATTTCGTGCCGGTGGGCATAGGCATCGCTGGCTGCGTGGGTGATGATCTTCGTCTTCATCGGGATCGGCGGCTCGGAGTTGAAGCACTTCCGGACGCAGGCATCGAGCAGGTCGCATCGCGTCAGCGGGATGACGCCGGGTTCGTCCTTGGAGAGAGGGACGGTGTTCGGCTGGGTGCTGAGGTCGACGCGGGCCCGGCCCTTCTCCTTGTGCCAGTACTTGGCGCTTCCCTGCGGCCAGTTCGAGGGTGGGTTCAGGATCAGGTGGTATTGGCCGTATTCCAGGGTCGGCAGGTCGATGTCGTCGGATGCCTTGAGCTTGGCGACGCTCCTCTTCATGTTCGCCAGGGGGTAGTAATTGGCGTTCATCAAATCTCGAAATGCCTTGCCGCTATATACCAGTCCGGCCATCGCCTCTTTCCTCGATATGTCTGTTTGTCAAAAACCATAGCGTCTGGCCGCAAATACGCGCGACGGGCGGCCGATCACACAATTTGTTGTGTGCAGCCACGCTACCACCCACGACTGTACGTCGTCCAGACAGCCACCATCCGGTAACATCGCATATCCCGCAAGCCCAATTGCCATGCATTCCCCTGTGGGTAATGTAGATCGAACGTCTCGCGGGTGTTGGTGCGAGGGCTGCAGAGGCAGTCTTTTGAAGGCGCTGGAATGCATTGCTTCGCGTGTCAGTCGGCGATCGGTCCGGGCGACAGCTGGTGCTCCAAATGCGGGGCGGCGGTCCGTCAACGCGTTGATCCCGATAGCGAACGACGGTTCGTGACAATTCTGCGCGCCGACGTCGTCGATTCCACGGGTCTTGTTGCCGAGCTGGAGCCCGAGGCGGCGGTGTCGCGCCTCGAGCCGGCGCTTGCGGCCATGCGAGGCGCGGTGCGTCAGTTCGGCGGCATCGTCAGCAAGGAGCTTGGTGACGGGTTGGCCGCGGTGTTCGGCGCCCCGATCGCCGACGACAACCATGCGCCGCTGGCCTGCCATGCAGCCATCGAGCTTGTTCGGCGCGTTGGCGGCCTGGGTGATCCCGGACTTCAGGTCCGGGTCGGCCTCCACTCCGGCCATGTGGTTGCTTACATGGTCTCCAGCGAATTTTCCAAAGTCTACGAGATCGGCGGCGCCGCTCAGCATCTGGCCGCACGACTGGAAGCGGCGGCCGAAGCGAACCAGATCTACGTCTCCGAGGCCTGTCAGAAGCTCGCGGACGGCCACGTCCGCTTCGAATTCCTGGGCCGCAAGGCGCTCCGGGGTTTTGGCGAGCCGATGCCCGTGTACCGGGTCATGGGTGCAAGCGATCTGTCGAGCTGGCGGGTCCGACGTGCGCGCAGCGTTTCCCGGTTCGTCGACCGCACGACGGAACGGGCCTTGTTGTGGCGCG
Organism: Bradyrhizobium sp. 141; assembly: GCF_023074055.1. Taxonomy (GTDB): domain Bacteria; phylum Pseudomonadota; class Alphaproteobacteria; order Rhizobiales; family Xanthobacteraceae; genus Bradyrhizobium. Next base: position 44,607 of record NZ_JADPKR010000094.1, read on the forward strand.
CGGCGGAAAGGGTCAGTGACAGTCGGCAGACGGTTCTGCTGATGGGTGACGCCGGTATTGGCAAGTCGCGGCTAGCGCATGAGTTCGCGCAGGACCTTCGGGCTGGCGGCTGGCGGCTGGTCGATGCCGAGTGTAGCCCGAATCTCCAGGGTGCACCGTACAGCACCCTCAAGCGCCTGTTGCTTTCGATTCTCGATGGAGCTGCTAGAGATCAGGCTAGGACCGACGCCCCTAGAGACGCGCTGCCGTGGGTGCAGCAGCGGGCGATTGACGCGGTCCTGGACCTGCCCATTTCCGATCCACAATGGGACGAACTGGAGCCTCACGCCCGCGGCCGCGCGATCTCAGACGCGAGCTGCGCAATCGTTGAAAGCATCGCCCGTCGCCAGCCGACGATCCTTCTGATCGAAGATCTGCATTGGATCGACCGGGCCAGCGACACGGTCGTGGCCACTCTTGCCGCGCTGCAAATCCCCGGTCTGCTGGTGCTGCTGACGACGCGGCCCAATGGGATGCCGGTGTGGATCGCGCGCTGCCACGCAGAAATCGTGGCGATGCAGCCGCTCGACGACGATTCGGGCCTCGCCATGCTCGCGGAGATGCTCGGCCCCGCCACGACGCACGAAGACCTGAAGAACCGGATCATCTCTCATACGGCCAACGTGCCGTTGTTCATCGAGGAAGTCTGCCGAAGCCTGAAGGACAACGGCATGCTCCTGGGGCAGTGGGGCGACCTTTCCCTGGCACGTCCCGTCGACGAGCTCGGCATCCCCAGCAGCATTCAGGGCGTGATCGCGGCGCGGCTGGACCGGGTGTCACGACAGGAACGGTCGCTTCTCCAGATCGCCGCGGCGCTTGGACCTCGAACCAACCAGGCCATCTTGCGAAAAGTCGCGGCCTTGCCGGAAGACGTCCTGCAGGAGTGCCTCACCGCGCTCGATCGGGCCGAGCTGCTCGTCAGGATCGATAGCGAGTTGGAGGACTCGCTCGAATTCCGGCACGAGATGGTCCGGCAGGTGACCTACGATTCCATGGTCGAAAAGGTGCGCGAAGGCATCCATGTCAGCATTCTCGCCGCTCTCGAGGAAGATGAGGCATGGGCCGATGGTCCGGACGCGCTCTGCTATCACGCGACGCGGGCGAAGAATTGGCAGAAGGCGTTTCACCATGGCAGGAGCGCCGCTCGGAAATGCCTGGCGCGTTCGGCCTATGCCGACGCGGTCGATTATTTCGAGATCGCGATGGGATCGCTCGACAAGACCCCAGTGACGGACGCACGAGAGGCGGACGCCATCGATCTCCGGATGGAGGCGCGTTTGGCCTTCGCCGGATCGGGACGCGTCGCCGAGGCTCTGGATCTGGGACGGGAAGCCGAGCGACGTGCCGATGCGATCAATGACATTGGACGCAAGGTCGCGGCCATGACGATGCGGGCGGGCGCGCAGAACTTCTATGGCACGCCGGTCGAGGCCGTCGTGATCGGCGAAGACGTCGTGCATCTGGCGGAAAGCTCGGGCAATCCCGGCTCGCGCAATCTCGCGCAATACAGTCTCGGACAGGCCTATTTTCTGTCCGGCCGCTACCAAAGCGCCCGGAATATGCTGGCTGCGGCCCGCATCCAGCTTGCGGGTGAGGCCGCGAGTGTTCCGATCGGCACCACGCCGCGCTCCTTGCTCCTCCTCTGCTGCATGATGAACAGCATCACCCACACCGTCATGGGCGAGCTCGAGGCCGCCGAGCAGCTCCAGCGCGAGGCTTCCGCGATCGCCGAGGAGACGGGCCGTCCCTACGACCGCGTCGCTGCCGCCTACAGCGGCGGCTGGCTGAAGCTCGGTCAGAACGATCCCGCTGCGGCCGCCGCCATTCTCGAAGACGGCTTTGTCCTTGCGCAGAAGCACGGCATCCGGCTGTTCGTGCCGGTGCTCGCCTGCCACCTCGGCATCGCCTATCTGGAGCAGGGTCTGTTCGACCGGGCGCGCGGCATGCTGGCCGAGGCGCGCGAGGAGGCGAAGGCGGTCGGCTATACCTCGGCGGTGCTGCGCAGCTCGATCTACCTTGCGCTCGCGACCTCCCGCCTCGGCGACGTCCAGGCGGCGCAGAACATGCTGCGCGAGGCGCGCAACACCGCCCGCCAGCAAGGGTTTTCCGGCCTCGAGGCCGAAGCCCTGTTCGGTGAGGCCGTCGTGACGCCTCCCTCAGGCGAGGCGAACAAGGCCGCGATCCTTGCCGCCCTGCGCGCGGTGGTCACGATCGCTTCCGAAAGCGGCGCGCAGCCACTCCAGAGCAAGGCCGAGGCGATGCTGGCCGGGATGCTGGCGCGAGGCGACGAGCTGACCTGACTCCGTCCCGCCCGGGTTCGCGATAACGCCGCCGCGGCCGATATGGGCCTCACTTCACCAGCGGGCAGCCGCCATCCTTCAGCGGCCGAAACGCCTGGTCGGCGGGCACTTCGGCGAGCAACTTGTAGTAATCCCACGGCCCCTTCGATTCCTCCGGCTTCTTCACTTGAAACAGGTACATGCTGTGCACCATGCGGCCGTCCTCGCGCAGGGTGCCGTTGTCGGTGAAGGCGTCGCGCACCGGCAGCTCGCGCATCTTCGCCATCACCGTCTTGGTGTCCTTGGTGCCGGCGGCCTGGACGGCCTTGAGGTAATGCAGTGTCGCGCTGTAGGTCGCGGCCTGGTTCATCGTCGGCATGCGCTTGACGCGCTCCAGGAAGCGCTTGCCGAAGGCGCGGGTCTTGTCGTTGAGATCCCAGTAATAGGCCTCGGTGATGATCAGGCCTTGCGCGAGCTTTAGCCCCAGGCTGTGCACGTCGGAGATGAACATCACGATCGCGGCCAGGTTCTGGCCGCCGGCGACGATGCCGAACTCGCCTGCCTGCTTGATCGCGTTGATGGTGTCGCCGCCGCCATTGGCAAGGCCGATGATCTTGGCCTTGGAGGCCTGGGCCTGGAGCAGGAATGACGAGAAATCCGCCGTATTGAGCGGATGCTTGACGCTGCCCAGCACCTTGCCGCCGGCGGCCTTCACGACATCGCCGGTGTCGCGCTCGACCGAATGGCCGAACACGTAGTCGGCGGTGAGGAAGAACCAGGTGTCGCCGCCGTTCTTGACGATGGCGCTGCCGACGGTGTGGGCGTTGGCGTAGGTGTCGTAGGTCCAGTGCGCGGTGTAGGGCGAGCAGGATTTCCCCGTGATGTCGGAGCTGGCCGCATCCGTCACGATCATGATCTTCTCGTACTGCTTCGACAGCTCCATCACGGCAAGCGCGGTCGCCGACGTCGGCAGGTCGATGATCATGTCGACGCCTTCGGTCTCCCACCATTTGCGGGCGATGGTGGAGGCGACGTCGGGCTTGTTGAGCACGTCGGCTGAGACCATGTCGATCGGCTTGCCGAACATCTGGCCGCCGAAATCCTCGATCGCCATCTTGGTCGCCTCGACATTCCCCATGCCGCCAATGTCGGAATAGACGGAGGAGAAGTCCGAGAGCACGCCGATCTTGAGCGATGCCTGCTGGGCGGAAGCGGGGATAGTCAGGGCAGCCGACAGCAAGCCGGCCGCAGACACGAGTGCTGCGATAGGTCTCATGGATACGTTTCCTCTTGAGCGGGACTATTTTGTCCCTTTGTCCGACAAAGTTAAAGCTCGGTCCCGGAGGAGTCAATTTGTTGCCTATGGGGCCTAATTGTCGCAGTTTGACGCGTCCTCCGGCCGGTTCTATAGTTTGTCCGACAATCGCCATTGGAGACCGATTTGCCTGTCGCGCCGCTTTTCCGACCGATCGATGTCGCGCCGGCCTATCAGAAGGTCGCCGACGCCATCGAACGCGAGATCGTCAATGGCCGCATCAAGCCGGGCGATCCCATCGGCACCGAGCACGATTTGGTCCGCCAGTTCGGCGTCAATCGCTCGACCATCCGTGAGGGGATCCGTGTGCTGGAGGAGGGCGGGCTGATCCGGCGCGATTCCTCCCGCCGCCTGCACGCCTGCCTGCCGCGCTACAGCAAGCTCGCAAGCCGTCTCAGCCGCGCGCTGGTCCTGCACGAGGTCACTTTCCGCGAGCTCTACGAGGCCTCCATGACACTGGAGGTCGCCAGCATCGAGGGCGCGGTGGAGCGCGCGACCGACGACAATCTCGCCGAGCTCGACGACAACCTCGTGCGCAGCGAGGCCGTGGTCGGCGATCCCGCGAGGCTGGCCGAATGCGATGCCGAATTCCACGTTCTGGTCGCCAAGGCCTCGCAGAACCGTGTGCTCCAGCTCGCGCGCGAGCCCGCAGCGCAATTGTTCTATCCGACCACCGAGATGATCGTGACCGGTGTCGCCGAAGGCGGCCCACGTCTCGTCGCGGCGCACCGCCATCTCATCGACGCGATCCGCTACCGCGACCGCGAGGCCGGCGTGCTCTGGACGCGCCGGCATTTGCAGGACTGGCGCCGCGGCTTCGAGAAGATCGCTTCGCTCGATCGTTCGGTCGAGCACATGTACATGGAGCACGCGCAGGCGGCCCGGCGCAGATAGCGCAAACAAACAAGACGCAAGTTCTCAAGCAATAAACCTAGCAAACAAAGACATCACATGGAGGGACACATGACCGGCGACACCGCAGCCACCATCTCGAAAGCCCGCGAGCATTCCATCGGCGACCTCCTGCGCCGCTCCGCGGGCCGAGAGCCGAACAAGCTTGCGCTGAGCTGCGGCGAGGTGAGCTGGACCTTCGCCGAGATGGACGCGATCTGCAATCGGCTCGGCCGCGGCCTGCTCGGCCTCGGCGTCAAGAAGGGTGACCGCATCGCGGTGCTCTCGCGCAATTCGCACGCCTTCGCCGCGCTGCGTTTTGCGGTGGCGCGGATCGGCGCGGTGCTGGTGCCGATCAACTTCATGCTCAATCCGGACGAGATCAATTTCATCCTGAAGAGCTCCGGGGCAAAATTGCTCGCGACCGGTCCCGATTTCGTCGACCCCGCGCGCACAGCCAGCGCCAAGGATTGCGCGGTCGAGAAGATGATCTGGCTGCCGGGCGAGGATCCTGCGGCCGCGCCTGCGGGCCTCACCACCTTCGACGATCTGCTTCACGCCGACCGCTCGTTCCTGCAAGCATCGGTCGACAGCCGCGATCTCGCCCAGATCGTCTACACCAGCGGCACGGAATCGCTGCCCAAGGGCGCGATGCTGACCCATGAAGCCGTGATGTGGCAGTATGTCAGCTGCATCATCGATGGCGGCATGAGCGTGGAGGACAAATTCCTGCACGCCCTGCCGCTTTATCACTGCGCCCAGCTCGACGTCTTCCTGGGGCCGCAAATCTATCTCGGCGCCTCCGGCGTCATCACGGGCAAGCCGACGGCGGACGGCATTCTGGCGCTGATCCAGGCGCACAAGATCACGTCCTTCTTCGCGCCGCCGACGATCTGGATCGCGATGCTGCGCTCGCCGAATTTCGACAAGACCGATCTGTCGACGCTGCAGAAAGGCTATTACGGCGCGTCGATCATGCCGGTGGAGGTGCTGCTCGAGCTTCAGCGCCGCCTGCCCAATGTCAAATTCTGGAACTTCTACGGCCAGACCGAGATCGCGCCGCTCGCGACCGTGCTGCGGCCGGAGGACCAGCTGCGCAAGGCGGGCTCGGCGGGCAAGCCCGTGCTCAATGTCGAGACGCGCGTGGTCAACACCGCGATGGAGGACGTCAAGGTCGGGGAGGTCGGCGAGATCGTGCACCGCTCGCCGCATCTATTGTCCGGCTATTACAACGACCCCGTGAAGACCGCGGCCGCGTTCTCCGGCGGCTGGTTTCACTCCGGCGACCTTGCCACGGTCGACGAGGATGGGCACATCACCGTGGTCGACCGGGTCAAGGACATGATCAAGACCGGCGGTGAGAACGTCGCAAGCCGCGAGGTCGAGGAGATGGTCTACCGCATTCCCGCCGTCTCCGAGGTCGCCGTGGTCGGCCTGCCCGATCCGCGCTGGATCGAGGCGGTCACGGCCATCGTCGTCGTCAAGAGCGGTGAAAAGCTGGACGAGGACGCCGTCATCAAGCACTGCGCCGGCCAGATGGCGCACTTCAAGGTGCCCAAGCGCGTCATTTTCGTCGACGCCTTGCCGAAGAATCCGAGCGGCAAGCTGCTCAAGCGCGAGCTGCGCCAGCGCTTCGTCGGTGGCGAGACGCTGGACAAGGCGATCCAGAAGAATTTTGGGACGTAGAACCGGGCGGCGTTCGGCAGCGTCGAGTTTGGCTAGCCGGCGCCGCCGGCCAGCTTCCTGACATCGTCGGGCGTCTGTCCGAAGCGGCGGCGAAACGCGCGATGGAAGTAGGAGACATCGTGGAAACCCGCGAGATGCGCGATCTCGATGATCTTGCGGGTGCGCATGGCAGGATTTCGAAGCAGCCGATCGGCGCGCAGCAAGCGCTGCTCCAGCACGAAGCCGCTATAGGTGATGCCCGCCTGCTCGAACAGCAGCTGGATCGTGCGTGGGCTGACCCGGTGCGTGGCCGACAGGACGGTGAGCGACAGCGCGGGGCTGTCCAGCTGCGCCAGGATGTCGGATTTGAGCGTCTCGAGACGCGCTGCGGCAAGACCGCGCGTCCGAGCTTCCTCGGCGACATCGCCGCGGGCTCCGATCATCAGCACCGAAAGGTCGAATAAATGCTGCGAGACCGCATCGAGCTCCGCGGGCGCGAGCTTGTCGGCATAAGCATGCGCGAGATCGTAATATCGCAGGAACATCGATGTGATCGGATTGGCGCCGGGGATCGACTGAGCAATCAGGTCCTCGGCATTCGGGCAGACGCGCAGCAGCGCCTTACGCGGCAGCAGCGCGGTCCGGAAGTTACCGTTCCCGGTCTGAGTGATGTAGGCGCCTTTGATCGAGGGGTCCCCGATTGTGACGTCGCCCGCCGCGATCTCCAGCGGGCGTTTTCCCATGGTCCCGCGCAACGCCGAATTGGGCGACGTCGTAATCACCAATTCGTCGTTCGTCCCCAACGACACGAAAGATATCGGCGAGCCGAACGAGGCCGAGAGTCTGATGCGGGGAAGAATGGCCGGCGCAATGGTCCGGTGAACTCGCCCTTCCCCGACCGGCACGAAATCGACGTTCGCCACCTGACGGCAAAACTGCTCGCGCCATCTTTCATAGGCCGGGCCATTCGGGTCGCCGTCAAAGGAGAGTTGAGGCTGGATCATCGATCGGGAAGGGCAGGTTAGTTGGCGATTGCGGCAGGTTGTATCGTTACGCCGCTGCGCCGCAACGGCAAAAGCGCAGGATTGCGTGATAAGCCACTCGCGATGACGCGCTGAGACCGCGACCAGGTGCCGCAGTCAAGTGGGTGTCCGGACCGCGCCAGGCGCCGCCGCTGTCGCTGCCTTTGACTTCACTCGATTCGCCGGTTCGTCCCTCGCGGCGAACGAGACCGGCTCCAGCCCTAATCGTCGGCGTGACATCGGTGACGGCGATGAAGCTCAATACCTCTTCACCGCTGCCCCGAACGCGAACCACAGCGCCATCGATGCGAGCCCGAAGCCGCCGAGCAGCAGGAAGGTCGGACCGTAGCCGATCCATTGCGCGATCCAGCCGCCGAGCGCGGGACTGAGGCTGGCGCCGACACCCTGCACCGTGATCACGGCGCCCTGGCCGAGATTGATGCGGCCGGTGCCATTGAGCGCGCGCGCGACCATGCCGGGAACGGCAACGGTTTGCAGACCCGTGCCGATGCCGTCGAGCACCTGCATCGGCACGACGCCCCACCATCCCGTAACGAAGAAGGCGAGCACGCCGCGAATGGGCAGGAACATGAAGGAGATCAGGATGATCGGCCAGTAATTGCGCTTGCTTGCGGCCTTCATCGCGATCAGCGACGTCACGACCATCACGCCCTGTGCGATCACCACGGTGGTCGCGACGAAGCTCGGGCCGTTGGCCTGTCCCTCGGCTACCGCCGCGAGCCCGTAGAGCGGGACGATCGCGGCATTGCCGAGGTGGAATAGCGCGAGCGCGAGCGCCAGCACGAGCAGCGCCCGGTGCTTGAGCAGCATCGTCATCGCATCCGGCGGCGCCTTGGAGTCATCCTCCTTGCTGCCGCGCGCGGCCCGGTCATCGATTGCCTTGGCCGGGATCATCAGCACGCACGCGATCGCGATGGCACCGAACACGGCCGCCAGCATGAACACGGCGACATAGCCGTATTTGTAGCCGAGATAGCCCGACAGCGCGGCGCCGACCATGTTGCCCGCGTGGTTGTACGCCTGGTTGCGGCCGTTGAGTGCGTTGAAACCCTTCTGCTTGGCGATGCCCAGCGTGATGCCCGTCACCGCCGGCACGATCGCGGCGCTCGCCAACGATTGCGCGACTTGCGAGAACGTCACCGCCCAGAAATTTTGCGAGATCAGGATGATGGCGGAAGCGAGAACGACGCAGATGCCGGGAATGACGACCCATAGCCGCTTGTTGCGGCTGGCATCGATGAAGCCGCCGATCGGCGTCGTGATCAGCATGCCCGCGACATTGCCGATCGTCAGCGCAGTGCCGATCAGCCCGGTCGCCCAGCCGCGCTCCTGGAGGAATACGCCGACGAACGGACCGATGCCCGACTGCATGTCGGCCATGAAGAAGTTGAGCGCGAACAGGGGCCAGAGGCGGGAGGGAGAAGGGGATCGCGATGTCATCGATACCTAGACATGCTCTTCGTGTGTCGTGGTCCTCTTGGCCAATCGTTCTGGCGTGGATCTGAACGTAACGGACGTTCGCGGCGTTGGTTCCAGTCACCCTTGCCGCTCATCGACCTTGCTGAACGCTCGTTCGCAATGTCATCCTGCGATCTTCCCACGGAGCTCGAGTCATGCCTCTCTGGACCTGCGAAACCTGCGGCGCGCAATTCCGGAACGGCGGAAATCCGCCCGCCTCCTGCCTGATTTGCGAGGACGAGCGGCAGTTCGTGAACTGGAAAGGGCAGAGCTTCCTCGCGCGCGAGGAGCTCGCGCGGGCGTACCGGTTGGTGGGCCGCGACGATCTCGGCCTCACCGGCATCGGCCTGGAGCCGAGCTTCGCCATCGGGCAACGCGCGCTGCTGGTGCCTCAAGGCGACGGCTGCGTGATGTGGGATTGCATTCCGCTGGCAACCGATGAAGCCATCCAATACGTTGCAGCACTCGGCGGACTGAAGGCGATCGCGATCTCGCATCCGCACTACTACGGCGCGGTCGCCGACTGGAGCGATACCTTTGGCGGCGTGCCGGTCTATCTGCATGCCGACGATCGCGCTTTCGTCACGCGGCCGCATCCCTCGATCGTGTACTGGACCGGCGAAAGCCACCGCATCTCCGACGATTTGCTGCTGCTGCGCACCGGCGGTCATTTCGCCGGCGCCACCATGCTGCACGCCGCGCGCGGTGCGGACGGCAGGGGCGCGCTGCTCACCGGCGACATCGCCCAGGTGACGATGGACCGCCGCTTCGTCAGCTTCATGTATTCCTACCCCAACTACATGCCGCTCAATGCCGCCGCGGTGCGGCGGATCGCGGCCGCCGTCGCGCCGCTCGCCTTCGATCGCATCTATGGCGCATGGTGGGGGCGCAACATTGCCACTGGGGCCAAGGCGGCCTTCGCGGCATCGGTGGAGCGCTATATCGCCGCCATCACCTGAGCGGGCGGTCCGGTGGATTTATCTTGCCGGTCCAAAATAACTGTACTAAAAGTACAGTTATTGAGCGCGGCGCAACGGCGCGTCCGCGGGCTCGGTATGATCGATGCATTGCCGCGCCAGCGGCGTATTCTGGGCCGCGAGCGGGAGTCCGGTTCATGACGGCGCACTACGACATCTTCGAAGCCGGCGACGTCACCCTCCAGTCCGGGGCCGTCTTCTCCTCGCTGAAGCTTGCCTACAAGACCTACGGCACGCTGAGCCCGGCAAAGGACAACGTCATCCTCTATCCGACGTCGTTCAGCGCGCAGCATTTTGACACCGAGTGGCTGATTGGCCCGGACGGCGTGCTCGATCCCACGCGCTACTTCATCATCATCCCGAATCTGTTCGGCAACGGCCTGTCGTCCTCGCCGTCCAATAGCGCGGCGCCGTTCCCGGAGGTGACCTATCACGATGCGGTCGCGGTCCAGCACCGGCTCCTCACCGAGCGCTTCGGCATCGCAAAGCTTGCGCTCGTCTACGGCTGGTCGATGGGCGGCATGCAGGCCTATCACTGGGCGGCGCTGCATCCCGATATGGTCGCGCGCGCGGCCGTGGTCTGCGGCAGTGCGCGTTGCGCGCCCTACAATTACGTCTTCCTGGAAAGCGTGAAGGCCGCGCTAACCGCCGATCCCGCCTTCCGCGACGGCCGCTTCGCCGAGAAGCCCGTCGCCGGCTATCGCGCCATGGGGCGTGTCTATGCCGGCTGGGCGATGTCGCACGGCTTCTATCGCGACGAGCTCTGGCGCGAGGCCGGCTTCAGCTCGCTGGAGGACTATCTCGTCCGTGCCTGGGATGCGACCTTTGCTCGGCGCGACGCCAATGATCTGCTGGCGCAGATCGGCATCTGGCAGCGCGGCGACATCAGTCGCTGTAGTGCATTCGGCGGCGATCTCGATCGGGCGCTGGCGGCGATCAAGGCGCACATGCTGCTGATGCCGGGCGCGACCGATCGCTATTTCGATGTCCGCGACAACGAGGACGAACTCGGCCGGCTGACCAACGCCAACTCGGCCGTGCTGCATCCGATCCCGTCCCTGCACGGCCATCGCGCCGGCAACCCCGTTGGCAATCCGCGCGACCAGGCCTTCATCAAGGCCGAGGTCGCAGCCTTCCTCGGCAAGTGACAAGGCATCCGACCATGACTGACGCGACCGTTTCAGAATCCGGCCACCGCCTGAAGCCGCTGACGCCGGCGATGCTGCGCGAACTGTCGGTCCGCTCCAATCTCAGAGGCGCGGCGCAGAGCCTTGGCCATTATGGCGTGATCGTGCTGGTGGGCGCGCTGATCTGGATGGTCGCTTCCCGCCATGGCGCGCTCTGGGCGCTGCCGTTGATGGCGGTGCAGGGCTATTTCGTCGCCTTCCTGTTCATGGCGGTGCACGAGACCGCGCACAAGACCGCGTTCAGGAGCCGCGGCCTCAATCTCGTCGTCGGCCATCTCTCGGCATTCATCATCGGATTGCCCTACGAATATTACTGCCTGTTTCACTGGGACCATCACCGCTACACCCAGGATCCCGACAAGGATCCCGAGTTGATCGTCGGGGTGAAGCCGGCATCCGACACGCAGCTCGCTATCGCCTATAGCGGCCTGCTGCAAGTCGCCGGGCGTCTGCGGCTGATGCTCGGCCATGCCGTCACGGGTAAGGTCGTCGTGCCCTGGATTCCCGAGGGCAAGCGCGCCACCATCGTTATCGAGGCGCGTGCCTATGTCGCGCTCTATGTCTTGCTGCTCGCGCTCTCGCTGTGGTTTTCGTCCGCGTTGCTGCTTTGGGTCTGGATCGTCCCGCTCGTCATCGGGCAGTTCTTCCTGCGGCCCTATCTCTATGCCGAGCATACCGGCTGCTACCGCACCCGCAGCGCTTTCCAGAACACCCGCACCACCTATACCGGCGCGGTCGTCAAATGGTTCGCGTGGAACATGCCCTACCATGTCGAGCACCACGCTTATCCCTCGATCCCCTTTCATGCGCTGCCGAAGCTGAACGAGATCGTCGATGGCGAGATCGTGCATCGCGGCCGCGGCTACATCAGAACGACGCGCGAGACCTGGGCCTGGTTTCGCCGGCAGCGGCAGGGCGGCTAGTCAAATGCAAAGCTCCGGTCGCGGTGCGACCGGAGCTTTGTCGTGAAGGCGAGATATCAGTACATCCCGTAGGCACAGACATTCACGACGCGCACGCGCAGGCCGTGACGGGTCTGGATCAGGCGCTCCTGGTAGCAATTGCTGACGCCGGTGTTGAGGTAGATCCCGCCAAAGCCCCAGCCGGGACCCCAGTGGTGATGACCGTGATGGTGATGGAAACCGCCGGCCGAGGCCGCGGTGGGGGCGAGAGCGGCGACAGCGAGCGAGCCGGCGGCGATCAGACCAAGAGCAAGCTTACGAAACATCTTCATTCTCCATTTGGCGCGGGGCCGTTGTTGTGTCCCTGCATCTCGGTCGGGCTGAAACGCGAATGCGTTCACGGCTCGCGGCGAGAATCGTGTTTCAGGATTGTTTCGTGGCCTGCGGCAAAGTGTGCCGCCGTCAGGCTTTTTGCACCGCGCGATAGCGCGCGGCCATTGCCTGCGTCAGCTCCACCATCTTGTCGCGAAGATCGGCGGGCTCCAGCACTTCGGCCTCGGGACCGAGCCGCAACAATTCGGCCGCGGCGTGCCAGGAGGTCTTGCCAACAGGCACGCGCGCAATGCGCCAGCCGTCAGCATCGATGGTCTCCTCGAACTGCGTGCGCGCCTTGACGTAGGGCTGGCTCAGCGCATCAAGCAGCTTGACGCCGAACGGCGACAGTCGCACGACCGCGACATTCGGATGCATCTCGGCCTCGAGGCGAAGTGTCGCGGCATGCCAGTAGGCAGCGAGATCGAAATCGGCTGGGCGATCGAAGCCGTCGTCGAGCATCGTGCAGTCGAGCACGCGCGCGACGCGATAGGTGCGCACGCTGGCGTCGACCTGACCTGCGAGGTACCAGCTCCCACCCTTCAGCACGAGGCCGAGCGGCGCGAGGCGGCGCTGCTTCTCGGATCGCCAGCTCTGATAGCGGATCTTGATCAGCGTCCCGCGCAGCAGCGCGCCGGTAATCGCGCGCAGATGCTTCGGCTGTTCCGCCTCGCCGAACCAGCCGGGCGCGTCCAGATAGAAACGCTCCTGCATCCGGCTGGCATCCTGGCGCAGATGGATTGGCAGCGCCGCCATCAGCTTGTTTCGCGCGGCGATCATGGCCGCATCCAGCCCGAGCGCCGCGGCGGGGCCGGGGAGCCCCGCGAGGAACAGCGCGCCCGCCTCGGTCTGTGACAGACCGTTCAGCCGCACGCGGTAGCCGTCGAGCAGGCGATAGCCGCCCTCCGCGCCGCGATCGGCGTAAACGGGAACGCCGGACGCGGCGAGCGCGTCGATGTCACGATAGATCGTGCGCACCGACACCTCGCAGGCATCCGCGAGTTCGGGCGCGGTGACTTGCCCCCTGGCCTGGAGGGTGGTGAGGATCGACAGCATCCGGCTCGCGCGCATGATTGCTTAAACCATACCTGACACAGGATGTCAGGTATGGGCCTCTACAAGATGCGCCTAGTCAGACGACGCCCCCGGGAGACCTGCCATGACCAGACCTGCCATGACCGATCCGAACCGCATCACGCTGTATTACTCGCCGCAAAGCCGCGCCACCGGCACGCGGGTGCTGCTGGAGGAACTGGGGGCGCCCTACGTTCTCCATGTCCTCAACATGAAGGCGGGCGAGCAGCGTCAGCCCGACTATCTCGCCATCAATCCACTCGGCAAGGTGCCGGCGGTCCGTCACGGCGATGCCCTGGTGACCGAGCAGGTCGCCATCACCATCTTTCTCGCCGATCTGTTTCCGCAGGCAGGTCTGACGCCCGCGCTGAACGATCCGCTGCGCGGTCCTTATCTGCGCTGGATCGCCTATTACGGCTCATCCTTCGAGCCGGCGCTGATCGACAAATTCATGCAGCGCGAGCCGGCCCCCATCACGCATTCGCCCTATGCCGACTACGACACCATGCTCGGCGCGCTCGAAGCGCAGCTGTCGAAGGGGCCGTATCTACTCGGCGAGCGGATGACGGCTGCCGATGTGCTGTGGGGCGTCGCATTCAGCTGGACCATGATGTTCGGCATCGTGCCGAAAAAGGACGTGTTCGTGCGCTATGCCGAACGTATGACGTCGCGGTCGGCGTTCCAGCGGATCAATGCGGTCGATGACGAGATGGCGGCGCAGCATGCCAAGGCTGCTGGGGGCTGAATGATACAAGGTGGCAGATGACGAAGCCGATGCACACGACCAACTGCTTCAACACCTTCATCCGGGTTGCCGAAGACTGTCCCGCGCGTACTGGCGAGGAGCCGCCGTTGCGCGCGGGAAAGCCGACGGTGGCGTGCCTGCAATACGTGATGATCGCCAAGGCACCCTACAAATACACGTCCGACGACGTGATCTTCGCGACGTCTGCGCCGGGACGCGAGCTCGATGTGAAGGCGACGAAGACGGAGAAGCATGCGGCCCGCGAAGCGTTCTTCTCTCGGGGGCAAGCGTGCATGAGGGCGTCGAGCCTGGGCAAGCGCTTCGGATGGGGCGTTCATGCCGATCGCGAGGGCCGGATCGCGATCTACGCCATCGACAGCAAACGCTATCAGGCGCTTGTCCGCGATCCCAAGCTCACGCAGGTGCGCGCGATGCGGTCGAAGCGGGCGTGATCAGAATTTTGGCGCTCGCTTCTCCGCGAACGCCTTGATGCCTTCCTTGATCTCGTCGCCGCGCATGCTGTCGCGGTGGCGCTGGTCGGCGGCGCGATCATCGAGCTCGCCGCGGGCGAATTCGTTGATCGCACGCTTCATGCCGCGCATCGCCTGCGGCGCGTTGCCGGCGAGGACGCCAGCGAGCTTGTCGACTTCCTCGTCGAGGAACTCCACCGGCACCATGGCGGTGAGATAGCCGATGCGCAGCATCTCCGGCGCGCTGATCTTTTGCGCGGTCAGGAACAGCTTTTTCGCATTGTCGAGGCCAAGGCGGGTGACGTAGCGTTTGATGCCGCTCCGGTAATAATGCAGCCCGAGCCGCGCCGCCGGCATGAACATCTCGGCGGTGTCGACGCCGATGCGGAAATCGCAGGCGAGCGCGAGGTCGGTCGAGCCGCCGTAGACGCCACCGTTGAGCCGGCAGATCGTCGGCACGCCCAAATCCTCCAGCCGGTTGACGACCACCTCGAAGGCGGAGCCCGCGCTCTGCTGCTCGTTTGCGCTGACGGCGCGCTCGGCGACCGAATTGAGGTCATAGCCGGCGGAGAAGACGCGGCCGGTGCCGGTCAGCACCAGCACGCGGATGGCAGGATCTGCCTCGACCTGGTCGAACAGTTTGACGAGCTCGTCGAGGTCCTCCGCCTGGAGCCGGTTGAGATGCTTGGGCCGGTTGAGGCGGATGGTGGCGCGTGCGCCGTCGCGTTCGAGCAGGGGGCCGGTGGCTGCGTCGGTGATGTCCGACATTCTTGTCTCCATTTAGCTGTTTTCGAGCGCACGCCGTTTCGCCTCGGCGTCAATGGTCTCGGCGAGATCCGGGTGCCGTGCCATCAGCACGCGGAAGTCGACGAGGTCGAGCACCAGAAGCCGCGATACTTTCGTGGTCGAAACGTTGGCACCGCGCTTGTTGTTGCCGAGCAGCGCCATCTCGCCGAAGAAGGCGCCTTCGCCGAGCTGAACCTTCTTGCCGGGCAGGTCCACCTCGACCTCGCCGGCGGCGATGAAATACATGCAATCGCCCTGCGCCCCCTTGCGGATGATCATGGTGCGCGCCGGCAGCTCCATAGTCCGCAGCATGTGGGTGACGTCGGCAATCGCAGCAGGTCCGAGCGCCGCGAAGAACGGCACCTTGCTGACGGATTCCCAGGTCTTGAGGAAATTGTCCCGCCGGGTCTCGGCGGCAAATCCGGTCGCCAGAATACCGGTCCAAAGGCCGAACACGCCGAGGCCGGAGATCATCACCGCGGCCGCCACCAAGCGCCCGAGCGGCGTGACCGGCACGACGTCGCCGTAGCCTGTCGTCGTCAGGGTCACCACCGCCCACCACAGCGCGGCGGGCACGCTGCCGAAGGTCTGCGGCTGCACGTCCCGCTCCAGGAAATATTCGGCGACGGAGGCGAGGAAGACCACCATCAGGAAGATCACGAGCACGCTGACCAGCGGCCCCGATTCCAGCACCAGCACGCGGCGAAGCTGCCGCAGGCCCGGAATGCCCGGAATGACCTTTAACACCCAGAGCACGCTGAGTAGCCAGGCCGTCCCGGGCTCGACGCCGAGGACCAGCGCGACCGGCACCGCCAAAGCCCCGATCGCGTCGACCAGCCCGGCAGAGGAGGACATATAGAGCGAAAGCCGCCCCTGCTGCGTCATATGGCGCAGCCGGACCAGCCATTCGAAGACGAAATAGGCCAGGCACGCCCAGAGCAGACCGTTGATCCAGCCGTGCGCCCCATGGGCCCGCTTGTCCGTCAGCAACACCATGCCGAGCACGCCGACGGTCACCGCGACATAGGCCGCCTTGGTCATGTTGCGGCCGGCCGTGGCGGCCGCGAACTGGGCCAGAGCGGAAATTAGCGGCTTGGACATGCGCGAAGGCGGCTCGGTCTTGAGATCGGTGTTGGGACAAGTCTCGGCGTCCCGACTGGACGTCGGCGCCAAAGTGCCCGCCCGGGCGGAGGCCGTCAACGACGGGGGCGACAAGGCAGGCAGCATGGATCGGCTCTGCTGCACCGAGCCCCGCGGACCGGCGCGGCTATCGCTGGCGAGCTTGTATACCTGAAATGTGGCGGCTCGTCGTAACCGCGGCGGCTGCTGAAGAACAGCAGCACCATCAGCCCGACCCCGACAATGATGGAAAACCCCGCGCCCAGTGCCAGCGCCACATAGCCTTCCGTTGGGATCGGCTCACCTTCGACCGCCATTGCGGAATAGGCGAAGTAGCCGGCCGCCGCCAGCATTCCCAGTAGGAGGATGATGAGGAGTGCACGCATGCTGCGGTCTCCGCTTGCAACCGGAACCAACGGTTGCAGATCGCGGCGGTTCCCGACGGCCGGCTATTGATCGGACTTTTGCAAAGCCCCAACCTTGCTGGCAGGGCTCTCGCCTATGGCGTTTCGGCGGCGGTCTGGGCGCGCCTCTCGTCGTTCTAGACGTCTCGACCTCAGCCTCGTGCCCCGGACGCGGCGCAGCACGAAGTGATGCGCTGCAGAGCCGGGGCCCATTCAGCAACGCACGCTGCGGCTCCTGGGTCCCGGCTCTGCGCTGCAACGCCTTTGGCATTGCAGCTTGTCCGGGGGACAGGAGAGTGGTGGACGGCCCAACTGGCCCGGCTCCCTCAGGCGCTCTGGGCGGTCTTCACTACCACGACATTGCTATCGTCGTGCTGGGCAGGGGCCGCATCGCGCGCCGCCTTTTCGGCCTCGCTGGCATGACGTTTCAGATAGTCGCGGCGCATGCCGATCTCGTCGCGGACGAATTCGTAGCCGAGCTTGAAGGTGTCGAGCCCGTCGGTACTGATCGTGCCGTCTCGCAGGCCGATGACGGCGCCGCGCAAGATGCCCTCCAGCTCGTCCTGGAGACATTCGAGCTGATCCAGAGAGTGGGCGTGCTCGATCCGCTCGCCGATGTCGAGGATGGCGGTGGAGAGCTCGCTGGCCTTCTCTGGCGCGATGCGGGTGATCTTGGCGTAGATCGCGGCGAAGATCGAGCCGATGACGCTGAGCGCCGCGGCGCCCAGATACATCAGGTCGCTGTACTTATCCATGAACGACTTGGTGTCGTCATTGATGTAGTCGGCCGCGCCCTGGTGCGCCATCACGAAGGCGTCCTTCTCGACGGAGGCCGGCTCTATCCTGGTGGCAAAGCTGTTGTCGAGCCCGAGCGCCGATTTGTTCTCGTAGACGATGCGTGCGAGCTCGCCTGCCGTGCTCGGGGACATCCTGGATTGCGCGACCAGCAGCCATTCGAGCCCGATCGTGTCGAGATCGTCGTCGGGAATTTGCGGCGAGGTCGACAGCGTACCCGCCGTCAGCGTCTCGCTGGAAATGCCCGGAAGTCTGCGCGCCAGCACCTTGGCCTCGTCGATCGCGTTGAGCGTGAAGCCGCCGCGCTTGGCGACCTGCTCATAGGCCTTGTCCCGCACCGCCCTGGAGGCATGGACGATGGCAATCACCGCGCCGAAGCCGTTTGACGGCGCAAACAGCTTGTCGAGCGTTGCGCCCTGCGGCGCCATCTGGATTTTCGCGGCGTCCGGACCATCGGGGATGTCGAGGATGCTGCGGACGAAGGCGAGGGAGGACTCGTTCTCGGCGACGACCGCGACCTTCTTCTTCTTCAACTCGGCGATCGACTTGATCTTCTTGTTGCCGGGACCGAGCAGAAGCACGAGATCGTGCTCGAGGATCGCGAGCGTGCGCGCCCGCAGCGGTACCTTGGCGTCGGTACGCAGGACGGCAAGGTCAGCCTGCTTGCGGTCGAACTGTGCGAGCGCCTTGGCGTTGTCTGCGTTGTTGACGATCTTGATCCGGAAGCGCGAGGCGTTGGTCTTCAGCACGGTGGCGAGCTTGGCCGCGAACAGCGCCTCGTCGCTGTTGGGGGCGCCGACGGCAAAGGTCAGCGTTTCCGAATTGTGCAGCATGGCGCGGCCGCCCCAGACGGTGGCGAGCGACAACAGCAGGGTCAGCACGACGTAGAGGAAGACCTGCTGCTGATTGGTCTTGATCACCTTGGGGCGCCGGGGCGGCGGCTCCGTCGGTGACGAATTGGGGCCGTCAGTACTCATGGCAGCACTCTGGCCTTATCTATCGGTGGCGGGCGGCTCGCGGACGTAATCGCGGCGGGCGCCCTGCAATTCGTAAACGCCTGAAAAAAAGAACGATATTCTCTGCCGTCAATGATACCGCGAAGGCAGCGGAAAGCAAATTTCGAGCCGTAGGTAACCTTACTCCACGCCGCCGCGGCGATTGGTCATCCTATCACCAGTTAGCCACACTTGGCGATTTTCCGGTTCCCCCCGGCTGCATTCGGCCGCGGGAGATGTCATAAATCGCACGTCCCGGCGATTTGACCGGTCCAAGAACCGGTCCAAGAAGAAGTTGCGCTGAACGCTCCAGTTTTTCTTGTCACGTCAATGAGGGCGTCAGCTTGTCGTTTCCAACCATGTCATCGGCGGTTCCAGTCGAAGCGCTCATTGGCTGGATGTTGCTGCTCACCTTCAAGCACATCATCGCCGATTTCGTCCTCCAGACCGCCTGGATGGCGCACGGCAAGGACCAGAAGCACGGCTGGGCCCTGCCGCTGCTGGTGCACTGCCTCGTTCACCTTGCGGTTGCGCTGCCGCTGATCCTGATCGTGGCGCCGAAATTCTGGTTCGTGGCTCTGATCGACTTCGTGATCCACATCACGATCGACCGCGCCAAAGGGTTCGTCTCGGCCAATTTCGGGGTCGATCTTGCGCATCCGTGGTTCTGGACCTTGATCGGCGTCGACCAGGCCCTCCACCATCTCACCGGCTTTGGCCTCTCCATCTTCATGGCGGCGAACTGAGGCCGGCCTTCTCTCGGCCGCCGGTTGGAAGCGATCGCTATCAGCATAAAAGGTCGTCATGCCCGGGCTTGTCCCGGGCATCCACGTTCTTTGTGCCTCTTTCCGGGGATGGCCGGGACAAGCCCGGCCATGAAGTCGTGGAGACTTTCGCGGCCACCACTCCTGCTATTGCAATAGCCGGCCGGGTCCCGCTTCCCGCCCCCTGATTCGCGGCCAGGGCGCAACTACCCCGGGTGACTACCGGGCAGCGTGGTTAACCTTTCATTAGAGAATTGCGCTGCATCTTCGCCACACGAGGGAGAACTGCAATGTTTTCAAGCCGCGATTCCATTGAAAGCGATTTCTGCCCGGTCCGCGACGAGCTCCTTGGCGAGATGTATCGCGCCAGCGAGAGTGGCCTGCCGAGGTTGGTTGAGAGTGTTTCCCCTGACGCGCGCGCCAGGCTGGCGCTGTTCTGCTATCGCCGCAGCCATCTGCATTCGCTGGCGGTCGCGATCGCCGGAAGCTGTAGCGAGCGCGACCTGATCGAGAATGGTGGCCGCGTCGGCTCGACGCTCTACGCGCTGGCGCGCGAAGGCAAGGCGAAATCCTCGCCGTCGCTGTCGGGCGGCCGCAAGCCGATCACGCTGTCGACCAAACCGCTCTCGGTGCTCGCACCGCTCGAGGACGAATTCGACGACGAGATTAGCGAAGCCGTTCCGGCCTAAGCGACCTCTATTACCGGCAACCCGAACTTCCGCCGCGCCATCGCGCATTCGGCATCGCCCGGCATGCAGGTGCGGCACACCTCCGGCCGCATCGCATAGATGCCGCACGCGGTCGCTTTCCCAATTTCCCCCTGCAAGGCCGAGCAGCGATCGCCCTCGCAATGCATGCCGGACTGGCGTTCGTTGACCAGCGTCTCCGGAATCGCGGCAAGTTCCTCGTCGCTCTCGATCGAGAAGCGCGGCCAGTTGGCCGAATAGCCGCAGCACGCGCCGCAATTCTGGCAACAGCTCGACAAATCGGTGGGGGAGCTCTCTTCCATCATCGTCACGTGTTCTTCAAGTATCTTTGGGAGGGCCCCAGACCAGGCTCTGCCGCCATCTTGCGCGCAGCACGTCGCGTCGTTCCGGATATTTCTCGTCGAGATAGTTCGCCTCCACGACGCGGTCGGTGCGGAAGCTGCGGAAGTCGCCGCGCAGCTCGCACCAGGCTGCGAGCAGCCGCACGGCTTCGAGATAGCCGACCGAGATCGGCCAGATCATGCGTTCGCTGGCGCGGCCCTGCTCGTCGCGATAGCGCAGCATGATCTTTCTGCCTTCGTGGATCTGAGTGCGGGTGCGGACCATGTCCAGACGGTCCGGCTCCCTGTTCCAGCTCGGCCGCGCACGGCTCGCCGGCTCCAGCACGAAGGGCCGCAGGCGCTCAGGCACGGTGTCGGCGATCTTGGCCATCAGGTCTTCGGCCGCGCGTGCCAGTGCCGAATCGGCATGGCCGGCAACCCATTGTGCGCCCAGCACAGCCGCCTCGATCTCGTCGGGTGTCAGCATCAGCGGCGGCAGGTCAAAACCCTTTTCCAGGATGTAGCCCATGCCGGCTTCACCGCGGATCGGCACGCGTTGACCGATCAGCGTGGCGATATCGCGATAGATCGTGCGCTTCGAGGTCTCGAGCTCGGCCGCAATGGTATCCGCCGTCAGCGGCTTACGCGTGCGCCTCAGCACCTGGATGATTTGAAACAGCCGATCGGCGCGTCTCATGAGGGGTCTCTTGTCGCTGCTCAGGGGTTTTTTCAGAAGGCGGCGCGCGGCTGCTGACAGGATGTTGGCAGCAGGGGGGTTCTATACCGGGACAACACATCGACTGAAGAGGATTTGTCCATGATCATTCCAACCCATTTCGGCCCGGCCGTTCCGTTGTGGCGCGCCCAGATGTGGCAGGCCCAGATTTGGCAAGCATTGGCGCTCAGCCGCCTCGTTTCGCTCGATCTCATGGCCGTTGACCTCCGATTGGCACTCGCGAGCCTGGTGACACGCTCGCTGGTCCAGGCCGCGGACGCGCTGGTCCGCCATGTGATGGGCCGTGCCTGGCGTGGCGCCCGCTTCGCAGAAGATATCACGGCTGCTGCCACCATGGTGGCAGCAGCCGGTCGCTAGGTTCCGTCAACTTTCGAGAGGTTCAGGAGAGCTCGCATGATCACGCTTTATGGCTTTGGCACGGGCTTTGGCCTGCCGGAAATCAGCCCTTTCGTCACCAAGACCGAGGTGCAGCTCAAGATGGCGGGATTGCCCTACCGGAAGGAGCGGGCGATGCCGCCGGCCTCGCCCAAGGGGCAACTGCCGTTCATCGACGACGGCGGTGAGGCGGTGGCCGATTCCACCTTCATCCGCGCCCATATCGAGCGCCGCTACGGCTTCGATTTCGACGCCGGCCTGTCGCTGGCCGAGCGTGCGCAGGCCTGGGCGTTCGAACGGATGATCGAGCACCATGTCTATTGGGGGCTGGTCGGGGCGCGCTGGGTCGACCCGGTCAATTTCGCCAAGGGTCCCGCGCATTTCTTCGACGGCGCACCGGAGCACAACCGCGAGAAGCTGCGCGAGGATGCGCAATTCCGCGTCGCCGAGAACTATCTGCTCTCTGGCCTCGGCCGCCACGCGCCCGACGACGACGTCGACCTCGCCGTGCGCTCGCTGTTCGCATTGTCGGTGCAGCTCGGCGACAAGGCATACCTGATGGGCAACAAGCCCTGCGGCGTCGATGCCACGGCCTTCGGCATGCTCGCCGGTATCCTCTCGCCGTTCTTCGAATCGATCCTGCGCGAACGCGCCGAGGGCTTTCCGAACCTCACGGCTTACGTCGACCGCATGATGGACGATTACTATCCCGAGTTCGCCTGGACCCCGCTGCGGCAGGCGGCGTAGCGATCAGTCTCGCCACGAGCTCGGTGCAACCTCTCCCGCAAGCGGGAGAGGTCGGCGCGGAGCGCCGGGTGAGGGTTCTCTCCGCTGGGGGATTTTCTCGGCGAACATCAGACAATCCCTACGCGGTGACACCCTCTCCCCAACCCTCTCCCGCAAGCGGGAGAGGGAGCGCAGCGACGCCGCGGCGGCAGCTTGCGATCGACTGCCAAACAAAAGAGCCGGCCCATCGGGCCGGCTCTCTCGTCGTCTCGAGACTTTCGCTTGCTGTTACTTCACCAGCATGTACTTGCCGTTCTTCACCGTGAGCAGGATGCGCGAGCGCTCGTCGAGGCCGTAGCGGTCCTTTTCGGTGAAGTTGTAGACGCCTTGGCTCGCCGCCAGCTCCTTCTCCGTCAGCAGCGCCTGGCGGATCGCTTCGCGGAATTCCGGCGTGCCGGGCTTTGCGGTCTTCAGCGCCGCCGGGATGATGCGCTTCAGAATCTCGAACGCATCGTAGGAGTGACCGGCGAACTGGCTGCGGCTGTTCGGGCCGTACTTGGCCTCATAGGCCGAGTTGAGCGCGAGGCCCGGCTTCTTGGTCGCGGCTTCATCCGGCTGGTCCTCGGGGTCCATCACCGGGCCCGAGGCCATCAGCACGCCTTCCGCCGCTTTGCCCGCGATGCGAATGAAGTCCATGCTGGCGGCGCCATGGGTCTGGTAGATCAGGCCCTGATAGCCACGCTCGCGCAGCTCGGTCTGCGGCAGCGCGGCCGCGGTGCCGGAGGCGCCGATCAGGATGGCGTCGGGATTGGCGGCGACGAGCTTCAGCACCTGTCCGGTCACTGACGTATCGGGACGCGCGAAGCGCTCCTCGTCGACGATGGTCATGCCCATCGGCACGGCCTGCGCCTTGAGGTCATTGAACCAGAGGTCGCCATAGGAGTCGGAATAGCCGATATAGCCGAGCGTCTTCACGCCCTTGGCTTTCATGTGATCGTACAGCACCTTGCCCACGATCGGGATCGGCTGCGGCATCGCCACCGACCACTTCATGCGCTCCGGCGTGATCGGGAAGGGCGCGAGGCCGAAATGCGGAATGCCGGCTTCGTTGGCGACGTTGGAGACCGCGATCGTCGGCGGCGTCAGCGCCGAGCCCATGATGATGTCGGCCTTGGATTCAGTCACGAAGCGGCGGGCATTGGTGGTCGCAGTGGTGGGATCGCCGCCGTCGTCGAGCACGATCACCTTCAGCGGCACGCCGCCGATCTCCTTCGGCACGAATTCCAGCGCGTTGCGCTCGGGAATGCCGAGGGCTGCGCCCGGACCGGTCGTGGTGGTCGTGATGCCGATGGTGATTTCGCTGGTCTGGGCCAGCGCGGGCAGCGCCGGCAAGGCAAGCGTCGCCGCGGTGATGGCGGCAGTCAGGTAAAAGCGTTTCATCTATTCCTCCCTTTACGTGTTTCTTTGAAAGCAGAAATCGGGGGGTAATTCAGCCCCCTCTTTTGGTGATGCGGCGATTTAGCTTCAGACCTAGCTCCCCGTGAATTTGGCGACCATTTCCGCAGGGAACGGTGCCGATTTCAGCTTGTCGGGGTTGTCAGGATCACGGCCGACCAGAACACGGGTCTCGAAACCCTCGATCGCCAGCGCCTCGCCCTTGTAGACATTGTGCTTCACCTCGAAGCTCGAGCGCTTGATGCTCTCGATCTTGGTTTCGATGGTGATCCAGTCGCCATAGGTCGAGGGGATGTAGAACTTGGCCCGCGTGTCGACCATGGGGATTCCCACCAGGCCGTATTTCCGGACCAGGTCCTGCTTGGAGAAGCCGGCGACCTCGAACAGGGTCGAGGTCGAATCGTCGAACATCGCGAAATAGCGCGGGTAGTAGACGATGTTGGCGGGGTCGCAATCACCCCACTGGATCTGGACGTCGCGCCGGTTCACGAACATGCGCGGTGCCTTATTTCGGCGCCATGCGCAGCGAGCCGTCGAGGCGCACCACCTCGCCGTTCAAATACGTATTCTCGACCATGTGCAGCGCAAGCGCGGCGAACTCGTCGGCCTGACCGAGCCGGCGCGGGAACGGGATCGCGGCGGCGAGCGAGTCCTGGGCTTCCTGCGGCAGGTTCGCGAGCAGCGGCGTCAGGAAGAGGCCGGGTGCGATGGTCAGCACGCGCACGCCGAACTGCGCCAGCTCGCGCGCGATCGGCAGCGTCATGCCAACGATGCCGCCCTTCGAGGCCGAATAGGCTGACTGGCCGATCTGGCCGTCATAGGCAGCAACGGAAGCGGTGTTGATGATGACGCCGCGCTCGCCGGTCGCCTGCGGCTCCAGCTTGGACATCTCGGTGGCGGCAAGGCGCAGCATGTTGAAGGTGCCGATCAGATTGACCTTGATGACCTTGTCGAAATCGGCGAGCGCCATCGGGCCGTCGCGGCCGACCACGCGCTTGGCAACGCCGATGCCGGCGCAATTGACCAGCACACGCGCCGGGCCGTGAGCTTTCGCAGCCTGCGCGACCGCGGCCTCGGCGGAGGCGGCATCAGAGACGTCGCAGGTCACGGCCACGCCGTTGATCTCGGCGGCAACCGTCTCGGCAAGCTTGGCATTGAGATCGCAGACCGCGACCTTGGCGCCCTGCGCCGCCAGTTTTCGCGCAGTGGCCGCGCCCAATCCCGATGCGCCGCCGGTGACGATGGCTGCCTGATCCTTCAACAACATGGCGTTCTCCTGTGGCGATGATTTTCTTAAGCGACCGATATCACACGGTCCGACGGATTGGCAGCGTAGAGCTCCTCGATCAGGGCTGTGCGATGCTCGAGCACCGCGCGCTGGTTGATCGAGCCCTTGTCGGTGACCTCGCCCTTGTCGATCGAGAGCGGCGCGTCCATCAGGATCGCGCGCGTGATCCGGGTCGAGGAGCCGGTGGCTTGGCTGAGGAAACCGGTCAGGCGCTCGCGAAAGGCTTCGCGCACCAGCCGGTCACGCGTCGCGACGACGAGGTCGTCGGTCGGGAGCGTCGGGTTGATCAGCCGGCAACCGTCGAGGTCGAGCACGACCAGCGCGGAGACCTCGTCGCGGTTGATGCCGGCGATGACGACGTCGCGCACCAGCGGGGCGCAGGCCGCTGTGAGGCGCGCGCGCAGCGGGCCGACGCTGACCCAGGTGCCGCTGGCGAGCTTGAAGTCTTCACCGACACGGCCGTCGAAATCGAACCCGGCGTTGAGATCATCGGGGTCTGCGGGCTTGAGCGCATCCCCCATCTTGTAAAATCCCTCCTCGTCGAAGGATTTCGCGCTGATGTCGGGCTGGCGCCAGTAACCGGGCATGACGTTCGGCCCCTTGGCGCGGACTTCCAGCTTGCCGTTGTTCGGCACCAGCTTGGCGTCGTTGCCCGAAACAGGCAGGCCGACATGGCCGGAGCGGCTTGTGCGCGGATTGACCGACATGAAGAACGGCGCGGTCTCGGTCGCGCCGAGCCCGGTCAGCATCGGCACGCGATACCCCTTTTCCTTCACCGCGAGTTCGTCGAGGCTGTCCCAGATGAAGGGCGACAGCGCCGCGCCGGAGAAGAACATCGCGTGCAGCCGGTCGAAGAACTTTGCGCGCAGGCCCTGGTCGTCGCGCAGATAAGGCAGCAGCGACTCGTAGCCCTTGGGGACGTTGAAATAGACCGTCGGCGAAATCTCCTGGAGATTGCGCACAGTCTCCTCGATGCCGCCCGGCACCGGCTTGCCGGCGTCGAGATACATCGAGCCGCCATTGTAGAGCGTCAGCCCGATATTGTGGTTGCCGCCAAAAGTGTGGTTCCAGGGCAGCCAGTCGATGATGACGGGCGGCTCGTCCTTGAGGAAGGCCAGCGTCTCGCGCAGCATCACCTGGTTGGCGCAGATCATGCGCTGGGTGTTGATGACGGCCTTGGGATTGCCGGTCGAGCCCGAGGTCAGCAGGAATTTCGCGATCGTGTCGGGGCCGATTTTTTCGTGGGCCTCGTCGAGATCGCCGCGGATCGGCGTCGCCATGAGGTCGGCGAGCAAGGTGACGTCGCGGCCCGGCACGTGGCCATAGGACGCGGCGATCTCGGTGCCGAGCGAGACGTTGGCGGCCAGCGCGTCCGCGAACTTGTCGGCGTCCTCGGCGAAAACGAGGCCGGGCGTCAGCAGCTTCATCAGGTAAGAGAGCTTGCCGTAATCCTTCGAGACCAGCGAATAGGCCGGCGACACCGGGCAAAACGGAATGCCGGCATAGTAGGCGCCGAACGCCAGCAGCGCGTGGTCGATCGAATTGCCGGAGAGGATGACGACCGGCCGCTCCGCCGACAGGCCGCGCGCAATCAGGCTTGAAGCGATGTGCCGGCTCGCGGCGAGCAGCTCGGCGTAGGTGATCTTGCGCCAACCGCGGCCGCCTGCGCGCTCGGCCATGAAAACGCGGTCCGGCGTCGTCGTCGCCCAATGATGCAGGCGGTCGGTGAGGCGGACCGGATAATCGCCGAGCGGCTGTTTGGGCCGCAGGTAAATCGTGCCGTCGTCGCGCCGCTCGATGTTGACGACGGGATCACCGAACGAAATGGGCCGCAGCGGAGAAGTGCTCGCGCCGCGCTCCATGCTGGAAGAGGACGGCTGCGCGCTCATGATTTCGGCTTCACCTTTGCGGTCTTGTGTTCGAGGAACTCGCGGATCCTGCGTTTTGCCTCTTTGTCGCTCTGCGCGACGGTCGCCATCAGCGATTCCATGAGGAGGCCGGTCTGCGGGTTGGCCTCGGCGATCATCGGCAGCGCCTGGAGCACGGCGAAGTTGGTCAGCGGCGCGTTGGAGGCGATCTTGGTCGCAAGCTCCAGCGCCTTGCCGAGCCCGTTACCGGTCTCCGTGAGGTATTGCGCGAAGCCGTAGGAGGCGCCTTCGGTCGCGCTATAGACACGGCCGGTCAGCATCATGTCCATCATCCTGGCGACGCCGATCAGCCGTGGCAGCCGCACCGAGCCGCCGCCGCCGACGAAGATGCCGCGCTGCCCTTCCGGCAAGGCGAAATAGGTCGAGGGCTCGGCGACGCGAATATGGGCGGAGCAGGCGAGTTCCAGCCCGCCGCCGATCACGGCGCCCTTCAGCGCCGCGATCACGGGCACGCGGCTGTACTGGATGCGGTCGAACACCCGGTGCCACATCTGAGAATGCAGCAGGCCGCCAGTGGCGTCATGGTCGGTCAGCTCGGAGAGGTCGAGGCCGGAGGAGAAATGGTCGCCGATTCCATGGATGACGACCGCGCCGATATCCTCGGGCAGGGAGGCAAAACACTCGCCGATTTCCAGGATGATACCGTCGTTGAGCGCATTGCGCTTGGCCGGCCGGTTCAGACCGATGGTCAAAACCCGGTCCGCCCGCTCGATCCTCAAAAGCCCGGAGGCGCCCGCGTCAGCGGTCTCGGCGTTTCCCTGTGTCATTTGCGTCCTTGTCAGAATAGTTATGTTGTATAACGAATTCTGGGGGAGTCAAGCTGGGGCAGCAAAATGCTGCTCTGCACACACTATGTCGTCCCTGCGAACGCAGGGACCCATATCCCCAAGGAGGAGTTTGGCGAAGGCTCGTCGTTCGGTACCCAGCCAACCAAAACCGATAGATCACGCGGTATGGGTCCCTGCGTGCGCAGGGACGACGGCGGAGTGCGTGGTTACATAACTTGATGCACGTCGATCACCACCCGGTCCGCATGCCGCGCGGCCGAGCCGACGAAAATGTGCTCCATCAGCCAGCGATACTTGTCATTCCCGGTCTCGAACCGCGGGACGGTGCGGAAATAGATCAGCTTGGGATCGACCGGCTCGCCGCGCTTGAGCTTCTGCAGCAGCTCGACCGGTCCGAAGCGCATGCCCTTGTTCTCGACATAGACGGTCGCGCCGTCATCAGTCTCGAAGGCGTATTTCGCCTCGAGGTCGATCAGCTCGTTGGGGCGGATGGTCTGGAAGTCGGCGCCGTATGGCAGCACCTCGCCGCTGATCGCGCCCTTCACCGCACCGCCCAGGATCGGGATGATGCGACGGACGCCGATGCCGGTCTCGCCAACGGTGATGACGTTGCCGATTTCAGCGATGATGGTGAAGACGTATCTGGTCTCGAGCGTCGGTATGGTCATCGTTTCACCGCTCAATGTGCCATCATGCGTGTCGGCAGCCAGGTCGCCAGCAGCGGGAAGGCGATCAGGATCACGAGGCGGATCAGGTCCGTGACCACGAACGGAATCACGCCCTTGAAGATCGTGGAGAAGGAGACGTCCTTCACCACGCTCTTGATGACGAAGACGTTCATGCCGACCGGCGGGTGGATCAGGCCGAGCTCGACTGTCATGACGATGATGACGCCGAACCAGATCGGGTCGAAGCCGAGATGCGTGATCACGGGGAAGATGATCGGCACGGTGAGGATGATCATCGCCATGGCGTCCATCAGGCAGCCGAGCACGAGATACATCACCATGATCAGCGCCAGCACGCCGTAGCTGCCGAGGCCGAGGCCGGTGAGGAATTCGGTCACTTTCTGCGGCGTCTGCGTCACCGTCAGGAAATAGCCGAAGATCAGCGCGCCGATCAGCACGGTGAAGACCGCGGCCGCGGTGCGCGTCGCCTGGAGCAGCGAGGCCAGGATCTTCTCGCGGTCGAGGCGGCCCGTCAGCACGCCGATGATGAACGCACCGGCGGCGCCGACGCCGCCGGCTTCCGTCGGCGTGAAGCGCGGCAAATAGGGCAGGCCGTAGAGACCGCCGATCACGAACACGAACAGCAGCACCGGCGCCCAGATCTCCTTCAACCCGGCGAAGCGCTCGCGCCACGATGTCACCTTGCCCTTGGGCAGGAAGTCGGGGCGGAAATAACCGATCAGGAAGATCGTGATCATGTACATGCTCATCGCGAGCAAGCCCGGGATGATGCCGGCGATGAAGAGTTTTCCGATGTCCTGCTCGGTGATGATGCCGTACACCGCAAGCACGGTGGAGGGCGGCAGCATCGCGCCTAACGTACCGCCGGCCGCGATCACGCCGGTGGCAAAGGATTGCGGGTAGCCGAACCGGCGCATCTCGGGATAGGCGACGGCGGAGAAGGTCGCAGCGGTCGCGACCGAGGAGCCGCAGATCGCGGCAAAGCCGCCGCAGGCGCCGACGGTGGCGATGCCGAGCCCGCCGCGCAAATGTCCGACGAAGCCGTTGGCGGCGCGGAACAGCTCGCGGCTCATGCCGGAATTGCTGACGAACGAGCCCATCAGCAGGAACATCGGGATGACGCCGAAGGTGTAGTCGGTGACCGTGCGCATCGAGGTCTGGCCGACCAGCTTCAGCGCCGCATTCCCATTGACGAGATAGGCGAAGCCGGAGACGCCGACGAGGCCCATGGCCATGCCGACGGGCACGCGCAGCAGCATCAGGGCGAACAGGGAAACGAAGCCGATTACGGCGACGGCATCGGTGCTCATGATTACTCCGTCGCCTTCAATTTGGGGGCATGCATCTCTTCGGGATGGAAGATCAGCCGGTAGGTGCGGATCGCGATCAGCAGCACGGCGCAGATGTCGCCGATCCATGCGACCGCGAAGAACGGCCAGGTCGGCATGTGCATATCAAAAGTCTGGACGTTGTCGTTGTAGGTGCCGCGCACCTTGTCGAACAGTGTCCAGGTCTGCACGGTCACCACGAACAGCAGCACCAGCGTTGCGAACACGTCGATCCAGCGCTGATAGCGCGGCCCGACATTGCCCCAGACCAGATCCACCGTGATGTGGGTGCCGCGATAGGAGGTCGCCGCGATGCCCCAGAAGATGAGGATGCCGAGCAGCATGCGGCCGATGTCGAAGCTGTCGGGAATCGAGTAGTTCAGCGTGTTGCGCAGCAGCACCGACAGGAAGATATCGAGCGCGACGATGCCGACGAAGCCAGCCGCGATCCATTCGATCGTGTCGATCACGCGATCCATCCAGGAGCGCTTCATGGGGAAAGAGTCCTTCCGACGAGTGCAAGGTGTGCCCGCGATGGAGCTGCGCTCCCTCCCCCGCTTGCGGGGGAGGCATAGGCGGCCTTCAGCCGCCGTTCTTCAAGAACGCCGATGCGGAGCATCGGCAATGGGAGAGGGTGCTTCCACAATCGAGAACCCCGAAGAGGAGAGAACCCTCGCCGACCTCTTCCGCAAGCGGGAGAGATGCAGCGAGTGCAGCCGCAGCTTGGGGCTACTCCGCCAGCGCGTTGTACTTCTTCAGCGAGGCCTTGAGGTCCGCAAGCGCGGCGTCCGGATCGGCGCCGCCCTTCTTGGCGTTGTCACTCCAGGTCTTCACCAGCGGCTCGGCGGCCTTCTTCCAGGCGGCGGTCTGCTCGGGTGTCAGCTTGTAGACCTCGTGGCCGGATTCAGCTTTCACCTTGTCGATGCCGGCATCCTCGAACTTGCCCCAGTGCTCGCCGACCACGCCCGCCATTTCGACCGAGCAGTTCTTGTCGATCGCGGCCTTCTGCTTGTCGGACATCGCATTGTACTTGTCCTTGTTGATCACGAACACGAAGGTCGTGGTGTAGAGCGGCGCCTCCATGTCGTATTTGGTCACCTTGTCGATGCCGAACAGCACCAGGGAGCCCCAGGGGAAGGTGACGCCGTCGGCGACGCCGCGCTCGATGATGTCGCGCACTTCTGGCGCCGACGACTGCACGTTGGTGCCGCCGAGCGAGGTGACGAAATTCGCCATGGTGGCGTGCGCCGGGCGGATCTTCATGCCCTTCACGTCCTCAGGGCTGACGATCTTCTTGGTTTTGGAATGGAAGGAGGAGGGCGAGTGGACGAAGGCGAGGCAGTATTTGACGTCCTTCATCTCCTTCTCGGCATATTTGCGATACCAAGCGTCCAGCCCCATCGAGCCGCCCTTGGCGTCGGAGATCAGGAACGGCAGCTCGCCGGCGCCGACGATCGGGAAACGACCGGGCTGGTAGCCGGGATTGACGTAGGTGACGTCGGCGATGCCGTCGCGTGCCATGTCGTAATGGTCGAACGCCTTGCCGAGCTGCTGAGCCGGAAACACCTTGCCCTTGATGGTGCCGCCGGAGTCCTTCTCCACCGCCGCAGCCCAGTCTTCCAGCGACTTCTGCAGCGGATGCGAGGCCGGCACCCAGTGCGAGATCTTCAAATCGAAGGTCTTGTCCTGCGCCAAGGCAGGCGTCACGCTCGCGGCCAGCAGCAATGCCAGACAGGCTTTTCTCATCACGCGTCTCTCCCTTTTTCGACGGCGGGCTTCGATGGCCCGGTCTCGTTAATTAACATGTTATCTAATTGGCCGGCGCGTTCAAGCCGGAACTAGCGCACGCCCTATCGCACCGTCTACGTCAGCCATGTTGCATGGATTTGTCGCTGCCCGGCGACGACCGCTCCCCTTTTGCCCAAACGTTATATGATATAATTATCGTCTGCGGGCCGGCGCGACAAGCGGGCCGCACGAAAGCCTACAGGATCGGAAGGAGCAAGTATTGCGGACAAAAGTCGCAATCATCGGGGCCGGGCCGGCCGGATTGTTGCTTGGGCAACTGCTGCACGCTTACGGCATCGACAATGTCATTCTGGAGCGGCAGAGCCCGGACTATGTGCTTGGCCGCATCCGTGCCGGCCTGCTGGAGGAGGGAACCGTCGCGCTGCTCGATCAGATCGGCGCCGGCGCGCGGGCGCATGCCGAAGGCCTGCTGCATGAAGGCATCGAGCTCGCCTTTTCCGGTCGCCGTCACCGCATCGACATGAAGGCCGCGACCGGCAAGACAGTGATGATCTACGGCCAGACCGAGGTCACGCTCGACCTGATGAACGCGCGCAAGGCTGCCGGCCTCGTCTCGGTCTACGAGGCCAGCGACGTGCAGCCGCATGATTTCGATGGCAGTCACCCGCGCGTAACCTACGTCAAGGACGGCGTCACCCATACGCTCGATTGCGATTTCATCGCCGGCTGCGACGGTTTTCACGGCGTTAGCCGCGCCAGCGTCCCGGCCACGGCGATCGAGGAGTTCGAGCGGGTCTATCCGTTCGGCTGGCTCGGCATTTTGTCCGATACGCCGCCTGTCAGCCACGAGCTGATCTATTCCAACCATGCGCGCGGCTTTGCGCTCTGCACCATGCGCTCGACCAAGCGCAGCCGCTACTATGTGCAATGTGCGCTCGACGACCATGTCGACCAATGGCCGGACGACCGGTTCTGGGACGAATTGAAGCGAAGGCTCGACCAGGAAGCGGCCGACAGCCTCGTCACGGGGCCCTCGATCGAGAAGAGCATCGCACCCTTGCGCAGCTTCGTCGCCGAGCCGATGCGCTTCGGCAAGCTGTTCCTGTGCGGCGATGCCGCCCACATCGTGCCGCCGACCGGCGCCAAGGGGCTGAACCTCGCTGCTTCCGACGCGCATTATCTGTCGAGCGCCTTGCGCGAGTTCTACGACGAGAAATCGAGCGCCGCGATCGACGCCTATTCCGCCACGGCGCTGGCGCGGGTCTGGAAGGCCGTGCGCTTCTCGTGGTGGATGACCTCGATGCTGCACAAATTCCCCGACACCGGCACCATCGGCGCCCGCATCCAGCTTGCCGAGCTCGACTACGTCACGCAGTCGCAGGCCGCGATGACGTCGCTGTCGGAGAATTATGTCGGGCTGCCGTTTTAAGGGCGGGCGCAGGTGCCGTAGGGTGGGCAAAGGCACGAAGCGCGGTGCCCACCGTCTTGCTGCAATTAAGAAAGTTCGTGGGCACGCTTCGCTTTGCCCACCCTACGGGATCCGTGCTCGCAGCATCGTCCGTTTCAAACGCCCGTGCAAATTCCGTTTAAAACTTTGTAGGCGGTGAAACTGTCGTCCACATCGCGTTCAATGCTCGCGACACAGCAACCCGAGACAGCCATGACGTCCACCGACATCCCCGCCGGCTTCGAGCCGCTCGTTCGCAAGAGCCCTCTTACCGAGCCCTGGGAGCCGCTCTACTCAAGGAACACCGACAAGGCCGTCATCATCGGTTTGCGGTTGGCGAGGCCCCACACCAACGGCCGCGGCCTGATCCACGGCGGCCTCATCACCGCGCTCGCCGACAACGCCATGGGCTATAGCTGCGCGCTGGTGACGAACTGGACCACGTCGTTCGTGACGGTCTCGCTCTCGGTCGATTTCGTCGGCTCCGCCGAGATCGGCCAGTGGTGCTCGATCGAGAGCGATGTAATCAAGACCGGCAAGACGATCTGCTTCGCGCAGTGCCTGATCAAGGCCGATGGCGTTGTGATCGCGCGGGCGAGCGGGACGTTCCGAGTGGTGCCGAAACCTACCCAAACCGCCACTCCGCCGTCTCCACCACGAGATCGATGAACGCGCGCACCTTGGCCGAGAGCAGGCGCGAGGTCGGATAGACAATGTGGATAGGCAGCGCCGGCTGTTCGTAGGCCGCGAGCACGATTTTAAGCCGTCCGCGCTTCAAGCCGTCGGTGGCCTGATAGGCCAGCACGCGCGTCACGCCGCCGCCGGCCTCGGCATATTGCAGCGCCGCGTCGGCGCTGTTGCTGATGAAGCGGGGAGACGGCGTCACCTCGATGTCGCGGCCGTCGCGCTGGAAGCGCCATTCGGACCAGGGGCCGAACTGGATAGTCTGATGTACGGGGAGGGCTTCCGGCGTCTTGGGTTCGCCGTGGCGCTTGAGATAGCCGGGCGAGGCCACCACGATCCGCCGCATCTCGCCGACCTGACGCGCCACCAGCGAGGAATCGGCGAGATGGCCGATCCGCACCGCGGCGTCGACGGCATCCTCCACGAGGCTGACCAGATGGTCGGACAGCCGCAATTCGCAGGCGACCTCGGGATAGCGCTTGAGATAGGCGGTCATGACCGGCCCGACATGCAGACGGCCGAAGCCGACCGGCGCCGATACCACGAGCCGTCCGCTCGGCCGGTTGCGCTCGTCCCGCGCTGAGCCGTCGGCCTCCTCGACATCGGCGAGGATGCGCCGCGCGCGTTCCAGATAGCGCGTGCCGACATCGGTCAATCTCACCTGCCGCGTGGTCCGCTGCAGCAGCCGCGCGCCGAGATGCTCCTCCAGCGCCGCGATCAGCCGCGTCACCGCCGAGGGCGACAGTCGCAGCTTGCGCGCCGCCGGCGCAAAGCCGCGCAGATCGGCGACGGTGACGAAGACGTGCATGGCTTCGAGCCGGTCCATGGGCATCATTGCATATATTGCAACGATGAAGTGTCAAGCGGCTGGATTGTTTTAAGCGGTGGGAGGTCCATCTTAAGCAACGAAAACGCAGACATGTGCCTGAGTTTCAGGAGACGTTCCGATGACGACAACAGCCGACACCTATGCCAGCGACGTGGCCTTCTCGCCCGCTGTGAAGGCGATCCAGGCGCGCAAGGGTTCGCGCGAGGCTTATGCGCGCAGCGAGCAGCGCGGTTGGCGCACCGAGGTCGACGACAACCTCGAAGCCTTCCTCACTGACGCCAACAGCTTCTATTTCGCCACCGCCTCGGCCGACGGCCAGCCCTATATCCAGCACCGCGGCGGCCCGAAGGGCTTTTTCAAGGTGCTGGACAAGCAGACGCTGGCCTTCGCCGACTATGCCGGCAACCAGCAATTTATCACCCAGGGTAACCTCTCGGAGAACTCCAAGGCCTATATCTTCGTGATGGACTACGCCCATCGCCGCCGCGTGAAGATCTGGGGCGAGGCGCGCGTCGTCGAGGACGACGAGGCGCTGACGACGTCACTGATGCCGAAGGGCTATCGGGCGCGGCCGGAGCAGGTGATCCTGTTCAAGATCGCGGCATGGGACACCAACTGCCCGCAACACATCCCGCAGAAGTTCGATGCGGGTGATGTCGCGGCGGCGCTGGCGATGAGAGACGCGAGGATAGCGGAGCTGGAGGCGGAAGTGGCGGCGCTGAAGGGCGAGAGGGGAGCGACGTAAGCCGCCGGTCACTTACCCTCCCCTGGAGGGCAGGGCAATGCATGTGAGCTTTGCACTTGGGACGCGATAGTCCCCACATCGTCATGGCTGGGCTTGTCCCGGCCATCCACGTCTGGCTACGCAGCACAAAGAACGTGGATGCCCGGGACAAGCCCGGGCATGACGACCTCTTGTGACGGTCCATATGCGATCCCGCTGCCCTCCAGGGGGGCAAGAGAAATCAGATCGCGCTGTCACCTTCGTGCTGGAAGCCGAGATAGCTGGCCGCGACGCGTTCATTCGCCGCGATGTCGCTGGCCTTGCCGCTGAGCACGAACTCACCGAGCTCCATGACATAGGCCTGGTCCGCGATCTTCAGCGCGGCCTGCGCGTTCTGCTCGACCAGCAGCACGGAGACGCCGCTGGCGCGCAGCTCGGTGACGATGCGGAAGATGTCGGCGACGATGATCGGGGCGAGGCCGAGGCTCGGCTCGTCCAGCATCAGGAGCTTCGGCTCGCCCATCAGCGCGCGGCCCATCGCGAGCATCTGCTGCTCGCCGCCGGAGAGCGTGCCGGCGAGCTGCTTGCGGCGCTCCTTCAGCCGCGGGAACAGCGTGTAGACGCGCTCCATCGACGCTTTCGCCTTGCTTCGCTCGATGCGAAAGGCCCCGAGCTCGAGATTGTCCTCGACATTCATGGTCACGAACAATTCGCGGTGCTCCGGGACGAGGCCGAGGCCCATTGCGACGCGGTCCTCGATGTCGAGCCGGGCGAGATCCTGGCCGGCAAAGGTAACGCGGCCCTTCAGCGGCAAAATGCCCATGATGGCGGAAAGAAGCGTTGTCTTGCCGGCGCCGTTGGCGCCGACGATGGTGACGATCTGGTTGGCGCCGACCTCGAGCGAGACCGAGCGCACCGCTTCGACCTTGCCATAGGCGACATGGGCGTCGGTGACGGACAACAGCGCGCTCATGCCGCCACTCCGAGATAGGCCTTGATCACTTCGGGGTTGGTCTTGATCGTGGCGGGGCTGCCCTCCGCGATCTTGGTGCCGAAATCGAGCACCACGATGCGGTCGGCGAGGTTCATCACGAAGCCCATGTCGTGCTCGACCAGGAGGACGCTCATGCCGCCGTCGCGCAAGTCCCGCAGCAACTTGGCGAGCTGCTGCTTCTCCATGTGGCGCAGGCCGGCGGCCGGCTCGTCGAGCAACAGCAGCATCGGATCGACGCAGAGCGCGCGGGCGATCTCGACGATGCGCTGCTGGCCGAGCGAGAGACTGCCCGCGAGCTGATGCATCTGCTCAGTGAGGCCGACACGCTCGATCTGGCGGGCGGCCTCCGCGAGCAGTTTTGCCTCATCAGTGCGGTCGAGCCGCAGCATCGAGGCAATCGGCCCCGAATGGCCGCGCAGATGCGCGCCGATCGCGACGTTTTCCAGCACGGTCATGTCAGGCACCAGCTTGACGTGCTGGAAGGTCCTGCTGATGCCGAGCTTGACGATCTCCTGCGGCGGCGCCTTGTCGACCTTCCTGCCCAGCACCGAGATCGAGCCTGAGGTCGCCGATAGCACGCCGGTGATCAGGTTGAACGTCGTGCTCTTGCCGGCGCCGTTCGGGCCGATCAGCGCGACGATCTCGCGGGCCTGGACGTCGAAGGAGACGTTGTTGACGGCGACCACGCCGCCGAACTGCTTTCGCGCTTTATCGACCTGGAGCAGGACGCTGGACTGGCCGGGCGAACGGGTGCGCTGCGCCAGCTTCAGGGACGTGTCGGGCTTCTTGCCACGGGTAGGTTCAGGCAGGAACGACATCAGCCACGGCCAGAGGCCGCCGGGGGCGAGTTGCAACAGGGCCACCAGCATGATGCCGAACACGATGGTCTCGACCTGTCCGGAGCCGGGCAGGATCAGCGGCAAATAGCTTTGCAGCACCTCCTTCAGGACCACGACGATCGCCGCGCCCAGGACGCCGCCCCAGACATAGCCGGCGCCGCCGACCACGGCGATGAAGAGATATTCGATGCCGGCCTGGGCGCCGAACGGTGTCGGGTTTACCGCGCGCTGGAGATGCGCATAGAGCCATCCCGAGAGGCCGGCGAGAACCGCGGCATGGATGAACACCAGCAATTTGGCACGGGGCGTGTGCACACCGAACGCTTCGGCTGCGACATGGCCGCGGCGCAGCGCGCGGATGGCGCGGCCGGTGCGGGAATCCAGCAGGTTCATCGTCAGCAGCGCCGACACGATCACAGCGACCCAGATCGCGTAGTAGATCGAGCCGGGCGAGAGCATCTTGAACGTGCCGATCGAGAGCGGCGGGATTGCCGAGATGCCGTCGTTTCTCCCGAGGAATTCCAGCTTGCTGAAGAGATAGAACAGTCCTAACCCCCAGGCGAGGGTGCCGAGCGGCAGATAATGGCCGGAGAGGCGGACGGTGATCAGCCCGAGCAGCACCGCCAGCGAACCGCTGACGACCAGCGACAGCGGCAGCGTCAGCCAGGGCGACAGGCCATAGGCCGTCGACAGCACCGCGGTGGTGTAGGCGCCGAAGCCGACGAAGGCAGCCTGTCCGAACGAGGTCAGGCCGCCGACGCCGGTGAGCAGGACGAGGCCCATCGCGACCAGGGCCGCGAGACCGATATTGTCGAGCAGCACGATCCAGAACGGGGGCATCCCCGGGACAAACGGGATCGCCGCCATGAGAGCTGCGAAGACGATGATGGGAAGCCGGCTCTGCATCTTGGCGTCAGTCCTTCTCTTCCTCGACCGCGGGCGCGGCGAGCGAGCGCAGCAGCAGCACGGGGATCAGCAGCATGAAAACGATCACCTCCTTGTAGTTGGAGGCATAGAAGGACGAGAACGCCTCGACGAGGCCGACGACCAGCGCCGCGACGGCGGTTAAGGGGTAGCTGACGAGGCCGCCGATGATCGCGGCGACGAAGCCCTTCAGGCCGATCAGGAAGCCGCTGTCATAGTAGAGCGTCGTGATCGGCACGATCATGATGCCCGACAACGCGCCGATGACGGATGCCAGCAGGAAGGCGATCTGCCCCGATAGTGTGGTGCGGATACCCACGAGTCGCGCCCCCAGCCGGTTCACGGCGGTCGCGCGCAGCGCCTTGCCGTAGAGCGTCAGGCCGAAGAACAGCCAGAGCCCGACGATGAAGGCGATGGTGATGCCGTAGACGGTGAGGCTCTGGCCGGTGAAGCGCAGCGCGCCGGCGGTGAAGGCGCCGGACAGCACGGCTGGTCCGCGCTGACCTTCGGCACCGAAGAACAGGAGGCCCAGTCCCTGCAGCGCGAGGTGGACGCCCACTGAGGCGATCAGCAGCACCAGCACGGAGGTGTGGGCCAGCGGCTGGAATGCGACGCGGTAGAGATAGAGGCCGATCATCGCCACGATCACCAGCGACAACGCGATGCTGACCGCGACCGGCGGCTTCTGGCCGGCGAAATACACGGTCAGGGCCAGCACGATGGCCGGCAGCACGATATTGGTGACAGCGCTGCGCAGGATCAGCCGCCCGTGCAGCGCCTTGCGCGCGACGAACAGGTCGAAGGCGAAGGCGCCGATGCCCAGCGCAAGCGCGAGCTTTGCCGTGCCCGGCATCTGGCCCGCCGCCAGCGAGGCATAGGTCAGCGCGCCGTAGGTGACGAATTCGCCCTGGGGAATGAGGATCACGCGGGTGACGGCGAACACCAGCACCAGCGCCAGGCCGAGCAGCGCATAAATCGCGCCATTGGTGATGCCATCCTGCACCAGGAACAGCATGATGGTGGTATTCAAGACCGGACGCTCCCCCTAAAGATTACGGACCGGTCCCCCTCGATTGCGGTGGACGGTCCGCTCACAGCCATTGAAAAACGCATGCGATATTTGATATGGTCCATAACAATTATCAAATATAACATCAAGGGTGGGACGGACGACCTGTCCCGAATTTAGCGGGATTACGAGCACGAGGCGATGACCGTTTCCAAAACCGCTGAAAAGTCCTCTGAGAAGCCTGCCGACACGGCCAAGGGCCGCAAGGACGCGGCCGAGGCGCAACCGGAGGCGCTCCAGCTCGGCGAGCTCTCCGAGCAGCTCGGCTATATCCTGAAGCGGGCGCAGCTCAAGGTGTTCGAGAACTTCCTGCGCTGCATGGCCTCGCTCCAGCTGACGCCGGCGCAGTTCTCCGTTCTGCTGCTGGTCGAGAAAAATCCCGGCCGTAACCAGACCGAGATCGCCTCCACCCTCGGCATCCTCAGGCCGAACTTCGTGGCCATGCTCGACAATCTCGAGAGCCGCGACCTTTGCGCCCGGATCCGCTCCACCAACGACCGTCGCTCGCACATCCTGGTGCTGACCGACAAGGGCAAGGCCGTGCTGGCCCGCGCCAAGAAGCTCGTCGCGACCAAGCATGAGGCCCGGTTGAACGATTTGCTCGGCCAGGCCAACCGCGAAGCCCTCATCGCGATGCTCTCGAAGGTCGCGAACGAGTTTTAAGGGACGCTCCACGTCCACGTCATGCCCGGGCTTGTCCCGGGCATCCACGTCTTCCTGCCGCGAGGGAAGGCGTGGATGGCCGGGTCCATGACGGAGGGGAGATCTCGGCCTCAATCCACCAAAATCACCCTGATATCATTCACGTTGGTCAGCGTCGGGCCCGGCAGCAGCAGGTCCCCCGTCGCCTCGAAGAACGCGGTGGCGTCGTTGTTGTCCAGGTAGGCCTGCGGCTGGAGCGCTAGCGCCTTCATCTTCGCGAACGTGGCCGCGTCGATCAGCGCGCCGGCGGGGTCGGTGGGGTTGCCGGCGCCGCCGTCGGCACCATCGGTGTCGGCGGCCAGCGCCGAGATATCTGGCGTGTCCTTGAGCAGGCTGGCGAGCGCCAGCGCGTATTCCTGGTTCGGCCCGCCGC
The DNA here is from genome assembly GCF_023074055.1 of Bradyrhizobium sp. 141. GTDB lineage: Bacteria > Pseudomonadota > Alphaproteobacteria > Rhizobiales > Xanthobacteraceae > Bradyrhizobium. The sequence continues at coordinate 84,561 of NZ_JADPKR010000094.1, forward strand.
GCCCCTGGCCGCGCACGGTGACCGTGAGCTCGCCGCCGGAGAGGATCGCGAGGCGCTTGCCTTGCGCGCGTGCTTGCAGCGCCAGCCTGGCGTGAGCAGCGGCGACCTCGCGCGCCTCGCCCTCGAGATCGGCGCCGAGATCGATCGTCTCGTAGCCGGATTCGCGCGCGAGCTTCACCGCGGCGTCGAGCGACTGCTTGGGTCGCGCGATCAATTCGAAACGCGCGCGCGCGAAGGCGGCATCGTCAGGCTTGCAGCTTTCGTTGCGTTCGTCCTCGAGCGCGCGGCGCACGGCGTCGTCGATGTCGAGCTTGTATTTCGCGACGTTGGCGCGCGCATCGGCCAGCGTGGTCGGATCGGGGACGGTCGGACCGGAGGCGATCGCGGAAGGATCGTCATGCGGCACGTCCGAGATCGCGAGCGTCACGATCTCGGCGGCATTTTTGCCGGCGCGGGCGAGACGGCCGCCCTTGATCCGCGACAGATGTTTCCTCACCGTGTTCATCTCGCCGATCGGTGCGCCCGAGCGCAGCAGCGCCTTGTTGACGGCCTGCTTCTGCGCGAAGCTGATGCCGTCGCTCGGTGCGATCCAGTTCGCCGAGCCGCCGCCGGTGAGCAGCACCAGGAGCAGATCATCCGGCCTTGCCTCGCCTGCGAGCGCGAGCGTGTCGGCTGCGCCCTTGAGGCCGGCCTCATCGGGCACGGGATGTCCGGCTTCGACGACGCGGATGCGGCGCGTCGGCACGCCGTAGCCGTGGCGCGTGGTGGCGATGCCGACGAGGCGTTCCGGTGCGAGCTCGAGCGTGTCGAGATAATGCCGCTCGGCCGCTGCGGCCATGGCACCTGCGCCCTTGCCGGCGGCGAGGCAGATCACGCGTCCTTTGGGCGCGCGCGGCAAGTGCGGTGCCAGCACCACATTGGGATGGGCGGCGCCGACGGCGGCGTCGTAGAGCGCGCGGAGCAGGGGACGTCGGTCGGTCATGACGATGGCCTTCGGCAGACGGAAGAAACCGGCGGCCAACGCCGCCGTTCACCTGCCTACCGCATCGGGCGTCAAAGCGTAAGCCGGCTTTGCCATCATTCGATTATGCAATCGCGTGATCATAATCGGCGCGCAAGCAAAAGCCCCCTGCGATGGCCTCGCAGGGGGCTTTTCGTCGTCAAATCGTCAGGCGGCTAGCCGCCGACGTCGGCGCTGATCACGTCGCCGAACAGTTCCCACTTCTCGCCCTTGAACCTCTCGAGCTGAAGCTGGCTGATCGGTGCGAAATCGGTCGGCGAGGTGTTGATCTTCACGCCCGGCAGCAGCGCCTCGGTACGGAAGTCCTTCAGGCTCGCCGCCTGCTTCATGACGTTCGCGCGGGTGAGATCGTCACCGCACTGCTTCAACACCTGCACGAGCGTCTGCGCCACGGCATAACCCACGATCGTGCCTTTATCGAGCTTGTCGCCCTCGGGGAAGTATTTGGTCATGAATGCCAGGAAGTCCTTCATGCCGGCATCGTTAGCCCACGCGGGATCCGACACGTCCTTCAGATAATCGGCCGAGATGATGTCCTGGCCGTTCTCGAAGCCGGCGGGCTTCATCACGCTGCCGACCGAGGCCGAGACGTTGTTGAGGAAGTGCAGCGGCTTCCAGCCGATCTCGGCGTTCTTCTTGATCGCCTGCGCTGCGAATTTCGGCGTCGTGATGTTCATGAAGACGTCGGCGCCGGTCGACTTCAGCTTGACGATGTGATTGTCGACGGTCGGCTCGGAGGTCTCATAGCTCTCCTCCATGACGATCATCGAGGCGGCCTTGGCGCCGAGGCCGTCCTTCAGGCCCTTCAGGTAATCCTTGCCGTAATCGTCGTTCTGAAAGAGCACGGCGATCTTGGCGTCCGGCTTGTTCTTCAAGAGCCACTTCGCATAGATCTGCGTTTCGCTCTGGTAGTTGGGTTGCCAGCCCATGGTCCATGGGAAGTCCTTCGGATCGTTCCACTTGGTGGCGCCGGTGGCGACGAACAGCTGCGGCACCTTCTTGGAATTCATGTATTTGTGAATCGCCGAGTTCGGCGGCGTGCCGAGCGAGTTGAAGATGAACAGCACCTCGTCGCTCTCGACCAGCTTGCGCGCCTGCTCGACGGTCTTCGGCGGCGAATAGCCATCGTCGTAGGAGATGAAGTTGATCTTGCGGCCATTGATGCCGCCCTCTTCGTTGATCTTCTTGAAATATGCGGCTTCGGTCCGCCCGATGATGCCGTAGGCGGAGGCCGGTCCGCTGTAGGGCATAATGTTGCCGATCTTGATCTCGGTATCGGTCGCGCCGGTATCGTATTTCTTCTGGGCCGACGCAGTGGAGGTCGTGGCCGCAAAGAGCGCGAGCGCCAGTGAAGCGGCCGCAAGCTTGCCGGTGACAGCGGGCATTCCTATCTCCCTATTTTCTTGGTGTGTGTGCGTCCCTTTTCTTGGCTTGATTGTTTTTGGCGACGCTGCCGCAATTCAATACGATTTACCCGAGGGCTTCAAGGAAAAGCCCTTGCGGCAAGGCCGCAGGGGCTGCGTCTTTAGTCGATTTGGGCCATATCTTCAGTGACTGGTTAATGTCAGCCGCCGACGTCGCCGCTCAGGATGTCGCCAAATCGCTCCCAGTTCTCGCCCTTGAACCGGATCAGTTGCAGCTGCGAGAGCGGTGCGAAATCGGTCGCTGAGGTGTTCACCTTGATGCCCGGCAACAGGCCGGCCGGCTCGTAGTCCTTGATGTTGGCGGCATGCTTCATGACGTTCTCGCGGGTCAGATTGTCACCGCAGGCCTTGAGCACGTGAACGAGGCCCTGGCTGACGATGTAGCCATACATCACAGCGGCGTCGGCGCGGTTCGCTTCCGGATAGTACTTGTCCAGGAATTCGTTCCAGCCGATCATCGCCGGGTCGCTCTTCCACTGCGCGTCGGTGGGATCCTTGAAATATTGCGACGAGATGACGTCCTGCGCGTTCTCGAAGCCGGCCGGCTTGATCACGCTGCCGATCGAGTTCGAGACGTTGTTGAGGAAATGCAGCGGCTTCCAGCTGAGCTCGGCGTTCTTCTTGATCGCCTGCGCCGCGAATTTCGGCGTGGTGATGTTCATGAAGACGTCGGCGCCTGAGGCCTTCAGTCTCACGATGTGCGAATCGATGGTCGGCTCGGAGACCTCATAGGTGTCCTCGATGACGATCATCGAGGCCGCCTTGGCGCCGAGCCCGTCCTTGAAGCCCTTCAGATAGTCCTTGCCGTAATCGTCGTTCTGATAGAGCACCGCGATCTTGGCGTCCGGCTTGTTCTTCAGGATATACTTGGCATAGATGACGGTCTCGCTCTGGTAGTTCGGCTGCCAGCCCATCGTCCACGGAAAGTTCTGCGGGTCGTTCCACTTGGTGGCGCCGGTGGCGACGAACAGCTGCGGCACCTTCTTCTGGTTCAGATACTTCTGAATCGCAGAGTTCGGCGGCGTGCCGAGCGAGTTGAAGACCACGAGCACCTCGTCGCTCTCGACCAGCTTGCGCGCCTGCTCCACGGTCTTCGGCGGCGAATAGGCGTCGTCATAGGAGACGAAGTTAATCTTGCGGCCGTTGATGCCGCCTTCCGCATTGATCTTGCGGAAATATGCCTCCTCGGTCTTGCCGATCACGCCGTAGGCGGAGGCTGGTCCGCTGTAGGGCATGATATTGCCGATCTTGATTTCGCTGTCGGATGCGCCGGTGTCGTATTTCTTCTGCGCGAACGCTGTCGTGGATAGCGTGGCAGCCAGCACGAGGGCGGCCGACAAGGCCCCCAATCGCACATGCATTGCAGGCATCTTGCTCTCCCTAGGTCGGTTTGAATGTGTCGATGTTCTTGATTGGAAGCGATCGTTTCGCGTCGCTCCGGCACACATTCAATACCCTTCCCAGGCGGCCAGCAAGGAGAACGCCTTTGCAGCTAGGCGATCTTTATTCGAGACGATGCGGAATATTCCGGCGCGTGAGATGAAATGCGCCGTCAATCGGCTGCGCGGAAGTTGTCTTGTGGAATATAAGCTATTTTTAATTGTGAGCCCGCTCGGCTTCAGTGACCGGTCTCGCTGGAGATGATGTCGCCGAACGGCTCCCATTTCCGGCCCTTGAAGCGCATCATCTGGAGCTGCTCGATCGGGGCAAAATTGTCCGGCGCGGTGTTGATCTTGATGCCGGGCAGCAGCGTGTCGGGTGCGAAATCCTTCAGGCGGGCGGCCTGCTTCATGACGTTCTCGCGGGTGAGATCGTCGCCGCACATCTGCAACACCTTCACCATGGTCTGCGCGGCGGCGTAACCGAACACGACGCCGGCATCGAGCTTGTTGGCCTTGGGATCGTATTGCGCGAGGAAACTATAGAACCTCTTCATGCCGTCGTCGGCGTTCCACTGCGGATCGGCGCCGTCCTTGAGGTAGCTCGCCGACAGGATGCCCTGGGAGATCTCGAGGCCCGCCGGCTCGATCACGCCGCCGACCGAGGCCGAGACGTTGGAGACGATGTGGACCGGATGCCAGTTGATCTCCGCCGCCTTCTTGATCGCCTGCGCGGCGAACTTCGGCGTGGTGATGCTGATGAACACGTCGGCGCCCGAGGCCTTCAGCTTGACGACGTGTTCATCGATCGCGGGCTCGGAGGTGTCGTAGGCCTCCTCCAGCACGATCATCGAGGCCTTGGCGCCGAGACCGTCCTTCAGCCCCTTCAGATAGTCCTTGCCGAAATCGTCGTTCTGGTAGAGCACGCCGATCTTTCCGTCAGGCTTTTCCTTCATGATGTACTTGGCATAGATGCGCGCTTCGCTCGCGTAGCTCGGCTGCCAGCCCATGGTCCAGGGATATTGCTTGGGATCGTTCCACTTCGAGGCGCCGCTCGCCACGAACAATTGCGGCACCTTCTTCTCGTTCATGTATTTGCGGATGGCGCCGTTGGTGGACGTTCCGAGCGAACCGAAAATCAGGAGCACCCCGTCGCTCTCGACCAGCTTGCGTGCCTGCTCCACCGTCTTCGGTGGCGAATAGGCGTCGTCATAGGAGATGAACCTGATCTTGCGACCGTTGATGCCGCCCTCGGCGTTGACCTTGCTGAAATAGGCTTCCTCGGCCTTGCCGATCGCGGCATAGGCCGAGGCCGGGCCGCTATAGGGCATGATGTTGCCGATCTTGATCTCGGTATCGGAGGCGCCGCTGTCGTACTTTTTCTGCGCCAGTGCCGGGTTGCTCATCGCAGTGCACAAAGCGAGCCCGGTCCAGAGGGCCACAACCTGAAAACGAACGGCGGTCATTGTTCTCCTACCCCGAGTTGGATCGGCGCCGCATTGAACAAGATTGACGCCAGCCGTCAACAAAAAGCCCCCGCGATCGTTCGCGGGGGCTTTCGAGGGGCGGACTATTGCGTCAGCGTGTCACTCGGAAGCGACGTCGCCGCTGATGATCTCGCCAAACAGTTCCCACTTCTCACCCTTGAAGCGCTGCATCTGGAGCTGCGAAATCGGGGCGAAGTCGGTGGCGCTGGTGTTGAGCTTGACGCCGGGCAGCATGGTGTCCGGCGTGAAGTCCTTCAACGAGGCCGCCTGCTTCATGATGTTGGCGCGGGTCAGATCGTCGCCGCACATTTCCAGCACCTTGGCGAGGGTCGAGGCGGCGCCATAGCCGTACACCATGCTGGTGTCCGACTTGTCGGCGCCCGGCATGTACTTGTCGACGAACTCGTTCCACTTTTTCATGCCGGGGTCGTTGGCCCACTGCGGATCCGTCGAATCCTTGGCATAGGCCGCCGACAGCACGCCCTGCGCGTTCTCGAAACCGGCCGGCTTCATCACGCTGCCGACCGAGATCGACACGTTGGTAAGGATTTGGAGCGGCTTCCAGCTCAGCTCGGCGGTCTTCTTGATGGTCTGGGCCGCGAACTTCGGCGTGGTGTAGATCAGCAGCACGTCGGGATTGGCGGCCTTGATCTTGACGATATGGCCGTCGATCGACGGCTCGGAGACCTCGTAGCTCTCCTCCATGATGATCATGGACGAGGCCTTGGCGCCGAGGCCGTCCTTGGTGCCCTTGAGGTAGTCTTTGCCGAAATCGTCGTTCTGATAGAGGATCGCGACCTTGGCGTCCGGCTTCTCTTTCATCAGCCATTTCGCGTAGATCTGCGCTTCGCTCTGGTAGGAGGGCTGCCAGCCGATGGTCCAGGGGAAGTTCTTCGGGTCGTTCCACTTGGTGGCGCCGGTGGCGACGAAGAGCTGCGGGATCTTCTTGGCGTTGAGGTATTTCTGGATCGCCGTGTTCGAGGGCGTGCCGAGCGGGTTGAACACCACCAGAACCTCGTCGCTCTCGACCAGCTTGCGGACCTGCTCGACGGCCTTCGGCGGCGAATAGCCGTCGTCGTAGGTGACGAAGTTGATCTTGCGGCCGTTGATGCCGCCCTTGTCGTTGATCATCCGGAAATAGGCTTCTTCGGTCTTGCCGATGACGCCATAAGCCGACGCCGGACCGCTATACGGCATGATGTTGCCGATCTTGATCTCGGTGTCGGACGCCCCGGTGTCGTATTTCTTTTGAGCGAGTGCAGCGCCGGAGGTGAGGGCAATGGCCGCCGTTGCCGTGACCAGCGCGGCGGCTCGCAGTGTTCTTTCAAAACGCAATTCGGTCTCCTTCGTTTAAACAACAGTCTTTGCGAGTTTCAGTTTCTTCTGAGCTTGTCGGCGAATTGCTGGCCCAGGATCGCGATCTGCCTCGCGCCATGCGGCACGAGGTAGATGACGAGGAACAGCAGGACGCCGAATACCGCGCCGGAGAGGCCCTTGGAGATGCTTTCCGCCATGTTCGGCACGAAGATGATGAAGGCAGCACCGACGAACGAGCCGGGCAGCCAGCCGACGCCGCCGACGACCATGCCGAGGAACAGCGAGATCGCCAGCGTGATGGTGTAGCTGTCGGGCGCGACGAACTGCACGGCGATGGCGCCAAGCGAGCCGGCAACGCCGGTAATGCCGGCGGACACCCCGAAGGCCAGCGTCTTGTACCGCGCGACGTTGACACCCATCGAGGAGGCCGCGATCTCGTTGTCGCGGATCGCCATGAAGGCGCGGCCCGAGCGGGAGCGCAGCAGGTTCACCGAGAAGATGTAGATCGCGAGCGTCACGAGGAGGGTGAAATAGTACAACCACATGTCCTGCGACATCGGCAGGCCGAATGGCGCGTCAGGCTTGGTGACGACGAGGCCCTGCACGCCGCCGGTCCAGTGCTCGAGGAAGTTCAGCTTCAGCAGCTGCGGCATCGCGGTGGCAAGCGCGAAGGTCGCGAGCGCGAGATAGACGCCCGAAAGCCGCAGCGCCGGCTTGCCGAACAGGTAACCGAATCCGAAGCAGACCGTTGCGGAAATCGGAATCGTCAGCGCGTAGTTGATGTTGGCGTGCTCCATCAGCACCGCCGACGTATAGGCGCCGACGGCGTAGAACGCGCTCTGGCCGAGCGAGAACTGGCCGGAGCCACCCGTCAGGATGTTCAGCGCCAGCACGGCCAGCCCGTAGATCAGGAGCATCGTCATCTGGAAGATGATGAAGTTCTTGACGAACACCGGCACGATCAACAGCACCACCAGCACCAACAGCGAGGTGCCCGTGCCCAGCGTCATGGCCCGCTTCGGAACCGCCTCGACCGCTTCGTGGCCTTCGCCAACGACTTCTTCTGCAGCGCTCATGATCAAACTCGCTTGACGATTTGCCGGCCGAACAGGCCAGCGGGTTTGACGACCAGGACGGAGATGATCAGCGCGAGCGCGATCGGAAGTTTCAGCTCGTTGCCGACGCCGGGGATGTAGGTGCCGGCGAGGTTCTCGAAGACGCCGACCAGGAAGCCGCCGACCACGGCGCCGAACGGGCTGGTCAGTCCGCCGAGCACCGCGGCGGCGAAGCCGTAGATCAGCACGCCGCCCATCATGTTGGGCTCGAGGAACACGACCGGAGCAATCAGCATGCCGGCGATCGCACCAATCGCGGTCGCCATGCCCCAGCCGAGCGCGATCATCCAGGACGTGTTGATGCCGACCAGCCGGGCCGATTCAGGCACCGAGGCGGCCGCACGCATCGCAAGGCCGATGCGCGTGTACTGGAAGAAGAAGTAGAGGCCGAGCAGCAGCAGCACGGTGACGCCGATCATGCCGGCCTGGTGGGTCGAGATCAGCTGGCTGCCCAGGAACGGCGAGGAGCCGAACGGGGTCGGATACTGCTTGATGGTGAAGTCCCAGATCAGGCCGGCCGAGGAGTTGATGATCGCAAACAGCGCGATGAAGCCGGCGACATTGGTCAGCACCGGTGCCTTGGCGAGCGGCTTGAACAGGATGCGCTCGATCGCGATGCCGGCGACAAAGGAGAATGCCAGCGTGATGATGAAGGCGGCCCAATAGGACACGCCCCACTGCATCAGCTGCCAAGAGATGAAGGTCGAGAACATCGCCATCTCGCCTTGCGCGAAGTTGAGATGGTCGATGGCCTGGTAGATCATGACCACGGCGAGCGCCATACAGGCATAGATCGCGCCGGTGGCGATGCCGGCCAGGACCTGGTTAGTGAACAGCTCCATTGTCCCGGCTCCCTCAGTAACCCAGATAGGATTTGCGGATTTCTTCGTTGTTCGCGATGTCCTTGGCATTGCCCGACATCACGATGCGGCCGGTCTCGATCACATAGGCTTGGTCGGCGAGTTCGAGCGCGAGTTGGGCGTTCTGCTCGACCACCAGGATCGACACCTTGTCCTCGCGGTTGATCTTGCCGAGGATGCCGAACAGGTCGCGCACGACCAGCGGGGCGAGGCCGAAGGACGGCTCGTCCAGCAGCATCAGCCGCGGCCGCAGCATCAGGGCACGGGCAACCGCGAGCATTTGCTGCTCGCCGCCGGACAGCGTGCCGGCCTGCTGAGTGTGGCGCTGCTTCAGCACCGGGAAATGCGCGTACATCCGCTCGATGTCGGAGACGATGCCGGCGCTGTCCTTGCGGGTGATGGCCCCGAGCTGGAGGTTCTCCTCCACCGTCATGGTGGTGAAGGTGCCGCGGCCCTGCGGCACATGGGCGATGCCGAACCGCACGATGTTCTCGGTCGAGCGGTTGTTCAGCGGCTTGCCGTCGAACTCGATCGCGCCGGTCGAGCGCACCATGTTGCAGATCGCGCGCAGCGTGGTGGTCTTGCCGGCGCCGTTGGCACCCAGCAGCGTCACGAGCGAGCCCTCGTTGAGCGAGAAGGACAGGCCATGGAGCGCCTGGACCTGGCCGTAATAGGCGCGCAGGTCCTTGACGTTGAGCAGCGTCGTCATTGGTCCTTGCTCCCGAGATAGGCCTTGATGACGTCGGGGTCGGCCTGCACCTGGGCAGGCGTGCCTTCCGCGAGCTTCTTGCCGAAATTCAGCGCGACGACGTGGTCGGCGATCGACATCACGAGGCCCATGTGGTGCTCGACCAGCAGCACGGTCATGTGGCGCTCGTCGCGGATGCGGCGAATGAGGTCGCCGAGCACATAGACTTCCTCATGGTTGAGGCCTCCGGCCGGTTCGTCGAGCAGCAGGATCTTCGGATCGGCCGCCAGCGCGCGCGCCAGCTCGACGCGCTTCTGCGTGCCGAAGGGCAGGCCGGACACGACGGTGTGGGCTACGTCCTCGAGATCGAGATAGGCGAGGATCTCGTGCACCTTCTTGTTGACGTTGGTCTCGCTGCGCCGGACCCAGGCAAGCTTCAGGGAGTCGCTGATAATGTCGCTGGAGGTCTTCGAATGGGTGCCGACGCGGACGTTGTCCATCACCGACAAGTTCGGAAACAGCGCCACGTTCTGGAAGGTGCGGCCAATGCCGATCTCGGCGATCCGGTGCGGCGGCCGCGTCAGGATGCTTGCGCCTTCCATCAGGATGTCGCCGGACGACGGCTGATAAAGCCGGGACAGGCAGTTGAAGAGCGTGGTCTTGCCGGCGCCGTTGGGACCGATCAATCCGAGGATGGCGCCCTTGTGCATGTCGAAGGACACGCCGTTGAGCGCGATGATGCCGCCGAACACGACGCTGACGTCGCGAACCGCGAGCAGGGGCGATGTCCCCTGCGCGAGCTGTGCCTGCGTCATCTCGTCTCGCCCACATCGTTCAGTGAGCGAAGGGGCGATGCGAACCGCTCCCGATGATGACAAAGGCTATCTGAATCCCTCGGCCACACGCGCAACTTTCCCTCCTGATTTCAGCTTTTTGCTGACGTCTTTTTTGGAATGCGGCATCAGACCCCCGAGCGCCGCTTCGATGTTCCTTACCATCGCTAAGAGACGCGGTCCAATGTCGTTGATCAAATGCTCTTCCGTGAAACGGAATGCGGGCGCGCCGCAATTGAATGCGTAAGGACCGGTTCCGTCGTTGAGCTTGAGCGCGACGCCGGCGGCGCCGATGTCGTCGTGCCAGTCGCCGACGGAGATCGCAAAGCCGTATTTCGCGACGGTCTCGCCGGAACGTTCCAATCCATCGCGCATCTTCGGCCAGCGGCTGCCGTAATGCTCGCGCAGCAGGCGCGAGAGTTCTGCGCGATCGTCGCTGTCGAGCGCCCAGAAATAGGCGCGACCCATCGCGCTGGTTGCAATCGGCACGCGGGCCCCGACGTCAAGTTGGACACCGACCGTCTCGCTGCCGCGGCTCTGCCCGAAATAGATCATGCTGTGACGGTCGCGGCCGCCGACGGCGACGGCGCCGCCGGTCGCGCGCATCACGTCCTCGCGAAACGGTTCGGACAAATGCCGAACACCGAGATTGGCGAGCGCTGCGTAGCCGAGCGACATGGCGGCGGGCGTGAGCTGGTACTTCTCGAAGCGGGGAACCGGCGCCAGATAGCCGAGCTTGGTCAGTGTATAGGTCAGGCGTGACACGGTCGGCTTCGGCAGGTTGGTCCGCGCCGCGATCTCCTGATTGCCGAGAAGGCCGTCATTGGGTTCGAATGCGCGCAATACGTCCAGTCCGCGGGAAAGCGCGACGACGAAGTTCCGATCGGTCGCGGTCTTCTTTCCTGTACGCTTCATCCCTGATCTGCTTCTTGCGCGGAGTCGTTGACAACGTCCGTGCTTCAAAATAACCCTGCCGTCAAGATGCGGAATTAAATTCCGCACCGCGAAATCGACAAAAGTATATAGCCCCACCAAGGAGGGACACCGTGAGCGAAGTGGTCAAGCTTGAGCGTCATGACGAAGTCGGGATCGTCACGGTCAACAGCCCTCCGGTCAATGCGCTGAGTGCCGCAGTCCGCGGGGGCATCCTGGAATGCATCAAGGCCGCAATCGCCGATCCTGCCATCAAGGGCATCGTGCTGACCTGTGCCGGCCGCACCTTCATTGCGGGGGCCGACATCACCGAATTCGGCAAGCCGCCGAAGCCTCCCGCCCTCAACGATGTGCTGTCCGAGATCGAGAACTCGCCGAAGCCGGTGGTCGCTGCGATCCACGGCACGGCGCTCGGCGGCGGCCTCGAGGTCGCGCTCGCCTGTCATTTCCGCGTCGCGGTCAAGGAAGCCAAGCTCGGCCTGCCCGAGGTGAAGCTCGGCCTTCTGCCGGGTGCTGGCGGTACCCAGCGCCTGCCGCGCGCGGTCGGTCCTGAGCTCGCGGTCAAGATGATCGTCGGCGGTGATCCCATCGGTGCCGCGGAAGCGCTGAAGAACGGCCTGATCGAGGAAATCGTCGAGGGACCGGCGTCGGGCGGCGAGGCCTTCGTGCGCAAGCTGCTGGCCGAGAAGCGTCCGCTGCGCCGCCTGCGCGACGACGATTCCAAGATCGCGGCCGCCAAGGCCGACCGTTCGATCTTCACCAATGCGGTCGCCGCCATGACCAAGAAGTCGCGCGGCCTGGAGGCGCCGTTCGCCGCCGCCGACGCGGTGGGCTACGCCATTGACCTACCTTTCGACGAAGGCCTGAAGAAGGAGCGCGAGGGCTTCCTGAAGCTCGTCGCCAGCGACCAGTCCAAGGCGCAGCGCTATGCCTTCTTCGCCGAGCGCGAAGCCAGCAAGATCGCCGGCGTCCCTGACGGCACCAAGTCGCGTCCCGTGAACCGCGTCGCCATCCTCGGCGCCGGCACCATGGGCGGCGGCATCGCGATGTCCTTTGCCAATGCCGGCGTTCCCGTCACCCTGATCGAGACCGGTGAGGAACAGCTCAAGCGCGGCATGGGCATCATGCAGAAGAACTGGGAAGCGACCGCGGCGCGCGGCGGTATCCCGGCTGACGCGCCTGCCAAGCGCATGGCGCTGATCAACGGCGTCGTCGGCATCGAGAATGTCGGCGATGCCGACCTCGTCATCGAAGCCGTGTTCGAGACCATGGCGGTGAAGAAGGAAGTGTTCGGCAAGCTCGATCAATACGTCAAGCCCGGCGCGGTGCTCGCCTCCAATACCTCGTATCTCAACATCGACGAGATCGCGAAGTCGACCAAGCGTCCGCAGGACGTGCTCGGTATGCACTTCTTCTCCCCGGCCAACGTCATGAAGCTGTGCGAGATCGTCCGCGCCGACAAGACCGCGCCGGATGCCCTGGTGACGGCCGTCACCATCGCGCGGAAAATTGCAAAAGTGCCGGCCGTGGTCGGCGTCTGCGACGGTTTCGTCGGCAACCGCATGCTGGCACAGCGCGGCAAGCAGTCGGAGAAGCTGTTGTTCGAGGGTGCCCTGCCGCAGCAGGTCGATGCCGTGGTGACGAAGTTCGGCATGCCGATGGGTCCGTTCGCGATGGGCGACCTCGCCGGGCTCGACATCGGCTGGCGCTCGCGCAAGGACCGCGGCATCAAGTCGGAGATCGCGGACGCGCTGTGCGAAGCCGGCCGCTTCGGCCAGAAGACCGGCAAGGGCTACTACAAGTATGAGGCAGGCTCGCGCTCGGCGCTGCCCGATCCGGAGGTCGAGAAGCTGATCGACGAGACGCTGCTGCGTCTCGGCCGCAAGAAGCGAATCGTCAGCGACGACGAGATCCTCGAGCGGATGATGTATCCGATGATCAACGAGGGCGCGAAGATCCTGGAAGAGGGCATCGCCGCACGTCCATCCGACATCGACGTGGTCTGGCTCTATGGCTATGGCTGGCCGATCTATCGCGGCGGCCCGATGTTCTGGGCCGACAGCGTCGGCCTCAAGCACATCGCCGATCGGCTGGCCTTCTACGCCAAGGAGACCAACGACCCCAGCCTCGAGCCCGCCCCGCTGCTGAAGAAGCTCGCGGCCGAAGGCAAGACGTTTGCCTCGCTGGCGGCGGCGTCGAAGGCGGCGTGATGGGGCTTTGCGCTCCAACTCTCAGTCATTCCGGGTTCGCCCTTCGGGCGCCCCGGAATGATTGCTGTGTGGTTTAAGGAAGCAATGACCCATCCTGGCGAACAGTTTTACCCCGAGGGCGTGCGGTGGGACGACACCATCGTCCAGGGCTCGCTGCCTGACCTGCTGGCAAAAGCCGCCGCCGACTACGGCCCGCGCACCGCGCTGGAATTCCGGGACCGTTCGATCACCTATGCCGAGCTCGCCGCGATGGCCGAGCGCGCCGCCGCGGCGTTCCTGCGCGCCGGCTGCGGCAAGGGCACGTCAGTCGCGCTGTTCCTCGGCAATTCGCCGGATCACCCCGTCAATTTCTTCGGCGCGCTGAGGGCCGGCGCCCGCATTGCGCATCTGTCGCCGCTCGACGGCGAGATCGCACTGACGCACAAGGTCTCCGATTCCGGCTCGCGCCTGCTCGTCACGTCCAATCTCGCAGCGCTGCTGCCGAACGCGCTGAAGTTTCTGGAGAAGGGGCTGATCGATCGCCTCGTCGTCTGCGAGGACGATCATTGGGGCAAGGTCGGCACGCCGCAGGCGGCGATCCCCAATGATCCCCGCATCGTGACCTTCAAGGCGTTCGTCGAGGGTGCGACCACACCGGCAGAATGGCCTGCCGTGACGGCAGACGACGTCGCGCTGCTGCAATATACCGGCGGCACCACCGGCCTGCCCAAGGGCGCGATGCTCACGCACGGCAATCTCACCTCCGCTGTGTCGATCTACGACGTCTGGGGCAAGCCGTCGCGTGCCGCGCGCGGCGACGTGATTGAACGCGCGATCTGCGTGCTGCCGCTGTTCCACATCTATGCGCTCACCGTGGTGCTGCTCTCCTCGCTCAGCCGCGGCAATCTGATCTCGCTGCATCAGCGCTTCGACGTCGAAGCCGTCATGCGCGACATCGAGGTCAAGCGCGCGACGTATTTTCCGGGCGTGCCGACGATGTGGATCGCGATCGCCGCGCTCCCCGACCTCGACAAGCGCGACTTCTCCTCGCTCGCCACCATCGGCTCCGGTGGCGCGCCGCTGCCGGTGGAGACCGCGAACTTCTTCGAACGCAAGGTCGGCAAGAAGCTGCGCAGCGGCTGGGGCATGACCGAGACCTGCTCGCCCGGGACCGGTCATCCGCCCACAGGTCCCGACAAGCCGGGCTCGATCGGCCTGATGCTGCCCGGCATCGAGCTCGATGTGGTCGCGCTGGACAATCCGACAAAAGTGCTGCCGCCGGGCGAAGTCGGCGAGATCCGCATCAAGGGGCCGAACGTTACTCAAGGCTACTGGAACAAGCCCGAGGGATCGGCGGAGGCCTTCGTCGACGGCCGCTTCCTCACGGGCGACATCGGCTATGTCGACACCGACGGCTATTTCTTCCTGGTCGATCGCAAGAAGGACATGATCATCTCCGGCGGCTTCAACGTCTATCCGCAGATGATCGAGCAGGCGATCTACACCATTCCAGGCGTGCACGAGGTGATCGTGCTCGGCATTCCCGACCCCTATCGCGGCGAGGCCGCAAAGGCCTTCATCAAGCTGAAGCCGGACGCAAAGCTGCTCTCGCTAGACGAGCTGCGCGCGCAGCTCGCCGGCAAGCTCGGCAAGCATGAATTACCGGCCGCGGTCGAATTCGTCGACGATCTGCCGCGCACGCCGGTCGGAAAGTTGTCGCGGCATGAATTGCGCCAGCAGCAGAAACCGTCACAATCCAAACCATAGATAAGTAAGTTCACAGGAGGATCCGATGGATCTCGCATTCACGAAAGAAGAGCAGGCGTTTCGCGAGGAAGTGCGATCATTCTTCCGCGATAACGTGCCGCCGGATACGCGGCGCAAGCTGGTGGAGGGCCGCCACCTCTCGAAGGACGAGATGGTGACGTGGTGGCGCATCCTCAACAAGAAGGGCTGGGGCGTCAGCCACTGGCCCAAGCAATATGGCGGCACGGGCTGGACCTCCGTGCAGCACTACATCTTCAACGAGGAGCTGCAGTCCTATCCGGCGCCGCAGCCGCTCGCCTTCGGCGTCAGCATGGTCGGCCCGGTCATCTACACCTTCGGCAATGAGGAGCAGAAGAAGCAGTATCTGCCGCGCATCGCCAATGTCGACGATTGGTGGTGCCAGGGCTTCTCCGAGCCCGGCTCCGGCTCCGACCTCGCCTCGCTCAAGACCAAGGCCGAGCGCAAGGGCGACAAGTGGATCATCAACGGCCAGAAGACCTGGACGACGCTCGCCCAGCACGCCGACATGATCTTCTGCCTGTGCCGCACCGACAACAACGCCAAGAAGCAGATGGGCATCTCCTTCATCGTGTTCTCGATGAAGTCGAAGGGCGTCACCGTGCGCCCGATCCAGACCATCGACGGCGGCGTCGAGGTCAACGAGGTCTTCTTCGACGACGTCGAGGTTCCCTACGAGAACCTGATCGGCGAGGAGAACAAGGGTTGGGACTACGCGAAATTCCTGCTCGGCAATGAGCGCACCGGCATCGCCCGCGTCGGCGTCTCCAAGGAGCGCATCCGCCGCATCAAGGATCTTGCCTCCAAGGTCGAGTCCGGCGGCAAGCCGATCATCCAGGACGCCGCGTTCCGCGAGAAGCTGGCGGCCTGCGAGATCGAGCTGAAGGCGCTGGAGCTGACGCAGCTGCGCGTCGTGGCCGACGAAGGCAAGCATGGCAAGGGCAAGCCCAATCCGGCGTCCTCCGTGCTGAAGATCAAGGGCTCCGAGATCCAGCAGACCACCACCGAGCTGCTGATGGAAGTGATCGGCCCGTTCGCCGCGCCCTACGATGTGCACGGCGACGATGGTTCGAACGAAGCCATGGACTGGACCGCCCAGATCGCGCCGAGCTACTTCAACAACCGCAAGGTCTCGATCTACGGCGGCTCCAACGAGATCCAGCGCAACATCATCGCCAAAGCGGTGCTGGGGCTGTGATCGCACCTCGTCACCACGCACTTGCCGTCATTGCCGGGCTTGACCCGGCCATCCACGCCTAACGGCACGAAGAACGTGGATGCCCGGCACAAGGCCGGGCATGACGACATCAATACCGGGAGAGTAGAGAAACATGGATTTTGATCTGAACGAGGAGCAGCGGCTTCTCAAGGAAAGCATCGACGGCCTGCTGACCGATTCCTACGATTTCGAGCAGCGCAAGAAATATATGAAGGAGAAGGGCGGCTGGAGCAAAACGGTCTGGCTCAAGTTGGCCGAGCAGGGCCTGCTCGGCCTGCCCTTCGCGGAAGCCGATGGCGGCTTCGGCGGCGGCGGCGTCGAGACCATGATCGTGATGGAAGCGCTCGGCAAGGCGCTGGTGCTCGAGCCCTATCTCGCGACGGTCGTGATCGGCGGCGGCTTCCTGCGCCATGCCGGCACCGATGCGCAGAAGGCCGCGCACGTGCCCGGGATCGTCGATGGAAGCAAGACGCTGGCCTTTGCCCAGCTCGAGAAGAACTCCCGCTACGATCTGTTCGACGTCACCACGACGGCGAAGAAGAAGGGCGACAGCTGGGTCATCGACGGCGAGAAGTTCGTCGTGCTCAACGGCGAAAACGCCGACACCCTGGTCGTCACTGCCCGCACCAAGGGCGACCGCCGTGACAAGACCGGCATCGGCGTGTTCCTGGTCCCCGCCAATGCCAAGGGCGTTGCAAAGAAGTCCTACCCGACCCAGGACGGCCTGCATGCCGCCGACATCACCTTCACCGGTGTCGAAATCGGCCCCGATGCGGTGCTCGGCAATCCCGAGGATTCGCTCGCGCTGATCGAGCGCGTGGTGGATGAGGCCCGCATCGCGCTCTGCGCCGAGGCAGTCGGCTTGATGGATGAATCGCTGAAGACCACCGTCGAGTACATCAAAACTCGAAAACAGTTCGGCGTCGCGATCGGCTCGTTCCAGTCGCTGCAGCACCGCGCCTCCGACATGTTCGTCGCGGCCGAACAGGCGCGATCGATGTCGATGTTCGCGACCATGGCTGGTGATTTCGAGAACGCGCAAGAGCGCTCCAACGCCGTCGCTGCGGCCAAGGTGCAGATCGGCAAGTCGCTGAAATTCGTGGGACAGCAGGCGATCCAGCTGCACGGCGGCATCGGCATGACCATGGAGGCCAAGATCGGCCACTACTTCAAGCGCCTCACCATGATCGAGAACAGCTTCGGCGACACCGACTACCACCAGCGCCGCGTCGCCGATGCGGGTGGGTTGAACTAATCGCCGTAACGCGAGGCGGCAGCCGCACAAAGATCGTCATGCCCGGGCTTGTCCCGGGCATCCACGTCTTGGCGGCGAGAAGAACGTGGATGGCCGGGACAAGCCCGGCCATGACGGTGGAGCAAGCAAGCACGAAGTAGAAGAGGAAGCAGGTAGTGAAAAACACCCCGTTCGATCTCACCGGCAAGGTCGCCGTGGTCACCGGCTCCAGCCGCGGCATCGGCCGCTCCTCCGCCGAACTGCTGGCCAAGCTCGGGGCCAAGGTCGTGGTGTCCTCGCGCAAGGCGGATGCCTGCAAGGAGGTCGCCGACGGCATTATCGCTTCCGGCGGCGATGCCACCGTCATCGCCTGCAACATCGCGCGCAAGGCCGAGGTCGAGGCGCTGATCGCGGGCGCGACCAGGCATTACGGCAAGATCGACATCCTCGTCTGCAACGCCGCGGTGAATCCCTATTACGGCCCACTGCTCGACATCACGGACGAGGCCTTCGACAAGATCATGGGCTCGAACGTCAAGAGCAACATCTGGCTCTCCGCGCTGGCGATCCCGCAAATGGCGGAGCGCGGCGGCGGCTCCGTGATCATCATCTCCTCGATCGGCGGCTTGCGCGGCTCCACCGTGATCGGCGCCTACGGCATCTCGAAGGCGGCCGACTTCGCCCTGTGCCGCTCGCTCGCCGGCGAATGGGGCCCGAAAGGCGTCCGCGTCAACTGCATCGCGCCCGGCCTCGTCAAGACCGATTTCGCCCGCGCGCTCTGGGAGGACGAGGCCATGCTGAAGCGCCGTACCGCCACCACGCCGCTGCGCCGCATCGGCGAACCCGACGAAATCGCCGGTGCCGTCGCCTACCTCGCCTCGGATGCGTCGAGCTTCATGACGGGACAGACCATCGTCATCGACGGCGGCGTCACCACGGCGGCCGTGTAGCGGATCGTGTCCCGGACGCATTGCAGCGCGAAGCGCTGCTATGCTGAGCCGGGACCCAGCAGCCCTGGCATTGGGCCCCGGCTCAGCAGCGCACCGCCAAGGCGCTGCGCTGCGTCCGGGGCACGAGACCGAGTCCAACCTTGACCTTCCGCCTCCAATCCGCTCCCTTTGGCGCGACACAATGACTCCCTCCAGGGAAACGCCAAGCTAGACGCCAGGGTAAGCCGCCATGTCTTTCGTCCTCGCCATCGACCAGGGCACCACCTCCTCGCGCGCGATCGTGTTTCGCGGTGATATTTCCATCGCGGCGAAGGCGCAGCAGGAATTCCCGCAGCATTTTCCCGCCTCGGGCTGGGTCGAGCATGAGCCGGAGGACATCTGGACCTCGACCGTGATGGTGTGTCGCGAGGCGATCGAGCAGGCCGGCATCAATGCAAAGGACATCGCCGCGATCGGTATCACCAATCAGCGCGAGACCACCGTGGTGTGGGACCGCGCCACCGGGCAGGCCGTGCACCGCGCCATCGTCTGGCAGGACCGCCGCACCGCCGACATCTGCGCGAAACTCAAGGCAGCAGGCCGCGAGCCCGTGATCTCGCAGAAGACCGGCCTGATCATCGATCCCTATTTCTCCGGCACCAAGGTCGCCTGGATCCTTGACCACGTGCCCGGTGCCCGGGCCCGCGCCGCGCGCGGCGAGCTGATGTTCGGCACCGTCGATTGCTATCTGCTCTGGCGCCTCACCGGCGGCAAGGTGCACGCCACCGATGCCACCAACGCCTCGCGCACGCTGCTGTTCAACATTCACACCGGCCAATGGGACGACGAGCTGCTGGAGATCATCGGCGTGCCGCGCTCGATGCTGCCCGAGGTGAAGGATTCCTCCGCCCGCTTCGGCGAGAGCACGCCCGAGCTGTTCGGCGGCGCGATTGCCATCTCGGGCATCGCCGGCGACCAGCAGGCCGCGACCATCGGCCAGGCCTGCTTCCGTCCGGGCATGATGAAGTCGACCTACGGCACCGGATGCTTCGCGCTGCTCAACACCGGCACCACGCCTGTGGTATCGAAGAACAAGCTGCTCACCACCGTCGCCTATCAGCTCGACGGCAAACGCACCTACGCGCTGGAAGGCTCGATCTTCGTCGCCGGCAGCGCGGTGCAATGGTTGCGCGACGGCCTCGGCATCATCAAGCACGCCGCCGAGACCGGACCTCTTGCTGATCAGTCGGACTCAATGCAGAGCGTCTATCTCGTTCCCGCCTTCGTCGGCATGGGCGCGCCCTACTGGAATCCACGCGTGCGCGGCGCGCTGTTCGGCCTCACCCGCAACACCGGTCCCGCCGAGCTCGCACACGCCGCTCTGGAAAGCGTCTGCTACCAGACGTTCGACCTTTGGGCCGCGATGCGCGCGGACTGGCCAAGCTCCGAAACCGCCAGCGTCGTCCTCCGCGTCGACGGTGGCATGACCGCATCGGACTGGACCATGCAGCGCCTCGCCGATTTGCTCGACGCCCCCGTCGACCGTCCCGTGATCCAGGAGACCACCGCGCTGGGCGCCGCCTATCTCGCCGGCCTCAACGCCGGCGTCTATCCCGAGCCGACGAAGTTCGCCGACAACTGGCGCCTCGAACACCGCTTCAAGCCGAACATGAGCCAGGCGACAAGGGAGCGAAAGCTCGCGGGCTGGGCAAGGGCGGTGAAGGGCGTGCTGGCGAGCGATGAGGGGGAGGGGTAATACGGCATTTGCGCGACGACCTGGAGCGCGCGCCTCGTCCTTCGAGACGACCGCTTCGCGGTCTCCTCAGGATGAGGCTAAGAAGCATTGGTGCTCGTTGAAACTGTGGCCGCGCACTCAATCCTCATCCTGAGGGCCCGCCAGCGGCGGGCGTCTCGAAGGATGGCCGCAGGCGAGATCGCCTCCATATGCGATTGTCATGCGGATCTGCGCGTGCTTAAGGCGCGCTTGGCCGGGACGACAATGGAGTATGCAACTCACGCCCGGCTCTACAGGAAACAACAATGATCCTCCCCGACGGCTACTCCGACGTCCCCGCCGGCAAGATCGCGGCCGTCGTCACCCATCTCGAGATGACCGCACCTCCCGCGCGCCGCGACGATCCGCCGGGCGCCTGGACCCTGCGCAAGGTCGAAGCCCCCGCGCTTCCTTGGTACCGCGATCTCTTCCGCCGCGTCGGCGAGGATTGGCTGTGGTTCTCGCGCGCACGCATGACCGATACGGAGCTCGCCGCAATCATTCATGCGCCGGGCATCGAAGTCTACGCACTCTCCATGAATGGCCGCGACGAAGGCCTGCTTGAGCTCGACTTCCGCGAGCCCGGCCAGTGCGAGCTGATCTATTTCGGCGTCACCGCACCCCTGATCGGCACCGGCGCCGCCCGCTTCCTGATGAACCGCGCGCTGGAGCTCGCGTGGTCACGTGACCTCCGCCGCGTCTGGGTCCACACCTGCACCCTCGACCACCCATCGGCCGTTGCCTTCTATCAGCGCTCCGGCTTCCGCCCGTTCCGCCGCCAGATCGAAATCGCCGACGATCCGCGCCTCGACGGCGCGGCGCCGCGCGATGCGGCGAAGCACGTGCCGATTATCGAATAGTGCGCGGCTGCCTCCTCACCGCCATTGCGAGGAGCTCGCGACAAAATTGCGAAGCAATTTTGCGCTGATGCGACGAAGCAATCCAGGCTGTCCCGGCGGAAAGATCCTGGATTGCTTCGCGGAGCCTGTCATCGGGCCGCGCTACGAGCGGACCCGTTGGCTCGCAATGACGGAGTATGGGCACCGCCGTCGCTCTTCCAAAAGATCAACTCGCGAGCAGGCCGTAGCCCGGATGAGCGCAGCGATATCCGGGACAATATCCCCGCATGTCGCTGCGCTCATGCGGGCTACGACTTGTCAAAATACCTCCTGCTTCCCCCTTGCCAGCGAAAACCCACGCTGCATCGCGTTGAAGCACGTCAGCCCCGTCTGCTCCGATCGGCAGGTGAATCCAGCGCGCTGCCACACCTCGCCATAGGCCAGCACCGGCAGCGAGGCGTCCATCACCGTGTCGCCGGCGCAGATGCGGCCCGGGGCTCCCTTCGCGCTCATCTCGAAGGCGTGGCCATAATCCAGCTCGCAATCGGCGGGGCGGCGCGGGCGGGTCTCCATGTTCATGATGTCGCAACGGAGCACGCCCTGGCCGTTGTCGGTGAAAAACTGGCAGACGATGTTTTTCGACGGTGTCAAGAAGCCGATCGGGGGGGCCTGCGCGTGGGCAGGGCTCGCCGCGGCGAGCACGGCGACGCCAAGTCCCATCATTGCAAATCGCCGCATCATGCATGCTCCTGCGTCCGGCTCTGTCATGCCCGGACTTGATCCGGGCATCCATCCCTATTCTATAATGGGCTCGTGAAAAAGATGGGTGGCCGGGTCGAGCCCGGCCAGGACACGCGGGCGCGAACCATGTTTCTGATCGGCCAATATGATTCCCCCTTCGTTCGCCGCGTCGCGATTGCGCTGAAGCTTTACGGCCTTACCTTCGAGCACAGACCGTGGTCGACCTTCGGCGACGCCGACAAGATCGCGCCGTATAATCCGCTGCGGCGCGTGCCCACGCTGGTGCTCGACGACGGCGAGGCGCTGATCGAGAGCACGATCATCCTGGATTATCTCGACGAGCACGTCGGCGAGGCGAAAGCGATGCTGCCGCGCAGCGGCGCCGAGCGGCGCAAGCATTTGCGCATCTGCGCGCTCGCGTCCGGGCTCGGCGACAAGGCGGTCAGCCTGCTCTACGAGCGCGTGCTGCGGAAGGAGCAGCTGACGCTATGGGTCGAGCGTTGCCAAGCGCAGATCGGCGACGTCCTGAAGGTGCTCGAGGCCGAGCGCACGAAGGTGCCGACGCCGTACTGGCTGGGCGATCGGATCGGTCACGCCGACGTCGCGGTGGCCTGCGTCGTCCGCTTCACCCGCGAGGCGCACCCGCAGCTGTTCGACGCGTCGCGCTATCCGGCATTGTCGGCACACGCCGAGCGCTGCGAGGCGCTGGCGCCGTTCAAGGAGATCGTGCAGCCGCTGGCCCCGCCGAAGGGATGAGGCACACGTGTCCCGGACGCGGTACGGCGTGCAACGCTGCGCCGCAGAGCCGGGACCCAGATAGCTGAACACGCGGCGAATGTAGGCCCCGGCTCTGCAGCGCATCACTTCGTGCTGCGCAGCGTCCGGGGCACGAGACCGAGATGCTTGTTCGCTCCCAAGGCGGTGCCGTAGCCCGGATGAGCGTAGCGATATCCGGGAAGTCAGGTCCCGCATGTCGCTTTGCTCATGCGGGCTGCCGCTATTTCCTCCGCGTCACGCCGTTCGTCCGCAGATACTCGTCCAGTTCGAACCCCAGATCCTCGGCGCGATCGAAATACGCCTCCGCGGCATCCGGGTCCTTCGCCATCCCTTCGCCGCGCGCGGCCATCACGCCGAGCGCTGCGGCGGCGCGGCCGATGCCGAGATCGGCGGCGCGCTTGTACCAGTGGATGGACTCGCTGAGATCCTTCTCGATGCCAGGCAATTGCCCGGTGGCATAGAACGCGCCGAGATTGGCGCAGGCGCGCGGCTGGTCGCGTTGTCCGGCCTGCTTCAGGTAGAACACTGCCTTGTTGCGGTCACCGATGCCTTGCATCGCATAGACGAACAGCTCGAAATAGGCATCGGCGTTGCCGCGCTTCGCCGCTTCTAGATGCAAAGCAAGGCTTTTGGCCACGTCCTTCGTTTGCCCGCGACCGTTGTAGGCCATCAGTCCCAGGAGATAGCGCACGGCGCCATCGGGGTCGTCGCCTGCAAGCGCATTCTGGGCGTAAGCATAGGCGTCATCATATTTCCTGAACGTCCAATAGAGATTATAGGCGGTGAGATAGGCGCCATAATCCGAGCCGAGTTCGGCCGCGCGTTTGTAGGCGGCGATCGCCGCGTCGCGATCGCGCGGCACGCCCCAGCCGTTCCAGAGGCAGCGGCCATAGTCGACCCAAGCTTTGGCGTGCCCGCCGAGCGCGACCTCATGCAGCGCCCGTGCCAGCGTGTCGCGACTCTCGACCGGCGCCTCGCTTGTTTCGATCGCTTTGAACAGGGCCACCGCGGCGGCATAGAGCTGGTCATCGCGCGACGGCGAGCGCGGGGCGGCGAGGAGCTTTGTGACGTTTTGCATGATTCCGCTGGCATCATTTGATTTGGACGGCTGCTGTGCAACCTCCGCCGCCGCCGCTTCGAGCGGGGCAGCACGATGCGAGACAAAGATCCCGCCAATCATCATGAGGCAGATGACCAGGATTTCCAGACGATTACGAATGCTTCCCTCCCGCGCGCCGAGCGGATGTTCGTCGGCACGACGTGCTGCCTTCCGGGTCCCGGTTTTGCGGAGCGGCACCTCGTTCCATATCGCGTCCGGGACACAGATCGAAGCACGCGGCATCCGACGGAGTGCGGAACTCACGCGGCAGGCGATGATAGAATACTACCTGTGTTTTGCCCGACGGATCAAGTCGTTTCGGTAACGCCGAAATTACTTAGGGTTTTCAACCCCATCGCTACTGTGCATGGGGTTGTTTTTCGCTTTTGGCTTTCCGAGGCCTACCCTGCTCCCGCGCGCTTCTTCTGCCAGACGAGGTGCACAGCGCAGGTGCAGCCGGGCGGATGCGAGGCGAGGTCCTTGGACGTCTCGTCGTTCGCGGGTGTTGCCGCAAACGCCTTGTCGGTCCCCTCACGCGTCGGAATGTAATTCAGCACCGGCGCGAGCCAACGCTCGGTCTCCGCCACCGTCATGCCCTTGCGCGCGGCATAGTCCTCGACCTGGTCGCGTTCGATCTTGCCGACGCCGAAATAATAGCTGTCGGGGCTGGCGAAATAGAGCCCGGATACGGAGGAGCCCGGCCACATCGCAAAGCTCTCGGTGAGCTTCACGCCACAGCTGGCTTCCGCATCGAGCAGCTCGAACAGCGTCGCCTTCTCGGTGTGATCGGGCTGTGCGGGATAGCCGGGGGCGGGACGGATGCCCTGGTATTTCTCCAGGATCATTTCGTCGTTGGAGAGCGCCTCGTCCGGTGCATAGGCCCAGAACTCGCGGCGCACGCGGGCATGCATGCGTTCGGCGAAGGCTTCGGCGAGCCGATCGGCCAGCGCCTTGCACAGGATCGAGGAGTAATCGTCGTTGGCCATCTTGAAGCGGTCGGCGACCGCGTCCTCGCCGATCCCGGCGGTGACGACGAAGCCGCCGACATAGTCGGGCACGCCGGTGCCGGCGGGCGCGACGAAGTCGGCCAGCGCCGCGTTGAAGCGGCCCTCGCGCTTCTCGAGCTGCTGGCGCAGCGTGTGCAGCGTCGCGATGCTCTTCGTGCGGCTCTCGTCGGCATAGAGCACGATGTCGTCACCTTCAGCGTTCGCCGGCCAGAAGCCGATCGCCGCGCGCGCCCGGAACCATTTCTCCTTGACGATGGTGTCGAGCATCTTGCGCGCGTCGTCATAGAGCGAGCGCGCGACCTCGCCGACCTTGGCATCGTCGAGGATGGCGGGGAAACGTCCCGCGAGCTCCCAGGTCTGGAAGAACGGCGTCCAGTCGATGCAGTCGACCAGCTCGGCGAGGTCGTAGTCGTCAAAGCTGCGGATGCCGAGGAAGGTCGGCTTCACCGGCTTGCTCTTGGCGAAATCGACCGGCACGCGATTGGCACGCGCGGCCGCGAGCTTCAGGCGCTTCTTGTCGGCCTGCGCGCGCAGATGCGCGTCCGAGATCTTGGCGTATTCGGCGCGGACCTCGGCGGCATAGGCCTCGCGCTTCTCGGGCGAGAGCAGCGAGGAGGCGACGCCGACCGCGCGGCTGGCATCGTTGACGTGCACGACGGGACCGGCGCGGTAGCTCGGGTCGATCTTCACCGCGGTATGCACGCGGCTCGTGGTGGCGCCGCCGATCAGCAACGGCAGCTTGAGGCCTTCGCGCTGCAATTCGCCGGCGA
Organism: Bradyrhizobium sp. 141; assembly: GCF_023074055.1. Lineage (GTDB taxonomy): Bacteria > Pseudomonadota > Alphaproteobacteria > Rhizobiales > Xanthobacteraceae > Bradyrhizobium. Next base: position 109,981 of record NZ_JADPKR010000094.1, read on the forward strand.
AGAACGCCATCTCGTCGAGCGAGGGCGTGATCAGGCCTGATAGCCCGACGATGTCGGCCTTCTCCGCCTTCACGGTCTCGACGATCTTGGCGGCCGGCACCATCACGCCGAGGTCGATCACCTCGAAATTGTTGCACTGGAGCACGATGCCGACGATGTTCTTGCCGATGTCGTGGACGTCGCCCTTGACGGTCGCGAGCACGATCTTGCCAGCGGAGGAGGAGCTCTCGGTGCCGATGCCGTTGGCGAGATTGCGCGCCTTTTCTTCCTCCATGAATGGCATCAGCCAGGCCACGGCCTGCTTCATCACGCGGGCGGACTTCACCACCTGCGGCAGGAACATCTTGCCGTCGCCGAAGAGATCGCCGACCACGTTCATGCCGGCCATCAGCGGTCCCTCGATCACGTCGAGCGGGCGCGACGAGGCCTTGCGGGCTTCTTCGGTGTCCTGCTCGATGAATTCGGTGATGCCGTGCACCAGCGAATGCGATAGCCGCTTCGCCACTGGCCATTCGCGCCAGGCGAGATCGGCTTCCTTGGTCTGGGTCTTGTTGCCGCGGAATTTCTCGGCCAGCGCCAGCAGGCGCTCGGATGCGCCCGGATCGCGATTGAGGACGACGTCCTCGCATACCTGGCGCAGCTCCGGGTCGATGTCGTCATAGACGATCATCTGCCCGGCGTTGACGATGCCCATGTCCATGCCCGCCTTGATGGCGTGATACAGGAACACCGAGTGCATGGCTTCGCGCACCGGCTCGTTGCCACGGAACGAGAACGAGAGATTGGAGACGCCGCCCGAGATGTGCGCGCCCGGCAGGTTCTGCCGGATCCACCGCGTCGCCTCGATGAAGTCGACGCCGTAATTGTTGTGCTCCTCGATGCCGGTCGCGATCGCGAAGACATTGGGATCGAAGATGATGTCCTCGGGCGGGAAGCCGACCTTGTTCACCAGGATGTCGTAGGCGCGTCTGCAGATCTCGGTCTTGCGCGCGAACGTGTCGGCCTGGCCGACCTCGTCGAACGCCATGACAACGACGGCCGCGCCATGGCGGCGGGCGATCCTGGCCTCGAAGATGAACTTCTCCTCGCCTTCCTTCATCGAGATCGAGTTGACGACCGGCTTGCCCTGCACGCATTTCAGGCCGGCTTCGATCACCGAGAATTTCGAGGAATCGACCATGACGGGGACGCGGGCGATGTCGGGCTCGGCGGCGACGAGGTTGAGGAAGGTCACCATCGCGGCTTCGGAATCGAGCAGGCCTTCGTCCATATTGACGTCGATGATCTGCGCGCCGTTCTCGACCTGGTCGCGTGCGACTTGCAGCGCGGCTGTGTAGTCGCCGGCGGTGATCAGCTTGCGGAAGCGGGCCGAGCCGGTGACGTTGGTGCGCTCGCCGACGTTCACGAAGGGAATCGCGTCCGTCAGCACGAACGGCTCGAGGCCGGAGAGCCGCAGGCGCGGTGCAATCTCCGGCACGATGCGCGGCTTGTGCGGGGCGACGGCGGCGGCGATCGCCGCGATATGGTCCGGCGTGGTGCCGCAGCAGCCGCCGACGATGTTGACCAAACCATCGCGCGCGAACTCGCCGACCAGGCGCGCCATGTATTCGGGCGTCTCGTCATACTGGCCGAATTCGTTGGGCAGGCCGGCGTTGGGATAGGCGCAAACAAGCGTGTCGGCGACGCGGCCGATGTCGGCGATGTGCGCGCGCAAATCTTCGGCGCCGAGCGCGCAGTTGAAGCCGATGGTAACAGGCTTCGCGTGCCGCACCGAATGCCAGAACGCTTCCGGCATCTGGCCCGAGAGCAGGCGGCCGGATTTGTCGGTGATGGTGCCTGACACCATCACCGGCATGTCGATGCCGCGCGCTTCGGTGATCTCGGCGATCGCATAGAGCGCCGCCTTGGCGTTCAGCGTATCGAAGATGGTTTCGACCAGCAGCAGATCGACGCCGCCGTCGAGCATGCCGTTGATCTGCTCGCCATAGGACTTTCGCAAATCGTCAAAGGTGACGGCGCGGTAGCCGGGATTGGAAACGTCGGGCGAGATCGAGGCGGTGCGGTTGGTCGGGCCGATGGCACCGGCGACGAAGCGCGGCCTGCCGTCCTCGGCCTCGACGCGCCGCGCGGCGTTGCCGGCGAGGCGGGCGCCTTCGCGCGCCATCTCGTAGACGATGTCGGTGAGGTCGTAATCGGCCTGCGCGATCGAGGTCGTCGAGAAGGTGTTGGTCGCGACGATGTCGGCGCCGGCGCGCAAATAGGCGGCGTGGATGTCCTCGATCGCCTGCGGCTGGGTCAGGATCAACAGATCGTTGTTGCCGCGCAGGTCGCGATGGAAGTTCTTGAAGCGCTCGCCTCGGAAGGCTGCCTCGTCGAACTGGAGGTTCTGGATCATCGTGCCCATCGCGCCGTCGAGCACGAGGATGCGCGCGCGCGCGGCATTGAGCAGGGCAGTTCGCTTCGGAGAGGTGGATACGGTCATGTTGTCTTAAGCCGCCTTCTGCGCGCTCTTGGCGCGGATGCCGAGCAAATGGCTGATCGCGAACACGAGATCGGCGCGGTTCATGGTGTAGAAGTGGAAGGTGTCGACGCCGTGCTTGGCAAGCTTCTGCACCTGGCCGGCGGCAACGGTCGCGGCCACCAGCTTGCGGGTCTCGGCATCGTCATCGAGGCCTTCGAATTTCGCGGCGAACCAGTCCGGCACCGAGGTGCCGGCGCGGGTGACGAAATTGCGAGCCTGCTTGAAATTGTGCATGGGCATGATGCCCGGCACGATCGGAATGTCGATGCCGCGGGCGCGGACGCGGTCGAGATAGCGGAAATAGAGATCGTTATCGAAGAACACCTGGGTGATCGCGCGGCTCGCGCCAGCATCGACCTTGGCCTTCAACGTGTCGATGTCGGCATCGAAGTCGCGGGCCTCGGGGTGCTTCTCGGGATAGGCCGAGACCGACACCTCGATATCGGCGTGCCGCTTCTTGATCCCCGCGACGAGGTCGGCCGAACTCTGATAGCCGTCGGGATGGCTGGCATAGGGCGTGCCGATGCCGCCGGCCGGATCGCCGCGCAGGCCCACGATGTGGCGAACGCCGACCTCGTGATAGCGATCGACGATCTCGTCGATCTCGCCGCGCGAGGCGCCGACGCAGGTCAGATGCGCCGCCGGCAGCAGCGCGGTCTCTTTCAGGATGCGCGAGATGGTGGAGTGGGTACGTTCGCGGGTCGAGCCGCCGGCGCCGTAGGTCACCGAGACGAATTTCGGGTCGAGCGGAGCGAGCCGGTTGATGGTCTCCCAGAGATTGCGCTCCATCTCTTCCGTCTTGGGCGGGAAGAACTCGAACGAGATCGCAGGCCGCTTCAGGTGCCCGTCTTGCCCGTCGGCTCGGGCAGGAATCGTCAGGTCGGTCATGGCACCACTTGCTCCAGATTGCGTCGCCAGATTTGGCGGCCGCCGGTCAGGTTCTCGCTTGAACGGCCTAAGATAGGGCAAAGGCGAATTGATCTACAGCCCATCGCGGATGGGAAATGGCCCACTTCGTGCTAAATATATTGAATTCGTATGCCTTAAGGCAAAATTGTGGGATACGGATTCTATCGAAAATTGTACGTAAAATCAATATTATATGGCCGAAGAGCTGGAGCTAACGGGCAAGGTAAGGCGGTGGGCAGTGTGAATTGACGATGATGTGGTCGCCAATTGTCCCAACGTCTACTGGACGGCCGGTTCGCAGCCCGCACACGCCAGACCCGCGCCGTCAGCCCATTGCCGCGGCGTCGCCCGCAACTAACTTAGCGCGCCATGATCCCGCTCTCAGTCCTCGACCTCTCCGTCGTTACATCAGGCACCAAGCCCGCCGCGGCGTTGCGCAACAGCATCGATCTGGCGCGCCATGTCGATGGCCTCGGCTATGTCCGCTACTGGCTCGCTGAACACCACAACCTCGCCTCGGTCGCGAGCCCCGCGCCCGACGTCATGATCGGGCAGATCGCGGCAGTGACGACGCATATCCGCGTCGGCTCCGGCGGGGTGATGCTGCCCAATCACGCGCCGCTGGTGGTGGCCGAGCGCTTCAAGATGCTGGAGGCGCTGTTTCCCGGGCGCATCGACCTTGGCCTCGGCCGTGCGCCCGGCACCGACGGCGCGACGGCTTACGCGCTGCGTAGCCGGCTCGACCGCCGCGAGGGCGACGATTTTCTGGAGCGGCTGCACGAACTGATTCTGTGGCAGACGCGCGAATTCCCCGCAGGGCACCCCTACAACAACGTCGTCGCCATGCCCGACGACACCGCCCTGCCGCCGATCTGGCTGCTCGGCTCCAGCGATTATTCTTCGGAGCTCGCCGCCCAAGTCGGCATGGGCTTCGCCTTCGCCCATCATTTCGCGTCCCACGATGCGGTCGATGCGATGGTGCATTACCGTAACCGCTTCCAGCCCTCGTCCTGGCGTGCGAATCCGCAAGCGATCCTCGCGGTCGCGGCAATCGCGGCCGATACCGATGAGGAGGCCGAACGGCTCGCCAGCTCGTTCGACCTCAACCAGCTGCGCCGCGACCGCGGCCAATATCTGCCGCTGCCGAGCGTCGAGGAGGCGCTGGCCTATCCTTACTCCGATTCCGAGCGCACCTCGATCCTCCGCAACCGCTCTCGCCTGTTCGTCGGAAGCCCCGCGACGGTGCGGAAGAAGCTGCAGCCGCTGATCGACGCGAGCAAGCCGGACGAGCTGATGGTGATCACCGCCGTGTATGACCACGAGGCGCGGAAGAAGTCGTATTCGCTGCTGGCGGAGGCGTTTGGGCTGGCGAAAGTTGCAGCCGCGTAGCCAGTCCTGTGCCCCGGACGCAGCGCAGCACTTCTTTAGTGGTGCGCTGCAGAGCCGGGGCCTAGCGCAGCAGCGGGTTTTGCCGCCTCTGGGTCCCGGCTCGCGCTTCGCGCGGCCGGGACACGAGTTTAATCCTGCTGCGCTTCGCTGAACGTCGCGCGGAACGGATGGCCCGGATAGACGCCGACGATGCGGAATTCGCGCGAGAAGAATTTCAGCTCCTCGATCGCGAAAGCGAGGCCCTTGTCCTCGGGGTGGCCGTCGACGTCGGCATAGAACTGCGTGGCGAAGAAATTGCCGTCGACCATGTAGCTCTCGAGCTTGGTCATGTTGACGCCGTTGGTGGCAAAGCCGCCGAGCGCCTTGTAGAGCGCGGCCGGCAGGTTGCGCACCCGGAATACAAAAGTGGTGACCAGCGGGCCGGAGCCCTGCGCGGCCCATTTCGGCTCCCGCGCCAGCACCACGAAGCGCGTGGTGTTGTGGGCTTCATCCTCGATGTCCTCGGCGAGGATGTCGAGGCCGTAGATCTTGGCGGCGAGGCGCGAGGCGATCGCGGCGACAGTCTTGTCCTTGCGTTCTGAGATGTCGCGGGCGCTGCCGGCGGTATCGGCGTGCACGATCGGCTTGATGCCGAGCTTGCGGATGATGCGCCGGCACTGGCCGAGCGCATGCACATGGCTCTCGACGCTCCTGATGTCGTCGAGCTTGGTGCCCTTCACCGCCATCAACTGATGCCGAACGGGGAGAAACCACTCACCGATGATGAAGAGACCGGAGGCCGGCAAGAGATGATGGATGTCGGCGACGCGGCCGGCGACCGAGTTCTCGATCGGGATCATGCCGAGATCGGCCTCGCCCGACGAGATCGCAGACAGCGCGTCCTCGAAGGTGGCACAGGGCATCGGCTCGGCGTCGGGATAAGCCTCGACGATGGCGATGTGCGAATTGGCTCCGGGCTCGCCCTGGAATGCGATTTTCAGCTTGCTCATATCTCGAAGTGCTCCTGCGGCGCCTTGTAACAGCCGCTCAGGATTTGGAAAGGATGCTGCGCGCGGTTTCCAGATCGGGCGGCGTGTCGACGCCGCGGGGCACGCTGTCGACGATCATGATGTCGATGCGCATGCCGGCTTCTACCGCCCGGAGCTGCTCCAGGCTTTCCTGACGCTCCAGCGGCGAAGGCGGCAGCGCCACGAACCGCTCCAGCGCAGCGCGGCGGTAAGCATAGAGGCCGATGTGGTGGTAACGCGGTCCATTGCCGTAAGGGGCCGTAGCGCGGGTAAAGTAAAGTGCCCGCATGCGCCGCGGGCCGATCGGCGAGCCGATGGCCTTCACGACGCTCGGGGCGAGGTCCTCCTCCTCGGTGTGGATCTGCGAGGCCAACGTCACGATGTCGACCGCCGGATCGGCAAAGGGCGGCAGCACCTCCCGGATGGTTGCCGGCGTGATCGTCGGGAAATCGCCCTGGAGGTTGATCACGATCTCCGCCTTGCCGTCCGGGTCGAGCTTCTGCATGGCCTCGTGGATGCGGTCCGAACCAGAGGGGTGGTCGGCGCGCGTCATCACGGCTTCGCCGCCATGGGCAGTCACGACCGAGGCGATCTCCGGCGTATCGGTTGCGACCGCGACCCGGCCGATACCGGCGGCCTCGGCGCGGCGCAGCACATGCACGATCATCGGCTGGCCCGCGATATCGGCGAGCGGCTTGCCGGGCAGGCGGGTGGCGGCCATGCGGGCCGGGATCAGCACCAGGATGCGAGGATCGATCATCGGGTCAAGAGCCTGCAAACAGGGCGTTTTCCGCGCCGAGAAATGGAGTGGGGACGGGTTGAAAGTCGGGTCGCTTATACGGGTTGCCAGACCCCGGGCAAACCGATATCTCAATGGCAAAACTCGGGGAAACAATAGGGAACGTTTGATTCTCCCGAGGCTCGTCCTGGCGGCCGATTGCGCCGCTGTTTCCTTCTTGCGGTGGGGCCTGGCCGGAAATGGACTCTTTCGAACTCAATAAAATCATGGGTGCCGTGCTTGGTACCTGTCTCTTTCTCTTGGTGACCAGCTTTACCGCCCAGGCTCTTTTCTCGCCCAAGATGCCGGAAAAGCCCGGCTTCGAGATCGCCGTGAAGGAAGATGCCGGCCACGGCAAGGAAGGCGGCGCTGCCGCCGCTGCTTCCGAGCCGATTGAAAAGCTGCTCCAGACCGCTTCGGTCGAGAAGGGCTCTGCGGCCGCCAAGAAGTGCGGCGCCTGCCACACCTTCGAAAAGGGTGGCCCGAATCGCGTTGGTCCGAACCTCTATGGCGTTGTCGGCGAGAAGCGGGGCGAGGGCCGCGGCGGCTTCAACTTCTCGGCTGCCATGAAGGCCAAGGGCGGCACCTGGACGTTCGACGACCTCAACAAGTTCATCGCCAATCCGAAGGGCTTCATCCCGGGCACCGCGATGGGCTTTGCCGGTATCCCCAAGGATTCCGAGCGCGCCGATGTCATTGCCTATCTGAATTCGCTGTCAGAGCACCCTCAGCCGCTGCCGACCGCATCGAAGTAAGGGCTCTCAAGAACCTGTCTTGGAATATGCGGCCAGGCTGAAAAGCCTGGCCGTTTCCTTATCCGGGCCTCGCAGTGAATTTATCGGGGCGTTTGGCCGCATCTGACAGGCCATCGGGTCTTTCAAGATGAGGAAAAAGCAACATATTCGGTCGAAACCTCGCCTATATTGGGAACTTAAAGGAGTAGCCTCCTTCAAGACAGGGATGTTGATTTGGCCATTACCCGACGCGATCTCCTGCTCACAAGCACTGCTGCCGCAGCGCTTCCCGTCCTTGGTTCCCTCGGCAGCGTTCCCGCCATCGGCACGGCGCATGCGCAATCTGCCAGTGAGCTGACTTCAAATGGGCTTCCTTGGCGCCACGCGCTATCCCTGTTCGGGAAGGTCAAGTACCCCGCCGATTTCAATCGCTTCGACTACGTCAATCCGGAAGCGCCCAAAGGCGGCGTCGCCCGCCAGATCGCCGTAGGCACCTTCGACAACTTCAACATCGTCGTGTCAGGTGTGAAGGGGCAGGTCGCCGGCGCCGTCGCATTCATCTACGAATCCCTCACGACGGCCTCGCTCGACGAGGTCTCGACTGAATACGGCGCGCTGGCCGAGGCCATCAGCCATCCGGATGATTTCTCCTCCGTCACTTACCGCCTGCGGCCGCAGGCCAAATGGCACGACGGCAAGCCCGTTACCGCGGACGACGTGATCTTTTCGCTCGATTCCTTCAAGAAGCACCACCCGATGTACTCGGCCTATTACAGCCATGTGGTGAAGGCCGAGAAGGTCGGCGAGCGTGAGGTGAAGTTCGTATTCGACGCGCCCGGCAACCGAGAGCTGCCGCAGATCGTGGGCCAGCTCACGGTCCTGCCGAAGCATTGGTGGGAAGGGACCGACGCGCAGGGCCGCAAGCGCGATGTCTCCGCGACCACGCTCGAAGTGCCGCTCGGCTCCGGTCCCTACAGGATCAAGGACTTCGTCGCCGGACGGTCGATCGCGCTGGAGCGCGTCAAGGACTATTGGGGTCGCGACCTGCCGGCCAATGTGGGTCGCAACAATTTCGACGAGCTGCGCTACGAATATTTCCGCGATGCCACCGTGGCGATCGAGGCTTTCAAGGCCGACCAGGTCGATTGGCGTACCGAGAACAGCGCGAAGAACTGGGCGACCGCCTACGACTTCCCGGCCGTGACGGAAAAGCGGGTGATCCTCGAGGAGTTCGCCAATCGCAGCTCGGGCGTCATGCAAGCCTTCGTGCCGAACCTGCGCCGCGCCAAATTCAGCGACCCCCGCGTGCGGCGTGCGCTCAACTACGCCTTCGACTTCGAGGAGATGAACAAGCAGATCTTCTACGGTCAGTACAAGCGCATCAGCAGCTATTTCGACGGCATCGAAGATCTGATGGCGACCGGCGTGCCGCAGGGGAAAGAGCTCGAGATCCTCGAGACGGTCCGCGCCCAAGTGCCGCCCGAAGTCTTCACCACGGCCTACACCAATCCGGTCGGCGGCAGTCCGGAGGCCGTACGCGACAATCTGCGCGAGGCGCTGCGCCTGTTCAAGGAGGCCGGCTACGAGGTTCGCGATCGCAAGCTGATCGACGTCAAGACCGGCGCCCAGTTCACCCTGGAATTGCTGAACTCGGATCCAAGCTTCGAGCGGATCACGCTGTTCTACAAGCCGTCTCTGGAGCGGCTCGGCATTGCCGTCAGCGTGCGGACGGTCGATCCGACCCAATACGAGAACAGGACACGCGAGTGGGATTTCGACATCGTCACCAACTCGTGGGGCGAGTCGCAGTCGCCGGGTAACGAGCAGCGCGAGTTCTGGTCGTCCAAGACGGCTGACATCGCCGGCTCCCGCAACATTGCTGGCATCAAGAATCCCGCAATCGATAAGCTGATCGAGCGGGTCATCTACGCGACCGATCGCGACGATCTTGTCGCCGCGACCAAGGCGCTCGACCGTGTGCTGCTCTGGAATCACTATGTCGTGCCGCAGTGGACCTATACGAAGGTGCGCACCGCGCGCTGGGATCGCTTCGGCCGGCCGGCCGAATTGCCCAGATATGGCCAGTCCGGCTTCCCTTTCATCTGGTGGTACGACGCAGACAAGGCGGCGCGGATCGCAAAGAAGTCGTGAAGGACATCCCCCGCATGACGCAGATGTCGCGCCGCCATGTGCTAGCCCTCGGTGTCGGCGGCACCTTTGGGGTGTCGCTGGGCGCGCAGCTGTTGCGTGGCGCGCATGCATCGGAAGCCGGAATTGAGGCTCACGGCATTTCGGCGTTCGGCGATCTCAAATATCCCGCCGACTTCCACCATTTCGACTATGTCAACGTCGATGCGCAAAAGGGCGGCGCGTTTTCCCTCATTCCATCGGTGCGCGCCTACAACCAGTCCTACCAGACCTTTAACTCGCTCAACGCCTTTATCCTGAAGGGCGATGGCGCGCAGGGCATGGACATGACGTTTGCGCCACTGATGGTGCGCGCGAACGACGAACCCGATGCGATGTACGGGCTTGCCGCCAAATCCGTGCAGATATCGCCGGACAGGCTGGTCTACCGCTTCACGATGCGGCCGGAGGCGAAATTCCACGACGGCACGAGGCTCACCGCACATGATGCGGCGTTTTCGCTGACGGCGCTGAAGACCAAGGGACATCCGCTGATCGTCGTGCAGCTGCGCGACATGGTCAGCGCGGAAGCGGTCGACGATGCGACGCTCGTCGTCACCTTTGCCAAGGGGCGGGCACGCGACGTGCCGCTCTATGCAGCGAGCCTGCCGATCTTCTCGAAGGCGTATTACGCGTCTCGCCCGTTCGATGAATCGTCTCTGGAGACCCCGCTCGGTTCGGGTCCGTACAAAGTCGGCAGGTTCGAGGTCAATCGCTACATCGAGTATGAGCGGGTGAAGGACTGGTGGGCTGCCGATCTGCCGCCCTGCCGCGGCACCTACAATTTCGATGTCGTGCGCTATGAGTTTTATCGCGACCGCGATGTCGCCTTCGAGGGTTTTACCGGCAAGAACTATCTCTACCGGGAAGAGTTCACCTCGCGCATCTGGGCGACGCGCTACGACTTCCCGGCCGTGAAGGAAGGCCGCGTCAAGCTGGAGATCGTGCCCGACGACACGCCGTCCGGCGCGCAGGGCTGGTTCATCAACACGCGACGCGAGAAATTCAGGGATCCCCGCGTGCGCGAGGCCCTGATCAATGCCTTCGACTTCGAATGGACCAACAAGACCATCATGTACGGCGCCTATGCCCGTACGGTGTCGCCGTTCCAGAACTCCGATCTCATGGCGAGCAACGGGCCGCCGTCGCCTGAAGAGCTGAAGCTGCTCGAGCCATTCCGCGGTCAGGTTCCCGACGAAGTGTTCGCTACGTCCTTCGTGCCACCGGTTTCCGACGGGTCGGGGCAGGACCGCGCTCTCTTGCGCAAGTCGCAGCAGCTTCTTAACGAGGCCGGCTTTCCGATCAAGGATGGCAAGCGAATGCTGCCGAGCGGAGAGGTGTTCAAGATTGAGTTCCTGGCGGAGGAGCCCTCGCTTCAGCCGCATCACGCGCCGTATATCAAGAACTTGGGAACGCTCGGCATCGAGGCGAGCCTCCGCCTCGTCGATGCCGTGCAGTACCGCGCGCGCGTGGAAGATTTCGACTTTGACATGACGATCCAGCGCTTCAGCATGTCGGCGACGCCGGGCGATGCCATGCGCGCGTTCTTCTCGTCGCAGGTCGCGGCGACCAAAGGCTCATACAATCTCGCGGGCGTCGCCAGCCCGGCAATCGACGCCATGATCGAGAAGATTATGGCGGCCGACAGCCGCGAGGAATTGACCGTCGCCTGCCGCGCCTTCGACCGCCTTTTCCGCGCCGGCCGCTATTGGGTGCCGCAATGGTACAACAAGACGCATCGGCTGGCCTATTGGGACCAGTTCGGCCATCCACCGAGGCTGCCGCGTTATGCCAACGGCGTCGGCGCGCCCGACATCTGGTGGCATGAACCCGCCAAAGCCGCCAAGCTCGAGCAGGCGAAATAATCATGAGCGCCTATATCGCCCGCCGCATCCTCTTGATGATCCCGACGCTGCTGGGGATCCTCTTCGTGTCCTTCGTCGTCGTGCAGTTCGCGCCGGGCGGCCCGGTCGAGCGCGTGATCGCGCAGCTCTCCGGGGCTGACACCGGCGGCACTTCGCGCATTTCGGGCGGCAGCGACTTTGCGCAGCGCGCGCCCGGGCAAGTCGGGGCCGGCGGCGATGCCATCAACTCGAAATATCGCGGCGCGCAGGGTCTTGATCCTGACTTCATCAAGAAGCTCGAGGTACAGTTCGGCTTCGACAAGCCCGCACCGGAACGCTTCGCACTGATGGTGTGGAATTTCGCCCGCTTCGATTTCGGCAAGAGCTATTTCCGAGACGTCAGCGTTCTGCAACTCATCAAGGAGAAGCTGCCTGTTTCGATCTCACTCGGGATCTGGCTGACGCTGATCACCTATCTGATCTCGATTCCGCTCGGCATCCGCAAGGCGGTGAAGGACGGCGCGCGCTTCGATACCTGGACATCGACCATTCTCGTGCTGGGCTATGCCATTCCCGGCTTTCTGTTCGCAATCCTGCTCATCATCCTGTTTGCCGGCGGCTCCTTTTTCAACTGGTTCCCGCTGCGCGGACTGACCTCCGACGGCTGGTCGCAGTTTCCCTGGTACTGGAAGATCATCGATTATTTCTGGCATCTGACGCTGCCCCTGATCGCCATGGGGTTAGGTGCCTTCACCACCATGACGTTCCTGACCAAGAACTCGTTCCTGGACGAGATTCGCAAGCAATACGTCATGACCGCGCGCGCCAAGGGCTGTAGCGAGGGCCGGGTGCTTTACGGCCACGTCTTCCGCAATGCCATGCTGATCGTGATCGCCGGCTTCCCCGGGACCTTCATCCACGCCTTCTTCTCCGGCTCGCTGCTGATCGAGACCATCTTCTCGCTGGACGGTCTGGGACTGCTCAGCTTCGAGAGCGTGCTCAACCGCGACTATCCCGTGGTGTTCGGCACGCTCTATATCTTTTCGTTGGTCGGTCTCGTGATCAACCTGGTCTCCGACCTGACCTATATGTGGATCGACCCCCGAATCGATTTCGAGGCGCGGGAGGTCTGATGACGATTACCGCACCGACGCCGATCGAGACCACCACCCAGTCCCCACTGGGCGAGGTCGTTCCGATCACACGGAAGCCGTTCGCTCCTTCGCCGCTCAACAGGCGGCGGTGGCAGAACTTCAAGGCGAACCGTCGCGGCTATTGGTCGTTCTGGATCTTCATTGCGCTGTTCGTGGTCTCGCTGTTCGCGGAGCTGATCGCCAACGATCGGCCTTTCCTGATCAAGTTCGACGGCCGTCTCTATTGGCCCGCGTTCGTGACCTATTCCGAAACGACCTTCGGCGGGGACTTCGAAACCGCGGCTGACTACCGCGATCCCTATTTGCAGAAGCTGATCAAGGAGAAGAACGGCAGCATCGTCTGGCCCCTGATCCGTTATTCTTACGACACCCACAATCTCGACTTGCCGACGCCGGCGCCGTCGCCGCCGACCTGGATGCTGACCGAGAAGCAATGCCAGCCGGTGGTGGAGAAGAAGGGGCTGAAGAGCTGCCGCGACCTCGAATACAACTGGCTCGGCACCGACGATCAGGGCCGCGACGTGGTCGCACGGCTGATCTACGGCTTCCGCATCTCGGTGCTGTTCGGCCTTTGTCTCACCATCGTCTCGTCCGTCATCGGCATCGCAGCGGGCGCCGTGCAAGGCTATTTCGGCGGTCGGGTCGATCTCATCTTCCAGCGTTTCATCGAGATCTGGACGGCGATCCCCTCGCTCTATCTTCTCCTGATCCTGTCTTCGGTCCTCGTGCCCGGCTTCTTCGTGCTGCTCGGCATCCTCCTGCTGTTTTCCTGGGTCTCGCTGGTCGGTCTCGTGCGGGCCGAATTCCTGCGCGGTCGCAACTTCGAATACATCCAGGCGGCGCGGGCGCTCGGTGTCTCCAACCCGATCATCATGTTCCGCCATTTGCTGCCGAATGCGATGGTCGCGACCATGACGTTCCTGCCCTTCATCGTGTCGAGTTCGGTTATGACGCTGACGGCGCTGGATTTCCTCGGCTTCGGCCTGCCGCCGGGATCGCCTTCGCTCGGCGAATTGCTGTCGCAGGCCAAGTCCAATGTGCAGGCGCCCTGGCTCGGCTTCTCCGGCTTCTTCTCGGTCGCGAGCATGCTGTCTCTCTTGATCTTCACCGGCGAAGCCGTGCGCGACGCCTTCGATCCGCGCAAGACGTTCAGGTAAGCCGATGGACGCGATCAACCAGCCCCTGCTTGCCGTTCGCGACCTCTCGGTGGCCTTCCACCAGGGCGGCGCCACCACGCTTGCGGTCGACAAGGTCTCGTTCCAGATCAAGCGCGGCGAATGCCTGGCACTGGTCGGTGAATCCGGCTCCGGCAAGTCTGTCAGCGCGCTCTCGATCCTCAAGCTCTTGCCCTATCCGAACGCATCGCACCCCTCGGGCAGCATCCGCTTCAAGGGGCAGGAGCTGATCGACCGATCCGAGCAGGAGATGCGGGAGATTCGCGGCAGCGATATCTCCATCATCTTCCAGGAGCCGATGACCTCGCTCAATCCGTTGCACACGATCGAAGCGCAGATCGGCGAGATCATCCAGCTGCATAATCCGACCAGCAATGCCGAGGTGCGCAGACGGACGCTGGAACTGCTGACGCAGGTCGGCATCCCCGAGCCCGAGACGCGGCTGAAGAGCTATCCGCATCAACTCTCCGGCGGTCAGCGCCAGCGCGTGATGATCGCGATGGCGCTCGCCAACGAGCCGGATCTGTTGATCGCGGACGAGCCGACGACGGCGCTCGATGTCACCGTGCAGGCACAGATCCTGGCGCTGCTCGCCGAGATTCGCTCGCGGCTCGGCATGAGCCTGCTCTTCATCACCCACGATCTCGGCATCGTGCGCCGCATCGCCGACACCGTCTGTGTCATGAAGAGCGGCGAGATCGTCGAGCAGGGACCGGTCGAGCAGGTCTTCAAGTCGCCGAAACATCCCTATACGCGCGATCTGCTCGCGGCCGAGCCGAAGCCGGATCCGGCGCCGCCGCAGCCGGATGCGCCGGTGGTGATGTCGGCCAATGACCTGAAGGTCTGGTTTCCGATCAAGCGCGGCCTGATGCGCAAGACGGTCGGCCACATCAAGGCGGTCGACGGCGTCAGCGTCGCCGTGCGCAAGGGCGAGACGCTTGGCGTGGTCGGCGAATCCGGCTCGGGCAAGACCACGTTGGGGCTGGCGCTGATGCGGCTGATCTCCTCGAACGGGCGCATCGTGTTCTTAGGGAAGGACATCCAGGGCCTCCGTTTCAAGGAGATGCGGCCGTTCCGGCGCGACATGCAGATCGTATTCCAGGACCCGTTCGGCTCGCTCAGCCCGCGCATGTCGGTCGCCGACATCATCGCCGAAGGTCTCTCCGTGCATCAGCCGAAGCTGTCGCGCGAAGAACGCGAGGAGCGCGTCGTCAAGGCGCTGGAAGACGTCGGGCTGAAGCCCGATACCCGCTACCGCTATCCCCATGAATTCTCCGGCGGCCAGCGTCAGCGCATCAGTATCGCGCGGGCGGTGGTGCTGGAGCCGGATTTCGTCGTGCTGGACGAGCCGACCAGCGCGCTCGACATGCTGTTCCAGGCGCAGATGGTCGATCTGCTCCGCGAGCTCCAGCGCAAGCGCGAGCTCACCTACATGTTCATCTCGCACGACTTACGCGTCGTCGCCTCGCTCGCCAGCCATCTGATCGTGATGCGTGGCGGCAAGGTGGTCGAGGAAGGCCAGGCCACCGAACTCTTCAAGAGCCCGAAGACGGATTACACGCGCGCGCTGTTCGCGGCGGCGTTCCGGCTGGAGACGGCGGGCAATGGGGCGGCCGCGACGTAGTCCGTCATTCCGGGGGCGCGACAGCGCAAACCCCGGGGACGCTTCCAAAGCGGGCTGTGCTTGACCCGTCGCGTTGATTTACGCGGCGCGTTCCTTGTCCGACCGGTCCTCGGCCGCGGTCGCAGTTTCTTCCAGCCGCTTTTCGTAATTGCCCGCGAGCCTCTCGATGCTGTCGGCCCACATCCTCAGCATTGAGATCTGAAAGTGCATCATCGGCTTCAAGGCATTCATGCCGATTGCTGTCGCTGCGGCGATGCGCCGTTCTGGGTCGCGCGCGAAACGGTCTGCATTGGTCTTGTCTGCCATGCTGTTCGCTCCTTCGCTCTGGTGTTATGGCCTGAAAGCTACCTGTCGTGTTGTGAACCGCGTGCCTCTAAACATTTGGCCAAAACTTGATCCGCCGCGAGGCGCGCGCATTGGTTGTCTTGCAATTCATCCAGCTTTTTCAAGTAGGCGACTGCGGCGATTTGCAAGAGATCGAAATCATCTTCGCCGGCATCGCGAAGATTGGCGATGTAGCGGTAGAGGGCGGAACGCCTGTTATCATTCTCGCTGATGCCGCTGTGGAGCAGCAAGTAGTTCCGCCAAGCGAACGCACACGCGCCTTCTCTGGCCTGAGAACTCATGGGCACCTCCCAAAGCCAGAGAAAGACTGACGACGCGTTTCGTTCCGCAAAGCTCTCAGATGTAACGTTTGTTCCGTAGCTGCGCCGCAAGGTGCCCATTGAGACGGGGTCGATGCGTCCGATAGGTCAACAATCGCGTCCGGAACCCGTTCGGGTACCGAGAAAAAAGCTCGCGTTTACGATCCTCTTGATTCACGGCCCTAGAGTCGCTTGATCGCGACGACTTCGCTGCCGGCCTGCTTGGTCCGTGCGATGGCCGGCTCGATCGGTTCGATCACCGTCGCCATGTGATGCGCGTTGGCGTGAACCATGGTGCTGCCATCGCGTACGATGGCAACGTGGCCCTTCCAGAAGATCAGATCGCCGCGCAGCAAGCTGCTCCGCTCATGCGGCTCCAGGGTGCGGCCGAGCCCGGCCTGCTGCATGTCGCTGTCGCGCGGGCAGCCGGTGCCTGATGCTGTCAGCGAGACCTGAACGAGGCCAGAGCAATCGATGCCAAAACTGCTCTTGCCGCCCCACAGATAGGGCGTGCCGACGAAGCGCTCGGCGACGGCGATGAAATCCGGCTCGCGATGATCGAGCGGCGCGAGATGGGACTTCGGCAGATATCTGCCGTCACGCGTCACGGCGAAGCTGCCGTCTTCGCGCGTCACCGCGAGCTTGGATCCCATCACGAGCGTCTCGGCCGGCGGCAGCTTGATCGAGGGACCGGGAAAGGCAAACGTCCGTAGCGCGCTGACCACGTGAGTTGGGGCGGCCGACGGCTTTACGAGCGCCGCATCCGGCAGCCAGCCGACATAGCCGTCGCCATTGAGCTGGCCCCATGCCCAACCTTCGCCGTTGCGGTCGTAGATTGTGACGCGTTCACCGCGCAGCGCCTCCGTCATCAGCATCGCGCTCGACGACGGCTGCTCGCGCACCGGCGCGACCGGTTCGATCACCTCGAATTCCTCGCCACTGACGAAGCGATTCGCCTCAACCTTGCCTTCGAGATACTTCGCGGCGAGGTCGCCCCGCGCCGGCGTCAGCCTTGGGTCGTATTTTGGATCATGCATAGCGCGCGCTCAGCAAGGTGTAGATGGCCCGCGCGGCCTGGCACTCGCCGCCTTCGGGGCGTGCCGGTTTTGCCGACGGCGTCCAGCCGTAGATGTCGACATGCAGCCAGCTCCCGGCCTGCTCGACGAAGCGTTGCAGGAACAGCGCGCAGGTGATCGAGCCGGCAAAGCCGCCTGATGGCGCGTTCGTGATGGTGGCCGTCTTGGAGTCCAGCCACGCATCGTAAGGCGGCCACAGCGGCATGCGCCACAACGGGTCGTTCTCCTTCGTCGCACAGCGCGCGAGGTCGGCGGCAAGGATCTCATCATTGGTGTAAAAGGGCGGTAAATCCGGCCCGAGCGCGACACGCGCCGCGCCGGTCAGCGTGCCCAGATCGATCAGCAGATCGGGCCTCTCCTCGTCGGCCAGCGCCAGCGCGTCGGCCAGCACCAGCCGGCCTTCCGCATCGGTATTGCCGATCTCGACCGTGATGCCCTTGCGCGAGGTGAAGATGTCGAGCGGGCGGAAGGCGTTGCCCGCGACCGCGTTCTCGACGGCCGGGATCAGCACGCGCAGCCGCACCTTCAGCTTCGCGTCCATTACCATGCGCGCCAGCGCCAGCACGTTGGCGGCACCGCCCATGTCCTTCTTCATGATCAGCATGCCGCTCGACGGCTTCAGGTCGAGCCCGCCGGTGTCGAAGCAGACACCCTTGCCGACCAGCGTCACCTTGGGATGATCAGGATCGCCCCAGCCGATATCGATCAGTCGCGGCGCGCGGCTGGAGGCCATGCCGACGGCATGGATCAACGGGAAATCCTTCGCCAACTCTTCGCCGATGGTGCAGGCGAAACTTGCACCGAACTCGGCCGCGAGCGCTTGCGCAGCTGCGGCCAGCTCCGCCGGTCCCATGTCGTTGGACGGCGTGTTGATGAGGTCGCGCGCGAGCATTGCGGCATCAGCGATCCGCTCGATCTCGGCCGCATCGACGCCATCAGGCGGCACCAGCCGGACGTCGCGGCGATCAGCCTTGCGGTAGCGAGCGAAGCGGTAGCGGCCCAGAGCAAAAGCGAGCGCCGCCAGCCGTGCATCGTGTGGGGCATTGGCAAAGCGATAAGTGCCCGGCGGCAGAAGCCCCGGTAGGGCACCAGGCCGGAACAGGTCGCGCGATCTTGCACCCTCGTCCTCGAGGCCGAACAGCACCTGCGCAATTGCGCCATCGGGCGCAGGCAGCGCCAGATAGGCGCCCGGCTTGGCGGTGAAGGCGCATGCCGTGGCGAACAGGCGTTGCGGCGGCGGCAGCGTCTCGGCGACCTGATCCCAGCTCGATTTGGTGACGAAGGTGATCGGGATGGCGGTGGGTGACGTCTCGAAGACAGAAGGCATTGGCGGGTCCGGATCGTCAGATCAAACGGGTCATACGAACGGACGAGACTTCGCAGAGTTTGGCCGCTGCTGCAATCGGCTTCGCTGTCACCGTTCGGCGAGCCGCTACTCGCAGCAAGGGGGCCATGCTAGGTTCCGGCAACGGTCGCCAGGGATGGAAATCGGGCGACCGACGACAAAGCGCGCCGGGAGGAAGTGCAATGGAATTTGTGTGGAGCGTGGTCACATTCATCGGCCAGGCCGTCGAGGCGATTTTTGGCTATGTCGAGCACCACCACTGGATCTTCGCGCTCCTTGCCGGCGGTTACGTCTTTTATCTCCATGATCGATCCGTCCACGCGCGGTTCGATGCGCTGGACAAGCGCGTCGACGAAATCCGCAAGCGGCTTGCCATCGAATATTGATCGGACGAAGCGAAACCGTTGTACGGCAGGTCTCGTATCTCATGTTGAGAACTGTCGTTCACGCGAGCGCGGCCGCAGGGCTTTACTAGCGCCACGGTTGTGGCATGATTGGCCGAAATTTTAGATTGTGCCGCGCGTCTCTGTACGCATCGGGAGCGAGAACGCGGCGGCACGCGGTTGATACTTGCCCGAGGTCATCCTTGCCCGGGCTGCGACCGGCCTCAATCTGTTCGTCGAAGGCATTTCTCGCATCGTTTTGGGCGACGCAGCATTGGCAAATGAGCGGCGCAAATGGATAGATCGTTCGTTATTGCGCAGATTTCCGACTTGCATCTGGACGGGTCGGGCCGGCTGCTCCCGACGATCGAGGCGCTCAGTGCCGCTCTCCGCGAGAGGATTGCGCACCTCGCCGATGTCCCCGATCGCATCCTGCTGATCACGGGAGATCTCGTGGACGATCCGACGCCGCGCGCGCTCGACGAAGCGCTGGCCGTCATCGCGTCCCTCCGGCAGACCGGTGTGTTCACCGACATCCAGGCCGTTGCCGGCAATCACGATGTCAAGCGGCCGAGCCAGTGGACCGGCCGTCACGACGTCTATGATTACCTGCATCTACCGCGGACCTCGAAGAGCGTCTATTACCGGCAGGCCGGCCTCGACCTCGTGCTGCTGGATTCCAACCGCGCAAGCCTGACGACGCTTGCGAGCGGCAATATCGATCAGGGCACCTACAACGCGATGGTCGCGGATTCCGCCCGGCTGAGCGTCGAGCTCGCGGGCAGCATGGGGTCTGCGGGGCGTGCCGATCATGCCGAGCCGACGGAAAACCTGGTGCGCGTGCTGGCCCTGCATCATCATCCGCTGCCGCAGGCGACCGGGGAAGGAAAGCGCTTTCTCGGCGTGCCCGACGAGCCGCTGATGTATCTGGCAGCGCCCGGAACCTTCCTCGAAGCGGCAACCTCCCTCAACGTCAATCTGGTTCTGCACGGTCACCGACATGTCGAGGGACTGACCCGCTATTCCATCCCCGATCCACGCGCGATCTCGAGCGAGAGCGGCGAAGCGTTTTGGCGCACGATCTACGTGCTCTCCTGTCCATCCTCGACCGGGCAAGCCGGCGACGATGCCGGCTTCAACATCATCCATTTCGGTCCAACGTCCCGTGCTGCCCGCACGGACTACCGCTTCGCGATCGCGCGCTATTCCAGGCCGCGTAACGGTGACGCTTTCGGGCTGCTCGATTCGAATCTGCCGGACGGCGTCATCAGGCTGCCGGCAGGGCGGGACTTTTCCCGCGATCCAGCGGTCCAGTCGGCGATCGAGATCGCCTCATGCGCCTCGCTGAAGCGGGATCAGGTCGCGGCGATCGCCCGCCGATTGTTCATGCGTCGCGGCTTTTACGATGAAGCCGAACCGGACTGGGCGAGCGCGATCTACACTTACGTCGTCTCGTCTCATGCCTGGACGGACCTCGAAGGCAAGGTCGCGAGGCCCGGGCCGAGGTCTGACATCGACGCATTGTCCGCCGTGAGAACACTGCTTGGTCGATTGATCGCGCAATCCGCCGACGTGTTCGGCGTCGATCGCGCTCAGCTCGATGAGCTCGCCGGCAGGCGCCCGATCAACTGTGATGATTTCCTGCGCCAACTGCCGAGGCTGTCCCGCGAGGGCCTCGATGCCCGGCAGCCGGCGCGACAAAGGCGTCAATTGCTGCGGGACCTGAACGAACAGGTGAAGGCACTCGGCCTCGATCTTGACCTTGGCGGTGAGGCGCCGCCGCAAACGCCGCCGTGAGAGGTGCGGGTCGGGAAGCGGCGTTAACACGCCGTTAGGGTTAACAGTCTATTGCTGGCGCGTTCGGCTCGATCAATCGGCTCGAGAGTCAAGGCGTCATGCGTCAACGGTTCAGTCTTGCCAGGCTTCTTGCGTCCACGTCGGTGGTCGCAGCATTGGCCATGGGCCTCGGCGGCTGCACGGCCATGTCGAAACTCTCCGACGTGACGGGCTCGGTCGGCGGGCCGCGGGCTGAGGCAGCTCCCACCGATCGCGCGCCCACCGATCCGGTGCGTGCCGTCGAGGCCTATGGCGAGCGCTACCGCGCCAATCCCAAGGACGCCGACGCCGCGCTTGCCTATGGTCAGGCCCTGCGCGCGAACGGCCAGCGCGCCCAGGCCGCAGCGGTGCTCGAGCAGGCGACCATTGCCAATCCCGGCAACAAGACACTGCTCGCCCTGTACGGCCGCGCCCTCGCCGACAACGGCAATTTCCAGCAGGCCTACGACGTCCTGTCGAAAGCGCATTCCCCGGACAATCCGGATTGGCGCCTGCTCTCTGTGCAAGGCACGGCGCTGGACCAGATGGGCCGTCACGAGGAGGCGCGCTCCTATTACGCGAGCGCGCTCAAGATCGCTCCGGGTGATCCCGGCGTGCTCTCCAATCTCGGCCTGTCCTACATGTTGTCGCGAGACTTGCCGAAGGCCGAAGAGGCGCTGCGGCAGGCCTACGCCTCGCCGCGCGCGAGCACCCGGGTGCGGCAGAATCTCGGCCTCGTCGTCGGTCTCCAGGGCCGCTTTGCGGAAGCCGAGACCATCGTGAAGGCAGATCTGCCACCGGATCAGGCTGCGGCCAACGTCGCCTATCTCAAGGACATGCTCAGCCGCAGCGAGGGCCCGCGCGGCGGGCCGAAGCGGACGCCGGTGGCCTCGCTCAGCCAGCCAGACTGATCAGATTCCTCGACTTTGACGTAAGGGACGGACCGCGCTGTCGGGCCCTGTCTCAGTGCAGCTCGGTGATCTTGATGCCGGTCGGCCCGAGAATGACGACGAAAAGCACCGGCAGGAAGAACAAGATCATCGGCACAGTCAGCTTCGGGGGCAGGGCGGCGGCCTTCTTCTCGGCCTCGTTCATGCGCATGTCGCGGTTTTCCTGCGCCATGACGCGCAAGGAATGCCCGAGCGGGGTGCCGTAACGCTCCGCCTGCTGAAGCGCGAGACACACCGACTTGACGCCTTCCAGCCCGGTGCGTCGCGCCAGGTTCTCATAGGCGACCTTGCGATCCTGCAGATAGGACAATTCGGCCGTGGTCAGCGTGAACTCCTCCGACAGCGCGATCGACTGTCCCACGATCTCGGTGGCGACTTTCCGGAACGCCATCTCGACCGACATGCCGGATTCGATGCAGATCAGGAGCAGGTCGAGCGCATCGGGAAAGGCGCGCTTGATCGAGAGCTGGCGCTTGGAAATCGCGTTCCTGAGGAACAGCATCGGTGCCTGGAGGCCGAGATAGGCGGCGCCGACGCAGATGCCGATCTTGATCGGCATCGTCTGCTCCATATGCGCGATGCCGAAAACGTAGACGACCGAGCCGATGAAGAGCACGATCGGCGCGACCATGCGGGCAAACAGGAAGGTGATGTAGGGCGCATGGCCGCGGTAGCCTGCCATGATGAGCTTGTCCCGCGCAGCCTCCTGCGCGAGCCATTTGGTGAGGTTGAAGTCCTCGACGACCTTGGAGACGAGCTGCTTCGGGGTCTGGCGCAGCGAGACCTTTTCGTTCTTGTGAAGGCGCTCACGCTCGCGCTGCCGAATGCGCTCACGCTCGCTCGCCACCGCCTTCATGCGCTTGGAGAGCCCCTCGCCGGCGAGCAGTGGCATCACCAGCGTATACACGGTGGCGCTGGCGGCAATGGCCGCCAGCAGCATGGTCATGAAGCGAACGTCGTGCAGTTTCGAGACGAGGAAATCGACCATACGGCACCGTCAGAAATCGAAGTTGATCATCTTCTTCATCACCATGATGCCGATCGACATCCAGACGACGCAGCCGACCAGCATCAGCTGGCCGGTGGGATGAGTCCAAAGCAGCGAGATGTATTGCGGCGTCGTGAGATAGACGAGGAACATCACGATCGGCGGCAGCGAACCGATGATGCCGGCCGAAGCCTTGGCTTCCATCGACATTGCCTGGATCTTCTCTTTCATCTTCTTGCGGTCGCGCAGCACCTTGGAGAGGTTGCCGAGCGCTTCGGAAAGGTTGCCGCCAGACTTCTGCTGGATCGAAACCACGATGCCGAAGAAATTGGCCTCCGGCAGCGGCATGCGCTCGTAGAGCCGCGAGCAGGCTTCGCCGAGGGGCATGCCGATCGCCTGCGTCTCGATGATCGCCAGGAACTCGCTGCGCAGCGGCTCGGGCGCGTCGGCGGCAACGACCTTGATCGATTCGAATAGCGGCAGGCCCGCCTTGATGCCGCGGACGATCACGTCGACCGCGTCCGGCAACGCCGCCAGGAACTTGGCCTCGCGACGGTTCTTCAGGAAGCCCAGCGCCCAGCGCGGCAGCCCGAACCCGCCGGCAAAGGCAAGGCCGGCAGCACCGATCAGGCCGCCGCCGGCGAACAGGGCGACCGCGAAAAACACGCCCGCCACGACGGCGGAGGCCACCCAGAATTTCTGCGTCGTCCAGTCGAGCCCAGCCTGCGACAGGCGGACGCTGAGCGGAGCGCTCCTTTCCTGCAGGCGTCGTGCTTCGAGATCCTTCAGCGTGGTCTCGACCTGCTCGCGGCGCGAGCGCTGGGTCTTCTCGGCCTGGCGTGCCGTGGGCGCCTCGGCGCGCGAGATCGAGGCTCGGCGGCTTTCCGCCTTTCGTTCCCCGGACAGCAGCGGATAGAGGAAGACCCAGGCGACGCCGCCGACCGCTGCGGTGGCGAGGAATGCGAGAGCGAGGACTTGCATGTTCATGACGGTGCTGACCTGCTCACGTCTTCGGCGTGACTTCCGCCGCGTCCAACGCAGCGGCAAGGCGCTTCTCGTCGCCGTAATAACGAGCGCGTTCCCAGAACTTCGGACGGCCGATGCCGGTCGAGCGGTGCTGGCCGATGATCTTGCCGTTGGCGTCCTCGCCGACGATGTCGTAGAGGAAGACGTCCTGGGTGATGATGGTGTCGCCTTCCATGCCCATCACCTCGGTGATGTGGGTGATGCGGCGCGAGCCGTCGCGCAGGCGCGCGGCCTGGACGATGACGTCAATCGAGGCGCAGATCATCTCGCGGATGGTGCGCGAGGGGAGCGAAAAGCC
Source organism: Bradyrhizobium sp. 141 (assembly GCF_023074055.1). Taxonomy (GTDB): domain Bacteria; phylum Pseudomonadota; class Alphaproteobacteria; order Rhizobiales; family Xanthobacteraceae; genus Bradyrhizobium. The sequence continues at coordinate 133,828 of NZ_JADPKR010000094.1, forward strand.
GCCCATCGTGATCATGGATTCGCAGCGCGACAGTGCCTCGCGGGGGTTGTTGGCGTGCAGCGTCCCCATCGAGCCGTCGTGGCCGGTGTTCATGGCCTGGAGCAGGTCGAACGCTTCTGGGCCGCGGACTTCGCCGACGATGATGCGTTCAGGACGCATACGCAGGCAGTTGCGCACCAGCTCGCGCATGGTGACCTGGCCCTCGCCCTCGATGTTGGGCGGACGGGTTTCCAGCCGCACCACGTGAGGCTGCTGCAGCTGGAGTTCGGCGGCGTCCTCGCAGGTGATGATGCGCTCATCGTGCTCGATATAGTTGGTCAGGCAGTTGAGCAGCGTGGTCTTGCCCGAGCCGGTACCGCCGGAAATCAGCACGTTGCAGCGGACGCGGCCGATGATCTGGAGGATTTCCGCGCCTTCCGGTGAGATCGCGCCGAATTTGACGAGCTGATCCAGCGTCAGCTTGTCCTTCTTGAATTTGCGGATGGTGAGCGTCGGCCCATCGATCGACAGCGGCGGCACGATGGCGTTGACGCGGGAGCCGTCGGCGAGGCGCGCGTCGCAGATCGGCGAGGATTCGTCGACGCGCCGGCCGACCTGGCTGACGATGCGTTGGCAGATGTTGAGGAGCTGCTGGTTGTCGCGGAAGCGAATTCCCGTGCGCTGGATCTTGCCGGCGACTTCGATGTAGACGGTGTTGGCGCCGTTGACCATGATGTCGGCGATGTCGTCGCGCGACAGCAGCGGCTCGAGAGGGCCGTAGCCGAGAACGTCGTTGCAGATGTCGTCGAGCAGTTCCTCCTGCTCGGCGATCGACATCACGATGTTCTTGATCGCGATGATCTCGTTGACGATGTCGCGGATTTCCTCGCGCGCGGACTCCGAATCGAGCTTGGCGAGCTGGGCGAGGTCGATCGCCTCGATCAGCGCGCCGAAGATGGTCGCCTTGACCTCGTAATAATTGTCTGAACGCCGGCTCTCCATGGACGGAGGCGGCGGGGCCTTGGCAGGAGCAAGCGGCGGGGAGGCGACGGCCGGCGGAGGCGGGGCGCGCGACACCGTCGGCGCCGGAGCCTGGGCAGGCTCGGGCGACACGGCGCCGGGCTTGGGCGCCCGAAGGTCGGTGTCTGTTCCGCTACGCTTACCGAACACTTAACAACTCCATGCGGTGGCTTATTTTCCCCGCAACTTGTCAATCAGGGGTGAAAACAGGGACGACTTTTGTTTCTTGGTCTCGCTGCGGCCGGTCAGGCGCTGGGCGATCTGAAGGAACATCTCGATCGACTTGTGGTTGGCGGAGATCTCCGCGATCATCTGGCCGTTATTGGCCGCCGAGCCGAAGATCTGCGGCTCGAACGGGATCGAGACGATCGGCTGGCTCTCGATGGCCTTGGCGAACTCCGCGGCGGCGATTTCGGGTCGCTTCGGCACGCCGACCTGGTTCAGGCAGTAGAGCGGCGGTCGGTCGTTGGGGCGCGCGGCCTTCAGCAGATCGAACAGGTTCTTGGTATTGCGCAAATTGGCGAGGTCAGGAGCGGCCACGATCAGGATGTCATCCGCTCCGATCAAGGCGCGCTTGGTCCAGCCCGACCATTGATGCGGAATGTCGAGCACGATGCAGGGCATGGTGGAACGCAGCGTGTCGAATACTGAGTCGAATGCGTCAGTGCCGAAATCATAGACCCGGTCGAGCGTCGCCGGCGCCGCCAGCAGGCTGAGATGGTCGGTGCATTTCGACAGCAGGCGGTCGATGAAGGCGGTGTCGACGCGATCAGGTGAGAATACGGCGTCGGCAATGCCCTGCGGTGGATCCTGGTTGTAGTCGAGCCCGGCGGTGCCGAAGGCGAGGTCGAGATCGGCGACGACGGCGTCCATTGCGAGGTCGCGCGCGATCGCCCAGGCGACATTGTGGGAGATGGTGGAAGCCCCGACGCCGCCCTTGGCGCCGACGACGGCGATGATGCGGCCGACCGCCTTGGCTTCCGGCGCCGAGAACAGGTTGCAGATCGAGCGCACGACGTCGATCGCGCCGACCGGCGCGAGCACATAGTCGCTGACGCCGCGGCGCACCAGCTCGCGGTAGAGCATGACGTCATTGATGCGGCCGATCACGACCACGCGGGTGCCGGCGTCGCAGACGGTGGCGAGCTGGTCGAGCCCGTTCAAGAGGTCGTTGCGGCCGTCGCTCTCGAGCACGATGACGTTCGGTGTGGGAGCCGAGCGGTAGGCTTCGATCGCCGCCGCCATGCCGCCCATCTGGATCTTCAGATGAGCCTTGCCGAGGCGGCGATCCTCGCCGGCCGACTGTACCGCGGCAGCAGTTTCCACGGTCTCGCAAAAGGCCTGGACGGAGACGCGCGGCGCGGGCGCAATATGCTCCTCGACCGGCGGAGGAGCTGCTTCCGGCTGCTCTTCGTGTGTCTGGCGAGCGTAGCTGATCATTTGCCGGTGTCGCTGAGTTTGGCCTTGTCGGCGTCGGGATAGGTGGTCGATGTCGAGAGTCCCTTGCGATACTTCTCGAGACCGGTGATGCGTCGGGCCGTGTATGACGGCGTTTCAGGCCGCGGCTGCTCGAGGTCCGACGGATTGTCGACCATCGCCGCGAGGTTGCGCTGATAGGCGCAGCCGTAATTGTAGTAGTCCTTGTTCTCGAACCACCTCTTGTTCTTCATCGAAGGGCCGATGTCCTCCGGCCACAGGCCGCACGGACCCGCGACCGCGGCGATCTTGGAATAGGTGAGCCGGATCGGCGGCAGGAAACGTTTGTCTTCCGGCTGATAGGGGCGAATGTTCACGCCGCGCGGCGGAACGCCGGCGCCCGCAAGCATGGCCTGGATTTCACGCATCGTGTCCGCGACCGGACGCGCGTTTGGCGTGCCGGAGGGCACGTCGATACGGATGGCGCCCGTGCCTTCGTGCAACCATGCCGAGGCCACACCCATCACGTCCGCGCGCTGGGCGGCGGTCAATCCGCCGCGGGCATGACCGACGAAGACGACGATCGAGCGGTTCTGCTCCTCGACCGCGATCGGATGGCGCTGCTTGTAGTCGTCGGGAATGGAGGCGGTGAGGACTTCGTCGTGCTGGCAGCCGCAGAGCGCCAGCGCCATGCCGACGAGCGCGCCACCGAGGCGGATGGCGCGTTTGCGAAGCTGGGGTGGTCTTGTGATCATCGTGAAGTCCCCGTTCCGCTTCAGTCGGTGATGAAGCCATAGGTGCCGCGGTAGTTCTTGGCCGGTTCGGTTCGGCCAGGCACGCCATAGATCCGGTTGATGTTGCCGATCAGCTGGGCCTGCGGATCCGCTGGCGGGGCAAAGCCGTCATCCGGTCGCGACAGATCCTTCGGCGCCACCGCGCGAACGACGTAGGGCGTTACGATCACGACGAGCTCAGTCGCGTTGTTGACGAAGTCGCGGCTGCGGAACAGCGTGCCGAGGATCGGGAGCTGCATAAGTCCCGGCAGTCCGCTGACCGCCTGTTTGGTCTGCTGCTGAATCAGGCCGGCCATCGCCATTGCGCCGCCGGAGGGAATTTCCAGCGAGGTCTCCGCGCGGCGGGTCCTGATCGAGGGCACCGTCAGCGAGTTCACCGACGTCGAGGTCACGGCCTGCGACAGCGTGATCGCATTTTCGTTCGATAGCTCGGAGACCTCGGTCATGACCCGCAGGCTGATCTTGCCTTCGCTCAGCACCACGGGGGTAAAGTTGAGCGAGATGCCGAACTTCTTGAAGCTGATCTGGGTGGTACAGACATGCGTGGTGGGATCGCACGCATAGCCTGCCGGGACCGGAAACTCGCCGCCGGCGATGAACGTTGCCGATTCACCGGAGATCGCGGTCAGGTTCGGTTCGGCCAGCGTGCGGATCACACCCGCGGTTTCCATCGCGCGCAGAGTGGCCTGCACCGACGGCGCGGCGCCGAATTTCGTGGTCAGATTGTTGCCGTCGACGAGGTTCTTGCCGAGAGCCGTGAACGGATTCGAGTTGGAGAAGCTCACCACGGAGGTGCCGTAGTTGAGGTTGGCGGTCAGGTCGATGCCGAGCTGCTTGACGATGTTGCGCTGGACCTCGGCCACCGTCACCTTGAGCATGACCTGGTCGCGGCCGCGGACCACGATCGAGTTCACCACCTTGTCGGCGCCGCCGGCCAGGCGCGCGGCGAGATCGTTGGCCTGCTGCGCTTCCAACGGGTTTGCCGCCGTGCCGGTCAGGACGATACCGTCACCGAGTCCGTCGATCTGGATGTCTGAATTGGGCAGGACCTGCTTCAGCGCGGCCCGCACGCCGTTGAGGTCGCGCTTGACCGCGATGTCATAGGCCGCGATCTGCTGACCGGCGGAATCGAAGAACACGATATTGGTCTGGCCGACCGCGGCGCCGATGATATAGGCGCGTTGCGCCGAGCGGACCACCGCATTGGCGATCTTGGGATCGGCGACCAGCACGTCCTTGATGTCGCGCGGCAGGTCGATCACGATGGACTTGCCGACGCCGAGCGAGAGGAAGCGCGCGTTCATCTGGCCGTCCGCTGCGGCCGACGCCACGGGGCGGTAATCGGCGGCGACCGCGGGGGTCAGCACCGGGTTGAGCGCCAGCGCGAAAGCGGCCGAAAACGACAGGGCGCGGACCATGGAGGTTCGCATCGTCGCCAAATCCACCCTGCAATTCATATCGACTGTCTTCATCGTGCTTTCGCCGTCTGACTTGGAATGCCGTAGCGAATGATCGAAACACCGTCCCGCTTCTGCGCGGAGTCATCGAGCGTGATTTCGCTCATCTTGACGTCGACGATGCTGCGCAGTGCCAGCGACAGCGTGCCGCTCTGGCGGGCCGCCGAAAGCGTTGCGGTCTGCGCGGGATTGAGCTCGAGGGTGACGGTCTTGCCGACCACCGCGTTCTGGCCATCCTTCTCCTTCGGCGCCTGATCGATGGCGAGGACACGGATGTTGGCCAGGATGATCTCGGAGGTGACGACGTCGGGGGCGCCGCTGCTCTGGTCCGGGTTCTTCAGCCGGCGCGTGAGAAGGACGTCGACGCGATCGTTGGGCAGGATGAAGCCGCCTGCGCCGGTCTCCGGCGAGATCTCGGTCGAGATCGCGCGCATGCCGGTGGGCAGGATTGCGGCCATGAAACCGGAACCCTCGGCCTTGACCAGCTTCTGGTCGCGAATCGGCTCGCCCTGAATGAAGGGCGCGCGCGCAATCGAACCAGCGACCTGGGTCGCGCCCTCGGGACGCTCGTTGCGGCGGATGAAGGTGGCGCTGGCGGTCGCGGCCGGCCAGGTCTGCCATTGCACGTCTTCCAGCTTCACGGTCTGGCCGAGGCCGATGTCGTTCTTGGCCACGAGAACGTCGACGGTCGGAAGCTGCGCGACCGGGGCCGGAGGCGGCGCAGAATTGTCCGAGCCGCTCGCCAGGTACGCGGCGACGCCGCCGGCGCAGATGGCGACCGTCAGGACGACAATGCGTGCCCTATTCATACGCTTCACTTTCCAACAAAACGCCGCGACGCTGCCGCCGCCGTAATCGGCAGTTGACCAGCTATTCGTCAAAGCATGGTTAATGAGGCGTATCTAAATCGCCTTAACGCCGGGTTTACCCAGTGCGTTCAGCGCAGTGCGAGGTGAGTGAGGTCGATTGCCTTCACCCATTCGGTCTCCGGGTAGACCATCAGCGCGCTCAGGGCGAGCGCGATGCCGTAGGGGATGCCGCTCTCCTTGGCGTGCAGCCGCGCGAGCCAGGCCTGACCCGCCAGCCCGTAGGGCAACGGCCATTGCCGGAACTGGAGCAGGAGCAGCGTCAGCGCGCCGCCGAACAGCGAGGCGTAGAGCAGGAAGTTCATCAACTGCGCGAACCCGAACCAGAGCGCGACCGAGGCCGCGACCTTGGCGTCGCCGCCGCCGACCCAGCCCATCGCAAAGCAGGTGAAGGCCGCGACCAGGAGAAGCGCGCCGGCACCGACATGACTCAGCATCTCGTAAGGTGCCATGCCACCGGCGAGGGCAAGTGCGAAGAAGCCTGCGACCAGCGCCAGCGACACACGGTTCGAGATCGTCATCGTGAAGAGATCGCTCGCGGCGGCGAACGCCATCAGGGCCGGGAAGAGCAGAAGGCGCGCAAGGTCGAGGATCATGGGCTGGGTCTTGAGGCCTGGGTTTGTCGCGGGAACTGGCGTCGCCCCGATGCTAGCCGGCAGTGCTAAACAAACCGACAACGGCGGCGAGGACCAAAGCCCCAGAACGCGTGCTCACCAGAGGCTGGCAATGCGCGCGGCGAGCGCGACTGTTGCAAGCAGCAGGGCAAGGCAGACCCAATAGACCGGCGAGCCGGCCTGCGCCGCCCCTGTCTCGTTCGCCGCGACCGCGGCATCGGTTCTGTACTCGCGCAACGCCACTGGAACTCGCCGTCTTCAAAAACAAAGGCCCCGGAGATCCGGGGCTTTTGCCGTCGTTCGTCGGTCGCTTACTTCAGCGACGTGCTGATCGAGGTGAACTTGGTGTTCAGCGTGGTGCCGAGGTTGTTGACGACGGTGATGATGGCCAGCGCGATGCCGGCGGCGATCAGACCGTATTCGATGGCGGTGGCGCCGGATTCATCCTTCGCGAAACGTGCAATCAAGTTCTTCATGAACAAAACTCCATCTGGGGTGAAGATCGCCTCGTTCGGCGCCGTCTTTGACCTGATGACCATGAGAGCCGAGCTCTTTCGGTAGAGTTAATTCGATCAAGCAAACCCGATTCTGGCGCGATGCTTTCGCCCAAAGTGAATTTCGCCTTAAGGCTGCGGCCGCAAATCGCTCCGGTTCCAGATGCAGCGTGAGCGCGGCGGCGGCTTCACCGTCCCTTAAATCTAGCGGAGTAAGCGTAAGAGAACTTGAATCCGCGGAGAGAGGCGACGATGTCGAGCCTGCCCATGCAAGTCGCCTTGATGCTCGGCGAGACCATCGTGAAGGTGATGCCCGTCACCTTCGTGCTCGCGGCCGTCTTCACCGTGCTCGAGCATTTCTGGGCCTGCAATCCCGGCGCACCGTGGTGGCGCAAGCGGGAGATCATCACCGACATCTGTTACTGGTTCTTCGTTCCGGTGTTCGCCCGCACCATGCGGATCGGACTTCTGATCGTCGGCGCCAGCGCCATCTTCAACATCCACGATGCCGACGGGCTCATCGCCTTCTACGACAACGGCCACGGCCCGCTGTCGCAACTGCCCCTGTGGGTGCAGGCCCTGCTATTCCTGATGCTGTCTGATTTCATGCTGTATTGGCTGCACCGGCTTTTCCATGACGGCGGCTTCTGGAAGTACCACGCCGTCCATCATTCGTCGGAGGAGATCGGGTGGATTTCCGCGGCCCGCTTCCATCCCGTCAATCTCATGCTCGGGACGATCAGCGTCGACGTCGTTCTGCTGATGGCCGGCATCTCCCCGAACGTCATGATCTGGGTCGGCCCGTTCACCACCTTCCATTCGGCCTTCGTGCACGCCAACCTGAATTGGACCTTCGGACCGTTCAAATATTTGCTGGCAACGCCGGTATTCCACCGTTGGCACCACACCTCGCTCGAAGAGGGTGGCAACACCAATTTCGCCGGGACGTTCCCGGTCTGGGACGTGCTGTTCGGCACCTTCCGCATGCCGGCGGGGCAGCTGCCGCAGGACTACGGCAAGGACGAAGCGACCATGCCGAAGGAGTTCGCCGGCCAACTGGCTTATCCGTTCCGCCGCTAGGATTGGAATATCGGGCCGTAAACGCCAGTCCGTTCAAACAATAGTCGGCGAGTTTGCGGAACGTTCACGAATTAAAGGCAGGTTACCCGGGTCGGGCACTGGCTCCGCTGTTATCTGGTCGCTTCTGCCGGTTTGTGACGTCCCGGGGGTAAGAGTATGCGTAAAGAATTGCTGCGCCGTCATGCGCGCGTCTGTCTTCTGGTTGCTGCCGCAGTGCTGGCCTCGCCGGCTGCCGGCCTCGCCGAGCCCACCGCCGACACCATCGCCGTCAATGTCGACCAGGCCAAGCTGGTGCGGCTGCCCGGCAAGGTAGCGACCATCGTGGTCGGCAATCCCCTGATCGCGGACGTCACCCTCCAGCCCGGCGGCATGATCGTCGTGACCGGCAAAGGTTATGGTGCCACCAATTTCATCGCGCTCGACCGGAGCGGCGAGATTCTGGTCGACCGCCAGATCCAGGTCGAAGGTCCGAGCGACCGGCTCGTCACCGTCTATCGCGGGATCGAGCGCGAATCCTACAGCTGCGTGCCGCTTTGCCAGCGTCGCGTAACGCTCGGCGACAGTGACACCTACTTCAACAACACGATGAGCCAGGCCGGTTCGCTGAGCAGCAGTGCCAGCGGCAACGCCGGTGCGGGCACCAAGTCCAACTAGCGTCGACTGGCGGGTTGACCCGGGCAGGATCACCTGATCGCGCCTGAGTATTTCCGGATGTCAGGACGAGGTCTCTCTGCGCGCGCCGTGTTTCCGGTGCCCTGGGGACGTGCACGGATAACGCATCCTTAACGATGCGGTTCGCCGGGCGTGAATCGCCTGCAACACTTAAACAATCAGTTTTAGCTATTGAACGAAGCAGAGGATCGCCGCTGCCGGGGAATTTGACGCGATGCCATCGCTGCCACCTACGAGGTTCACGCTCCGGAAAGCGCTATGCCGGTTTCATGGCAGCCGCCGCGGCTCCGCGGCGGTCGAATTCGCGCTGGTCGCTCCGATTTTCTTCGGGCTGCTGTTCGCCATCATCGAGACGGCGCTGGTGTTCTTCGCAGGCCAGGTGCTCGAGACCGTCACCCAGAATTCCGCGCGTGCCATTCTGACCGGCCAGGCGCAAGCGCAGGGCGGCTCGGTGGCAGCCTGTCAGACCACGCCCAACGTGGTCTCGGCGTGCGATCAGACCACGTTCAAGACCTATGTCTGCAGCCAGATCCCGGCGCTCTTCGATTGCAGCAAGCTTTACGTCGACGTGGTGAGTACCAGTTCCTTCACGGCGCTGAGCCTCACCAGTTACGGCGATTCCTGCAACTTCAACCCGGCCGGCGTGCAATACAATCCCGGCAGCTCCAGCCAGGTCGTCGTGGTGCGGATGTTCTATCAGTGGCCGCTCTTCGTCACCGGCCTCGGCTACAACATCGGTTGCAGCAGCAAACGACTGCTGGTGGCGACCGCAGCCTTCAAGAACGAACCTTTCTGAGGCAGATGGATCTGAGCGGACCAATGCAGGCGATTGCGAATTTCTCGAGGAATGCGCGCTGCTCGGTGCCCGACTTCGTCGCCGACAGCCGCGCGCTCGCGGCGACCGAATTCGCGGTCATCGTGCCGCTGATGCTGGTGATGTTCTTCGGTACCGTCGAATTCTCGTCGGCCGTCGCGATTGATCGCAAAGTCACATTGATCGCACGGACACTGTCCGATCTGACGTCGCAGTCGACGACGCTGAGCGATTCCGACATGCAGAACGCGTTCACGGCAAGCATCTCGATCATCATGCCTTACGACGCTACGCTCGTGAAAGGCTCGATCTCCCAGATCTACATCGATGCCAACAGCATTGCCACGGTCCAGTGGAGCAAGGCCGGCACCATTGCGAGCGGCGCGACGCAAGCGACGCTGGCGACCTCGGCTCGGAAGGCCGGTGACAAGGTCACCAGCGAGCTTCCCTCGACGCTGTTGATTCCGTCGACCTACCTCATACTCAGCGAGGCGAGCTACACGTACAAACCTTCCGTGGGCTACGTGTTGAAGTCGAGCATACCGCTGAGCGATCTGTCCTACACGCGGCCGCGCCAGGTCACCTGCGTTCCCTACAACGGCGTGCCGTCCTCGTGCTGACATCCACGAGCAGGCCCCCGGAATGAAAAAGGCCGTGCGTTGTGCACGGCCTTCTTGTTTGCTTTGGCTGGCGTAAGCCGATCGGGCCAAGCGCCCGGCGGTTCAGCCTGCGTCGCGCAGGTTGTCCGCTGCCGACTTGCCGGAACGACGGTCGGCTACGATCTCGTAGGAGATCTTCTGACCTTCACGCAGCGTGCCGAGGCCTGCACGCTCGACAGCGCTGATGTGAACGAACACGTCCTGGCCGCCATCGTCGGGCTGAATGAAGCCGAAGCCTTTGGTCGCGTTAAACCACTTCACGGTTCCCATGCTCACGGGGGTAGTCCCTTCTCAGATACATAGTGTTGGAGCCCGCTCGCGCGGACCGGTTAGATCGAATTTTTGGAAGGGTCGTCAGCGTGTCTGAACCGGCTGTACCGGTGGATGCTAATGTCGTCCGGCCGAAAATCGATAAATTCATTTTATCGGAATTGAGCCCTCAAAACAATCCGGCCATGCACGATTTTTTGATCCGCCGCGAGGTCCGCGGCGGATCGACAGGCAGGCCGTAATCTTACGGCCGCACTCGCGCCAGCAACCTGCTAGCGACGGCGGAACTGGCCGCCGCGCTGGCCCGGACGAGGCGGTCCACCCACCCCGCTGGGACGTTCGTCCTTGTGGCGGAAAATCAGCCGGCCCTTCTCGAGGTCATAGGGCGACATTTCCACCGTCACGCGATCGCCCGCCAGCGTCTTGATGCGGTTCTTCTTCATCTTGCCGGCGGTATAGGCAACGATCTCGTGTCCGGCGTCGAGCTGCACGCGGTAGCGGGCGTCGGGGAGGATTTCGGTGACCAGTCCTTCGAACTGGATCAGCTCTTCCTTAGCCATGTGGGTGTCTCCAGTCGTGGACTGTTAGTTCGAATGAGGATTGCGGTTCGGTCGGCCGTTGGGGCGACTCTCGCGACGCAAAAAGGCAACGCCTTGTATTCCATCAGGCTTGCCGGCGCTATGCGCGGAACGCTGTTCCGACCGATCGGCGGGTGAGGAGTTCATCTTACCACCGGAACCGCGGCGGCGGCGAGACCCCTTGGAGGCCTTGTGGCCTTCACCGGGCCTGCCATCAACAGGTCTGCCCTCGCCATGACGTCCTTCGCCGGGCCGTCCGTCGCCCTGCCTGCCGGCGCTATGATGGCGTCCGTCGGCATGCCTGTCGTCGCCACGCCGTCCGTCGCCGTGCCGAGCGCCTTGGGGACGCTGGCCCGGGCGGCCCGACCGGCCCTGTCGCTGCTGAGCAGGGGGAGGGCCGGCGTCGCGGCGGCCGGCATCGGTGCGGAGGTCTTCGCGCGGCAGCGCCACCTTGATCAGCCGTTCGATGTCGCGGAGGTAGCTGAGTTCCTCGCCGCCTGCGACCAGCGAGATCGCGGTGCCTTCGGCGCCGGCGCGCGCGGTGCGGCCGATGCGATGGACGTAGGTTTCCGGCACGTTGGGCAGGTCGAAATTGATGACGTGGCTGATGCCGTCGACGTCGATGCCGCGGGCGGCAATGTCGGTGGCGACCAGGGTGCGGATCTCGCCCGAGCGGAACTGGGCGAGCGTGCGCTCGCGATGGTTCTGCGACTTGTTGCCGTGGATGGCGCTGGCGGGGATGCCGGCCTTCTCGAGCGACTTCACGACCTTGTCGGCGCCGTGCTTGGTGCGGGTGAAGACCAGTGCGCGGTTGACCGGCTCGTCCTTCAGAAGCTTGGTCAGGAAGGCGGGCTTGGCGGAGAAATCGACCTGGACGATGCGCTGGTTGATCCGCTCGGCGGTCGAGGAGACCGGGGTCACCGCGACGCGGGCGGGGTCACGCAGCATGGCGTCGGCGAGCTCGGCGATGTCCTTCGGCATGGTGGCCGAGAAGAACAGCGTCTGCCGCTTGATCGGGAGTTTCGCGACGATTTTGCGGATGTCGTTGATGAAGCCCATGTCGAGCATGCGGTCGGCTTCGTCGAGCACGAGGAACTCGACGCTTCCAAGTTTCAGGCCATTGCTCTGCACGAGGTCGAGCAGGCGGCCGGGGGTCGCGACCAGCACGTCGACGCCCTGCATCAGTGCACGGACCTGGCGGCCCATCGGCACGCCGCCGATAGCGAGCGTCGAGGACAGGCGGATATGGCGCCCATAGGCGTTGAAGCTATCGAGGATCTGGCCTGACAGCTCGCGGGTGGGCGACAGCACCAACACCCGGCAGGTCTTGGGCTGCGGCTTGATGCGGTTCTCGAGCAGGCGGTGCAGGATCGGCAGCGCGAAGGACGCGGTCTTGCCGGTTCCGGTCTGGGCGATGCCGACGACGTCGCGCCCGGTCAGCGCGATCGGAACAGTCTGGGCCTGGATGGGGGTGGGAGTGACGTAGTTCTCTTCGGCGAGAGCACGCGCGATCGGTTCGGCGAGGCCGAAATCCTGAAACGAAGTCAAAAGATGGGTTCTTTCCATGTCAAAAGCGGGCGCCCGGCGCATTCAGCGCGGCGCGCGCAAAAGGGTGTCGAGAAGACACCTGCGTGTTTAGGGTGTCGGATGGCTTGGGAGATATGGGGCAAGCCAGAGGCCCGTAGGGGCTTAAGAACACGCGGCTCGCAACGACCTCTTGATTCGCAAGAGGTCTCGGCTGCTCATATGGAACATTCAGGGGGCGCTTTCAAGGCAGGCTCACTCGAAATGGCGATTGCGGTGCAGAAATAGTTATGCCGGAAATTTAGCCAGAGTGGGTAATTTGCTAAAAAAATAACCAGCCTGCCGCTTTGGCATACATTTGGATTGCTCAAGATTTGGGCTGTTTCTTGGTGGTGAAACTTTGATTTCTGGCAATTATTCTAGTGAAACCAAATGGTTGGTGGGTGCTCAGTCCATGGCACGGTTCTTGCGAATCCGTTAATCGCAGGCGGCCGTGGGGCCGTTTCGCAGCGTTTTTCACGTCTGCGTCAGGGAGAAGAGACACTCATGCTTAGCAAATCCATTCACGATATAGCGGCGTCATTTAGCCGCCGCGGCGTTCTCGCTGCGACCGCCGGCCTGATGCTCGGCCTGGCTCCATTGACCGGCGCGAAAGCCGCCGACGACACCATCAAGGTCGGCGTGCTGCACTCCCTTTCCGGCACCATGGCCATCAGCGAAACCACGCTGAAGGATACCATCCTCTTCCTGATCGACGAGCAGAACAAGAAGGGCGGCGTGAACGGCAAGAAGCTCGAGGCCGTCGTCGTCGATCCCGCCTCCAACTGGCCGCTGTTCGCCGAGAAGGCGCGCGAGCTGATCACCAAGGACAAGGTCTCGGTCGTATTCGGCTGCTGGACCTCGGTGTCGCGCAAGTCGGTGCTCCCGGTGTTCAAGGAGCTGAACAGCATCCTGTTCTATCCCGTGCAATACGAGGGAGAGGAAAGCGAGCGCAACGTGTTCTACACCGGTGCGGCGCCGAACCAGCAGGCGATCCCCGCCGTCGACTACCTGATGAAGGAAGAGAAGGTGAAGCGCTGGGTGCTCGCGGGCACCGACTACGTCTATCCGCGCACCACCAACAAGATCCTGGAAGCCTATCTGAAGTCCAAGGGTGTCGCCCAGGAAGACATCATGATCAACTACACGCCGTTCGGTCACTCCGACTGGCAGACGATCGTGGCTGACATCAAGAAGTTCGGTTCGGCCGGCAAGAAGACCGCGGTGGTCTCGACCATCAACGGCGACGCCAACGTTCCCTTCTACAAGGAGCTCGGCAATCAGGGCATCAAGGCGAAGGACATCCCGGTCGTCGCGTTCTCGGTGGGTGAGGAAGAGCTCGCCGGCATCGACACCAAGCCGCTGGTCGGCCATCTCGCCGCCTGGAACTACTTCGAGTCGATCAAGACCAAGGACGGATCGAACGAGAAGTTCATCAAGGACTGGCAGGCCTACACCAAGAATCCGAAGCGCGTGACCAACGATCCGATGGAAGCGCATGTGATCGGCTTCAACATGTGGGTCAAGGCGGTCGAGAAGGTGAAGTCGACCGATCCGGACAAGGTGATCGAAGCGCTTCCCGGCATCGAAGCACCCAACCTGACCGGCGGCGTGTCGAAGATGCTGCCGAACCACCACATCACCAAGCCGGTGTTCATCGGCGAGATCAAGGGCAACGGCCAGTTCGACGTGGTCTGGAAGACCCCCGGCCTCGTCGCGGGCGATGCCTGGTCGAAGGAGCTCGACGGTTCCAAGGATCTGATCGGCGACTGGGTCGGCAAGAAGTGCGGCAACTTCAACACCAAGACCAACAAGTGCCTCGGTTCGGGCTCCTGATCCGGATCTGATACTCCATTGCACGATCGGAGAAGGCGGCGATCCCGCCGCCTTCTCCACTCATTTCCGCCGGGGTCATTCACAGTGCCAGCCTATTTGTCCGCGCGCCTCTGCTCGCTTGCGCTCTCGTTGCTGCTGATCGCGTTCGCGCTGCCGGCCTTCGCCGGTCCGTTCGAGGACGGGGTCGCCAAGTTCGCCAATGACGATTTTTCCGACACGGAAGAGGCTATCGGCGTGGTCGCGGGCAGCGGCAATGCGCTGGCTTTCCCCATCATCAGCGCGCTCCAGGACGGCCGCCTCATGGCCGACCCCGACAGCAAGAAGGTTTACGTCACCGGCACCGACGGTAAGTCGATCGATGCCGCGACCGGTCAGGCCGTGGCCAGCGTTCCCGACAGCGCGAGCGCGGTCCGCCTCAACAACCGCCTGCGCCGCAGCGTCGATGCCGCGCTCGGCGGCCTGACGCTCCAGTCGCCGGACGTCGGGACGCGGCTTCAGGCGGCGCAATCCGTCTTCAAGTCGCATGAGGAGACCGCCCTCGAGGCCGTCGACGCCGCGCTTGCCAAGGAAACCAACAGATCCGTCAAGACGGCGCTGGGCGAGGCCCGCGCGGCCATCCTGCTGTTCAAGGCTGATGCCTCAGAGGTCGAAAAGCTCGAGGCGGTCGCCACGCTCAAGGCCCGCGGCGACCAGGAGGCGATGGCGCTGCTCACCGGCATGGGCGACCAGCCGGCTTCGGTGACCAAGGCCGCCGCGAGCGCGATCGGCTCGATCCAGTCTTCGCTCGCCATCTGGTCCACGGTTCAGAATGCCTGGTACGGCCTCTCGCTCGGCTCGGTGTTGCTGCTCGCCGCGATCGGGCTCGCCATCACTTTCGGCGTGATGGGCGTGATCAACATGGCGCATGGCGAGATGGTGATGATCGGGGCCTACACCACTTTCGTGGTGCAGGAGGTGATCCGCACCCGCTATCCCGGCCTGTTCGACTATTCGCTGCTGATCGCGGTGCCGCTCGCCTTTGTCGTCGCCGGTGCGATCGGCGTATTGATCGAGCGCAGCATCATCCGCTTCCTCTATGGCCGTCCGCTGGAGACGTTGCTTGCGACCTGGGGTCTGTCACTGGTGCTGCAGCAGGCGGTGCGCACCATGTTCGGCCCGACCAACCGCGAGGTCGGCAACCCCTCCTGGATGAGCGGCGCGTTCGAGCTCGGCCAGATCACCATCACCTACAACCGGCTCTGGATCCTCGTGTTCACGCTCGCATTGTTCGCGATCCTGCTGGCGATGCTGCGCTACACCGCGCTGGGCCTCGAGATGCGCGCGGTGACGCAGAACCGCCGCATGGCGGCCTCGATGGGCATCGCCACCTCGCGCGTCGATGCGCTCACATTTGGACTCGGCTCGGGCATTGCCGGCATCGCCGGGGTGGCGCTGTCGCAGATCGACAATGTCAGCCCCAATCTCGGCCAGAGCTACATCATCGACAGTTTCATGGTCGTGGTGTTCGGCGGGGTCGGCAATCTCTGGGGCACGCTGGTCGGTGCCTTCACGCTCGGCATCGCCAACAAATTCCTGGAGCCGGTTGCCGGCGCCGTGCTCGGCAAGATCGCCATTCTGGTTCTGATCATCCTGTTCATTCAAAAGCGGCCGCGCGGCCTGTTCGCGCTCAAGGGCCGTGCGGTGGAAGCATGACCCCTCACATGCTGACGCGATCGCTGGACCGCAGCGCGACGATCTTCCTTGCCGTCGTCGCGGCCTGCGGCATTCTCATCCCGCTCTCCAACCTGCTGCTGCCCGCAGGGGCGTTCCTGCAGGTGCCGACCTATCTCGTCGCGCTGTGGGGCAAATATGTCTGCTACGCCATCCTCGCGCTCGCGATCGATCTGATCTGGGGCTATTGCGGCATCCTCTCGCTCGGCCACGGCGCGTTCTTCGCGCTCGGCGGCTACGCCATGGGCATGTATCTGATGCGGCAGATCGGCAGCCGCGGCGTCTATGGCAATCCGGTCCTGCCCGACTTCATGGTGTTCCTGAACTATTCGAAGCTGCCCTGGTACTGGTACGGCTTCGACATGTTCTGGTTCGCCGCGCTGATGGTGCTGGTCGTGCCCGGCCTGCTCGCGTTCTGCTTCGGCTGGCTCGCGTTCCGCTCCCGTGTCACCGGCGTGTATCTCTCGATCATCACGCAGGCGATGACCTATGCGCTGCTGCTCGCCTTCTTCCGCAACGATTTCGGCTTCGGCGGCAACAACGGCCTGACCGACTTCAAGGACATCCTCGGTTTCAACGTCCAGGCTGAAGGTACCCGCGCGGCGCTGTTCGCGCTGAGCTGCCTGGCGCTGATCATCGGCTTCCTGATCTGCCGCGCCATCGTCTCGTCCAAGCTCGGCAAGGTCCTGATCGCGGTGCGGGACGCGGAATCGCGCACGCGCTTCCTCGGCTATCGCGTCGAATCCTACAAGCTGTTCGTGTTCACGGTGTCGGCCTGCATGGCTGGCGTCGCGGGCGCGCTCTACGTGCCGCAGGTCGGCATCATCAATCCATCCGAATTTGCGCCCGGCAATTCGATCGAGGCGGTGATCTGGGTTGCGGTCGGCGGCCGCGGTACGCTGGTCGGCGCTGCGCTCGGCGCCGTCGTCGTCAACTACGCCAAGACGTTCTTCACCTCCGGCATGCTGGCGCCGTACTGGCTGTTCATGCTGGGCGCGCTGTTCATCCTGGTGACGCTGCTGCTGCCGAAGGGCATCGTCGGCACTTTCAACGCCTGGTGGGACCAGTCGAAGGAAAAGCGCAACGCCGCAAGCCTGGCGAGCGCCGCGGCCGAAGACGGCGTCACCGAACCCAAGATGGCGGAGTAGGCGCACATGAACGTCATGGACAACCGCGCAACGTCCGCGATGCTGTATCTCGACGGCGTGCACGTCTCGTTCGACGGCTTCCACGCCATCAACAACCTTTCGCTGACGCTCGAGCCCGGCGAGATGCGTGCCATCATCGGCCCCAACGGCGCCGGCAAGACCACGATGATGGACATCATCACCGGCAAGACCAAGCCGGATGAAGGCACCGTGCTGTTCGACGGCGTCACTGATCTGACGCGGCTCGACGAGACCCGCATCGCCGAGCTCGGCATCGGCCGCAAGTTCCAGAAGCCGACCGTGTTCGAAAGCCAGACGGTGCAGGACAACCTCCTGCTCGCGCTCAATGTCGACCACTCGGTCCGCGGCACGCTGTTCTGGCGCGGCAGCAAGGCTGAGTCCGAGCGCATCGACAAGGTGCTGGAGACGATCCGCCTCACAGAGGCGCGCAACCGCCTCGCGGGCAGCCTCAGCCACGGCCAGAAGCAGTGGCTGGAGATCGGCATGCTGCTCGCGCAGGATCCGAAGCTGCTTCTCGTCGACGAGCCGGTCGCAGGGATGACCGACGTCGAGACCCATCTCACCGCCGAGCTGCTCAAGGAAATCAACAAGACCCATACCGTGATGGTGGTCGAGCACGACATGACGTTCGTGCGCGAGCTCGGCGTCAAGGTCACTTGCCTGCACGAAGGCACCGTGCTCGCGGAAGGAACCATCGACCAGGTCTCGTCCAACGAGCGGGTCATCGAAGTCTATCTGGGACGCTGAGCGATGCTTGAGGTCAAGGACATCAACCTGTTCTACGGCGCAGCGCAGGCGTTGCGCGGCGTCTCCATCGCGGCCGAGCCGGGCAAAGTCACTTGCGTGCTCGGGCGCAACGGCGTCGGCAAGACCTCGCTGTTGCGCGCGATGGTCGGGCAATACCCGATCTCGTCGGGTGCGATCGTGCTCGACGGCAGCGACATCACCGGCTTGAAGCCGTACGAGCGGGCGCGCAAGGGCATCGGCTTCGTGCCGCAGGGCCGCGAGATATTCCCGCTGCTGACGGTCGAGGAGAACCTCAAGACCGGCTTCGGTCCGCTCAAGCGCGAGGACAGGCACATTCCGGACGACGTGTTCTCGCTGTTTCCGGTGCTGCAATCCATGCTCGGCCGGCGCGGCGGCGATCTCTCCGGCGGTCAGCAGCAGCAGCTCGCGATCGGCCGCGCACTGGTGATGCGGCCGAAGCTGCTCCTGCTCGACGAGCCGACAGAGGGCATCCAGCCCTCGATCATCAAGGACATCGGACGCGCCATCTCCTATTTGCGCAACCTCGGCAACATCGCCATCGTGCTGGTCGAACAATATCTCGACTTTGCCTGCGAACTCGGCGACAGTTTCGCGGTGATGGATCGCGGCGCGGTGAAATTCACCTGCGACCGCAGCAATCTCGACGCGGGCGAGATCAGCCGCCAGATGGCGCTGTAAGCCATTCTGCAGCGACCGGCTGGGGAGGCGGATGCGCAGCGACGTTTCAGTTACGTCAACGGTTTTCGAGGCGAACCGGGCCCGCGGCGCGGTGCGCTTCGACGTCCATGCGCGCGATGGCGTGACGCGACGTGGCGTCTTGCATGAATCCGGCTCGCTGCGCGTGCGCTTTCCTTCGCCGGAAGACGAGGGACTGTCCGGCGTGTTCGTCAACACGGCCGGCGGCGTCGCCGGTGGGGACAGTTTCGATGTCGACATCACAGCGGGTCAAGGTTCGCGCCTGACATTGACGACGGCGGCGGCTGAAAAGGTCTATCGTGCGCCCGGGGCGGCGGCGCAGCTCAATATTGCCTTGAAGGTCGCCGCGGGTGCGCATCTCGGCTGGCTGCCGCAGGAGACGATCCTGTTCGATCGCGCGCGGGTCCATCGTCAGTTCGACATCGCGCTTGATGACGCAGCCTCGCTCCTGCTCTGCGAGATCGTCGTGTTCGGCCGCACAGCGATGGGTGAGCGGATGGAGCAGGGCGAGTTCGTCGATCGCTGGCGGCTGCGTCGTGGCGGCAGGCTGGTGTTTGCCGAGACGGTCCGGCTCGACGGCAATATCGGCGCAAAGCTCGACCGATCAGCCGTTGCCAAAGGCGGCGCCGCGATCGGGACCGCCCTGATCGTGCCCGGTGACGAGACACTGGTCGAGCGCATTCGCGAGGCCTCGGACTCATTCTCCGGCGAGGTCGGAATCTCGGCGTGGAATGGCTTTGCAATGGCGCGGTTCTGTGCCCAAGATGCGGCGCGCTTGCGCGCCGACATGATGGCGGTGCTGGCGCGCACCGGTGCCGCGCTGCCGCGGCTCTGGCTGAACTGACTGGCTGATTTGACGTGTGAACGGAAGAGATGTCGCATGAATCTGTCTCCCCGCGAAAAGGACAAGCTTCTGATCTCGATGGCGGCCATCGTGGCTCGCCGTCGGCTGGACCGCGGCGTCAAGCTCAACCATCCCGAGGCGATCGCGATCATCTCCGATTTCATCCTGGAAGGCGCGCGCGAGGGCCGCACCGTCGCCGAGCTGATGCAATCCGGCGCGCAGGTCCTGACCCGCGACCAGGTGATGGCGGGCATTCCCGAGATGATCCACGACATCCAGGTCGAGGCGACCTTTCCGGACGGCACCAAGCTCGTCACCGTGCACGAGCCGATTCGTTGAAGCGCGAAACTGTATCAACATCGTCATGCCCGGGCTTGTCCCGGGCATCCACGACTTTCGAACCAAGTGGCACTACGTGGATGGCCGGACAAGCCCGGCCATGACGCAGCGGAGCAAGACGAGGTAGCACATGATCCCCGGCGAACTCTTCATTCAGGACGGCGAGATCGAGCTCAATGCCGGCCGCAAGACCGCGACGCTGACGGTGGCCAATACCGGCGACCGCCCGATCCAGGTCGGCTCGCACTACCATTTCTTCGAGACCAATCCGGCGCTGAAATTCGACCGCAAGCAAGCCCGCGGCATGCGCCTCGACATCGCCGCCGGCACTGCCGTCCGCTTCGAGCCCGGCCAGACCCGCGACGTCCAGCTCGTCGCCGTGGCGGGCAAGAAGACCATCTACGGCTTCCGCGGCGACGTACAGGGCAAGCTGTGATCTCAGCAGGAACGAGCGCGGTGCGGCACGGTTGAGGCGGAAATGGAGGTTCTTGCCATGCTGTCACCCATCCGCCTGATCTCTGAAGCCGCCGAACTTGCCGCGCATCGCCACAATGGCATGGCGCGCAAGGGGCGCGGCAACGAGCCCTATATCAATCATCTCGCCGAGGTCGCGAACCTGCTTGCAACCGCGACGGATGGTGCCGACGCCGAGCTGGTCGCGGCCGGCTGGCTGCACGACACGATCGAGGACACCGACACCACCCGCGAGGAGCTCGCGCTGCTGTTTTCCGAGCGTGTTGCTTCCCTCGTCGCGGAATGCACCGATGACATGAGCCTGCCGAAAGCCGAGCGGCGGCGCCGGCAGGTGATGGACGCGCCGAAGAAATCCGCCGGCGCGAAGCTGATCAAGATCGCCGACAAGATCAGCAATACGGGGGCGCGCATTCAAACCGACCCGAGTGCCGAGGAGCGCGATGATCTCGCCGATTACGTCGAGTGGGCCACGCAGGTCGTCGCGGGCTGTCGTGGCGGCAATGCGTGGCTCGATACGAAATTCGATGATGCCGTGAAAGCAGCGAGGGCCTTGCTGTGATCCACCAAAAATTCAAACGCAAACGGGGCTTGTGATGTCCGTCAAGATGAAGCGTTCTGTCTACGCCGACATGTTCGGCCCGACCACAGGCGACAGGGTGCGGCTGGCCGACACCGATCTCATCATCGAGGTCGAGAAGGATTTTACCACCTATGGCGAGGAGGTGAAGTTTGGCGGCGGCAAGGTGATCCGCGACGGCATGGGGCAGTCGCAGGTCACCAACAAGCAGGGCGCGGCCGACACCGTCATCACCAATGCGCTGATCGTCGATCACTGGGGCATCGTGAAGGCCGACGTCGCCATCAAGGACGGCATGATCGCCGGCATCGGCAAGGCCGGCAATCCCGACATTCAGCCCGGCGTGACCATCATCATTGGTCCCGGCACCGACGTGATCGCGGGCGAGGGCAAGATCCTCACCGCCGGAGGCTTCGACAGCCATATCCATTTCATCTGCCCGCAGCAGATCGAGCACGCGCTGATGTCTGGCGTCACCTCGATGCTGGGTGGCGGCACAGGCCCCTCGCACGGCACCTTCGCGACCACCTGCACGCCGGGGCCGTGGCACATCGCGCGGATGATCCAGTCGTTCGACGCCTTCCCGGTCAATCTCGGCATTTCCGGCAAGGGCAACGCCTCGCGGCCTGCCGCGCTGGTCGAGATGATCAAGGCCGGCGCCTGCGCGCTGAAGCTGCACGAGGATTGGGGCACGACGCCGGCGGCGATCGACAACTGCCTGTCGGTTGCCGACGCTCACGACATCCAGGTGATGATCCACACCGACACGCTGAACGAATCGGGGTTCGTCGAGGACACGATCAAGGCGTTCAAGGGCCGCACCATCCATGCCTTCCACACCGAGGGTGCCGGCGGCGGTCACGCCCCTGACATCATCAAGGTCGCCGGGCTCAAGAACGTGCTGCCATCCTCGACCAACCCGACGCGGCCCTTCACGCGCAACACCATCGACGAGCATCTGGACATGCTGATGGTGTGCCACCACCTCGATCCCTCGATCGCCGAAGATCTCGCCTTCGCCGAGAGCCGTATCCGCAAGGAGACCATCGCCGCCGAGGACATCCTGCACGATCTCGGCGCGCTCTCGATGATGTCATCGGACTCCCAGGCCATGGGCCGGCTCGGCGAGGTCATCATCCGGACCTGGCAGACCGCCGACAAGATGAAGAAGCAGCGCGGGGCATTGCCGCAGGACAAGGGCAACGACAACGACAACTTTCGCGTCAAGCGCTACATCGCCAAATACACCATCAATCCGGCGATCGCGCACGGCGTGTCGAAGCTGATCGGCTCGGTCGAGAAGGGCAAGCTTGCCGATCTCGTGCTGTGGTCGCCCGCCTTCTTCGGCGTCAAGCCGGACTGCATCGTCAAGGGCGGCAGCATCGTCGCCGCGCCCATGGGCGATCCCAACGCCTCGATCCCGACGCCGCAGCCGGTGCACTATCAGCCGATGTTCGGTGCCTACGGCAAGGCGCGCACGGCATCCTCCGTGGTGTTCACCTCGAAAGCCGCGATCACCGGCGGTCTCGCGCGAAAACTCGGCATCGAGAAGAAGCTCTATGCGGTCCAAAACACCCGCGGCAAGATCTCCAAGAAGAGCATGATCCACAACGACGCCACGCCCAATATCGAGGTCGATCCGGAGACCTATGAGGTGCGCGCTGACGGCGAGCTGCTCACCTGCGCGCCTGCCGAGGTGCTGCCCATGGCGCAGCGATATTTCATGTACTGAAATAGCGCCTCAACGCATGTCCCAGGAACATGTCCTGACCGCATGTCCGGGGGCGGCTTTTCCGGATTTGCGTTCGATCCCGCCTGGTCTAATGTCCCGCCCGGTATCGTACCTTCAAAAGAAAAGCCGGGAGGATTTCTCGTGATCTACGTCGTCGCCACCTTGACCATCAAGCCTGAAACGCGCGCCGAATTCATTGCTGCGGCCACCGCCTGCATCAAGGAGACCCGGAAAGAGCCCGGCAATATCGCCTATGATCTGCATGAGAGCGTCACCGACCCTGCCAAGATGGTGTTCGTCGAGCAGTGGGAGAATGCCGAGGCGCTGGTGCCGCATCGCGGCATGGAGCACATGAAGACGTTCGGCCGCGTCGCGGTGAAGTGCTTCACGGCACCGCCGAAGATCGAGGTGATCACGCCCGAGAAGGTCGAGACACGGTAACAGGGTAAAAGCGCATGATCCGGGCGACGCAGGTTAAGGGACAGCACCGCTTCACGGAAGCGCCAATGGATACGGTCGTGCTCGA
The DNA here is from genome assembly GCF_023074055.1 of Bradyrhizobium sp. 141. Taxonomy (GTDB): domain Bacteria; phylum Pseudomonadota; class Alphaproteobacteria; order Rhizobiales; family Xanthobacteraceae; genus Bradyrhizobium. The sequence goes on from NZ_JADPKR010000094.1 coordinate 156,775, forward strand.
TTTCGACGATCGGCACCGCCGCCGCATGGCGATGACGGGGACGCGGGGGCTCGAATTCCTGCTCGACCTGGAGAATGCCGTCGCGCTGCGCGGCGGCGATGCGCTGGTGCTGGAGGACGGAAGGCTGGTTGAGGTGGTCGCGGCACCCGAGCCGCTGCTGGAGATCCGCGGCCGCGATCCGCACCATCTCATCCGCGTCGGCTGGCATCTCGGCAACCGTCATCTGCCGACGCAGATCATGGCCAAAGCCTTGCGCATCCGCCGCGACCACGTCATCGAGGCCATGGTGAAGGGGCTCGGCGCGCGCGTGATCGAGATCGAGGCGCCGTTCGATCCCGAAGGCGGCGCCTATGCCGATGCCGGCCACGCGCATGGGCACGACGACCATGCGCATCACGATCACGGCCATCATCACGATCAGGGCCATCACGATCACCATGATCATCACGGCCACGATCACCACAATCATGGCCATGCCGCACATGACCATGGACACGATCATCACCATCACCACGACGAGCATTGCGACCATCCCGACCATCACCACGGCCACACGCATGCTCATGACCACAAATGAGCCGGTCCGTGCCGGTGACCTCGCCGAGCGCGAGGCGGCGGCGCTGTACCGGTTGATGACCTGGTTGTCGCCGGCGTTCCCGGTTGGAGGTTTCTCCTATTCCAGCGGCATCGAATGGGCGGTCGAGGCCGGTGACATCACGGATGCCGCGACGCTGGCCGACTGGCTCGACGCGATGCTCGGCGATGGCTCCGGCTTCTGCGATGCGACGTTCCTGGTCCATGCCTATCGCGCCACGGAGGCGGCCGAGGAGACCACGTTGAACGATATCGCCGAGCTCGCCGCCGCCTTCGTGCCGTCGCGCGAGCGGCAGCTGGAGACGAGCTCGCAGGGCCGCGCCTTCATCGACATCGCCCGCGCCGCGTGGGATGCAGACGGGCTGGATGCCATGGTTGCGGCATGCCGCACGCCACTGGTCTATCCGGTCGCAATCGGCGTGGTCGCAGCTAAGCACGGTGTGCCATTGGCGCCGACGCTCCACGCCTTCCTGCATGCGCTGGTCTCGAACTGGATTTCCGCGGCCAGCCGGCTCATTCCGCTCGGCCAGACCGACAGCCAGCGCGTGCTGGTGAGGCTGGAAGCCGCTGTGGCCGCGACCGCCAATCGTGCGCTGAATGCGACATTGGACGATCTCGGCGGCACGACCTTCCGCGCGGATCTCGCCAGCCTGCGGCACGAGACGCAATATACGCGGCTGTTCCGATCGTGAGAGCGAGGCGGCCTTCAACCCAGCGAGAGCGAGCGAATTCCATGTCGAAATCTCACGGCCCTTTGCGTGTCGGCGTCGGCGGCCCGGTCGGATCGGGTAAGACCGCGCTTATGGACCTGCTCTGCAAGACCATGCGCGAACGCTATGACATCGCCGCGATCACCAACGACATCTACACCAAATGGGACGCGGAGTTCCTGGTGCGTTCGGGCTCGCTGACGCCGGACCGCATTGCCGGCGTCGAGACCGGCGGCTGCCCGCACACCGCGATCCGCGAGGATGCCTCGATGAATCTCGCCGCGGTCGCGGACATGCGCGCCAAGTTTCCCGGGCTCGATCTCGTGCTGATCGAGTCCGGCGGCGACAATCTCGCTGCCACTTTTTCCCCGGAGCTGGCCGACCTGACCATCTACGTCATCGACGTGGCGGCCGGCGACAAGATCCCGTCCAAGGGCGGCCCCGGCATCACCCGATCCGACCTTCTGGTCATCAACAAGATCGATCTCGCCCCCCATGTCGGTGCCTCCCTGGAGAAGATGGACACGGATGCCAGGCGCATGCGCGGCGAGCGTCCTTTCGTCATGACTAACCTGAAGAAGAGCGAGGGGCTTGACCGCATCGTCGGCTTCATCGAGGCCAAAGGCGGCTTGAAACGGGCAGGCTGACGGCGCGACGACTTGGCGCACGCACTTTTCGCCGTTAACCTTGGGGTCGAACCACAACCAGGGAACAAATTTCGGACACGGCGATTGATTACCTCCGGCGCCCGGGCAATCCATCCCGGCCAGACCATCGGCCGGACGGATTAAGCTTTTCAGGCGACCTACGTTGCGTACCGATGTCTCCTCCTTCATTATCTCTGCCACTGGGGTTCACCCTGTTTCGGCACGTAGCCGTTCGAGCGGCGTTCATATGCTCCTTGTTTATTGCCGACCTCCTGCGTTCGCCTGAGTAGTCGCGTGGTCCGGCTGGGTTTCATCATCGGCTTCATCGCTCTGCTCGGAGCCTTGCTCTCCGGGCTTGCGGCTTATCGCGTCCACGACCAGGAGCTGGCGTTGGATCGGATCGCGCTCGCGCGTGCGATCGACGTTCACGCCAGCCTGGTCCAGGATCGGCTCACCGAGCGCGAACTGCTCGCACGTGTCGCTTCAGGCCTGTTCCGCACGCCATCCGTGATCAAGCCGAACATGCTGGAGCCGCTGCGCTCGGCCATCTACGCCTTCAAAACGGATTTCGTAGTGGCCGGCTGGATCGCCCGGCTGAAGCCGAACGAGCTTACGGCGGCGCAGGCTGCCATTGGCGGCGCCGGCTTCCCGAATCCGAAGATCCGCACCTATGACGACAAGCCGATCAATCCGGCCGAGATCACCCAGCCGATCGACGTACTGTTGGATCTCGAACCGCGCAGCGACGAGACCAAGGCTCTGCCGGGCCGTAGTTACGATCAGGACCCGGTTCGCAGCGCCATGTTGACGCGCGCCCGCATCGAGAAGAGGTCGGTGGCTTCGGACCCGGTCCCGCTGTTGCGCGCAAACGGGCCGATCGGCGTCATCGTGGCCGCACCCGTCGTTCCCGAGGGAGCAACCGAGCCGGCCGGGTTCGTCACGTTCTCCTACGAGCTCGCCTCGCTGATGTTGACCAATGACGACATGTCGTTGTTCTCGGTCGCGCTCAGGGATCCGCGCAAGGAAGGCGGCGAGCTGATCGCCAACGACCAGGGCGTGGTCTCGACGCGCAGGGCGGCGGTGGACGGACCTGCGCCGTCGGCAACGCGCACGGTGAGCTTCGGTGGCCGTGATTGGCAGCTCGGCTACTATGCGAAGACCAACTCAGCGCGCCGTGCCGAGCAGACCGCGATCATCGTGGCGGCGATCGGCTTTGCCATCACTGCGATGGTGTGCGGCCTGTTCGGCTATGTCGCCTACAATAATCTGAGGCTCAGCCGGGAAATCCAGGTCAGAATCGGCTTCGAGCGCCGGCTGACCGCGGTGATCGACGAACTCAACCACCGGGTCAAGAACATCCTTGCGGTCATCCAGTCGATCGTGACGCGCACCTTGCGTCACGGCTCGGACATCGACGTCGCCCGCGAGCTCCTGATCGGCCGCATCCACGCCATGTCGAACGTGGTCTCTCTGCTCAGCGAGAGCCAATGGCAGGGGGTCAAGCTGAAGGGCCTGTTCGAAGCGCGCGCCATTCCGCATGCCGATCGCATCGCCGTGACCGGTCCCGACATCGCCGTCAGCGCGCGCGCGGCGCAGAGCCTCTCACTGCTGTTCTTCGAGCTGGCCTCGCATTCCGACGAGGGCCTGTCGCTGGTCGGAAAGCATCCGCACATCACCGCCAGCTGGACGGTGACAGGCGAGGGGACTGACGAGGTCTTCCATTTCCGCTGGGAGGAGCTCAACACCAGCGAGGCGACGCGCCGCCCCGATTCCGATTTCGGCCTGATCCTGCTCGACCGCGTCGCCCCCGAGGCGCTCGGCGGCACCGCCAAGCGCTATTTCACCGACGCCTCCTACGTCTATGAGCTGACCGCACCGATGGAAACGGTGGTCGACATGACCGAACGCGATCGCACGGATAAGATCTCGGCCCCGGTGAGGCCTGCGCGATAAACGTCGTGCGGCTAAGTCTTCGGCCGCAACACCACGTCGACCAGATGGCGGGCGTAAGCCGGCGTGATCGGTGCGATGCCGAAGACGTAGCGATAGAACAGGCTGCCGTAGATGGCGTCGTAGAGATCCTCAGCCGGCCCTTCGGCCAGGATGCTGCCGTCGTTCTGGCCTGCCGCAATCATCTCCACCAGCGCATCGCGACGGAACTGCAGATAGCGGGCGTAGAACAGCTCGGCGGAGCCGGTCTTGGAAATGCATTCGGAGATGACGGCGAGTTGGACCTTGCCGAACTCGCCCTGGAGCGCCTCGGTATAGGCCGCGGCATGGCGGCGCGCGCGCGCCGCAGGGCTGCCGGAACTCGCCGGGGGCAGCGGCAGCATCTGGGCGGCATGTTGGAGAAAGGCGTCGATCAAGAGCGCCTCGCGCGACGGCCACCATTTGTAGATCGTCATCTTGGAGACGCTGGAGTGGCGGGCGACCGCGTCGATGGTGGTGGCGGCAAGGCCGGTGGAAGCCATCAGGGCATAGGCGCTTTCGAGAATGGCGTTGCTGGTTTCGATCGATCGCGGCCGGCCGCGCCGAGGAGCGCTGTCGGCCCTGTCACCCCCGCCATTCGCCGTCACCACGCCCGGTCTCCCCGCGCAACCCGCTCCTGCTCCGGGATAGCGCAGGCGCGGCGGCCAACCTAGCGGAATCGCGACGGCCAAAGCATGATCCGGAAAAGTGCGCAGCGGTTTTCCGAAAAGATCATGCTCAAACAACAGCCCAAAGCGGGATGACGACGCATGCTGATCGCGTCGCGCTTTAGGCCTGCTGCCGCAAGGCGGCTGGCAGGTCCTGCCATTTCGACCAGGCGACGTAGTAGGCCACCGCGCTCATCGCGGCGAATCCGGCGAGGCTCACCACGATCTGCATCACCACCAGATTGGCGCTGGTGATCAGGATGAGATGGCCGGCAAAGGACAGGAACACCCCGGCGCAGAACACGGCGAGCCATTCCTCACCGCATCTGATGACCGCCTGCAGCGGCTTCAGCCGCAGTCCGGGATGATCGGCCGGAATGAGATGGGTCGCGAGGAAGGCGAGCGCGAGGAAGTGAACCACGCGATAGGGCGCAAGGTTTTCCTTGTCCGTCGGCGCGATGCTGTCGAGGAGAAGGTCCGGCAAATAAGCCGACAATGCCGGCGAATGGCGCAGCAAGGTGACGGCCATCGCGAATATGAGATAGGCACCGGCGAGGATCCGCAGCCAGGGCATGTCGCGTAGCGCGCGCCCGGGCGCGTCTGTCACGGCGAACCAGCCCCCGAGCACCATCAGCATCTGCCAGCACAGCGGATTGAAGGTCCACTCCTGGTCCGGATAGACCCGAAAATTCCAGTCGAACCAGCGTGCGGCAAGATACAGCGCGATCGATGCCGCCAACGTCAGGCTCGGCCGCCGCAACAGGCCCCACAGTGCTAGTGGAAAAAAGGCCATCAAGGGGATCATCAACTGCAGGAGATCGAGGTTCAGCGGCTCCTCCTGGAGCACGAGTCCGCGGACCAGGATGCGCAGCGGGTGCTCGAGAATCCCCGAGATGTTGTATTCGTGGATGATTTCGGGCGCCATCGACTGCGAGGCGACGTAGGTGATGGTGGCGATATAGATCACGAACAGCACGACATAGGCGGCATAGAGCCGCCAGACGCGGCGAAGGATTCGCGTCGCCGCGACCACGTAGTCGCGCTCCAGCGCGATCCGGCCGTGGATGATCGCGACGCCATAACCCACAACGAACACGAACAGGTCTGCGGCGCCGCTGAAGCCGAAGTTACGCAGCGTCAGCAGGTTGACGACGTTGTTCGGGATGTGGTCGACGAAAATCGACCAATTGGCGATGCCAAGCGTCAAATACAGCCTGGCGTCGTGCTGGAATGCGGAGAGGTTCGCCTTGACGGAAGGTTTCATTGAGTAAAATAGCTTTGGGAATCAGGATGATGCTTTTACCGGCAACCGCCTGCCCATCCGAGTAGCGTTTGCGTGAGCGAAGGCATTCGTCCCGCCTGGCGAAAAATTGCGCGGCGTCGCCTGCGTCGAGCTGGGGGAGGTTCTCGCAGTACTTATAACGAAATTTTCTACCCGATCGGACCGTTACTCGGCCGGTTCGGCCGCTACCTCGTCGGAGACACCGGCGCGGCTTGCCATGATGCCGAGGGCGACGCCGCCGATCGCCAGGATCGGCAGCAGCCGCTTGACGCCGATGGCACGAACGATCTGCAGCCCGGTGGCGAGCAGCATGGGGTCCGCGAGCATGCTTTGCGCCGCCGACTTCGCGGCCCGCTCGGCCGCGATCTGGGCTTGCTTGCGCAACTCCCGCTTGTAGGCCCAGTAGCTCACCGCTGCGGCCAGGGTCAGTAAAAAGAAGACGCCGGCACCCGCGAGGCAGGCTTGCACCGGACCATACTTATTGAGCACCGAGATGAACGCCGCCGCGCACAGGAAGCACGTGGTGATGAACAGCGCGAACGCCGCGCCCGCGGCCAGGGAGGTCAGCCGCATAGTCGTACCGGTGGATGCACTGATCCCGTCGATGATGCGCTGAAACATGGCCTTGCTCCTCAAATCCCCACAAGCCGAATCGTCCACAAGCCGGCATCGGCGGCGCAGTAGCGCCGCCGTCTCAATATCCGTTCGCGCTGCCTACCGGCGCCAGGCGGCACCGATCAGGAAGCCGATGCCGAGCGCGAGCCCGACGGTCGCAAGCGGCCGCTGCGTGATCGCGTCTTCGAGCGTCTCCTCGATCGATCCGTAGGCCTCCTGGGCCGCGCCCATCATTGCGCTGCCGCGCTCCGACATGTCGTCCATCGCGGTATCCACGTTCTCGCGCGCCTGGCGATAGCCGCGGCGGGCCTGCTTGCTGGTGGAATTGGCGAAGGTATTGAGCGCGTCGGTGATCTGGTCGGTGAGGGCGGCGATATCGCTTTTCACGGCTGCTACATCCTTCTCGAGGCGTTCTCTGGTGGCTTTGTCGGTCCAGTCTCTCATCCCGGCTTCGGCATTGGGCGTGGACATCAGGAGCTCCGAACTGTTGACGGCTGAGATAGCCGGAGAACGTTTCGTCATCGGGGAAGTTCCGATCGCGGAAACCGGTCAGTCCTGCGGAAGCTGCGGCGCATCCGCCGGCAACAGATGCTCCTTGAGGATCAGGGCCACGATCAGCAGCGGCGACGCCAGGAAGGCGCCCATCGGGCCCCACATCCAGGTCCAGAATGCCAGCGCAAGCAGGACCGCAAGTGCGTTCAGCGCCAGCCGCCGGCCGATGATGGTCGGGGTGATGAAGTGTCCTTCCAGGAAGGTGAGGCCGCCGAAGGCGAGCGCGGCCATGAGGCCGCCGCTGATGGTCGGGAAGGCGACCAGCCCCACCACGACCAGCACCACGAACATCGCGACCGGTCCGATGATCGGGATGAAATTGAGCGTTGCCGCCAGCGCGCCGAGCCCGGCCGGATTGGGCATGCCGGTAAGCGCGCAGATGATGCCGGTGGCGACGCCGACGCCGACATTGATGAGGGTGACGGTCAGGAGGTAATTGCCGAGATGGACCTCGATCTCGTTGAGGATCCGGAGCGTACGCAGCCGCGCGTCGCGATCGCTGAAAGTCATGATCATGGCCCGCCGCAGGTCGCGCCAGCTTGCGATGAACAGGATCAGGGTGACGAAGAACAGCAGGAATTCGGTAAAGGTCGGCGACAGGAATTCCAGCGTCGGCTGCACCCACTCGACCTTCGGCATCTGGAAGCTGGGCAATCCTTCCGAACCGCCGAGCATGGCTTGCATCTCGCGCCACAGCGAAAGTGGCCGGTCGAACACGTGCAGCTTGTCCTTCAACTGCGCGCCAAGCTCCGGCAGGCGCGTGCTCCACTCCATCACGGGCGAGGCGATCAGCGCCACCACGAAGGCGACCACCGCGGTCACTGCGACCACAATCAGGACGGCGCCGAGGCTGCGGGGGACTTTGCTGCGCTCAAGCAAGCTCGCCGCCGGCGATAGCATGGTGCCGGTGACAAAGGCCATCACCACGGGCAGGAAGAATGCCTTCCCGACATAGAGCACGGTGACGACCGCAATCAGGAGCAAGCCAGCGAGCGCGAAGGCGACAAACTCGGTGCGGCGGATGATCGGCGGTAGCTCACTATGGCTCTCGGGAAGCGGCTCACCTTCGCTGTTGCCGGGGATCAGACGTTCATTGGGAAGGACGCGCACAATCTCTCTCCCGCACGGAAGCCTCGATCCGCGCGCCCATTGACGGCTGATAATGCGCGAGCGTCGCCGCGGTTCCATCGCGGCTTCGTGAACACGTGCTCGCTTGACTGTGACAAGGCTGCCGCGCGCCGCGCCGGAACTTGGATCGCGCATGCGGAGTTCATTGGGAAGCGCATCACCCTGATGCACACATCCAACGGGGCAGCACATGACAAAGTTCTCTGCAGTCCGTCGCAGCTTTTCGCCGCGCGCCGTCGCCGCATTCGCCTTCGCAGCCGCTTTGGCCACGGTGCCCTTCGGCGGCGCGAGCGGGCAAACCCTCGGCTATGCGCCGATGCAGCCGCAGGCGTACCCGCAGGACCAGGTTTACTCGCAGGGCTACGTGAACGAGGCGCCGCAGGCGGCTGACGAGGATGCCCAGCTGCCCGATCGCCTGCGCAAGCAGATCGTCGGCTTCGACCGCAGCGAGCCGGCCGGCACCCTCGTGATCGATACCAACAACACCTATCTCTATTACGTGCTCGGCAATGGCCGTGCGATCCGCTATGGCGTCGGCGTCGGCCGCGAAGGCTTCACCTGGTCCGGCGTGCAGAGCGTCAGCCGCAAGGCGGAATGGCCGGACTGGCATCCGCCGGCCGAGATGATCGCGCGTCAGCCCTATCTGCCCCGCTTCGTCGCCGGCGGCCCCGGCAACCCGCTGGGCGCGCGTGCGATGTATCTCGGCTCCAGCGAATTCCGCATCCACGGCACCAACGATCCCTCCACAATCGGCAAGTTCGTCTCATCCGGCTGCATCCGCATGACCAATGAGGACGTCATCGACCTGTTCGGCCGCGTCAATGTCGGCGCCAAGGTCGTGGTGCTGCCAAAGAACGCGCCGTTGATGGCCAAAGGCGGCGACCCCGTGCGCAAGCGCCCGGCCGTGACGGCAATGCCCTCGGGGCGGCAGGCGCTGAATATCTCGGCGTCGTCGGTGAACTAGGAATTCAGTGAGGTCACATGAGTAAACGCTCGATCCGCAAATTGGCCGTTGGCGTGGCGGCAATGTTGGCCGTTGCTTTCTCCGGTCTTGCGCTAACGCCATCGGCGCATGCGGAAGACTTCTTCTCGGCGCTGTTCGGCGCGTTTGGGGGCCGACCTCCGCAAATCCGAGCGCCGTTTCCCAATGACGGCATGCCGCGTTACGACGTGCCGCGCCAGCGGGCCGCCTATGGCGGGGGCACGGCCTATTGCGTGCGTGGCTGCGATGGCCGCTACTTCCCGGCGCAAGGCACCGATGCCGAGAGCAAGGCGAAATCCTGCAAGAGCTTCTGTCCGGCTTCCGAAACCTCGCTGGTCTATGGCAGCAATATCGACGACGCCACCACGGACAGCGGAAAATCCTATTCCGACCTGCCGAACGCCTTCCGCTATCGCAACGAGATCGTCGCGGGCTGCACCTGCAACGGCAAGGATCCGGCCGGGCTCGCATCGGTCAAGGTCGAGGACGACCCCACCTTACGCAAGGGCGACATCGTCGCCGGCGCCGACGGCCTCGTGGTCGCCAGCCGCAATGCCAACGACCGCCGTGGCGTCGCGATGAACTTCTCGCCGCTGCCGGACTCGGTGCGCGCCAAATTCCGCCAGGTGCCGGTGGTGGCGAAGGAGTAGGGGCAATGGGGCGCGCTATCGCCCCACTCTGAGCTGTCGTCCCTGCGTCCGCGGGACGACAGTGAGCGTGTAGCGCCAGCGCGCCCTACGCCGCGCGGATCTTGCCGAGGAAGTCACTGACCTGATGGCCGAGCTGGCGGCTCTGGGTCTCCAGCGTCTCCGATGCCTGCTTCACGTTGTCGGCGGCTGCGGCGGCGGCGTCCGCATCGGCTTTGACGCCGGTAATATTGTCCGAGACGTTCTTGGTGCCCTGGGCCGCATATTGGGTGCTGCGGGTGATCTCCTGAGTCGCCGCGCCCTGCTCCTGGACGGCGGCGGCAATCGCGGTCGCCACCTCGTTCACTTCGCCGATGATACCGCCGATGGTCTGGATCGCGTTGATGGCGTCGCCTGCGACCTTCTGGATGTCGGCGATCTGCTCCGAGATCTCCTCGGTCGCCTTCGCAGTCTGGCTTGCCAGCGACTTCACCTCGGAGGCGACCACGGCAAAGCCGCGGCCGGCCTCGCCGGCGCGAGCCGCCTCGATCGTGGCATTGAGCGCGAGCAGATTGGTCTGCTGTGCGATGGTGTTGATCAGGCCGACGACCTCGCCGATGCGGCCGGCGGATTTGGCGAGACCCTGCACGGTACCGTCGGTCTCGCGCGCCTGCGTCACGGCGCGGCCGGCGATGCCTGCGGCATGGGCTGCCTGTTGGCTGATGTCGTTGATCGAGGCCGAGAGCTCTTCGGCGGCCGCGGCCACGCTATCGACGCTCATCGAGGCGTCGTTGGAGGCCTTGCCGGCGATCTGCACGCGATCATTGGTCTGGCGCGACACCGCGGAGAGGTCGCCTGAGGTCTTGCGCATCTCGCCGGAGGCCTCGCTCAATTCGCCCAGCGTCTTGCGCACTGCGCCCTCGAACTCGCCGACATAGGACTCGACGGCGCGTTGGCGTGCAGCAGTGCCCGTGTTCCGTTCGCGCTCCTGCTCTTCGATCTTGAGCTTGTCGGTGGCCTGCTGCTTGAAGGTTTCCAGCGCACCGGCAAGCGCGCCGATCTCGTCCTGGCGATCGAGATAGCCGCTGTCGACGGCAAGGTCGCCGCCGGCGACCTTCAGCATGGCATCGCGGATAGTGTTGAGCGGGGTGATAACGTGGCGGCTGACCAGCATGATCGCGCCTGCGGCGAGACCGATGGCGAGCGCCAGCGATCCAAGCTGCACGATCAGCGCGCGCTGCGCGGAGTCGCGTTGCTCCAGCGTATGGACCTTGGCGGTGTCGAGCGCGGCTTCCGCCACGGCGACAGCGCTCGCGAGGCGGCCGACCGTCAGCGGGCTCCACTGATTGGCGGTCATCTCGGCTTTCTCGCCCTTGGCCAGCGTGTCCGCGAGGCGGTCGCGCAGGGTCAGATATTGCGGCTCGAAATAGGCGGTTTTGGCTGCGGCCATGGCGGACGCAAGCGCGGGCGGCAACTGCATGCCCGAGGTCGACAATTCCAGCGCCTTCCACATCGCGGCGGTGCCGCCGACATGTTGGGTATAATTGTAGCGGGCTTCGGGCGTGATCTTGCCGGCGGCAAGTCCGGTCGAGATCACCAGCGAGGCTTCGCCGCCGGTGTTGCGGAGCAGCCAGGCGTTCTGCTTGATCGACAGCAGCTGGTCGATCACGGCGTCCTGATGGTTGACGGTGGCAGCCAGAACGTTCGAGAGCTTGTCGAGCGTTTCGAGTAGGCCCTGCGTCGTCTCCATGTATTCCTTCGGCAGCCCGGCGCGGCGCTGATCCTTCGCCTTGGCGACCTCTTCCCAGAACTGCTTCTGCTCCTCGCTCAACAATTTGTAGAGCCGCGCGAGCTCCGGCACCAGCGTGCCCGATTGCGGGAAGTCCATCGTCGGCAGCACCTCGAGCGCGCGCGCCATCGCCGGCATCTGCGCGTCGCGCAGGCCGCGGAGGTACTTCTCGATCTCGGCGTCCATCGGCTCGGTCGCGTTCAACAGCCGCGTCGTGGTCGAGCGATCGGTGCGCAGATTGTGCATCGCCTTGAACAAATCGGCGGACGCGCCTGCGATCTGGGAGATCCGGTTGGCGGTTTTCAGGCGGTCCCAGGACTCGTAGGCGGTGAGCGAGAGCGCAATCACCACGCAGGCCGACGTGATCGCGATCACCGCCTTCAGCAGCGCGGATACGGTCAGACGATTCAGCATCGAAGTCCCCCAATTCCCATTTGCAAAGCTCAAAAGGACGCCCGGCAACATCGACAAACGGGGGCGTAACAGATCGGCGATCGCATGCCGTTTGCGGCTCAGAGCCCAAACGGTTTTCGCATCTGAAGGGAAAAGGGTAAAAGTTTAGGCAGATCGGCTGATCGTAGAAGTACGTATTTACTAGAAGTTGCAGTGGGTTGCTGCGATGGAACCGGTGCGGGAGACAGGCGTTAGAGCAGCGGTCGCAATTTGCCTGAAGGGGGTCTCGCGATGCTGGTGGGTGTACTCGTCACTTTTCTCGTCGTTATTCTCGTACTTTATCTCATCAACATGCTGCCGATGGACGGCCGCGCCAAACAGATCGCACGCGTGATCGTCATCATTATCGGCATCGTCTCGCTGTTGAAATATCTCGCGGTATTCTAGCGGGGACGTAGTTCGTAGCCCGGATGGAGCGCAGCGAAATCCGGGGGCTTGCGCGCTCCTGCTCCCGGATTGCGCTTCGCTCCATCCGGGCTACTAGTGCAACAAAGAGCCCCGGCTTTCGCCGGGGCTTCGTTCATGCTGCTTCAGTGCAGCGTTTTGAGCCAGTCGTCGACGTCCTGGCGAACCTGGTCCTTGGCCTTGCCGTAGCGTTCCTGGAGCCGGCCCTCGAGCTGCTCGCGCCGACCCTCGATCAAGCTGAGGTCGTCGTCAGTGAGCTTGCCCCATTTCTCCTTGGCCGAGCCCTTGAACTGCTTCCAGTTTCCTTCGATCCGATTCCAGTCCATGACCATCTCCCGTTGGTTGATGGCGGTACAACGCGAGCGCCGCGCAGCCTGTTCCGCCGCACGCCGCGACGTTTCGCCCAACAAAAAAGCCCCGGCTTGTGCCGGGGCTTTTGACATTCGAGTGACTGAACTTAACCGGCCGCCTTGGCCTCGCGGCGGCGCGCGGTGAGGATGTATTCGGTGTAGCCGTTCGGCTGCTCGCGCCCCTTGAAGATGAGGTCGCAGGCGGCCTTGAAGGCGACGCCGTCGAAGGCGGGCGCCATCGGCTTGTAGATGGCATCGCCGGCGTTCTGCTTGTCGACCACGACCGCCATGCGCTTGAGCGATTCCATCACCTGAGCCTCGGTAATCACGCCCTGGTGCAGCCAGTTGGCGAGATGCTGGCTGGAGATGCGTAACGTCGCGCGGTCTTCCATCAGGCCGACATCGTGGATGTCGGGCACCTTGGAGCAGCCGACGCCCTGGTCGATCCAGCGCACGACATAGCCGAGGATGCCCTGGCAGTTGTTGTCGATCTCCTGCTTGACGTCGTCGGGCGCCCAGTTCGACTTCGACACCGGAATGGTGAGGATGTCCGAGAGCTTGGCGCGCGGGCCGCCGTTCGTCAGTTCCTCTTGGCGCGCGCTGACGTTGATCTTGTGGTAGTGCAGCGCGTGCAGCGTCGCCGCCGTCGGGGAAGGCACCCAGGCGGTGGTGGCGCCGGCCTGCGGATGGCCGAGCTTCTGCTGAAGCATGTCCGCCATCTTGTCGGGGGCGGCCCACATGCCCTTGCCGATCTGGGCATGGCCGGGCAGGCCACAGGTCAGGCCCATGTCGACGTTCCAGTCCTCATAGGCCTTGATCCAGGCCTGCGCCTTCATCTCGTTCTTGCGGATCATCGGGCCCGCTTCCATCGAGGTGTGGATCTCGTCGCCGGTGCGATCGAGGAAGCCGGTGTTGATGAACATGATGCGCTTGGAGGCGCGCTGGATGCAGGCCTTGAGGTTGACGGTGGTACGCCGCTCCTCGTCCATGATGCCGACCTTGAGCGTGTTCTCGGGCAGCGACAGCATCTTCTCGACGCGGTCGAAGATCTCGCAGGTCAGCGACACCTCGTCGGGGCCGTGCATCTTCGGCTTGACGATATAGGCCGATCCGGTGCGGCTGTTCTTGACCTTGGAATTGCCCTTGAGATCGTGAATGGCGAGCAGGCCCGAGACGGCGGCATCCAGCAGGCCTTCCGGAATCTCCTCGCCCTTCTCGTCCAGCACCGCGTCGGTGAACATGTGGTGACCGCAATTGCGCATCAGCAGCAGGCTGCGGCCGTGCAGCTTGACCTCGCCCTTGCCGTCAGGCGTCTTGTAGCTGCGATCGGCGTTGAGCGAGCGCGTCAGCGTCTTGCCGCCCTTCTCGAAATCAGCCGACAGCGTGCCGTTCATCAGGCCGAGCGTGTTGCGGTAGACCAGCACCTTGTCTTCGGCATCGACCGCGGCGACCGAGTCCTCCATGTCGAGGATGGTGGAGACCGCAGATTCCATGATCATGTCGGCGACGCCGGCCGGATCGTCCTTGCCGATCGCGCTGCTGCGGTCGATCCTGACCTCGACATGCAGGCCGTTGTTGACGAGCAGCACCGCGCTCGGTGCGGCCGCATCGCCCTGGAAGCCCGCGAACTGCGCGGCGTTCTTCAGTGCGGTGGCGTTACCGCTCTTCAGCTTCACCGCAAGCTGGCCCGCGACGACGCTGTAGGCGGTGACGTCGGTGTGGCTGCCGGTCGCCAGCGGCGCCGCCGCATCGAGGAAGGCTTTTGCTTTCGCGATCACCTTGTCGCCGCGCCCCTTGTTGTAGCCCTTGCCGCTCTCGGCAGCGTCGTGCGGGATCGCGTCGGTGCCGTAGAAGGCGTCATAGAGCGAGCCCCAGCGCGCATTCGCCGCGTTCAGTGCATAGCGTGCGTTGGTCAGGGGCACGACGAGCTGCGGGCCGCAGATCTTGCCGATCTCCTCGTCGACATTGGCGGTCTCGACCTTCTGCGTCGCCGGCTCCGGGACGAGATAGCCGATCTCCTTCAGGAAGGCGGTATAGGCGTTGAGGTCGAACGCCTTGCCTTTGTTGGCACGGTGCCAGCCGTCGACCTTGGCCTGCAGTGTGTCGCGGAAAGCGAGCAACGACCGGTTCTTCGGGCCCAGCTCCTTGATGATGGCGGCAAGCCCGGCCCAGAACGCATCCGGCGCGATCCCCGTTTTCGGGGCCGCTTCCTTGGCGATGAAATCGAACAGGACGGGAGCGATCTTCAATCCGTGGGCGTCGACGCGTTTCATGATGGGCTTTCTCGTTGGAAATGGCTGTTTTTGGCTGCTTTTGACCCGACAGCAGCAAAATGCACCCATAGAGGGCGGCTTTCGGGGCCCTATTAGCCCCAAAAAAGGGGCGGTGAGAAGACCCCCAGGGGTTTGTCAAAATGTCAAGAAAAGTGGGGGCGCACGCACCGGTGTCATTCCCCGCGAAGGCGGGGAATCCAGTACGCCGCGGCCTCTCCGTATCCCAACGCTGTCTCTGGAATACTGGGTCGCCCGGTCAAGCCGGGCGACGACAGCGGGGGTTAGGACGCACTCAAATATTTGCGGCGAGGTCCAGGACTTCGTCGAACAGCACGCCCGTCGTCTTCAGCATGCGCTCGATCTCGTCGGCGGCCTCAGCGACCGTCCGTGCCGAGGTGTCGATCACGAGCTCGGCGGCCTGCGGTGCTTCGTAATCGTTGCCGATGCCGGTGAACGAGGAGAGCGCGCCGGCTCGCGCCTTCTTGTAATGGCCCTTGGGGTCGCGCTCCTCGCACACTTCAGCAGGCGTCGCGACATGGATCTCGCGGAACGCGGTGTCGGCGATGCGGCGCGCGGTCGCGCGATCCTCGCGGGCTGGCGAGACCGCGGCGACGATGGCGATGTGGCCGTTACGCGCGAGATGCGTCGCGACTTCGGCGAGACGGCGGATGTTCTCGCTGCGGTCCGCAGCGGAGAAGCCGAGATCGTTGTTGAGCCCGGCGCGCAGCGTGTCGCCGTCGAGAAGGATCGGCGAGCCGCCATTGGAGAACAACCGGCGTTCCAGCGCTTTTGCCAGCGTCGACTTGCCGGAGGCCGGCAGGCCGGTGAGCCAGACCACGGCGCCGTTGTGGCGGTAGCGCGCGGAGCGTTCGTCGGGGCGCAGGGCCGATTCCACCGGCACGATGTCGACGGGCACGGCGCGCTGGCCGGCATCGACCGACAGCACCAGACCGCCGCCGGCGATGCGTCCGGAGACCTCGATCACGAGACGGCCCGTGCGCGGGTTCTCGGTATAGGGATCGGTGGCAATCGGATTCGACAGAGAAATATCGATCTCGCCGACATGGTTACGGCCGATCGCCTTGTTCTCGGTGCTCGACAATTCGCCGGGATCGACCGCCTTCTCGATCGCGATCACGGTGGCGCGGCTTTCCTTCGGCCCGCAGCGAACCAGGAGCTGGTCGCCCTTGGCGAGCGGCTTGTCGTGCAGCCAGAAGATGCGCGCGCGCAGCCGGCGCGTCTCGCGCGGGGCGCCGCTCGCATGCGCGACGATGTCGCCGCGCTCGATGAACAATTCGCGGTCGAGGGTAATGCCGACCGAGCGGCCGGCGCCCTGCCGTCCCGCGACCGGCGTCGCCGGCCAGCTCTCGACCGTCTTGATCTTGGCGATCTTGCCGGCCGGCATGATCACGATCTCGTCGCCGGCTTTGAGGCTGCCGGATTCGATGCGCCCCGCCACGATGCGGCGGTCGTCGAACTTGTAGATCGCCTGCACAGGCAGGCGCAGCGCCAGCGCTTCCAGGGGGCGCGCCGGCTCCAGCTGGTCCAGCGCTTCGACCACCGTCGGTCCCTTGTACCAACCGATTCGATCGGTACGCTCGGCGACGCCGTCACCATCGCGGGCGGAAATCGGGATCACTGCCGTGGGCTTCACACCGAGGCCGCTCAGATGCGCGGAAATCTCGTCGCTGATCTCCTTGAAACGATCGGCGGAAAAGTCGACGCGGTCCATCTTGTTGACGACAACAGCGACCTGCTTCACGCCGAGCAGATGCAGGAGATAGCCGTGCCGCCTTGTCTGGTCGCGCACGCCTTCGAGCGCGTCGATGATCAGCACCGCGCCGTCGGCCTGCGAGGCGCCGGTGATCATGTTGCGGAGGAATTCGGCGTGGCCGGGCGCGTCGATCAGCACGATGTCGCGCGAATTGGTGCGAAAGCGGATCTGCGTGGTGTCGATGGTGATGCCCTGGTCGCGCTCGGTCTGAAGCGCATCGAGCAGGAACGACCATTCGAACGGCATGCCGCGCCGCGCGCTGACCGCTTTCAGCATGTCCAGCTTGCCGTCGGGCAGGCTGCCGGTCTCGTGCAGCAGGCGGCCGACCAGCGTCGACTTGCCGTGGTCGACATGGCCGACGATGACGATCCGCACCTGCGGACGCGTGGTGCCGTTCGGGGTGGCGGGCGAAGCGGGGGTGACGATCATGTTCATAACGCGCTCGCGTCCTTGATCAGAGATAGCCGGCGACGCGAAGGCGCTCGAAGGCGTCCTCGGTCTCGTGGTCGAGCGCGCGTCCGGCGCGCTCCGGCACCTTGGTCTGTTCGAGCTCGATCAGGATCTCGTCGATGCTCGACGCAGTCGAGGCGACCGGATTGGTGATGTCCTGATCGCCCAGCGAGCGGTAGCGCTTGCCGTTCTGCGACAGATAGAGCGGGATGATCGGGATGTTCTCGCGCTTGGTGTAGGCCCAGATGTCGGCTTCGGTCCAATGCAGGATCGGGTGGATGCGCAGATGCGCGCCCTGCGGCGGCGAGGCGTTGAAATGGTCCCAGAACTCCGGCGGCTGGTCGCGCACGTCCCAATTGCCTTCCAGGCCGCGCGGCGAGAACACGCGCTCCTTGGCGCGGGTCGCTTCCTCGTCGCGGCGGATGCCGGCGATCAGGCCGTCAAAGCCGTATTTGGCGAGCGCCATCTTGAGGCCCTCGGTCTTGCGCGCGGCGGAACGGGCGGCCGGCGGCAGCGTTGGGTCGACGGCATCGATAGGCGGGCAGGGCTCGACACGCAGATCGAGATCCCACTCCTTCCCGTAATGATCGCGGAAGCGATACATGTCCGGAAACTTCTTGCCGGTGTCGACATGGAGGGCCGGGAACGGCAGCCGGCCGAAGAACGCCTTCCGCGCCAGCCAGATCATGACGTTGGAGTCCTTGCCGAGCGACCACAGCAGGGCAATCTTCTTCAGCCGGGCGAAGGCCTCCCGGAAGATGTAGATGCTCTGCGCCTCGAGCTGGTCGAGATGGTCCATGCTGGGGGCAACATCAGCAGAAAATTCTTGCGAGCCCGCGCGGCTGAGGGGGGCCGTGCTGCTCACTCCGACAACTGCGGAATCGTCCTTGAGAAGATGCATCTCTGCCACTTTGCGTTTGGAGGCGAAAATTCTATAGTGACCGCGTGGAGTAGAAGAAAAAATTTTCTCTTTGCGCGCTCGAAACGACACATATATAGAAAATAATTCCAGTCAACCCCGTATCGGGGGAAGCGAGTATCGTATGCGGTTCTTGCCGGTGTTTCTCGATCTCAAGGCCGGTCCGGTGGTCCTCATCGGTGCGGGCGAGCTTTTGCGCGCCAAGTTGCGCGTGCTCGCGGCGGCCGGCGCGCGCATCCGCGTGCATGCGATCGACGGCAATCAGGATCTGGGGCTCAGTTCTGAGGACGTAGCCCGTATCGAAATCGCGGCGGGCGATCCGCTCACCGCCGATCTCTCGGGTGTCATCGCCATCGTCTGCGCGGGAGCAGGCGACGTCGGCGTTGCGATGTCGGTGCGCGCCAAGGCGCTTGGCCTGCCCGTCAACGTCATGGACGATCTCGAGCATTCGAGCTTCATCTTCCCGGCGATCGTCGATCGCGGCGATGTCGTGGTCGCGGTCGGTACCGGCGGCACCTCGCCGGTGGTGGCGCGGCGCGTGCGCGAGAAGATCGAGGCGCTGCTTCCGGCGCGCATCGGCGAGCTCGCCGAGTTCATCGGCGGCTTCCGCAAGTCCATCAACGAGCACATCGCCGAGTTTCCGTTGCGCCGCCGGTTCTGGGAGCGCGTGATCGACGGTCCGATCGGCGCCGCCGTGCTCGCCGGCCGCAAGGCCGAGGCGGATGCGGCGCTCAAAGCCATTTCAGATCCCTCCGAATTCGCGCGCGCAGACAAGCCGGAAGGCTCGGTCGTGCTGGTCGGCGCCGGCCCCGGCGACCCCGACCTTCTCACCATCAAGGCGCTGCGCGCATTGCAGGACGCCGACATCGTCTTCCATGACGAATTGGTCTCCCCCGAAATTCTCGATCGCATCCGCCGCGACACCACGCGCGTTGCCGTCGGTCGCCGCGTCGGCAAGCCCGGCATCGGCCAGGACGCCATCAACAAGCGCATGATCGAGGCCGCGCAATCCGGCCAGCGCGTGGTGCGGCTGAAAGGCGGCGATCCCTTCGTGTTCGGCCGTGGCGGCGAAGAGGTGGAAGCCTTGCGCGCCGCCGGCGTCGCCTATTCGATCATTCCCGGCATCACCGCAGGTCTCGGCGGCGCCGCCGATTTCGAGGTGCCGCTCACTTATCGTCACGAAGCCACCCGCATCACCTTCCTCACCGCGCACAAGGCGCGCGATGCGGAGGTCGTGGACTGGTCGACGCTGACCGACACCAAGATGACCGTCGTGGTCTACATGGGCATGACCGCCGCGCCCGCCATCCGTGCCGGCCTGTTCGCGGCCGGCCGTTCGCCGGAAACGCCGGTGGGCGTGTTCGCCCGCGTCACGCGTCCCGACGGGCAAGGCGCGATCGGCACGCTGCGCGATCTGCCCGAACTCGTGCGGCGGACCCAAGGCGGCCCCGCCATCCTCATCATCGGCGACGTGGTCCGGCTTGCCGGCTCGCTTCGCCGCCAATCTCCAAAGCAAATCATCTCTGACCTCCTGGATGCAGCCGAATGACCTCCCCGCTTGAACAGAAGAAGATCAAGATCGCCGGCCCCTCGATCGTGACCGCCAACCGGACCTGGGACGGCATCGTGGTGTATCGCACCGCCGCCAAGAGCTGGTCTGCGGACCTCTCGGAGGCCGCGATCGTGCGCAACTCCGACGAGGCCAAGGCGTTGCTTGCGGAGTCCGTCGCCGATGACGTCGGCGCGATCGGACCCTATATCGCCCCGGTGCAGGTCGGCGCGGACGGCAAGATCGAACCCGGCAATCTGCGCGAACAGATCCGCCGCACCGGTGTGACCATCGGACAGTCGGCCCAGGCTTAAGGCACCTTCTTATGTATGCTTACGACGAAATCGACCGCACGCTCGTCAACGAGCGCGTCTCGGAGTTCCGCGACCAGGTGAAGCGGCGCCTCTCCGGCGAACTCACCGAGGACGAGTTCAAGATCCTGCGCCTGCAGAACGGCGTCTATCTGCAATTGCACGCCTACATGTTCCGCGTCGCGATCCCCTACGGCACGCTCGCAACGAACCAGTTGCGGGCGCTCGCCCATGTCGCGCGCAAATACGACCGCGGCTACG
Source organism: Bradyrhizobium sp. 141 (assembly GCF_023074055.1). Taxonomy (GTDB): domain Bacteria; phylum Pseudomonadota; class Alphaproteobacteria; order Rhizobiales; family Xanthobacteraceae; genus Bradyrhizobium. Next base: position 177,081 of record NZ_JADPKR010000094.1, read on the forward strand.
GCCATTTCACCACGCGGCAGAACATCCAGTTCAACTGGATCAAGCTGGCCGAACTGCCGGATGCGCTGGAGGATCTTGCCAAGGTCGGCATCCATGCGATGCAGACCTCCGGCAACAACATGCGCAATGTCACCTCGGACCAGTGGGCCGGCGTCGCGCCCGGCGAGATCGAGGATCCGCGCATCTGGTCGGAGCTGATCCGCCAGCACACCACACTGCATCCGGAATTCTCGTTCCTGCCGCGCAAGTTCAAGATCGCGATCACCGCGTCGGACCACGACCGCGCCGCGATCAAGATCCACGACATCGGCCTGAGGCTGATCAAGAACGAGAAGGGCGAGACCGGTTTCGAGGTGCTGGTCGGAGGCGGCCTCGGTCGCACGCCGTTCATCGCCAAGACCATCAAGCACTTCGTGCATGGCCGCGATATCCTCAGCTACATCGAGGCGATCCTGCGCGTCTACAACCAGTACGGCCGCCGCGACAACATCTACAAGGCGCGCATCAAGATCCTGGTGCACGAGCTCGGCATCGAAAAATTCTCCCGCGAGGTCGAGGACGAGTGGCAGCATATCCGCAACTCCTCGCTCCAGATCGACGACGAGGTGATCGAGGACATTCGCTCGCGCTTCACTTATCCTTCTTACGAGAAGCTGCCGCACATGCCGGACGAGCTGCGTCAGGCCGCGGCCGATCCTGATTTCGAGGCGTGGCGCAAGAACTCGGTGGCCCCGCACAAGGTGCAGGGCTACTCCATCGTCACGATCTCGTTGAAGCCGATCGGTGCGCCTCCGGGCGATGCCAACGCCGAGCAGATGGATGCACTGGCCGATCTCGCCGACAAATATTCGTTCGGCGAGATCCGCGTCGGCCACGAGCAGAACCTGGCGCTGCCGCATGTCGCCAAGCGCGACCTGCCGGCGCTGTGGAAGGCGCTCGACAAGCTCGGGCTCGCGACGCCGAACGTCAATCTGATCACCGACATCATCGCCTGCCCCGGGCTCGACTATTGCTCGCTGGCGAATGCGCGCTCGATTCCGATCGCGCAGGAACTGACGCGGCGCTTTGCCAATCACGAGCTCGCGAACCTGATAGGCCGCCTCCACATCAACATCTCCGGCTGCATCAATGCCTGCGGCCATCACCATGTCGGCCATATCGGCATTCTCGGCGTCGAGAAGAACGGCGAGGAGGTCTACCAGATCACCATCGGCGGCCGTGCCGACGAGAACGCCGCGCTGGGCAGCCTGATCGGACCCGGTGTCAAATTCGACGAAGTCGCCGATGTCATCGAAGACGTTGTGGAAGCCTATCTGGCGCTGCGCGAGCGGCCCGAAGAGCTGTTCATGGACACGGTGAAGCGTCTCGGCGTCGAACCCTTCAAGGAGCGCGTCTATGCCACTCGTTAACGGCGGAAAGATCGCCGACGACAGCTTCGTCAAGCTGGCCGTCGACACGCCGCTGCCCGAGGGCGGCGACATCCTGGTGCCGGCCGAACGTTTCCTCGGCGAGGCCGATGCGTTGGTCAAGCGCTCCGGCAAGGTCGGCGTGATCTGGCCGAACAGTCGCGATATCGCCGAGCTCGTGCCCTATCTCGGCAAGATCGCCGTCGTCGCGCTGGTGTTCCCGACTTTCCGCGACGGCCGTGCCTACAGCCAGGCCCGCCTGCTGCGCGAGCGTTACAATTACCGCGGCGAATTACGCGCGACCGGCCAGGTGTTGCGCGACCAGTTCGTGTTCATGCTGCGCGCCGGCTTCGATTCCTTCGACGTCAAGAAGCAGGGCGACGCGGAAGCCTTCATGCAGACCGCCAAGCGCTATTCGGTGTTCTACCAGCCGACCGGCGACGGCCGCATCACGGCGCTGCACCGGCGCATGCAGCTCCGCCATTCCGAAGGTGTCGGCACGTGAACGCGATCGCGCCTCAGGTTTCGCCCGTCTCTGCGTTGCCTTCGGCGGACGAGCTCGATCGCGCCCTGCGCGATGCCTCGCCCGCTGAGATCATCGCTGCGGCGCTTAAGACGGTCGGGCGTGAAAGGCTTGCGCTGGTGTCGTCCTTCGGCACGGAATCGGCGACGCTGCTGAAGGTCATGGCGGACGTCGATCCGGCGATCCCGGTGATCTTCCTCGACACTGGCTGGTTGTTTGAGGAGACGCTTGCCTATCGCGACACGCTGATCGCGACGCTGGGCCTGAAGGATGTCCGTTCGATCAAGCCGGCCGAGGAAGCGCTATCGCGCGAAGATCCCGACCGTGACCTCTGGTTCTCCGATCCCGACGCCTGCTGCCGCATTCGCAAGGTGGAACCGCTGGCGCGTGCGCTGAAGCCGTTCTCGGCCTGGATCAACGGCCGCAAGCGCTTTCAGGGCAACGCGCGGGCCGACATGCCGGTCGTCGAAGAGGATGGCGCCCGGTTGAAATTCAACCCCTTCGCCAACGTCTCGCGCGAGGAACTCGAGGCGATCTTCGTCCGCGCCAAATTGCCGCGTCATCCACTCGCCGCCTCCGGTTTCCTGTCGGTTGGGTGTATGCCTTGCACGAGCAGAACGGCCGAGGGCGAGGATGCGCGCGCCGGTCGCTGGCGCGGCCGGGCCAAGACAGAATGCGGCATCCACACGACGAAGACTTCGTAGCACAGCCACGCTGCCACGCTGCGAACAAGAAAATCCGGTTCCGTTGACTTAAGCGCGTTTCGCCCCGAGTTATGCCTGCACGCCTTCGCTGACACCGACGTCAGCGAAGTGAATGGAGATGGACATGATGCGCCGTATCGTTCCGCTCGCTGCAGGCCTCGTCTTGACGGGTTTCTTGGCAAGCTCGGCTCTCGCTGCTGATATCAATCTGTTGAACGTGTCGTACGATCCGACGCGTGAGCTCTATGCCGAATTCAACAAGGCGTTCGCGAACGCCTTTCAGAAGGAGACCGGCAAGAGCGTCGAGATCAAGCAGTCGCATGGCGGCAGCGGTTCGCAGGCCCGCGCGGTGATCGACGGCTTGCAGGCCGATGTGGTGACCCTCGCGCTCGCCTATGACATCGATGCCATCGCCGCCAAGGGGCTCACCACAGCCGATTGGCAGAAGCGGCTGCCGCAGAATTCATCACCCTACACCTCGACGATCGTCTTCCTCGTCCGCAAGGGCAATCCCAAGGCCATCAAGGACTGGGACGATCTGATCAAGCCGGGCGTCGCCGTGATCACGCCGAACCCGAAGACCTCGGGCGGGGCGCGCTGGAATTATCTGGCGGCCTGGGGTTTTGCGCAGAAGAAGTACGGCTCGGCCGACAAGGCCAAGGATTTCATCGGAAAACTCTACCAGCAGGTGCCGGTGCTCGATACCGGCGCACGCGGCGCGACCGTCACCTTCGTCGAGCGCGGCGTCGGCGATGTGCTGCTGGCCTGGGAGAACGAGGCCTTCCTGGCGCTGAAGGAATTCGGCGCGAACAAGTTCGAGATCGTGGCACCGCCGCAATCGATCCTCGCCGAGCCGCCGGTCACCATCGTCGACAAGGTTGCCGATAAAAAAGGCACCCGCAACGCCGCCGATGCCTATCTCCAGTACTGGTACACCAAGGACGGTCAGGAAATTGCCGCGCGTAATTTCTACCGCCCGCGCGATCCCGAGATCGCCAAGAAGTATGAAAATTCCTTCGCCAAGGTCGAACTATTCACCATCGACGACGTTTTTGGTGGTTGGACCAAGGCTCAGAAGGAGCATTTTGCCGACAGCGGTATCTTTGACCAGATCTACAAGAACTGATCTGGCGCAGTCTTAATGGGCTTTTAGCAGGGGGCCTGGTGAGCGCATTCGCAGCAAGACGCCGGACATTGCCGGGCTTCGGTCTCACGATGGGACTGACGCTGTCCTGGCTGTCCGTCATCATCCTGATTCCGCTCGCTGGGCTGTTCCTGAAATCGCTCGAGCTCAGTCCCGAACAGTTCTGGAATATCCTCACCAGCCGCCGCACCCTCAATGCCTTGCGCGTCTCCTTCGGCCTCGCGTTCGCGGCGGCCTCCGTCAATCTCGTGATGGGCAGCATCATCGTCTGGGCGCTGGTGCGGTACCGCTTTCCCGGCCGCCGCCTGTTCGACGCCATCGTCGATGTGCCATTCGCGCTGCCGACGGCAGTCGCCGGCGTTGCGCTGACCGCGCTGTTCGCCGAGAAGGGCTGGCTGGGGGCGCCGCTTGCCGCGGCCGGCATCAAGGTGGCGTTTACGCCGGTCGGCATCTTCGTCGCCATGATCTTCATCGGCATTCCCTTCGTGGTCCGCACCGTGCAGCCGGTGTTGCAGGATCTCGACCCCGAGATCGAGGAGGCGGCGGGCAGCCTGGGGGCCAGCCGCTGGCAGACCATCATCCGCGTGATCCTGCCCTCGCTAGCACCGGCGCTGCTCACCGGTCTTGCGCTCGCCTTCGCGCGCGCGGTCGGCGAATACGGCTCGGTGATCTTCATTGCCGGCAATCTGCCCAACGTGTCCGAGATCGCCCCGCTGCTGATCGTGATCCGCCTGTCCGAGTTCCGCTACGCCGACGCGACCGCCATTGCGGCGGTCATGCTCGTCGTCTCCTTCGTCATCATCTTCGCCGTCAACCGGCTCCAGCGCTGGTCGCAGAGCCGGATTCCGGCGCGTTGAGGGGCGGACCATGACGATGCAGATCGCAGATTCCGTTTCCCTGGCCTCACCCGATGCGCGCGCTCGCGCGCATGCGGCCGCGGCACACGACAGTCTGCGTACCGAGCCAAGGGCGGTGCGCATCACGATCATCGCATTGGCGATGATCTTCCTCTCCGTCTTCGTCGTGTTGCCGCTGGTGGTGGTGTTCGCCCAGGCCTTCTCGAAGGGGATCCTCGCTTATTTCGCCGCGCTCGCCGAGCCGGAAGCGCTGGCCGCGATCAAGCTGACGCTGCTGGTTGCGGCGATCTCGGTCGGCCTCAATCTCGTGTTCGGCCTCGTTGCGGCCTGGGCGATTGCGAAATTCGAATTTCCGGGCAAGACCTTCCTGATCACACTGATCGACCTGCCGTTCTCGGTGAGCCCGGTGATCTCGGGCCTCGTCTTCGTGCTGCTGTTTGGCGCGCAGGGCTATTTCGGCGGCTGGCTCAGGGACCACGACATCCAGATCCTGTTCGCGGTGCCCGGCATCGCGCTCGCCACCACCTTCGTCACCTTCCCCTTCGTGGCGCGCGCGCTGATCCCGCTGATGCAGGAGCAGGGCACGCAGGAGGAGGAGGCCGCGATCTCGCTCGGCGCCTCGGGCCTGCAAACCTTCTTCCGCGTCACGCTGCCCAACATCAAATGGGGCGTGCTCTACGGCGTCCTGCTCTGCAACGCGCGCGCGATGGGCGAGTTCGGCGCGGTCTCCGTCGTCTCCGGCCACATCCGCGGCGAGACCAATACGATGCCGCTGCTGGTCGAGATCCTCTACAACGAATACCAGTTCGTCGCCGCCTTCGCGATTGCCTCGCTGCTGGCGATGCTGGCCTTGATCACGCTGATCGCCAAGACTGTTCTCGAACGTCACCTCGACGAAGGAGACGACGCAAGTGACCATTGAAGTCAAAAACCTCGTCAAGAAGTTCGGCGGCTTTTCAGCCCTCGACGGCGTCGACCTCAAGGTCAATGACGGCGAATTGCTCGCGCTGCTCGGCCCCTCCGGCTCGGGCAAGACCACGCTGCTGCGGATTATCGCAGGTCTCGACTGGCCTGATGCCGGCGAGGTCTCCTTCAATGGCGAGGATGCGCTGGCGCAGGGCGCGCGCGAGCGGCATGTCGGCTTCGTGTTCCAGCACTACGCGCTGTTCCGCCACATGACCGTGTTCGAGAACGTCGCCTTCGGCCTGCGCGTGCAGCCGCGCGCGATACGGAAAGACGAGGCCACGATCCGAGCGCGGGTGAAAGAGCTGCTCGATCTCGTCCAGCTCGACTGGCTGTCCGACCGCTATCCGAGCCAGCTCTCCGGTGGCCAGCGCCAGCGCATCGCGCTCGCCCGCGCGCTGGCGATCGAGCCGCGCATCCTCCTGCTCGACGAGCCGTTCGGCGCGCTCGATGCCAAGGTGCGCAAGGAGCTGCGAAGATGGTTGCGCTCGCTGCACCACGAGATCCACGTCACCTCGATCTTCGTCACCCACGACCAGGAGGAGGCGTTGGAAGTCGCCAACCGCGTCGTGGTGATGGACAAGGGCAGGATCGAGCAGATCGGCTCGCCCGATGACGTCTATGAGAGGCCGGCAAGCGCGTTCGTCCACGGCTTCATCGGCGAATCCATCGAGCTGCCGGTACAGGTCGAAGGCGGCGTCGTCAGGCTCGGCGACCGGCCGCTTGCCCTTGCGGCGGACGGGATTGCGTCTGGCACGTCAAAACTGTTCGTGCGGCGACATGACATGTTGGTCGGCCCGCCCGGCAGCGGCGCGTTCGAGGGCGCCGTGCAGCATGTCCGCAATTTCGGTCCGGTGCAGCGGGCCGAGGTCGCGTTGTCAGGCGGCGAGACCATTGAGATCGACGCCCCCCGCGACAAGGAACTGCGCCCCGGCGACACCATCGGCCTCGAGCCTCGCCGTTACCGGATATTTGCGGGCGCCTGAGCTGTCCTGCCGGCTCGAATTTTCTTCAAAATTCACCTTTCAGCCACGGTTGGTATGCAACAACGGCCCCTCATTCGGGGGCACTCTATGCGCGCTGCGGCCGCAATTCTCATCACTTTGCTGCTCGCCGGCTGTGCCGGCAACGAGGCGCCGGTCCAGCAGCCGTCGATGTATGCCGATATGTCGGTCCCGGGCGCCAAGCTCGATGCGCAGGCGGCCGCGATCATGATCTCGCAGTACCGCCAGAACAACGGGCTCGGCACCGTCGTGATCGATTCCGATCTGATGCGGCTTGCCGAATCCCAGTCCCAGGCCATGGCGGCCGCCAACAAGATGGACCATGACGTCCGCGCGCCGCTGGCCAAGCGGCTCAGCACGGGCGGTTACCCGGCGACGGTTGCGGTCGAGAACGTCTCGGCCGGCTATCATACGCTGGCGGAAGCGTTTTCCGGCTGGCGCGACTCGCCTCCGCATCGCGCCAACATGCTCAAGGGCGGTGTCACAAAATTGGGCATAGCGGCCGGCTATGCTCCAGGCACCAAGTACAAGGTGTTCTGGACCATGATCCTGGCCTCGACGGACCCCCGATAAGCCAGACTTGATCCCGGGATGCATTGACGCCGCGGCGAAACTGTCGCCACGGTGGCTCGCGTTTTGCGTTTTTTTGCTAATGTCCCCGCATGACCGATCATAGCCCGGAAGTCGCAACAGTCCCCGCGAAAGCGCAACGCGTCCTGGTTCTCCAGGGCGGCGGCGCACTCGGCTCCTATCAGGCCGGCGCCTGTCAGTCGCTGTGCCATGCCGGCTTCGAGCCGGAATGGGTGGCCGGCATCTCGATCGGCGCGGTCAACGCCGCCATCATCGCCGGCAATGAGGGCGAGACGCGCGTCAAGCGGCTCAAGGAATTCTGGGAGATGGTCTCCGCGCCGGTGCCGTGGAAGCCGATCGGCAAGAGCGATCGCAGCCGCGAGCTGTTCAACTCGACCAGCGCCGCGCTGATCGCAACCTTCGGCGTGCCCGGCTTCTTCACGCCGCGCGTCCCGCCCGCGCCGATGTGGCCGCCGGGCCATCCCGAGGCCGAGAGCTATTACGACACCGCGCCGCTGAAGAAGACGCTGGAGCGCCTGGTCGATTTCGACCGCATCAACGATCTCAAGACGCGCCTGTCGGTCGGCGCGGTCGGGGTCACCTCGGGCAATTTCAAATATTTCGACAATTACGAGTTCAAGAAGCTCGGCAAGAAAATCGGGCCCGAGCACATCATGGCCTCCGGCGCGCTGCCGCCGGGCTTTCCGTCCGTCGTCATCGACGGCGAGCATTATTGGGACGGCGGCATCGCCTCCAACACGCCGCTCGACTACGTGCTCGATGCCGAGATCGACCGCGACATGCTGATCTTCCAGGTCGACCTGTTTTCCGCGCGCGGCGACCTGCCGAATTCGCTGCTCGAGGCGACCGAGCGCGAGAAGGACATCCGCTTCTCCAGCCGCACGCGGATGAACACCGACAAGAACAAGCAGATCCACAACGCCCGCAGGGCGGTGCGCGACCTGATCGGCAAATTGCCGGACTACCTGAAGAATGATCCGTCCGTCGAATTCCTCGCCAAGGTGTCGCGCGAAAGCACGGTCACCGTGGTGCATCTGATCTACCGCAGCAAGAACTACGAATCCTCGTCCAAGGATTACGACTTCTCGCATGTCGCCATGGTCGAGCATTGGGAAGCCGGCGTGCGCGACGTGCATCTGTCGATGCGCCACAAGGACTGGCTCGAGCGGCCGCAGTCCGGCGAGACCATGGTGACCTACGATCTTACGGGGGACGTCACCGCGCCCCCGCCAAAAAGGAGCGAATAACATGGGTACTCTGTCAGGCAAGAACGCCGTCGTGACCGGTTCGACCAGCGGCATCGGGCTCGCTTACGCGCGCGCCTTCGCAGCCGCCGGCGCCAATGTCGTCATCAACGGATTCGGCTCGCCGGAGGACATCGAGAAGGAGCGCGCCAAGATCGAGTCGGACTTCAAGGTGAAAGCGATCTATTCGCCCGCCGACATGACCAAGCCCGCCGAGATCGCCGGGATGATCGCGCTCGGCGAGAAGACTTTCGGCTCGGTCGACATCCTCGTCAACAATGCCGGCATCCAGTTCGTCTCGCCGATCGAGGAATTCCCGGTCGAGAAATGGGACCAGATCATCGCGATCAACCTGTCCTCGGCCTTCCACGCCATCCGCGCCGCCGTCCCCGGCATGAAGAAGAAGGGCTGGGGCCGCATCATCAACACGGCTTCGGCGCATTCGCTGGTCGCCTCGCCCTTCAAGTCGGCCTACGTGTCGGCCAAGCACGGCATCGCCGGTCTCACCAAGACCGTGGCGCTGGAGGTTGCGACCCACAAGATCACCTGCAACTGCATCAGCCCGGGCTATGTCTGGACGCCGCTGGTGGAGAGGCAGATCCCCGACACGATGAAGGCGCGCAATCTGACGCGTGAGCAAGTCATCAACGACGTGCTGCTCGATGCGCAACCGACCAAGGAGTTCGTCACCTCCGAGCAGGTCGCCGCGCTGGCGCTGTTCCTGTGCGGCGATGATGCCGCGCAGATCACCGGCACCAACCTCTCGATCGACGGCGGCTGGACCGCGGAGTAGGGCGGGGTGCCGTAGGGTGGGCAAAGGCGCTTTTGCGCCGTGCCCACCATGCTTCCGCCATTGAGAGAAACGGTGGGCATGCTTCCGCCTTCGCTCTTCGAGCTACGGCGGACAAGTCGCTTTGCCCACCCTACGAGTCCGTCGTCCGGTCGGGCCTAATGCCCCCAAGCCAGCGCCGTCACAAAGGCGGATGACAGGTGCAGCTCGGCAAACAAGATTTTGCCGGCGACCACGAACAGGACGCTCGCAAGCGTCAGGCGCAGCACCGTCTCGGGCACGCGCGTGGCGCTGAAGCTGCCGACGATGATGCCGGGCAGCGAGCCCATCAGCAGCACGCCCATCAGGGCCCAATCCACATCGCCGAGCGCCCAGTGCCCGATGCCCGCGACCAGTGTCAGCGGCACCGCATGGGCGATATCCGAGCCGACGATGGTCACCATGGGCAGGCGAGGGTAGAGCAGCAGCAGCACGGTCACGCCGACCGCACCGGCGCCGACCGACGAGATCGAGACCAGCACGCCGAGCACGATGCCGGTAACGACGGTCGCAATGGCGGTGATGCGCTCGTCGACCTGTTCGAGCCGGCGGCGATAGCGCTCCATGATGGATTTGCGGAAGATCAGCGACGTCGCGGTCAGCAGCAGCGCGAAGCACAGCACCAGGTTGACCAGGTTGCGCTCGGAATCGCTCTTGAGGTCGAGCTTCCACAACACCAGCAGCGTCAGCGCACTCGCAGGAATGCTGCCGCAGGCTAGCCGTAGCACCGCTGGCCAGTGCACGCTGCGCGACCAGCCATGCACCACGCTGCCGCCGGTCTTGGTGGCGGCGGCATAAAGCAGGTCGGTTCCGACCGCTGTGGAGGGATGGACGCCGAACAGCAGGATCAAGAGCGGCGTCATCAACGAGCCGCCGCCCACGCCGGTCATCCCGACAAGCAGGCCGACGCCGAATCCAGAGGCGACGTAGAGTGGATCGAACATATCAGGGGAATCTTAGGTTGATCTCGTCGGTTAGGCAATACGACGTAGAATAAAGTTCCCCTAACGCGCAACCGCTCGGGCAGAATAAGAAAAATTTTGCCTCAGGTTCAAAAAGGAGAGGCGTTTTGTCTCGTTCCTGTGCGTGCTCTGACAGAGCCGTTCCCCGGGGAAGCAGCGAGCACGTCAGGCGCGCAGCGCCTATTTACCGAACGCCAGCACGTGCAGTCCGAGCCGCTGCCGCACGATCCAGAACAAGAGCACCGTCTCGAAGGTGAGGGAGATCGATGTCGCGGCCGCCGCGCCGTGGCCGCCGTAGCGCGGCACCAGCGCGATGCAGAGCAGGAGGTTCATCACGAAGGCTAGGGCATAAGCGAGCGCGCAGATCTTTTGCTGACCGAGCATGTTGAGCAGCCGTTCGACCGGCCCGATCGCGGAGCGCACCACCAGGCCGATCGCGGCGACGAACATGATGTCGTAGCCGATCACGAATTGCGGCCCGAATAGCCAGAGCAGCGGCTTGCCCACCGCGAGCAGCGCGATGGTCGCCGCCAGCGACGGCCAGAACGTCCAGCCGATCGCATGCGCGACATAGGCCGATAGCCGTGCCTTGTCGCCGCTTGCGTTGTATTCGGCGAAGCGGTGCGCCGTCGTCGCCGACATCGCGTAGTGGATGAAGGAGACCAGCGCCAGCGTCTTCACGACAGCGAAATAGACGCCGACCTCGTCGGAGGGGCGGAATTGCTGCAGCACCAGCACGTCGGTGTAGGACAGCAGCAGGTAGAAGCTCTCGACCAGCAGGATCGGCAGCGAGACGGCAAGCCAGCCGCCAATGTCGTAGGTCTTGGGACCGGGCGCGATATGATCGGCGAGCTTGCGGTTCAGCACCACCATCTGCCCGGTCATCGCGATCCAGACCGCGCCGGCGCTCGCGGCCATCGCGGCGACCGCGCCGAGATGATAGCCGAGCAGGAAGGCGATAGCCGTGATGCCGATGATCAGCGCCTGGCGGATGATGAATTGCGGCATCAAGCCGAGCTGCATCCAGTCATGCGATCGCGCGATGCCGTCCTGGGTGTTGGCAACGACGAAGGCCGGCAGCGTCATGCAGCCGATATAGAGCGGCAGCTCCTCGGCCGGGTCGATCCAGGGCGACAGCAGCCTGACGATGCCGGCGAGGCCGAGCGACACCAGCATGGAGACGAGGAAGGTCAGCCAGCGGCTGCCGGAGAGAAAGCCGCGCAGCAACGCCTGCTCGCCGCTGCTGCGATACTCCGGAATGATCTTTTGCGCGGAAGCCGAGATGCCGAAATCCATCATGCTGCCGAGCAGCAGCACCCAGGTCCAGACATAGACATAGATGCCGTAGTCGGACGTGCCCATCCAGCGGGCGAGCAGCACCTGCGAGACATAGGCAAGGCCGGCGCTGATCACGCGGATGATGAAGATGGTGCCGGCAAGCCGCCGCGTCAGCGATGCCTCGCTCGGGCCGCCCGTCAGCTTGGTCCGCAGCCGTGCCATCAGCCCGGCCGGTCCGGTCGTTGCGGGTTCTGCATCCATCACGGCCAATACGAACGGTCCCCGGGGCGCGCGCATGCTGCGGCAGGCCTGGGACTTAGCAACCATTCCTTAAGATTCGGTTGGAACGCCTCCGGCCGCGTCCCGCCAAGGTCGGCGCGGCGAACATCGTTTCGCATGCCGGGTCAAGCGGCGCTGTTGCGGTTGTCACTTCATCCAGGGAGTTTCCATCCTGCCTATTTGGAGGGGTGACGTCCTGCGCCGCTTCGAACTATGCTCACGGCATAGTGGAGGCATTTGGAATATGTGCGGGCCGGCATGCTCGCGCATGGAATTGGCGCGATGCCGGGCGGAGACCACAACAGTTCGCGGTCCCGGCCAGACGCTTGCTTTGAACGTCATTTCAGAAGGAGCGATTGATGACTCGATTTATGATGTGCGTGACCGTGCTCGCCGCAATAGCCTTCTTCGATCTCTATGCCATGACACCCGCGCGAGCGGACGCGTGGGGATGCTCATACGAGAAGTGCCTGGCCGCCTGCACCAAGGCCGGCGGTCAGCGATGCAGCCTGTATTGCACAAAGAAGTTGCAGGAAAAGCAGGCTACGAAGGTTTGCCCTGCATCCTGATCCTGGCCGGCTCCACTATTCGGTCCGGGACGATCTACTCCAAATTCGTATTGAACTCGTACGACTTCTCCGCACCCACCAGCGTGAACTTCAGCGCTGCGCCGTCGGGCTTGGCGCTCGGCGGCAATCCGTCGAGCTCGAACGAGAAGCGTTTGACGCCGACCGGACTGGGCTCGACCTGGGCCGGGATCGGCAACGCCCAATCGGGCGTCGGCCCTTCCACGAACAGATTGACGTTGCGGCTATCCGGCGTCACCACGTCGACCACCACGATCTTGGGCCCCTCGCGCTTGACGTCGCGGATGGTGAGCGGATTGGGATCGCCGATATTGGCAGGCTTGGGCACCGTGTCGAGCGCGGCACGCAAATTGGCGTCCTCGGTCGAGGCGACGCTGTTGAAGCCGAGCTCGGCGCTGGCCTCGACCGGAATGCAGAGCTTTTCGCACACCGCGTAATTGATCTCGGCGCGCAAGGTCACCGGCTTGTCGGCCGCCTTGGGGACGATGCGCAAGGGCAGCACGATCTGGTTGTGATAGCCGATCGAATGGCCGCCCGCGCCGTCGTCGAACTTCAGCGGCGCAGGCCACATCACCGTCACCGCCTCGACATTGTCCGACTTCGAGAAGTCGAACCGCGGCGGCACGCCGGAATCCCCGGGGGTGCGCCAGTAGGTCTTCCACCCCTGCTGGAGCTGGAAGGCGATACCGCCGAGCAGGACGGCGCCGCTGCGCGATCCCGCCAATAGCCGCACCGCGGAATGTCCGTCGCGCTGCCACGGCGAAGCGTCATCGGCGCGGGCCGCGATGGCCAGCGACGACGCAAGCAGGGTTGTCGCGACGCCAATCGCCGCACGCAGGGGAACTCTTGTGAGCATGGCACGTCTTTACAGGGTCACCCCGGGGCAAACCATTGAATTGCTTGTGATGGATGCACCTGAATCGAGTCTCTGCAAGCCTTGATTTGACAGCGGCCCGGGCCGACATCAGGATAGGAATTGAAACCGGAGTGCTTTACCGATGGCTCCCACAGGCAAGAGGACGGGCGAAAGCACCCGCAGCGCAAGCCCCGCGCTCCCCAATTCGGCCGGTTATCTCGACGGCCGGCTGCTGATTGCGATGCCCGTGATGGGCGATTCCCGCTTCGAGCGCTCGGTGATCTATCTCTGCGCCCATTCGGCGGAGGGAGCGATGGGCATCATCGTGAACCACCCGGCCGGCAGCATCGACTTCCCCGAGCTCTTGCAGCAGCTCGGCATCATCAAGAAGGGCGAGCACATCAAGCTGCCGGAAAATGCCGAAAGCATGAAGGTGCTGCGTGGCGGCCCGGTCGATACCGGCCGCGGCTTCGTGCTGCATTCCAGCGACTTCTACATCGAAAATGCGACGCTGCGGATCGATGACGGCGTCTGCCTCACGGCGACGGTCGACATCCTGCGCGCCATCGCCAACGGCTCCGGCCCCAAGCACGCCATTCTCGCACTCGGTTATGCCGGCTGGGCGCCGGGCCAGCTCGAGACCGAGATCCAGAGCAACGGCTGGCTGCATTGCGATGCAGACGCGGACTTGATTTTCGGCGACGACGTCGACGACAAGTACGGCCGCGCCTTGCGCAAGATCGGCATCGATCCCGGCATGCTCTCGAACGAGGCCGGGCACGCGTAGCTCTGGCGCACTCGTTGCGTCAACCTCCGCTGTCGTCCCGGACAAGCGCGCCTCAAGCGAAGCGCAGATCCGGGACCCATACTCCCAGGATGAAGTTTGAGGCAGGCAGGTCACTCCGGGCCTTCGCCAAACCACGTCCGGTGGTTATGGGTCCCGGATCTGCGCTTCGCTTGTCCGGGACGACACCGGAGTATGTCGCTACTCCGCCGCCTGCTGCTGCACCGTCGGCTCCGTCCCCGCCACGGTCGCGCGGCGCATGTCGCGAGGTTGCGACTGGTCGTAGCGGCGGACGCGGTGCATGGTCTGGCGATTGTCCCACATCACGAGATCATGCAGCTTCCATTTGTGGACGTAGACGAACTCGGCCTGCGTCGCGTGCTCGTTGAGATCGCGCAGCAGCAGCCGCCCTTCCGGCACGCTCATGCTGACGACCTTTCCGGCATGCGATGACAGATAGAGCGACTTGCGGCGATGGACGGGATGGGTGCGCACCAGCCGCTGCAGCACCGGCTTGAACATCTCCTTCTCTTCGTCGGTATATTCGGTGAAGCCGAGCGATCCCCGCGAATACATCAGCGAGTGTTCGCAGACGAGGTCCTCGATCTCCGCCTTGATGTCATCGTCGAGCGCGTCATAGGCAGCGCGCATGTCGGCGAATTCGGTGTTGCCGCCCTTCGGGTTCACCACCCGCGCGGAGAGCAGCGAGAATTTTGCAGGGATCGGGCGGAACGAGCTGTCGGAGTGCCACAGGCAATTGCCGAGGTTGAACAGATTGGCGCGGCTGTCCTTCGGCAGCGGCTTGCCGTCCTTGCCGAGATTGGAGACATCGTTTAGGCCCGAGGTGAGGCGGTATTCATCCGCCTTGGTGATGTTGCCGCCGCGCGCTTCCTCGCGCGGGCCGAAATTCAGCGCGAACGCCATCTGCTGCTCGTCGGTGATGTTCTGGTCGTGGAAGACGAGAACCGCGTATTTGTCCATAGCGGCCTCGACCTCGCGCGCCTCATCGGGTGTGAGAGGCTTGCGCAAATCGAGGCCGGACACCTCACCGACGAAATGCTTCTGAAGCTGCCGGATGGCGATCGTCATGGCGTTCTCTCCCGCGTCTGCGAGCGGTTTCTCCGCTCTGTTTGCGGAAAAAATGACTCGCGCGTCCGGCGATGTCAACGCGCCGCGCGCATGGCTCTCACGCGTTCCGCGCCATCAACCCACCGTCGACCGGGATCACGGCGCCGGTGAGGAAGGACGACGCCGGCAGGCACAGGCTCAGCGTGATATGCGCGACCTCCTCGGGATCGCCGTAGCGGCCGAGTGCGGTGCGGCGCTTGGCGTAGATCGTCTTGTGCTCCTCGGAGATGCGGTCGGTGATCCCTGTGCGGATCGGGCCCGGACAGATGCAGTTGACGGTGATGCCCTCGCGGCCGAGCTCCACCGCGAGCGAGCGGGTGAGGCTTGCCACGCCGCCCTTCGCTGCCGAATAGGGGCTGTGCAATGCGGTCGCGCCGAGCGCCTCGGTCGAGGCAATGTTGACGATGCGCGGACTGTTCGATTTGCGCAAGTGAGGCAGCGCAGCGCGGATGATGCGCGGATGGGCAGTCAGCATCACCGCGATGCCCCTGGCCCAGGCGTCCTCATAGCCCTCGTCGTCGATCGCAACCCGCACGGAGATGCCGGCATTGTTGACGATGATGTCGATTGCGCCGAAATGCGCGGCGACCTCATCAACCACGCGCTTGATCTCGTCGCCGTCGGCAACGTCGAGCTTCCACGCCCTTCCTGCGCCGCCGCTCGCGGCAATCTCCTTGGCAACCGAATGCGCGCCTTGCCCGTCGAAATCGGTGACGGCGACGTTTGCGCCCTCAGCGGCGAACAAGCGCGCGGTCGCGCGCCCCATGCCGCTGGCCGCGCCAGTGACGAGCACGGTCAAGCCCTTGACGGACCGGCTGAGCAGCTTGAACTCGGACATGTTGTTTCCTTAGGAAGCCGCTTGTTCTTGTTATGATTGACAAGGCTGGCATCGATCCGCAGACAGGTCAAACAAGCAAGACAAAATGGGAGGCCGCGATGGCGAACGAGCTCGATTTTTCAGGCAAGCAGGTGCTGGTCGTAGGCGGTTCGAGCGGGATCGGCAACGGCATCGCGCAGGCGTTTCGCACAAGGGGCGCGCTTGTCGCGGTTTGCGGCACGCGGGCACAGCCGCAGGATTATTC
Source organism: Bradyrhizobium sp. 141 (assembly GCF_023074055.1). Taxonomy (GTDB): domain Bacteria; phylum Pseudomonadota; class Alphaproteobacteria; order Rhizobiales; family Xanthobacteraceae; genus Bradyrhizobium. The sequence goes on from NZ_JADPKR010000094.1 coordinate 193,302, forward strand.
GATCGAGGAGGGCTCTGATCTCACGGGCCTCTCTTATGCGCAGCTCGACGTCGGCAACCCCAGTGCGATAGAGGCGTTCAAGCCGTCCTTCGACAGGCTCGACGTGCTCGTGCTCGCGCAGGGCGCGGTGCTCTATCGCCGCGGCGAATTCGAGATGAGCGGTTTTCGCAAGGTGGTCGAGGTCAATCTCATGAGCCTGATGGCCTGTGCCACGCGATTTCATTCCATGTTGCGGGATTCCAGGGGCACGCTGATCATGGTGTCCTCGACCGCGGCCTATCATTCCACCATGGGCAATCCCGCCTATAACGCGTCGAAGACCGGTGCGGTCGGATTGACGCGGACGCTGGGCGAGGCCTGGGCCGAGGACGGCATCCGCGTCAACGGCATCGCGCCCGGGCTCGTCGACACCAAGATGACGAAGGTGACGACCGACAATCCGAAGCGGCTCGAAGGCGCGCTCGCGCGCATCCCGCTGCGGCGATTGGGTACGCCGGCTGACATGGCGGGGGCGGCGCTGTTCCTGGCCTCGCCGCTGTCGTCTTACATCATCGGCCAGACGCTGGTCGTCGATGGCGGGCTCATCTTGTAACGGGCTACACTTTCGTCGTGTCTTGGAACTGCGCTGCTCCTGATCGGTTACTTCGGCTGACCCCCGAGGAGGAGCATCATGGATACGGATCGGATTGTTGGATCGGCCAAGGAATATGCCGGACGCGCGGAAGGCGCGGTCGGAGACATCGCAGGCGATGCGAAGACGCAGGCATCGGGCAAGGCTAGGGAAGCTGCGGGCACGGTGCAGAATCTCTATGGCCAGGCCAAGGATGCCGTGCGCGATGCCACGGACACCGCCGCCGGCTACGCCAAGGACGCCTATGATAACAGCGGCGAGACTTTCCGCGATGGGACACAGGCGCTGACGAAGAAGGTGCAGGACAATCCGCTCGGCTCGCTGCTGGTGGCCGGCGGCATCGGGTTTGCGCTCGCGCTGCTGATGTCGCGGCCCGCACGCCGTCCGCCGCCACGCTGGCGCTATTAAGGCTGAGCCAAAAGCTCATGTTTCTCGTGCCCCGGACGCAGCGCGCCACGCAGTGGTGCGCTGCTGAGCCGGGGCCCATTCTTTTCAGAATGTGGTGAGAGGAACTGGGTCCCTGCTCTGCGCAGCAGCGTTCCACGCTGCAGCGCGTCCGGGACAAGAGAACCTGCTCCAGCGACTACCGGATCGCTTCCGCCGAGCGTCCGACGTTTCCAGGCGGACGTGGGGCCCCCGGATTGGGATTCGGATTGCGTGGCCCGGGCGCCGGCGCCAGCTGACGCGGCGGCGGTGGCGGCGAGCCGAAGCCGAAGAAATCCCGGAACGTCGGCGCGGCCTGTGCCGGCTGCTGCACCACCGGCGGCTTCTTCGGCGCGAGCTTTGGCGGTGCCATCGCAGCCGCGGCACCCGGTGTGCCCGGAGCAACACCGCCCTCAGGCGTCGTCGCCGCAACAGGCGTATCGCCCTTGGCCTGCTCGCGCCCGACTTCGCGGCGCGGCCAGGCATAATCGTCGGCACGGCCGGCCGGGGCCGCCAGCGGCTCGCCTTTCACCATCGTCTTCGCAGCGAGCGCATCGACGGCGGCGGGACGCGAGCCCGGTCCGCCCAGCAATTGATCGGTAGAGATCGAGGCTGCAACCAGCGGCACGATCGGCCCCGCCAGCGGCCGTGGCGCGGGCTTGCCGGGCTCGGCGCTGGTGTCGGGCGTCGCCGGCTCGCTCGGCAGCGCGATCGGGCCGGAGCGTCCCGCAAGCAGGCGCGTGATCTCGCGCTCGACATAGTGCGCGAGCTTGCGCGCGCCGGGTTTGGTGAAATAGACGCCGTCAGAGCTGCGCAGCTGACGGATCTGGCCTTCGAAGTCAGGACCCTTCTGGAGGAAGCGGCCGGCCTCGTCGACAAAGCCGTCCCAGACGTCGACATAGGTAATGCCGGCCTTGGCCGAGCCTTCGCGATAGAGCGAATCCAGGAACAGCATGTCCGCCGTGCCCTTCTGCCCGCGGATGGCGGGAAGACCGACCCAGAGCACCGGCACGCCCTTGGCCTTGAGGACGCCTGCCAGTTCCTCGATCTTCTTGCCGTAGAGCTCGACCCAGCGGTCATCGCGGAATTCGTAGAGGCCGTTCGGATTGCGGGCCGTCTTTTCGGGCGCGGCCACTGGCGCGTCGGCGTTGTCGGCATCATCCTGCGGCAGATCGGCATCGGCAGGCTTGTCGTCGGGCTTGGCGGCGCTGTCCGTGCCGGGTTTGGTCTCGCCGGGCTTGGCCGGTTGCTTGGCGCGGGCGCCCTTGTCGTTCTTCTTGTCCTTGTCCTTATCGGTCGCTTTGTCCGACTTGTCGGCGACAGGCTCGCGGATCGCGGCGCGGTCGTTGAGGCCGAGCATGACGACGATGACGTCGGGCTTCTCGGTTTCGAGGATGCCCTTCGCCGCTGCCGCCCAATCCGAGGGTTCACCCTTCGGCTGGTACTTGATCAGGCCCGACGTGGACTTGTGCTTGCGGATCACGCCCATGTCGGGCTGCTCGGTGTAGGCGTCCTCCAAGCCGTAGGCGAGCCAGTCGGCCATGGCGTCGCCGATCACCAGCACGTTCTTCTCAGGGATGGTGTCGCGTTTCGCCGGCGCCGGAGCGCGCGAAAAATCCTGGCGCGGTGCCTGTTGCTGTTGCTGTTGGAACGGCGCGAAGAAGTCGCCGCCGAACCAGCCGCCGCCGCCTCCACCACCGCCTCGCTGTGGTGGCGGAGCCGAACGCTGCGGCGGGCCGCCGAAGCCGGGGAAATTGAAGAACTGCGCCGAAGCGGGCGCTGCGACCGCAACCAGAATCGCAAGCGCCGTCCCCAGCGCGATCAACGGGCCGGTCTCGGTCAGCGCCTTGAACAGGGACTTTTTGGACATGCGATCTCGGGCACGCGCAACGGGGATCGGAAGCGGCTCAATATAATAACGGAATCGGGCGCCAAACAGGCAAATTCCGTTGCAAATTCTTGCCCCATACACCGGGGAACAGCCGCCTCCGTCAAGGCTGCCTGCCAAAATCCCTGTTCAGGGTTACTTTCGGGGCGATTTTACCGCCCGCGCAGCCGGTCCAGCACGTCGGAGGAGGCAAAGCCATCGGCGGGCGCCCCCATCGAGGCCTGGAAGTTGCGCAGTGCCTCCCGGGTCTGGCCGCCGAACTGGCCGTCCGGGGTGCCCTTGTAGAAGCCGCGCTGCGCCAGCAGCTGCTGCAGTTCCAGCCGCTCGGTGCGCGACAGCTCCCGTTCCTGCCGCGGCCAGGGCTGCACGAAGGGCTGCCCCCCGCGCAGGCGGTCAGCGAAATGGCCGATCGCCAGAGCATAGGCCTCGGCCGGGTTGTACTTCATGATGACGCGGTAATTCTGCAGCATCAGGAAGCCGGGGCCTTGCGCGCCCGCCGGCGCCAGCAGATAGGCTTTGTCCGCCGGATGCGGGAAGGGCTGATTGGTCGGGCGCTTCAGCCCGAGCTTCTCCCATTGCGCGATCGTCATCGCCTTGGCGCGATCGGCCAGCATGTAGTTGAATCCCTGGGGCACCACGACCTCAAAGCCCCAGGTCTGACCGGCCTGCCAACCGTCTTTCTTCAAATTGTTGGCAGTCGAGGCGATCAGGTCGGTGGGATTGTCGACGACATCGCGCCTGCCGTCACCGTCGCCGTCGACGGCAAAGCGCTTGAACGCAGTCGGCATGAACTGGGTCGGGCCGAAGGCGCCGGCCCAGGAGCCGCGCAACTGCTCCGGTCTGAGGTCGCCGCGGTTGACGATCTCCAGCGCGGACAGGAACTCGTCCTTGAAATAGGCCTGGCGGCGGCCGATGCAGGCGAGCGTCGCGGTCGATTGCAGCACGCTGCGGTCGCCCATCTGCGTCGAGTAATTGGACTCGATGCCCCAGATCGAGGCGATGATGTAGCGGTCGACGCCGGTGGTCTTTTCGGTGGCGTCGAACTGCGCCTTGTATTTGGCGAGGACCTCGCGGCCCTTGGCGAGGCGGTTGTCGTTCACGAGGATGTCGAGATAGTCCCAGATCGACTTGGTGAACTCCGGCTGCGAGTCCATCAGGTCCATGATGCGCAGGTCGGGCGAGAGCCCGGCCGTGAAGCGCTGAAAATTCTCCTGCGTGATGCCGCGTCGTGCGGCATCCGGCCACATCCCGGCGACACAATTGCTGAAATTGCCGGCGGCCTCGCGGATCGCCGCGGCCGTCATCAGCGGATGGCCCGAAGCGCCGTCCTCGCCGCTCCAGGGAAGTGCGCCGCCGGGGCCGGGCGCAGGTTGCGAGGGCGCGGGGTTCGCACCCGAGAAGATGCCGCCGAACAGGTTGGACAGGCCGTTCTGCGCCTGGGCGTGCGCGCTGACAGGCAGCAGCACAGCGGCCGCAATCATCATCGCGCCGGTCGCGGATACCGCCCGTCTTGCCTGCCCTGCCACCGATTGCATCATGTCCCACTCGTCGGCTTCTGGAATCCGCCATCAGGAGGCCTGGTTACGGTTGCCAATAGCTTAACAAAGATGAAATTTTGGTGACGGCCTTTTTCTTAACTCTGCGCGGATGAGGCCCCACAACCGCCTTTGTTGGCGGCTGCAAACAGGCTAGCAAGATGCCATTGCTCCGTCCCCATGTGCCCCCAGGTATTCGAACAATCACATGAAAATTCGCAAAGCCGTATTCCCCGTCGCCGGCCTCGGCACCCGTGTCCTGCCCGCCACCAAGGCGATGCCGAAGGAAATGCTGACCATCGTCGACAAGCCGCTGATCCAGTACGTCTATGACGAGGCGAGGGAGGCAGGCATCGAGCACTTCATCTTTGTCACCGGCCGCAACAAAAACGTCATCGAAGATCATTTCGACCGGATGTTCGAACTCGACGCCACGCTCGCGGCGCGCGGCAAGAAGGCCGAGCAGGACATCCTGGCGCAGAACCAGCCCGAAGCCGGCGCCGTCAGCTTCACCCGCCAGCAGGCGCCGCTCGGCCTCGGTCATGCGGTCTGGTGCGCGCGCGACATCGTCGGCAACGAGCCGTTCGCGGTCGTGCTGCCCGACGAGCTCGTGCTCAACACGCCGGGCTGCCTCAAGCAGATGATCGAGATGGCATCCTCGCTTGGCGAGAAATCCAATCTGGTCGCGGTCGAGGCGGTGCCCGACCATCTCACCCATCAATACGGCATCTGCGGCGTCGGCAAGCGCAGCGGCAAGATGTTCGAAGTCGACGGCATGGTCGAGAAGCCGGCCAAGGGCACCGCGCCCTCCAACCTCTCGATCACCGGCCGCTACATCCTCCAGCCCGAGATCTTCAAGATCCTGGAGACGCAGGAGCGCGGCGCCGGCGGCGAGATCCAGCTCACCGACGCCATGATCGGGCTCGCCAAGTCGCAGAAATTCTACGGCGTCGAGTTCGAGGGTGAGCGCCACGATTGCGGCTCCAAGCCCGGCTTCCTCCGCGCCAACATCGCCTACGGCCTGAAGCGGCCGGAGCTGCGCGACGGACTGATCGCGGAGATGAAGAAGTATCTGGGGCAGTAGCGCCCCTCGTCATTGCGAGGAGCGAAGCGACGAAGCAATCCAGACTGCTTCCGAGGAGGAAGTCTGGATTGCTTCGCTTCGCTCGCAATGACGTGGAGAGACCGCCTCACGCCGCCAGCGACAGCTGCGGCAAGCTCGCAACCACCGACTGGTTGCGGCCGCCGGCCTTGGCGGCGTAGAGCGCCTTGTCGGCGGCGGCGACCAGGACCGGCCAGTCCATGCCGGCGGTGGGAATGAGGCTGGCGACGCCGCAGGAGACCGTCGAAATCACCGTCTCGTCGGACCAGCCCTGCACCTTGGCGCGGATCGTCTCGGCGACCTTGAAGGCGTCTGCAGCCGAAACGTTCGGCAGCAAAACGGCGAACTCCTCGCCGCCATAGCGTGCGGCGCAGTCGCCGGCCCGGCTCACCGAATCGGAAATGCAGATGGCGATACCGACCAGCACCTGGTCGCCGGCCTGATGGCCGAACGTGTCGTTGTAGGCTTTGAAGTGATCGGCATCGATCATCAGCAGCGCGAGCGGGGTCTTCTGGCGCATGGCGCGCCGCCATTCGACGTCGATGACGGAATCGAACTTGCGGCGGTTCTTCAGGCCGGTGAGCGCGTCCGTCGTCGCCATCTCCTCGAGCTTGCGCTCGGCCTCGGCGCGCCGGCCGATCTCGCGCGCGAGCACCAGCGTCGATCCCAGCACGAACAGCGCGAGCATCAGCACCACGGTGCCGATGCGAAACGCCTCTTTCTGCCAGAGCGCGAAAACCGCGGCCAGAGGTTTGCCCGCCACCACGAACAGCGGTCCGTTGTCGGCGCTGCGGACGTAGAGCCGCGGCGTCGGATCGACCGGGCCCTGTCCCGAATAGGAGGCGCCGACCGGGAGATTGTCGGGCTTCCAGGCCCGGCGGTCGTTCAGGTTCGTACCGATCACATCGAGGTCGAACGGCCGCCGCATCATGATGGTGCGGTCACGCTTGAGCACGGTGATGGTGTCTTCAGGATCGAGGTTCAGCCGCTCGAACAATTCGTGGAAATAGCTGAAGCGGATCGAGCCGGCGACGACGCCGAGGAAGCCGCCGTCGGTATCGCTGATGCGACGGCTCAGCACGATCGCGTAGGCGCCGCGGAACAGCATCGGGCGGCTGATGAAGAGCCCGGCTTCGGGATTGTCGCGATGAACCCTGAAATACTCCTCCTCGCTCCGGTTCTCGGTGAGGGGATCGAGTGTGGAGGCGTCGATGGTCAGCCTGCCGTCGGCATCGAACACCTGGATGGCGCCGAAATGCCGTGCCGTGATCGCATGGTCGAACAGGATCAGGTGACGGATCGGCTTCGAGACCGTTGCAAGCTCGGGCAGCAGCATGTTGCTGGCGACCGCCTTCAGCGACAGGTCGTAGATCTCGATATTGCGGCTGACGTCGGACTCGATGCTCGTCGCCAAATTCTCCAGCGTCTGGCGGGCGAGCGCCTCCTCACCCCGGCGCATGTCGAGCATGACGTTGACGCAAATGGCGGAAAAGCCGATCACCGTCACGACGGACGAGATGATCAGCAGCTTCGCCGAAATCCGCCACGGCCGGCGGGCCGTGACTTCGCGCCATCCAGACAGCATCGTTTGCTCCCGACATTAGTGGATGCGCCCGAAAGCTTGCGTAGTGTTTAAGGTAGGACGGCGCTGCCGCAATGAGTTAAGGATCGGTTTACAGGGCCCACGCTTTTGGGCAGACCTCGATGGGACAGTCTGGGGTTCGGGCGAGAGGACGATTGTGAACGACTACCACGCGTTGCGCGACTATCTGATGCGGCAGAAGCAGGCCGAATTCGTCCTGAGCTTCGAACAGATCGAGGAGATCATCGGCGCGGCGCTGCCGCGCGCGGCCAATCGTGCCTCATGGTGGGATAGCCTGCGCAGCCCCGACATCCAGATGCCGCAGCGCGAAGCCTGCCTCGCCGCCGGCTTCATCGCGACACGGATGCCGGACGGCCAGAGCGTGCGGTTCACGAAGAAGAAGAGCGTCCGGCGGCCTTGACGGCGTGTGTTGTTCGCTTCGACCCTTGTGGGAGAAGCTGGCGCAGAGCGCCGGATGAGATATCTCTCCGTACATTCAGTATCGTAGGGTGGGCAAAGCGGAGTGTGCCCACCACCTCTGGCGTAGGGTTGGATGGTGGGCACGGCGCAAGTGCGCCTTTGCCCACCCTACGATACCGGATTCGGGGAAGGACGAGCGATCAGCTCGCCGCTTCCAGCCGCACTTCCGTCAGCAGCCGCATCGCGGCGTCGGCGTCCATCGGCTCGCCGAAGGCGAAGCCTTGTGCGTATTCGCAGCCCATCTGGTAGAGCTCGACCGCATCCGAATCGGTCTCGGCGCCTTCGGCCACCACGTCCATGCCGAGGTCGTGCGCGAGCGCGATGATCGACTTCAGAATCACCGGCCGGGTGCCGCGGTTGGTGGTGCGCACGAACGACTGGTCGATCTTGATGGTGTCGAACGGGAAGCGCTGCAGATAGGCCAGCGAGGAATGGCCGGTGCCGAAATCGTCGAGCGAGAGCCCGGTGCCGAGCTCGCGGATCCGCGTCAGCATTTGCGCCGCGTGCTCCGGATTCTCCATCACCAGCGATTCCGTCAGTTCCAGCTTGAGCGTACCGCGCGCCACCGAGGAGCGCGACAGCACGGTGCGGATGTCGTGGATCAAATCGTGGCGCAGCAATTGCCGTGACGACACGTTGACGGAGGCGAAGATCGGCTCGCGCGAGCGCATCGCGCGCTGCCAGATCGAGAGCTGCTTGGCGGTCTGGTCGAGCACGAACATGCCGAGGTCGACGATCAGGCCGGTCTCTTCCGCGATGGTGATGAACTCCGACGGCGCCATGCGTCCGAGCTTGGGATGATCCCAGCGCACCAGCGCCTCGAAGCCGGCGACCGAACGATCCTCCAGCCGCACGATCGGCTGGTACAGGATCGTGAGCTCCTGCCGCTCGATGGCGCGGCGCAGCTCGCTCTCCAGCGTCAGCCGGTCCGTCTTCCGCGCCCGCATCGCGGGCTTGTAGACGTCGATGCGGTCGCCGCCGATGCGCTTGGAATGATACATCGCAAGCTCGGCGTCCTTGATGATCTCGTCCGTGAGCTGAACTTGCGGATCGGACAGCGCGAGACCGATCGACGCCGTGAGGAAGATCTCGCGGTCGTTGAAGGCGATCGGCGCGCGGATGGTCTTGCGGATGGTCTCGGCGAAGGCGGTGATGCGGGCGGGGTCCTGCTCCGACAGCAGGATCAGGCCGAACTGATCCCCGGCCAAGCGGGCCAGCGTGTCCTGCGGCTTCAGGATGCGGGTGAGGCGGCGGGCGAGCGTCAGCAGGATGGAATCGCCGACCGCGATGCCGACGGAATCATTGACCTGCTTGAAGCGGTCGAGATCGATCACCATCAGCGTCGGCCGCAGCGTCGGCATGGTCTTGGCGAAATGCGCGACCGCACCCAGCCGGTCCATGAACAGTTTGCGATTGGGCAGGCCGGTGAGGTTGTCATGCACGGAATCGTGCAGCAGGCGCTCCTCGGCGTTGCGCAGCTCGGTGACGTCGGTGAGGGTGCCGACGACGCGCGAGACCTCGCCGTCGGAGCCGACCACCGGACGCGCCTTCAGCGCGAACCACATGAAATGGCCGTCCGGGGTGCGCAGGCGGAAATCCTGCACGAGGCGGCCGCGGCGCTGGTCGAGCACGCTGTCGAGCGCGGCGCGGAAACGGTCCTGGTCGAGCGGATGCAGCACTTCGAGCCACGAGGCCGCGGGCCCTTCGAGCGTACCGCGCTTCAGTCCGAGCAGGGCTTCGGTCTCGGGGCTGGTAAAAACCTTGTCGGCGGAGACGTCCCAGTCCCAGATCAGATCGCCGGACCCAGCCAGCGCCAGCGCCCGCCGCTCGATGTCGGAGACGACGCCGGTGGTGGCGCCGCCGCCGGCAAAGGCGTGCTGCATCACCGTGAAGCCGATCAGCATCACGATCAGCACGAGGCCGCCGAGCAGGGCAGGGCCGACGATGTCGTTGGTGACGGAGCCGGCGACCGTCATGCCGGCCGCGACCACCCAGACCACCAGCAGGAACCAGGTCGGGATCAAGAGCACGGCACGGTCGAAGCCGTGGGTGGAGAGATAGACGATCAGCGCGAAGCCGGCGAAGGCGATCAGCACCAGCGATATGCGCGCGATGCCGGAGGCGACGGCCGGATCGAACAGCGCGAGCGCGACCAAGGACCCCAGGAAGGCCAGCCAGCCCACGGTGATGTGCGAATAGCGCACATGCCATCGGCTGAGATTGAGATAGGCGAACAGGAAGACCAAGAGCGTTGCCGCCAGGATCGCTTCACCCGCCGCGCGCCAGATGCGCTCGGCGTTGTTCGACATGTCGAGCACCTTGCCCCAGAAGCCGAAATCGACGCCGATATAGACCAGCACCGCCCAGGCCAGCGCCGCGGCAGCCGGGAACATGATGCTGCCCTTGACTACGAACAGGATCGTCAGCACCAGCGCGAGCAAGCCGGAGATGCCGATCACGATGCCCTGGTACAGCGTGAACGAGTTGACCTTGTCCTTGTACGCTTCCGGCTCCCACAGATAGAGCTGCGGCAGCTTGTCGGTGCGCAGCTCCGCGACGAAGGTGATGACGGCGCCGGGGTCGAGCGTGACGCGGAAGACGTCGGCTGTCGGGCTTTCCTGCCGCTCCGGCCGGTCCCCGGTCGAGGGCGTGATGGTCGCGATGCGCGACAGGCCGAGGTCGGGCCACAGCAGCCCCGAGGAGACGATGCGGTAATGCGGAGCGACGATCAGGCGGTCGAGCTGGTCGTCGGTGTTGTTGGCGAGCGCAAACACCACCCAGTTCTGGCCACCCTCGCGGGCGCGCACCTCGATGCGGCGGACGATGCCGTCGGTGCCGGGCGCTGTCGAGACCTGGATGCGATCGGCATCGCTGCGCTGATGCTCGAGCACGCCGGTGAGGTCGATCGCGGGCGCGTCACCGCGGACGCTGACAGCGTCGAGCGCGCGTGCAGGAGACGCGGCAACGAGCATCATGAGGCCCAGCGCGATGGGCGCGAGGCACCTGATCAGACGCAAGGTCAGTTCTCCGCGTTCGACGCAAACTCTTCGGTGAAGACGATTTCAGACCGAACGACAGTCGTTCGGTGCGCCGCGATAGATGCCACGAAAGCAAGGAAAATCAAAGGGTTTCCGCCAGCCCAGTGGGCCGGCGGCCTAGACCTCCAACACAATTTTGCCAATATGTGCGCTGGTTTCCATGCGCCGGTGCGCGTCGGCTGCCTTTTCCAGCGGGAAAGTGCTGTCCATCAGCGGCTTGACGCGGCCTTCACGCAAAAGCGGCATCACCTTCGCTTCGATCGCCGCCACCATCGCCGCCTTGTCCGCATTACTACGGGGGCGCAGGGTCGAGCCGGTATGGGTGAGGCGCTTGACCATCACCTTGGCGATGTTGACGCTGACCTTGGGGCCATTCAGCGTCGCGATCTGGACGATGCGGCCATCGACCGCGGCGGCATCATAGTTGCGGTCGACATAGTCGCCCGCGACCATGTCGAGGATCAGATTGACGCCGGCCTTGTCGGTCTCTTCCTTGACCACGGCGACGAAGTCTTCGCTCTTGTAGTTGATGGCGCGGTCGGCCCCGAGCTTGAGACAGGCATCGATCTTGTCCTGCGATCCGACGGTGACGAACACCTTCGCGCCGAACGCCTTCGCGAGCTGGATCGCCATGGTGCCGATGCCGGAGGAGCCGCCATGGATCAGCAGCGTCTCGCCGGCCTTCAGGCCGCCGCGCTCGAACACATTGTGCCAGACCGTCATCAGGGTTTCCGGCAGCGCGCCGGCTTCCTTGATCGACAGCGCCGGCGGAACGCTCATCGCCTGGGCGTCCTGGGCGATGCAGTACTGCGCATAACCGCCGCCGGCGACCAGCGACATCACCTTGTCGCCGATCTTGTGCCGCTTGGCGTTGCTGCCGACTGCAACCACTTCACCGGCGATCTCGAGTCCGGGCAAGTCGCTGGCGCCGGGCGGCGGCGGATAAGCGCCGGAGCGCTGCGCGACGTCGGGCCGGTTGACGCCCGCGGCCTCGACCTTGACCAGGATCTCGTCCGGCCCGGGCTGCGGCAGGCTGCGTCGTTCCGGAACCAGCACCTCCGGTCCGCCGGGCTTGGAGATGGCGACCACGGTCATTTGCGCGGGCAGCTTGTCCATGATGTGTCCTTGAGCAAAGGTGCGGGAGGAACGAGGCCTTTGCTTAGCCAGCGCGGCCGACGCTGGCAACCGCCTCGGCATTGTGCCCGCGAACGCAGGAGGAACGAGCATGGCGACGGAAGACGACGACCGCCCGCGCAAGAAGATCACACATGAAATCGGACAGGATCTCTCACTGTTGTCGGTGGAGGAACTGACCGAGCGCGTCCTCCTGCTCAAGACCGAGATCGCAAGATTGGAAGAAGCGGCCACCAAGAAGCGCGCCTCGCGCGATGCGGCGGATAATTTCTTCAAGAAGTAGAGCCTGTCGTTTCTACTCCGGTGCGACGATGCGAATGGCGCGCGTTCCGATCGGCGCACCGGTCGCGCGGTCGATGGTGACAGCGTCGATTTCCGTTCCAGCCTCGGCGTCGAAGAACCGCGTGACATCTCTCCCCCCGCCGCGGTGCTTCTGTCCCCAGGCACCGAATGCGAACAGGACCGGCAGGAAGTCCACACCGGCGGCGGTCAAAACGTACTCGTCGCGCGGTGGCCGCTCCGAGTAGCGGCGTTTTTCCAGCAGCCCCTCTTCGGTCAAGGCGGCAAGCCGGCCCGTCAAAATGGTCGGAGCGATGCCCAGGCTTTTCCTGAATTCGTCGAACCGGCTGAGCCCCGCATGCGCGTCCCGCAGGATCAGGATGCTCCAGGCGTCTCCCAGCAGCGCGACGCACCGGGCGATCACGCATGGTTGATCCGACAGATCCATGTTAATATCATTTCGATAGTGACTAGATATCAAATCGATAGTAACACCGTCTCCGCCGTATGCCATCACAAAATGAAAGCGGAAACAGATGAGCAGGAAAACACGAGGCGTCGCACTGATCACCGGCGCTTCCTCGGGCATCGGGCTTGCGACGGCACGAGCGCTGCGGCGCGATGGCTTCCGGGTATTCGGAACCAGCCGGAAGCCGGCCGCCAACACGTCGGATGGGGTGACGATGCTGGTCTGCGACGTCACGGATGAGCCCTCGGTGCAGGCGGTGGTCGACGACGTCGAGATGGGGGACGCGCCCGAGGTGGTCGCCGACATGGTCGTGAAGGCGGCCACTGCGGCAACGCCCAGGCGGCGCTATACCGCGGGAAAGGTGGCAAGGCAGGTCAGCCTCATGCGGCGCTTCCTGCCGGAATCGTTCGTCGACAGGGGCCTTCGCAAATACAACCGGCTTCCGCTCGAACTGACGTCGCCGGTGCTGTCGACGTCTCCTGCCAGTCAGGCCGTTTAACGTTGGTGTCGAAGACGCCCGTGAACGCGCTTACGGCGCCGTACTGCGTCCGGGGCACGCAGGTGGCTCGGCCACTGACCGACATGGCTAACGAACCCTCAAAAAATTAGCTCGTTTACGGTCGATTAAGCTTTCGGGTTTATGACTGGAACTGTCCTCGTTTGGACACCGAGTGGCTCCTGTCCACTCTGTTTGACGCCTCCCTGTTATCAACTTTCAAAGCCGCCGGTCTCCGGCGGCTCTTTTTTTGCGCTTTCGCATCTCGTTGCGGTTGAATTCCCGGGAATGACCCGCGGAAACCATATCCGCGCTTGTCACTGGACTCGGCGTCCCGCCCGCGCAATGATTTGTTCATCATAAGCCGGCGCCAAAGCCGGATCGTCAAACAGTTGCGTAAGAGGCGTTAACCATGGAACGTTTGCAGGCCGACGGCGCTCTCGTTCAACTCAGCGAGCGGTTCACCAATTCTGCGGCGTTCGGCGTCCTGTTCCGCGAGGGCATGGACCTCGTCGAAGAGACCGCCGCCTATCTCGACGGCGACGGTCGTACCGAGGCCAAGGCGCTCGACCGTGCCGTCAGCCTCACCTACGCGACCGAGAGCATGCGTCTCACCACCCGCCTGATGCAGCTCGCCTCGTGGCTGCTGCTGCACCGCGCGGTGAAGGAAGGCGAGATGACGTTGAGCCAGGCCAATCGCGAGAAGACCAAGGTCAAGCTCAGCGCCGCCGATCCCGGCCCCGCCGACACCATCGAGAAGCTGCCCTCGCAGCTCCAGGACCTGATCCATCGCTCGATGAGCCTGCAGACCCGTGTGCGCCGCCTCGACACCACCATCCACACCCCGCCGGCCGAGCACGTCGCGATCGGCAATCCGCTGGTGCCGCACCTCAACGCGCTGAAGGCGGCGTTCGAGCGGTAGGTTCACAGCTGCCGTAGGGGCACGCTGCCGTAGGGTGGGCAAAGGCGCGTAGCGCCGTGCCCAGCATGCCTCACTTGGGACTACAACAAGGGTTTCGTGGGCACGCTTCCGCCTTCGCTCTTCGAGCTACGGCGGACAAGTCGCTTTGCCCTACGAGACCATCCGTGCATTGAATCCTGAACCGTCACCCTGAGGTGCGAGCTGAGCGAGCCTCGAAGGGCGAACGGCCCGGATGCATCTCGGCCGTTCATCCTTCGAGGCCTCCGCTTCGCTCCGGCACCTCAGGATGACGGGTCTGTCAGCAGCGCGACGGTTGCCCAAAACAAAAACGCCCCCGGTCTGCCGGGGGCGTTTTTCGTGTCCAGCCTTGCGGGCCGGATCAATCCTTTTTAAGGAAGCCCGAAAACTTCTTCTGGAAGCGCGAGACGCGGCCGCCGCGATCCATCAGCTGGGCGTTGCCGCCGGTCCAGGCCGGGTGCGACTTCGGGTCGATGTCGAGGTTCAACGTGTCGCCTTCCTTGCCCCAGGTCGAGCGGGTCAGGTACTCGGTTCCGTCGGTCATTACGACCTTAATTGTATGATAGTTCGGGTGAATTTCGGCTTTCATGGCAATTCCTCGGCGCCCCGGCGCCTTCTTGGGTGGCTAACGAATGACGGATTTGGGCGGCTCTATACCTCACGATATCAGGTAAAACAAGCTATCCCGGGCGGTGAACCGGGCTTCCCCCTAAGGGACATCCCGGATTTGCCACTCCCCTTGCACCGGCCTATTGGGAGCAAACGAATGCAATGGGTCGGATCTCATGAGCGCAGTGGAACGGCTTGATGACCAGTATGTCGATCAGCCCGGAATGAACTCCCAAGTGAATTCGGCCGACAGCCCCTCGATCGAAGCCGAGCTGATCGAAGCGCCGGCCAAGGGCCGCGCCAAGCTGCGGCCGTTGCTCGCGCTGGCGCCCTATGTCATCCGCTATCGCGGCCGCGCGGCGCTGGCCTTCGTCGCACTCACGGTGGCGGCACTGACCACGCTGCTGGTGCCCGTCGCGGTGCGCCGAATGATCGATTTCGGCTTGACGCCCGAGGGCATCGAGCTGATCAACAGCTACTTTTCAGTGATGCTCGCGGTGGTCGCCGTGCTCGCGCTCGCCAGCGCCGCGCGCTACTACCTCGTGATGACGATCGGCGAGCGCATCGTTGCCGACCTCAGGCGCGACGTCTTCGCTCATCTGCTCTCGCTCTCCCCCGCCTTCTTCGATTCCGCGCGCAGCGGCGAGCTGATCTCGCGGCTCACCGCCGATACCACCCAGCTCAAATCGGCCGTCGGCGCCTCCGTGTCGATCGCGCTGCGCAACCTGATGATGTTCCTGGGCGCCGCGGCGATGATGGTGATCACGAGCCCGAAGCTGTCGGGCTTCGTGCTGCTGGCCATCCCCTTGATCGTGCTGCCGCTGGTCGCTTTCGGACGCTGGGTGCGGCGGTTGTCGCGCAATGCGCAGGACACGCTCGCCGAGGCCTCGGCCTATGCGGGCGAGCTGGTTGGTGCGATCCGCACGGTGCAGGCCTATACCAGCGAGCCATTCGCCGAGAAGCGTTTCGGCGGCGATGTCGAGCAGGCCTATGAGGCGGCGCGCACCTCGACGCAGGCGCGCGCGGTGCTCACGGCTATCATCATCTTCATCGTGTTCGCAAGCGTGGTCGCGATCCTCTGGATCGGCTCGCATGACGTGCTCACCGGCGCGATTTCGCCGGGCCGCCTCGGTCAGTTCGTGCTTTACGCGGTGTTCGCCGCAGCCGGCCTCGGCCAGCTCAGCGAGGTCTGGGGCGAGGTCTCGGCGGCATCAGGTGCGGCCGAGCGCCTGTTCGAGATTTTGCATGTCGAGCCCGACATCAAGGCGCCCGTGTCCCCCCGCGCGCTGCCGGTGCCGGCACGCGGCGAGGTCGGTTTCGACCGGGTCAGCTTTGCCTATCCGGTGCGGCGCGATGTCAATGTGCTCGATGCCGTGTCATTCACGGTGCGCCCCGGCGAGAAGGTTGCGATCGTCGGTCCGTCCGGCGCCGGCAAGAGCACGATCTTTCACCTGTTGCTGCGCTTCTACGACCCGCGCAGCGGCGCGATCTCGCTCGACGGCGTGCCGGTCAAATCCGCCGATCCGCGCGATTTCCGCGGCCGTATCGCGCTGGTGCCGCAGGAATCCAACGTGTTCGCCGCAAGTGCCCGCGAGAACATCCGCTTCGGCCGGCCCGATGCGACCGACGCCGAGGTCGAGCGCGCCGCCGAGCTCGCGCATGCCGCCGAATTCATCCGCCGCCTGCCCGAAGGTTTCGATACCCCGCTCGGCGAGCGCGGCGTGACGCTGTCAGGCGGCCAGCGCCAGCGGATCGCGATCGCCCGCGCCATCCTGCGCGATGCGCCGCTCCTGCTGCTCGATGAAGCCACCTCCGCGCTCGACGCTGAAAGCGAGACGCTGGTGCAGACCGCGCTGGAAGAGCTGATGCGCCACCGCACCACGCTGGTGATCGCGCATCGCCTCGCCACCGTGCTCTCCTGCGACCGCATCCTGGTGATGGACCAGGGCAGGATCGTCGAGCAGGGCACGCATGCCGAGCTCGTGGCTGCGAACGGGCTTTATGCGAGGCTGGCGAGGCTGCAGTTCGAGGGGGCGTGAGGCGCTGCTATCGTCGCCTCACTCGCGACTGTGAGAGTGTTGCGAGTGCGTCCCACAATCTCGTCATTGCGAGCGCAGCGAAGCAATCCAGAGTGTCTCCGCAGAGAGACTCTGGATTGCTTCGTCGCAAGTGCTCCTCGCAATGACGTGTGGAGAGAGCTTCGCACTACAACTGCAAGAGCATCCCAGCGAGCTTACCGGCACTTCGGCGAGAGCGCCGGCACGTTCGGCCATGGCCAGTTCTTCCAGCTACCGTCCTCGCCGACGCAGGCCGATGACGCGGGGCTGCTGGTATCGAGTTGCGTCGCAAAGCGCTGGTCGACATAGGTCGTCGAAAAATATCCGGCGACGATGACGCCCAGAAAGACCGAGGAACCCTTGGCCAGATCGCGCAGCTTCATCGATCGTCTCCATCCGCTTGTCATCGCTGCTCCGGCACCAACGATTAGCAGACGTCCCTGGATCCCGGCGTGACAGGCCTCACGCCCGCCATGCCATCTTCAGCACCGGCCGCCCCGAGGTCGGGTTCACATCGTCGCCGGCAGGGACAAAGCCGTTGCGCTCGTAGAAGCGGATGGCGCGGCTGTTGTCCTTGTTGACGAGCAGCGTGATGCCTGATGGCGACAGGCGCTTGGCCTCTTCGACCAGCAGCTTTGCCGCATCCGATCCCCAATGATCGGGATCGACCACGAGCTGGTCGAGATAGCCTTCGCCATCGATCGTAACGAAACCGATCAGCGCGCCATTCAGTTCCGCCACCACGATCTGGGCCTTCGGCACCATGTCCTTGCGCCAGCGCTCGCGCCACCATTCCAGACGGGCCGCGAAGTCGATCTGCGGATAGGCCTGCTGCCAGGTGCGATGCCAGAGGTCGATCGAGGCTGCTTCGTCCTCGGGGCGATAGGGACGGAGGTGCAGCGCGCTCACTACCGCTCCGTCAGCTTCAGCTCGATGCGGCGATTGCGCTTGTAGGCCTCCTCAGTATTACCGGGATCGAGCGGCTGGAATTCGCCGAAGCCGGCGGCGACGAGGCGCTGGGCGGGCACGCCGAGCGAGATCAGATATTGCACCACCGAGATCGAGCGGGCCGCCGAAAGGTCCCAGTTCGACTTGAAGTTCGCGCCGCTCACCGGGCGCACATCGGTATGGCCGTCGACCCGCAGCACCCAAGGGATCTCGTTCGGGATCTTCTTGTCGAGCTCGATCAGCGCGGTCGCCAAGGTGTCGAGCTCGGCGCGCCCCTCGGGCAGGAGCATCGCCTGGCCGGTGTCGAAGAACACTTCGGACTGGAACACGAAGCGGTCGCCGACGATGCGGATGTCGGGCCGGTTGCCGAGGATGGTGCGCAGCCGGCCGAAGAACTCCGAGCGGTAGCGCGACAATTCCTGCACGCGCTGCGCCAGCGCGACGTTCAGGCGAGAACCGAGATCGGCGATCCGGTTCTGCGATTCCTTGTCGCGCTTCTCGCTCGCGTCGAGCGCTTCCTCCAGCGCCGCCAACTGCCGGCGCAGCGCGCTGATCTGCTGGTTCAGCACCTCGATCTGCGCCAGCGCCCGTGCCGAAACCGCCTTCTCCGAATCCAGCGCCTTGCCGAGCTCGGAGGACTTGCCTTGCGCGTCGTTGCCGGCGGCAGCTAAGCCGTCATAAAGGCCCTTGATGCGGTCGCGCTCGGTCTCCGCCGAAGCGAGGCCGGCTTTCAGTTGCGAGACCTGGTCGTCGAGCGTGAGCTTGCCGAGCTTCTCCAGCGACAACAGCTCGTTCAGCTGCGCGATCTTGGCATTGAGCTGCTCCAGCGCCTTGTCCTTGCCGGTGACCTCCTGCGACAGGAAGAACTGCACCACCAGGAACACCGACAGCAGGAACACGATCGACAGCACCAGTGTCGACAGTGCGTCGACGAAGCCGGGCCAGTAGTTGAAGGCGCCGTCGCTGCGGCGGCCGCGCGCTAGAGCCATTGTTGTCTCCGTTCCTTCGTGTCCCGGACGCGCTGCAGCGTGCAACGCTGCTGCGCAGAGCCGGGACCCAATATTGTCCCTGACGCTGTGCCCCGGCTCAGCGATGCATCACTGCGTGCTGCATCGCGTCCGGGGCACGATACCGTCTCAACTCTTTTCCGGCTGGCGGGCGATGCGTTCCAGCAGGCGCCGGATCTCGCGGTTCTGCTCGCCCTGGCCGTCGGCCCATTCGCGGATCATCTGCTGCTCGGTGCGCATGTGCGAGACCAGCGCCTGGATTGCTTCGGCAAGGCTTGCCATAGCCGCCGTGGTGCCGCGGCTGGCGCTGCCTTCCTCGAGCACGGAGCGCAGCCGTTCGACCACGGCCTGGAGCTCGCCGCTGGCGACCCCGCCGCCGCCGCCGCCGGAAGCGACCGCGACTTCGCCGCTGCCATATTCCCGCACCGTGGTGGCGAGCCAGTCTTCCAGGTCGGTGTAGAAGCGGTTCTGCGCCTGGCTCGATTGCAGATCGAGAAAGCCGAGGATCAGCGAGCCGGCGAGGCCGAACAGGGAGCTCGAGAACGAGATGCCCATGCCGCCGAGCGGGGCGGCAAGGCCCTCCTTCAGCGTGTCGAACAATGCGCCGGAATCGCCGCCGACCTTGAGCCCGTCGATCACCTTGCCGACCGAGCCGACAGTTTCGATCAGGCCCCAGAAGGTGCCGAGCAGGCCGAGGAAGACCAGCAGGCCGGTCATGTAGCGCGAGATGTCGCGGGCTTCATCCAGGCGGGT
Organism: Bradyrhizobium sp. 141; assembly: GCF_023074055.1. Lineage (GTDB taxonomy): Bacteria > Pseudomonadota > Alphaproteobacteria > Rhizobiales > Xanthobacteraceae > Bradyrhizobium. The sequence continues at coordinate 212,673 of NZ_JADPKR010000094.1, forward strand.
CGCGATCGAATCGAGCAGGTGCCGCATGGTGGTCTGGGTGATCGACATCCGCCCGGAGCGCTCGCCACCGAGGATCGCCGCCATCGGCGCCAGCAGTTTCGGGTGCCGCGCCGGCGCCAGGCCGGGATCGGCAACGCGGAAATTGTTGACCCAGGACACTTCAGGGTAGAGCCGGATGACCTGGCGGAAGGCCAGGATGATGCCGATGAACAGCACGCCGCCGATCAGGGCATTGAGCCCGGGATTGGCGAAGAAGGCCTGGATGATCTGCTTGTAGAGCACCACGCTGACCAGCGTGCACAGCACCAGAAAGACCAGCATCCGCACCAGGAAGACGCTGGGTGAGGACAGTTTGGTGTACTCGATATCCATGGTGGAGCGGGAAGTGCCAGGCGGCATGGCCGGTATCATCCATTACGAAAGCTTGCTTGCGTGCGCACTATGGCACAGCGCCAGCCCAAAAAAAGCGCCGGATCCGCCGATTTCGGGGATGGTTCGGGGAACCCCGAGCGGAAGCGGCGCTTTGATAGCCAGGTATCTGCAGAAGTTCGCCATTCGGGGGGCGCATGAGCGTCGTTTCCGCGATCATCGGGACTGCCGAACGTGTGCCGCTGCCGGACGTGGTGATCCGCGCCGCCATCCAGCGCCTGTGCTCCCGCAGCGCAACCCGCCTCGCCGCACATGACGCGGCCGCCGATGCCGCTTTCGCCGGTCGGATGATGCTGCGGCCGATCGCCGAGGATGCCGAGGCCGGGGGCGGCGAGGCGCCTGCTTCGTTCTTCGCTGACATGCTCGGCCCCAGCCGCAAATTTTCCTGCTGCTTCTACAAGACCGATGCGACCACCCTGCAGGAGGCGGAGGAGGAGGCGCTGCGCCAGACGGTCGAGCATGCCGGTCTCGCCGACGGCCAGACCATCCTCGAGCTCGGCTGCGGCTGGGGCTCGCTGTCGCTGTGGATGGCGCGACAATTTCCGCACGCACAGGTGACGGCGGTGTCGACCTCGCAGGCGCAGCGCGCCTATGTCGAGGAGCAGGCGCAGCGGCGCGGCTTGCTGAACCTGCGCGTGGTCACGGCGGACATGAACGTGTTCGCGCCCGACGGCCAATTCGACCGCATCGTCTCGGTCGAGATGTTCGAGCGGATGACGAACTGGCGCAAGCTGATGACGCGCCTGCGATCATGGCTCGCGCCCGAGGGGCGCTTCTTCATGCAAATCGTCACCCATCGCTCGGGCTCGCAGCTGTTCGACCGGCTCGATCGCGACGACTGGATCGCGCAGCACGTCTTCACGGGCGGGCTGATGCCGAGCCATCACCTCATTAGGCAATTCGACGACATCTTCGCGGTCGAGAAGGAATGGTGCTGGAGCGGCACGCATTATCAGCGCACCGCGAACGACTGGCTCGCCAATTTCGATACGCATCGGGACGCCATCGAGGCGTCGTTGCGCAAAGTCTATGGCGAACAGACCTGCCAGTGGATGCGGCGCTGGCGCTGGGTCCTGCTCGCGACATCGGGCCTGTTCGGCTATGCCGACGGGACCGAATGGGGCATCAGCCAGTACCGGATGAAGGCCGCCGGACCGGATTGACCTTTAAAGAAACCGTTAAGCGTCTTTCGTTGCGCGGACGGCACACGCCGGGTATTTCTTCGAGGAAACACGTTTCGATTGTTGTCTGATTGTTTCTGCTCACTTAACGGTCGCAGACGTCCTTCGTGAATCACACGACAAGAAATCCGCACCCTCGAACGGTGTGGACCCAATTGGAATAGTGCATGCGCGAATGCATCCGGGCTGCGACGATCCGACGACAAGATGATGACCGGCTCAACAGGAATCAGCTTCGGACCAGACTATCTCCCCTCAGCACCCGAATGTTTCGCTTGCTCCTGGCGAGCCTGTCGGCGGCGGCGCTGACGGCCGCCGCAACAGGATCGGCCTCGGCCCAGGCCAACTGGACCGGGGCGACCAGCAATGACTGGATAGTGGGGAGTAACTGGACGACCGGAGCCCCGCCCACTCCAGGTCAAACCATCAACATTGGTGTCGTGGGAGCACCGCCGATCAGAGAGACGGTCCTCGGCGTCGGCGGCCCGGTCAGCGTCTCGGTGGGGACTACGAACATTGGCAACAGCGGCGCAACGGCCGGCAATCTGACGATTCAGAACGGCAGCACGCTAACCAGCACCGCCTCAACCCGGATCGGGATTTCGGCCGGAAGTACGGGAATCGCGACCGTCACCGGACCGGGGTCGCGATGGAATATCCCCAGCGGTACATTTTTTGTCGGCTTTCTCGGCGCCGGCACGCTCAACATTCAAAACGGCGCGCAAGTCGTTACGGCAGTGGGCACGGTCTTGGGCAGCGGCGCCCCGTCTTCCGGCACCCTCAACATCAGTAGCGGTGGCATGCTGGAAACTCAGTCCTTGCGGGGTGGAGCCGGCGCGAGCCAAGCCAATTTCGACAATGCTATCCTGCGGGTAAACGCCAACAACGCGACCTTCATCAACGGATTTTCGGGCACCAAGCTCAACATTCTCGCGGGCGGGCTGACGATCGACACCGGTGCATTCACGATTGGCACCGATGCGACATCCGCCTTCACGGGTGTCGGTGGACTGACCAAGATCGGCACCGGCACGCTGAACCTGGCCGCCGCCAGCGCGTACACCGGCCAGACCGTGATCCAGGTGGGCATCCTGGCGCTCACCGGCGCGGGCGCCATCAGTAACTCGAGCCACGTCGTCGCGAACGGGACGTTTGATATTTCAGGCTTGGCCGCCGCCGGCACCAGCATTCAGAGCCTCGCTGGCAGCGGCGCCGTGACCCTGGGCGCAAAGAGCCTGACGATCACTAATGCAAACGACACGTTCGCCGGCGTGATCGGTGGCACAGGCTCCGTGACGCTGACCGGCGGCACGCAGACGCTGTCCGGCGCGAATGCCTACACCGGTGTGACCAATGTCAACGGCGGCATCCTGCGCGCCGGAGCCGCGAATACGTTCAGCGCGGCTTCGGCTTTCAACGTCGCCTCCGGCGGCACGCTCGATCTTGCCGGCTTCAATCAAACGCTGGCCTCGCTCGACAACGCCGGCACCGTCACCCTCGGCGGCGCGCCGGGAACCACGCTGACCGTGGCTGGCAATTATGTCGGCAATGGCGGCATCGTGCAGCTCAACAGCCGGCTCGGCGGCGACGGCTCTCAGACCGATCTGTTGCGAGTGCAGGGAAGCACGTCCGGCGCGTCGTCGCTGCGCGTCACCAATGTCGGCGGCACCGGCGCGCAGACCGTCGAAGGCATCAAGGTGATCGATGTGGTCGGCGCGTCCAACGGCAGCTTTTCGCTTCTGGGCAGCTACGTGTTCCACGGCGAGCAGGCGGTGGTCGGCGGCGCCTATGCCTACACGTTGCAGAAGAACGGCATCGCTAGCCCAGCCGACGGCGATTGGTATCTGCGCTCGAGCCTGCTCGATCCGCCGGTCACGCCGCCTCGTGGTCCGCTCTATCTATGCGCAAGTGCTGCTCGGCTTGAACGTGCTGCCGACGCTGCAGCAGCGCGTCGGCAACCGCTATTGGGGCGGCAGCGATGCGATGGCGCGCGCCGGTGTCGCGCCGGTATCGGGCGCGGCTTCGCCAGCGCCCACGGCGTTCTGGGGTCGCATCGAAGGCGGGCATTCCGACTTGCAACCCTCCAATACCACGGGGTCGACGTACAAAGCCGACCATTTGAAAGTGCAGACGGGACTCGATGGCCTTGTGCTGGAGAACGAAGGCGGTCGGCTGCTTGTCGGCCTCACTGCTCAATATGGCCTGACCACCGCCAATGTTGCTTCGTTCTTCGGCAATGGTCGTATCCGCGTCGAGGGAACGGGCGTGGGCAGCACGGTGACGTGGTATGGCGACAACGGCTTCTATGTCGACGGTCAGGCGCAGTCGATGTTCTACCGCAGCGATCTGTCCTCCGTGTTGGCCGGCAGCCTGACGCACGGCAATGAAGGGTTCGGCTATGCCTTCAGTGCTGAAACCGGCAAGCGGATCGGCGTCGGCAACGGCTGGTCGCTGACGCCGCAGGCGCAGCTTGCCTATTCGAGGGTCGCTTTCGACAGCTTTGCCGATCGGTTCGGCGCGCCCGTATCGTTGCGTGATGGTGACAGCCTGCTCGGCCGCGCCGGTCTTGCGCTCAACCATCAGAGGACCTGGAACGACGGCACGGGTATCGTGCGATCCGATGTCTACGGGATCGCCAATCTGCGTTACGAATTCCTCAACGGCACCACCGTCGATGTCGCGGGCACCAGCTTCGCCAATGCGCAAGATCGGCTGTGGGGCAGCATCGGCGGCGGCGGTACCTACAGTTGGGCTAACGGGCGCTACGCAATCTTCGGCGAGCTCTCCTACAATGCGAGCCTCAACAACGGCTCCGACAACCGCAACTACAAGGGCACCGGGGGCTTCCGCTTGACGTGGTAAAGCATGGGCTTGCAGCGGAGCGTTATGCCCGATGGAACCAAGCGCGCCGATGCTGGCCGCAATGATTCAAGTTGATTATCGGTCTCGTTGCGCTGTTCCGTCGCAGCACGCAGCGATGGAACCCCGATTCACGATCAAGTGACACGGCAAAAGCCCTCTAAACTCAATGTCATACGCTGTGTGACAATGAGCCGCCCGCTTCATGCGTTGCATCGCAGCAGATGCATTCTATTTTGGCGGCATCAGCCGCGTGCAAAACGGCCCAGAACGGGCCTCGCGCGGAGCGTGATCAGTTTCAACAATATCGGGGCACCCCACTTCATGTCAGGACTTCGTGCGCGATCGGCATGCGTTGCAATGATGCTCGCGGCCCTAGCGCCGCTGCTCGCGGGCTGTGACGAGTCCAGCTCCGCCGTGTCCGCCGCTCCGCCGGCCCACCCTGACGTCAGCATCGTGATCGTCAAGCCGCAGTCACGCGCCGTGGTGCGCGAGCTGCCGGGCCGCATCGCGCCGACGCGGGTCTCCGAGGTGCGGCCGCGCGTCTCCGGCATCGTGGTCGAGCGTCTGTTCCGCCAGGGCAGCGAGGTGAAGGCGGGCGATCCGCTCTACCGCATCGATCCGCGCCCGTTCGAGGTCGAGGTGATGGCAAACGAAGCTGCGCTCGCCAAGGCGGAGGCCGCGTTGATGCAGGCGAAGCAGCAGGCGCACCGTATCGCTACCCTCACCAAGGATCGCGCTGCTCCGGAAGCCGAGAACGAGAAGGCGATTGCGGCCGAACGCCAGGCCCATGCCGAGGTCGAAGGTCGCAAGGCCGACCTGTCGCGGGCAAGACTCAATCTCGACTATGCCACCGTGCGCGCGCCGATTGACGGCGTGGTCGGCGCGGCCCTTGTCAGCGAGGGCGCCCTCGCGGTGCAGAACGAGACCAATCTCGCCACCATCCAGCAACTCGATCCAATCTATGCCGACTTTACGCAGTCGGTGAACGAGCTCAACCAGCTCCGCCGCGCCTTCGAGACCGGCGACCTCGAGCGCATCGCCTCCGATGCTGCCAAGGTGCGCCTGGTGCTCGACGACAACACCATCTATTCGCTCGACGGCAAGCTGCTGTTCTCCGATGCCAAGGTCGACGCCCACACCGGACAGGTGACGCTGCGCGGCGAGTTCCCCAATCCCAAGCGCGAACTACTGCCGGGCATGTATGTCCGCGTCCGCATCGACCAGGGTCTCGATTCCGATGCGATCGCGGTCCCGCAGCAGGCGATCCAGCGCAATGGCGGTGGCGGCAGCGAAGTGTTCGTCGTCAAGGATGACAACCACATCGCGGTGCAGGCAGTACGCACAGGGTCTGTGCAGGACGGAGTCTGGTTCATCACTGAAGGCCTGAAGGCCGGCGACAAGGTCGTGGTCGAAGGGTTCCAGAAGTTCGCGGCCGGCGACAAGGTCAAGCCGCAATCCTGGTCGGAAGCGGACGCGACCGCCGACAACCGGCACGCGCAGAAGCTCACGCGGTAACGCACTATGGCGAGCTTCTTCATCGACAGGCCAATCTTCGCCTGGGTGGTCGCGCTGTTCATCTGCTTGATCGGCGCGATCGCCGTGCCGCTGCTGCCGATCGCGCAATATCCGATCATCGCGCCGCCCTCGATCTCGATCTCGACCAGCTATCCCGGCGCCTCGCCCGAAAACCTCTACAACAGCGTCACGCGGCTGATCGAAGAGGAGCTCAACGGCGCTGCCAACATCCTCAACTTCGAATCGACCAGCGACTCGCTCGGCCAAGTCGAGATCATCGCCAACTTCCAGCCGGGCACCGATACCAGCGCCGCCTCGGTCGAGGTGCAGAACCGTATCAAGCGCGTCGAGGCGCGCCTGCCGCGCGCGGTGATGCAGCAGGGCATCCTGATCGAGGAAGCCTCCAGCGCGGTGCTGCAGATCATCACGCTGAACTCGACCGATGGCAGCCTCGACGAGGTCGGCCTCGGCGACTTCATGATCCGCAACGTGCTGGGCGAGGTCCGCCGCATTCCCGGCGTGGGCCGCGCCACGCTGTACTCGACCGAGCGCAGCTTGCGCGTCTGGGTCGATCCGGCCAAGCTCGTCGGCTACGGGCTGACCGCCGACGACGTCAACAAGGCCATTGCCGCGCAGAACGCGCAGGTGGCTTCGGGCAGCATCGGCGCCGAGCCGTCGACGTCGAACCAGCGCACCTCCGCTCTGGTGCTGGTCAAAGGCCAGCTCTCTTCGCCGGATGAATTCGGTGCCATCATCCTGCGCGCCAATGCCGACGGTTCGACCGTGCGCTTGCGCGACGTCGCGCGCGTCGAGGTCGGTGGTCTCAGCTACCAGTTCAACACGCGGCTCGACGGCAAGCCGACCGCGGGTCTGTCCGTCTTGATGTCGCCGACCGGCAACGCGCTGGCGACCGCGAGCGCGGTCGAAGAGAAGATGAAGGAGCTGTCGCGCTTCTTCCCGGCCAACATCTCCTACGAGATCCCCTACAACATCACGCCCGTGGTCGAGGCCTCGATCAAGAAGGTGCTGACGACGCTGGTCGAAGCCGTGGTGCTGGTGTTCGTGGTGATGTTCCTGTTCCTCCAGAACATCCGCTATACCATCATCCCGACCATCGTGGTGCCCGTGGCGCTTCTGGGCGCCTGCACCACGCTTCTGCTCGCCGGCTACTCCATCAACATGCTCTCGATGTTCGGCATGGTGCTCGCGGTCGGCATCCTCGTCGACGACGCCATCGTCGTGGTCGAGAACGTCGAGCGCATCATGTCCGAGGAGGGCCTGCCGCCGAAGGAAGCGACGCGCAAGGCGATGTCGCAGATATCCGGCGCCATCATCGGCATCACGCTGGTGCTGATGGCAGTGTTCGTGCCGATGGCATTCTTCCCGGGATCGGTCGGCATCATCTATCGCCAGTTCTCGGTGACCATGGTCGCCGCGATCGGCTTCTCCGCCTTCCTTGCGCTGTCGTTGACACCGGCGCTGTGCGCGACCCTGCTCAAGCCCGTCGCGGCCGGTCACGGTCACGCGAAGAAGGGCGTGTTCGGCTGGTTCAACCGCATGCTCGAAGGCGTCAAGGAACGCTATTCGCGCACCGTCGGCTTCTCGCTGAACCGCACCGGCCGCCTGATGCTGGTCTATGTCGCGCTGCTGGTCGGCCTGTCCTGGGCCTTCGTCAATCTGCCTGGCGGCTTCCTGCCCGTCGACGATCAGGGCTTCATCACCACCGACGTGCAGACGCCGTCGGATTCGTCCTATGCCCGCACCGAGGCCGTGATCGAGAAGGTGGAAAAATACCTTGCCGCACGGCCGGGTGTCGACAACGTCACCTTCCTCACCGGCTTCAGCTTCTCCGGCCAGGGCATGAACACCGCGCAGGCCTTCATCACCTTGAAGGACTGGTCGGAGCGCGGGCCGAAGGATTCCGCTTCAGCGATCGTCAACGACGTCAACCGCGACCTGGGCTCGTCGATCCGCGACGCAAAAATCTCGGCGCTGCAGCCGCCGCCGATCGACAATCTCGGCAACTCCTCGGGCTTCTCGTTCCGCCTCCAGGATCGTGGCCAGAAGGGCTATCAGCAATTGATGCGCGCCGCGGATCAACTGATCGCGGAAGCCAATGCGAGCCCGGTGCTGCAGAAGGTCTATATCGAGGGCCTGCCCGAGGCGGGCGTGGTCAATCTCATGATCGACCGCGAGAAGGCCGGCGCCTTCGGCGTCACCTTCGAGGACATCAACAACACGATCTCGACCAATCTCGGCTCGAACTACATCAACGACTTCCCGAACCGCGGCCGCATGCAGCGCGTCGTGGTGCAGGCCGACGCCCGCGACCGCATGCGGACCGAGGACATCCTCAACTACAACGTCAAGAACAGCCGCGGCCAGCTGGTGCCGTTCTCGTCCTTTGCCACGGTGGAATGGGCGCGCGGGCCGACGCAGATCGCTGGCTTCAACTATTATCCGGCGGTGCGCATCTCCGGTGAGGCGAAGCCCGGCTTCACCTCGGGCGACGCCATCGCCGAGATGGAGCGGCTCGCCGGCAGGCTGCCGCGCGGCTTCGGCTATGAATGGACCGGGCAGTCGCTCCAGGAGAAGCTCTCGGGCTCGCAGGCGCCGTTCCTGCTGGCGCTGTCGGTGTTCGTGGTGTTCCTGTGTCTCGCCGCACTCTATGAAAGCTGGACCATTCCGCTCGCGGTGCTGCTCACCGTGCCGCTGGGTATCGTCGGCGCGGTCGTCGCCGCGACGCTGCGGAGCCTGCCCAACGACGTCTACTTCACCGTCGGCCTGATCACGATCATCGGCCTCGCGGCAAAGGACGCGATCCTGATCATCGAATTCGCGAAGGACTTGCGCAAGGAAGGCAAGCCGCTGGTGGAAGCCACCATCGAGGCCTGCCGCCTGCGCTTCCGCCCGATCCTGATGACCGGTCTCGCCTTCATCTGCGGCGTGCTGCCAATGGCCATCGCGCACGGCGCAGGCGGCGCCAGCCAGCAGGCGCTCGGCAGCGTCGTGATGGGCGGCATGATAGCGGTGGTGATCCTGGCGCTCTTGATGGTGCCGGTATTCTTCGTCTCGGTGCAGCGCGTGCTGGCGGGGGATCGGGAGCCGAAGGCGGCGAAGGAAGGCGAGGCTTATGGGCCGCCGGCGCCGGCAAGGACCGGCCACTGAAGGCGGGATCGGTGCTGATTGCTTCAGAACTGATGCCACGCCGCGCGACGACAGACGGGTGTTCGCTTGCTTTCTCGGAGGTGTCGATCCAGACTGCATCCCTGGATTGAACGAATGTGTATTCTGCGGCTTACTGCGAATGCACACGCAGCCCGCCGACTGAGAGCACGTGATGCGTCCGACCGAAATTGCGATCTCGAACTATCGCTCCATTCGTCGGCTCTCCATACCAATCCACCCCTTGTCCGTGTTTGTTGGCGAGAATGGTGTCGGCAAATCCAATCTCTACAAGTCCTTGTCGCTGTTGCGCGACGCCGCGACCGGGCGGATCACGCGCACGATCGCCGACGAAGGCGGATTGAATTCAGTCTGCTGGTCCGGCACTCGCAAGCGCGGCGAAGATGGGCGATTGCGGTTGTCGGCCAAGTTCGACCGTCTCAAATATTCCATTGAGATCGGATTTCCCGCCCCGCTTGCGGCGGCGTTTTCCGGCGAGCCGATGATCAAGTCCGAAGGTATCGAGGCGACGCAGGGTAAGCGAACGGTTCAACTGATGGAGCGGAAAAACTCGCTCGTCAGCGTCCGCGGCGAGAGCGGCGCATGGAGCAGCCACAAAGATGCGGTGCTGCCGTCCGAGACGGCGCTTGCGGGTTTTTCCGATGGCAAGGACTGTCCCGAAATCGACTTGATCAGAAACGCGATGCTGGGCTGGCGATTCTATCATGACTTTCGCACCGATCCGGCATCACCGATACGAAAGCCGTGTCTGGCGATCACGACGCCCTCGCTCAGTGCCGATGGAAGCGATTTAGCTGCGGCCCTGGCGACGCTTTATACAATTCGGGAGGACGCCACCGACCTGCAGGACGCAATCCAGGATGCATTTCCGGGCGCCGAACTCCGCGCATGGGAAGAAAGCGGTTCGTGCGAATTCGATCTGCAGCTGGAGGATATGCCGCGGCCGTTTAGGGCTCATGAACTATCCGATGGGACGCTGAAATATATTTGTCTGCTCGCGGTGTTCATGGGCTATCGGCTTCCGCCGTTCATCGCGCTGAACGAACCCGAGACCAGCCTGCATCCATCGCTGCTAGCGCCATTGGCCCGGCTGATCGCCAAGGCATCAAGCCGGGCCGACATCTGGATCGTCACCCATTCGGAACAGTTGATGGAGGCATTGCGGAGCGAGAGCTCTGTCCCGCTTCGCCGCGTCATCAAGTCGAAAGGCGCCACGGCTATCGAGGGCCTGACCCTTGGCGGCGAATATCGGGACGAGGAGGCCGACGATGACGACTCTTAGCCGCTGCTGATCGAGCCGTCGTGCCGCTACCCTGGTCGCTTCAATATCTTGATCAGCTCGCCGTGCACGAACTCGTTGCCGCAGACCACGTGACCGGTCTGCAGCGGATCGTCATTGCCCAGGACGCCCGACACCGTCCCGCCCGCTTCCTTCACCATGATCATACCGGCGGCGATGTCCCAGGATTGCAGATCGCGCTCCCAATAGCCGTCGAGGCGGCCGGCGGCGACGAAGGCGAGGTCGAGCGAGGCGGCGCCGAAGCGGCGCAGGCCGGCGACGCGGTCCTGGATCGCGGTCATCTCGCGGCGGAATTCCTCGTGGTCGCCGCGGCCGATATGGGGCAGGCCGCAGGCCACCACGCATTCGTTGAGCTGGCGGCGCCCGGCCACCCGCAGGCGCTGGTCGTTGAGGAAGGCGCCCTTGCCGCGCTCGGCGATGTAGAGCTCGTCATTGGCTGGATTGTAGATCACGCCGGCGATCACCGTGCCCTCGCGCGCAAGACCGATCGAGATCGCGAATTGCGGGATGCCATGCAGGAAATTGGTGGTGCCGTCGAGCGGATCGACGATCCAGGTGTGGCTCTTGTCGGAGCCCTCGCGCATGCCGCCTTCCTCGCCGATGAAGCCGTAGCCGGGGCGAGCCTTGGCGAGGTCCTGATAGACAATCTCCTCGGCGCGCTTGTCGGCGAGCGAGACGAAATTCGCCGGCCCCTTCAGCGAGACCTGGAGATGCTCGATCTCGCCGAGATCGCGCTTGAGACTGCGGCCGGCACGGCGCGCGGCCTTGACCATGACGTTGATAGTGGCGGAATACAGCATGAGCTCTGGACTTGATCGGGGGAAAGGGCGGGAAATCGCGCCTGTTTGAGCAATTGGGTGCCCTGCGGGGGCGCTTGCGTCAAGTCATTGGGTCAAGTCATTTGGTTCCGAGCCATTTTTTGGCGGCGGCCTCCGCCTTGGTCCGGTCCTCGGCCGGCAAGTCGGATAATTGCTTGTCGAGCTCCGGGTCGCCCTTGCCGGCGGTTTTGGCCACCAGGTGCCATTTGAAGCCCTCGACCTTGTCCGCGGATACGCCAACGCCGTTGATCAGCACCCACGCAAGCCGGTTCTGCGCGATCGCGCTGCCCTGGCGGGATGCCTTGCGAAGCAGGGCGACGGCGGCCGGCTGGTTCATCGGCGTGCCGGTGCCGTTGAACATGGCGATGGCATATTCGACCTCGGCGTCGACATTGTCGGCGAGCGAGGCGGCCTGCAGCAGCCTCACCGCGCGCTCCGGGTCCTTCGCCACGCCGGTGCCTTCCTTGTAGAAGGTCGCAAGCGCGTATTGCGCCTCGGGCAGGCCGGCGTCGGCGGCCTGGCGCAGCAGCTCCGCGGAGCGCTTGACGTCCTGCGGCAGGGTCTGGCCGTCCAGATAGAGCAAAGCGAGGTTATAGGCCGCCTTGGGCTCGCCGAGCTTGGCGGCGGACGCCATCAGCTTGACCGCCTCGCCCTTGTCGACCGAGCCGCCGCGGCCCGAAATGCGCAGCATAGCGAGCGCGAACATCGCCTCGCGGTCGCCGGCATCCGCCGCGCGCTTGTACCATTCGGCCGCCTTGGCATAGTCGCGCCGGATGCCCATGGCGTTGGAATAGAGCTCGCCGAGCATGGTCATCGCCTTGGGATCGCCGGCTTGCGCGCGGGCGGTGGCGAGGTCGAATGCCGACTTGTACTGTCCGCGTTGATAGGCGCCGTACACCAGATCGGCGTTGGAATTGTCGGACGGCGGCGCCGGGATCACCGTCGCGGCCGGGGCAGGCTTGGAGGAGGGAGCCGGCTTGGGCGAGGCCGAAGGCTTCGGCGCCGGCGTGGCCTCCTTCTTCTTGGTGAGCGCGTGCGGCTTGGGCTTTGGCTTCTCGGCCGGCGCGCTCGGCGTTGTCGCCGGCGGCGTGATCTGGAGCTGCGCGGCCGCGGGCGCTGTGAACAGCAGCGTAGCCAATATGGTGATGCAGGGGAGCTTCATGTCGGGCGCTAGCCGTGCTCCTGGCTAGCGGTCGCATGGGCCTTCTTGATCGCAGCGTCCGCCTCGATCAGCGCGGCCTTGGGCCCGCGCGAATCGGCCCAGATGAAGTCGCCGACCAGCACGAAATCGGCGCCGCTGGCGGCGAAGTCGTGGGCCTCTTCCAGGGACGTCGCAAAGCCGACGCAGGGCGGCTCGAACAGCTCGGCCCACCAGTCCAGCCGTTCCGCGATCGCTTGCGCCGAGGGACGCTGGCCTTTCGCATCGGGCTCGCCGAACAGCACGTAATCCGCTCCCATCTCGCCTGCATCCATGGAATGGTGCCGCGTCGTCAGCCCGCCGACACCGGCGATGCGATCGGGCTTGAGCGATGGCAGCGCCTCTTTCAGCGCGGCGATGCCGGGCAGGTGCGCGCCGTCGGCGCCGCCACGCGCGACCAGCTCGGCATGGTCCTCGACCAGCAGCGCGGCACCCGCCTTCTGGACCGGCGGTGCGAGCGCCTTGATGCGCGTGATCATGGTGCGCTGGTCGGTCTCCTTCAGCCGCAGCAGCACGGCCGCGACATCGGCGGCGGCGAGCAGGCCCGGCAGCTCGGCAAGAAGCGAAGCGGGATCATCGACAACAGGCGTCGCGAGATAGAGGCGCGGCGCCGGGCGCGGCGGAGGTGGTTTGTTCGACAAGATCTAGGCTGCCTTCTTTTCCAGGCTGCTTTGCCATTCGCCCTTGGAGGCGAGGCCGTTCATCCGCGCGCGATGGCTGAAGGCGGTTTGGCCAGCCGCGACGTTCTCGGCCTTGCCGGACCAGGCCTTCTGCGGCGCGGCCTGGAGTGCGCGGCCGTAGGAGAAAGTCAGGCCCCAGGGTAGCCTGCCGAGCTTGTGCATGGCGTTGAGATGGGCGGTTGCCTCTTCATCCGACTGGCCGCCGGAGAGGAAGGCGATGCCGGGCACCGCCGCGGGCACGCAGGCCTTCAGCAGCCGGATCGTCTTCTCCGCAACCTCTTCGACAGAGGCCTGTTTTGCGCACTTCTTGCCTGATATCGCCATGTTGGGCTTGAGCACCATGCCTTCGAGCGCGACGCGCTGCACGCGCAATTCCTGAAACGTCTTGTTGAGCACGCGTTGGGTGACCTCATAGCAGCGGTCGATGTCGTGGTCGCCGTCCATCAGCACCTCAGGCTCGACGATCGGCACGATCTGCGCGGCTTGGCACAGCGCGGCATAGCGCGCCAGCGCGTGGGCGTTGACGCTGATAGCCGTCATCGAGGGAATCCCGCTGCCGATGTCGATCACCGCGCGCCATTTGGCAAAGCGTGCGCCGCGCTCGTAGTATTTCTTCAGCCGCTCGGCGAGCTTGTCGAGCCCGACGGTGACGAGCTCTCCCGGGCACATCGGCAAGGCTTGCGTGCCTTCGTCCACCTTGATGCCGGGAATGGCGCCGCTCTGTTCGATCAGCTTCACCAGCGGCGTGCCGTCCTTGGCATCCTGCCAGATCGTCTCGTCGTAGAGGATCACGCCGGAAATACACTGGCTCATGGCTTCCTGGGAGCGGAACAGCATTTCGCGATAGTCGCGGCGGTTCTCTTCGGTCGATTCCACGCCGATCGCGTCAAAACGTTTCTTGATGGTGCCGGAGGATTCGTCGGCGGCGAGGATACCCTTGCCTGATACGACCATGGCGGTCGCGATCCCATTGAGCTCAGTCAGATTCATCGAGAGGTCCTCCCAAAACGATTCTGCCCTTGCCCGTGAAAATAGACCGTTCTCGGGCAATTGCCGAGTTAACGTTCGTCGCAGGGTAAAGGGGGGAGGATGCTTACCTCCCCGCCTGCGGTAGGCATCGCGTATGAGGTCGGAGCCATGGGGCGCCCGAGCTTCCACAGCGTCATGGCCGGGCTTGTCCCGGCCATCCACGCCTTGCCCCGGGGTACCCAAGAACGTGGATGCCCGGGACAAGCCCGGGCATGACGACATCTCGTGAATCTCTAAAAGAGACGGCCCTGCCGCAAGCGCGGTTTCACGCCACCTTCGGGTCCAGCTCGCCCTTGGCGTAGCGCTTGGCCATTTCGGCGGTGGTCAGGACCCGCTTGATCTTGGAGGCTTGCCCCGCGGTGTTGAACTCCTGGAGCCGCTGCTTGCACAGCTTGGTCATGGCTTCCATCGCCGGCTTCAGATATTTGCGCGGATCGAACTCTTCCGGGCTGTCCTTGAGCACTTTGCGGATCTGACCGGTCATCGCCATGCGGTTGTCGGTGTCGATGTTGATCTTGCGCACGCCGTTCTTGATGCCGCGCTGGATCTCGGCCACCGGCACGCCCCAGGTCGGCTTCATCTTGCCGCCATTGGCGTTGATGATCTCCTGCAGGTCCTGCGGCACCGAGGACGAGCCGTGCATGACGAGATGCATGTTCGGCAGCTTGCGATGGATCTCCTCGATCACGTTCATGGCGAGGATGTCGCCATCAGGCTTGCGGGTGAACTTGTAGGCACCGTGAGAAGTGCCCATCGCGATCGCGAGCGCGTCGACCTTGGTCTCCTGGACGAACTTCACGGCCTCGTCCGGGTTGGTCAGGAGCTGGTCGTGGCTGAGCTTGCCTTCGGCGCCGTGGCCGTCTTCCTTGTCGCCCATACCGGTTTCGAGCGAGCCGAGCACGCCGAGTTCGCCCTCCACCGAGATGCCGCCGAGATGTGCCATGTCGGTCACGGTCTTGGTGACGCCGACATTGTAGCTCCAGTCGCCGGGGGTCTTGCCGTCGGCCTTCAGCGAGCCGTCCATCATGACGGAGGTGAAGCCGGCCTGGATCGCAGTCATGCAGGTCGCAGCTTCGTTGCCGTGGTCGAGATGAACGCAGACGGGGATGTGCGGATAGATTTCGGTCACCGCGTCCATCATGTGCTTGAGCATGATGTCGTTGGCGTAGGAGCGCGCGCCGCGCGAGGCCTGGATGATGACGGGCGCGTCGACCTGGTTGGCCGCGTCCATGATCGCCAGCGCCTGCTCCATATTGTTGATGTTGAAGGCCGGTACGCCGTAATCGTTCTCCGCCGCGTGGTCGAGCAATTGACGTAACGTGATCCGAGCCATCTGTCTTTTTCTCCCGTTTGGGCCTTCCAAGGCCGCTCAATGTTTGCCGATTGAAGCTTACTTGATGCGCAGCACCTCAACGCCGGGCAGGGGCTTGCCTTCCATCCATTCAAGGAACGCGCCACCAGCGGTCGAGACATAGGTGAAACTGCCGCCGACGCCGGCCTGGTTGAGCGCCGCGACGGTGTCGCCGCCGCCCGCGATCGAGATCAGCTTCTTGGCCTTGGTGCGCTCGGCAGCGTGCTTGGCGGCCGCGACCGTGCCGCGATCGAACGGCTGCATCTCGAACGCGCCCAGCGGTCCGTTCCAGACCAGCGTCGCGGCATCGTCGATCGCGGCGTGGACGCGCGCGATCGATTGCGGGCCGACGTCGAGGATCATGCCGTCGGCCGGGATCGCGTCGAGCCCATAGGCGTGCGACGGCGCGTTGGCCGCGAAATGGTAGGCGACGGTCGCATCGACCGGGAGGATGATGGCGCAGTTGGCGGCTTCCGCCTTCTCCATGATGCGCAGCGCGGTGGCGGCGAGATCCTTCTCGGCCAGCGACTTGCCGACGCCGACGCCCTGGGCGTGCAGGAAGGTGTTGGCCATGCCGCCGCCGATCACCAGCGCATCGACCTTGTTGACGAGATTTTCGAGCAGGTCGATCTTGGTCGAGACCTTGGCGCCGCCGATGATCGCGATAACAGGCTTGGTCGGCGAGCCCAGTGCCTTCTCCAGCGCGACGAGCTCGGCCTGCATGGTGCGGCCGGCATAGGCGGGCAGCTTGTGGCCGAGGCCTTCGGTCGTGGCGTGGGCGCGGTGCGCCGCCGAGAACGCGTCATTGACCCAGATATCACCGAGCTTTGCGAGCTCCGCGACGAAGGCGGGATCGTTCTTTTCCTCTTCCTTGTGGAAGCGGGTGTTTTCGAGACAGAGAATGTCGCCGTCGTTCAGGCTAGCTACCGCCTTGGCCGCGGGCTCACCGATGCAATCCTCAGCGAAGGCGACGGGCTTCTTCACCACCTTCGACAGCGCTTCCGCGACCGGCTTGAGCGACTCCTTGGCGTCGCGGCCCTTCGGCCGGCCGAAATGTGCGAGCAGGATGACCTTGCCACCCTTGTCCGAGATTTCGGTGATGGTCGGCGCGACGCGCTCGAGCCGGGTCGTGTCGCTGACGCGGCCATTGTCCATGGGCACGTTGAGATCGACGCGCAGCAGCACGCGCTTGCCCTTCACGTCGACGTCGTCGAGGGTGCGGAATTTGTTGGCCATCGGACACTCTCTCTTGTCCCGGGCGCATTGCGGCGCGAAGTGCCACTGTGCTGAACCGGGACCTACGCGGGGAGACATGGGTCCCGGCTCTGCGGAGCAGCGCAAGCGCGCTGCACCGCGTCCGGGACACGAGACCTGCTACTTAGATCACCTTCGCGATCGCAGCGGCGGTGTCCGCCATGCGGTTCGAGAAGCCCCACTCGTTGTCGTACCAGGACATCACGCGCACCAGCGTGCCGTTCTGCACCTTGGTCTGGTCCTCGTGGAAGGTCGAGGAGTGCGGGTCGTGGTTGAAGTCGATCGAGACGTTCGGCGCATTGGTGTAGCCGAGGATGCCCTTGAGCTGCTGCTCGCTGGCGCGCTTCATCGCCGCGTTGATTTCCTTGGCGTCGGTGGCGCGCTTGGCGACGATCTTGAGGTCGACGACCGAGACGTTCGGGGTCGGCACGCGGATCGCGACGCCGTCGAGCTTGCCTTTCAGCTCGGGCAGCACGAGGCCGATCGCCTTCGCCGCGCCGGTCGAGGTCGGGATCATCGACATCGCAGCCGCACGGCCGCGATAGAGATCCTTGTGCATCGTATCGAGCGTCGGCTGGTCGCCGGTATAGGCGTGGATCGTGGTCATGAAGCCGGTCTCGATGCCGACGAGGTCGTTCAGCACCTTGGCAACCGGCGCGAGGCAGTTGGTGGTGCAGGAGCCGTTCGAGATGACCAGATGATCTTTGGTCAGCGTGTCGTGGTTGACGCCATAGACGATGGTGGCATCGGCTCCGTCAGCGGGCGCGGAGACCAGCACGCGCTTGGCGCCGGCGGTCAGATGCGCGGAAGCCTTGTCCTTCGAGGTGAAGATGCCGGTGCATTCCATCGCGATGTCGACGCCGAGATCCTTCCAGGGCAGCTTCGAGGGATCGCGCTCGGCGGTCACCTTGATCTTGCCGCCGCCGAGGTTGATCGAGTCGCCGTCGATGGTGACGGTGCCGGGGAAACGGCCATGCACAGAGTCGAAGCGGAGCAGATGGGCGTTGGTCTCGACCGGACCGAGGTCGTTGATGCCGACGACCTCGATGTCCTTGCGGCCGGACTCGGCAATAGCCCGCAGGATGTTGCGGCCGATGCGGCCAAAACCGTTAATTCCAACGCGGACTGCCATGTTTCGTCTCCTTCAATGACCGTTGTCATCCCGCACAACGCGCACTACGCGCCTGCGAGGGTTTTTTAGGGGCGGACGCCCGGTTCGGCCGGGCGGTGCTTGATCATATGAGAGATTACGTAGTCCTTTTTTGCGGCAAGCTCAACTCTCAGGAAACGCGCTTCAGCACAGCGTTAACCGCGGCCTCGGCGGTAATGCCGAAATGCTTGTAAAGCTCCTTGGCAGGACCGCTTTCGCCGAAGGAATGCATGCCGATGAATTCGCCATCCTGGCCGATCACGGCGTCCCAACCCCAGCGCACCGCGGCCTCGATCGCAATCTTGACCGGCGCGTTGCCGATGATGGCGGCGCGCTTGGCCTCTGGTTGCGCTAACAACAGCTCGAGCGAGGGAACGGAGACCACCCGTGACGCGATGCCGCGCTCGGCGAGCTGCTTCTGGGCGGCGACCGCGATCTCAACCTCGGAGCCGGACGCGAACAGCGTCACCTTGGCTTCGCCTTGGGCTGCGACCAGCTCATAGGCGCCGGCCGCGCAGGGATTGTCGTTCGGTGCGGTGGTACGGAGCTGCGGCAGGTTCTGACGCGTCAGTGCCAGCACGGTCGGTCCGTCCACGCGATTGAGCGCGAGCTCCCAGCACTCGGCAACTTCAATGGAATCGCACGGGCGAAACACGCGCATATTGGGAATCGCACGAAGCGCGGCGAGATGCTCCACCGGCTGATGGGTCGGACCGTCTTCGCCGAGGCCGATGGAATCATGGGTCATCACATAGACGACGCCGGAGCCCATCAGCGCGGCAAGCCGCATCGCGGGACGTGCGTAGTCGGTGAACACCAGGAAGGTCGCGCCGTTCGGTGCGAAGCCGCCGTGCAGGAAGATGCCGTTCATCGCGGCGGCCATGCCGTGCTCGCGAATGCCGTAGTGGATGAAGCGGCCCTTCGGCGTCTTGGCCGAGAACGCGGTCGCCGATTTCGCTTTGTTGTTGTTGGAGCCGGTAAGATCCGCCGAGCCCGCCAGGAATTCCATCGGCATCGCGCCGGCAATGACTTCGATCACGGCTTCCGAGGATTTGCGGGTCGCCGCGGTCATCGGCTTTTCCAGCAGCTCCTTCTTGTACGCGCGCACGGCCTTTGCGAGCGAGGCCGGACGCTCATGGCGCAGGCGGCGCTCGAACTCGGCGCGCTTGCGGCTGCCGAGTTCGCCAAGCCGTGTTTCCCATTCCTGGCGCGCCACGGCGCCGCGGCTGCCGGCTGCGCGCCACGCCTTCAGCACGTCGTCGGCGACCGCGAACGGTTCGAGCGAGATGCCGAGATTCTCCTTGGCGGCCTTGAGCTCGTCGGCGCCGAGCGCCTCGCCATGCACCTTCGACGTCCCGGCCTTGTGCGGCGCGCCGAAACCGATGGTGGTGCGGCAGGCGATCAGCGTCGGCTTGTTCGATTTCTTCGCGCGCGTGATGGCATCGGCGATCGCCGCCTGGTCATGGCCGTCGATCTTCTCGGCCGCCCAGCCCGCCGACTTGAAGCGCTTCACCTGGTCGACGGAATCGGAGATCGAGGTGGGGCCGTCGATCGAGATGCCGTTGTCGTCGTAGAGCACGATCAGCTTGTTCAGCTTCCAGTGCCCGGCCATCGCGATCGCTTCCTGCGACACGCCTTCCATCAGGTCGCCGTCGGAGGCGAGCACGTAGGTGTGGTGATCGACGATCTTCTTGCCGAACTCGGCAGCGAGCATCTTCTCGGCGAGTGCCATGCCGACTGAGGTCGAGATGCCCTGGCCGAGCGGGCCGGTCGTGGTCTCGATGCCCTTGGTGCGGAAATTCTCGGGATGCCCCGGGGTGAGCGAGTCGACCTGGCGGAACTGCTTGATCTGGTCCAGTGTCATCTCGGAATTGCCGGTCAAAAACAGCAGCGAATAAAGCAGCATCGAGCCGTGGCCGGCCGAGAGCACGAAGCGGTCGCGATCCGGCCAGGCGGGCGCGGCGGCGTCGAATTTCAGGAACTGCGTGAACAGCACCGTGGCAATGTCGGCGGCACCCATCGGCAGGCCGGGATGACCCGATTTCGCCTTCTCGACAGCGTCCATCGAAAGGCCGCGGATCGCGTTGGCCATACGGGAGTGTTCGACCTGCGTCATGTCTGAAATCCGTCTGAAATGAGGCGCTTGGAGGCGAGGTACGCCCGCGCGGGAGGAGCCTGGCGGCCACTGAAGGTCGGGGCTGGGATAGCACCTCGGTTCCGGGAGTCCAAGGCAATCAAACGCCGGTTTGGCCGTAAAAGTTGCCTCTGTGGAGATCGGTTTTCCGCCGGGCTCGTGGGTGCGGAGGAACGGGCGAATCGGATCGACCTCCTTCCGATCTATCGGTGCATAGTTTCGCGGCGGCGTTGCGCTGGGCTAGCTTGCCACGTAAATTTCTGCTTCTAACCGCTTGCCGAACCGAGTCTTTTGCCGGACGGCACGCCCCAGGAAAAGGCCACTGGCAAAGGCCGCAGGTTTCGCCGCTGACTAGATGAACGATCGCGTGTCCAACAGTTCCGCCATGACGGAGTCCTCCGCGGTCGAGATCGAGATCGCGACCCGGAGGCTGACGGCGGCGCTCGACGCGCTCGAAAGCGCGGTGGAGCGGCGGCGCGACGCCGATCGCGACGAGAACGAGCTTGCGGCACGAATCCAGGCGCTCGGCGCGGATCGCTCGCGGCTTGCCGACGAGCTCGATGGCGCGCTGGTGAAGGCGCGCAAGCTCGAGCGCACCAACCGCGATATCTCCGACCGGCTGGATTCCGCGATCGTCACGATACGCTCGGTGCTCGATACCGGAGAGGACGGATGAGCCACATCAACGTCACCATCAATGGCCGGCAATACCGCATGGCCTGCGAGGAGGGCCAGGAGGTGCGGCTGCTCAAGCTCGCCGAAAGCCTGGAAACACGGATTCAATCGCTGCGCGGAAAATTCGGCGAGATCGGCGATGCGCGCCTCACCGTGATGGCGGCGCTGACCGTCTGCGACGAGCTGGTCGACGTCGGCAATCGTGTCCGCGCCATGGAGCAGGAGCTGACCGAACTTCGCGATTTCCGCAACGCCGCCGTCGAGCGCGCCAGGATGACGCAGACCGCGGTGGTGAATGCCCTGAACGCGGCGGCCGAGCGCATCGAGAAGTCGACCCAGGTCCTGAACCGGACCGTCGGCAACGGGATTGCGATCGGGTAGGGGCCGCGAGCCTCAATAGCCGCCGCGAAGTCGGTGCGCTCCCTCCCCCGCTTGCGGGGGAGGGTCGGGGAGGGAGCCCGCGGCGCGAGCAACTTGTCCAAACACCGTCCCGCCCTCTGTGTCGGGCTAGCGATTCGTCAGTATCGTTGTTACATTGCGCGAGCGAGGCTGCGACGCGCGTCAGGAGCCATATATCCCCGGGGCCTTATCGATCCTTTAGGGAACTGTCCCTGGCCGGGCCCGTGGGCCCGGACATATGGTGCCCACCTACTTTCGTAGGGAACTCCGGGATCGAGTGCTTCAACGGCGTACGCGGCTTCGCACTGTTGTTTGCTTGGTTTGTGCCTGTCGAAACGACTGCGGCCAGTTCAACAGGTGGTGTCATGCCCCCCGAGTGCGCAATTGCGCACGGGGACCGGGGCATCCAGTACGCCGCGGCCTTTGTGTGAATCACGACCGCCTCTGGAATACTGGATCACCCGCCCCAGTGCGCAAGGGCGCACAAGGCTGGTGATGACCTTGGGGGACCCAGCGCATGTCCAATTCGAAAGCCGAACTCCGTGCCAAAGCCCTCGCGGCGCGTGACGCGCTGAGCGAGAAGAAGCGCGCCGCCGCCGCGGCAAAGCTCGCCAAGCGCGGGCTGCCGTTCGACCTGCTGCCCGGCAGCATCATCTCCGGCTATTCGCCGATCCGCAGCGAGATCGATCCGATGCCGCTGCTCGCGAGGCTTGCCGAGGAGGGCGCAAAGTTGGCGCTGCCTTGCGTCACCGCACGGGGGCAATCGCTAATCTTCCGCATCTTCCATCCAAACGATCGGCTGATGCTCGGCCCGCTCGGCATTCCCGAGCCGTCGCCGGCAGCGGCCGAAGTCATTCCAGATATCATGCTGACGCCGCTGGCCGCGTTCGACCGCCTTGGCCATCGCATCGGCTATGGTGCTGGGCATTACGATTTCACCTTCGCGCATTTGCGCAAGGCCAAAAATATCGTCGGCATCGGGCTCGCTTTTGCAGCGCAGGAGATCAAGGCGGTTCCGGCACTATCCCACGACGTCGCGCTGGATTATGTGCTAACCGAATCCGACGTGTTCGATTTCCGGAGTTCTGAAGTTGCGCATTCTCTTCGTGGGTGATGTCGTCGGCCGTAGCGGGCGGAACGCCATCGCCGAATATCTGCCCGGCATGGTCAAGGACTGGTCGCTCGATTTCGTCGTCGTCAACGGCGAGAATTCCGCCGGCGGCTTCGGCATCACGGAAGCGATCTATCAGGAGTTTCTCGATGCCGGCGCCGACGCGGTGACGCTCGGCAACCATTCCTGGGACCAGCGCGAAGCCCTGGTGTTCATCGAGCGTGCCGAGCGCCTGGTGCGTCCCGCAAACTATCCGCGCGGCACGCCCGGCCGCGGCGCCGCCTTGGTCGAGACCAAGAACGGCAAGCATGCGCTGGTGGTCAACGCTTTGGGCCGCGTCTTCATGACCCCGTTCGACGATCCCTTTGCAGCGCTGGAGCGCGAGCTCGGCGCCTGCCCGCTCGGCGTTGCCGCCGATGCGATCGTCGTCGACTTCCATTGCGAAGCGAGCAGCGAGAAGCAGGGCATCGGCTTCTTCTGCGACGGCCGCGCCAGCCTCGTCGTCGGCACCCATACCCATGTGCCGACCGCCGACCATCAGATCCTCAACGGCGGCACCGCCTACATGACCGATGCCGGCATGACCGGCGACTACGATTCCATCATCGGCATGCAGAAGGAAGAGCCGCTGCGCAGGTTCACGTCGGGAATTCCGTCAGGCCGCTTCGAGCCGGCCGCTGGTGCGGCAACACTCAGCGGCGTCGCGGTGGAGACGGATGACGCGACGGGCCTCGCACTGCGGGTCGCTCCGGTGCGTGTGGGTGGAAGGCTGGAGCCGGCGACGCCGAGATTCTGGTTGAGTTGAATTCTTCGCGCAGCATTCACGGTGCACCCTCGCCCCTTGCGGGAGAGGGTGGCTTGTCGCGTAAGCGGCGAGACGGGTGAGGGGTCTCTCTCCGCGCGCGAAACTGCCTGTTGTGTTCGCGGATAGATACCCCTCATCCGGCGCTTCGCGCCACCTTCTCCCGCAAGGGGAGAAGGGGTAGCGGTGTTTGCGGCGAGACTACTCCGGCTCGACAATGCACCATCAGGCGTGTGGCGAGTAGTCATTTCGGAATATTCGCACTATGCCCCTGTTTTGCCCGACGGGTCAAGTGCGGGCGCATCGCCTCTTCTCCGTCGGGAAGAGCTGAAACCGCTGACAGCCGACCGGGTCTGATTTCATGGCGCGTCGGAGCACCTAGGCCGACGATTTCGCCATGCGCCTAAGCCATTGATTCCGCATACCCCGGCTACTGTGCATGGGGTTGTTTTCGAGTTTTTGTTTCAGGGATACCGGAGCGCCGTCGCGCGCCGGCCGTCAGCTCTGCCGAAAACCCATCCGGAAGGCGCCCCAGTGCTTGCCGCGGATCACGATCGGCGAGGACAGATCCTTCATCAGCACGAACTGTCCGCCGCCCATGTCGCGGCGGTAGGTCTGGAGCAGGAACGGCTTGGTGTTCGCCGCAACCTTCTTCACCGCGCGATCGGTGAACAGGCGGCGGTTGCGGCAGTTGGCGTTATTCCAGACCGGGTCCTTGCCCTGCGGCAGGCGGTAGTTCGGGTTGTGGGTCGGCAGATAGCCGCCCTTGGCCCAGGCGACGCAGAACACGATGCGGGGATCGGATTTCTGGATCGGGTCCTGGATCGCGGGCAGCACGCGATCGGTGAAGTCGACGTAGTTGGTGAGGTATTGTTTTGGATCGGTGCCGGGGATCTCGCGGTAAGTCTCGTCCATGAGCCGGTCGAGCGTGATGTCGCCGCGGTCGATCGCGGCCTCGAACTCGGCCGAGATCCGCTTCGCGGTCTCGACGACGACGCGGATCAGCGGTGCGTCCGATGTCTCCACGCCGCTGTCTGCGATCAGCGCGATCAGGCCTTCGGAGGTGTCGAGCAGCTTTGTCACCCGCTGATCGGCGCTCCTGAGATCGCGAGAGGAGAGGTCGACGCCCTTGGCGAGTTCGTTCAGCTCGCTGATGACGGTGTCGCAATGTCCGAGATTGGACGTCGCCGCGCGCGTGACGCTGCCGATCTCCGCTTCCACGGAGGCAAAGCCCTGCTGGACCCGCGAGATGATGCCGGAGATCTGCTGGGCCCCTTCCCCGGCGGTCTTGGCGCGTTGCGAAGCGTCGCTGCTTTCGCCGATCAGGCCTTCGATCTGGCCGTCGAGATCGCGCACGGTGTCGGAGATCTGATGCGTGGCCTGGCGGGTGGCTTCCGCGAGGTTCTTCACCTCGCTTGCGACCACCGCGAAGCCGCGGCCGGCGTTGCCGGCGCGGGCGGCTTCGATGGTTGCGTTCAGCGCCAGCAGATTGGTCTGCTTCGCGATCGCCTCGATCGAGCCGGAGACTTTCGCGACCTGCGCCAGCGCCGACCCGACGGCGCTGAGGCGCGCTTCGATGCGCTCCACCGCTGCGACGAGCTCGGAGATGTGGTTGACCGCGGTGTCGACGGCGCTGCGCGACTGCGCGATCTCGCCGACCGCCGCGGACGTGGTCGTTTGCACGGCCTGCGATGCATTGGCGATATCGTGGTTGGCCGAGACCATCGTCTCGGCCGTCTCCTGCAGATGGTGGAACCGTTCCGACTGGCCTGCGACGCGGTTTGCGACTTCCTGGACGTTGCCGGCAATATCGGCGAGTTCCACGCCGAGGCCGCCGATGCGGTCGGCAAGCTGATCAATCAGCCGTTCAGCCAGCGTGCGATTCGAGCCGGTGTCCATGACGGCAAGTTGTACGACGGACATGTTCGATGAGTCCTCCAGTCAGAGCCGCAACCCGGCTCACGGCGGCATTCCCATTCCAATTTCGATCTTAAGGGATGATTCGCGCTCGGCGTCTTGCCTGAGCGTGCACTACAGTTTGTAAGCCGTGCGGAATCCACCCCAGTGACGGCCCTGCACGCGGATCGCGACGTCGATCTCCCGCATCATGACGGTGTTCCCGTTGCCCATGTCGCGCGCATAACTCTGGACAAGATACGATCGCAGGTTGCGTGCGGCCGCCAACCCCGCCGGATCGTTGAATATCCGCCGGTTGCGGCTGTTGGCCGTGTTCCAGGCCACGTCGCCCGGCCGTTGCAGATGTGAATAGATCTTGTTGTGCACCGGCAGGAAGCCGTTGCGGTCGACCATGGCGCAGAACGCCATGCGCTGGTCCTTCGCCAGGAACGATTCCTGGAACGGCGGCAGGGCGCGGTCGGCCCAGTCGAGATATTTCGTGCGGTATTGCTGGGGATTGGTTCCGGCGATTTCGACATAATCGGTATCGAAGAGGTCGTCGATCTTGACCTCGCCGCGCGCAACCGCCTGTTCAAATATCTTCGTCAGCGCGTTGCCCGCCTCCATGGCGCGGGTCACGAACTCCGTGTTCTCCTCATGGATCGACCAGAGCCTGTCCTCGATCTTCTCGCGGAGCTCGGCATTGGGGCTGGCGAATTGCGCGCGGGCGCCGGCCTTGGATTGCTCGATCACGCGCAGACGGCAGGCGCCGACGTTTTCGAGCGTGCCTTCGATCATCGCTTGCGGTGTGAGCCGGCCTGCGTCCGCGCCGCCGATCAACACGCCGTCCATCGAGATTTCATAGACCGGCATCACGGCGTGCGCGCTCTCGAACTTGAGATGGCAGGGCAGCCGTTCGGTCTTGCGGCGGTCGTCGTGCTCGCTCTGGCGGAGCAGCACGGCGCAACGCGATTTCAGCTTTTGAGCAAAAGTGGTGACGGCCTTGCCGGCACTGGCGACGTTTTCGCCATGGCTCTCGGCCGCCTTGGTCGCGGCATCGATCTCGGCGGCGCTCTCGCCGACCGAGACGATGAACTCCGAGGCGCTGGCGGCATTGCCGGAAACTTCGCTGGTGGTGGCGTTCTGTTCGGCGACCGCGCCGTTGACGGTCTCGAACACCGGGCGAATCGCCTCGATCGCCTGCGAAATGCGGTGCACGGCATCCGCAGAGCCGGCGGCGTCGCGCTGGAGTGCGTCGATCTTCTTTGTGATCTCTTCCGTCGCGCCTTGCGTCTGCACCGCGAGGGCCTTGACCTCGGTGGCGACGACCGCGAAGCCCTTGCCGGCAGCGCCTGCGCGCGCGGCCTCGATGGTCGAGTTGAGCGCGAGCAGCGTGGTCTGCCGCGCGATCTGCGCGATCAGATTGACGACGTTGCCGATGGCGGCAGAGGATTCGCGCAAGCGATCGACATTGGCGCGGGCTTCCTGCGCGGCGGCGCTGGCCTCGTCGGCGAGCTTGCCGGCCTCGCGGACCTGCGCCCCGATGCCCAGCGCGGACTGGGTGAACTTGTCGGCGGCATGGGCGAAGGTCGAGGCGGTCGATTGCGCGGCATTGGTGCGGCCGGTCAGGGCATCGGTGCGGTCGCGGATGGCGGCAAGCGTCGTCGCGGTCGCCTCGGCGCCCCCAGCCACCGAATTGGCGGCGCGTTCGAGCTGGCGGATCATCGCGCCGAGTTCGAGTTCCAGCAATTCGAGGATTTCCCGGGCCGAATCGCTTTCGGCCGTGGCAACGGGCTCGGAATTGGCAACCGGCTGCGCAGCCTGCGGGGCCGGCGCAGGCGCAGCCGCCTCCGGCAGACGCTTCCGAAATAGTCCGAACGCCATCACGTCTCTCTTGTCGTGGAACGGGCGGACGCTATTTTCGCAGGCTGGAATGAAATCAGGGTTAACGATGCCCGACCTCTAGGCACGGACCATTACGGCGGCTACCTCTACAGTGCTACCTTAAGGCAACCAGAGCCCTTTGATTCCGGTCGGTCGGCGGCCTATAAGCCGCGCTTCCCACCCCATCGGCGACCGATTCCAAAGACCATTCAAGAGACCACGCATGGCCGGACATTCCCAATTCAAGAACATCATGCACCGCAAGGGGCGGCAGGATGCCCAGAAGTCGAAGCTGTTCGGCAAGCTGGCGCGGGAAATCACCGTCGCTGCCAAGCTGGGCACGCCCGACCCCAACATGAACCCGCGCCTGCGCGCCGCCATCATCGCGGCGCGCCAGGAGAACATGCCGAAGGACAATATCGAGCGCGCCGTCAAGAAGGCGCTCGGCAATGAGGGCGAGAACTATGACGAGATCCGCTACGAGGGCTATGGCCCCGGTGGCGTCGCCGTCATCGTCGAGGCGTTGACCGACAACCGCAACCGCGCCGCCTCCGACATCCGCTCCTTCTTCACCAAATCGGGCGGGAATCTCGGCGAAACCGGCTCGGTCTCCTTCATGTTCGACCGCACCGGAATCATTGAATACGACCGCAGTGTCGCCTCCGACGACGCCGTGCTCGATGCCGCGATCGAGGCCGGCGCCGACGACGTCGTCTCCGGCGAAGGCGGTCACGAGATCTACGCCTCGACCGAAGGTTATCGCGACGTCGCCAAGGCGCTGGAAGCCAAGTTCGGCGAGCCGCGCAAGGCCGCGCTGATCTGGAAGCCGCAGAACACTGTTACGGTCGACGACGAGACCGGCGAGAAGCTGCTCAAGCTGATGGATTTGCTCAACGAGCATGACGACGTCCAGCACGTCTACGCCAATTTCGAGGTGTCGGACGCGCTGATGGCGAAGATGGCCGGGTAGGGCCGTTCTCGTGTCCCGGACGCGCTGCAGCGTGAAACGCTGCTGCGCAGAACCGGGACCACGGCGCCTCAAGGACCGGTCGCAACATGGGCCCCGGTTCTGCGACGCATCACTTCGTGCTGCGTCGCGCCCGGGGCACGACACCCCACTTCCCCTGTTACTTCCGTTCTGTTTCTGTTTCCCCCACGGCAGCCAGCCGCTATCACTGGCCCATGACTGCGCTCCCGATTCGTGGCCCCGTTCGCATCATCGGCATCGACCCCGGCCTGCGCCGCACCGGCTGGGGCGTGATCGAGGCCGAGGGCAATCGTTTGATCTACGTCGCTTGTGGGTCGGTGGAACCGCCGGACGATCTGCCGCTGGCGAGCCGGCTGCTCGCGATCCATGAAGGGCTTGCGGCCGTCCTGTCCAGCCACCAGCCGATGGAAGCAGCGGTCGAGCAGACCTTTGTGAACAAGGACGGCGTTGCGACGCTGAAGCTCGGCCAGGCCCGCGGCGTCGCCATGCTGGCGCCCGCGATGTTCGGCATCTCTGTCGCCGAATATGCGCCGAACCAGGTCAAGAAGACCGTGGTCGGCGCCGGGCACGCCGACAAGCACCAGATCGCGATGATGCTGAAGATTTTGCTGCCCAAGGCCGAGCCGCCGTCCGCGGATGCCGCCGACGCGCTCGCCATCGCCATCACCCACGCCCATCACCGCCAGAGCACGGCGCTCAGGCTGAAGGTGGTGGGGATATGATCGTTGGCCCCATCTCGCCGTCGTCATGCCCGGCCTTGTGCCGGGAATCCACGTTCTTTCTTGCCGGTATCGAAGACGTGGATGGCCGGGACAAGCCCGGCCATGACGAGAGAGAAGTGTCTGCCGCGATCGAGGACTCGAGATGATCGGCAAGCTCAAGGGCCTGATCGATTCCTACGGCGAGGATTTCGTCATCCTCGACGTCGGTGGTGTCGGCTATCAGGTGCATTGCTCGGCGCGCACCTTGCAGCATCTGCCCTCGCCTGGCGAAGCGGCCGTGTTGTCGATCGAGACCTATGTTCGCGAGGACCAGATCAAGCTGTTCGGCTTCCGCACCGATCAGGAGCGCGAATGGTTTCGCCTGCTCCAGACCGTGCAGGGCGTCGGCGCCAAGGTCGCGCTCGCGGTGCTCGGCACGCTGGCGCCGTCCGATCTCGCCAACGCCATCGCGCTGCGCGACAAGGCTGCGGTGGCACGCACGCCCGGGGTCGGGCCAAAGGTTGCCGAGCGCATCGTCACCGAATTGAAGGACAAGGCGCCGGCCTTCGCCAATGTCGATCCAGCCGTCGTGCACCTCGCCGGCGCCGTCGACGACCAGCGCGCACCGCGGCCCGTTGCCGACGCCATTTCCGCACTGGTCAATCTCGGCTACGGCCAGCCGCAGGCCGCCGCGGCCATCGCATCGGCATCGCGCAGTGCGGGTGAGGGCGCCGAAACGGCGCAGCTCATTCGGTTGGGATTGAAGGAACTCGCGAAGTGACCGCGTCGATGGTCGAGCTCGTAGGGTGGGCAAAGCAAAGCGTGCCCACCATCTATCGAGCGACCGGAGACATGGTGGGCACGGCGCGAAGGGCGCCTTTGCCCACCCTACGATCTGAAGGAGCTCGCTAGGTGAGCGATCCCAAGGCCAACCGCATGGTTACGCCCGAGCGCCGCAGCGACGATGTCGGCGACACCGCGCTGCGGCCGCAATCGCTGTCCGATTTCGTCGGCCAGCAGCAGGCGCGCAAGAATCTGTCGATCTTCATCGAAGCCGCGCGCAAGCGCGGCGAGGCGCTGGATCACGTGCTGTTCGTCGGCCCGCCCGGTCTCGGCAAGACCACGCTGGCGCAGATCGTGGCCAAGGAGCTCGGCGTCGGCTTTCGCGCCACATCAGGGCCGGTGATTGCCAAGGCCGGCGATCTTGCCGCGTTGCTGACCAATCTCGAAGAACGCGACGTGCTCTTCATCGACGAGATCCATCGCCTGAGCCCGGCGGTGGAAGAGGTGCTCTATCCCGCGATGGAGGATTTTCAGCTCGACCTCATCATCGGCGAGGGCCCGGCGGCGCGCTCGGTGAAGATCGAGCTGTCGAAATTCACCCTCGTCGGCGCCACCACGCGCGCCGGCCTGCTCACCAATCCCTTGCGCGATCGCTTCGGGATTCCGGTTCGGCTGAATTTCTACACGATCGAGGAATTGGAGAGCATCGTCAGCCGCGGCGCCCGGGTGCTCAATGTCGGCATGAGCGCGGACGGCGCCAACGAGATCGCGCGCCGGGCCCGTGGCACGCCGCGCATCGCCGGCCGTCTGCTCCGCCGCGTGCGCGACTTCGCCTCGGCTGCCGATGCCGACAAGATCGACCGCAAGATCGCCGACCACGCGCTGAGCGCGCTCGAGGTCGACGCCGCAGGGCTCGACGCCATGGATCGCCGCTATCTCACGACCATCGCGATGAACTATGGCGGCGGGCCGGTCGGCGTCGAGACCATGGCCGCCGCGCTGTCCGAGCCGCGCGATGCGATCGAGGACATCATCGAGCCTTATCTGATCCAGTGCGGCTATCTCCAGCGCACCCCGCGCGGCCGCCTGCTGACCTCGCACGCCTTCCGCCATCTCGGCATCGCCGAACCCTCGCGGGATGCGGCGACACAATTCGGCTTGTTCGGCACGGACGAGAGCGACGACTGATCTGCATTCACGCAGCGCGCTCCATCTATCATGAATTTCCGGTAATCTCGTGCAGACGATCTGCACGAGCGCACCCCAATTCCGCTCCAATCGGATCGCATCGAGAAGCTGCATCAGAGGCGGGCTTCCATGATCACGCGTCGTCATCTCATCCGTTCCATCGGGGGCCTGTCCGCCCTCGGCGTCTCGACCGCCGCCTATGGCGTTGCCGTCGAGCCGGTGCTGCGGCTTCGCGTCACCCGCTATCATCCGGCGCCGCGGCAGTGGCCGGCGGATCTGCCGCTGAAGATCGCTGTCATCGCCGACATCCATGCCTGCGATCCCTGGATGCCGCTGGACCGGATCGAGGCCATCGTCGACCGCACCAATGCGCTGAATGCTGACATCATCGTGCTGCTTGGCGACTATGTCGCCGGCCTGCATCAGGTCACGCGCTTCATTCCGTCGAGCGAATGGGCCCGAGTGTTGGCCGGGCTCAAGGCGCCGCTGGGCGTCCATGCCGTCATGGGCAACCACGATTATTGGGACGACAGGACGGTGCAGCGGACCGGGCACGGGCCGACCATCGCGCATCGTGCGCTGGAAGCCGCCGGCATTCCCGTCTACGAGAACGACGTCGTACGCCTCACCAAGGACGGCCGTCCGTTCTGGCTCGCCGGCTTGGGCGATCAGCTCGCCTTCCTGCCGGCGCGCCGGTTTCGGAGTATGGTGCGGTTCGGCGCCGACGATCTCAGCGCCACGCTCGCCAAGGTCACGGACGATGCGCCGATCATCCTGCTGGCGCATGAGCCCAACATCGCGCCGCGCGTGCCCGCACGCGTCGCGCTGCAACTGTCCGGCCACACCCATGGTGGCCAGGTCCGCTTGCTGGGCTGGTCGCCAGCGGTACCGCCGCAGCATGGCATCCGGCTCGCCTATGGTCATGTCAGGCTGAAATGCGACGTCATCATCTCCGGCGGCCTTGGTTGCAGCATCATGCCGCTCCGTGTCGGCGTGCCGCCGGAGATCGTCGAGGTGACGCTGGGCAGGACGGGAGCAATTGTGTCCTAGCTGCGCTTGCGCGACCGCCAGTTTTTGCGCAAAACGGGCTGGTGACCGACAAGCGAAGAGGCACGCGACGTGACTGCCCATCTCGACGGCGAGATCCGCGACGGCCGCCACCACATGCAGGTCCGCGTCTATTACGAGGACACGGACTTCTCTGACTTGCCATTATCGTAGTATGCAAACATGCCAATTTCTTCTGCCTTGCGGCGGTTTTCGGGGAAAAGCTTCTTGCCGAAAAGGGCGGCACTGTTCAGGTATGGCGTATATTCGTAGGGCATCCGCTTGCGGCCGGGATGCACCACAATGCAGTCGATCAAATTGCGGAAGGCGACGCGGGTTTCGATCGCTTTCGGATTGATCTTCAGCGCGCTGACGAGTTTCTTCACCTCCGAACGGTAGAGTTCGCCGAACTTCGGATGGTCGAACGGGATCACATTCTCGCTGCCATTGCCCAGCAGCCGCAAGCGCGCATCCACATTCTCCCGCTCTAGATCGCACTCATCGATACGCTTAAGCAGCTCATCCGGTTTACGACGACTGTTTGCGATCGCATATGACAGGCGCTCTATCTCGGTAGTCAGTACTCGCCGTCGACGCTCCAGGTTGTCGCGTTCACTACCTTTTTTTCGGTCTTTCTTGCGTTCCTCCTGCCAAGCACCCATCGCTTCTTCAATGGCTTTTGGCGAAAGCAATTTCGCATCGATCTTGATGGAAACATCCTCAAGTAGAACGTCCATGTCAAAGCTTCGGGTGTGCTCGCAGGTGCCTCGCTGATGCGCGTTGGCGCATGCCGCACGCGGCGCGCCGTTCCGAGACGATTGTGCAATTCGCATATGGCCGTTGCAAACGCCGCAGCGGAGTACGCCGGCAAGCGGGTGCTCATTGTTACGCGGGATCAGCGGGCGACGCTGCGGTTTACCCGTTGGTCCGAACATATGGATGGCGCGCGCGCTGCGCACTTTCTGCACCGTATCCCAGAGTTCTTGCGGAATGATTCGCAGCTCGGGATTCTTGACCAAAATGTGGCGTTCTTCCGGATTGCGGCGCTTCTGCTTCTTCTGTGTCTCCGGGTTCAGAATTGTTGAGCGAACATTCCAATGAATTTCGCCGATGTACAACTCGTTGCCGAGAATTCCGCGACCATGACGACCACCAGTTATGCACTGATGATTCCAAGTGGAACGGCCAGCCTTGTTCTTGTGACGGGTGGCACCGGGCGAGTGCACGCCTTCGTGGGTAAGATCGGCGGCAATCTCTCGGGTTGAACGGCCCGAAGCATATTCTTTGAAAATGCGGAGTACGATCTTCGCTTCGTTCTTGTCGATCAAGCGCTCACCGGGCGCGCCAGGCTTCAGCCGATAACCGTACGCATACGCGCCGGGAATTTTTCCGTTGGCGACGGCGTTGTCGTGCCCGCGCCGAACTTTGTCAGCAAGCTGCGGCTTGTAGATCGTGTTGTAGAGACTCGCGATGCTGATATCGGTAGCCGTCGCGTAAATGCCTTTCTGATCCATTAGGTCAACGCCGTTGAACTCGAAGACCTGTTTTAGGCGCTGGATCGTTGCGGGATCGCGCGACAGCCGATCAAAGTGCTCAACGACGACCACGTCAAAGTCGTGATTTCGCACGCCGTTGAGAAGTCGCTGATAGCCATCACGCGCCTCTTCGGTAAGGCCAGACTTTGCGGCGTCAACGAATTCACCGATCACGTCCAGGTTGTTGCGTTCGGCGATCTTTCGGCAAAGCAATAGCTGACCGTCAATCGAGGTCGCCTTTTGCATGTCGCTGGAATAACGGGCGTATAGCACGGCCCTCTTTTTCGGTGACACTATCGTCATGCCGTTCCCTTATCTCGGTGTTCCAAATCGGCTTTTTCGTCCCGTGCAATTTGTCGTCCGATGGAGCGCGCCAACTCGAGCCAGACTTCCTCATTGTCGGGATTGTCCCAGCTCTGAGGGTGCGAAGGGGCAAGCGGTCGGATGATCGCTTTTTGTCTCGGATGCGATCGCGTCCCGTTACGCATTACACAGTAGCGCAGGCGATCGCGTCTGCAAGCATCAATGGCGTAGCGCGCGTGATTTCTCGAAGTTTTTCGGATGCCATCGCATGAACCTGGACGGAGTAGCTGAATTCTCCTCTCGACAACTTTGACAAACGTCCGCGCCAAGATAAACGCGGTCGCCGCTGCACCGCAAAGTGCGATGTCGCGCGTTTGCGTTGCGGCTGCATGTTCGTCGTAGCGATGGGAAAACGCGGCGGAAAAAATTACGAAAAAATACTTGCGCTATCGAAACGATTCCGGCCGATCACTTGGAGGGACCGATCGCCTCCGTAAACCAAGTGGGCATGCCCGCGCTATGGCTTGCGTTTGAAAGCGCGGCAGCCGCACTCCAGTCTCCTTGCAGGGATGTCTTAGGCCTGCTCGCTAGCATCTGCACCATCCTCTCGATCCCCGTGATCGCGGCAGAATCTGGGAGCCGGCGCACAGCAAGGAGGCCACCGAAACGCGATCCCGAGCGACCTAAGGAAAGACCCGTCGAATATCCTTAAGTAAGCTGCCTACCCGCGCCGATCTCTAGCTGGTTCGGCGCGAGGAACTATCTGGCGATTCTGCTGAATCCGAGTAAAACTTGACAAGCCAACCCATGGGGCGCAGTCCTCTGTCCGAGGACTGAGGACAGCGCGGAACCATGAAAAGCCAGGATATTGTCGTCCTGCTAAAGCTCGTCAGCTTGCAGGATCATGAACACGCAACCGGGACAGACGTCCACCTGGACGGTGAGGACCCGTACTCGGTGAGAGGGCTCGAAGCCTCTCTCGGAATCAGCAAAACGGAAATCGCGGCCTCGATCAATCGCAGTCTCGCATCCGGCATGGCGATCAAGGACCGCAACACCAACCGTCCAAATCCCAATCGCAGGAACCTGCGCGATTTTATTGCCCACGGGCTGAAGTTTGTTTTCCCGGCAAAACCAGGTCCGATGCAGCGCGGCGTGCCGACAGCTTTCGCCGCCCCTGTCCTAAAGGACTCGCTCCACAGCGCTGGCAGCCTGATCCACGTCTGGCCCTATGCGCGCGGCCGCGAGATGGGCGAGTCAATCGAGCCTCTGTTCAAGACCGTGCCAGAAGCCGCAGAGAAGGACGATCGCCTTTACGCCTATTTGGCTCTCGTGGACGCGATACGACTCGGTAATCAGCGCGCAGCACACCTCGCCAGCAATTTGCTTAAGGAGAGGCTAGGATGACGATTCAAAGCCGTCTCAAGGAAATGCTGAAGACAGTTGCCGTCGCGCTCGGCGATCAACTTCTTGCGCGATTGGTCTTTGTGGGCGGCTGCACAACGGCTCTCTATATAATGGATCCGGTCACGCTTGAGGGAGTAAGAGCCACAGATGATGTCGACCTGAATGTGGATCTGGCCGGCTTCCCGGAGTGGGCAAAGTTACTGGAGCAACTTCGCAAGCAGGGCTTCTCCGAGGCAGTCGACGACAATGTCATATGCCGGATGAAGCTTGGCGAGCTCAAGGTCGACTTTATGCCGGACGACGAGGAGATCCTCGGCTTCAGCAATCGTTGGTACGCAAAGGGGATCGAAACAGCCGTTGAGACGTCACCGGATGAAAACATCACGATCCGGCATCTCGCCCCGCCCATGTTCATCGCAACGAAGCTGGAGGCTTATCGCGGCAGAGGTGGCGGCGACCTTATCGGCAGCCGCGACGCTGAAGATATCCTGCTCCTCGTTGACGGGCGGCAAGAACTGGTTGACGAATCGACGTCCACGCCCTTGTGGTGCTTTGCGCAGAGCAGCATCAGGTTGTTCAGGTCTCTGGCGAGCGCTGGCGAACGAACGGGATCGCCGCGTGGCCGGTCTGCACTGTCGGCCACGATATGCGCGATGAAGCCAAACTTTCCATCCTCACGGCCGGCGATCAGGTCACCGATGAGATCCTCGTTGCATCCGCGATACTCGCAGCGTCCCCCAGCCTTGGCCCAGAGAGCGACCTGAATTTTGCTTGGGATTTGCGATTTTGCCATGGTGGAGGTCCGGTACGACTCGGTATAGTATTCACGTTTTACCCCAAAAGCTCAACCGCGCGGTTCGACAATCCCCACGCGCTTCCTGGGCTGCATCTGGAGGCCGAAGGTGGACCAGCAGAGCCGACCCGCGAGAGCGAGGAATTCCTGGAAGATCTTGCCGTAACCTCCGAACGGTATCGGTCACCGAATTTCGGGTGATCGAAGCCAATGACATTTTCGCCGCCACCGCCCAGCAGCCGCAAGCGCTCTTCAACGCTTTCCCGCTCCAGGTCGCACTCATCGATCCGCTTGAGCAACTCGTCCGGCTTCCGACGGCTATTTGCGATGGCATATGACAGGCGTTCGATCTCGGTAGTCAACACGCGGCGTCGACGCTCTAGCTTAGCGTGTTCGCTGCCCTTATTCCGATCGTTTTTGCGCTCCTCCTTCCAGGCACACATCGCCTCTTCAATGGCTTTCGGCGAAAGCAATTTCAGTTGGATTTTGTCGGAAGCATCCTCGAGCAGAACGTCCATGTCAAAGCTACGGGTGTGCTCGCAGGTGCTCCGCTGATGCGCGCTCGCGCATGCCGCGCGCGGTGCACCGTTACGCGAGGATTGAGCGATTCGCATGTGGCCATTGCAGACGCCACACCGGAGCACACCGGCAAGCGGGTGCTCATTGTTGCGCGGGATCACGACCCGACGCCGCGGGTTGCCAGTCGGTCCGAACATAGATACGGCGCGCGCGCTACGAACCTCCTGCGTTCGATTCCAGAGCACTTGTGGAACGATCCGCAGCTCTGGTTTTTTGACTACGATATGGCGCTCTTCTGGATTGCGGCGCTTCTGTTTCTTCTGGGTCTCCGGGTTGAGAATTGTCGAGCGAACGTTCCAATGTATCTCGCCGATATATAGATCGTTGCCGATAATGCCGCGACCATGCCGACCGCCTGTGATGCACTGATGATTCCAGGTGGTACGGCCAGCCTTGTTCTTGTGACGAGTTGCCCCTGGTGAGGGCACGCCGTCGCGGATGAGATCAGCGGCGATAGTTCGGGTCGAGCGGCCCGCTGCATATTCGGTGAAGATGCGGAGCGCTATCTTTGCTTCGTTCTCATCGATCACGCGTTCGCCCGGCGCGCCCGGCCTCGGTCGATAACCATAGGCGTATGAGCCAGGAATTCTTCCGTTGGCAACAGCGTTGTCATGGCCGCGCCGAACCTTTTCGGCGAGCTGCGGCTTGTAAATCGTGTTGTAGAGACTTGCGATGCTGATGTCAGTGGCGGTCGCATAGACCCCTTTCTGATCCATCAGCTCAACGCCGTTGAACTCAAAAACCTGCTTGAGACGCTGGATGGTTGCGGGATCGCGCGACAAGCGGTCGAAATGCTCAACCACGACTACGTCAAAGTCCTGGTTTCTCACACCGTTGAGCAAGCGCTGATAGCCGTCCCGCGCACCTTCGGTAAGACCAGATTTTGCGGCATCCACAAGCTCGCCGATGACATCGAGGCCGTTGCGCAATGCGACCTTCCGGCAGAGCAATAGCTGACCGTCAATCGAGGTCGCCTTTTGCATGTCGCTGGAATAACGGGCGTATAGTACGGCCGTTTTCTTCGACGCTGTCGTCATGCCGGTCCTTTATCGGCTGCCCCGAGCCGTGATTTTCATCCCGTGCGACCTGACGTCCGATAGCGCGCGCCAACTCAAACCAGATTTCCTCATTGTCCGGATTATCCCAGCTCTGAGGATGAGAGGGGGCAAGCGGTCGAATGATCGCTCGTTGTCTTCGGAGAGATCGGATGCGGGTACGCATTTGCAAACTCGCGAGCAGAAGCTAGCGTAAATTTCTGCGCTGCGCTGCAGCCAAGCCGCAGCGATTACTCGCAACGCTTCTCTCATGCTGACTTCGGCAGCGTCGAATGAAAATGAAATTCTTCAAGTGCCGCGGCGCGCGTGAGGGCATTCCTAGCGATGAGGCGCGTAGTCGAGAGCAGATACGCTAAGCAAAGCGGAGTAAAAATACTTGCGGGTGGGCGACGTAAGTCTGTGGCTGGGAGACCGGTGCCTAGCGGACCCGTTCTCGGTTCACGAGGCTTCTCGTACAGATGTGTAGTGGCTGCCGCGGAGCGCCGGCTCGTCCATCAATAAAATTTGGCCGCTGGCGGCGAATTGTCGCGCACAGCCCAGACGCGGTGGTCCGACCCCAAGGAACCGTCGCTGATTGGGTCTTTCTTATTCCGCTGGTTCGATGATCCTTGCGTCGAGCCTCCAAGAGCAAGCACTCCGTCTGCGTGAGCTCCGTAATCGGGCGTCGAAAAGCACTGTCAGAAAAACGCATACTTCTGATAGAGTCCTTCCGCTCCGATATCCAAGGAGTTCAAAACTGAACTCGCTGCCCAGGTCCCGTCCGGTGTCTGGATCCTCACGGATTTCCTCCATGTCGGCTGGCGAGACACCGTCGATGGTGCCCGTGGCCTATTTTATTAAATGTTGTCGGCTTTATGTGTCCATGTTTTGCGGGAACGGAGACCGCGACCCCAAAGCATCAGACCTCGCTTGAAAAGATCGAACAGAAGATCGAGCGGAAGAAGGATGAGGCTGTCTTCCTAGCGCGTGAGTTCACCAAGTCTCGGCGGCGAAGATCAGGCCTTGGGCGCGCTTCCTACCCTTCTGGGCAAGGGCTGTCTCGCACGGCTCGGCTACGCCCCATGGCCGTGCCAGTCCCTCGCGGCTGACGCCAGATGGCTTCGCCGGCGTGGCGCGTCAGGCGCTCGATGAGCCTGGCGTGGAACGGGAACCTACCGAAGCCGAACGTGCCTATTGATGAGGGCCTCTCGACCCAGATTCCCGTCAAACCCGGTCGTCCGTCAAAGGCCGCTTCTCGCGTAAAGCCTGATCATCATGCATGCAGGCACATACACCACGTTGTCGCGCGAGACGGCGCGGGAAGCACGAATCGGCTCAACCCCGGCGTTTGGTCCGGCCTCGTGTCTACAATCGTCTTAATGCCTGTTGCGGATTTCGTGTAGATTTTCCGGATCGAGCAGCACCGGTCTCCTTCTAGCTCCTGACGGAAAAGCGGTTGAAAGCTGTCAGGCTCTGAATGCGGAGCTCCACTTCGCGCTGATAGATCGTCCTTTGCAAGAACACGATTTCCGCGTCTCGATCGCTTTCGTCGACATCGATGTACCAAGACTTTGAGCGTCCATCGATACCGTCACTCCAGCGATATCCACGCGTCTTGAGTTCATCCTTCGGCTCGAACGGCGAATGTTCGGCCCAGATCCTAGTGGTTTTGCGCCGCGCACGTTCCAGCAGTGCGGAAAGAACGGTCCTATTGTGATCGGGGAGCTGCAAGGGTTGGATCTCGAGGAGCGCGAGGCAGTCATCGACAGCGCGATGAGCCTCATGAAACAGGCCCGCCTTCATCCGCAGATACGGCAGCCGTGAGCCTTCGAAGCCATGACTGCGCCATTCAATCTCACTGACCGAACACGCCCAAGCTTGATGCTCAAACGACGGACTGTAACGCTCCATGAACGTGCGATCGAAAGCGGCATTGTGCGCAATGACGACAACGGCATCTGCCGCGAAGGCGGCAACGCGATTCGGGTCAAGGTTGTGGCCATTGACCATCTCGTCGGTAATCCCGGTGAGAGCCGTAACCTCGGGGGGATGGCCACCGACGGCTGGTTGAAACAGCTGAATGTATCGCGGGCTCGGGTGGTCCGGCCGTCCGGTAGGTACGCGAATTTGACCATTCCAAGCTCGATGATCTGATCGCGGGTCGAATTCACGCCGATCGTCTCGACATCCAGTAGGAGAGCAGTCTTGGCTGCTTCATCGTTGCTCGCAGCGAATTCTGGCCGCGGAACGAGCCGGCGCAAGATGCGATAATCCCGTGATTGCTCGAGCGCGGCCGCCATTTCGGCCAGGTTACGGGATCGGTCATTTTCTTGGTCAACAGATGAAATCGCGTTCCGCGTGCACCTGACTGCACTCTACCGGATGCGCTCGGGCGAGGCATCGGTGCCTGTGGACAGCTATTCGCCGGTTTACGTCCGCAGCTATCGGCTGGGTGGAAATAACCGGTCGGGCGAAACGGCATCCGCGACCAGCCAGCGGGGACGCTCGAGTCCAGCACCTTGCCAACTTCACTAGAGGCTTCGCCCGCCGAAGTGTCGAACGGCGGATATTGATGGCGATCTCTATGGCACGCTCGCATCCACCCGTGCTCCTCGCATTCGCGGCTAGCGCCGACCTGCTGCAGCACCGAGATCGCCCAGCCGCGAGCGTCCGGGATCGAGGGTCCTCTCTCCGGTACAATCAGCATCGAATTCGCTCCAACGAATCCCCCAGACAGTTCCGGCGGTTAGCACAACGTGGGATTCCGGATCGTCTGGCCGAATGCGGTCACGTGCTAGGGGGGCCTCATGACCCAGCCGGGCGCGGTCCTCTGACCTCCCGCGAGATCCAAGGGCCTTCCGCGAGCACGGGAATCTGCCCGCGGAGCCGGCCGACGAGGAGCCGAAGTGCAGATCGAGCAAGTCGGCTTCGGAGCCGAAGAAGGACAGGCGTGCCGCATCGACACAGTCCAAAATGAGCGCTGAATTCAGCGATCGGGCCCGTCATATTCCGCCCAACAATCGGTCGTCTCGTACACCCTCACGCTCGAGAGTTGCGCAAGGCACGGTTTCGCGTGCTTCCAGATCCAGATGGCGATATATTCCGCCGTCGGATTTTCCAGTCCCGGGACTTTGTTCAGGCAATGGTGATCGAGCTTCTTTAGAAGAAGACCGAACGCTTCTTCCATGTTGAAGAAATCCATTACGAACCCGGTGTGCGGATCGACGGGCCCGTTCAGCACGACCTCGACCCGATAGGAATGACCGTGCATCCGATGACAGCGATGTGTCTGCGGGACGTTTGGAAGTCGGTGCGCTGCCTCGAACTTAAATACCTGGGATATCTTCATCTGATGCCGGGATGTTTGTGGGATTGCACGCTGAGTCGCCATTTCCGATGAGCAGACATTACGCGACGGCGTGCCGCATGTGGTCGACGGCGTCAAATTGTCGAGCCCCCTCTCATCGAACCGGTCCGGCAGAGCTTCCGGCTGCGGCTACACGAATTTTGAGTTCGTGTCCGCGAGTGATGCCCACGCGGCGCGATTTGCTGACGCAAATCGAGTCACCACGCCGGCCGGGACCGGCAGCCTGCCGTTCGTCTCGATCGCGATAAGGAACCCGAGATCATGGAGCGCTTGCACGAGATCGTCGCCGAACCGCAACAGTGGTTCTGGGCACGTTCATTGCCTGTGCCATGCAGGCGATGGAGCGTCTACTACAAGATCCGGTAGATGCCGAAGCCAACTTGAGGCGCTAGGGTCCGGCCGCGTTCCCCCGCCGGTCATCATCGAGGAAACAGAAATGAACGCAACCGACGGGAAGCCAACAAAGGGCAGAACGGCACAATATGACTGGCAGAACCTGGGTGGCTACCCACGAACACCTCAATCAGGATCCTCGTTGTTCTGACTTAAGAGCCGCAGAAGGCTACGATTGCCGGGAGGCGTATACCTAGGGAAAATCGACTAAGGCAAAAATCAGCTTGTGAAACGTCAAACGGATTTACGCGATCACGGCGATCGATTGGCGCAGATAAACTTATGTACCCCTGTGCAAGGAGCAGATCCGGAGAGGGTTGCGCTGAGTACGCGATCAGCGAATTTGGAAAAGCTCGCGACACGTTCATCCATGAATGAGCCGGATACGGAATTCGCGCTCGAGAGCGAGCGCAATTTGATGCCACAGAAGAAACAGCACATCGATCTATCGGACCCGAATCTCTCGAGCCTTATCCTGCGGCTCGCCATTCCATCTGTTGTTGGGTTATCGATCCATGCGTTACAGCAGGTCGTCAATGCGATCTTTGTTGGCGCACTTGGCGCGCAGGCGATCGCAGCTGTGAGCATGACCTTGCCGATCATGGTCCTGCTCGCGGCAGTCGGACAGGGGATCGGGGTTGGAACGGCGTCGTTCATATCTCGTCATCTGGGCGCTCGTGAGTACCTAGAGGCGAGTCGAGGCGCAAGTACAGCACTCGCCCTCACCGCTCCGACCGGTATCATAGTTACCGTCGCACTGCTTCCAAATCTGCCAGCGATATTCGCAAGCCTCGGAGCCACTCCAACCATCATGCCCGTGGCGCTCGACTACGCGGGAACGCTTTTGTTCGGGAACACCCTGATGCTTCTAAACATCGTCAGCGGGTTCATTGTCAGAGCCGAAGGCGATACGCGATTCAGCATGTGGGCGATGCTTACCGCGTTTCTACTAAACGCTGTGCTTGACCCCGTCTTCATATTCCTGCTTCACCTTGGTGTGCGAGGCGCAGCCATCGCAACGCTGGTATCGCAGATCGCTGCTATTGGACTCTATATCGCGTATTTTACGAAGCTTGGCGGGACAGTTCTCGTCAGGGTATCTCACATATCATTGCGAGCAGATCGGATCAGACAGCTCGCGTTGGTAGGCGCGCCGGCGACAATGACGAGTATCTTATCTGCTTTTGCCGTTATGCTGTTGTATGGAGCTGCTGCACCGTTCGGCGATGATTCCATCGCCGCAGTTGGAATAGCTGTGCGAATCTTGAT
This sequence comes from Bradyrhizobium sp. 141, assembly GCF_023074055.1. Classification (GTDB taxonomy): domain Bacteria; phylum Pseudomonadota; class Alphaproteobacteria; order Rhizobiales; family Xanthobacteraceae; genus Bradyrhizobium. Next base: position 254,914 of record NZ_JADPKR010000094.1, read on the forward strand.
GGTCGGCGCACTGCCTATCACCGGGTTCTGCATAGGCGCTCAAGCTATCCTGGGTTTCGGTTAGGGCGCACGCGACTATGTTCGTATTCTGAAGGCTGCGAAGTTCATGCTCTTCGTGACGGTCGCATTCTCCATGGTGTATTCTGCAGCCGTTGTGATTTTTGCAAGGCCTTTGGCGAGCCTATTTAGCGATAACGAGAAGGTCACGGAAATAGCCGTGTCGACCTGCATCGTGTTCCATCTCTTCTTTGGGCTGTTTGGGGTTCAGAGTTTCGTGACGGCAATGCTTCAGTCGTTTGGGAGAGCACGCCTCAGTGCAATTGTGTCCCTGGCGAGGCAGGGGTATCTCTTCATACCGGCCGTACTGTTATTCCCGATGGTTGCGGGTTTCAACGGACTGTTAGCCAGTCAAGCAATCGCTGAGCTGGGCGCCGGAATGATCGCTCTGTTCGTCATGTTCCACCAGTTCGGTGAGCTCAGACGAGCGCTCCGGCACCGTGGTTCAAGAGCAATCGGGATAGCGGGTTGACCTGAGAACGGATGTCATCGAGCCCAGAGCATTGGGCGTAAGCCTCCTGAGAAGCTCGCGGCAAGATGCGCTGCCAGTGGGCACGGATTTTGCGGGTTCGCGGGCGTGCGATCGGCGCGGTCCTTCATCCAGGCGTGCTCCTCGCACTCGCGGATCGCACCGGCTCGCCTAGCGGACGGATCGGGCAGTTCGGCGAGCGATAGCCAATGTGCTCCCGCTCGCCAGGCGGGGGGTGCCTTTTTGCGAGCGCGTTGGCGGGGCGGCAAGGGCTCTACGCGCGGTCGAAAGGCTCGGCTTTAGCAGAGTGGGTGTTTCTGCGCTTATGCGGGTTTGTCTCTCAACCCGGGTCTTTGGAGCTGACTTGAATGCCGCCGCTTTGGGTCGACACTTCGCAGGACGCTCTTGAATTTTCGCCTGCCACGATTCGCTGTTGGGCCGTCGTGGCCGCCTCGGTCAATCTCGCTTTCATCGCATTGGTCATATTTTTGGCGTGACCGCGAGACGCAATCTTGCTGATTGGACTAGTTGTCTCGCCCACACTGAAACGCGCAACACGCACTAGGGAGCTCGGTGCTCTGAAGCACAAGCATTCCAATGTTTCATATCCAGCCTCAGGAGCTATCGTGACTGTCTACACTGGGCCAGTGTTTGAGATGGCCGTAAAGCAATTCGAAGTGATCGCGAATTATCTGGGGATACCGTAAGACCCCGCCTGCTGCTGCCGAAGCGATCTGTCACGGTGTCGTGCCCAATTCACCGTGATGACGAGCACAACGGCGGTTTTTGAAGGCTATCGGGTGCAGCATCACCTTACACTTGGCCCTACAAAAGGGGGCACCAGATTCGGGCCAACCGTCGACCTTGGCGAAGTCGCAGCGCTCGCGATCTGGATGAGCTGGAAGTGTGGCCTGGTCGGATTGCCATATGGCGGCGCCAAGGGCGGAATTAACGTCGACCCTTCTAGCTTGTCGAACCGTGAGCTTCTGACTCTGTCGCGCCGGTACATGCTGGAAATGATCCCGTTTGTTGGGCCGCACACAGATGTCATAGCTCCCGATCTTGGAACAAACGAGCAGATCATGGCGTGGTTCATGGATATCTACTCGATGTATCAGGGCCAAACCGTCACCGAGATCGTGACTGGCAAACCTGTCAGCGCTGGCGGAACGCTCGGTCGCCGTGAAGCCACAGGCCGGGGTGTGGCTCATTTGGTTCGCCGCGCAGCGGACGAGCTCAAAATCCCACTCAATGGCGCAGCCGTTGTTCAAGGCTTTGGAAATGTCTGTTCGATCACCGCACTCGAGCTACACAACATGGGAGCGAAAGTGATCGCGGTCAGCGATCACACGGGCGCGCTTTATCGACCTCGGGGGCTCGATATACCACAGCTGGTCGGACATGCTGCCTCGCAAGGTAGCCTGGATGGCTACTCCAGCGAGCTTGCTCTAGATCCAGGCGAGTTGCTGACGATCCCGTGTGACGTGCTTGTTCCGGCTGCCCTGGAATGGGTCATCGACGCCGAAATAGCCAGTAGGAAGGCCATCAGGAGGAGATCTTCCTCATCCCCGATATTCTCTGCAACTCGGGCGGTGTCGTGGTCAGCTACTTTGAATGGGTGCAGGACCTCCAGCGACTGTTCTGGAAGGAGGAGGAACTCACGCGTAGGGAGTATCAACTTTTGGACCGTGCTTTCGAGCGCGTCCTGGCGCGAAGCAAACGTGAAAACCTGTTCAATCGCACGGCAGCCATGGCGATAGGTGTCGAGCGCGTTCGCGGAGTAAAAGAAACACGCGGACTGTTTCGCTAGTAATGTGATCTCGCTGAATGTCTTTGTTGTCAGTTCGATATGTCGGGCCGATGACAGACCGGACTTTCTGCACCGTAGGCCCAGGTGGGTCGCCGCCGAAGTTCACGGCGGCGGCCCCTTCTTTACTAGTGAATGAGTGCGTGCGTCTTACGAATCGCCCGTCGATCAGAATTGAACCTTGTTTTCCCCGTCACACTTCGTGAATCGTCCTACAAGGGCAAATCTTTGCGGGGCTTGTTGAAGTTGCCGATTCCAGCCTGGCGCCGCTTCCACGTTTCTATCAGCTGCTCGACAGTATCTGACTACTATTTGGCGGCGGAATCCACCGTAAACCCGCCGCCGGCGGGCCACGCCGGTAATGACTTCCACCTTCGAAAACGTCTCGGACGGTTCAAGGTACTTCTGCTAGGGAAACGCGTACGGCTTCAGGATGCTCGTCCAAGGAAGGCTGGAGTCTGGAGCTTGACTACGGTGGGGCCTTTTCAATTGACCTTGTAAGAGGCCTGAAAGAACGTACCCCAGCGCTCCATGCTAAACTTCGAAAACCCAGTCGCAGTGGTTCCCGGATAACAGCCTGTGCATATCGTTTCGCTGTCCTTTTGGGTCCACATTGCCCAATAGCGCCCGCCGACGCCGATGCTCAGATTATTGGTGATGAAGTAGGACAACACGCCTTCGACCTGTACACCCCCGCCTCCGTTCCCGCGTTGATCAGCAAAGGTAGTCGTCGGGCGCAAGAGATGGTGGTCGCGACCAGCGAAATCGGTCCAAGGCAGGTAAGCGACATCCGTGCTTAAACGCCAACGCTCGGTAAGCATGGTTTCGGCGCTCAGGCCGACGCGAGGTGCATTCCACTGCGTATCCTGGCTGCCAATAATTTGATCAGCGGACGCCCGGCATAGTTGCATGGGGTTGGCAATCTGCATGCATCCCATCGTGTCGGAGTTCTGGGCGTAATAGGTCCAGCCGATAAATCCGCCGAGCTTGTAGTTGGCGCCGCGCAAAAAATCGTAACCTACGTCGGCCGTGTAGTACGTGAACCTCCCGTTTGCCTGGCCCGATATCGTGTTGCTATATGAGCTGCGAGGGATGCCCCAATCTTCATCGTTGAACTTTCCTTTCTCGAAGCGCCCGATGCCGACGTTGCTCTTCAGGAACACTCCCCACGGGCTGTCAAGACGGCCAAATAATTCCCCGGAAAGTCCATCTAGGCCGTGGTAGGTGAGCCTTGATATAAGAATGTTAGGATCTTCAGTAGCGATCTCATCGGGAATAGCGCTGGCGTCCCATTGGAATCGTCCCCGGCTGAGCCAGAGCCGCGATCCGCCTTCGAACGACCAACCGGCCGTGTAAGCAATCGGCGGCGCGCCGGCAGGTGCTTTCGCGTACAGCGGCGCATCGGACCATTGGGCCGCCCATGGGTCCGGGCCGAAATGGTAGTTCAACCCCATCTTTCCGATGTGATAGTTGCTGGACAGGCTCGTTGTGTTCGCCGGAAGAATTGCCAACGGCGGAAGCTGCACCGTCGGAGGCGTTACGACACTTGGCCCACCGAAATGCAGATAGTCATACTCTACTTTGACCGACCATGCAGGCGTAAGCGCTTGCTCGATGCCCAGCCCGATGATGCCACCGACCTGACCATAGTCGAAATGAGTGTTCTCCTGTGGCTGCAGGCCATTATATTCGTTGTTATTGAGCACGTTGCCCTGATTGTATTGCCAAGCCACGCCTCCCTTGAGATAGGCCAGCGTATGGCCGAGAGCGCCGAACGCGTAACCGACGCGGCCGGTCCCGGTGGCAAAGAGGTTTGGACCTGCCGTGCAGTTTGCGCTCACAACAAAGCCCGAGGCGGCCAGGCAAGTATTTGTGCCATCGGAGACAGCACGGCTGGCATCTAGTTCGACGCCAAACACCCAGCCGTTCTTCTGCCAATTGTAGCCGATCTGGCCTCCTGCGAGGAACACTGGGGTATCGACGCCGCCGCCATAGATTGACGGACCGTAGGGATTGCTGAAGGAGGTTCGGCCGTACCCACCGCCGACGTGCCCGCCAATATAGCCTCCGGACCAGCTCCACACCGCGGGTGGCAGTTTCACTTCCGGCTCAAGGTTCGCCGCATTGGCTGCACCGCTTGCGATGAGCGCAATTGTTGTGGCTCCCGAAAGAAGAACTCCAGATCGCATCCAATACTTCCCTGCATTTTCTCGGTCCACAACCGAGCGCCCTTAAGTTATCGCCGCAGCAAGCCGTCGGGGCGGACCAGACGCTAACGGCGATGCGCGCCGAGTCCGTCCCGAAGACCATCGCACTGCGATTGGTGATGATGACGTGAACAACGCAAACCTCGTGCCGAAGAGAGTTCGAGGCTCTGCAGGCACTCCGTAAGGTGTGTAGCGTCAAGTTGCTGACATTTGTCTCAAGACTGACAGTCTGCGCTGCTATCGTCCGACAGGACGTTGCGCTTCGAACAGTTGTCCCATCGCCCCTCAATACGCGGGACGCGCGTTAATGTAGGGCATTCAACTCCGCATCGTTCAGCGCGGTGATCGAGGAAGCGCTGCTTGGCGTCATGGGGCGATCGCCGCTGCAATCGCGGCCGCCAAGAGAGCTAAGGAACGGCGGGATCAGGTGCGTGATGCTCTCCGCCGACATCATCCAGCCGTGCGCCAACTGGTGCTGATCGCCAGCGACGATCTCATTGCCGGCTTCCTCAATCGCCATGGCCTCAAGACCGGCAACGGCAATCGCGTACCCGCGAGCGCGTCACATCAATGCGCTCGAACTACCACATCCCGGTGTTTAAGCCTGCCGATGGCGGAGTAGTGTGGTCCCCGCCGGGCCGTGTCCCCGTTGGTCTGCTTCACCGGCAGATCGAGATTGTACTCGTGGAGCCAGCAGAGCGCCTGTCGCGCGCCGCCCAGTTCCTCGACCTTGTCGAACACCAGCCTGATCGCTTCCTGGACACGCCGATCCGGATCTTTCTCATAACGGTCGCCGGCCTTCACGAAGCCGACCGGCGCCGCCACAACCAACTCGCCCCGGCGCGCCTTCTCGTAGCGGGCCGAGAGCGAGCGCTGGCGCAACAGATCCAACTCGTACTCGTTGAGGCTGCCCTTGAGCCCGAGCAGCAGGCGGTCGTTGCCGTGCCTTGGCGCATAGATCGTCTCCTGATCGACCAGGACGGTATCGACCACGCGACACATCTCGATGAGTTGCTGCCAATCCCGGCTGTTGCGAGCGAAGCGAGAGACCTCGCGGGCGCAAACCGCCCCAACCTTACCGAGGCAAACCTCCGCTACCATTCGCTCGAAACCGGCGCGTTGTACGCCGCCGGCGGCTGAACGACCGAGATCATCATCGATCACTTCGATCTCTGACTAAGCTGGGTGATGACGGACTGAGATAGGCGGCGTATCGAGGCGGGTGTCGAGCCTGCCAGAACCTCTCAAGGAGAGCGATACGCCATGAACGAGAGCAGTACCCACTTTTCTTGGATCGTGAGTCGTGATTCAAGATATGGATGATCCCCGAAGCAAAAGAAGTCCACCTTTCGCGGAAAGATCGCAAGGTGCTTGAGGCGTGTTGTCGCTCGCCAATGACGTTGCAGCGCGATTTGAAGCGAGCGCGGATCGTTCTGTTGGCGGCGGATGGGCGCAGCACCCGGTCGATCGCCAAAGAAGTCGGAGTCCAGCCGCGGATTGTCAGCCTTTGGCGGCACCGCTATGCCGATCATGGCCTTGAAGGGCTGCAAGACAAGCCGCGGCCCGGCAAGCAGCCGATCTATACGAAGGTCACCGACAAGCGGATTCTGAAGCTGCTGGATAAGCCGGCCCCGCAAGGGTTTGCACGCTGGACAGGCCCTCTGCTGGCCGAGGCGCTGGGCGATGTTGACGTCCAATATGTTTGGCGGTTCCTGCGCAGCCACAAGATTGACCTCGCGGCTCGCAAGTCCTGGTGTGAGAGCACCGACCCGAAACTTCACGGCACCGCTCGTGCCCCCACTATTTGATTGTTTGCGTTGAAGGTCTTACTGCGCTTCTCTGTAGCGCCATGTCCACGAAATCCCGCGGTTTCTGTTCGGCACTCAAATCAGAATGTCGGCCGAGCGTGCAATGGAGGCGCGCAAGCAAGTCGACAAGCTGGCTTGTGAGGCGTGGAAGGGACCGACCCCGCCGTCACCTACGATCGGCGACGCGATCAATGCCGGTTATTTTTACTTGGAAGTTCGGTGCCTGGGGTGCGACACCAATCAGACCGTGGCGCTCGACATCATCAGGCGTGGGAAGACCACGCCGGTGCATGAGCTAGATGTGGTCTTTCAGGAGGTTGTCCATCTGGTCCGAACCGAGGAAGCTGAGGTTGCGAAGCTTCAGTGTTCCACGGAAAGACCAGATGAACAGCCAAAAGAATGCTCCCCTGACGCCGAAAGGTCGAGAGGCCATGGTGCGGTGTGTGGAAGCGGGACTGAGCAATGCACGCCGCCGCGCGCCAGTTCAACACCACGCCGAAGATGGTGGCCAAATGGGTCGAACGGCCGCACAATCTGCGCAACGTTCTGGCTGCGCTTGCATCGATGTCCGCGCGCCGCAGCTTGGCCCTCAGCATATGCCGGCTCCAGAACACCAGCACATATATCGAGCAGCGTAATAGCCTTTGAAGAAGCCTCCCTCCTGATGCCCGTGTACAGGTGGGTGGCGTCGAGATCGAGGATGATCTGCGGCGGGATCACTTGGGCGACTCCAGGAACAGCTTCAGGGGCCTCCCACCACTCCAGACTGATCTGCACTACGCTCTGTCGTTATCAGGGCATTCCTTGAACCACCACAAAATTCTTGCCGCAAAAGAACGCCTCGCCGAATCGCGCCCCGATGCGCCTCAACAATGTGAGAAATGCACGCTGCGCTCAGGAGAGGCCCTTGCGGCACCCGCTGAGCTGTGCGTCATAAACGGAACGCTGCCATTGTAGCTCAGCGCTCGCTTGCAGGCAGCAGACCGATCAGCGCTTTAGCCTCGGACTTCAGAACTACAATCGCAGCCTTCCGAGCATCTGCATCAAAGCGAGTCCGAATGGCGGAGACCGAGAGGGCGCCGCGCAATTGGCCATGAACGTCGATCACAGGCACAGCTGCGGCCGCGACCTCAGGATCCCGCTCGCCGATCGAGACGTAGAAGCCACGATCTCTGACCTTCTTTCCATCGGCTGATGCAGAATCGCGATAGGCGGTAAGAACACGGCCGGCAGCGCCGCGGTCAATCGGCAATCGCTGACCCTCTTCGAGGTGATGCCGGACCGAACGCGGAGAATTGACGCGATAAAGGCAGATGCGCTCGTCGCCCTCCGCGATGTAGAAGGATGCGGTCTCTCCGGTTGCCTCGACCAGACGATGGAGCGAGGGTCTGATCAGGTCACCGAGGTCGAGCCCGCGCTGATAGAGCGCCCCAAGGCGCCATAGCTCCGGTCCGGGTCGAAATAGCCGGTCCGTACCCCGCACCAGGAAGCCATCCGCCTCCAGAGATGCGGCAAGGCGAAGGACTGTGCTCTTGTAGAGGTCAGTCGCATCCGCAATCTCCGTCAGCGTCATCGCGGCGCGCTCCGGGTCGAACGCCTTAAGGATTGCCAGTGCCCGCGCGACCGCATCAACCCCTTTTCTTACCATCGATACCTCTGGTTCTGCTGTACAGAACCAATAGTCAGAATGACGACAAGAGTCCAGCCAGCTAGCAAGAGCGCCATTCTGCACATCAGAATACGATTGACTCCTTGTGAGACGCGAGCTACTCGGTTCCAGACGCCAGAACAAGTTCTATGGAGCGAAACAATGGGGCGGCCGGGACTTGCCGTGGACTTGCGCGACGTGATGATTCGCTTCGGCGACTTCACGGCCGTCAAAAGCATGAACCTCCAGGTGGCCGAGACTGAATTCGTTGCAGTGGTCGGGCCGACCGGCTGCGGAAAATCGACCATTCTCAACACTGTCACCGGACTGCTGAAGCCCGCCGCCGGCGACGTTCGCATTTTCGGCCAGTCTCTTACGGGTCTGAACGGTCAGTCCGGCTACATGCTTCAACAGGAAGGGCTGCTGCCCTGGAAGACCGCCCAGGACAATGTCGGCCTCGGGCTCGTCTTTCAGGGCAGCTCGATCGCGAAAGCGCGCGAGCAGGCACGGCCCTGGCTCGCCAAGGTCGGATTGAAGGGATTCGAGGAGCGCTATCCGCATCAATTGTCCGGCGGCCAGCGCAAGCGCGTTGCGATGGCACAAACCCTGATCATGGAGCCCAAAATCGTTCTCATGGATGAGCCGTTCTCCGCGCTGGACGTTCATACACGCCGACTCATGCACCGCATCCTGCTCGACCTCTGGCAGGCGGACCGGCGCTCGCTCATCTTCATCACCCATGATCTCGATGAGGCGATCACGCTGGCGGACCGCGTCGTTGTGATGTCTGCCGGTCCCGCCAGCCGCATGGTTGCCGACGTCAGGATCACGCTGCCTCGTCCGCGCGATGTTTCTGCGCTGCAGACCACCGACGAATTCGTCGCGCTCTATCGTGAAATCTGGTCGCTGCTCGGCGCCGAAGTGGAGAAAAGCTATGTCACGCAGGGGTAGGGTCGCTCTCACGCAGTTCGCCATCCTCCTTGGCCTGATCCTGATCTGGGAATTGGGCGTGTGGGCCGGACTGATCGATCCCTTCTTCTTTCCGGCACCGTCGACACTTGTCGTAAGGATCGGGGAGTGGATGTCGACGGCGGACTTTTGGACCGATATTGGCATAACATTGCTGGAGACGGTCCTGTCGTTCCTGGCTGGCATCGGGATCGGCACAGCACTTGGTATCTGGCTGGGCTTAAGCCCGTTTGCTGCCGAAGTCGTTCAGCCCTTTATCAAGATGTTCAATGCAATCCCGCGGATCTTGCTTGGACCCATTTTCGTCATCTGGTTCGGATTGGGCCTCACCTCCAAGGTTGCGCTCGGCGTCACGCTGGTTCTATTCGTCGCATTCTTCAACACCTTCCAGGGCGTCCGCGAGGTCAATCCGGTCGTGCTGGCGAATGCCCGCCTGCTGCGTGCATCGAAGTCGTCCCTGCTACGGCACGTCTACCTGCCGTCCGCCACGACCTGGATTCTGTCGAGCCTGCGGGTGTCCGTCGGCATGGCCGTGATGGGAGCCGTGGTCGCCGAATATCTCGGCTCGTCCGCAGGATTGGGGCACTTAATTGCGCAGGCCGAAGGCGTCCTCGATGCGACCGGAGTGTTCGCAGGAATTATCGTTCTCTCCGCCTTCGTCGTTGTCCTCGATGCCATCGTCGACTGCGCGGAAAAGCGGCTCCTGGTCTGGCGGCCGGCGCCTGCGCACGAAAGCTGATCGTACGCTCTCCCATCAATCATGGAGGTTCGCATGCACGTTTCCATAAGATTGACGCCGGTCGTGGCGCTGGCCGCATTCTCGGTCATTTTGGCGCATGCCACCGAGCCCGAGAAAACAAAATTGAAGATCGCCGTGGGGTCACAAATTCTCAACTATATGCCTGTCGAACTTGGAGTGAAGCTTGGCTCCTTTAAGGAAGAAGGCCTTGACGTTACCGTCGAGAACTTCCAGGCCGGTGGCTCAAAGGCTCTGCAGGCCCTGATCGGCGGCTCCGTCGACGGGACTATCGGCTTTTACGATCACACCATTCAGATGCAGGCGCTGGGTAAGCAAATTTCCTGCGTGTTCCTGCTGAATGACATTCCCGGCGTCCTGCTCGGTGTCCGCAGCGACCTCGCCGACAAGGTCAGAACCGGCGCCGACCTGAAGGGTCTCAGGCTCGGGATCACGGCGCCGGGGTCATCGACGGAGACTATGGCGCGTTACTACATCAAGAAGTCAGGATTGGGTTCACGCGATGTCAACATCATTGCCGTCGGCAGCGGCGCACCGGGCATGGTGGCGCTTGAGGCCATGAACGTCGATGCCCTGGTCTATTTCGATCCCATCGCGACGCTTCTCGCGCGCAAGAAGAGCGCGACAGCGCTGTTCGATGCGCGCACGATCGAAGGCTCAAAGCAGGCCTTCGGCGGATCCTATCCGACCGCGTGTCTCTACCTTCAGCAGTCTTTCATCGACAAAAATCCCGAAACGGTCCAGCGCCTGGTCAACGCCTTGCTCAAAACTCACCGCTGGATCAACGCAACGCCGACGGAGCAGCTCGTCGATACGATTCCTCCTGGTTACAAGACTGACAATCGCGAGGTGAATATCGAAATCATGAACGCATCGAAAGCGCTCTTCTCGCCAACCGGACAGATGGACATTGAGGCGGCCAAGGTCCCGCTGGCTGTCCTGAGCGACTTTGATCCAAAAATTGCTGCCGCAAAGATCGACCTGAACAAAACCTTCACCAATCGTTTCGCGGAACGCGCCGCACAACAACTGAAATAGCTGCCCGCCGGCCAAGCCCTCACCATCGGATCACCTAAAGGAAGGCGTCTTCAGATGTCTCTGCCGCTCACCGGCATCCGCGTCCTGGACCTGTCGAACGTGTTGGCCGGTCCGTTCTGCGGTTATCATCTCGCGCGTCTTGGCGCGGAGGTCATCAAAGTCGAAAATCCGAACGGCGGCGACCTCGCGCGGCGCCTCGGCGCCGATCCGCAAAGGGCAGAGCGCCTGCAGGGCCTCTCTTTTGTCGCGGTGAACGCCGGCAAGCAATCCGTGGCGCTGGACTTGAAGTCGGAATCGGGCCGCGAGGTATTCTTGCGACTCGTCAAAGAAGCCGATGTGGTGCTCGAAAACTTCCGGCCGAAGGTGATGGAACGGCTTAGCCTGGGCTTTGATGTGCTCAGCAGGCAGAACCCGCGTCTGGTCTACTGCGCGATCTCCGGCTTTGGGCAGAGCGGGCCGTGGTCCGCCCGTCCAGCCTATGACCAGATCGTTCAGGGTCTGTCTGGTGCCATGAGCGTCACTGGCGATACGGCCTCGGCTCCCCTGCGCACGGGCTTTCCGATCTCGGACACGATTGCGGGACTGACTGCTGCCTTTGCCATCGCCGCGGCTCTGGTCGAACAGCGGCATAGCGGCCGCGGTCGGTTCATTGACGTGTCCCTGCTCGAAGCCACCGTTGCAGCGATGGGATGGGTCGTCTCCAACCACCTGAACGCTGGTGTCGAGCCGCAGCCCATCGGCAACGAGAACTTCACCGCGGCTCCCTCCGGCACGTTCCGCACCGCAACAGGCCCGCTGAACATTTCCGCCAACGAGCAGAAGCAGTACCAAGCCCTATGCGACCTGATTGGCCGACCGGACCTGAAGACGGATCCACGCTTTGCTGGGCGCGAGATGCGCAAGGTCAATCGCGCAGCGCTGAACACGGAGTTGAACAAGGCGTTGAGTTGCAAGCCCGCTGACGAATGGGAGGCCCAAATGAATCTGGCTGGAGTCCCCGCAGGCTGCGTGCTGACGGTCTCGCAAGTTTTGCAGCAGCCACAGCTCCTCGAGCGCGGATTCGTCGAGACTTTGGCCCCAGAACAAGACGGTGCGCAGCCGTTACGAATCACGCGGCCGGGCTTCCGGCTGGATGAGGAGTTTTCGGTGCCTTCACCACCTGCGACGCTCGGAGCAGACACCGAGCGATGGCTGCAGCGGCTCGGCTATTCGTATGCGGAGGTCGAGCAACTGGTCTCAAGCCGGGCCGTCGGGACGCCAAGCAAGGAGAGGCTGATTTCCTGCCCGTCCGCGTAGCCGCGGACGGACCAATATCATGATATTCGACGGCTTACGGCGGTTGCAATCGGCAGGTTGAAGGGGCGGAACCGGAAATGAGCGAAGAAGAACTGCGACAGCAAGCGGCCCGTTGGTGGCGAACCTCCATCTGCGACATCGCGCCCGGTCGCATCGCCTATCGGGGTTATCCAATCGAAGATTTGATCGGCCGGATTTCCTTTCCCGCCATGATCTGGCTGATGTTGCGCGGCGATCTGCCGACGCCAGCGCAGGAGCGGCTGCTGCAGGCTGCGCTGGTCGCGTCCGTTGACCACGGTCCGCACGCGCCCTCCATCGCAATTGCGCAGATGGCGGTGAGCTGCGGGCTGCCCCTGAACGGTGCGATGGCCTCCGCGATCAATACGCTCGATGACGTGCACGGCGGAGCAGGGGAGCAGGCGGTCGAACTCTACGAAGATGTGCTGCGGAGGCGCGATGGCCTAGAGATCGGCGAGGCCGCGGCCGCCGCAATCGACCATTTCACCGCAAGGCGCGGCAAATATCTGCCCGGCTTCGGCCACCGGTTTCATCCGGTCGACCCGCGCGCGGCACCGCTATTGGCGCTGGTGGATGGCGCAGGTGCTGAGGGCAGTGTCAGCGGCGACTATGCCAAGGCCGCCCGCGCGATCGAGCGCGTGATGCAGCAGCGCAAGGGCAAACTCATCCCAATGAACATTGATGGCGCGACCGCGGTCATTTATGGCGAGCTCGGCTTCGCGCCTCCGCTGGCGCGCGGCGTCTTCTGCCTGTCGCGCGCGGTCGGAATCCTGGCCCACGCCTGGGAACAGACCAGGCGCAAGGATCGTAACAAGGGACCGATGCCCAAGCAGTTTGGCTACAAATATGAGGGCCAGCCGCGCCGCACGCTGGGAGGCGCGTCATGATGTATCTCGACAAGCCGCCTCAGCTGGTTGAGACCCGCGTGTTCTCGTCGATGCCGGCGGAATTTCGTCGACCTGGTGTTTCCTCGAAATGGGCGGATGCCAACCGCGGGGGCCATCCGGTGGATTGTTTCATCGAGGGGCCGTCGTTTGACAAGTCCGGGAATCTCTACGTCGTCGATATCCCCTTCGGCCGCATTTTCCGGATTTCGCGCGACGGCATCTGGTCTCTGATAATCGAATATGACGGCTGGCCGAATGGTCTGAAGATCGCACCTGATGGCCGGGTGCTGGTGGCCGACTACATGAACGGCCTCATGGAGCTCGATCCGCAGCGGGATACTATCAGCCCGCTTCTGGGGCACCGCAATTCCGAGTCCTTCAGAGGCTGCAACGACCTGCATATCGCGACCAACGGCGACATCTATTTCACCGATCAGGGGCAAACTGGATTGCACGATCCGACCGGCCGGGTGTTCCGACTGCGTCCTGACGGCCGGCTCGATTGCCTGATTTCGAACGGGCCAAGCCCGAACGGGCTGGTGCTCAGTCCCGACGAGGCCGTGTTGTTCGTTGCAATGACGCGCGACAACAGCATCTGGCGCGTGCCGCTGATGCGTGACGGCGGGGTTGCGAAGGTGGGACGGTTCAGCTTGTTCTTCGGGACCAGCGGTCCTGACGGGTTGACGATGGATCAAAAAGGGCGGCTCTTTGTCGCGCACGCCTCCCTCGGCCACGTCTTCGTCATGGCGCCGAACGGCGAAACGATCGCCCGCATCAAGTCCTGCGCTGGTGCGACCTGCACGAACCTCGTATTGGAGGCGGCAAACGGCACATTGCTCATTACGGAATCCTCTACCGGATCAGTGTTGATGGCTGATCTCGCTCACCTTCCTTGAACGTTCGCCAGCAGGAGTGACAAGGTGGTACCGAATCCTTTCACGCGACGGTCCACCGAATCAAGATGCAGGAAGGAGCCCGGTAGATGATTGGCTTGCCAGTTGCCGAGGCATTGTACTTGGCGACGAATGGATCGCATTTGTGTGCGGTGATCCGAAACTGGCGTCAGTAAGTCGCACTGTGTGGGAAGCACGAAAGAACGACTCGGCTATCGTTTGTAAGGCTGGGTCGGGCCCCGCAACGGGCCGCCGCCGACTTGGCTCCGCGCCTTTTAGCCGGGCAGGTTTCGGCTCGCGGTCCACGAGCCTTGAGAAGACCCACGTATCGCTTCGCACCATGAAGAACGCGTTGATGGCTGATATCTTGAACGTTCCCGCCAAGAAGGTCGAAGAGGTAACCGCTCGCAGTGGGAGTAAGCACCGCATCAGCGTCGAGGTTCTCGATCATGCTCGGCCGCGACGCACGCGTTGGAGCGTTCGTTTTGAGAACCAACAAGCAGCAGGATTTGCTGCTTTGAAAGTCTTTACTGATAGGCCCAGGAGCGCTTTTAACTGTGTGGAGCAGAGGTCGCAGTACTGTCATAGCCTCTTGCGCGCGCGCAATCCTCCAACCCGATATCCCCTCTCCTCGTAGAAACGGCGTACCCGTTCTAAGGCCGGATAGCCATCCGGGGGCAACGCAACCTCAATCATCTGCCAGCCTCGGCGCTTCGCCTCCGAATGTACCGCCTCGAGCAGATGCCGACCGTGGTCAGAGCTTCGGAAGTCGCGAGAAATCCATAGCTCCTGAAGCACACCGTACGCTCCGGCCGCTCTCACGGCCTGTACGGCCGAGATGGCAGCGACCCCTACAATCTGCCCGGTGACTTGTTCCTCGATGACAAAAATGAAGCCCTCTTCGGGATCCTGAATCAGGCGTAAAGCAGCCTGCTTCGCGCCTTCAAGGCTGAACTCTGGTCCGGGGCCACCTAATTCAGAAAGTAGCTTTCCGACGGCTTCTGCGATCGCGTTCTCATCTCCTGGCACGCCTTTGCGCAAAGCCGTGCCCCCGTGGGCCAGGCCTTGCGCTTCAGCGCCAACACGAACACCCGTCACGTTAGTCCCTCCAGTCCCTCTTGAGGAAATCCATGTTCAGAAAGGATACAGAAAACGCAACTGAGAGCAACTATCAAGCTCGGTAGGGAATAGGACGTCCGCACTCGCTATAAGCAACAGAGGTGAGGTAAGTGCAAGCTGTTGCCGTTCTCAGAATCGACTGCGGCTTGACTTGCTGGGAACTCATGATGGACTTCCTTCGATTGGAAAGGAAATCCACGAGACGGCACATTCGCGCGTGGGCAGGCCGGCCATGCCGATCAAACATTTCGTAAGAGTGATTGCCGATCGTCACTCACGAGCGACTCGATTCAGTAGATCTTGCAGCATGATAATCGCCGTGCCATAGGGCGCATCAGCTCGGCGCGTCTGAAGGTGAGATTCCCAAACTCGCGTGCTTCACTCGTACAAAGCTGCGCGAAGCGGGACAGGTATCATACGCGTGCGCCCGACAAAATCGTCTGAACAACATCGCGAAAGATTTTGCACGCTAATGCACTATCTTAAGCTTACCTCGAAGAATCGAAAGATAATGGCAAGCACTGCTTGTTTGGACCTTCGCTCCTCGTTTAAGGGACCGTCACGGAACGGGAGTGGTTGCGATGGAGCATGGGCAGGCCGAACTGGTCGGAGGGAAACCTGTAATCTTCGGCCAGCGTAAGGTGCGGCCGCGAGCGTGCGTGGCCGTCGGCAAGCGGCATCTGCGCGCCTTTCTACGGGATGTGCTGGAGGATATGGGGTTTGTTATCAGCGAATGCGGGACTGCTGACGAGCTGCCGCACGTACTCTGCACGGACTTCCCTGATCTGATCCTGCTCGGCATTGGCTCGGATCGCATCGAGCCTGGACGATTGCTCGAGATACTCGTACGCGAAGAATTTGCAGGCAGAGTGCTGGCGTTCGGCGCCCGCGAGTCGATCGTCATGACGGCAGTGCAGCAGGTCGGGGGCGAATATGGACTTGATATGCTGCCGCCGCTGAGGACGCCGTTTGCAGCCGAGACGCTGCGCGATCGGGTCGCCATGCTCTTGCCCAGAGAGCCGGCGCCCCGTCCCGCAGTCCATGTCGGAGAAGCCTTACACGCTGGCTGGCTTGAGCTCTGGTATGAGCCGAACTTTGACGCGTGTACCCTCAGCCGCCGCGGCGCCGAGGCGCTTGTGCGAATGCGGCACCCGACCTGGGGCGTTGTTCCACCAGCCTATTTCATCCCGGAGGCTCACGATCCGCATTTTAGGGAGTTGTCGCAGTTCGTGATCGACCGCGCGATCAAGGATTGGCAGTATCTTCTGGAGCAGCAAACTTCGATCGATCTCTCCATCAATCTCCCGGCAGCATTCCTGATTGACCCGCAGGCGGTACGCGATCTCTGTCAGCGCATGCCGTCGCACCCCGCTTTCGGCGGCTTGACGATTGAAATCGAGAGCGAGGAAGCGATCCAGAACCTAGATCTCCTGATCGAGGTCGCGCGTGAGGTTCGCTTTCACAACATTGGCCTTGCAATCGACAATGTCGGCGCCAATTGGCCGCAGCTGATGGGGGTCGAAAGATTCCCGTTCATGAAATTAAAAGTGGACCGGCAGTACGTCGCCGGTTGCGGAAATGGGCCCCTGAAGCGAACGGTGTGCCGCCATATCGTCGATCTAGCCAAAGAGTACAGTGTGCGCACCGTCGCCGCAGGTGTGGAGAGCCACGCCGACCTGATCGCTGTGACCGAACTCGGCTTCGACCTTGCGCAGGGCCATCTGTTCGGAAAGGCCATGCCGCTGAAGCAATTTGCACAGTCATCTTTCAGCCCTGTTCCACTTCGTCCAAAATAGTTGCATGAGGAGTGGCTGAGCACAGCCAGGCAAAGCGTACCAGCGCTCGCCCGCGCCGCCATACCTACTCGGCACCAGGCATGCGGCTGACTGCAATTAAATCGGTCACTTTGCAAAGCCAGTATCGCTCCTCCCGGCGGATTCATTTCCCTCCGAAGCGACGCCGAAGGTTATTGTAGCACAAACCCGTTTTGGCAAGCCTCCAGCGAGTCAATCCGCGGAGTTAACGTTGCAGCCGTGAGTGAGGCTTGCACAAAACCTCCAGTCAGGGCGTGTGACCGGAGGTTTGCCGAGATCCGGCGTAGACGTGCGTCGGCTCGCGGCTTTTAGTCGCGCCGCCGGTTTCGGAATCGTCGAGCGTCGCTTGGCCCCGCGCTGCCATGCCAGACAAACCAACGGAAGCTCGCAGCGGTCGAGTCGCGACTGGCTCTCGGAGTAGGGCCCGAGGGCTCGCATAGCTTGAAATTGAAGTGGCCCGTTGCTGTCGCAGATGCAACATGGTCTCAGACCCGGGACAGCACAATTGGGCAAATTGCCCATCATTGAGCGCGTCTGTGTTTGGCACGGCATTTGAAAGGGATCGCCAATGGCATCGCTCGCCTAAGGAGTCGGAAGGCATGGCTTACAAGATCGTCGCTTCGCAATGCACCGTTTGTGGGGCATGTGAGTTCGAGTGTCCCAACGCGGCGATCAGCCTCAAGCGTGACATTTACGTTATCGATGCCAAAAAGTGTACGGAGTGCGAGGGCCATTCCGACACGCCGCAATGCGCGGTCGTCTGTCCGGTGCCTGACACCTGTGTCCCGTCTAAGACAGCATAAGCAGCCCGCGTCCAGACGGCTTCACCGCTCGATTTCGCGAACGAAGTAGTAGATGTCGAGCTTGAGGAGGCCGCCGACCGCATGGGGCGCATCGAGGTCGATCAACATCGTTATGACCTTAAGGCGCTGATCGACTCCGAGAAGCCCTCGAAGGGCTCTGTCAGAGGACACCGTCAAATTTGTCTCGAATAAGGACAAGGCCGCCTCGATGCTCCAGTCGCCGCGTCGAGGCTTATCGTCGCTGGCTGACGAGCCAAGGCGAAGTGGACGGGCGTCGAATATCACAAGATCGACTTGCAGGATATCTAAAAGCTACGTCACGGCCGAAGCCGAAGAGACGGTCTCCTCGCGCGACGAGATCGGTCCGGAGATCCTGAAGACGTACGAGAAGCTCGGCATCCGCTTGCCCGTGGTCACCGTGCACGAGTGCATGGAGCGTAGAGTCATAGCACGATCCCGCCGTGCGCGCTCTCGCCGCTTACTCCAGTTTCGCAAGTCAGCGTGCATCCTGAGGTCCGGAACTGTTCCTGCGATGTCGCGCAGGCCAACGTCCAGGCTGCACTATTCGCCAAGCGGCGACGGAGACAACGAGGCGCGCGCCAAAGTCGCTCAGCACGTGAGTGCCTGGCGCACCGAGGAGATCATCTTGACCAACGCCACGGAGGCGATCGAGCTCGCGGCTCGTCGTGGGGCAGGCCGAACACAGGCAGTCCGACCTGATCATCCGTTCGATCCTGGAGCAATCCGGCCTTGGCAATTCCTAAGCAGCCTCATCGCGCTGTGATCAAACGGATGCCGGCGAGGATGATCGCAACTTCCTCACAGGCGAGTTCGAGAAGCTGCTGACGGAAAAGATCAGGCTTTGTCGCGATCATGCAGATGTCGAAAGCGCCCAGCGCGTTCGTTCTGCTCGCGTTAGCCCATCCGATTACGAGAACAGGGTGTTGAGCGGACGCATTCACAAGCGGAGCCTCCACAGATCCACGCGTTTTCACGAGGCCGGGAGTAAGACCGTTGTAGCCTACCTAGTACAGTTCGCAATCGCTTGGGCAATATCGCAGCGACACTCAGTAGGTTGACGGATCGATCCTCGTGCGCATAATGCCAGCCGTCGTGGTCTCCGGATTTCGTTTGATCCGGAGCTAAGAGGGAAGCCGGTGCAATGCCGGCGCTGCCCCCGCAACTGTAAGCGGCGAGCCGCTGTCCAACGAAGTCACTGAAGCCATGCGGCTTCGGGAAGGCCGGACAGCAGCGACGACCCGCGAGCCAGGAGACCTGCCTCGACAATATATCGTCCACGGGCGGGGTGTCCCGGTGTGCGCCAAGCAGCTGTCGCTCACGCGATATTCGCTGCATGCGTCCGCCATGGCCTTTGCCCCAATTATGGGGTCTGAGCTATGTCTATTCTTTCGCTTCCCGTTGCCACACTGGGGACGTCACGCATCGGCCCACGACGCGAACTCAAATTCGCGCTCGAGAGCTACTGGGCGGGAAACTCCAGCGAAGCCGAGCTCCTCGAGGCGGGGAGTGGACTTCGTGCCGCTAATTGGGCACGGCAGAAATCCTGCGGTGCGACCGTCATTCCTTCGAATGACTTCTCGCTCTACGACCATGTGCTCGATACCAGCGTAATGGTGGGAGCCATTCCCGACGTCTACAGCTGGACCGAAGGTCCTGTGTCGCTCAAGACCTACTTCACCATGGCGCGTGGCGCTCAGGACGGTGATCACGCTCAGCATGGGCCTGGCGTAGCCGCACAGGAAATGACGAAGTGGTTCGATACCAACTACCACTACATGGTGCCGGAATTTCACCAGGATCAGATCTTTAAGTATTCCTCTCGAAAGCCGATCGAGGAATATGAGGAGGCAAAAAGCCTCGGCTACCAAACGCGCCCCGTCCTAGTTGGCCCAGTCACTTTCCTGAAGCTCGGCAAAAGCGCAAATCCCGCATTCAATCCGCTGTCGCTGCTTGATAGGCTCCTCCCAGTCTATGTCGATGTTCTCCGCGAACTAGCCTCGCGCGGTGCTGAATGGGTTCAGCTCGACGAGCCATGCCTAGTGATGGACGTCGACGAAGCATCGCGGGCGGCTGTCCGCCGGGCCTATGCTCATTTCGCAAAGGTTGTGCCGGCCCTTAAAATCATGCTGGCCACTTATTTCGGCGCTATCGGCGACAATCTTGAAACAGCCTTGGCCTTGCCCGTTGCCGGGCTTCATGTCGATCTGGTTCGGGCACCCGACCAGTTGGACGCAATTGTCGCCACAGCCCGCAGAGATCTCGTGGTCTCGCTAGGCGTCGTTGATGGTCGCAACGTGTGGCGCTCCAATCTTGCGGCGCTGCTCGACCAACTTGCCCCTATGGTCAAAAAGCTGGGCAGGGACCGTGTTCAGATTGCTCCTTCCTGCTCGCTGCTTCATGTTCCGATCGACATTGAGCTAGAGACCGATCTCGATCCCAATCTGAAGACGTGGCTGGCGTTCTCAGTTCAGAAGATCAAGGAACTTTCGATATTGGGCAAAGCGCTGGCCGGCCATGCTGCCGAGGTGGCCGATGAACTTGCGGTTTCGGAGGACGCAGCCGTGATCCGCGAAACATCGCCCGAGATCCACAATGCGAATGTCGCCGGACGAATGGCCGCGATTGACGATAGCATGCGTCGCCGTCGCAGCGCGTTCACCCAGCGTGCCGACGTCCAGCGCATCGCGTTCGCATTGCCGATGTTTCCAACGACAACCATCGGATCCTTCCCGCAAACGGCCGACGTCCGGAATGCGCGTGCGGCTCATGCGCGGGGAGCGCTGAATGACACGCAGTACGAGCAGCTTCTGAAAGCGGAGACAGCCCGTACCGTGCAGTGGCAGGAAGATATCGGCCTGGACGTGCTCGTACACGGTGAGTTCGAGCGCAACGACATGGTTCAATACTTTGCCGAGCAGCTGTTGGGCTTCGCTTTCACCAAGCACGGCTGGGTTCAGTCTTATGGCTCGCGGTACGTTCGTCCGCCTATCCTGTTCGGAGATGTCTCCCGGCCGAAGCCCATGACCGTTGAATGGTGGCGCTATGCGCAGTCTCTGACCAAAAAACCCGTCAAGGCTATGCTGACCGGACCGGTGACGATCCTGAACTGGTCGTTTGTCCGTGACGACATCTCGCGGAGCGAGACATGCCGACAGATCGCTCTCGCGATCCGAGATGAGGTCATCGACCTTGAGGCGGCTGGAGCGACCATGATCCAAATCGACGAGGCTGCGTTGCGGGAGGGATTGCCGCTACGCAAATCGCAGTGGAAGAACTATCTCGATTGGGCAGTGGACAGCTTCCGCGTTTGCTCCTCCGCTGTCGCCGACGGAACTCAGATCCATACTCACATGTGTTATTCCGAGTTCAACGAAATCATCGATGCGATCGCAGCAATGGATGCCGACGTCATATCAATTGAGACGTCGCGTTCTAAGATGGAATTGCTCGAGGCCTTCAAGAGCTACAAATATCCTAATGAGATCGGGCCTGGCGTCTATGACATTCATTCACCGCGCATTCCCGCAGCGGCGGAAATCAAGCAGCTGATTGTGCTGGCGCGGCAGCGAGTTTCCGATCGGCAGCTCTGGATCAATCCCGACTGCGGACTAAAAACTCGAAGGTGGGAGGAGGTGCGTCCCGCGCTCGTCAATATGGTGGCCGCCGCACGCGAGTTGCGGGCTGAGCCATGATGGTGCGGAGCGTTTCGCCAATGCGTTTGTGAATAAGATGCACGCGCTTTGGGGGCTTACGATGTCCTTGCGAGCTCCCAAAGTTCCCAGCGCCTGGGAATGCCGGCCGGCGTCGGCGGAGGCGGTCGCATGCAGCCGGCGACAAGCTCGATTCTCGACCCGACGGCCGACAGCATGCCGGCGACGCCCGATCAGGTCACATATTGCGAAGTCATTAACGCTCGACGCGAAGCACAGCCCTACTTTTTCATTTATCCACCGCGTGGATGCGTCCCATCACAACAATCTATTTTACCGCCCTTACGGAACGTCATACGAAATTGGCGCCTTGGCACGATCTTCGGGAAGATAATCGAGCGTTGTTGTTTGGGGGTGCCAAATGCTGCTACGCGACGGCAAACTGCCGCTTGTGTTTCAGGGCACGGCAGCCAAACCGCTTGCGCGGGATCCCAGCTCGATCAAGGCACTGCCTTGCCAGTCGGACAGCGGGCGAGTGGTGGGCAAATCGTGAAGTTTCCGACAGGAGCGGAAGGTAAGCGGCTCCAGATTTCGCGCGGAGTGATATCCGCTTCTCGTTGTTTGACGGCGAATGCCCTCGCCGAAAATCGATCGCCGGTAAGTCCTCCCTACCGACGAAAGCTGGTGCGATGCGTAAAGCAGCGTCGTTCCTGCGTGACTTTCGCCCGGCCTCCGGAAGAGGCCGGGCTTTTTTTTGGTGCGCCAGGCATGGCGCGGAGCGCGGTGACTGGCGCGATTTGACCGGAGTGGTGTCCGGTCGATGACTTGGAGGTGAGAGTCCTCTACGGACCCTGGTGATGGGAACCGTTAGCTGAACAGCAAGGGCGTCGTCGCGAGGCGGGGTCTGAAGGAAGCTGTAAGCAAAGTGCCGGCCTGACGAACAGCCAGCGCATAGGAGGCGTCCGCATCCGGGCGAGGGAGCCAAAATTCCCGAAGCCCGATATCACCCGGAGGGTGCGGCCGTAGATGCGACAGGTAGATGGCACGAAGGTCACGCGACTAACCCTGGGAGGTCTGCCGCCCTGCCCCCGGCAACGGGTGTGCTACCGGCGTTGCAAGGCGTCGGGAAGGGGCGGCAGAAGTCAGCAGAGGCCGTAGTAGCCGGCAGCACCAAGCTGGCGAAGGGCCGAACGTCGAGTACCGGAGGAGGCCGGTCTGTCGATGGTGATAGCAGATGCAGACGATGACGCTGAGATGCGTCGTGCTCATCCCGAGGGTAGCGGCCGGAAGCCGCCAGAGCAGGGAATGGGTTGCATCAATCGCCACAGCAAGACCGCAACCTTCCCCTCCGGAGGTGGAGACGCGGCTGACGGAGGAGATCGTCAGCCGAGCGAACATGATAGCGGCCTACCATCGGGTGTTGGCGAACAAGGGCGCCGCGGGCATTGATCGGATGACCGTGGAGCAGTTGCAACCGCATCTGAAGGAGCACTGGTCGCGCATCAGAGAAGAACTGCTGGAAGGCCGTTATCGGCCGCAGCCGGTGCGCGGGGTGGAAATCCCGAAGCCCGGTGGAGGGATGCGCCAACTGGGCATCCCGACGGTGGTGGATCGGCTGATCCAGCAGGCGATGCATCAGGTGTTAATGCCGCTGTTCGATCCAGGCTTCTCCAAGGCCTCGTACGGCTTCCGTCCAGGGCGCAGCGCGCACGATGCGGTGCTTGCCGCGCGGGCGCATGTGGCTGAGCGCCGACGCTTTGTCGTCGACCTCGATCTGGAGAAGGTTCTTCGATCGGGTGAACCAAGACGTGCTGATGGCACGGGCGGCGCGCCGGGCTGCGGACAAACGGGTGTTGCGATTTGATCCGCCGCTACCTGCAAGCTGGATTGATGACGGGCGGGATTACGACGGCGCGGAGCGAAGGCACGCCGCAACGCGGTCCTCTCACCTCTATCGAACATCCTGCTCGACGATCTGGACGAGGAACTCGAGCGACGGGGCCATGCCTTCTGCCGCTACGCCGACGACTGCAACATCTATGTTCGGACGCGGCGGGCTGGCGAGCGGGTGATGGCGTCGGTCACGCAATTCCTGACGGAGCGGCTACGGCTCAAGGTCAACGCCGCGAAGAGCGCTGTTGACCGTTCCTGGGTGCGGACCTTCCTCGGCTACACCATGACCGCGCACAAACAACCGCGCCTGCGGGTGGCGGTCAATAGCGTGAAGCGGTTGCGGAGCAAGCTGAGGACGAGGCTGCGCCAAGACCAACCCTGGCGGTGACCCCCAAACCCCCATCCTGCGCGGCTGGCTGCAATACTTCCGGCTGGCGGAGGCCAAAGGGGTGTTCGAGGAGCTTGACGGCTGGATGCGGCGCAAACTGCGCAATATCCTCTGGCGCCAGTGGAAGCGACCGCGGACACGCCGCAAACGCTAGATGCAACGCGGGCTCGATCCGGAGCGGGCATGGCGGTCGGCCTACAACGGCGGCGGTCCCTGGTGGAATGCCGGGGCCAGCCACATGAACGATGCCTATCGCGCCGCCTTCTTCGTGCAACTCGGGCTACTGTCCCTCATCGAATTGCACCGCCACCTCAACGTGCCTGCCGAACCGCCGTATACGGACCCGTACGTACGGTGGTGTGGGAGGGGGAAGCCGTGAGGCTTCCTCCTACCCGATTGCCTAGTAATGAGTGACAGCACGGGATCATTCATTTTCACGTCATTGCGGGATGCCGGGTTCTTGCGTCGCATCTGTTACTATTCGGCAAGGCATGACGCTGGTGCTGTTAATCCTATCGGTCTATTGAAGGCTTTGGCGTCGTGTTCGTACGGGTGGGTAGTATCGGATACTCGATCTTAGGTAGCCGCCCGGTTAGCGAATTCAGAAACGCGACAATGTCGTTTTCTTCCCCATCGCTAAGCTTGGCGCCGAGCTGGATTTCGCTCATCAGGGCAACAGCTTGCTTCAGGCTCCAAACCTGCCCCGAATGGAAGTAAGGGGCTCGCAACGCGACGTTCCGCAACGGCGCCGCGCGGAAGACATATTCGTCGCCGACCGCCTTGGTGACCGCGAATCGGCCCTTATCGGCTTCCGGAAGCAGGGTTGCGTCCGGCTTCTTCATCACGCCGAACTGGAAGTAGGCCTGTCCACCGACATTGATTCCATTGTGGCAAGAGGAGCATCCCTTCTCCATAAACAGCGCCAACCCTGACTTCTGCTGATCATCGAGAGCATGTGTATTGCCCTCCAAATACTGATCGAAGGGGGCCGCAGGTGTAATGAGAGTCGCTTCAAAAGCCTCGATTGCCTTCGCAAAGTTTTCGAAGCTGACCGGTCTCGCTTCGTTCGGGAAAGCGTTTTTGAACAAGGCGACATAGCTGGCCATTGAGTTCAAGGTGTCGAGCACATGATCCGGAGTCGCATTCATTTCGGCACTCGCCTGCACAGGGCCAGTTGCTTGCGCCTTGAGGTCCGCGGCGCGTCCGTCCCAGAATTGCGCCGCATTGAACACCGCGTTGTAGACGGTTGGGGCCCGACGTAGGCCGACCTTCCAGCCGTGACCGACTGAGGTCGGACCGGCATCGACTCCGCCGCTGCCGAGATTGTGGCACGTATTGCAGCTAATGATCTCGCTTGCCGATAGCCGCGGATCGAAGAACAGAATCTTGCCAAGCTCGACCTTTTCGTGCGTGACTGGATTGTCCTTTACCGCAGGAATGACTGAGGGGATCGGACGGAAGATCTGCCTGGCGGTTCTCATCAGATCATCGTCCGCGCTAGCTCCTGACGACATCAGCAGCCCAATCGCCAAAACAGATGCTTCAGCCACAAGCCGAAGCTCCCGGATCGATTTGTTCATACACCCGCCTCATCAGTTCTGATTGTTAATCAAGGAAACAGTCGAAAGCGATGCCACACCCCGTTCCCTCAACGGGCCCGGCGCAGCACGCACCGGATCCTCTGAAGCGAGGCTGCATCAAATGTTCGATTTCGAGGTGCTCGCTGCCGGCGTTCGCCCACGATGCTTTAAGCCGTTATTTGATTCGCGAGTTCGCTTTGAGCTTAGATCACGACCTTCCTGTTGGTAGATCAGACTAGCGCCTCAACCTTCGGCATGTTGGCCGATCTGACAACAACAAGCGTGCCGAAAAAGGATAATCTGTCCGGTGGCCGCATCGGTTCTCCATTAAGCGATTGGGTGGCCAATACGGCTCCAGCGAAGTTGATCGTATCCGTCTTACACCGCTGGTCGCGCTCAGCGCTCACGGTGCGGCTGGACAATAGCAACCCCCATGCCAGTTGCATCTGACATGCAAGCTGCTGATTTAGTTACGGAACGAGTCCCGGCTACCGAACAACGTCGGATGTCTTGGTTTGATGAATACATGCAGTGTCACAGATGCGACAAGCGCCAGTCCCGGCTAGACATCATCGCACAGAAACTTTTGTGATGAGATCCAGTTGACAGCTTGCCGACCGCGCGTGGGACGGCGGTAATAAGATCTACGCAGGCATATGGCGAGACACTGAGCCGAGGCGTCGGCGGTGCGCATCGCTCACGATTTCGCCTCGCCCTGCCGACTGAAGGCTCTCCGACCTCATATCCGGGCCGGCTCTTCGCGCGCCGCCGCCGAAATCCCGCTCGATTGTAACAGACGAGCCCCCAAGCCTGAACAATGGTTTGTCTTGAATCCCACCTGGGTTCGCTGGCACGGCAATTGCCGATCTCAAATCTGTTACCCAGAGTTTGACGGTACGACCGTCCGATTACTCAGATACTCCCATTCGACACCAGCTTAAGTGGGCGGTCTGACACCTGATCGGGCCGCGTGTTGGTTGGAGTAAGATAATCATTTCGACCCACTCACGGGCTAGTGGCAGCTTTTGAAATCCTGCGCGCTGAAGGCAAAAATCGCTGAACTTCTGCAGAAGTAACTGTCACTTCATGCTCTTGCGTTGAAAGACTCCGATACAAGACGACATGCTGGGAGGAGATCGTTACATCATGTCCGCAGATGGCCAGGTCGTGAGATCTCACCGGCGGACCAGTTGTCCATGGGTGGTTCAAGTTAGATATGGTGTCTGTGATGGCTTCGATTGACGATCGCTTGAATGAGATCAGATACGTGCGGAATGACATTTGGCGCTGTCGCAGAAGGCTTCAAAGCGAGCTAAGTGATCTCGAGCGTAAGATTCTCGAAGAGCGCCTGCTTGAGCGGAAATCTGCCTTTGAACGGCTCCTAGCGACCACGTTTCCTTTTACATTGACACTGTGAAGCAAAATTCGGGACCTTTGCCGCGGGTCATTGGCGCGGAAAATGGCGTCCGCTCATAGAACGCATGCGCCTGCGTCAGGAACGTAGCGCTCCGTCGCCGCGGGCCGTCGCGCCCATGATGGCCGCCGCCGAGCTGAAATGCGTCGGTCCTCTGCCTTGCTTCACCGATGTACTGGCCCGCTGCGCACCGTGAGCGCCGATAATGAAACCGTTCGGGCCGCCCATCCAGGGCCACCGCTGGGGGATACCGATTGCCTCGTTTCTGCGACACCGCGGTCACCATGAGTAGCTTTCATCCGACAGAGCGATCGAAGAAGCTTGAATCGGCCGTAGCGTCAGATTGTACAGAGCAGCCGAACGATACTCCAGACTAGGTGTAGCCGAATGAGAAGACCCGTTCTCGCTTTTGTGTTATGTTCCGCTCTCGAGTTGCTCGGGCTAAGCACGGGCGCGGCTGCGGACACAATGCGGTACGCGTGCACAATCACTGCCGCCGATAGAGAGCCGGTCGGAGTTCGGAATGAGCGGATCATTCTCACGGTTCAATATGGCTGCCGGATCGCCGATGGTCTCTTGAGTGACGCGGGGATTACAGCAGTGTCGGTGAGCGAATGGGCTGCTGATAAAGGAACATACTTAGCGTCCCTGGAATTTCGCCGCGCGCTGGAGGGACTTGCCATTGGGCAACTCTCCGAGGCGACCGGCTTCTCTAGCATGGAAGGCGAGCAAGGCATTGCGGTCGCAACTTCCGGCACGACAGTATTCAAGTTCGCATCTGGCTCATTGGCAGCCCTTTCAGGGAAGACCCTTAAATTCACCACCAAACTCACTGGCCTACGTAGCTTCGAATTGGAGTTCACAGATTGGCCAGAATCTCTTTTTTGGAAGTGACTCGTGTCTCACGCTGATTTCCGCAAGCGCTCGGGCGGACGAGCCACTGTCGACTCTTACCTCCACGCGATGAATACCGCTCCGGCTTGTGTGCCGTCCTCAAAGACGAGCACACCGCAACAAAGGTTGAGCCCAAACTCCGAAGGCACTTGAAGGCGCTAGACTACTTCCCGGCGCAAATTAGGTGGACGCAGTCTGAGTTCAGAGTCGGCCGATCGGCGGAAAACTGCAAGGTCGAACGGATCGGCGCTTGACTTGTTAGGCTGCCATTGATTCATTCTTATGAATCATTCGTGAGCGAACCGTTAGAGCGCGCGACAAACTCGTCGGCAAGCTGCCGGCCACCGGCGAGTTGCTGCGCGGTTCGTTGCTGGAGCGCGCCGTCCGACATAGCAAGGGCTGTCCTAAATGCGCGCGCGGCGAAGGGCATCAGGTGTTCGTGCTCGCCGTGACATACGCCGGCGGCCGCACGCAGCAGTTCAGCGTACGTCGCGGACGGGGCGCCGAGGTTCGTCGCTGGCTCGACAATTATCAGAAGCTGAAGCAGGCGGTCGAGGGCATCTGCGAACTCAATCATGAGCTGCTACGTCCAGAGCCGCATCGAAGGCGCGCGGGGCGGCGAGATGATTGAGATGCGGCGAGCGCAACTCAGCTTTGGCAATGGGCTGATCGCCGAGGAAGTGAGTGATCTTCGCGAAGAGTGGATGCAGCACGCCGATCAGGTGCTGGCGGACGAGCAGATCGTGGCGGCCGGTGCACGAAGCACTGGCGAAGCGGTGCCCGAAGAGCCACAGTCGTGGTCGGCTCGGCACGATCGCAACCCACCAGGTCAAGCTGAGGCGCGTGCCGCGGCTGGTGGCGACTGACGCCGGGTTCCACTCTGCCAGGGACGAGGCCGCTGCGAGAGCAATGGGGGTCAAACGGGTATGCATTCCCAATCGATCGAGCAAAAGCCCTGAGCGCAAGCGCGAACAGAAGAAGCGCTGGTTCCGCGATGGCCAGAAATGGCGTGCGATGTGACGGACGCATCAGCGTGGTTAAGCGGCGAAACGGTCTCAATCGATGCCGATAGAAGGATGACGCCGGAATGCAGCGCTGGGTCGCGCTCGGCGTGATCTCTGACAACCTCGTCAATATCGGCCGGACGATGAGCAGCCGAGCCGCTCCGTAGACCTCGCACACATCATTGCTCGCTTCAGACCCCCGCCGTCCACCATGGCGGGGTTTGCTTGGGCCCATGCCGTTGGCCAAAAGGTTGGAAAGCATCAATTTTGCGCCGGGAAGTAGACTAGAGTGAGCTATCCAACGAGCATTATTTGCCGAACGGAGAAATATGCGAAGCTTCATCGACGGACGATGAACGCTCAACGCGAAATTGAGGGCAGTCCGCGCTGGTCGAGCCGCTCTAGCGGTGTCCATCTTTAATGGGAGGAGGGCCTCGCGCTCATGAGCGGACCGGCCTCGCTGTCGCTGCGCAACCTTCCCCTCCGGAGGTGGAAGCGCGGCTGATGGAGCACTCGGTGCCGCGTGCCGGCTTCGGCTCACCGTGTCACGCTCCCGCAAGCGGCGATAGAAAAAAGTCGACGCGCGCCCAATCGAAGCGCGGTATTGAGTCGTGGCGCGTCTAACCGAGATGCTGAAGCGAGCTGCAGCTGGACTGCCAAATGAGAAGGACGGGGCCATTGCAGAACGCCAACCCCTTTACCTCGAACGACGAAGGGCCACGAGCTTGCGCCTTTTAGGCTATTGCGGGTTGGGAATCGATCAGCCCCACATGCTCTCCAGGGGGGCGGGTGTCGCCACGTTAGAGCGCGTCTCCACGAGATCAAGGAATGACGAGCGAAGCGAAAGATCGCGCGCAAGTGAAAAAGCGTTCTGCTGACAACCGAGTTCTCTTAGTCATCCGGAAGAGGTGGTGCAGCGCTCAATCACCGCTTGCTCAGGATCGATCGCAAACACCTTGGGCGCATCTACGTGCGCTGAAATCCATCTCGAACCGATGGTGTTTCCGATCGCTGGATTGGTGCGCCAAGCAAAGCTGCGCACCGGAGTGACGTCGGCGCGCGGGAAGACTCTAGCCATGTCGCTGGCGGAGAGCGCAAGTGATTGTTTTGTTTCAGACAGGGCGTTAGCGGGTACGCCTGTCGGTGCCAGACAGGGTCAGGTTTATAACAATCCGCATCCTGCCAGCTATCTAGCTCTACAGACGTGGGTTTTTGTATTCAACCAGCGCTGGCACACTCGTTGCAGACTCCTGCGCAAGAGGCGACTATTAGCCCTTCATCGACATGGAGAGACAGGCCCACCAATGGCACGCGAGCGAGTAAAGAAGCGGATATGACCAATCGCTGGAGGGCGGGCATGACATCACCGAGACGCGTCTTGGTCAGCGATCCCGTCGACAAATCAACGTCACACAGGGCGCTCGCAAACGCTCAGCCGAGATGAGCTACAACATCCTGATCGACCGCTGCGGCATGATCCAGAAGCCCGCGAAGTTGCGACCGGTAGGACCGGTCAGGGAGGTTGCACATTTTACACCTGAACGCCGGATCGGAAATCCGTCGGTCCACCGGAAAAGCGCCGCTTCTTGATTTGAGACGACAATGGAAAGGAATTTTGTATGAGCCGAGCAACTACCGAAAGCGTCGCAGAGATCAAGGCGCGCAACAAGCAGCTAATCGATGAGGTGTTGAAGGTCTACCCAGAGAAGACCGCCAAAAGGCGCGCCAAGCATCTGAGTGTTCACGAGGCGGGGAAGTCGGATTGTGGCGTCAAGTCGAATATCAAGTCCATTCCGGGCGTGATGACCATCCGTGGCTGCGCCTACGCGGGCTCCAAGGGCGTGGTCTGGGGGCCGATAAAGGACATGATCCATATTAGCCACGGTCCGGTCGGCTGTGGTCAGTACTCATGGGGATCGCGGCGCAACTACTACGTCGGCACGACCGGCATCGACACGTTCGTGACACTGCAGTTCACTTCCGATTTCCAGGAAAAGGATATCGTCTTCGGCGGCGATAAAAAGGTCACCAAACTCATCGACGAGCTCCAGGAGCTATTTCCTCTCAACAGGGGCATCACCATTCAGTCCGAATGTCCGATCGGTTTGATCGGCGACGATATCGAGGCGGTCTCCAGAGAAAAGTCAAAGGAATATGGCGGCAAAACCATCGTGCCTGTGCGGTGCGAGGGTTTTCGTGGCGTGTCACAATCGCTCGGCCATCACATCGCGAACGACGCGGTTCGAGACTGGATCTTCGACAAGAGTGCCCCAGAGGTCAGCTCTAAATTTGAGCCGACGCCATATGATGTTGCCATCATCGGCGACTACAACATCGGCGGCGACGCCTGGTCGTCACGGATCCTGCTGGAAGAAATGGGCCTGCGCGTCATCGCCCAGTGGTCCGGGGATGGATCTCTCGCTGAATTGGAGGCGACGCCGAAGGCGAAGCTCAACATATTGCATTGCTATCGCTCGATGAACTACATCTCACGGCACATGGAGGAAAAATTCGGGATTCCCTGGTGCGAGTACAACTTCTTCGGGCCTTCCAAAATCGCGGAGTCGCTGCGCAAAATTGCAAGCTTCTTCGATGATAAGATCAAGGAAGGCGCCGAGCGCGTCATTGCGAAATATCAGCCGCTTGTCGATGCGGTGACCGCGAAATACCGGCCGCGGCTCGATGGCAAGACCGTAATGCTGTTCGTCGGCGGCCTACGTCCTCGCCACGTCATCGGCGCCTATGAGGACCTCGGCATGGATGTTGTCGGCACAGGCTATGAGTTCGGTCACAACGACGACTATCAGCGCACCGCCCAGCACTACGTCAAGGACGGCACGCTGATCTACGACGATGTCACCGGCTACGAATTCGAGCGCTTCGTAGAAAAGATCCGGCCAGACCTCGTCGGCTCCGGTATCAAGGAAAAATACGTCTTCCAGAAAATGGGCGTGCCGTTCCGCCAAATGCATTCCTGGGACTACTCGGGTCCTTACCACGGCTATGACGGCTTCGCGATCTTCGCCCGAGACATGGACATGGCGATCAACTCCCCGATCTGGGGGAAGACCACCGCACCTTGGAAGGACACTCCGCGGCCGAGCCTCATGGCGGCGGAATAGGAAAGCCGCCCTTTCTTCCACAGAGGAGGGGAAGGGCAGGAGAACGAACACAAGAATCTGAAGAGTGCCATGATGACACAGAACGCCGAACACATACTCGACCACTCTGAGCTTTTCCGGGGAGACGACTACCAGCAGATGCTGGCCAATAAGAAGGCGCTATTTGAGAATCCGCACGATCCCGCCGAGGTCGATCGTATCAGAGAATGGTCCAAGACGCCCGAATACCGCGAGAAGAACTTCGCCCGCGAGGCGCTAACCGTTAATCCGGCGAAGGCTTGCCAGCCGCTAGGTGCGGTGTTCGCCGCGGTCGGGTTCGAACGCACACTGCCGTTCGTCCACGGCTCCCAGGGTTGCGTCGCGTATTACCGCAGCCATTTGTCACGGCACTTCAAGGAGCCGACCTCGTGCGTCTCGTCGTCCATGACGGAAGACGCGGCTGTGTTCGGGGGGCTCAACAACATGACCGACGGGCTTGCCAACAGCTACAACATGTACAAGCCGAAGATGATCGCGGTCGCCACGACCTGCATGGCGGAAGTCATTGGCGACGACCTCAACGCCTTCATCAAAACATCAAAGGAAAAAGGTTCAGTCCCCGCGGACTACGACGTACCATTCGCTCACACCCCTGCATTCGTCGGTAGCCACGTTACGGGCTACGACAACACGCTCAAGGGCATCCTCGAGCATTTCTGGGATGGCAAAGCCGGCACGGCGCCAAAACTCCAGCGCAAAGCGAACAACTCGATCAACTTCATCGGTGGCTTCGACGGCTACACTGTCGGAAACATCCGTGAGATAAAGCGCATCTTCGACTTGATGGGGGTCGGCTACACGATCCTCGCGGATAACAGTGATGTGTTCGATACCCCCACCGACGGCGAGTTCCGCATGTATGATGGCGGCACCACACTAGAGGATGCCGCGAACGCAGTCCATGCGAAGGCAACCATTTCCATGCAGCAATATTGTACGGAGAAGACGTTGCCCTTCATCAAGGGGCACGACCAGGAGGTCGTCGCCTTCAATCACCCGCTGGGCGTCACCGCCACGGACGATTTCCTGATGACGCTGTCGCGTATCACCAACAAGGCAATTCCAAATGCGCTGGAGCGGGAGCGCGGGCGTCTGGTAGACGCAATGGCTGACTCTAGCGCGCATGTTCACGGCAAGAAGTTCGCGATCTACGGCGATCCCGACCTCTGCTATGGCCTGGCCGCATTCTTGCTGGAGCTCGGCGCTGAGCCGACCCACGTGCTCTCGACCAACGGGAGTAAGACCTGGGAGCAGAAGATGCAGGCGCTGTTCGCGAGCTCGCCGTTTGGTAAAAACTGCCGCGCCTACCCCGGCAAGGACCTCTGGCACATGCGTTCTCTCCTGTTCACAGAACCGGTCGATTTCCTGATCGGTAACACCTACGGCAAGTATCTCGAGCGTGACACTGGAACGCCGCTAATCCGCATCGGGTTTCCCATCTTCGATCGCCATCATCACCATCGTTATCCAGTGTGGGGCTATCAGGGTAGCATGAATGTGCTGGTCAAGATTCTCGACAAGATCTTTGATGAGATCGATAGAAAAACCAGCTCGGTTGGCAAGACAGACTACAGCTTCGACATCATACGCTAAGGCGAGCGCCCCGCCTCATCGTCCGCAGGAACAGCGGCACTGTGGCGGGGATCACAGGTTATCCGCCGGCCCATCCTCTTGGTCTGTGCGGTGTCTTGACATCCCTGAAAGAGACGCCATGACTTCGCTTCCCACGACCATACAAGACGTCTTTAACGAACCGGGCTGCGCCAGGAACGCGAGCAAGTCGAACGTCGAGCGCAAGAATGGATGCACCAAGCAGCTGAAGCCGGGCGGCGTCGCCGGTGGGTGTGCCTTCGATGGCGCCAAAGTCGCACTGCAGCCCTTCACCGATGTCGCCCATCTTGTGCATGGTCCAATCGCCTGTGAGGGCAATTCCTGGGACAATCGCGGTTCCGCCTCCTCCGGCTCCGATCTGTGGCGCAGAAGCTTCACCACAGACATGAGTGAGACCGACATCGTGTTCGGCGGCGAGAAGCGGTTGTACAGGGCAGTCAAGGAGATCACAGAGAAATACGACCCGCAGGCCATCTTCGTCTACCAGACATGCGTGCCCGCAATGATCGGTGACGACATCGATATGGTCTGCAAGGCGGCCTCCGCCAAATTTGGTAAACCGGTCATTCCCATCAATGCACCGGGATTTGTGGGGTCGAAGAACCTTGGCAACAAGCTCGCGGGCGAAGCACTGCTGGAGCACGTCATCGGTACCGGAGAGCCCGATTACACCACTGCGTATGACATCAACATCATCGGCGAATACAACCTGTCCGGCGAGCTCTGGCAGGTCAAGCCGCTGCTCGATGAGCTCGGAATCCGGATCCTGTCGTGCATCTCGGGGGACGGCAAGTATCGCGAGGTCGCTTATTCGCACCGAGCCAAAGCCGCGATGATGGTCTGCTCAAAGGCAATGATCAACGTCGCACGCAAGATGAGGCAGCGCTACGGCATCCCGTTTTTTGAAGGCTCGTTCTACGGTATTGAGGATTCCAGCGATTCACTGCGCCAGATCGCGCGCATGCTGATCGAACGCGGCGCGCCGGCTGAGCTGATGGAACGCACGCAAGCCCTGATCGCACGCGAAGAGACCAAAGCCTGGGCTGCGATTGAACGTTTCAAGCCACGCTTTGCCGCCAAGAGGGTTGTTCTCATCACCGGTGGCGTGAAATCCTGGTCGATCGTGGCCGCTTTGCAAGAGGCCGGGCTCGAGATCGTCGGCACGTCCGTGAAGAAATCGACCAAGAAGGACAAGGAACGTATCAAGGAATTAATGGGCCAGGACGCCCACATGATCGAGGACATGTCGCCTCGCGAGATCTACAAGATGCTCAAGGACGCAAAAGCCGACATCATGCTCTCCGGCGGCAAGTCGCAATTCGTCGCACTAAAGGCGGCGATGCCGTGGCTCGATATCAACCAGGAGCGCTGCCACGCCTACATGGGCTATATCGGGATTGTCAAGCTCATGGAGGAGATCGAGAAAGCGCTCTACAATCCGATATGGGATCAGCTCCGCCAACCCGCGCCATGGGATGAGTTCGACCGGAAGCGTCAGGCAACGACGGTTGCGCAGATGTATGCGCAAGCCGCTGATCCAGTTCGGGACGCGAGCAAGAACGGCGTCAATACGATAAGTTCCTGCAATGAAAGTGAGGCCAGCGGTGGCGAGAGCGCGATTGCGGCGCATGGCCCGAATCTCGCCAAGCCCGCCGGGCCGTGCACCAATTCCACCGCACGGTGCGTTGCTTGTAAGGACATTCGTTCCGATCTGCAGCCCCCGGCGCTGCAGGCGGCGGAGTAGGGGGACGACATGGCGATCGTCACTACCTCGAACAAAGCCTGTTCGGTCAATCCGCTCAAAATGAGCCAGCCGATCGGCGGCTCATTTGCCTTCCTGGGCCTGCGCGGCGCGATGCCGCTTTTGCACGGCCCGCAAGGTTGCACGTCCTTCGGGCTGACGCTGTTCGTGCGCCATTTCAACGAAGCCGTGCCGATGCAGACGACCGCCATGAGCGAGGTTGCCACCGTGCTCGGTGGCCACGAGAATCTCGAACAGGCGATCCTCAACCTCTACAATCGCGTCGAGCCCGAGATCATTGGCATCAATTCGACTGGCGTCACCGAGACCAACGGCGATGACGTCGAAGCCTTCATCCGGTTGATCCGACAGAAGCATCCGAAGCTCGAAAAGCTCCCCCTTGTCTACGTCTCGACCCCGGATTTCAAGGATGCCTTTCAGGATGGCTGGGGCAAGACAGTGGCGCGGATGATCGAGGTGCTTGTGGCTCCCGTCGACGCAGCGAGACCGCGCGATACCTCCCGCGTTAACGTGCTACCTGGTTGCCACCTCACGCCCGGCGATCTCGACGAGCTTCGCACGATTTTTGAGGATTTTGGGCTCAAGCCCTCCTTCCTACCGGATCTTGCCGGCTCGCTGGATGGTCACATTCCCGACGAATTCACGCCGACCACGATAGGGGGCATTGGAGTGGACGAGATTGCGACCATGGGGCAGGTGGCCTGGACGGTCGCGATCGGCGCGCAAATGCGCCGTGCGGCCGAGGCCATGCAGGTGCGGACAGGCACGCCGTTCCGTCTGTTCGACCGGCTCTGTGGCCTTATCCCAAACGACGAATTCATCGCTTTCCTGAGCCAGATCAGCGGCCGGTCGGTGCCCTGGAAATATCGCCGGCAGCGTGGACAGCTGGCAGACGCCATGCTGGATGCACATTTCCATATCGGCGGTCGCAAGCTCGCGATCGGCGCCGAGCCGGACTTGTTATTCGATCTCTCCAGCTTGCTCCACGAGATGGGGGCAAAGGTAAGTGCTGCGGTGACGACGACGAACTCACCGGTGCTCCAGCGGGTCAGGACCGAGGACGTCCTGATCGGCGATCTGGAGGATCTTGAAGAGCTTGCCAGGTCGCGTGATTGCGACCTCTTGATGTCGCATTCACATGGTCGCCAGGCCGCTTCGCGACTTAATGTTCCGTTCTTCCGGGTAGGCTTTCCGATGTTCGATCGCCTTGGCGCTGCGCACCTCACGACCGCTGGCTATCGCGGCACGCGCGATCTGATCTTTGACATCGCCAATCTGATCATCACCGACCGCGAAACCAACCATGGGCCGACGCCCGACACCTGGCGATCAACCTGCGGCGGCCCGCAGGTCCATCCGCCCCAGGTGCATTGAGCAGGGAGAGAAAACAACCCGGATGAAAGTTGCATTCGCCACTCAGGACTTGAAGCACGTCGATGCCCACTTCGGCTGGGCCAAGAACATCGCGATCTACGAGGTCGGCCCGGACGGGCATCGGTTTATTGAGGCGATCCAGTTCGACGGTGACCTCACCGAAGACGGCAATGAGGATAAGCTCGCGCCGAAGATCGAGGCGATCAGGGACTGCGCAATCCTCTATGTTGCGGCGATTGGCGGCTCGGGCGCTGCGCGAGTCGTCGCGCGCAACGTCCATCCGATGAAGGTGCTGCAGCCAGAGCCCATCGACGAGCTTTGCGTCAAACTCGAAACCGTGCTGAAGGGGTCGCCGCCGCCCTGGCTGCGGAAGCTGCTCACCAAAAGCCCGGAACGTACGGTGCATTTCGAAGCCTGAAGGAACAAAGATGGCAGATCCGTCTGAAGTCACTCCAGCCGCCGCCGCGGCGGAGGGGCCATTTCTGAAAGAGCTCATCAAGATCTGGCGCGCCCAGGACACCCACGGCGCCTGGGAGGGCAAGAAGGATCTCGAGCTGCTCGAACCCTACGTTCTCGACAAGGACAAGCGCCGTGCGCTGCCGATCGTCGGCAATCCCGACCCGGACACGACATGGCGGCTGGAGCTGTTCTTCGACGCCGTTGCGCTCTCGATCGAGAAGGCGACCGGTGTGATGATCTCGCCAATGCTGAAGATGCATCACGAAGGGTTCGGTCGGATCGTACTGATCGGCGGCCGGCTCGTTGTCGTGAGCAAGCAGCTGCGCGACGTGCATCGCTTTGGTTTCGATCATCTCTCTGATCTCGCCAATCAAGGCGACAAATTCGTCAACAGTGGCGTTGAGATGATCCGTAAGTTCCCGGAAGCGGCGAGTTATTGAGGCAAGTGTGAGCGATATTGAAACCCTGAAAGCGGAAATAAAGAAGCTGTCGGCCAAGGCGACCCAGGCCAAGATGGACCTCCACGACCTCTCCGAGGAGCTGCCGGTCAACTGGTCGTCGATCCTGAGCGTGGCCCAGAAGGCCCACGCTGCCTTCAGCGAACTCGAAAGCAAGCGCCAATATCTTCAGGGGCTGGACAAAGCATAACGGACGGTTGGCCATGTCATTCAGGACCCGCGACGGTCGCAATTGGAGGCCGGACTACCTGGTTTCTATCGATCCCAAGAAGTGCATCGGCTGCGGCCGCTGCTACAAGATCTGCGGCCGTGAGGTCATGACGCTGAAGGGGCTAAGCGAGGGTGGCGAGATCATCGATCTCGACGAGGACGACGATGAGGTCGAAAAGAAGGTCATGGTGCTGAAGGACGAAGGCGCTTGCATCGGCTGCAGCGCCTGCGCCCGGGTGTGCCCAACAAACTGTCAGACCCACACACCACCTGGTTGATTTAGCTTCTCCGACGAGATCGACAAGTCAGTTGTCAGATACAATCTGGTAAGGAACGCCCAGATCCGACCTGTTCTACTGGCGTGAAGCCGGCAGTTGCCGAGTCGGCCGTGAGCTCGCATGGGCCAACTGGCCGATCTTCGGTTGGATCGGTCGGATCTCGCAAGACGAGCGCGCTCGATCCATTGAGGCGAACTGCAGTCGGCCGCCGGCGCAAGCAGTTGATGAGCTAGGACAGCTTCGGTTGCGGCATTCTGCATAGCTTCGCTTCGTTCTCACGATATTGAGGACGTGCGGCCAAATCTGTTCAGCTATCGCTTGGCCTGGCTCGATCAACCGGCACCCCGCCGCCGCATTTTGAGGCTCTGCGAAACTGCATGTACGAGGCAAACCGCTTGACACTGGCACGCTGGGTTCTCTCGAACGATGCAACCTGCGCGTTACTCAATCCCCCGGGTCGGTCTCCCATCATCCATGGGCGCAGCTCGTCGACAACCTGTCGGCTGGCGAGCATCGACGCGCGACATCTCTGCGCCGCGCAGGCCGGCAAAGGCCTGGAGCACAGCGCCAAAGCCGATCCATACATCGTCGATCAGCCCTCTGAAATGTGTGACCGCGATCATGAACCGATGAGCATTGGAACGTCCGGATCCCCATGGACGCAGTCAGCCGGTCCGTCGCGGCCAGCCGCCCCTCGGTGTAATTGACGACAGTGCTCTTGGCCAACACACGCCTAGCAGAGTGGCCGTGTGATCTCCCGAAAGGTAGGCCGATCACCAGGGTTTGTCAGAGCCAGTCCCAGGCGAAGCGGGTGCAGTGTCTCTCTCTGCGGCATACTCGTCGGGCTGCCGAGAGAGAGGGTCTGAGGCGATGCCTCAGACGGGGCGGTTTTCGCTTCTGTTCTTCACCGGCTCCATTTTGGCCAGGCCGTCCTCGTATGAGATTTCCGCGTATGATCCACCGATGTCCTTGGCCGCGTCGAGCAGGTAGTCGAGCCTACCGGCCGTACCGAGCTTCTTGATGTCATTCTTGTCGACGCCGGCGAGGTCCATCATCTCCTTCCACACAGTTGATTCGTCGCAAGGCAGAATGCGGAAGGTGATGTCGCCTATCTTGGTGCGGTACTTCGCGAGCAGATCAATGTTGTTGCAGAAGATGAAATAGCTCCCTTTGGGGCTCAGCCTGCCATCCAGAACCTTTGCGGCCTGAGGTAGATACGCGAAGGAATGCAGATATCCGGCAAGGACTGGGATGGTCGGTTCGCCTTCCTGCGCGATTGCAAGAACTTGTTCGATGGAATAGTCCGGCGGTCGTTTTTCGTCGGCGAGCTGGGCTTGGAACTTCAGCGCGATGTCGCCCCGAAATCCAAATCGCCCCGACTTCGTTGTCTCGGTCTTAAGCACCGCATTCAGCAACCGCCCCTCCTTGTCCAACTGGCCAAGAGCAGTGTTGTCGATCGACGTCATGGAAGGCTCCTCATCAATCTGTCGTGCACATGCATCGCCCAATGCGGCGTGTCCGCTAACCTTATGCAAGTTGTTTGCCGTGCGCCTATGTGTGCAGCGACGCACAGCGTAAGCGGCGGCTTGGCGCAATGTGCAGGGATACGTGCTGGCACCATCACGAGGTTTCGGCCGGATGAGGTCGGGACGCCGGAAAACCGCCTGTCGCAAAGCCGACAGGTCGCAAATCGAATGGTCGCCGCCTTCAAAACCAATTGTTTTCAGCTGCATCTCGACTGGCATGGGATTTGCGAACTGTGCCTCGCGACAGAACTGAGAGCGAGCCAGAAATGATCAACCTAACGGATAGCGCCATCAACGCACTGAAGGCCGCAATCTCCTCGACAGCCCAGCCGGCAAGCGGTTTGCGGATCATGGTCGAAGGCGGCGGTTGCCAAGGGTTCACATACAAAATGGGTCTTGCTCATGAGCCGGTCTCCGATGAGCCCGTGTTCGAGCAAGACGGGAT
This sequence comes from Bradyrhizobium sp. 141, assembly GCF_023074055.1. Classification (GTDB taxonomy): domain Bacteria; phylum Pseudomonadota; class Alphaproteobacteria; order Rhizobiales; family Xanthobacteraceae; genus Bradyrhizobium. The sequence goes on from NZ_JADPKR010000094.1 coordinate 294,632, forward strand.
CAAAGTATTCGTCGACAACGCAAGCCGGGCGCATCTCAATGGCACCACGATCGACTTCGTGGTGTCGCTCGAAGGATCGGGGTTCCGCTTCGATAACCCAAATGCCAAATCGAGCTGCTCCTGCGGCAAATCGTTCAGCTGAGCCGCCTTCGGACCATTCGCAATGGAAGGAGCATCGAACATGGGCCTGAAGGCTGAACGAACGAAGCAGTCTTCGACTGCAGAGCCTTCCGATCGCGAGCGGACTGTCTGCGCGGTGCTCGATGAGATTCGGCCAAGCCTCAGGCGTGATGGTGGGGATTGTGAGCTCGTCGAAATCGACGGCAACAAGATCATGGTCAGGCTCACCGGCGCCTGCATGTTATGCAAGCTTGCGGGCACGACGCTCGCGGCCATTCAGGCGCGCCTGATCGAGCGGCTCGGCGAGTTCGTCCGCCTGATCCCGCTCCCCGGAGCTGCCAAAGTGGGGCATTAAGTGCAGAGCGGACAGTCCGTGCGGCCGATCTACCTGGATAACAACGCGACGACCCGTGCTCATCCTTTGGTCGTGGCGGCAATGCTGCCGTTCTTCTCTGGGCAATTCGGCAATGCCTCGTCCGCGCATGCATTCGGCATTGAGGTTGCGCCCGCATTGAAACAAGCGCGCCGGAAGCTGCAGGCCCTCGTTGGCGCGGCATTCGATCACGAGATCGTCTTCACGTCGGGCGCGACTGAATCCGACAACACAGCGATCCTGTCCGCGCTCGCCGTGCAGGAGGGACGCGACGAGATCGTCACAACGGCCGTTGAGCATCCGGCCGTGCTGTCCCTTGCCGAGGAGCTGGGACGACGAGGAATCAAGACCCATGTCATTCCGGTCGATGCAAGCGGCCGATTGAACATCGAGGCTTATCGCAACGCATTGTCGAGGCGCACGTCAATCGCCTCGGTCATGTGGGCCAATAATGAGACCGGTACGATCTTTCCGGTGAAATCCCTCGCCAAGATGGCGCGCTCAGTCGGTGCGCTCTTTCACACCGACGCGGTCCAGGCGGTCGGGCGGATTCCGATTGACCTGAAGACTACGGACATCGACATGCTGTCGCTCTCCGGCCACAAGCTCCATGGTCCGAAGGGGATCGGCGCGCTGTATGTGCGCAAGGACATCAAGTTTCGACCGCTGATCTTCGGCGGCGCACAGGAGCGGCATCGTCGCGCTGGCACCCAAAACGTTCCGGGCATTATTGGGCTCGGCAAGGCGGCGGAACTCGCTGCGGCACACCTCATACAAGAGCAGATGCAGATTGGCGTCCTTCGCGACCGGCTGGAGCAAGGCATTCTCGCTCTCGGCAGTTGCATCGTGCTTGGTCATATCAAGAACCGCTTGGCAAATACGTCTAACATTGCCTTCGAGCATCTCGAAGCAGACGCCATCGTCAACCACCTGAACCGCAACGGAATTGCCGTCTCACTCGGTTCGGCCTGCGCGTCCGGCTCGATGGTGCCGTCCTATGTCCTGCGCGCGATGAGAGTACCACCGGCTTTTTTGCGCGGTGCGGTTCGCTTCTCGCTGTCGCGCGACACGGCGCCCGATGAGATCGATCGTGTCCTGCAAGTCCTGGCGGACATCACTGCCAAACAGAGAGCCTTGTGGCGTGCGTGTCAGGAGCGCGCGGGCGAGAGCTCACAACTTGCGGAGCTCCTATGAAGGTCATGATTCGCCGTTCGCCCGAGACGGGGCTTTCGATTTATGTGCCCAAGAAGGATCTTGAGGAGCCGATTGTCGAATGTGAGCACGAGACGCTGTGGGGTGGTTGGATTAGAATCGCGAACGGCTGGGTGCTCGACCTACCCGCGATGGCGAGTGACACCATCCTTCCAATCACTATCAACGCCAAGAAGCGCGGCGGCGAAGCAACCGAATGATGAATGCTGCGACTCCACAGAACCTCGCCAAGCCAGCGGATGCGGAAGCTATTCTTGGCGGAGCGGTCCGGCCTCTGCGAGGAAGGCCACATCATTCCCTGGCTTTGGCTTGGCGTGACCGAAGGTTCCAGCCGACCGTGCCGATGACTCCGGAAGCGCTCGAAGCGTTCTTGGGAACCAAGATCGCGCCGACGCACGGTGCCAAACGCAATATCTCGGCCTAGGCCAGCACTGAGGCGTTAGGCCAGCGCGATGGCGTTGACGGGGGAGGCCCTCGCGAGGGCCCATTGTGCTGACATCGCCAGCCCGGTCGTTGCATTCCGCACACAGCGTCAGGCCAATTGCTACAACTCCGCAAGATTCAGTTTCGAGAGGATTGAATCTCGCGCCGGGCCAGGTCGTAGCTTGCAAATCGTGATGCAACGTTCGCGATGCAAATCCTTGAATCAGTCTCGAACGACGCGTCAAGACTAAGGTTGTAAATGAAGCATGGTCAGACAAAGAGCGTCGACGAGGTCGCGAACTGGAAGGCCAACGCCCTCCGCTCCTGACGATGATCCCTATCTATGGTTGGAACAGATCGAAGGCGCGCGGGCGCTGAATTTCGTCGAGCGGCAGAATAGCAGAACGCTGGAGGTGTTTGGCGGACCTGCAGCCGAACGAGACAGAGATGCGCTGACAGCGATTTACGACCGACCTGACAATATCCCCTATGTCAGCCGGCGCGGCGGGTATCTCTACAATCTGTGGAGGGACGCCAATAATCCACGCGGCCTCTGGCGGCGAACCACTCTGGAAGAGTATCGCACGCTGAAGCCGTCATGGGACATCCTGCTCGACCTCGATCAACTTGCCGTCAGCGAAGGCAAAGACTGGCTTCTGAACGCCACGGCCGCACCGCCTGGAAATTACTCGCGGTGGATCTTGAGTCTATCGCGCGGCGGAAGCGATGCCGTCACCTTGCGTGAATTCGACTCAGATACGAAGCTCTTCATCCACGATGGCTTTATCTTGCCGGAAGCCAAAGGCAGCGGCGTATGGCTCGATTCTGATACGCTGGTGTTGTTAAGCTCCCATGGCGACGGCATGGCCGCGACCACCGGCTATGCGCGCACGGTGAGGCTGTGGCGGCGTGGTACGCATGTTGACAAAGCGGCAGTGATCTTTGAGACCAAGGCCGCTCATGTGTCAGTCGGTTGCAGTGTTGACGACACTGTCGTGCCGCCCAGGATCTGGTTCCTCGATGCGACAGACGTCTCCAATTGCGTGGTCTGGCTGGGCGATGAAACGGGCGCCAAGACGAGGCTCGATTTGCCAAGTAACATCTGGATGCGGTCGCATCGCAACTGGCTTGCCCTGAAGCCGCGCGAATCCTGGTCTGTGGCAGGGCAGACCTATGCCGCGGATACGGTGCTCGTCATCCCGCTGCCGGCGTTCCTGGCGGGCAGCCGCCAGTTCGAGATTCTCTTCGAGCCGGGCCCGCGCCGTGCGCTGCAGAGCTTCTTTTGGAGTGCGGGCAAGCTTGTGCTTTGTATTTTCGACGAACTCCGGCCAGTCTTCGAGATCTGCGCGCCATGCGATCATGGCTGGAACCGCGAGCAATTGGGCGGGCTTCCTGATCTTGGCGTCGTCGACATCTGGTCTCTCGATCGCGATCCGTCCGAGAGCAATGGCGACTTGCTGGCTCACGTCGAGGATCCGCTCACCCCGCCGTCCCTCATCCTGATGGAGCGGGGCGTTGGCAGTCCCGCCGTGCTGAAGCAGGCGCCGAAGACGTTTGCCGCGGAGCACTGCGTGTTCACGCGGCACGAGGCCATCTCGATCGACGGTGAGCGAATTCCCTACCTGCAGACCGGCCCGGTCAGACAGACCGGCAACGCGCCGGTCCATCTGAGCGGATATGGCGGGTTTGGGATCTCCGTGAAACCGTATTACAATTCCGCGCTCGGTAAGCTTTGGCTTGACTGCGGCGGCACCACGGTTCAGGCAAATTTGCGCGGCGGCGGTGAGTTCGGCACGCGCTGGCACGACGCCGGCCGGCTGGCCGGCAAGAGATTGTCGCATGACGATTTCGCAGCCGTCGCCGCCGATCTCGTTAAGCGCGGCGTGACACAGGCCAAGCGGATCGGGGCCGAGAGTGGATCGAACGGCGGCATCCTCATTACCAACATGCTAACGCGATACCCCGGGCTCTTTGGCGCACTGTTCTGCACCGTCCCGCTGATCGACATGCGCCGCTACACCAAACTGCTCGCCGGGGCGAACTGGCTCGCCGAATATGGCGATCCCGACAACGCTGAGGAGTGGGAGTGGCTGAAGACCTATTCTGCCTATCATGCCGCAAGTCCCGGGCAGTCCTATCCACCGATCCTGATGGCCACCAGGCGGCGGGACGATCGCGTCCATCCCGGACATGCGCGCAAAATGGCAGCGAAGCTGCAGGCGATGGGCTATGAGGCTTATTTCTACGAGCATGCCGCCGGCGGCCACGGCTATGGCAAGGACAACAGCGAGCACGCCGGCTTGTTGGTGCTGGGCCTGCGTTTCCTGAAGAGCAGGATCGGCTGGCTGGATACCGAGACGTCAGCGACGTAGTGTAGTTGTTGGACGGCAGTTCGTGCGATGTCGACCGAGGCGGCTGCAGCCTTACGAATCTGATCGGCATCCACACCCGCACGACCTATTCGAGATGCCAACCAACGTTTGGACGCACGGTCCAATTCGTGGCCGTCGGGACCCTGGCCACCAGGCGTTTCTCTTCACCTGCCCGACAATGCCTTCCGGAGTGTCAGGCAGGGGCCCGCGTGATCTTCCACGACATAGGTCGGTAACGGGGGCTGCTTCTTGTCGGTATCTACGAAGGATCGCCAGTTCAAGTTGTCCTTCAAAGCGTCCGGAACGTCTTTTGCGGATTGTGCTTTGCATACGCGTCACATTTCGGCGACAAGATCAACTTTCAACGACACCAGCCGCCATGCTCTTTGCCCAAGGGCATAGATGAAGCAGCGTAACCGCCGTCATAAGAGCGCTGCCAGCGCTCTTGTGATCGCAATTTCTGTCAGCTTTCCAACATGAGTTGATAAAACTGACATTCGAGCAGGCGTTACCTAACTGCTTGAAGCGGACCACAAAATTCGTTTGTGGCAGGTATGGCACGCCAGTTGCTCTTGGCTTTTCAGAAACGACTCTGGGAATGCTTGCTGGAAGGATTCGGCTTGCGAAGAGAATTGGAAAAATGAGTACTTCAGCGCAACACCAGGTATCCTGCGGCGGCGGCGAGATCAGCGAGACCATGCAAGTCATGGCTAAGCACAAGAGCTGCGGTACGGTCGGTGGCAGCGGCAAGGCGAGCTGCGGATCTCAGGCCGGCATCGGCAATGTGCCAAATGAGGTCTGGGAAAAGGTGAAGAACCATCCCTGCTACAGCGAGGAGGCGCACCACCATTATGCCCGCATGCATGTTGCGGTCGCACCCGCCTGCAATATCCAGTGCAATTACTGCAATCGTAAATACGATTGCGCCAACGAATCGCGCCCCGGCATTGTCAGCGAGAAGTTGACGCCGGAGCAGGCCGCCAAGAAGGTGCTGGCGGTCGCTTCCGCGATCCCTCAGATGAGCGTGGTCGGCGTTGCTGGCCCTGGCGACCCCCTGGCGAATCCGGACAAGACATTCAAGACGTTCGAGCTCGTCAATAAGCTCGCGCCAGATATCAAGCTGTGCCTCTCGACGAACGGTCTAGCGTTAGCTGATCATGTCGACACGATCGCAAGACTCAAGGTCGATCACGTGACGATCACGATCAACATGATCGATCCCGATATTGGCGCAAAGATCTATCCCTGGATCTTTTACCGCCACAAGCGCTACACCGGCATTGAAGCTGCAAGCATCCTCAGCAATCGGCAGCTCCAGGGCCTGGAGATGCTCACCGCGCGCGGCATCCTGTGCAAAGTCAACTCGGTGTTGATTCCCGGGATTAACGATCAGCATCTGGTTGAGGTTAACAAGGCCGTGAAGTCGCGCGGCGCCTTCCTGCATAACGTGATGCCGCTGATTTCGTCGCCCGAGCACGGCACCGTGTTCGGTCTCAGCGGGCAACGCGGGCCGACCGCACAGGAAGTGACAGCGTTGCAGGATAGCTGCGAAAGCGAGATGAACATGATGCGTCACTGTCGCCAGTGCCGCGCCGACGCCGTCGGACTGCTCGGGGAGGACCGCGGCGCGGAGTTCACCATGGAAAAGATCATGGCCATGGACATCAAATATGATGAGCAGGCCCGAAAGGAGTATCAGGCCAAAGTCGAGAAGGTGCGCATTGCAAAGCTTGCGGCCAAGCAGGAGCAGCTTGCGGAGCTCGCCAGCGCGTCCAGCGAAATCAAGGTGCTGGTGGCGGTTGCAACCAAGGGCTCGGGATTGATCAACCAGCACTTCGGTCATGCCAAGGAGTTCCAGATCTACGAGCTCTCGACTTCAGGCGCAAAATTCGTTGGCCATCGTCCTATTCATCCCTATTGCCAGGGCGGCCATGGCGAGGACAGCAAGCTCGAAGTCGCCATCGGCGCCATCAACGATTGCCATGCCGTGTTCGTGTCAAAGATCGGCGGCTGCCCGAAGGCCGAATTGATCAAGGCCGGAATCGAGCCGGTCGATCAGTATGCCTGCGAGTTCATCGATGGCTCGGCGATCGCCTGGTTCAAACTCTATCTCGATAAAGTCAATGAGGGGAAGATCAAGCACGTTGAGCGGCTCGATGCGGCGGCCCGCCACAATGGGCTGATTTCCGCAGCCTGAGGATGGGTTCAAACAATGCCCTTCAAGATCATCGCCTCGCAATGCACGGGCTGTTCGGCGTGCGAAACGCAATGCCCGAACTTCGCTATTTCCGAGCGAGCCGGCGTTTTCCTGATCGATCCTGAGAAATGCACCGAGTGCGCCGCCTACTTTGATGAGCCGCAATGCGTGGCGGTTTGCCCGGTTGACAATACATGCGTGCTCGACACGGCACTGCCGCGTCACCAGGAGCCTGCTTGAGGGCCACGATGGATGTCACTAACGACACTAAAGGTTCAGAAACTCGGGCGGATGATGCTCCGCCTTGACGAGGCGCCGGCCGCGGCTTTCGCCTTCTCAGACCGGGTGGACGGCTCGCCCTGGTCGCTAACCTTTTCGCCAGTTGTCAAGCCATATTCTGGCGACGCGCACGTCGGCGGGAGCGCGTCGAGCTATTCTTGTCGGCCCGAAGGCCGCTGTCTTGAGCGTCGAGGATCGATTTCGCCGATGGGCCCACGAAGGGCGGACCCGTCTTCCACGATATCAATCCAGTCACCTGCGGCCATCATTGATCAGGCGACATTCATGCCCGAGGCCTTCTTCAGTTGGTCATCCGAGAGAGGGCGTCCTCACCGAGTCCTGTCTTGGTCGCACGGTGTCGAGCCGGCCGAGCATCATCCCAGGGCGACAGGGCTATCCTATCACCTCGATGAAGGTGCAGAAGGTACACCTGCGCCACGCCAAGGCGTTCGCACCCGATCACGTGATGCGGAAATGAATTTCCTGCCACCGGTGCGGTCGGCGCCACCAAGCCGGAATTCGGCTGTTATGAGAGCACCTCGTGTGGGTCTTCCTATTCTCGCTCAACGCATATTGCCGACTTGCAGATGCGTCTCGGGCAACTCGGGAAGGACGGCAGCTGTCGGGAGACTGCTGGGGCTTTGTCCCGCGGACAAGGCTGGCGCCAAGGTGTTGTTGGGCACGCTCGAGCGTATGGGCGGGACCGTGAGTGATGACGTCCACAATGCCCTCGGTTGCCGGGGTAATCAGGTCGAGTCTGTCGGCTGTGCGCATCCCGCGCTGGAGCACGCGGCTCGCGGCCGGCTCAAGCACGCCTCGCTCGATGACAGACGCGCGTGCCGCGTCGATGGCTTCTTCAACATCAACCATGGGCTCACGGATAGTTATCTGGAGCATCTGGATTTTAGGTTGCGGGCATTGATGTTGCTGCACCGGGATGCCGACAGGCTCATGCAATCCGTGATCGCAAGCGCCGCCGTGCGGGAATGGAGGGGGTTGATCGAGCATCATGATAGGGCGGTCCGTAAGGCCGCGCGCCCGCGAGGCGCGGTACACTTGAACTATGGAACAGGGACGGCAGCATGAGCAACATCGCCCGTGACAGTGACATCGTCGAGCTGACGGACGCCCCCTTCTTTGATTATGGTGACAACGTGCGGGCCAACCGCACCATCCGCAACGACGGCACCTATGTGGGCAAGGAGATCGGTGAGGTTCTGGTCAAGAAAGGCGAGCTTGGCTATGTCGTCTCGATCGGCACGTTCCTGCAACAATTTTACATCTATGGAGTCGAATTCCTCGGCTCCGGCAATCGCGTCGGCATGAAATGCAAGGAGCTCGATCTAGTCACGCCAAGCCACGAAGGCGAGGAGCCGTTCTTGCCAGGAGCGGCACCCCGATGATCGAACCAAGATTGCCAAAATACCGCTCAGGCCAACGTGTCAAGGCGGCAATCGATCTGCTCAACGACGGTTCCTTTCCCGACGCGTCGGCGGAAGAATGTCTGGTCGGCGTCGGGTACATTGGTGAGATCGTCCAGGTCGGTCGCCATACGGAAGCGAACCTACCCATTTATATGGTCGACTTCGGCAAGCAGTTGGTGGTTGGCTGCCTCGAGGCAGAAATCTCTGCAGTCTAGGACATCGCGCAATGAACGCCGCAATCATCAGACGACATCATTCCGCATTGCCTGCGCAACCCAACGAGCTCGACCGGTGGCGGATCGTCCGCGCGCTGACAAAGAGCGAGCGCTACCGATATGTCTCGCCAAAGGTGACAGCGGTTGCTGGCGGCTATCTGGTCGAGAGCCCGTGCTGCTCAGGCAATATCAATGCGGAGGGCGGCCTCGTCGACGTCGCGCTGCTGCACCACGATAGGACTGGAGTGGCATGGCAGCTGTTCCGCAAAGATCACCGCAAGGGCGTCTGGGAGTGGCATTCGACCCATCAACGGCTTGGCTTGGCGACAGCGGTTCTGAACGCCGACCCTGAACGTTTGTTCTGGCAATAAGGATTGTGGAGATGGTGCTCGAAGGCGACTTGACGGAGATCGAGCAGACGCTCGCCGTCGTTGATACAGCCTCTGAGCCCTGCCTGACGCTCCGGCAGAATTTTCCACATCTTGCCTGGATTTGTTGCGAGGCGTCCGACATGACGCAGAGTCCGTTCCGCCGGATTGGAAAGTTCGACCTGCATCTGCTCGACAGTGGAGGTCACTGTGTACAGATCACGAATGATCCGCAGCGCGCCACCGGTATTGTGCTGGCCAAGCGCTCTGGCAAGTCATGATCAAGCAATCGCCTGCCGGTGCCAAGCTCACACAGGACGGCTAGGCCCGCGGGTTGTTTGCAATGCCGTAGTGGCCGGCCCGGGAAATATCACCATCAGGTCGCACGCTCGTTCATCGGGTCCATGAGACGGGGGCAGGCGATGGTCTCGCAGAAATGTTCGCTGAGGGCGGAATTGCCTGGGCATCTCAACGTGGCTTATTAAACCAAGGATACTGCGGCAGATCAAATTTGGCTGAGCGAGCCGTGCTCGATCAGCTGACGTGGAGTAACGCTCAGGCATCGCAAGATTTGCCTTTGTGAGTACTCGCCCTTAAGTCCGCAGGACTTCAGAAAATAGGAGAAGACGTTTGTTCTTTGCGCGGTAACGCCGTGCACTCGCCGTGAAGGCCGGTTGATGATGCGCGCGCAAGTGAGGCAGTGCGACTGTCCCGGCCGATCCTCGCTACTCCATCAATATTATTGGCGCCTGGAAATATCATTCTACGAAATTGGTGAGTGAAGTCGGCGCCTTCAAGCAAGAAGGGCTTTTCGCGTTGTTTTTCGAAGATGCATCGGGCGTCCCTTCTCTATGGCTTGCTTCCATGTTGAAGTGGCTGACGCGCACGTCGAGAATCGGGCTTGTCACGCGGATAAAGATCCAGAGGACGGAGGACAAATTCGCGTGTAGTTCCAGTTCTTATCTCGAAGAGAAAAATCCGCTTGAATAGTTGTCGATGGCCATTGATATGGTAATGGGAAGCAGTTGCGTCTTCGCCAAAAACAAGACGCTACAGGCAGATGTGCAAAGCGAAATCGGAGAACACGTGGCAAAAAGTACCAAGCGCAAAGAGTATAGTAAGGATGACGTCAAGCTGCTCAAAGCGCACTCAAAGGCCCGCACCCCTGTAGCTAGGGTTTCAAAGCTTATGAAGCGATCCGAGGGCTCTCTAAGACAGAAAGCACGTACCTTGGGGATTGGCTTGGGTCACCAGCGCTGAGATACGCGTCAATGTTCGGAAATTGACCGGCGTAATGATCGAGACGGCCAGGCGGCTTACGACCGCCGGGCCACCTGATCGTTTCAGGTCCCTGCGCCCGAGGGTCAGCTCGCGTGATGAACGAGCTGACCGATTTCCCGATAGACCGGCTCAGTGGCTAAACCTCGTCGAGTGTCATGTGGACTGATAAACCCGACTTGTTCGTCTCATAGTGCGGCTTACATCGGTGAATATAGATTTACCGAACCCGGAAATACGGTCCGCGAGCGTGCCGGCGGATCATCGTCTCGGCCGGTAGACGTCATTCGGCGCTGAGCCATCTCCCTCTGCCTCCACCCTTCTCGAGGCGCGGCGACTGGAACCTAGTTGCGCCGAAGAGGGAGCTTGGCACCATTTTTTCCGAGTCCGTGGGCGCCGGCATCGTCGGCCTACAGCATTAGCGGCCTGCGGCTGACGCAGATCGCTCTGATGATGCTGCCGGCCGTCAAGCCGCAGAAAGAAGGGAATAGCCGCGGTCCGGCCTACGGCGACAATATAAAGGAACTCTGGCAGGAGCGTCCAGCAGGCGCAGAAGCGTACAAGTATTTTGTATGTTCATGCGGAGCCGCGCCGGCATCCTCTTGCATGCGGGATTTGTTGTGAGGTGAGCAAAGCGGTGGTGAACATTGTTCATCGTCATCATCGAGACCGTCGATTTCGCCGCCGCGACTGCCGCACGCGGACAGCGCGGCGGCCGCGGCAGACTCCATGGTGGCAATGAGAATTGAATTGCAGGCCGCACTCGCTAGCAGCAGGCCGCATTTGCGGTAAGATCGTCTCATCTGGTATCCGACAAACGATTGAATCTGACGTCCTTCGAATACGGGAGCTGCTCCTTGCTGCACTTTCGATATGTTGCGTCAGGCAATTTTAAGCGTGTCGCCGCCGATTTCGCGGTTGCAAGGGCAGAGCTCATCAGTCTGTATCGCATCCAGAACGCGTAACGTGTCCGTCGGACTGCGGCCGACATTGAGGCTTGTCGCATAGACATGCTGGATCGTGTTCTCAGGATCGACGATGAAGGTGTAGCGATGTGCGATGCCATCACGCGATCGCACTCCAAGGCCATCGACCAGTGCACCCTTGGTGTCGGCAAACTGCCAGATCGATAGACGGTGCAGATCCTTGTGCTCACGCCGCCAGGCGAGCTTGCAGAACTCGTTATCGGTCGAGCCACCAAGCACGATTGCATCGCGATCGGCGAAATGCTTGGACAGGCGAGCAAACTCAGCGATTTCGGTTGGGCAGACGAATGTGAAATCCTTCGGGTAAAAAAAGATGACTTTCCATTTTCCGGGGAAACTCCTCTCAGTCAGCGTCTCGAAGGCGCTCTGCCCGTTCTCCTCTTGCAGGTGAAAGCCGGGCTTCACGCCTGTGATGTCGAACGGCGGCAACTTACTTCCAATTCCAGGCATATTGTCCTCACAACATCGCGTCACACGGAAACAGAGTTCCGCGATTGGCAAAGCAAGCGATATGCCACCCGATCTTACGGCAAGTACCCATCATGCCGGTCGTGGAACATTCGCCTTTGATGATGGCGGTGGCCTCGAAACCCCATCTGCGCCGTGTGGTCTCCTCGATTGTCTCGGGCTTACGGCCCGGCATTCCCCGTTCCGCGCTCTTTCGGCCGGCACTCGTAGTGGAATCCACGCGCCGGGCTTTGTCGGGTTTCTATCAGAGCCCTTGCCGCTGTCGGGTCCGCCACAGCATCCGGTCTCGGACATTGCGCTATTAGTCGAGCTTAGTCAGATGCTTAACGCGCGTGCGAACGAATGGCACGCCAGTTGCTAACTGGATGCAGCAACAACGAGTGAGGGCTGAGGGCACGCCGACGCCGATGGCGAGCGATGGCCTCCTTCCCGAAACCCGTGTGCCCACGTTTCTGAGAGAGAAACAGCCTCGCGCGTTCGGCGCGAAAAATTGGCAATCGGTTGATGGAGAGCAGCATGTCTTCGCTGAGACAAATCGCGTTTTATGGCAAGGGTGGCATCGGTAAATCGACAACGTCGCAAAATACGCTGGCGGCTCTTGCTGAGCTGGGCCAAAGGATTCTCATCGTCGGCTGTGATCCCAAAGCGGACTCCACTCGCCTCATCCTGCACGCCAAAGCGCAGGACACCATTCTGAGTCTGGCGGCGAATGCCGGCAGCGTTGAGGACCTCGAAATCGAGGACGTCATCAAGCTCGGCTACAAGGACATTCGATGCGTCGAGTCCGGCGGTCCAGAGCCGGGGGTCGGGTGCGCCGGAAGAGGCGTGATCACTTCGATCAACTTTCTGGAGGAGAATGGCGCCTATGAGGACATCGACTACGTCTCTTACGACGTGCTCGGCGACGTCGTCTGCGGCGGCTTCGCGATGCCTATCCGCGAGAATAAGGCACAGGAAATCTACATCGTGATGTCCGGCGAGATGATGGCGATGTATGCCGCCAACAACATCTCCAAGGGTATTCTGAAGTATGCGAATTCCGGCGGCGTGCGCCTCGGCGGTCTGATCTGCAACGAGCGGCAGACCGACAAGGAGCTGGAGCTTGCAGATGCTCTTGCCAAGAAGCTCGGCAGCCGGCTGATCTACTTCGTGCCGCGCGACAATGTCGTGCAGCACGCGGAGCTGCGCCGGATGACTGTGTTGGAATACGCGCCAGAGTCCAAGCAGGCGGATCACTATCGCAATCTCGCGACCAAGATCCACAACAATGCGGGACAAGGCGCCATCCCGACGCCAATCAGCATGGACGAGCTCGAGGATATGCTCATGGAGCACGGCATCATCAAGCCTGTCGACGAGAGCCTGGTCGGCAAGACCGCCGCCGAGCTCGCCGCTGTTTCGGCATAGTTCATGTTGTCGGCCTTCTCGACCGGGGAAGGCCGACATCGTCCACTCAGAAGCTGGGGACCTTCATGATTGGCACACAAAGCAAATTGGCCGATACGATGTCATCTCCTGTATCAGCAGCTCACATCGCCGAGCAGCGCGATGCAAGTGAGCTCTACGGGCTTCTGACCGGGCGCCATCCAACAGAAATCGACATCAGCGACGATGACGATTTCGATCGCCATGTGCTCGCTTGCGTTCTCGCCGCATCCGCTATGGATGGCGGCCAACTTCCCGAACGGGCTGGCTTGAGTAACCAGGAGCTCGATGCGCTCTTGGTGCAATACTTCCCATCCACCCCGGTCAGGAGTTGTACCTGGCGCGAACAGTCCGCGTTACCGGCTCCTGACGAGACGATTATGGTGCGCGATCTCCTGCTTGCGCAACGTTCCACCCGTGGCGAGGTCGGCGGCTGGCTCGCGACGATGATCGCGCGGCGCGCCATGGAGCCTAATCACCTGTGGGAAGATCTCGGTCTGCGGGAGCGGGACGAATTGTCCCGCCTCCTGATGCGCCATTTCGGGCCGCTGGCGGCTCGCAACACCAAGAACATGCGCTGGAAGCGCTTCTTCTATCGCACGCTATGCGAAGATGACGGTCTGGTGATGTGTACCACGCCGGTCTGCACGGAATGCAATGATTTTGATCTTTGCTTCGGCGAGGAGAGCGGGGAGAGCCGGATGGCCGGACGCCGGCGGGATCATCTGCGTCGTCTCGATGACTCCGTCCAAGCCATCCCAAGTTCGCAAGACTGAGCTCATAATGGATGCTCCCTCCTCGGCGCGAGCACCGGTGTATCGGACGAGCTTTCGGCCAGCTGTCGCCTGAGGAGACTGAGGGTTTGAAAAGATCACCGAGGTAAACAATTGCGCGCAGCCGGCCTAAGCCGGACGCGGCGGCGCCTGATGATCGCGGCTTGATAATTGGCGGAGGCGACCGTCACATTTACCGCCGAGATGTTTTATGTCGACGCGCGATCGACGCCAACATCCGCCTCTTGATCGCGCCCCGCTGAACTTGTTTACGAACGCCGACCTGTGGTTGGACCGAACCCGATGGCTCAAAATTCTTCTTCGATAAGCATGCCGGAATGCACGCGCCTTCCCCGAAGTGCTGCAGCTTGAGGTGACACCCGAACCGTTGCCCGGCTAGCAAGCTCCAAGCTAGGCGCCTGCCTTCAGCTCGGTCGCAAGCGCACCGAACCTGGCGCTCCGCCGTTTCCATCCTGTCGGATTTGCGACACACCCGACTAATCTGAAATTCGACGTCGTTCACAGGTTCTTGGGAAATTCGAGCGGGTTGGCACAGCAGTTGCTGAACAGCTTCCGGAATAAACATACGGAGCCGCTGATGGCGTTCGCTGCCGCAATCACCGGGCCCGACAAAGATCGGTCGAGGTCCATAGTCCTAAATGACACCACGTTGCGCGACGGCGAACAGACACCCGGCGTGGCCTTCACGACACCGGAAAAGGTCTCGATCGCGCGTGCGCTGGCCGCGGCCGGAGTCACGGAGATCGAGGCCGGCACGCCGGCGATGGGTCAGGAAGAGATTGCCGCGATCCGAGCGGTCGCCGAAGCGGGCCTTGCGGCCACGATCATCGGCTGGTGCCGGATGAAACCCGCGGACGTCGATGCGGCGGTCGAGGCCGGTGTTTCGATGGTCAACCTATCGATTCCATCGTCCGACGTGCAGATTGCGGCGAAACTCGGTGGCGGCCGTTTGGCCGCGCTGGAGCGGGTGAAGCGCGTCGCGGCCTATGCTCGCGACAAGGGACTGGATGTCGCGGTGGGTGGCGAAGACTCCTCGCGTGCCGATGTCAACTTCCTGATCGAGCTGATCGCAACCGCCAAGGCGGCCGGCGCGCGGCGCTTTCGTGTCGCAGATACGCTGAGCGTGCTCGATCCCGACGCGTCCTTCGCGCTCATGGCCGCACTGCGCGCCAGCACCGATCTCGAGCTCGAATTCCACGGCCATGACGATCTTGGGCTGGCAACGGCTAATACGCTGGCGGCGATCAAGGCCGGTGCGACGCACGCCTCTGTGACGGTCATTGGACTGGGCGAGCGAGCCGGCAATGCTCCGCTGGAGGAAGTTGCCGTCGCACTCAGGCAGCTTTACGGCGGTGATACCGGCGTGCTGCTATCCGAACTGGAAAAAGTCGCGGCCGCCGTTGCAGCCGCAGCGTGCCGCACCATTCCGCTCAACAAGGCGATTGTCGGCGAGCATGTCTTTACCCATGAATCCGGCATCCACGTCGATGGGCTCTTAAAAGACCGGACCACCTACCAAGCGCTGGACCCGGGGTTGCTCGGCCGCTCCCACCGCATTGTGATCGGCAAGCATTCCGGGCTTGCCGCTATCACTTCGCTCTTGTCTGAGTTGCAGCTTTCGGTCACCGCCGAGCAAACCGAAACCATTCTCGCGCGCGTCCGCAAGCATGCCATCGAGCACAAAGGCCCGGTTTCCCAGGAAACGGTGGTGGCGATCTGGCGCGACATTCACGAGAGCTCGCTCGTCAACCGAGGGCGATCGAGTGGTCAGCCATGCGCGTCGCGCGATCAGGTTGGGACATTCGAGCCAGGACGGTTTCTGGCCGCGGATCTAGATGGAGGTTGAGAATGACGACGGACGGGATCCTTTCGCAATTGAACAAGGCCTCCGCGGCAGAGGAGTTTTTTGCACTGCTCGGCGTCGAGTACGATGCGAAAATCATCGACGTGGCGCGGCTTCATATTCTGCGTCGCATGGGTCAATATCTCGCGGGCGAGGAGTTTACCGGTGCATCCGATCCTGACATCGCCTCGCGTTGCAAGGCCACGCTTGAGCGCGCCTATGCCGATTTCGTCACGTCCTCCCCGATCGAACAGCGCGTGTTCAAGGTCCTGAAGGATGCGGCCGCACCACAATCGAACAAGCATCCAGCATTGGTGCAGCTCAGTTCCTTGGAGTGAATTGAGTTTGTATCTCGTGCCCTGGAGCGTGAAGGTTCAGAGAACCTGCCAACCTCCCAGGGCGTCGAATTCAAATGGAAGTTGCAACGGCCTCGCGGATCCGCAGCTTGGACACTCGGCTCCTTAAGGTAATCACGGCTCAGCCCTGATATTTCCGTCGTTTCAAGCTGGTGCCCATGGTGCACCTATCTCCTGCAATGGTACGCCGGCAGCGGGGAGCGCATATTTGGCGAGGAAAGCGCAGCAAGATTCGGATGACTGTCTTCTGTCGCATTCCGGACACGGGTCAGCACGGTTTCGAATGTTCCGATCCTCGTGAGAGGCTGCCAATCCGATTTCCTTCAGTAAGATTCTGTATTGGCGGTCAATTTTCATTGTCTGCGCAATTGGTACGACAATTGCTGACATATGCTCAGTTAGTCTGGAGAAGCGAATGCACATCTTGGTCCGCATCGAGTTTGTTTTGGACGCCGCGCAGTTTCGCGCGCGCTGCCTGTCGGCATCATGATGCGTCGCGACGCCAAAGCGATGATTGCATATTCTGGCCTGGCTGAGCTGAAAGCTGCGCTTGATCCGCGCCAAAGATTCGTCGACGAAATCACTCCCGTTGGCCGATCTATGGCCGAGGTTTCGCGGGGGGAGCCCTTGCTCTCCAGCGCCGGTCGCGCGGCGCCGCTGACGGGCGGCTTCACCGCCAACCCTCGTGCCCTCGCCAAGAGTGGCGGGCGTGTCGCTGCAATCGGAAATATTCCGACGGCATTCGGAGTAATGGATCGCGTTTTCACCGGCAAGCTCGCGGCCGACAATGGCACCAGCCGAGCCTCTGGCAGGTCCTCGATCTGTTCCAACTCGGTTGCATCTCGAAGATGAGGGGGACCAATCGATCGGCTCGGGTGACCGCGCGGTTGCGTGCCTCACTAGTTCCATTGCCAAATGGTGGCCCAGAATGCCGAACCCGGAAAGAACCCCAAGCGCGTGCTTCCGGGCTCGTCGACAAAGGTCCAGCAATGGGTGTCTCGGCCCCGCGCTGCTGCCAGGCGGTGTTGAAAAAATGGCGGCGGGCACGCGGCCGAACTCTTAACTGAAGCAATCTTCACGCGCGAATTCAAAGCTGAAGGCGGAGCACGCTTCGCTGGCGAGCCGCTACTGAACAAGGATGGGAGTACAGATGATGAGCACCGCACCCAAAAGCGCCGCTCCGGCCGCGGGTGGTGGTCGCGCGGCGACCAAGAGGGAGCTGCCCGAACGATTCAAGGCGTATAAGCACGTCTGGGTCTTCATCGAGCAGGAACGCGGGATAGTGCACCCCGTCTCCTGGGAGCTGATGGGTGCCGGCCGCCGGCTCGCCGACAAGCTCAACGTTGACCTCGCCGCGGTTGTCATCGGCCCGGTCGGGGAGACAACGCAGCAGGCGATCGCCGAATCCTTCTGCTACGGCGCCGACCTCGCCTATATCGTCGCGGATGATCTCTTGGCCGATTATCGCAATGAATCCTACACCAAGGCCCTGTCAGAGCTGGTCAATACGTACAAGCCGGAAATCCTACTCCTAGGGGCAACTACACTGGGCCGCGATCTCGCCGGCTCAGTGGCTACCACACTGCTCACCGGCCTAACTGCCGACTGCACCGAGCTCGATGTCGATGCCGACGGCTCGCTTGCAGCGACCCGGCCGACGTTTGGCGGCTCACTATTGTGCACGATCTACACACTGAACTATCGTCCACAGATGGCAACCGTCCGTCCGCGCGTGATGCCGATGCCCGAGCGCGTGACCGGCGCCGTCTGGCGCGTCATCTCGCATCCGCTCGGGCTTGTAGAAGAAGATATCGTCACAAAAGTGCTGTCGTTCCTGCCGGACCGCGATTCTACAAAGTCCAACCTTGCCTACGCCGACGTGGTCGTCGCCGGAGGGCTCGGTCTGGGATCGCCTGAGAACTTCCAACTGGTACAGCAGCTCGCGGACGTGCTTGGCGCCGAATATGGCTGCTCGCGGCCGCTGGTCCAGAAGGGCTGGGTCACCTCGGACCGACAAATCGGCCAGACCGGGAAAACCATTCGGCCAAAGCTCTATATCGCGGCCGGTATTTCCGGCGCGATCCAGCATCGCGTTGGCGTGGAGGGGGGCGACCTCATCGTTGCCATCAACACCGACAAGAACGCTCCGATCTTCGACTTCGCCCATATCGGCATCGTCACCGACGCCATTCGACTGTTGCCCGCATTGACCTCTGCATTCCGCGCGCAGCTGTCGCCGCACTCGCACGACCGCATCGCTGGCTAGGGGAGCTTGTTATGATCGAGGAAAGATTCGACGCGATCGTCGTCGGTGCTGGCATGGGCGGGAATGCGGCAGCGCTTACCATGGCCGAGCGGGGCCTAAAAGTGCTGCAGCTGGAGCGCGGCGAGTATTCGGGGTCGAAGAACGTGCAAGGCGCCATCCTCTATGCCGATATGCTGGAGAAGCTGATCCCGAATTTCCGAGAAGATGCACCGCTTGAGCGGCATCTCGTCGAGCAACGCTTCTGGATCGTGGACGAGCGTTCGCACACGGGGATTCACTATCGCTCCGATGATTTCAACGAGGAGAAGCCGAACCGCTACACCATCATCCGCGCCCAGTTCGATAAATGGTTCTCCCAGAAGGTCCGCGAGGCCGGCGCCACGGTGCTGTGCGAGACCACGGTGACCGAGCTCCTCCAGGATTCCCATGGGAGGGTCGTCGGGGTGCGCACAGACCGAGATGGGGGTGAAATCCATGCAGATGTCGTCGTGCTGGCCGAGGGGGTGAACGGAGTGCTCGGGACGGGTGCGGGCTTAAGAGGGCGGCCGAAACCGGACAAGGTCGCACTCGCGGTCAAGGAGATGCATTTCCTGTCGCGCGAGACAATCGATGCTCGCTTCAATCTCAAAGGCGACGAGGGGCTCGTCATCGAAGCCGCCGGAACCATCTCCCGCGGCATGACCGGTATGGGCTTCATCTATTCCAACAAGGAATGCATCTCGCTCGGTATCGGCTGTCTTGTTGCCGACTTCCAGCGTACCGGCGAGACGCCTTACGGCCTGCTCGAGGGCTTCAAGCGTCACCCGTCCGTCGCGCCGTTGATCGAGGGTTCGGAAGTAAAGGAATATTCCGCGCATTTGATCCCCGAAGGTGGATACAAGGCGATCCCGCAGCTTTGTGGTGAGGGCTGGGTCGTTGTCGGAGACGCCGCCCAGCTCAACAACGCCATCCATCGCGAGGGGTCCAATCTGGCGATGACGTCGGGCCGTATCGCCGCGGAAGCGATCTGCCTTATCAAATCGCGAAATGATCCGATGACGGCCAAAAATCTTTCGCTTTACAAAAAACTGCTGGATGATTCCTTCGTGATCAAGGACCTGAAGAAGTACAAGGATATGCCGGCACTGATGCATACCCACTCGCAGAACTTCTTTCTCACATATCCGCAGCTCTTCTCCAAGGCGATGCAGGATTATGTGCGCGTCGACGGCACACCAAAGCTCGAGAAAGAGAAGCTGATGCTGAGCTCGTTCATCAAGGCGCGGTCGTGGAGTGGACTGTTCAGCGATGCCCTGCGCATTGCCCGGGCCTGGCGGTGATCACAAACCAAAGACAACGACGAACGACGGAGCCAGAAACAATGCCGAGCGAGCCATCCCGACGTGTCGAGGACAAACTATTCTACAACCGCTATCTCGTTGATTCCGGCCGCGCCCATATCAAGGTGCGGCCGCACACCACACCATCCTCGCGGCTCTTATCGATGCTGAAGGCCTGCCCTGCACGGTGCTACGAGCTCAGCGATAAAGGTCATGTTGAGGTGACAGTCGACGGGTGTATCGAGTGCGGCACCTGCCGGGTGATCTGCGAAGAAAGTGGTGATATCGAGTGGAGCTACCCACGTGGCGGTTACGGTGTGCTATTCAAATTTGGTTAAAGCTTCGAGGTAGGGGCTGATTGGCAGGCTGCGGCGTTCTCGCGATACAACGAGATCACGCGCGAAATTGAGATTTCACCTGATTCAATCGAGTCCCGGTCTTTCCATCTACCGGGCGGGCCCTTGCCAGGTTCCGCTATAATATGCCCGGAGATAGCCAAAGCGAGCGGATCCGAAACAGGGCGCAACGCATTGGCGGGATTAGGTCGTCCATCTCGGATCTGTCGACCGATCCTGGTTCTCTTCCCCAATATCTGGCCGGTTTCGTCCTTCTTGGAGTTCGCGGCGATCCGCCTGCCGCCACTGCCTCGCGACGCTGCCTATCACCTACAAACGGAACGCTGGAAGCAGGACTTCGCTTCGCCATAGCCGCCGACCCGACGAACGTGCCATCGAGCGCCTTGTAGACAGACAAGCACGAGCGGATCACGAAATTAGCGCTTTGTGACTCCTTCGCGCGACCGCCGGTTGGGCGTTCGTCAGGCGGGCTGCGCGCATGCAGCACACAAGTTTGCACTTTCATTCGCCTGTATCGCCGGGATATATGGTCGGCCGGAGAGCATGACGATGGTTCGATTACAAAAGAGCAGGGCAGCCGCTAACGCGCGGCGAGCAGAGGCACGCCGTGAGAGTTCGGTCGGCGACATCCAGGCCCGCATAGCCGAACTGAGAAGCTTGCCGCGCGAGAACCTCGCGGATGCGGTGTTCATGCTCTCGATGAATGCAAGACGGCAGGGCGAGTTGATTCGACAGGCGATCGACAAGCGCGCCGAGGTCGACTGGGACTTTGATCCGCCGCCGAATGCTGATTTGGCGACCTATCTCGCGAATGATGTGGTCTCGACCTTACGCCACCACGTTGCTGACCTTCCGACCTTGCTGGACCTGTTGGTTGAGCGAGCGCCTGACGTCTGCTTCACCGTCGATCGGGAGGAGGCCGTTTCGCTGCTGGCCGCAATCATTCGCGAACAGCGGCTCGAAGGAGTCCTTGAAGGCCTCAGGCTCGCCGGGCTCCTGAACGAGCCAGCGAAGGATCGCCATGCCGGGATCGGTTCGGAAGTGGATTTGAGAGGAGCTGCCGAGGGCGCGTGAGTGTCCAGGGCGCTTTGAGGGACAGTCCACAGATGGAATGTCCAGAGCGGATGAGGACGTCAGAAAATCTCGGCGCCTGCTTGCGAGGTCAAAACCGCGTCGAAATTCGCGGCGTAGTTCCTTTGTCATCCATTTAGTGTTTATCGCTGACGCGGAGCCGCTATGCACGCCCGGTCGCAGTCCCCGGCCGCGTCAAGCTCGGCGACCTTCGCGTTAGCGAGGACGAGATCCGCATTCTGAGCTTTCATGTTCAGTTGCAGCGCGCGTTTGCGCGCTGGCGGATCATGGAACCGTTCGCTAACAGCCACGCAAGGGAAATCACGGCAGGACACGTCGACCGAGCCGCGGCGATGTGCCAAAGCGGCGAAAGGGGGTCGCTCAACTCGGTGAGGCGTCCTGGTGAAATCGACCGTCCTTGTTTCGGTAGTCGCTGGCTGCGCCCTGGGGGCGGCGGGGGGAAGGCCTGGCAGAGTATTCCGCGACCAAGTCGAGAATAGCAGACAAGCTGAGTGGCGGCCCGCTGCAAATTGGGCAAAAGGGCCTTCTTGGGTGGCGCTGGATCGTCGACATGGACGCTCCGCCGCGCGTCTGCCATACACCCCCTATCCTTGCTCGATCGTCGGGGAAACGAACTCGCCTCGGCTATTCGCTGTCTTCGCGAGCCGCACCGGGATTTCGCCGAACCTCGCGTCCACGAGCACGGCGAAGACATAGCCGAAATCCGTAGCTGAGTGCGGCCGAACGGCGCGTCCCACGTCAATGCCGGCCAGGTCGGTCAGTAGGCCCGCTCAAACCCCACGAAGGCGCCTCACGCGCTACGGCCAGCCGCACTTCAGTGAGCTGCTGTAATAATCTGAAAGCATCCGATCGCAACTTCCATCACGATCAGCACGACTATAACCCACTCAAGACGCAGCGAGCGCCGTGTGTCGATGATGTCCGTCAGTGCGTTAGCCGTTCCGGAGATGGCCGACAGCTTGCGCTCAAGCATCTCAAGACGCTCCTTCAGTTCGTATTCGTCTTTCAGACGCGAATAGAGCCGCTCGAGTTCCGGCTTCTCCCAGAGTGCGTCGGGCTTTTCGGCAATGGCGACGCGGCCCGCGACGCGCTGCTGGACCAGGAGCGCATTGCCGATCAGTTGGAGAATGCCCTTGCGGCCCCGCGGCGTCCGGCCGCGCTCGGCTAGTTCGCTTGCAAAGGGTTCGATCACGTCGAACACCGCGGCGACACGGCGCTCATCTCGCTCTAGCGCCGTGCTCTTGGCTAGCGTATCGGCGATCAGCAGCAGCCGATCGTCGCTAAATTCTCTGAGACAAATCCGCCCGCCCGGCAGGATGACCTCGGCGCTCTGGTCGTTGCAGAGCTGCGCCTGCGCGCTCTCCTCCTCATAGGAGCTGAGTTCACCGATGACCCGCGATATCAGGGTTTCGATCAGAGCGGTTTCTTCCGAGGGCGACAACCCGATGAGCACTACAACGCCATAGCGGAAGATCACGACAAGGCCCGCATGAATGCGGAAAGCGACCGGCGTCGAGGACACCAGCGTTCCGATCTCGAGAGCCGACGGGTTGATGCGATCGCCCAGCATGACTGCGCGAATGCTCAGCATCGAGGCGGCCGCCGTCTGTTCGGAGACGGCAGGCTTACCGGGCGAAAGTTGATCCATGTTCACTTTAGCATCCGGTTTGACTGCGACACGGTAGCGTTCCCCCGGGACCGTCAAACACGTCCAGAACTTCGTCGCAGATGGTGCAGCGGAATTTGCCGGGCGCGTCGCTGAGAGATGATGCTGCGATCCAGAAAATGCCGGCTCCAAGTTTGGATGGGTGCGTCGCCATTTCCATGTTCGTGCATGCTTGCCCGCAAGGTCAATCGAACGACCCAGCAAGCTCTTGGAGGATTTCGACGACCCGAGCCGCCAAACATTTGGCTGCGCCGTAGGCGCCGTCCTCGGACAAGGTCGAGCAAGATTGATGCCGAACCGGTGTCTTCGCGCCAGCGGCGTCAGGATTTTCCGCTTCAATGGGCGAGCGAAAATGATTGTTTGAAACGGCACAGGTTGATCAAAGACTGGCCGCGATGTGTGTTCAATTTCCTCCAGAGCATGTCGGCTACAGAACACGGCGAATCCTGCGCGCCGCGGGATGTTTCAAGGCAATCAAAGCCTTAACCGCCGCAGCGGCGCTGGCATAGCTGTTGCTATGAAATGTCGCAATGACCGAGCGAAGGCGGAGTGCACACCCGGTCC
Organism: Bradyrhizobium sp. 141; assembly: GCF_023074055.1. Taxonomy (GTDB): domain Bacteria; phylum Pseudomonadota; class Alphaproteobacteria; order Rhizobiales; family Xanthobacteraceae; genus Bradyrhizobium. Next base: position 318,028 of record NZ_JADPKR010000094.1, read on the forward strand.
GATCTGGCGAAAACAGGACGTTATCAGTGGACCGAGGGTGGCGAAGGTGAAGTGCCGTTTCCGACCGTCAGCCACACGACGGTCCCGGCAAATTCTTGAGCCAAGGTCCGAGTACAACGGCAGAAAGGACTTGAGACCGTGCATATCGAACCGGGAATAGTAACAGGCGCCAAGCTCGTGTTGAGGTACGCGACAGGCATTGCGACGGGCTGCGTCATCGCCAAGCTTGTGGTCGAGACCATACGCGAGCGGGGCGCTCTGTCATTTGCTATGCAAGCCATCGCCGCGACGGGCCTTGTGTTCACGTTTTTCGAAATCCTGCCGCACTTTGCGGTTGGGGTCTCCGAAGTGCACTTCGTCCTGCGCTCGACGCTGTCACTGTTGTTCGGCGCGGCGCCGGCTGCCTTTGGTCTTGCGCTCGGCCTCTTGCTGCAAGGCGTCCTCTTTATTCTGACCGACCTGCCGCAATATGGTATGAATGTCGCGACGCTTCTAGTGCCGCTGTTTGCGATCCAGGCGCTCGCCAAGCGCCTCATTCCATCCAAGGCCGCCTATCGCGATCTGCAGTACAGTAACACGATTGCGCTCTCGACTGCGTATCAATCTGGTATCGTTGTCTCGGTCGCGTTTTGGGCGCTTTATGGCGCGGGCTTCGGCGCCGCCAACCTCGGTAACGTCGCATCGTTCGCGGTTTCCTATGCACTTGTGGCCTTGGTCGAGCCGGTGGCTGATCTGGCTGTGCTGGCGCTCGCGAAACAAATTGGGCGGCGTGAGTGCGAGGGGATCTGTCGCCCACCGCTCCTAGAAGGCATGTTGCTTTTGATAGCAACGATGGCCGTCATGTCGCCCGTTTTGCTCAAGCGATGCGTACGCTTTCCCCGATAGCAGCCGGCTGCAGCGATCCGGGGCGACGCGCGCTCGCTGCTATCCGTGGCAGCGAGGGGCCGAGCTTATGCTCATTCCGCACAAGGCGACCAGGAAATCATATCTCGCCGACTTGCGGCCGGCCGTCTGCGCCGGCCCGGTCGCTAGTGAGCGGACGCGCACTACCGAGTTCGACCTGCTGGTGCGTGATGCGGCCAAGGCGAACTGCCGCAAGGACGTGGAGGAATGGCGGGATGCGGTCAGCACAGCAGCCTGGTCGCAGAGCATCGGGGGCGAGGTTGGACACGAGGGGCGTCCGTCTTGAGCTGCTGATACACGGGGAGTCATCCGTCGAACGAGCTTACCTATGCAACATTAGCAGCCTCCTAAGCACAGCCGCGATGGAGCGCCGTTCGGCGGTTTCCCATGCTCTGCTGCACTCGGCCGGAATGTTCGCAGTTCGACAAAGAAGATCGCCATGTATGGATTGATCGTAATGTTGACCATGCTCGCACTGTGCAGCATTGTGTTTGCCGGCGAATTGACGGGGCCGGCAAAGGTCATCAGCACCGACACCCTTGAAATTCACGGGACACGCGTTCGGCTCTGGGGCATCGACGCGCCGGACAAGACTCAAATGTGCCGAGATATCAACGTCAATCCATATCGATGTGGCCTCAGGGCCGCGAGCGATCTTGAAAACTTCATTGCAGAGCGCGAAGTCAGTTGTCTGTCAGTCCTGGAGGATGAGTGTGGACGGACGATGGCGACCTGTTCAGCTGATGGCATCGATCTCGGAGAATGGTTGGTGCGTAATGGTCTCGTGCTCGATTGGGCGCAATACTCCAGGGGACGATACCAAGCTGCGCAACGCGCGGCCGATCGTGCCGGGCTGGGCTTGTGGGCGGGCAGCTTTGCCGTACCTTGGCTATATCGAGCGTGCATTCGGTTAGGTGGTCGACCAGCCAGTTGTTCTGACGACGCGAATGCACATCCTTGACTCGTATTCCCCACACCAGAATATATATTACAGTCGGTTCCGCACAAGGTGACAGTCACGGGCGAGCTGGCGTCGACCGGAGTGAGCAAGCTTCCCACTGCCGCCCAACCATGCTCAAAGGAGTAAGATGGTCTCAACCTCTCGTAAGCGCGAAAGTCGCAAGACCAGAAAATCGCGTGCTCCGCAGGAACGCCATCGTTCTCGGCGTAATTCTTGGGAACCCTGGACGCGCGGTCATGCCAAGGCGGCGCCTTTTGAGTTCGAGAGAGAGCCGCATTTACCTCAGAAGAATGGCGGGTTCTCCGGAGCCTAAACAAGACAAACGCGTGGCACGGAAAAAACAATCAGATTCCGCCGGGTACAGGTTGAGCGGAAGAAAGAAGGCCAGTGGCGTTCAAGGCACCACTGGGCAAGGTAGGCAACACGAATGTGGCTTGGGATGCAGCCTGCCTCTACTCCATTCGACTCGAGTTTTCGGGTTTTGACATACCCAGGGCTCGCAGCTTGATTCCCAGAGGTCGCCAGATGCTGTCCCACCAAAACTCATACACTCGCACTCAAATCTGATGGACCAAGCCGGTGTGAGCGCTTGCTCAACGCCGGCTCCGCGGGACCCATCGAAACGACGGTAATCGAATTGCGCCCTTTGCCGCGGGAACGCCGCATAGGTCCCTTCCCGGACTTCGCTGCTGTTGGCGATATCGGCCGCGATTGCCTTTTCAAGCCACGGCTGCTCCGATATACGCCAGAATTTGGCCGGGCGAGTAAGAAGCTGAACACCACACGTGCGGTTTCGGTGACAAAGACGTGTGGACCTGCCTTGCAGGCGCCGATCACAACAATGCCACAGAAGACAATGCAGCTGTTCGTTCGGTTGGAAACAGCATGGCTCGCTGACGACTGGCTGGAGATCCGCTGAATGAGCAACACCGCATGCGACGAGCGCAACTGCTGCGGCAGCCCGAGCAAGAACGTCAGATCGCATATCACCTCCCGAACACGAAGTGCGCGCCTTCCAGAACGAAGCGTGAGCCACTGAACTCGCAGCGTCGCTCCCATGCCCTCGTGGTGTGCAGACGCTGTGCCGACGGGCACGATGCAAGCTCCCGGCGTTTTTCGATCGCGATGTCGTCTACGCGACAATAGCGGTCATTGTTCAAACAAGCCGCCGGTCTGAGGTCGAACACGAATCGAATGCCGCGCGTCGGCACCGCCAGTTCGATGATGATTAGGTGATCGAGCTTCTTTGCAGCCACACAATGAAGTCGCACCGACAATTCGAGGCGCGGAGCTGAGCTCAGTCAGAGATCGCAAGCTCACCTGACTGCGATCTAACAATTGAACTGGTCGGCAGTCCCTGATGGTGCCGACGCGGGATAGTCGGAAGCAGTTCGGAACAAACGAACACGATCTGCCGATCTGCATCTTCTCCCCTGCTGCTCCGGAGTCAGGCATCGTATAACTCCGGCAAGCGACCTTTCTTGACCATCGCCCGGAGATCAGCCGCATAGCTGGGTTTCATTGCCGTTCTATTCGCACGGCGATCTCGGCAGCGAGTTGTTCGTGCCGTTCTGGGTGGTGAATTGCGCCAGACGTGATGCCGGTGGGACCCTGATGGGCGGCTGGCGTATCGTCCGCACTAGGGCTTTCGCGTCACGACCAGGTCGCGGCCAGATGGTCTCGGCCCAGAGGCCTTGCATCAGCATGTTGTTCTTGGCGACTTTCCTCGCCATTGTCGGCGCGCCGCGCCCCTCGGCGGTGCGCTGGAACGTGGCCAGCTCGATCGTCTATGCCTGGAGAATCACGTGCCGGCCTCGGCGATCGTTGCGGCGCTGACCTGGTGGGGTCAATGCTTTCGATGTTTTCGTCAGGACACGAGCTTCAGCCCGACAATGCCGGCGACGATCAGTCCGATGCTGGCAAGGCGAAACGCGGCGGCCGGTTCTCCGAACAGGATGATCCCGAGCGCTGCGGTGCCGACCGCACCGATGCCGGTCCAGACCGCATAAGCAGTTCCAATGGGCAGCGTCTTTAGAGCAAGGCCGAGCAGGATCACGCTGCCGGCCATGGCCGCGAGCGTGAGCACGGACGGAACGGGCTTGGTAAAGCCCTCGGTGTATTTGAGGCCGATTGCCCAGGCGACCTCCAGCAGGCCGGCGACCAACAAAATGCTCCAAGCCATGGCGGCCCTCCGTTCATGGCAGGGTCGTCCCCGCGGCTGATGTGGTGATGAGCTGGAAGGCCATCCTTGCCAGGGCTCGTGATTCGCTTCGAGCAGGGGTCAACTTCTCTCAAAGATCAGCATTCCGACGTTATTGGTTCGGCGAATTCACACGATCGACAAAGCAGAAATCCGTCCGTTCCGTTCATGCGATCGGCAATCTTGCAAAAAGCTGCCCCTTCGAAGAGATCCTTGTACCTGTCGCGGAGGAGGTTGCCCAACACGTGTCGTCGCTCAAAATCCATGCAGCAGAAAGTGACGTCGCCGTTTGGGAGAAGAACATTACGATATTGCCGTTCGTCAGGACATGTCAGTGCTCCAACGATTGGCTGCCGCGCTCCAACCATCTTCTCGCCGTTGCCAGCCCTGCTGCGCGGCGGACGCGAGCGAACCAGCGCTTTGTCAGGAATTATGCCGACAAGTTCGGGATGCACCTCGCCCATGACTATGAAGAGCAACGATGAAATGTCGGCATCGACAAGTTGGCGCATCAAATCGACATAGTTGCGCCTGACGAGACCACTATCCATGTGCGTGGCGTCATCAAAAACATGCACCAGGAAAACGCGGAACTGCAGCGCACGCAAGCGTCTTAGATCCCGCCCGTTCATTCCTGCCAGGGTTGTGGAAATCCGGATTCCATGGCCACACGCATAGGCATGCTCAACCATTTCGGTGCAAGCCGGATTGAGCCAAGGCTCCGAATACCCGGAAAAGCTGATGTCGACAGGTGCTGGTACGCGCGCCAGACACCGCTTGAAATCTTGGAGAGAAAGATGCTTCACCTCGGATATCTCTCTTTGCCGTTCGGCAAAGTTGTCCTGCGGGCAATAAGAACATCCGACGACACAGCCCGTTGTCGTAGTTATCTCCAAGACCCTGCCGCCACTGATTGCAGAGCGCAGCTCCTGTAGAGTCATCGATTCTATATTGTCCACTTCCGCGCTCCGCGTTTGGAACAAAGAGATCTTGAGGGGACCGTCGATTTGCATCTCATGCCGATTCGCTCATGCATCATTCTCGATTCGTCGTCCATCAGCGCGACACGGCACCGTCGCAAGCGCGGTCGCGACAGATGAAGAAAGCGCCACGGCTCTCTCCCCTTAGCGCCCCAGTCTAGCAGGATTGGACGGCTGCCGAATGCACATGTGTCCATGGGGTTGGTCTAACGTCTCGTTTATTCCAACAAGCATCACTCATGCCATTGGCGGTACTGTCCATAACTCGACACGTCCGCGAAAATGTCGTCCCAAATGCGCAACCGAAGCGCAACTCTACGCGATCGATAGCGTACAATATGACGCTACGTACGATTCAAGCTCTCTTGAAAATGAGTTGAATGGCAGCTTTCTTATGAAATGTGACGGTGTAGCCGCCGCCCCGAGCACCACGTCATCATGATCAACGTGGTCGGCATCGACCCGCGAAGTTCCGATTGCGGGTGCCCTTGGCCCCAGTCGAGAATGCAAAGTCTTCACCTTCGTGCGGCAAATCGTTAATTTCAACAGTTGAAAACGCTACTCAACATAGGAGTGAGCTGGCGCGATTTGCGCGACTCGGGCTAAGTCGACCTCGTCTTCTTACTGTCGCTAAAGGAAAAAGATGGTCGCTATCGCCCGTGAATTGCCGGCTTCACGTTACGCACTTGAAATCGATGGGCGACTCAAGACTGAATTTGCAACGAGAGACGGGGCCAAAACCGGCGCGCGCGAGCTGAAGAAGCAGTTTCCCATGCTGCGAGTCAGATCTATGGCGCGCAAACCAAGACTCGAGAGGACGTCGCGTGAGGCTGGGCGATCGATCGCAGCGAGGCCACGTGCTGACTTCTTGCTGATAAATGGCCTTGAAATCTATATAAGGCCAGCACGGCAAACCAGGCCGGTGGCGGCATCGGTACAAAGTTGCCCACCAGAAAGCACCACAACGGATTGGGCCTATCTGCCGATGAGGTGCCGATACGGCCGGGAAGTCCTCTCTTCAGCAAGCTAACACAGATTGTGAGCTCCGCATGTCGCGAGACACCGTCGAGTTTTGCGATCGAGAGTTTTCACGAGCCGGAAACCACTCTTCCATTCATCATCGACACCTGCCTGGTATGTGTTTGGCCTCAGGCCGCGATAATATTATGATCGCGATGACAATCTCGTCATCGAGCCTGACCACAGGCTATTCACAAATTCCAGGAAAAGCAGAGTCCCTCGGGCTTCTCTTTCCAGCCTGCTGCGCGGCTTCGTTGATTTTGCGTCTTTTTGTTTAAATCCGATCGCGTTCGTTACGCTTCGGCTGGGGCGTTTCTGGTGCGAAACTGGTGCAGTAACGCCTGCTCATGCAGGCGAGCCGGGATTGACATCCGCCAGGGCTCTATCGCCGAACTCTCTTCACCTTGACCATCAAGCGGATCGACTTGGCCCTCTCAAGGCTGAAACAGGGGTTCGATTCCCCTAGGAGCCTGTCCCGGTAATGGACTTGGGATCAAGCGAATCGAGTTCTGAGCGTTTTTTTGGAGACAAGTTTCTCCTTAGCGTGCTGCTGCGAGTTTTGTGAGGTTGTGGGCGGTGCAGATCATGGCCCATTCGGCTTTGACCTTGTCGATGCCGCGCAGGAGGAACTGGCGGAAGCCTCTTGCCTGCTTGATCTGGCCGAAGACGGGCTCGACGATCTGTTTTCGCAATCGATACCGGCTTCGATAGCCTGCGCGCTTGAGCTTTGTGCTCATTCTGGCGATGAGCGTGCCGGATTTGAGCTTCCTTTTTGCCGTGGCCGCCTTGGTGCCGTGCTTTTGCCGTCCAGTGGCGACGTAGCCCTCGATCCGGCGTCGAACGAGCGTGCGAAGATTGGCTTGCGAGCAATAGCCCGAATCGGCCGATGCTTCATCCGGGTTCGTCCCGAGATTGGCTTTGATGGCATCGAGCAAGGGTGCGAGCTGCGCCTGATCGCTCGGCGAGTTGGTCAGCGTGTGCGCCACGATGATCTGATGGGCGCCATCGACGGCGGCCTGTGCGTTGTAGCCCTGGATGAAGCCGTTTTTGGTCGGCATCACGCGGCTGTCGGGATCGGTGAAGTTGCGTTGCGCCTTGTCGCTCGGCTCTGCCGTGACAGGCTTGGACTTGCGTCCCGGCCGGCCCCTGCCGCCGTCGCCGGAGCCGTCGTCGTCCGGCTTCGAGGCGGCTTTGGTTTCGGCAGCAGCCTTGGCTTCGGCTTCCAGCGCGGCCTTGGCGGCCCGGATCTTCTCGAGCCGCTTCTCTTTATTGGCCATCCAGTCCGGCATCTCGTCGCCGCGCTTCAAGGCTCCGAACTGGCGGTCCTCGGCCTTGTCGGTCTGAGCGGCTTCGGCGAACCAGCGTTGGACTTCGGCAGCAAGCCTCGGTTCGGCCTCTTTCATCCGGCCATAGCTCATCGCCTTGTTGATCCCGGCATTGGCCTTGATCTTGGTGCCATCGAGCGCCACATGGCCAAGCTTCACAAGGCCGGCCTCGCGGCACAGCTTCAAGACCTGCCGGAACAGGCCCGATAGCGCGGCCCGATAGCGCGGCCAGATGGCGCTTGCGGAACTCGCTGATCGTGCGGAAGTCCGGACGCTGCATCCCCGTTACTGCCGCAAAATCCAGCCGCTCCTCGCAGCCCCGAGCGATCCTGCGCGACGAGTAGATCCCCTGGCTGTAAGCATAAAGCAGCAGCGCCACCATCATGCCAGGATGATAGGGCGGAAAGCCGCGCTCCTCGTCGTAGGCATCCATGATCGCCGACAGGTCCAAACCCGTGCGAACCGTGTCGCGAACAAAGTGGGCCACGTGCCCGGGAGGCACCAAATCCTGGACCGACGGCGGCAGCAGCCAAACCTGATCAACGTCCCAAGGACGAAATGTCTTGCTCATCCGCCGTTTGAATCACGACGCTTGTGCTTCGTCGAGAAAAATCCGATTACTCGGACAGGCTCCTAGGGAGCGCCAGCAAACTCAGGCACTTAGTTAGCCATCAGCCGCGTTCGTTGAATAATGGTTGAATAAGACGCTGGTGAACAGCGGCGAACGCTTGCGGAATTTGCTGCCGTCATTCGCCAAATTGCCTCGGCGCACGCCTGACTGTGGCTGGCGCATTCGCGAAAAATTTCTGCGTCGCCCCTTGGTGTCCGGAAATATTCAAACCACCGCTAAGGTGCGCTGTCGTACGCGAGCGCCCTCGGATGTTCGCATTGACGTTGCTCTTCGCACAATCAACTCTTGTCCCGCACGAGATTTGTGCGAATAGGAGGGCCACGTGAGATACATTCGACGAGAGAAAATTAGCGGAAAACAATCACAAGTCAGTCTATCCGATCCGAAGGCCGCAGCACTAATCACGATGCCATTCGCCCAGCGGCTCACCTGCACTATTGACGATGCATGCGAAGTGACCGGCTTGGGACGCACAAAGCTTTACGAGTTGATAGGAACTGGGCGTATCGTCACGACAACGATCGGACGTCGGCGACTAGTAGTGGTGCGCTCACTACTGGCGCTACTTGACACCAACATGTCGAACTAATGGACGGGCGACTTAAGCGAGCAACCTCACTTTGAACGCGCTTTTCCTTCGGCACTCATCTTAATGACACGAATGCGCTTCCTCAGCCGATCGAAATTCGTCCGCTCTCCAATCAGACGCTCATACTGGAGCATTGATTGACGAGCTTTGGGTTATCTCACCCTTTGAACTCGATGAAGGCTTCGTCTCGCGTCCTTCTTGAAGGTTGGTGAGCCCGACTGGTTCGAACCTGCAACCCGACCGTTATGAGCGGCAGAATATCGATCGCCTTCGTTGATTTGCTGCGTTTTCGTTCGAGGTTGATCGCGTTCGTGGCGTTTCGTTAGCGCTGTTTCTGGTGCAAAACTGGTTGCGGTGGAAACTCGACCTTCGTTCTGTGGAACAGGAGGTCGGTGGTTCGAGTCACCCAACTGTATCATTCAAATCAATCACTTAGCGGGTGCTCGCTTCGTTCCAGCGCTCGAATTTTGCGCGTGGGAAGAGCTCTGGGGAATGACCGCTCAATCCCCGGCGAGACATCCTCACCGCCGGGTATCCTCCTAAGGACTGATCGCGTGGGCTACCCGCGATAGTTGTCTAGCGTCCACGGCCCGCTACAATGCCGAGCATTGGGGGACGTATGTCATTTGCAGAAAAGCTTGTTCAGACGCCGCGGCGAGAGAAGTCGGGCGAGACAGGATACGAGAGGTACGATTATCAGGCGAGCTGGGGTCTCGCGCTCATCTTTGAAAGCCACAGTGACCTCGACGATTACGCAATTGCCTTTGAGTTCCACGACGACATTGTCCGGCTGAACAGCAGCTCCGCTCCAACGCGAGCCCGCTTCTATCAGGTCAAGACCAAGCTGAGCGGTCATTGGACGCTCACAAGTCTGAGCACCCAAAAGAAATCAAAGGATGGGACGTCGAAATTACCGTCCTTCATCGGGAAGATGCATGACAATTATGAGCTCTTTCCCGATGAAACCGAACGCCTGAGTTTTGTCTCAAACCTGCCATGCGAATTTATTGATGCTGCTGCGACCGTTTGTTGTTTTGGCGATTGCGATCCGGACGACTTTGCAAAATTTCTCGCGAAGCTGAAATCCGAACGCCCATCCGCGACGGAGGACACCGCGAAGCTCATGCACTTCGTTCGCGCGGACCTCAGCCTTCACGATGCGTCCGCGCACTTGAAGGGGATGATGCAGAATTTCGTGACGAGCCAGCTTGGGACCGTGATCTACAGTCCGGACACTCTGTATAAAACGATCATCGAGGAATGCCGGACCAAGTCCAAGTATACGGGGTCCGTTCAAACATTTTCCGATCTCATCAAGCACAAGGCCATCACCAAGAGCCAGGTGGATGGTTGGCTTTCTCAGATACAGACAACTCACGTGGTGCCGACGTGGGCAGATATCGCTAGCGACCTGACGTACAGCGCGCTTGAGAAGGCGGGCATCGCGAGAGAATGGAAACTCTACCGTACCCTAGCGCTGGGTGCTGGTAATGAAGCGATCAACCGAGTTCGCACACGGATCCGGACGGAGTTGAAAAAGTTGCAGGGTTCCTCGCTTGAATTGACGCCGTTGACCGAACAGGTGTTTGGTCAGGTTTGGAGCTTTGCGAAGGCGACGATCTCGGAATTGAATGCGAGCCGTGCGAAGGCGATGATCATCTACGAGGTGTTGGACTATGACGCGTCAGGAGATGTACAAAAAACTGATCAGAAGCCTGCGGACGCGCCGCCATGAAAAACTTTCAATTAAAAAGGCTGTGTCTCTTGTCCGCACGGGAGAAAGCGGCGCGCGTAGTCGAGTTCAGTCCGACAACGACGGTCGTTCTCGGCGAAAATGACACGGGCAAATCCTGTCTCATAAAGTCTATCTATGCCGCGTTCGGCGCCGATCCGGCGAAGGTGAACCCGACGTGGCGCGATGCCAAGGTCGATATATTTGTAGATTTCACTATCGCTGGAGTGCCGTTTAGCATTCTGCGATCTGGGAACAACTACGCACTGTACGACGCCGGCGGTAAGGGCATCTGGTCCGGTACTGGCGTTACGCATGGCCTGGGTCCAGAGCTGGCACGCTTGTTGAGTTTCGAACTCACACTCGCCACTCGCCAAAATGAACTATTGATCCCGCCACCCGCGTTTCTCTTCCTGCCGTTCTATATTGATCAGGATAGCAGTTGGGTGGGCAACTGGAATTCATTCTCAAATCTGCAGATGTTTCCGAACTATCGGAAGGACGTCGCGAATTTTCACGCCGGCTTGCGTCCTAATGAATATTATCAAGCCAAAGCTTTGAAAGCTGCATCCGATCGGGCACGAGAAGAATTGAAGGTTGAGCGACGGGCGCTAGATCGCGCTAGCAAGCGATTGCGATCGACGCGTACACGCGTGCACTTCGATATCTCTCCTGATCAGTTCGTTGAGCAGATTGACGCGCTGGTGACCGAATGTCGAGGGTTGCAGGTCGAACAGGACAAAGCTCAGCGTGTTCTATCGGAGTTGAATTCGAAAAGAGCTATCCTCCAAGAGCAAGCCGCCATCGCGGAGAATGCTCTAGCCGATCTTGATGCTGACTACGAATTCCTGCGACGTGAAAGCGAAGACGAGATCATTTGTCCGACGTGTGGCACCGTACATTCCAACGATTTCGCCAATAAATTCAGCCTAATATCGGATGTCGATACCTGCCGAGGGTTTCTCATTGAGGTTCGTCGAGAAATTGAAGCGGTAGACGTGCAAATATCCGACGAGAAGGAGCGACTGCGCTCGTTCTCGGGCTCGATCGAGCGCATCACCAAAATTCTTGATGAACAGAGAGGCGAGCTGAAACTTCGCGATTTGATAGAAGGTGAAAGCGAAAAGCTAATGGATACAGCGTTCGCCGCAGAGGGGAAGGACATTGATGCGCAAATAGGTGCGCAGGACATGAAATCCGACGAAGCCGCGCAGAGTATGAAGTCCTTTGATGACAAAAAACGGCAGGACAATATCAAGGGATACTACCTGCAGCAGATGAACTCGTTTGTGCAGCAGCTTCAGGTACCCAACCTAAAAGAAGCTAGCTACAATGCGATCGATAGCAAAATACAAGAAACAGGTAGTGATCTGCCACGAGCACTCCTTGCTTACTACTACGCCTTCATCCACACGATGAAGCGCTTCTCTACGTCGGCTTTCTGTCCGATCGTGGTCGATACGCCCGTGCAGCAAGATCAAGACAAGACCAACGCCGCGCGCATGATCGGCTTTTGTCTCAGTGAAGTTCCGACAGGTTCTCAATTGATCTTGGGAACGGTAAGCATGCACGGCGTCAAATATGATGGTCATGTTATCGCGACTGACACCAAGAACAAGCTGCTGAAGACCGATCAATTCGATGAGGTTAGCGCCATTCTGGCGTCCTACTACATACAACTGCTTCAGTGAACGGGGCCTCATCTCGACCCATCCGTGAGACCTGCTGGAAACCGCCAGGCGGGTCAGGGGCGGTTGCCGGGGTGGAGGACGCCCGGGAGGTAAATACCGGCTGCCGGAGCGGCCTCAACGGCCTTCCGGCCGAAGCGTGCTTTTGACCCATTTTTGGACCTCCGGCAGCCTCTACCTCGGGGCTCGCACGCAAGCCGCGGCGGTTAAGGGCTCGCCCGAACCCACGCAACAATTTGGTCGACGACTTGATCGATCGTAAGAGTGGTCGAGTCGAGAACATGCGCACGCCATCGCGGGTCGCCGCGTTGCCAATCGGCCCAGCGCTCCCACCGCATTGTCTCGAGTTTTCGGTCGGCTATCACAACCTCGCGTGACGACGGTGCGCTGATCGACTATTCACAGAATCCGGGGAAGAAATCGTCTGAAAACAAGGGCGCGGAATTGAATGGCCTGGATTTCTTGGCCAGTGTCTCGTGGCAAGCGGGATCATACTGCACGTGTCCGGTAGCGGGGCCACCAACAGCCTCGGTCATCCTTGCAAGAGGCGCGGCAGCCTAGAACATCACGGGCCGGAGGAACGTTGGTAGCGAAACGAGATATTGGCGCAATAGGCGAGAACCTATTTCTCAGTTGGTGCGAGCCGGAGGGTTTCCACGCCCAGAAATCTCAGGTCGACCGCTTGGGATGGGACTTTTTGCTTGAGAGTGAGCCAGACCGCTCGACTGAGCGACCGCTCGATGCTCAGAATGAGCTTCCGAAATTCCTCGCGCAGGTAAAATCGACGGAGAAGGCCGGAGAACCGCCTCGTATCAAGCTGTCTGCGCTCAAGCATCTCGTTGATGCAGATTTGCCTACCGCCATCATCGCGTTGATCTACAACAAGAGTGGTAGGGTGCCTGACCGCAGCCTTTTCATTCCAGTTGATGATGTGGTCATCACGGAGACGCTGCGCCGAGTTCGTCGCGAAGAAGCGCGTGGAAACCGCGCCATCCACAGAACGACTGTGCCTGTGCCATTAGAGCGGGCAATTGAAATTGGTCCCTTGGGAGAAGGCCTGGGAGCCGCGCTCACGGGCATGCTGGGCGATAGCCCATCCGAATACATCGCAAGCAAAGCCAGGCACCGTCAAACCTGTGGCTTTGATGATAGAGCTGTCATCGGGCATTTTTTCGTTCCCGGCAGCGATGCGGCCAAAAAGATATCCGACCTGTTTTTGGGCGGCCGCCGGGAGCTGGAAGTGTCGAATCTGACCATCGAGCACCACCGCTTCGGGATAGCGTTGGAAAACGATCGCGAACACTTCCAGCAGGCTGTTCTGGAGATGAATGTTCCACCGCTGTTGGCGACAACAATCGAGCTCGCATCGGACGCCGGAGAATGGACTTCGATAGAGGCTGAAGTCTTCATACCTCCGCCCTTCGAAGGCAAAGGGATAAGTCGCGTTCGGTTCGCAAACCTCTATTTTGAGGTTGTACTCGACTTCGAGAAGAAGTGGGCCGAGCTAACATTTAACTATGCTGGAGACCGAATGGTCGAGCTCGATGAGGCAGTCTCCATTATCGAAATTGGCGCGATACTCTCAAGGCCGGCCAAAAAGGTGACGGCTCACTTCAAGGGTACTCAGCTTGAGCTGCCCGTTGGTCCGCTCGAAGGACCATTCCACCATTGGATACATGCCGCTCCGGCACTGCGCCAAATCTTGTCGGCTATTGCCCGCTCTGGCCGCCGCCTTACACGTCAGATCAAGCTCAAGGACTTCTATGACTGGGTCGCGAAGCATACAGAGTTCCTGGCGCTGACATCTACGCCAGGCGTGAACATGATTTTCCCGAAGTTCGACAATGGTATTGTTGACGAGCAGAATGCGATCTTAACGCCGTTCTCGCTGGAGTTCGGTGGCGCGCAATACACCGCCTTGATTGAAATTCCTATCGAAGCTGTGACCACCTCCGAAAAGGAAATTACTCTGATCGGAGGTCGGCCGCATATCGTCGCCGACGTGGCGCGATTGCCGGGTTCGGATACAGCGGATTTTATCGACACGGCGATCGAGAAATCGAAGCGGGAAAGGAAGGCCACAGGCCCTGCTCTAGTGGCTGGCGGGTTCGAAAATTGGCAGAACGTTATACTGTCCACCTCATAGAGCGAGGTTATACGATTTTATTCGTGAATTGATGGACATTAAGCCGTTTACGATCAATTGCCGACAATGACTCAAATGGGGGGACGGTACCTTGGAGTCCAGTGACGAAAAACGCGAAATTGTACTCAAGGTGGGAGAGGAAATTCTCACAGCCCTCACAAGCATTGCCGATGGAGCGCGTTCTAATCTCGAAAGTCGACCATTTGGACTTTCTATTGATGGTGTTTTGAACCGCTCGAACACGATGGTTGGCGTAGGGAATCCGGAGCGGTTCGCCCACGCTCAGAACGCAGGCTTGCGCGAGGCGCTGCGCAGACTTTTGCTTGAGCCGTGTATCGCGCGCGTCGAAGTCGAATGGAAGAAGGAGGCCCGACCTCCGCAGACACTCTATTTCGCACGTCTATCCGCAGCTGGCCTGAATGATGCGGTGAAAGGCGCGCATTTCGTGACCTCGCTAGACGACCTTGGTCACCTCGCGGAGCATGAGGCTGGCGAGACCGTAACCTTGGATGTCCGTAATCGCGAACGAACGGCCCGCATTCTGAAGAGGACGGTGTGGTCGCCGCGGGAACAATCCGGGGGGTGGGACGCGCTGGTTGACGATTTTGAGTCCACTCCATGGGGTGCATTGCACCAGCTTCTGAAGCAAGACTCCCTGCGCCAGGCACTGAAACTCCTTCGCGAGGGCGACGTTTCGGCGGAAGACATCCTGGGCCAGATTTTGCAGCAGGCGGCCGACGCCCAATCTGACCGCCAGCGCAACCGACGAAGAACCATCGACAGGATCGCTCTCCGGGATCGGCCGATTCTGAACAAGTTTCAGGGAGCAATCTTTCGATTGCCGCTGAACAAGTAGGTCATGCTGTTTGGCCCGCCGGGATCGGGAAAGACGACCACGCTGATCCGGCGGCTGTCACAGAAGCGGACATTGGAAGCATTGTCGGACTCGGACACAGCTTTGGTGACCCGTGCGGGCGTTGATCTAGCGAGCACAAACAGTTGGGCTATGTTTTCGCCTGGCGAACTCCTGAAGCAATATCTTGGCGACGCATTCAATAAGCAGGGGGTGCCGGACGCCGGCAATGTCCGCACTTGGGCTAAGGAGAGGCTCGATCTCGCACGCAACGTGCTGAACATTCTGCGGTCGGCCGACTCCGGTCGCTTCCAACTCGCCGATATTGATCTACTTGCCGATCAATCGAGCGCCGCGCGGTCGAGCCTCCATGACGAGTTCGCGACCTTTGCGGGGGCGGATCTGATCCGGAGGTTCGACGGTGCGCTGACAAGTCTGCAAGGGTCCGATAATGAACGCGCCAAGGGTATTGCGACCGGAATTCGAGCCGCTCTTCGACGAGGTGACGAGTCCAGCGTCGACGATATGTTGGCGGTCGTCATGCAGGCGACGGAGCTACACGAGGAGGTTAAGCGTCTCGGCGACCTGATCACCGCAGAGTTGAGAAAGATCAACAATCTTCTGCTAAACCAAAACAAGGGCTTGCTCCAGGAACTCGCTTCCCTCCCTTCGCCCCGGTCATCGGAGCAGGACGACGATGATGAGGATGACGATGATGAAACAAGCCAGGTCCTAGCATCCACAGGGACCTCCGAGGCGCGCGCACTGAATGTTCTCTGGAACGCCCTTCGAAACTGGGCGCGTTCCATCGCAGAAGGCCGGCGGTCACTCGGCGGACAATCGGCCAGGGTCATTGAACTGATCGGCAAGCGGCTGCCCTCCGACAACGTTTTCGTGCCGATCGGCAAGAACATCACGACACGGTCGTGGTTGAGGACGCTACTCCAGGCGCCGCGCTTATCAGTACTTGGCTTGCCCGGCGCCTATTCGCGGTTTCGTCGCCAAATGATCCGGGAAGGCAGGCACTATACGTCGGATGAAGGGATTGCCGAAGCCGCAAGCCGCAGCTTGATTTCCCCCGACGAGGTCGACATCGTCCTGCTGGCAATGCTTCGAAACGCGCGCCGCGTTGTACGCAATGTGGATGCGAGACGCGACGGCGCGATCAGGTATGACTGGCTCGAAACGATACGCAGCTGATATCTCACTCAGGTTTTTGTTGACGAAGCGACGGATCTCTCCGCGGTCCAGCTTGCATGCACGATCGAGCTTGCCCATCCTGAACTGCGCTCGTGGTTTGCATGTGGCGATTTGCGCCAGCGGGTGACGTCGTCCGGCATTCAGAGTGAAGCCGAAATTGACTGGCTGAATCGTGTGTCGGGAGCCCAGATTGACGTCCGCAAGATTGACATCGGCTACAGACAGAGCCGGAAGCTTCGCCAATTTTCGGACGCTCTAGCAGAGCTGCTCGACCCGGGTGCACAGAAGACGCGATCTCCGTCGGAAATCGAAGAAGCGGATGTGTGGCCGCTACTCGCGGAAGGCGTTTCTGACACGGCGCTTGGAACCTGGCTTGCCGATCGCATTGATGAGGTCGAGCGGTCAGTCGGGTCGCTACCTTCCATCGCCGTTTTCGTTGACGGTGATGACTTCATTGATCCGCTGGTGAATGCAACGCGGACCGCATTGGCGGAGCGCAACATTACCATCGTCGGGTGCAAGGAAGGGCGCGTGGTCGGCGATGCAAGCGAGGTGCGTGTCTTCGATATCCAGCATATCAAAGGTCTGGAATTTGAAGCAGTCTTCTTCATTGGAGTCGACGGATTAGCCCGCCGCCTTAAAGAGCTCTTCCCGCGCTATCTTTACGTTGGCGTAACGCGTGCCGCGACCTATCTGGGCGTGACCTGCGAGGGGCGCTTGCCCGCGATCCTCGAACCATTGCGACCTCAATTCAGCGATCGTGTCGATTGGCGCTCATGATAGAGCTGCTCATTGCAGCCTGCGCCGGTAGTCAAGAATGAGAGATTGCTGACCGAAAGAGGCGGGCGACACATTTGTTCTGGAATTACCAAGTACAGATTCAAACGAAGCCAATTCTTGAGACCGTTTTTGCTTCTCGGCAGTGTCCCTGCAGTAAGTCACGCCCACGATTGCGCTCTGCAGACGAAAGCCGAGAGAGTGATGGCCGACGATTTTCTGAGTATGTTGAAGTGCTCACCTGCGCATTTTGCGGCTGGTGGTTTGCATTCAAGGATATGTGGGATTGCTCCTGCGCTTCCGTTCCGGACAGGGCGCTGCGGACCGTACAGGCCGGCGGTGCGGCCTTGGCAACGTTTTCACCAGCTCTTGACCAAGCTCAAATCGGACTTTTGACCAGGGAAATCGAACAACATCTCTTGGGACGAGGAAGTGCTGATGAATGGGCAACTCTTGAAGACGCCAGCACGGCAATTCTTAGAGAGTTTGGCTACGAGGCCCGCGGCACCGCACGTTCAAAGGACGGCGGCGTCGATATAGTGGTTCAGCATCCGGACGGCGGCCGCGCCGCGATCTACGCCCAGATAAAGCACACGAGAAACAAGGTCGGAGCTCGGGTGTTGCGGGAACTTATTGGCACGATGAGCATTCACGCGACCCATAGCGGCCTGCTGGTAACATCGTCGGTATTCACGGCCGGCGTCTTTAGGGAAACCGAGATGGCCGCTCAGAGCGGCTTTTTCGTCGAATTGGTTGACGGCGCGAGGCTTCTGGCGTCGTTGCGGCTCACGTATCGAACGGCCGCTCCTACTGTAGCCGAGATACTCGATGTCGCGCGACCGAACTTGATCATCTTGTCCGGTGAATTCGATGTTTGACGTCCCGCGCCTCGACCACCCCTAAAGGACCACGCCGGCAGTAGGGCGCCGCATGGCTGTGATCCACCGTGTGACCTCGTCACGATTCGCAACCGTGATCGGATACGCCCGAGCTTCGACAAGTTTCGACGCTCCCGGACTGATATCATTCGTCGTGGCTACGAGGCCTCCATCCGCTCCTTCTGCATGAACGTCGGCCCAGAGGGCCTTTACGACGACCTTGCCGATCTTCCGCTTCTCCCGTTTGCACTGAACGATCACAACTGGCGGAACACCGGGTTTTCTGCCGGCATTCCAAGCGCGAACGTCGACACCGCCGTCATTTCGGCCAGCTCCAAGTTCTACCTCGTAGCCATTCCGGACGAGCCATTCTGCGGAGAGTCCCTCGAACTGCCGCCAATTTATCTCCTGCAGAAGCTCCGGCTTTTGGGATAGGTAGTTTATGAACCGCTGATCAAAGAAACCCGATCCTTCGATTGGAAGACGCTCGCTCTCGAACAAATCCGTCAGAGCTAAGTGATCCTCCGCTTTCATCTCGCGTGTAAAAAACGGGGACAAAGCTAGGTGGACGGACATCGCCTCCAGCAGATGCTCCAAAATTGCCTTACGGGACCCACTGATGACGCATTTGATGTCTGAATCGAGTGCGTCCCGATCGAGCGATCCGCTCCTATTGCGTATTTGCAGATGATGATTACCAACGGCCTCGACTTGGAGGATCGTCTCGAAGTCCATCAGCGCGCGCCAATCCGGCCCCAGTCTTTCGATCAACCGTTGACCCAGGCTCGGCATGCCTGGTTGGTCAGCGGCGCCGAGGGCGTAGAGTAGATCTCCTACCGTGTCCGCATACTCCTCACTTCCAACGCGCATCAATGCGTCATCTTGGGCAAATGCTACCCGAAATGGGTGATCCTTCCGGAGATGCTCGACAAGTTGTTGCCTGCTGAGTGCGAGACCCGAACGTTCGCCGGTATCTTCGCTCAGCGAAGCCACGAACCCCGAGGTAACCATCAGAATGTGTCCCATAAAGCACCGAGTTTGAACCAGTGTTAGCGATTTCCCTCCCGCCCTTCACGCAGGCGAGATTCCGGCAATCTCCTCCAGCGTTGATCGCGCTTGTGGAACGAACCGAGTCCCCGCTGCGGGCGCGAATGCGAGAAGCAATTCGGCGGCAGACGCGATGGTTCGTTCGGACCGCGCAAGGACAGCCTCGACTGGCGGCACCGTGGTCGCCGGAAGCGATAGGCGGAAGCGAGCGTTGCTGACAAGATGAGTGCACCCGGCAAAGATCCACGCCACAAGCGGCTCGGCTACACCACTGCGGAGCCGCGACGCGTTCACATGGAACAGCAGCCATGCAGCTGCCCAGCAAAACTCGGCGGGGCGCGCCGTTAGATCCTCTCGCAGCAGCCAGATCGCGTTGGCCGCGCCATCTCGATCGGTCGCGATTGCCGTGAGGTCGCCCCCCATCCGTCGAAGCAAAGGATGAATGGATTCGATCTCGGGAGACGCCAATCCTTCCTCGACAATCGCATCGATCGCCCGGAATTCGCGGGCGAGCGCCGCGGCCGCGGCGAAGCTCAGCAGATAATCTTCGGCGGCGCGATGCAGATCCTCCTCGGCGGGCTCGCCGATCGTAGCCAACGGGATCGTGCCGCGTCTGGGATTCTTAAGTGCGTCGCCACTTTCGAGCCACTCGCCGGAGGTAACCATGCGCGCCACTGAAGCATGCCGTCGGACGCGCTCGACGAAATGGGCTGGATCGTGCGTTGCGATGGTCCTACGATCTTCGGCGATCGCCGCCGACAGTTCTGAAGAGACAATCGGGCCCTCGACTAGATAGTCGCGAAAATTGCGATAGAAACCGGTAGGCTCGGTGAGTGCTTGGTCCGCATCGGCCAGCAGGTAGAATCCGAGATCGAGCGCAATGACAGAATGCTCGCGGATTGCCTCGATCGGCTCGGTGTTGCTGCCGCAGCCCGGCGGATAGAATACCTCCTCCTCGCCGCCTGCTTTGGTCCCAGTGATTTCTCGGTAGAGCCAAAGCAAACCATTTGGCACGACACGGCGGCAATAGGCTTCAGCCAGCGTACCTTCCGCATCGACCCCGGACAGGGCGGAGAGGGCGTCACGCATCTTGATGATTGAGATGTCGGGCCGGCTGGCGCGATAGGCAGCCTGCGCGGTATCGGCGAGCAACCCGATCGCCATCGCACGCACCGATGGTATTTTGTCAAGCTTCGATGCCTCGACTTGGGCACGTTCAAACCACCGTTGCGCTGCCGCCCAGTCGCCGAGCGTCGCAGCGCTTATGCCTGCTTCGCGAGCGATATGAGCCTTTTCGATTGTGTCTTGCCCGCCCGCTTCCGCAGCGGCAATCAGCAGCGGGAGCGCCGCTGCATGATCGCGTCTGCGCCAGTGGATCTTGGCGCGCGCGCGCGAAAGCGCGATGTCGAAGCCAAATTTGACTTCAGCTTGCATCAGACACGCGAGTGCTTGCTCGACGTCGTCGCCATTCTCGTCGAGGCAAATGGCCTGCGCAATTGCGCAGCGTGTGGCGAGCATCGCATTGCCCCATCGCATCGCGAGGTCTGCGCAAGCGGCATATTCGCGGGCAGCAGCCGCCCAATCGAACGTCTCAGCTCGCGATTCCTTGAGCCAGGCATGGTTGACCAAGTTTGAAATATCGCCGCGCCCAGGTTGGAAGGACGAGAAGATCTGATCGCGTGTTGCGGGCTCCTCGCCATCGAGCCGTTCTAAGATTTCCTTGAAACGGGCAACGCTGCGGATATTGCCAAGTTGCGCTGCGAACAAAACGCCACTTACATGCGGATCGCCGCCGGCCGGCGAATTGAAGTTGCGGTTGGCCTCGGCGAGCTTGGGCGCGCTTCTCAGCAGCCGATCGAACCGAAGTAGGATCTCCAACCAATCGGGAAAAAGCTCGCCGGTGCGTGGATGGAGCAGGAGCTTGGATAGCGCGAAACCCTCGATGAGCTCCGGTCCCTTCAAGTGGACGAGCTCGTGCTCGAACGCGTTCCAGGCGGCGCGAGCATTTTCGGATGTTCCATGAGGGAGGAGGACGAGCAATTGAGCCAATCGCAGCATCGCCGACGCCGCGAGGTCTTGAGGGAAGATCGGCGCGTCGGTTCCGAAGATCATGAGTTCGCCCACGAACGGAGCGAGCAGGTCCAGCACGCCTACCGGGCAGGTGATCACGCTGTGCGCGAAAGCAAATACGAGACTTCCCTCCTCGCTCTTGAGCGCGTGATGCAACGCTGCGGACGCATCCAGTACGGAGACGTCCCTGTTTCGCATCATCGTGTCGGCGACGCGGAGATGGATGGCCCGACATTCTGCGGCGGTGAGCACTTCCTCCGCGGCATCTTCTAGCAATGGCGACACTCGCAGTCGCCTTTTACGATATGTCTCGATCCACGGCCCGACGAGCTGATCGAGCAGAAGACCAGGGAGCGCTATGGTTGGATCGAGGCCAGCGATCTCTAACGCCAGAGCTCGGTCGAACCCGCCACGGATCAGGCTGGCGCGCAGCAGCAGCGTTTGCGCATCGGTCGAGAGCGCTGTTATCAATCGTTGTCGCGCTGCGCGCCGTTCCGCGCCCAGTTCACCGGGGAGTTGCCCGCCCAATACCCCAGCAAGGGATGCGCGCGACCAATTCGCCGCCTTCAGATGAAGCAGCGTCGCCATGGTGAGTTGGGGATGACCCCGCGCCGCGGCGCGAAAGACGGCGCCGGCGTACTTGGCGTCGCCGCCAGCCAGCTCCACGAGTTCAACTACTTCCTCTTCCGAGAGGTATTCGACCTCGATTGCAGCAGGCGCCTCTGGTGCCAACTGATGATGTGTCGCCCTGGTAGGCGTGCGATAGCTTGTAACTATAGCGGTGCAATCGCGACGCCGAAGGCTGGCGACGACGCGTAGCAGTGCATCCCGCACGGCAGGATCGTCGATCTCATTCACGTCATCCAGGATGAGATGCGTCGCGGGGGAGGCCGCCAGCAGCGGTGTCGGAGGGCGATAGGTTGCGGAAGTCGACGATCGACCATTGCCCGCCACCGTGCTCGGCTACGAGGCGTGCGGCGAGAGACTTGCCTAGTCCCGTCGCGCCACTGGCGATCGCTACCCCTGCGCTTCGTCGGGCCGTGTCGATTGTGGCGACCAAGTCTACTCGCGGAGCCCGGATCGGGGGAAGAGGTAAATCGCTAGCCGGCACAAGCAAGGTTGGACGAGTGAAGGTCGTGCCTGAGCTGCTGCCCTGGAACGCCGCGGTTAGTTGCTCCAACGGAACGGGAACAATGGCGGTCTTGTCGATTAACTCGAGGAGGTCGGCTCGTCGTAATTGCCGTGCATTGTCGGAGACCACCGTCATCAGCAGGCGCTCGATCGTCGCGGGCACTACGGCCTTACCTGTTTGGCTTGAGAGCCGTCTTGCGGATGCGACATACTCGATGAGTCCAGCCTCGAGCTCGGCGCGCACGTCTGCGAGGCCCGGTGCACCACAATCCCAGTGAATGCGTTGGAGGAAATCGCACCGGAACCCTTTGTCGGGCAGTGCTTCGAGATAGAGTTTCGTGGACGGCTTCAAATCGAGTCCGGCTATCAGTGCGCGTAAGGGCCCAACAGCCGCTCCTGCAGCGGCACGCCGCCAATAGTGAAGTGCGGCACCTCCAGCGATCCGATGCTCAATGCTGCGCTCCACACCGATTTCGGACGTAGTCAGATAATGAAATGACACGACGCGCTTGGGATTGCGTTGGACAAGATCCACGAAAGAATCGATTGCGTCGCGGACATGCGCCGTCTGGAGGGTGATGCTTGTGCTGCCGCCTGTGTCTTTGACCTGGGTTCCTGCGAGCGCGCCGCGCGCCGCGACTGCGTAGTCTTCAGCCACTTCGAGATAGAGCGTCTCTCCGTCCCCCAAACCTAACCAGGCCAAGCCCGATGCATAAAGCTGATAGCCATAACCACGCAGCGAGGCGGTCGCTTGGCGCGCGACATCGCCTTTCGGTGAATCGAGGCCTGGACCCGACCCGAAAACGCTCGTCAATAGCGCTCCTCCAGCATAGGCGGGGCCGGAACTCCTCCGGCTCGCGCTTGGTCTTCAAAACAGTTCGGACCTATTTCAATCAGTCTTGGATCGCTAGTCTGCTTGATCATGATTGGAGCCCGGGTCCGAACCGCAACAGCTCGATATCGCTAATCTGCGCCATGACACTCGATCCTTGGCGCTAAGCAATAGCCAGCTAACGATTTCCTGACCAGCGTTGATCGGGGTAGGGTCATCGCGCGACGCGATGCAGTCGGAATAGCTTTTTGAAGAAATCCGCGATCCTCGATTCGGCGTCATCGCCAACCAGCTCATTCGCTCCAAATCGGTAAATTTCATACCCGGCGAGGCGTAACTCTCGGTCGGCCGACACCATGTCTGCATAGACCTTCAAGGACGGGCGGTCCTTTTCCGAGAAATGATGCTTTCCGTCCACCTCAAGCACGATGCGTTGGCGTCCCGGGAGGAGGAGCAAAAAGTCCATCCGCTGTCGCGGAAGCGGCAGGCGATGGCGCAGGGTTTTTACGATGGCGGGGTCATAGTGAAGATAGACCTGCGGCAAGAGCGCAGGCAACGTCTCACCCAGAGCGGGGTGGAAAACCTTGAAATAGGTGGCGAAAAGCTTGTGCTCTGCATCTGACGACAGAGACTTCTGCAGGCGTGCGCCAAGATTTGCTGCATTGGCGCCTGGCATGATGTCGCTCCACCACGCGACAAGTTCGGACCATAGCAGACCGTTTGAACTGATCGGCCGATCATAGACCAAGCAGCTCTCCTCGCCAGAGAGGATGACGATGTCATTGTTTATGGCGTCGGCGAACCCGATCTCGGGCTTCGGACCTTGAGAAGCGAAGATCAGGTTCTTGGGCCGGCCGCCAACACCCCGCACGAGAGGTCGGAAAACGAAAATCGGGTGACCGGAAAGTTCGCTCTCCTGCACTAATTCGTATCCATCGCGCGCGAGTATTTTGTTGAGGGCGGCGACCGACTTCAACTGTTCCTCGCCCGACCGAGCGAGGGGGTGGACAGCTTCCTCGAGCAACGCGCCGAACCGAGCTCTGGAGCAGTCAAATGCACCGATTTCCCCGAATAGATGCTCGACCGACCAGTCACCTGGATTGTCATCCATGTGCCGAGTGATCTTATCGCGCAAGCTTTGATGGGCACCCCTGCTTCGAGCCATGCTTCCGAAGAAGTCTTCAAAGGGCGTGGAAAGTGGGAAATAACGTTCGACCATCTCCACCGTGCCACGCTCGCCAGCGAGATCGTCTCCGAAGACCCGTGCGACATCGCGCCTAGTGATCTGGGTTATAGGCGGGTCGTTGGCTTCCAGCACCTTTCGGCCGGCCTCGTCGAGAGAAACGTCGCCACGATGAACCGCAAACTTCAAAGCCAACTGCGCCAAATCCATCTCGGTGAGGTTGGCAAGCGCCGAGTCGATACGTTGGCGCTTTGAAAGACCTTCACCCGCGGGAACAACCAAGCCCGCGATTTCAAGCGGAGCCTGGCTAAGCTCCGTGTGGGTCATTGCCTGCAATACATCGGCGATTAAGATGCGAAGGTTGGTGGTCATTGAAAATGTTTGAGCAAGCCGGCTTCAAGCCTTTGGAATCGCCTGCACTTTATAACGTTCAGATGGCAAATTCAGCCGGAATGCGACTTTATTCGAGCTAGCCGTGGGAAGCTTTTGGAGGTGAAAACGAGAGAAGCGCCCGAGCAGGCGGCTGAAAGGAACGACGCATGAAACAGGTGATGGTTGTCGGGTTGCGAATCACCTGATGGGTGAGACTGGTCCGAGCACGGCGATGCTTGCGGCGATGACGGAGCTCTGGCGGCTACGTCCGCCGGGGCCTGATAATATTCTCGCGCATCCCGCCTTCGTGCGGCTGCGCGAGACTTGCCGCGACGGCTATACGAACGCCGGTGAGAAGGGGCCGAACTTCGCGCTCTCGACCGCATTGCGAAGCCTGGGCCTTCCGTGTCACCTGCAGAAGGAAACATCCCATCTTGCGTTGCCGGTGGAGGAAGCAGCGAAGGAACTGGATGCGGCGCTGTTGGCCACCCATGCCAGGCGCATTCACCTGGCGCCGCTCGATCTTGCTGCCGACCTGCCACCGCTCGCATTCGGCCCGGTCAGGGTGTGCCGGTTGAGCGCGGACGAGCTGCGCGGCTTGATCGATGTGCACCGGCTGAAGCGGCTTTATCCGCGTCAGGACTTCGATGCTGAGCGCTTTTCCGAATTCCACTGGCTCATCGTCGAGGAGGCCGTGGCGCTCGAGCAGGAGCCGGAGAAGCGCGCGGTTCCGGTCCTCTTCATGGACCTGAGCCAGGACCTCGGGCGGATCGAACCGCACAAAGGGCGCTTCCCGAGTGCTTTGGAGAAAGCATTGTTCTTCCTCCTGCTAGCTCCCTGGGAGAGCTGGTCGACTATTCAGGAAGTCGATTGGCGCGGCTTTCGTGTGCCGTGGGTCTACACGATCGACAGCGACATCTTCGTTCGGCCCGCTTCGCCGCCGTCCCCCGACACGCTGAGCTGGGAGGACCAGATCTACGAAGATGGGTTTGGCAAAACGTACGAGGAAGAGCGCCCGGTAGGGCTTCACTTGGAGGAAGATGCGAAAAGCGAGCTGACGGGCTGGAACGAAAGCCGATGGGCGACCGTCGAGCAGGCGAAGGGATCGGTCTTGTTCGAGACACCGATCGCCCACTTCCTCGTCCGGGCGTTTCTGGCCGACGGCGTGGGCGAATTCCTTGCGCACATCACGACGATTGAGGCGGCGCTCGGCTTGCGGGCGGATTATCACAAGAGCTTTCGTGTCGCGCCTGATCGCCACAAGGGGGTGGGCGCCACGAACCGAATGCGAAGGCGAGTCGCGGGTCTACTCGGTGATCGTCTTTATGCCGACCAGTATGAGCAGCTTTTCGATATAAGAAGCGCTTTCCTGCATGGCCGCGCCGTAGCTGCCATCTCGACGCAGGAGCGGGTGATGGCGCGATCACTGGCCCGCAGGGTGGTCGAGGCTCTCATCCTCGCAATCTGCAGAGGGCCGATTTCATCGCGAGAGGACGCGCTCGACGACCTTCTCGATCGGGGCGCTGCGCTGTTGTGAATGGGGAGGAACGTCAATGGCGGCCGTCAGCCTGAGGCCACAAGCGCAATCGGACCTGTTCCGGACCGTCGTCGTCGACGGTCCGCTCGCCCTGCGTATGGCTCGATTGAAAGCAGCGCGCGAGGGGGCGGTCGGATGTCAGATCGTGAGCCTCTCCCAACTGGCCGCCCGCTTGGCAGGAGGGTTCGTGCGCCCCGCACAAAGAGAGGAGCTGGAGCCTGCGCTCGCCGACGCGCTCGCCGAAGGCAGGTTCGCGGAACTGACGCCGCTGCAGAGTCTCCCCGGGACGGTGCGCGCGTTGGCGCGGACCTTCGAGCGGCTGTGGTCAGCAGGATTCAATCTGGCCTCGGCGGCGCCTGCACCGCGGCTCTCGGACTTGGCCCTCATCGAGAGCCGCATCAAGGCGCGCCTCGGACCCGGCGTCCTGACGCCTCCTGACTTGGCGGCGGCCGCCATCGCGCGGATTCGCCTTGCCACCGATCTGCTCGGACCCGTGACTCTCCAGCACATCATCTGGATTCCGCCGGTCTGGCGGAGCCTGCTTGCGGCTCTCGGCGAGGTGACGAGTGTGACGGGGCTACCTTGTGAAGAGCCGCCCGGCGCGCCGACCGCTCTGACCGCTTGGGTATGTGCCGATCCCCATGCTGAAGTGGTCGAGGCCTTGCGATGGGCACGCGAGCTGATCGCGAGCGGGACGGCCAGACCCGAAGAGATCGCGATCGCTACGGCCGCACCCGGGCCTTGGGATGAGTCCATGCAAACTCTCGTGGCGAGCGCCGAGTTGCCTGTCCATTTCTCGCACGGCACGCCGATCCTATCGACGGTCGACGGGCAGGCATGCGCGGCTTTAGCCGAACTCCTGGGGCAAGGGCTATCGCAGGAGAGGGTGCGGCGCTGGTTGGCTCACAGCATGCGGCGCTGCACCGCCTTGGAAGCGCTGCCTGATAATCCGCTGGCGGGAGTTCCAGGTCACGTCCATCTCAACGGCTTCGTCCATTGGCGACGGGCGCTCAACCTGGCTCAGGCGCAGCGGACCGATGGAGCCCGGCCGGCGCTGTTGCTCCTGCCGGCCCTGGAGCTGATATGCCGGGGATGGGCAGCAGCTGAGGAGGCCGGCCGGCGGCTTCTGCCGGCCGCGGCGGCTCGGGTCTGGAGCGCCGCCATGCGGACTGGGCCGGCGGAGGCGCTGGCCTTCTCGCTAGCGACGTTGCGCACACCCGATGGGGCGGATCCGGGTAACAGCATCGCCTGGTGCCCGGCTGCGCATCTGGCGGGCGCCCCGCGACGCTTCGTGCGGCTGATTGGCCTCACGGCCGGAGGTTGGCCTCGAGGCGTTTCCGCCGATCCGCTCCTGCCTGACCATATCCTCTCCCTGGACGACGATCAGGCGCCGACACGTTCACAGACCGATCGACGGGTGTTTTCTTCGATCGCGCGCTGCGCCGAGAACCTTTCCTTCTCCTACAGTCGGCGCAACGCCCGCGGAGGCCTGCAGACGCACAGTCCGCTTTTGCCCGCGCACCTGACACCGGTTCGGTTGGCCCGTCAGCGTATTCCTGAGCATGCCTTTAGCACTGCGGACCGGCTAGCCGCTCGAGCCGGGGAGGCGCGGCAGAACCCGCGCATCGCCCGCGCCATCGGATGCTGGCTGGCCCGCCGATCGGCCGAAGTCGGAGCGCATGACGGGATTATCCAAGCCGATCATCCGGTGGTGATCCGCGCGTTGCAGCAGCCGCAATCGGCAACTTCCTTGCGGCGGCTGCTGCGCGACCCGCAGGGATTCGTCTGGCGCTACGCGCTCGGCTGGCGGGAGACCGTTGTTACTGACCCGGCGTTCGACTTGGACCCGCGAGCCTTTGGCGACCTGGTTCACCGGTTGCTCCAGCGGACCGTGAATGTTCTCGAGCAAGGACCCGGCTTCGGCCGGGCGTCTGCGGACGAGGTCGAAGCGGCATTAAGCACGGCCGGCGCCGCGGTCCTTGTCGAGTGGCCGCTCGAACGGCCGGCGCCGCCGCCGCTGCTTTGGCGCTACACGCTTGACCAAGCCCGGACGGTGGCATTGCGCGCCTTGCAGCTGGATCCGAGCTTTGAGGCAGGTACCCGCAGCTGGACCGAAGTGCGGTTCGGGGACCCCGACGGAATCGAGGCGGACCCAAACGCTCCGTGGGATCCACGCGAGATCGTTCCGGTGCCCGGCGTGCAGCTCGCGATCCGCGGCGCCATCGATCGACTCGAGCTCGACACCGGCGATCGGCGAGCTCGCGTCACCGACTACAAGACAGGAGCGGTTCCCAAGGCGCCGAACGACCTCCGGCTGGGAGGTGGCACCGAACTGCAACGCGTGTTGTACGCAGTTGCCGTCGCCCACCATCGGCCGGAGACTCGAATCCAGACCCGGCTGGTCTTTCTGGCGGAGGAGAACCCGCAGCCTTATCCGCTTCGAGGTGAAGATCTGGATCAGGCGCTTGCTGACGCTGTTCAGCACCTCAAGGCCGGTGTGACCCTCATCCGGGCTGGGACCAGTTTGCCGGGTCCGCACGATCCCTGGGAGGATTGGAACGACCTGCGTATCGCGCTGCCGGCTATCGGGGAGCCTTTCACCAGGATCAAGGACGCGGCGTTTCGTCGGGCATTCGGCGATTTCGGCGCAGTGTGGGGGGCGCGATGACCGAGCCTCGGGATACTGCGGCCCGGGTGCGGGCTCTGTCTGACTTCGGGTCCACACTATTGGTGGAGGCGGCCGCTGGCACGGGCAAGACGTCGCTGCTGGCCGGACGGATCGCACTGCTGTTGGCGAGCGGCGTGCCGCCCGCGTCGATTGCCGCCATCACCTTTACGCGGCTTGCAGCCGACGAACTCGCCGGCCGGGTACGCGAGGCCATCGACGATCTCTTGGCGAAGAGAGTCCCGCGCCCGCTGCAGGCGGTTCTTCCTGCGGGGCTCGGCGATGACCAGCATCGCGCCCTTGAAGCGGCGGCGGCGGGATTTGACAGCCTGACGACCGCGACCATCCATGGTTTCTGCCAGGAGATCCTGTGCCGCTATGCCGTCGAGGCCGATGTCGACCCCGGCGCGGTGGTCTTGGACCGGGATGGGGCAGAACTGGCTTTCGGACAGGTGTTCGAGGCTTGGCTCGGCCGGCGGCTTGGCGAAGGCGGGCGGCCGGACGATCCGATCGCGATCCTGGCGCAGCGCGATCCGCGCAAGTCGACGAAAACCTTGCGCGAGATGGCTGATTTCCGTCGCAAACATCGCAACGCGACGGCGCCAGTGGTGGACCTGACCAGCCGGCCGGACCTTGCGTTCAGTGACGCAGTGGACACGTTCAGACGGGCTGCGGCCGCTGCACCGGCCGACAATCGCACCACCATCGTCCTGCAGAACCTGGAGGCGCTGGACCATCACTTTCGAGACGGCTTCGCTGTCGTCCCTGACTTCTCCCGCCTGTGGCGAATGGCCCATCCGCCCCGATTGAACTGTATGGCAAAGGATTCTTTCGACCTCCAGCGCCCTCGGCATCTCGGAACGCCGGCGCCAACGGCTGCAGCTGTTTACCTTGAGCTGGTGGCGGCCTACGAGAACACCGATGCAGCCTATCGGCGTTTAATGGGCACTATCAGCAGCGGCGTTTTCGCCACTCTGTTCCCCGAGCTGGACGAGGTGCTGGCCGACTATGACGCCTACAAGCGCCGGGCGGCGCTCCTCGATTTCGATGATCTTCTGATCCGTACCCGGCGACTGTTGCACGCCCATGAATCGGTTCGGCTGGCTCTGGCGGCGCGCTATCGCCACCTGCTCGTGGATGAGTTTCAGGACACCGATCCTGGCCAGTGCGATATCATCTTTCAGATCGCGGCGGCCGAGCCAGCCCAGGATTGGACGGAGCTCGCGCCCCGTGCCGGCGCTCTCTTCCTGGTTGGCGACCCTAAGCAGGCGATCTTCCAGTTCCGCGGCGCTCACATCTCCAACTACGAGGTCGCCAAAGCCGTGATCGTGCGGGCTTGGCCCGACAATGTTCTCCAGATAAGCGCCAATTTCCGCTCGCGAGAGGGAGTGCTCACCTATGTCAATGGTGCTTTCCGGGCTGCCTTGAACGCGGCGTCGCAGCCAGGTTATGTCGAACTGGAAGCCACGCGAAGAGACGATCCGGCGCGCCCGAGCGCTACTCGTCTGTCCATCGCGGCGCCTCCCGGCTCCAAACGCGAGGCCCTGCAGATCGAGGAAGCCGACGCGGTCGCAGCAGTCTGCGCAAAGCTGGTGGGTGCACGGCTCCTGCGAGAAGCTGATGGCCGCATCCGTCCCGTGCTCGCGCGCGATATAGCTTTGCTTGTGCCGACCAGCAACAGCCTCTGGCTGTTCGAGCGTGCGTTGCGCAGGGTCGGACTTCCCATCGCTTCCCAGGCGGGGAAGGGACTCTATCGTCGCCAGGAGACGCTGGATGTCATTGCCCTGGTGCGGGTGCTGGCAGACGCCAAGGACACTGCGGCCTTCGGTGCTTTAATGAGGGGCCCATTGGTCGGCTTCACCGACCAGGCCCTGCTCGACATCGCCGCGGCGCTGCCTGAGCGGGACGGGCGGCCAGGTGTCTTTACAGTGGCCACTCCGCTCGACGATATCGCCGATCTGGAAGCGCGTGCGGTGGTGTCCGATCTGGTGGCCCTGCGCCGTCGCGCACGGTTCACCAGCCCGGCACAGCTGCTCGGCGAGGCGATCGAGCGGTTGAGCGTACGCGTCGCAATCTCCCTGCGCGATGATCCGCGTCACGCGGCAGCGGCCACGGCCAATATCGACGTCATCCTGGAGCGCGCGGCTCGCTACGGGGTCCGTGGACTTCGCCGGCTTGCTGCGGATCTCCACGCGGACTGGCGTGATAACCGCGAGGCGTCCGAGGGTTGGGGCGAGGTCGATGGCGACGCTGTCTCGATCGTCACCATGCACAGCGCCAAGGGGCTTGAATGGCCCATCGTGATCCCCATCAACGGCGTGGTGCGACCGCGCTCGCCTGACCGATTTGTCCGCCATCCTGATCGCGGCACGCTCCATTGGTTGGTAGGTGACGTCGCGGCGCCAGAGCTTGTCGAAACGGTCCGCCAGGATGCAGAGAGTCAGCAACGTGAAAGGGTGCGGCTTTGGTATGTGGCGTGCACGCGCGCCCGGGACTTCTTGATCTTACCGCATCATCCGGATGCAAATGCACGCTCCTGGGCGCGCGTGCTTGACCTTGGCGCTGCCGGCTTGCCGGAGATCGATCTGGACGCTTTTGAGGGGGGCCCGACAGCCGCGGGGGATTCGCCTGCAAATGGACAGGACGCTGAGACCTTTGCAGCGGAGGCGAACCGCATTGCTGCGGCGAGCCCGCCTATCACCTGGTTGCGGCCCAGCGACCACGATGCCGACCGAGCCCAGAGGGTAGAAGTCGTTTCGGATTCCATCGACGAGGAGGAGACATGGATCGCCACTGGCGGGCGCTTGCGGGGCTTGGTGCTGCACAAGCTTATGGAGGAAATCCTGGAGGAGGATTTGGTCGAAGAGGCTGGCGCGCTCGCCGGGCGGGCGCGCGAGCTGGCCGTCCAGCTCCTCGCTCCGGGCGAGACTGATGAGAGCCTCGCGGATGTTGCGGAACTTGCGCAGACTGTGCTTCGCACGCTCGCCTTACCCGATGTTGCCGGTTTGCGGCCGCGGCTGCTTGCGGAGTTGCCGATCTATGCCGTGATCGGGCCAGCGAGCGAAGCCCAGCCGGTGGCGGGCCGGGTGGACGCCGCGGTTCGCGCAGAGGATGGCGCGTTCGAGGTGGTCGTGGACTGGAAGAGCGACATAGCGCCGGGCACGCAGCAATTGGCCGACCATGCAGACCAGCTTCGGCTTTATCTGGAGGCAACCGGCGCGCCGCGCGGCGCCCTGGTCTATATGAGCCTCGGACGGGTTCGGTGGGTCGAACCGGCGAACTGAGGGCGACCTGGACTAGAGGGTCACGCCGCCGCCGAGCTTGCGAAGCTCATGCAGGGGGAAAGGACGCGCGGTGTCGGTGTCATATTGCGCATGCGCACCACGCAGTCGGTGGACCAGGGTCGCCAGGGTCAGGGGATCGTCTCCATCCTGGCAAAAGGCGACGCAGATCTCGTCCATCTGTGAGCTGACCCGGCCCAGGCTCTCCTTTGGCCGGCGCACGCCTTCTTCAATTTCGGCGTGTCGCGAGATGCGGGCAGCGTAATGCTGGGCATTGGAGACCGTAACCGGCTTCTGTTTCAAGCCGTAGAAGGTGCGTGTCGCCGCGCCCCAGACGAAGAGGCCGCTCGGCCAACTGGTTTCCGTGTCGTGGTGATAATAGGGTTGCCGCTTGGGATCGGGGCTGGTGCGAACGATCCGCAGATTGGGCAGGTCATTGGGCGTCAGCGTTCTGTTGGCAATCGTCAGGTGATCGAAGACCAACCTTCCATTCGCCAATGCCGACAGCCTGTGGGTAAGGGTTTCCCCCTCGCAAATCACCAACGCCGGGCCGACCCGGTTGATGTCCTCCATCGCCATGGTGAAAAAGGTCTCGAACTTGGCGAGGTTCTCCTCCTGGCGGGCTCGACCGAATTTGCCGTAATCGCCCTTCAGGATCCGCAGGTAAGCAACCGCATAGGGCGCCCATTGCGGCGTGCCGGTCTCGTCCGGAAGCGCACACTCCAGTCGCCCTCCTTTGGTGCGGGCGGCAAGCGGAAAGGCGTGGCCTTTGCGCTGCTGACCCGCCACGAGGTCGGCGTTCCTCTGGATGATTGTGAGCGCGGCCGGCTGGAGGTCCTGCGGCAGGTCTTCCACCGGCAGGACGCCGAGCATGCGGAGGCAGTCGCTGAAAGCCGATCCATATTTGGCCTTCATCACGCTCTCGGACAGCGCCTCGACTGAAGTAAGCACGACTTGGGGAAGGAGCTCGGCCTGCGCGAGCGCTCGTCGCGCAAGCTGGAACGGATCGCCCATGCGTCCTTGCAACGCCTCGGGCATTTCCAGGATTGCCCAGCCGATGCCGATGGTTTGGGCGCGGACCGCGGCCACGTAGGCGACCATTTTTTTTTGCGCGTCGTCGAAAGCCTGTGAGCGGTTCATCTCGCGGATGCTGCGCAGCTGGGCAGGGTTGAGGGTTTTCACTTCCTCCGTCGTCGCCTCGGCCCACGAAATCTCCTCGGCCAACACGCCGGCGTTAACGGGATGCAACCGGATGGTGAGGCCACAGCACCACGATAGCACCCCGTCCTCCTGGGCCTGCGGCGGGCCGAGTTCGTCAAGGAGCGCGCGGGTCATCCGCTCGGGCGCGTCGTCGCGACGCTGAAAGATGAACAGGTCGATCTCGGGGCTGGGCGCGCCCGCCGCTGTCAAAGCCATGCGGACGGCCCGCCGGCGAGCGGCGAAGGTCTCGTCGTCCGCCTTGCTGTTGAAAGGCTTGTCCAACGGCATGACCTGGCGGGCGCGGGTCATCGGCTCGACCGCTTTGAAGCCAGCTTTGGCGAGGGCCTCATTCAGAGAGACACCAATGTCATGGCGGTCGGGCCAGGAAATGCCGGTACCACCGGGCAGCCAGTCATCGCCATGCACGGTTCCGAGGCGCGGCAGCACCCAAAGCCCGTCCTCATCGACCACCGGCTGGGCCAGCTCGGCCGGAGCGAGGGCGGCACGGCCGGTCAGGCGACGAACGAGGTCGAAGATCTTCTGATCGTCCTTGTGCGGCCAATAGCCGATCGTGGGTCCATGTTCGCCCTTGGACGGCGCCGGGCCGCTTCTGGCGCGGAAGTCGAACGAAGTGTGGCGATAGACATCGGCAGAGGCGGACTCCATCGCCGGCATGAAGACGTCAAGCGCGCGATTGGGGTCATTGCGGCCCGTCCATCCGTCTACGGCCCCCCAATTGCGGATGGAAGGCCGGGCGAGGAGGTGCAGCTGCGGGCGCTCGGGATAAGTCGGCGTATAGAGAGTGATGACCTCGCTCCAAAGGCCCCGCTTGGTCTGACGCGGCGGGAAGGCGACCAGCTCTACTCCCGTGAAGGCATCGCTTTGTGCGGCCTTGGCCACGAGCACGCGTTGCGCGCCGCTCCGGAAGCGCAGGTCTTGACCTGCCAACGCGCCCAGCGCGTGGGCGGCGATCGCATCGAACAGGAGATTGTCCGCCGGACTCGGGCAGGCCCCCTTCTGAGTCTGCAGCGCGCCATTTACTTGCAGCTTGGTCCAACTGGCCGTGTCCATCGCGGTCCCAGCGATCGCCGCGCGCGTTGGCGCCGGCTTATCGGGGTACATCAGGGTCAGCCATAGGCCGATCGCTGCCTGGACGCGCCGACGCAGGTCTTCGTCGGTGGCGACATCGCCTGTGATGAAGAAGGAAAGAGGCCGACTCTGGGTTTCGGCGTCCAACTGGTGGCGCCGCATGAAGGCGATCTCGGGAACGAACCAGGCCAGGATCTCGGAAAGCCCATCGAGGCGCAGGGTCGAGGGGGCGTCATTCGGGCGCTTGGATTTCTCGCGCGACCAGGCCTGCAAGGTTTCTTGCGCGTCTGGGGACAAACGGTAACGCGTCAGGACCAGATCATCCTGGGCGGTGAAGCCGGCTTCCCAGACATTCAGGTCGAGCGAATTGACGTTAGCCATAGGCGAGGCCCTTGGTCTTGGAGAGCGCATCGCGGAACGGCTGGTAGAGCAATTTCGCGAGTGTTCTGGCGGTGGGATCGGACGACGCCATGGCGATGTCGAGCTGGCGCAATGACTGGACGAGGACGCTGCTGTCTGGAGTGTCAGTGGCGCCGTCGAAGGAGAGAGGCGCGAACTGCCGGTCGACAAAGCCGATGTGCACGGGACAGCCGTTGCGAATGCCACGGCCGATGGTCTGCCAAAGCGGGGTCAGCATGTCCCACGCGAACTGGGCCTTGTATTCGGTCGACAGGCCGCTGTAGCCGCCGCGAGCATAGAGGCTGTAGCGCACGATGTTGGTGGCCGCGTAACGCATGCGGCGGGCGCGCTGGGACAGGCGCTCGTCAGGCTGGTCGGGATCTGTGCCCATTCCGCGGTCGAAGCGCTCGACGCCGAAGCGGTTCAGCCGGCCGATCACCGCGGCCAGGTCGTCCGGCCGTGGATGGGGTCGATGCAGGAAGTAGATCGAGGCGATTGCTGCGCGACTTTCGCGATTGAGGATATTGTGGCCGCGGGCGACCACTTGCATCGGCGCCACCAGGATCGATTTTTCCGGTTCCTCGCCGAAGCGTTCGATGAGGGAGCGGGGAAGCGGCCTGGCGCGTCGCAGGCGATGATCGTCCGGCGCGCCGGCGTCATCGGCTTGGTCCCGTGTCAGGCAGAACACCCGCCAGTCGGCCAAGCCATGGGTCTCGAGGCTCTCGAGCAGCATGTCGGCGACGATTGCCGCATCCGTGTAGGAGTTGGTTACGAGAAGGGCGCGGCGTCGCCCGCGCAGATGCTCGTCGCCCCATTCACGGGCCATGCGCAGCCAGTTCTCCTCGATCAGGTTGAGGTTATCGCGACGGGCGGACAGGCGCGCGGCTACGCCGCTCAAAGCCCAGCGGCGGTCTGCTTCCCGCAGGCCTGAAATTCGAACCTGCTTTCCCTCCTCGTTGCGCAAGGGCACCAACTCGAAGACAGAGCGTCCGATCGCATCGAGCTCGGCCTGGGGCTGCAGCAGCACGCCTTGGGCGGGGACTTGCACGTCGAAGCTCGGCGATGCGCAGTCCATGGGCTTCCCTGTCTTGGGATTGAACTGACGTTGGGCGCCGCCGGCCCAGCTCGTGCCGCTGAGCATCAGCACATGGGGACCGGCCTGACCTTCGCTGGCGAGCAGGTCGTGCAGGTGGGTGAGCAGGTGGCGGCCGACACCGAGGTGGTTGATGAGGGTCAACTTGCCGCCCATCGTGTCGCGCCGGTCCTCGCCGGGCTCGTCATACAGTAACCCGAACACCGCTCCGGCCGGGTTCGACGGGAGCAGCGTGCGGTAGTGGCGGATTAGATTGCCGGCCTGGCTCAGCAGCTGGGCATCGTCGATCCCGAGGTCTGTGGCCACGGCCGGTTGGGTCTTCACCAGCCAGTAATAATGGGACAGGACGAGATCGGTGACGATCGCAAGCAACAGCGCGAGCGCATTGCCGTGGGGGCTCATCGCCGCCTTGCTTGCCGTGGCGCTGGTGGCGTTGAACGCCGATAGTGGACCGTCCAGGAGATCGCGGACCCGTTCGGTCAGATTTTCATAATAGTCGCTGACCACCATATCGCGGGCGATGGCCTGAAGGGCATCGCTGGCTGACTGGAAGGCGGGATTGCGGAAGGGTTGTCGCGCCTCGTCGGCTTGTTCCTCGGCCTCGTCACGGCTGACGGCCGACCCTTGCGAAAAGCGCGAGATGCTTCCGGCGACCTTGATGACCTCGAGGAAGTCTTCCTCGAAATCCGGATCGTCGAAGCTGCGACCGGGGCGGGTGAGGCCCTGCACATCCTGCCGCCGTCGCCAAATTTCATAGAGGATGCCGCCGGCGGTGAAGGGCGTGTTGCGGTAGAAGTCAGCGAGATAGGCCTGCTCGTTCTGGAGAAGAGCGTAGAGCGTTCCGATCAGGCGATAGAATGTGTGGAAGTTGGCCTGCCAGCGAGCGTTCACCTGACGGCGAAACTGGACTCCGCTGCGCTCGCGCAACGCCTCGGACGACTTGGTGCCGATTGCCGGTGCATAGACGTCGCGCTCGTCACCCATGATCGGTGAGCGTGGCGCGAAGATATCGTCGAGGGTTTTTTGGACGGAGTCGACCTCATCGACGATCATCAAGTCCAGGGTGTGCTGAAACAGTTCCGGCAGGGTCAGATGCTGCGCCGATGTCCATTTATCCGGCGTCATGTGGACGAAGGCCTGGGGCGTAAGGGCGATGACCTGGGCGGTGACGGCGCTACGCTGCTGCTCCTGAGCCGGGCACCTCGTCCATAACGGACATGACCGCTCGGCGCCGACGCCATTGTCGTCGTCAACCGCCTCTTCCTCGGCGAGCTCCGCGTCGCGGCGGCGCTGATAGATCCTGTGGCAGGGCTTCTCCTTGAAGGTGGGGAAAGCGGGCCGCTGGCCCGCTCCGCGGACGACGATCGGATTGCGCTGAAAGCCGTCAAGCGGACAGGCGACGCTGAAGTTTTCGGCGACGTCTCCGACAGCCGACACCGACCAACCCGAGGATGACAAGCCCTGCTGCCAGTGAATGGAGTTCAGGTGGCGATCGCGATTGTAGAAGCTTGAGAGCACCGTCGCGCTGACGCCGTGCATCCGCAGGCGGGCGATCAGTGTCGCTCCCTGGATGGTGTCGGTGACGAGGATGCCGATGCGCTTGCCCTCACCGCCGAGAGTCAGGGCCAGCACGACAAGCCACACCAGGGTAGATTTGCCGGAGGACAGCATGCCGAGGACATGCACGGCGCCGTCCAAGGTCAGGGTTTGGCCGTCGAAGAAACCTTCCTTAAGGCCTTCGAGCTGGAGTTTGTTGAGACGCTCGCGCAGCCGAAGCGGCGGGAGGGTCGAGGGCCAGTCCGATTGAACTTCCCGCGCGTCGACCGTTTCGGCGGTGGCCCGCAGCTGCGCCAGGGTCAATGTGATTGGCGCATGGCGGTGCCGGCGCGGGATGGCATGCTTGGCTGCGGCCGCCGGATCGGCTACGGGGATTTGGTAGGCGAGCAGCGTCTCACCGCGGTTGGTGCGGACCAGCGCGTCGCCTGCGCTGGCCAACTGCAGGACACGGGCGATCCAGGGCGCGGGGGTTTGCAGATGATCAGTCAGGACGGCGAGCACGCCTTCGGGCGCGCTGCGCCGCAGGGTGGGGATGCGGCCGTTGATGGCGTAGCAGCGCATCGTTTCGGGCGTGAGGCCGTGTCGACGGCAGGCGTCGAGCCAGGCCGAGGCCGACATGTAGCGGCCGGCCAGGTGCCGCAGGCTGGTCAGATCACGCAGGAAGGCCGGATCGACGCCGGCTGCCATGACTTTCGCATAACCAAGCAACAGATAGGGAAGGGCCGATACGTCCTCGTCGGGACAGTGGCGCGTCAGGAAATGAAGACATAGCTCGGTAAGCGCGAGTGTGCGGTCCTCCGCCGCGGGGAGATCGCGCGCCGCGGGATCGGCGCTGCGTAATGCCTTGCGGTAGACCTCCAAGAAGGCGCGGTCCGTCCTCATGGCGTCAGCTCTTCGAGGAGATCGGATACGGTGGCGATCGCGACGGCCGGACGGCCGTTGGCCGCGCGCAGAGCCTCAAAACGAGCCTCAAAGCGAGGATCCGTCTCGATGATGTGGTCAGGGATGACCAGATAGCAGTGGTGGTCGGCCTCGAAGGTCTTGAAGCCGTTGAAGCGGCTGGCGAGGCGAGCCGGCGAGATATAGTCCTTAACATCGATGGCCAGCCGTCGGCTGCTGTCCGGGGCTATTGCCACAAGGTCGACCCGATCCAGGCTCGGCCACAGTTTCGTTGTCCACCCCAGGGAGTCGAGCCCGCGTTTGAGTTCGAGTTCCGCCAGGCCCGGAAGAGCCCAGAAGGTCCGGAAGGCGCGCTTTAAATAAAGCATTCCAGGGCGGTACTTGAGCGCTGCGTGCACGCCTTCGCGGGCTTTGCGGATTGCCTCAGGCTGGCGACACTCGGTGTGGAAGGCGCGACCGTCACGGCGCAGGATCGTCTTGCTGACCGTGCAGATTGGCAGTTCTCCGTTGATCGCGAAGCTTTCGGGGATCCGGTCGTAGAAGGCCTCGACGATTTCGTCCGATCGTTCGAGGGTGGCGAGCAGCGGATCCATGAGGATGGCTGTGGACCAACTCGTCATGACCACGTTTTCGATGATCGTTTTCCGCCAGGTCCGGTAGAGCGCTTCGCCATCGACACGATCGCGGCAGAGGCCCACTAGCATCTCGTAGCCGAGGTTCTCTTCGATCTCGGATTCGGGATCCCCTCCAGGCAGCGCCAAAGCACGGCACGCAGTGCTGGCCTCGCCGGACTCGACGAGCCGCACGGCGAGGTAGTCGCCGCCCACATCCCAGCTGACGTCCGGAAGCCACCGAAAAAGAGGCTCCTGGGCACGACGCATGAGCCCGTGAAGATCCGTAGGCCAGACGTCATCGCCATCGGCGAGGTTGCGCGCAGCGCCCAAGTCGAACACGCGCCGGACAGATGGTGCATAGGGCGCCTTCAGCCACCCTTCGGCGTCGAGACTGGCCTGGATTTGGACGATGGCGCTGGCGATCAGAGTGACCATCTCGCGAACGCCGTGGACGGGCGCCTGGGGGCCTTCGAGCTGCGCAAGTTTGGCGAGAACATCCGGCGCCACGCCCGCCGGGTCCTCGAGATAGCGATAAAGGGTGGCGCGGCCGATGCCGAGTTGCTCCGCGGCGGCCGTCTTCCAGCGGCGGCCGTAGCCAAGCTTCTCGGAAAAGAGCGCTTGGGCACGCTGAGGGAATGAGGCAGCATCGATCAACGAATCGTCTCCTTGAAACAAACGAGACCATAGTGTATCAAGTGTATCATAACAACAAGGCCTTGGCCGTTGTAGCGAGGTGTCCACAAACCTAGCCACGTTGAAAACTGTCAGAAAAGAGCGTATATTTCTGACGGGAGAATGGTCATGCAGCGGTTAACCGAACAGATTCTCGCGCATGCCGAGGGGTTGTCGGAAGGCACGCCCGTGGCGGCTAAGAGTTTGCTTCATCTCGGTAATCGTGCCGCGGTGGATCAGGCCTTGTCGCGTCTGACTGAGCGAGGTCAACTGATCCGAGCCGGTCGCGGCGTTTATCTCCGTCCCATCACGAGCCGGTTCGGCACGAGGGCTCCCTCCGTCCAGCAGGCGGTCGAGGCGCTCGCCAACCAGCGCGGCGAGGTCATCGTCCCGAGCGGGGCGGCAGCCGCCAACACCCTCGGCCTCACGACCCAAGTGCCGGTTCGGTCGGTCTATCTGACCTCCGGCCGCAGCCGAACGATGAATCTCGGCAAGCAGGTCGTCGAACTTCGTCACGCTCCGCGCTGGCAACTCGCCCTGGCTCATAAGCCGGCTGGCGAGGCGGTGCGTGCGCTGGCCTGGCTTGGGCCGGAGAAGGCGGAAGCCGCGCTGAAGATGTTGAAGCGGAAGCTCTCGCCGTCCACTTTCAGCGAACTTGTGGCGGCGGCGCCGCAGCTTCCAACCTGGCTCGCGCGCAGCGTGGGAAAGGCGGCGCATGGCTGACGCCTTTCTCCACCTTCCGGTCGCCGACCGCCGCGAGGCGCTGAGCGTCGCGGCCGATCAGTCGGGACGCCCAGCGCACCTTCTCGAGAAGGATGTGTGGGTGGTATGGGCGCTCGCCACGCTCTACGGATCGGCGCTCGGCGAGCATCTGGTGTTCAAGGGCGGCACGTCACTGTCAAAGGCTTATGGGGTCATCCGGCGGTTTTCCGAGGACGTCGATCTGACCTACGACATCCGGGCGATCGCGCCCGACCTGGTGGGGGCCAACGGCGAGGCGTTGCCGAAAACGCGGAGCGAGGAGAAGCGCTGGTCGAGCGAGGTGCGCAAGCGCTTGCCGGACTGGGTGGCGGGGTACGCCCAGCCGGTGATCGCGGACGTGCTGGCCGCGGAGGCGTTGGCTGCTGCCATCCGCGTCGAGGACGAGAAGCTGTTCATCGACTATGAACCGATCGCGGCGGGCTCCGGCTACGTGACGCCGAGCGTGATGCTCGAGTTCGGCGCGCGATCGACGGGCGAGCCGGCAAGTCTGCGGGACATCGCCTGCGACGCATCCGGTCTGATCGAAGGCGTGACGTTTCCGACGGCACGACCACGCGTCATGCACGCCGAGCGAACCTTCTGGGAAAAGGCGACGGCGATCCACGTCTTCTGCCTGCAGGAGCGACTCCGCGGCGATCGCTTCGCACGACACTGGCATGATGTCGTGCGGCTGGATGAGGCCGGCCTTGCGGAAGCGGCTTTCGCGGATCGCGACCTGGCGGGCGCAGTCGCGCGCCACAAGGGCATGTTCTTCGCCGAGAAGGCGGCCGATCGCAGTCCGATCGACTACGTGGCCGCCGTGAATGGCGGTTTGCACCTCGTGCCCGGCGGCGATGCCTCCAAGGCGCTGCAAGAAGACTACCGCCGCATGGTCGATGACGGATTGCTCTTGGACGATGCCGAATCCTTCGAGGCGCTGATGGCGCGATGCGCCGACATCGCCGCGCGGGCCAATCGCGCGGCGTAATAGAAAAGAAAAGCGGGGGAGAGAAATGTGCGTATTTCGCGGGTAAAAATCAGCAACTTCGCGAATTTCTCGGAGATCGACGTCGAGACTGGCGAAAGCATCGTCATCGTCGGTGAGAACAAGGTTGGCAAGAGCAACTTCGTCCGTGCGCTGCAACTGATCCTCGACCCTGGTCTTTCTGAACGTGATCGGCAGCTCGGGCTTGAGCATTTCTGGGATGGCTTGGGAGAAGACAAGCTCGGCGAAACGATCGAGGTCGCGGTCGAGATGACCGACTTCACGGGCGATCCGCGGTTGATGGCGCACCTCAACGACTGCGTGGTCGATCCGGGGCCGCCGATGGTTGCGCGTCTCACCTACCGTTTCCAACCGAAGGCCAATCTCGGGCGGGATCCGGAGAGCCTTGCCGACTATGAGTACATCGTTTTTGGCGGCAACGATCCGGAGATGTCCATCGGGCCGTCGCTGCGACGGATGCTTCCGCTCGACGTGCAGGTCGCGTTGCGCGATGCCGAGAAGGATCTGTCGAGTTGGCGCAATTCGCCGCTAAGGCCTTTGATCGAGGAACTGGCGACCTCTCTCGATGAAGACGCGCGGGCCGAAATCCAGGAGCAGGTCAACGAGGCGCAGGCCGAGTTGGTCAGCCATGATGAAGTGGTCGCAACCGCCGAGCGGATCGGCCAGCGGCTGATCGCGATCGCCGGCGAACAACATGCGGTGCCGTTGACGCTCGGCCTCGCGCCGACCCGGGTTGATGCGCTGCTGCGCAGCCTGCGTCTCCTGATCGACAATGGTGCGCGCGGCATTTCCGATGCCAGCCTTGGGACCGCCAACCTGATCTTCCTGGCGCTCAAGAGCCTGGAACTCGATCGGCTCGTGACGGATGGCGAGCGCGACCACACTTTCTTTGTCGTCGAGGAGCCGGAAGCGCACCTTCACCCGCACGTCCAACGTCTGGTTTACCGCTATTTCCTCGGCAGCGGCGGCGATGACGCGGAGCAGACGCCGCCACTCACAACCATCCTGACCACGCATTCGCCGCATATCGCGAGCGTCACCCCGATCCGGTCGGTCGTGCTGCTTCGTCAAGACGCGGCGACAAATGCGACGATCGCCGTTTCGACGGCCAAGGCGCCGCTCGACGAGCGCGACGAGGCGGACCTCCAGCGCTACATCGACGTAAGCCGTGGCGAGATCTTCTTCGCTCGCGGGGTCATCCTGGTCGAGGGCGACGCGGAGCGGTTTCTCGTGCCTGCCTTCGCTGAGGCGCTGGACATTGCGCTCGACATGCTGGGCATCACCGTATGCTCGGTCAGCGGCACGAACTTCACGCCCTACGTCAAGCTACTGGGTCCCGAGGGCCTCAACATTCCGCACGTCATTTTAACCGATCGCGACCCGAACGGAACGAAACCTCCACTTGTCCGACGGCGCCTGATCAATGTCCTGCGGTTGGTCGAAGACGGCGTGAACTATACGCCTCTGGATGCCGACGCCGTGATCGCGCGTGCGGAGGCGTTCGGGTATTTCGTGAACAGCAACACGCTCGAGCCGGAGCTGTTCGCCGGCGGCCTTGCTGAGGCGATGCAGGAGGTCATCGAACAGGAACTTTCGATAGGCCAAGCGACACGCGACCTGATCCAGGGATGGGTCGACGACACCGACAGTCTCGACGATGAGCAACTGATCAAGGTCATTGAGCGGATTGGCAAAGGGCGGTTCGCGCAGGCGCTGGCGCCGCACGTCGATGAGGATGCGTGCCCGGATTACATCCGGCAGGCGCTGGAGCATATCCGCGATGCCGTTACGTAGTGTCAGCGCTGCCTATCTTGCCGAAGCGGGCGATCTGGCCGGCAACCCGGGTCAGCAGGCGGCCTATGACTCGACGGGAAACTGTGTCGTTCTCGCGGGGCCCGGTAGCGGCAAGACCAAGACGCTGGTTCTCAAGCTCGCGCGGATCATGGCGGAGGACGTCCGCGCGCCGCGCGGTGCGGCATGCATCACCTACAGCCAGGAATGCGCGCGCGAGCTGACACGCCGGCTCGAGCGATTGGGCCTGCGCGAGGCGCCTAATCTCTTTGTTGGTACAGTCCATGGTTTCTGCCTGAGGCATCTCCTCATGCCCTATGGACGGCTTGCCGATCTTCCGGTGCCGTTCCCGCTCGCCGTGGCCACACAGCGGCAGAGCGACCAGGCGATGAAGCGCATCGGCGATCGACTGTTCGGCGTTGGCCATCCCAACAAGCCCATAGACCTGGGGCGGCATCGACGGTCGGTGCTCGACAGGACGTCGATCGCTTGGACGAGCGAAGCGGAGCTCGCCGCTTGGGCGGAGGGATATGAGGCCGAGCTGCGACGGCTGGGCCTTGTCGATTTCGATGACCTTGTGGTGTTCGGTCAGCGGCTGGTGTCAGAGCATGACTGGGTGCTGCCCCTGTTGCAGGCGAAATTTCCGGTCCTCGCGGTCGATGAATATCAGGACCTCGGCGTGGCGCTGCATCGCATCGTCAAGCGTGTGGCCTTCGATGGCGGCGTTCGGCTCTTTGCGGTGGGAGACCCCGACCAGTCGATCTACGGCTTCACCGGCGCCGACGGAGCACTGCTCCAAGAGCTGGCCGAGCGGGATGATGTCGAGCGGGTTCAGCTTCAGCTCAACTATCGTTCGGCGTCGCGCATCGTCAGCGCGTCCGAAATGGCGCTCGGCGAGGCCCGCGGGTATCGGTCGAACGACCCGGACCGGCAGGCGGTCATCGAATTCGTCCAATGCTCCGATGGTCTTGAAGGACAGGCCGCGCAAGCAGTCGCCGAGATCATTCCAGCAGCTCTCGCCGCCAAGCCCGGACGCGCGCTTGGCGACATCGCCATTCTGTACAGGGATTATCGGGCCGGCGACGTCGTTGCGGAAGCCGTCGCTGCTGCGGGCTTCGATTTCGTTCGCGTTGACACCGCGGCTCCCTATCGGAAGGTTGCGCTCACGAGCTGGATCGAGGACTGCGCGGCCTGGTGCTCCGGCGGTTGGCGCGAGGCCCGGCCACAGTTGCGTGGTCTGCTCGACCGCTGGCTCGGATTTCATCGTACCCGGATCTCCGAAGTCCAGGCGCGAGATGAATCCCAGCGTCTGACGCAGCTTCTGTGGTCCCTTCGCGTCGAGAAGGGACTCGCTCGGGATTTCGTGACCGGCATGCGAGCAGATATGCTCGATGCGCTAATGGCGGCCGAGCCCAGTCTCGCTGATCAGCGCGAACAAGTGGACCGCATGTCGGCGGCTCTCGCCGTCGGCGGACCGCTGGCCGATCTCGACCTTGCGAGCCTTGGCGGTCGCGACGGCTCTCCGCTGCACCTGAACTTGTTGACGCTGCACTCCGCGAAGGGGTGCGAATACGATGTTGTGATCATGGTTGGTCTCGATCTAGGGAGTTTGCCCTGGCGCAATGAATTGCCCGCCGCCCGCCGCGAGAGCCGGCGGCTCTTCTACGTCGGCCTGACACGCGCTCGGGACGAAATCCATATGCTCTACTCTTGCTACGTCGACACGGGCCGCGGCAGGATGCATTGGGGGCGCTCTCCTTTCCTGGATGAACTTGAAGCGCGGATGGAGGAGGCCGAAGGCGAGTA
The DNA here is from genome assembly GCF_023074055.1 of Bradyrhizobium sp. 141. Taxonomy (GTDB): domain Bacteria; phylum Pseudomonadota; class Alphaproteobacteria; order Rhizobiales; family Xanthobacteraceae; genus Bradyrhizobium. Next base: position 362,897 of record NZ_JADPKR010000094.1, read on the forward strand.
GTCAATGATGTCATTTCGAGAAGCTCAGACGGTCGAAGATCTGGCGGACCTCCTCTACGATTTCCTTCCCGGGAGCGGCAACAACCGGACCGCCTTTCCGCTTGCCGCCGCACAGGCAGGCGTCGGCGATCTGTGGATTCCTGGCAGCAAGCGACCCGCGATCGTGCAGCTCTTGAGCACGACGCTAGAACAGCGCCGGTTATGTTTTACGAAATTGATCGTGGCGATCGTCCGCCAAGCGATGACTTACCGGCGCGGCAAGGGCAATCCACTGAGCCGAGAGGAGATCGATCGGCTCAATAGCCTTCTTCCCGGCGTGCAATTCAAGATTCCAGAGCTGCTCGATCCGAGCTTCCTCAGCAGCTTCGGCTCGCCGAAGGCGACAGAAACTGCGCCGCGGGCGTCGTCGACGCTGAGCGCGGAGAAGGCGCAGGAGCTCGCCGCGCTGCTTATCGAGATCACGAAGCTCGATCCGCAAGCACGGGGCTTGCGCTTCGAGGGCTTTCTCAATGAGCTATTCGCCGGTTTCGGCCTCGCGCCACGTGGCTCTTTCCGACTCGTCGGCGAGCAGATCGACGGCAGCTTCAAACTGCACGGTCAGACCTACCTGGTTGAAGCGAAATGGCACGGGCCTCAGATCGGCTTTGGCGACCTGATGACCTTTTCGGGCAAGGTTGGTGGAAAGGCGTCCTGGTCGCGCGGCCTGTTCGTTAGCAATTCCGGATTCACGGCGGAGGGGCTGGAGGCGTTCTCGCGTGGACGGCAGACGAACCTCATATGCGCTGACGGGCTAGACCTTTATGAGGTGCTCTCGCGCAAGGTCTCGCTGATCGCGGCTTTGGAAGCCAAGGAACGCCGTGCCGCCGAGACGAACAGAGCATTCGTGGCCGTGCGGGACCTGAATCTATAGGGGAGTTGATCGGGCTTGGATCGTGATGACGGTATAAGCAACGATTGCAGGCTCCGGCGTGTCGTAGTGCGGCATACATAAGGCATCCATATCGACATGGATGCTGTCTCGTCGGTCACATTGTGGACCCTGCCGGGTCTTCCTTGACGCCGCGGGCGACAACCTGGAGCGTTCCGTCGGCAAGCGGCCGCTGCAGCTTCAGGGCCTCGTCCAGAGGGGCCGTCATCCAAGTCTCGACTTCTTCCGGCGTTGTCAGGATCACAGGCATCGCCTTGGGGTGGATAGCGCCGACCTCGGCGTTCGGCTCTGTCGTGAGGAACGCGTAGAGGTCGGTAGTCGTCTCGCCTTCCTTGACCTTCCGGACGGACGTCCAATTGGTCCAGATGCCGGCGAAGCAGGCGAGGAGGCGGGTCTCATCGAGTGCGAACCAGATATCACCGCCTTCGACCTTGTTGAACTCGCTGAAGGAGTTGAACGGTACCACGCAGCGGTTCTCGACGCCGAGCCAGCGGGCCCAGTGTTTGCTCTTCACATTGCGGATGTTCGTCGTGCCGCCGTCCGGCTCCATCCGCAGCAGTTCCTTGAAATCGACGGTCTTGCCCTTGGTCTGCAGCTTTTCGGCTCGTTTTTTGGTGGCCTCCATCAACGCTTTTGACGACGACGGCATGCCCCACCGCGCCGTCGCGAGCTCGCGACCTTCGGCTCCGTTGCGCACGATCGGTGCCATGTAATCCGGAAACACCCCCGGCATCGGCGCCAGATTGCCAACATATCGGTTCACGACACGAAACAGCGCGCTGATGGCGGCCTGGTTGGTCGTAATCGAGTAGAGATTGCACATCGGTCAGGCTTCGGTCCGAGGGTGGCGTGGCTGCCACGCCAATTGTAGCAGAGTCGCGGAAGGACGCCGGCCCGCCTTGGCGCATTTGCGGCAGCGCAGCCGGCTGGCGAGATCGTGCACGAAGGTGGTCGGCGGATGCTTCATCGCCGCGAGGTCAACGTCGCTCGGCGTCTTGCAGCGCGCACACTGGATCTCCAGCCAAGGGAAGCCGCCATTTACCGCTTGATCGATTGTCGGGGACGGATCAATCGGTTCTCCGTCTGACCACATGCGTTCGTTCCAACTCTCGCATAGCAGCTTGTCGGCCCGCTGGATGAGCGCTTCCCCCTTCGCCCGCGTCTCCGCCGATTGGGTAGCCAGGATGTTGGCCATTGCCCGCGCCTTGCCGAGCTCTTTCGCCAGAGCGCTGCGGTCGCCGCCCGACAGCGGCGTAGGGTGATACTTCGGGGCCATCCGGACATCCAGGCGCAAAGAGATTGGATCGGCGACCTAGAGCGGGCTACGGCGTCTCCAACATTGGCCAGCACCCGTCTTCTTCATATCTCCCGGTGCGCTGCTGGCAGGTGTTGTCGAGCAGCCGTTGCGCGACGTCCTTCCAGATCGCGTTGCCGCCATATAATCGGACTGCATCGGCGGTCTGGATTTCCACGGTCCTCTCGCAGCGGCGGCAGCAGACGCGCAGTACGTGGCGCTGAATTTCCGAAAGACGTCGCTGCCGCATCTGGGCCCCGGTCGCGCCGGCGCGAGGGTCTTTGAGGACCGATTCCCAGTATTCGGCCGTTAGCGGCGCATCTGGAGCCGCAGCGGCGGAAGTCGGCCTCCGAGCGGCGTCGGCGGCCAGTTTTTCCATCTGCTTCGCGGTCGGCATGCGCCAGCTCGCGGGTCGATCGATCATTCCGAATTAGAACATAAAGAGAACAAAAGTCGAGTCCGCTTGGGCAGGCATCCGAGAAAAAAATCGTCCTGTTGGGAGGGGCGCGATGTCGGAACCAAGCCGGGCCATTCGTCTTGAATCCAGCGTCAGTATTGGAGTTCCCCCGTCATGGCCCCCCGCGCTAACTGGAAAGGCTTCCTGCGTCTTTCGCTCGTCACCTGTCCGGTCGCGCTCTATCCGGCGACGTCGGATTCCGAAAAGGTCTCCTTCAACCAGCTCAACCGGAAGACCGGCCACCGCATCAAGTACGCCAAGGTCGATGCCGACACCGGCGAGGAGGTTGCCAACGAGGATATCGTCAAGGGCTATAAGGTCGACACCGACACCTTCATCGAAATGACGAAGGAGGAGCTCGAGAATGTCGCGCTGGAATCGACGCGAACCATCGAGATCGACGAGTTCGTCGACCGCAGCGAGATCGATTCGAGGTATCTGATCCGTCCCTACTACCTGGTGCCGGACGGAAAGGTCGGTCACGACGCTTTCGCAGTCATCCGCGACACCATCCGTGAGATGAACAAGGTCGCCATCGGACGGGTGGTGTTGACCAACCGTGAGCACATCATCGCCCTCGAGCCAATGGACAAGGGCCTGATGGGGACGCTGCTGCGCTATCCTTACGAAGTGCGTTCTGCGGACGAATATTTCGACGAGATCCAGGACGTCAAAGTCACCAAGGACATGCTCGATCTCGCCAAGCACATCGTCAATCAAAAGTCGGGTCACTTCGAGCCGGACAAGTTCGAAGACCAGTATGAGACCGCCCTCATCGATCTCATAAACCAGAAGCGCACCGGCAAACCCATCACGGCGAAAGCGCGCCCCCGCGGCGAGAACGTGGTGGATCTGATGGACGCGCTGCGCAAGAGCATCGGCGGAGGCGCGGCGGCAGCAACGGAGGGGCCGAAGAAGCCGGCCAAGAAGGCGCGCAAGGCGGCGGCCGGGCAGAAGGAAATGCTGATGCCGATTGCCGGCAAGAAACCGGCCAATGAGGCCCTGGCAAGGAAGCCAGCGGCCAAACCGCAGCGAAAGTCGGCTTAAGGTATCTTTGCGGTGGGTTCACGGAAAGCTCGCTCCGACACGCCGGATGCATCGAGATATTTCCTGGGCGGGCCGCTCTGCCCGCTCTGGATATGCTCGCGATGTAGACAGCACGGCTGATTGCTGGCAGCGGTCAGTGGGCGGTGCGGGGAAGCGTCTCATGGCGAGAACACTGAAGACCTACCAGACCTCGCTGGGCTTCTTCGATCTGGCGATCGCCGCTCCCTCCATGAAAGCGGCTCTGGAAGCGTGGGGCGCAGACAGCAATCTCTTCCACCAGGGCGCGGCCAAGGAAAGCGACGATCCGGACGTTATCGCGGCGGCCATGGCAAAGCCCGGCGTCGTTCTTAGGCGCCCGGTCGGAACAGACCGACCTTTCAGCGAACATGCCGAGCTGCCCACCGATCTTGGCGGCGGCGGACCGACGAAAGCCGCCCGCAAGTCGAAAGGCCATAAGGCGAAGAAGCCTTCCTCTCGCCCCGTCGACAAGGCTGCGGAACGAAAGGCCGCTCTCGCCTTCGAAAAGGAGCAGAAGCGGCGCCAACTTGAACAGACTGCCAGGCAGAAGGACCGTGAACGCCGTCAGCAGGCGGTCGACAAGGCGCAGGCTGCGCTGGACAAGGCTGAGCAAGAGCACGCGAAGCGGGCCGCCGCCATCCAGGCCGAGGTCGAGGCTCTCGAGAAGAGATCGCAAGCCGAAAAAGCCCGCTGGGATAAGGAGAAGGAGCGATTGGAAGCTACGCTGCGGCGCGCGCGGGGTTAGTTTCCGTCATGCTGGGCGCCGGTCCTTCTAATCAGGAGGGCATTCTGGGCAGGCATCACCGATCGAGTTCAGCACGTCGCGAATCTCGGCTGCCGCTGCATCAGGGGAGACCCCTGCTGGCGGATCTCCACGGGCGATATCGAAGGCCCGCTCCCGTGCATGCGGATCGGCGCGGTCCTGCATCCAGCCGTGCTCCTCGCACTCGCGGATGGCGCCAGCTTCCTGGAGCACGTCAATCGCCCATCCGCGCAGCGTCCGTATCGCCGGCTTTCGTGCACTTGTCATCAGCATGGAAATCGCTCCCTGATACGGCGAATCGTTTTCTCCGTCATTCGTTCCGGCTGCTAGCACATGGCTGGGATTCGCAATGGCGGGAACGCAAGGTTTGGAGTGCTACCGCCCGCGAACCCGCGAGGAAATCCAAAGCCTCCAGCTGGCGCTTCATTTCCGTTTGTGCGCGTCCGGCAAGTGCCGGACCGGGCTCTCGTGAACCGAGCCGCGTAGCGTCTCGGCCGTGCGGCTTCGATCCCTCGCGCAAGAACTGCGGAGTTCCTCGCCGCGGGCACTCGGGAAAGGGTCCCGCCGTCATGGAGTATGCCGGCGTCGCTATCACTGCCCCTGTCCCGGGTGCCCTCTTAACCGGTCTCGTCGCTGCACTCGGTCCCGCGTGCCGCCTTCGGCGTCGCTATGCTCACGCTCCTGCGGGTGCCATTTCTCGAAGGCGATGCGCCCCTAGCGCACGCCTGATCAGGGCCTGCGGCCTAGGCAGATTACGCAGGAGGCCGAGAGTAAGAGTGTAGGCTGGGTTTTTCCGTGACGGGTTACAAGCTGCGAGAGAGGCTCGCGGCGCCCGTCGCGGAGACCCGCGATGTCAAACCCTAATGCTCGCGCGCGCGCCGGCCAGGACCGGGCGAACCTCTATAACGAAATCACCGACAAGATCATCGCCGAACTTGAGGCGGGCCGCGTGCCCTGGGTCCAGCCGTGGGGCACGGCCGCGGCAAGAGCGCCGCTGGCGGTGCCGAAAAATGCGTCGACCGATCGGCAATACAGCGGCATCAACATCCTGATTCTCTGGGGAGCCACGATCGAGCGGGGGTTCACAGGACAAAGCTGGCTCACCTTCCGCCAGGCGTTCTCGCTCGGCGGCCACGTTCGTAAGGGAGAGCGCGGCACCACTGTCGTCTACGCCGATCGTTTCGTACCGAATGACGAAAAGCGGCGCGCGGCCGAGACCGGCGAGGAGGCCCAGGTGATCCCATTCCTGAAACGCTTCACGGTGTTCAACACCGATCAGTGCGAGGGGCTATCCGACGAGATCGCCACTGCCGCGCCGCCACCGCCGCCGGGCCTGATCGAACCGACGGTCGAAGCTTTGATCAAGGCTAGCGGGATCCCATTTCGCATCGGCGGCGATCGCGCATTTTATGCACCGGCCGAGGACTATGTGCAGGTACCACCGCCGCAGGCCTATTTCGAGCCGATCAACTGGCACCGCACCGCGTTGCATGAACTTGGCCATGCGACCGGGCATTCCTCGCGTCTCAACCGCGACCAGAGCGGATCCTACGGCACCAGGAAATACGCCTTTGAGGAGCTAGTTGCCGAGTTGAGCGCGGCGTTCAGTTGCGCATCACTCGGGATCGTGCCGACCGTGCGCCATGCCGACTATATCGGCGCATGGCTCGACGTCTTGCACGAAGACAATCGCGCCATCGTGCGTGCCGCGTCGCAGGCGACCAAGGCCGCGGACTACCTGCTCGGCTTCGCTCCCGAACCCGTTGCGAGCGCACCGGCGGTTTCAGTCGGCGATCAGGAAGCGGCGTGATGCTCGACCTGCCGCGCCCGCGCGAGAGTGAGAGGAGGGAACGGTTTTTCGCGACGGGTTGGAAGCCGAGAGAGAGTCTTTCGGCTGACCGTCGTGGAGCAGTTAAAAATGACGAAAGCCGTCCAAAAGATCTCGCTGTCGCCTTCCCGCGACATTCCCTTCAACAAGCTCGTGCTCAGCCAGTCGAACGTCCGCCGCGTGAAAGCTGGCGTTTCGATCGAGCAGCTTGCCGAGAGCATTGCGCAGCGCACGCTGCTGCAGAGCCTCAGTGTTCGGGCCATCGTCGACCCCGAGGGTAATGAGACCGGGATGTTCGAGGTGCCCGCGGGCGGGAGGCGTTATCGTGCTCTCGAACTCCTGGTGAAACAGAAGCGTATGGCGAAGACGCAAGCGGTGCCGTGTGTCGTTCGTGAAGGCGGCATCGCAGAGGACGATTCGATCGCGGAGAACGATGAGCGGGTCGGCCTGCATCCGCTCGATCAGTTTCGGGCCTTCCAGACCTTGCGCGATCTCGGCATGAGTGAGGAGGACATAGCTGCGCGGCATTTCGTGAAGCCTGCGATCGTCAAGCAGCGCCTGCGCCTGGCGTCGGTGTCGCCGAAGCTGCACGAGGTCTACGCCGAAGACGGCATGACGCTCGAGCAACTCATGGCGTTCTCGGTCGCGGCCGATCACGCCCGCCAGCAGCAGGTCTGGGATAACGTCAGCCGTTCCGGCTATGACGAACCATTCCAGATCCGCCGCATGCTCACCGAGAACACGGTGCGTGGCTCCGATCGCCGTGCGCAGTATGTCGGCATCGACGCGTACGAGCAGGCCGGAGGTTCGGTGCTGCGCGATCTGTTCGAGAATGACGACGGAGGTTGGCTGCAGGACGTCGTGCTGCTCGACCGTCTCGTCACGGAGAAGCTAAAAGTGGAGGCCGAGACCATCGCAGCTGAGGGTTGGAAATGGATTTCGGTGGCCGTCGATTTCCCCTATGGCCACACGGGTGGCTTGCGAGAATTGGAAGGAATACCCGTCGATCTCGGAATCGAAGAGCAGGCGACCATAGATGCGCTCAACGCCGAGCATGACAGGCTTGAGGCCGAATATCAGGATGCGGACGAACTGCCCGACGCCGTTGACCAGCGACTCAGCGAGATTGAAGTGGCGCTATCAGACTTCGAAGACCGCTCCATGGTCTACGACGCCGCAGACATCCCCCGAGCCGGCGTTTTCGTCAGCATCGATTCCGAAGGCCGGCTCACGGTCAATCGGGATTATGTCCGATCGGAGGACGAGGCGCCCGTGACCGATGCCGAGACCGGGCAGGACGCCGATGCGCCATCGACGGATGGCCGAGAGATTACGGCCCCAGAGCACGGCACGGTCATCTCAGTCGCCGGCCCGTCGGCTGAAACCGAAGAAGATGATGAGGATGCGACAAGGCCTTTACCGGATCGCCTTATCATCGAACTGACGGCGCACCGCACGCTGGCTTTGCGCGATGCGCTGGCCGAAAACCCTGCGATTACGTTCCAGGCGGTGCTGCACAACTTCGTTCTGGCGACCTATTACCGGTTCGCCTTGTCCGGTAGCTGTCTTGAGATCGGGCTTCGTACACCGACGTTTCCCACTCAGGCCCCTGGACTTAGGGAGAGCGAGTCTGCGAAGGCCGTTGAGGCGCGGTATGAATCCTGGAAAGCGAGGTTGCCGCAGAGCGAGAATGATCTCTGGGATGCGCTCACAGCCCTCGATGGCGGCGCACAGGCCTCCCTGTTCGCTCACTGCGCATCATTTGCGGTGAACGCACTTTACGAGCCGGCTAACCGCTATAATCAAGGCCGTATCTCCGCCCACGGCGTTCGCACGCGACTTGACCACGCGGATATCCTGGCGCAGGCCGTCGGGCTCGACATGGCCCAAGTGGGATGGAGACCAACAGTCGACAACTATCTCGGCCGCGTCACCAAGCCCCGCATCCTCGAAGCGGTTCGAGAAGCAAAAGGCGAGCCGTCCGTGCAACTGATCGACCATCTGAAGAAGGCCGATATGGCCAAGGAGGCCGAGCGTCTTCTCGACGGTGCTGGCTGGTTGCCGGAGCCGCTTCGTCTCGTCGACGTCACGTCGGCGCCGGAGCAGGATGGCGAAGCCGGACCGCTGCCCGAGTTCCTTGCCGACGACGAGGATCGGGACAGCGCCAGCGACGACGATCGGCCAGAACTCGACGCGGCAGAATGAAGTCTATCGCGGGACGGCTTCGGCCGTCCCCGTTCTCCTCGGGGGCCGGCGTCCGACGCCGGCCCCCTTGTTCATGAGGGACCGAGAGGGAGAGGCCCGCCGGAAAGCGTTTGAGCCGTCGGATCTTAGGAGAGCGTCGGGCGGCTCACCCCTCATTCGCTCTCCCGAGACATCCTACCATGACCGAACTTCTTGCCGGCGGCACCACAGCCGCACCGCTCTCGATGCGTGCCGCTGCAACTCTTACCTCCGGTGTCGTGAGGGCTGCCCGACGACTTTTGTCCGAACTCGAACGCGGCCGGCGCATCGATGCCAACGTGCTGCGCGGAGCGATGGAGGCTGCCTTCGGTGCCTCCGATGCGACCGGCGCCTGGGACTGGAAAGTCGCCTACGACGCCTGCGAGGTGGCGACCGTTCTGTTCCTTCGCAAATTCGGCTCGGCTATCCGCGCCAAGGCTGATTCGCCGACCGCCATGCTGCCGATGCTCGCGAAGATCGCGCGCTGTCTGCCGACCCATACGCGGCGGTCCGAGGAAAGTCAGGCGCTCCAACAGTTCTCCACTCCGATCCCCCTCGGCTTTGCGGCATGCACTGCGGCCGCCATTACGCCGACCGACCGCGTTCTGGAGCCTTCCGCGGGTACAGGCTTGCTCGCCATTTTTGCTGAACTCGCTGGCGGCGCCCTGGCAATGAACGAGTTGGCTGAGACTCGTGCAAACCTGCTCGATCATCTGTTTCCCAACGCCAACGTGACGCGGTTCGACGCCGCACAGATCGACGATCACCTCGATGTCGGCGTTGCTGCGAGCGTGGTTCTGATGAACCCGCCATTTTCGGTGATGGCGAACGTCGATCGCCGGATGGCGGACGCAACGCTCCGGCACGTCGCGTCGGCGCTAGCGCGCCTTTGTGACGGCGGGCGTCTCGTCGCCATCACCGGAGCGACTTTCGCCCACGATAATCCAGCTTGGACCGACGCCTTCGTCTGTCTTCAGGAGCGTGGACGCGTCGTGTTTTCTGCCGCCATCGACGGCGCCGTTTACGCAAAGCAAGGAACTCAAACCGACACCAGGCTGCTTGTGATCGACAAGCTGCCCGCCGTCGATCCGAGCGTGTTTCCCGTCTCGCCGGGCATGACGGGTGATGTCGCCACGTTGCTTGATTGGGTGGCCAAGCATGTGCCTCCGAGACTGCCAGTCACCGCCTCGGTCGTGGTCGATGCCATCAGGCGGCCTCCGATCCCTCGAACGGTCGCCGCCTTTGCGAGACGCCCGTCGTCTACGCCGGAACTCCCAACGCTAGAAGGCGCAGAATTTCCATACGAAACGGTCGAGTGGATTCCGCTGGAAGGCGTACGACTGACCGACGCGCTTTATGAAGAGTACGCGCTACAGTCGATCCGTATTCCCGGATCGCACGCACATCCGACCAAACTCGTTCAGTCCGCGGCGATGGCCTCGGTCGCACCGCCAAAACCATCTTATCGGCCGCACCTGCCTTCGAGCGTGGTCCGAGATGGAGTCCTGTCGGATGCCCAGCTTGAGAGCATCATCTATGCCGGCGAGGCGCATTCCGAGTTTCTCGCGGTTTCCTGGACGATCGATGCGACTTTTGACGTCGTGGCGGCCGCGCGTGACGATGCTTCGAATGCCGTCCGCTTTCGCCGCGGTTGGTTCCTGGGCGATGGCACAGGCGCGGGCAAGGGCCGTCAGGTCGCGGGTATCCTGCTCGACAACTGGCTCAAGGGTCGTCGTCGCGCGGTCTGGATCAGCAAGTCCGACAAGCTGATCGAGGACGCGCAGCGCGATTGGTCGGCGCTCGGCATGGAGCGCCTGCTCGTGACGCCGCTTTCCCGGTTTCGCCAGGGCACGCCGATCCGGCTTGCGCAAGGCGTCCTATTTACCACCTACGCTACGCTGCGCACCGACGAGCGAGGTGAGAAGCTTTCGCGCGTGCGGCAGATCGTCGAATGGTTAGGCGCAGACTTCGACGGCGTCATCATCTTCGACGAGAGCCACGCGATGCAGAACGCGGTTGGCGGCAAGGGCGAGCGCGGCGACCAGGCCGCCTCGCAGCAGGGGCGAGCGGGCCTCCGGCTCCAGCACGCGCTGCCGAACGCCCGCGTCGTCTACGTCTCCGCGACCGGCGCGACGACGGTACACAATCTTGGCTACGCCCAGCGGCTCGGGTTGTGGGGCGGCGACGATTTCCCCTTCGCCACGCGCGCAGAGTTCGTCGAGGCGATCGAGGAAGGCGGTGTTGCGGCAATGGAAGTGCTGGCGCGAGACCTCAAAGCGCTCGGTCTCTACGCGGCGCGCTCCCTGTCCTACGAAGGTGTCGAATACGAACTTATCGAGCACCAACTTACGCCTGAGCAGGTCCGGATTTATGACTCCTATGCCGGCGCGTTCAGCATCATCCACAACAACCTCGACGCCGCGATGCGGGCCGCCAACATCACGGGCGAGACCGGCACGCTGAACGGACAGGCAAAGTCCACGGCCCGATCCGCCTTCGAAAGCGCCAAGCAGCGCTTCTTCGGCCATCTGTTGACCTCGATGAAGACGCCTTCACTGGTCCGCTCGATCGAGCGCGATCTCGACGCCGGCCATGCCGCCGTCATCCAGATCGTGTCGACCGGCGAGGCGCTGATGGAGCGCCGCCTGGCTGAGATCCCGACCGACGAGTGGGGCGACGTCCGGGTCGACATTACGCCGCGCGAATATGTTCTGGACTATCTCGCTCATTCCTTCCCGGTTCAACTCCACGAGCCCTTCACCGATTCGGAGGGCAACCTCTGTTCCCGGCCGGTCTATCGCGACGGCCAGCCGGTCGAGAGCCGGGAGGCCGTCGCGCGCCGCGATCGTCTGATCGAGAAGCTCGCTTCACTGTCGCCGGTACCCGGTGCCCTCGATCAGGTTGTGCAGCGCTTTGGCACGGACATGGTCGCGGAAGTAACAGGTCGCTCGCGCCGCATCATCCGCAAACGCGACCGCCTGATGGTCGAAAACCGCGCTGGCTCAGCGAACCTCGCCGAAACCGCGGCTTTCATGGATGACGTCAAGCGCATTCTCGTGTTCTCGGATGCCGGGGGCACGGGGCGGAGCTACCATGCCGAGCTGTCGGCGCGGAATCGGCGGCTACGCGTCCATTATCTGCTTGAACCCGGATGGAAGGCGGATGCCGCCATCCAGGGCTTGGGTCGCACGAACCGCACCAACCAGGCACAGCCGCCGCTGTTTCGTCCCATCGCGACCGACGTGAAAGCCGAAAAACGCTTTCTCAGCACCATTGCCCGTCGGCTCGATACGCTCGGCGCCATCACGCGTGGCCAGCGCCAGACCGGAGGGCAGGGCCTGTTTCGGCCCGAAGACAATCTTGAAAGCCAGTACGGCCGTGATGCCTTGCGCCAGCTCTACGTGTTGCTGGCGCGAGGCAAGGTCGAAGGCTGTGCGCTCGAGAGCTTCGAAGGCGCGACCGGCTTGAAGCTGATGGATGCCAATGGACTGAAGGACGAGTTGCCGCCGATTACGACTTTCCTGAACAGGCTTTTGGCGCTCACCATCGATCTGCAGCATGTCCTGTTCACCGCCTTTGAACGGTTGTTGACGACTCGCATCGAAGGCGCGGTCGCGTCCGGCACCTATGACGTCGGGCTGGAAACGCTCCGCGCCGAGAGTTTTGTCGTCACCGATCGGCGCACGATCTATGTCCATCCGGGCACCGGCGCAGAAACTCGTCTTCTCACGATCACGCAGCGCGAGCGCAATCATCCTGTGAAACTGGATGAAGCCCTCGGTCGTCTTTCCGATCATCGTGCCGTCCTACTGATCAATGAGCGCTCCGGTCGTGCAGCCGTACAAATCCCGGCCCCGAGCTTCATGCTTGACGACGGTGAGATCGAGCGTCGCGCCCGGCTGATCCGGCCGATGGAGCAGCACAGCGTTCCGTTGAACATGATGGCGGAAAGCCATTGGGTCGAAGCGGACCGTGAGCACTTTGCCACGGCCTGGCAGGCCGAGTTCGCCGAGGTGGCCGAGTTCACGGATAGCATGATCCATGTGGTGGCGGGCTTGCTGCTGCCGATCTGGAAACGGCTGCCGAACGAGTCGACGCGTGTCTATCGGCTGCAGACCGATGTCGGCGAACGCATCATCGGCCGCAAGGTCTCAGCCGCATGGGTCGCGAACGTGTTTGCAACCAACGCGCCTACGTTGACGCCGGAGGCCGCCTTTGCCGCGCTGATGGAGGGGCGAACCGTTCTCGACCTCTCCGAAGGCCTGCAGCTTCGTCGTGCTCGGGTTATGGGCGCATATCGCATCGAACTGTCCGGATTCAACGACACGATGCGCGAACGACTACGGGCTTACGGCCTCTTTGGGGAGATCATCTCCTGGAAGTTGCGCATGTTCGTGCCGTCAGACACCGGCGGCGTCGAGGTCCTGGCGAAGGTGCTCGACCACTATCCAATCGCGCGCATCGCCGATCGGGAGGCCGCGTGATGCCCGGCGACGCTGCAGAATTGGTACGCCGCCTCGCGCGCGAGGCCGAGGCGGTGTGCCGGCACTATCTCTCCAACGGTAAGCGCGAGGGGCGGTACTGGCTGGTTGGTGACGTCCACAATACGCCGGGCCGCTCGATGTTTGTGCGTCTCCAGGAGTCGACCAAGGGGCCCGCCGGTAAATGGACCGAATATGTTGCGCCGAAAGTTATGTTGCGCATCTGCGCTTGGGTGCTGTCCCGCGGACGATTGACAGCTTCTACGCAACATAATGCCAGCGCGCTGCGGGA